>JAUXGA010000010.1 GCA_030622545.1 bacterium | reverse complement strand
TGGGGCAGTTCCGCCGCATTGCCACGCGCTACGACCACTTCGTCGAAAACTACATCGGCTTCCTGCACCTCGGATGTATGATCATTCTCCTACGATGTTTTTAAGATACGCTCTAGTGGTGGCGGGGTAGCTTGCATAGACTCTTCTTCACCGAGTTTCACGAATTGCACGATCAACGGCAACTCGGCGTACTACGGCGGCGGGGTGCATTGTAGCTCTCCTTCTTCGCCAACCTTCACAAATTGCATTCTTAGGGGCAATTATGCGATCAGTACGGGCGGCGGAGTACATTGTAGCTCTCCTTCTTCGCCAATTTTCACTAACTGTACACTGAGTAGAAACTCAGCGTTCTATCGCGGGGGCGGAGTGTATAACAGTTCTTCAGCGACTTTCAACAGCACTATTATTGCTTTTTCCGGAGGGGCAGGAATTTATTTCTATAATGGTGCAAGCAGTCAGATAGAGTACTCTAACATTTTCGACAACAGCGGCGGGGATATTGCTTTCGAAGATGACAATTCTTCTCATGGTCCGCCCAATATTGGCACGATTTCAACGACTAACGCCAACGGTGACTCATGCGACACATACTACAACATCTTCCTCGACCCTATGTTTGTGGACGGAGCGACAGGGGATTATCTTCTCTTAGAGGGCTCGCCATGTATTGATGCAGGCGATCCGGAATTGCCGCTGAATCCTGATAGTACTATTGCTGATATAGGAGCGTTTTATTATGACCAGTTAGAGATGGTTGTAGAGCCATCAAATCTCTATTTTGACTCGGTCTTTGTTGGCAACATCGGCATGCTGACTTGCATATTGCACAATCCGAGTTATAGTGTGATTATCATTCAGTCTATCAGCATCAACGACTCGGCGTTTTCCCATGATTGGAACTTGGCAGATAGCGTGTTAGCATCCGGTGACAGTCTTCAAATTGTGGTAACTTTCGCGCCATATTCAAGTACAGTTTATGAAGATTCTCTTTCTATAGAGATCGACCATCACGACAAAATTGTACCCCTTTTCGGTGTTGGTCTGGGGGCTTATGTGGAATTGAATCCCTTGAGCTTGGATTTCGGAGCAGTAGAATACGGCTATCCTGAGACGCTATCCGTTTCCTGCAGCAACCTTGGAAACATATATCTTGAAATTGCGCACATCCTCGATTGCCCGCCGAATTTTCAGGTATTGCAGCTGATTGATTCATCAATCATACCCGGTGACTCCACCATATTGCTGATTGAATTTAATCCTGAATCGTTTGGGATGTTTGAATGCGACTTGGGAATTATCAGTAACGCCTACAATGCAGAGACGACATGGGTGTCGTGTTCTGGTGAAGGTGGTTTAACCCCCGCAGCAGTGAAAGATCTAACTCTGATTCGTACAGGCACGGATGCTCTTCTGCGATGGTCGCCTGTGGATACAAGTATCCAGGGCAGTTCCGTTACGGTTGATTACTATATCATCTATCACTCTCCAACTGTCCAGGGCCCTTATTACTTCTTGGGTTCAACTGACACCACAACCTACAGCCATGCGAATGTTATTCCCTTCGAAGAAACGATGTTCTACGAAGTGACGGCTTATGTCGGTTCTATTGGGATACTGCAAAGCGCACTCGCGGAACTCGGTAAACATCCACGCAGGGAAGAATTGTCGAAACGCTTAGGGAAGCCTGTTCTAACTGTACGATAATTCCGAAAAAGGATCGGTTGCAAATAGCCGACATCGCAGGGAGAATCCGGTTTTCTCAAGCACACAAAAACTGAGACAGTAGTGGTGTGTCACCCGCTTGACGAAAATTCACTTTTGAAGATCAAATGAGGAATTCATATTGAAATTGTACAATAACTGGAAATGGATCGTTGCTGTCATTATACTGATAGTTCTTGCGGCAGCAGACCGATTCGTTCTAGGGCAGTTCCTAATGCAGATCTTAGTCCTCCCAATTGCTATTATTGGTTTCTTCTGGACATTCCACCAGATCAGGAAAGCTCAGGAAGTGACCGACTTGCATTTATACTGGTCTACAGGGGTAAACAAAAAAGAAGAAGAACTCCCATTGAAAATTCCAAAGAGTGACATAACTCTGCCAATCAGCCTGAAACTCTTAAATGAAGGACATCTTGTAGCAGTCTGGTACCTCGTTGAGTTCAGAATTCCAAATGAGATTGCGCGTTTTGCTGAAATTAAATTTGGCGGAATCAGTGCGGGAGAAGGAGAGAATTCGAGAACAACAATGCGCAGCGAGTATTGGAAAAAAACGCAACTGGTTGAAAATGAGAAAACTTTCACATGCTTTACTTTTAAGAGTAAAGGTCAAGAAGCTGCCTATCCCTATTGTGAGTTGGAGTTAGCAACGGTTACAGTCCGTTTACATGGGAGTCAAAAATACCCACTTTACTGCGAGGTTCCCTACACCATTGCAACGGATAGAGGTAAGCCACAAAAAGGGAAGCTCATATTAAGGTTTGAATGAGAATCCAATCAAGGAACAGGTTAAACCCGGCTCGGCGAGAAAGGGTCGGCTGCAAGCAGACAACACCGCAGGGAAATTACAAGCAAAAAGGAATAACCATCACCAATCAATTTCAAGGAGAAAATCAATGCGCACAATTATCATTTTAGCACTCGGAGCATTGTTTATGGTAACTTCATGTAAATCCGGACCGAAAAGCGAGACGACTGAAGCCACGAAAGCGACGGAAACTGAAATGACAGAGGAAAAAGCGGAACCGACCGGCAAACTTGCCAAGTGGCCGGCTGATTATCCAATTGATGGCGACAGCGTCGCAGTTATCAGCACAAAGTTCGGCGATATCGTGCTGGAATTCTACCCGGATCTCGCGCCGAATCATGTTCGTAATTTCAAGTATCTGGCGAATCACGGATTCTACAATGGCTGTGCGTTCCATCGCGTTATTCCGAATTTTATGATTCAGGGCGGCGATCCAAATTCAAAGGATGCGGATAAGGCGAAGCACGGTCAGGGCGGTCCGGGTTGGAGTGTGAACGCTGAGTTCAGTAAGAAGGATCATGTCAAGGGAACGCTGTCAATGGCGCGCTCGCGAGATCCCAACTCCGCCGGTTCGCAGTTCTTTGTTTGTGTTGATCGCGCGAAGAATCTCGACAACCAGTACACGGTTTTCGGCCAGACTATCAAAGGTGTCGAAGTCGCGGATAAAATTGTCAGTCAACCGCGCGACCAGCGTGACAATCCGAACGAACGCATCGAAATGACTATCAAGATTGTCTCGAGGTCGGAAGCGGGACTGTAGCGACACTGAGTTTCAAACGATTTCTTCGGAAGCGAAATGAAAAACGATAAAGCGCCCGAAGAAAGCGGCGAATTCCGAACTCTTGCGGGGCCCGGCGCGTCGGAAATCCGCGTGTTGGGCTCCCGCTTTTTGGGATGGGCTGTTCCGGTGAAAACAGAGGAAGAAGTCGCTGAACGTCTTTCAAAGCGCGCGCGTGAGTTCCATGACGCTACGCATCACTGTTCCGCGTGGATTTTGGGAGCGGAGCGGCGCGAGCACAGCAGTGACGCCGGGGAACCTCACGGCACCGCAGGCGCTCCGATTCTTCGCGCGATTCAAGCGGCGGGGCTGACGGATGCGCTTGTTATTGTCACGCGTTATTACGGCGGAACGAAGCTCGGTAAAGGCAATCTCGCTCGAGCTTACGGCGCGTGTGCAAGCGAAGCGCTGGATTCGGCTCCAAAGAGAGTGATTCGGCGGCGGCGGAAATTTATCGTTGATGTGATGTTCGACGACATCGGCAAGTTGTACACTCTTGCGAATCGCTGCGGTTGGGAAATTATTCCTCGCGATTCGGCGGAAGGGGGGCAATTCGAGTTGCGGGTGCCGATTTCTGAAAAGGAAAATGTGCATCGACAGGTGAACGATGCGACGGCGGGGCGGGCAAGCTGCGTGGAGGATGGTTTTTGGATATCGCGCTAATCATCGTGTTTTTACTTCTGTCCGCATTCTATGCCGGAGTGGAAACTGCCTACACAGCTTTCGACCGCATCCTTTTAGAAGTCTGGACGCGCAGGAAACGGCTTTCAGCGGGACTCGTCAAGTTTTTTGCCGACCGTCCCGAGCGTTTCCTCGGAACGACGCTGATTGGTAACAATCTGGTCAATGTCGCATATTCGACGATGTTCGCCGCTTTTGCTGCTGAGCGTGGCTGGGCTCCTGTGTGGATTATTGTGTTGGCTCCCTGTATCGTTTTAATCTTCGGCGAGATTCTTCCTAAGGCGATTTTCTTCGGCTCATCGAATTCAGTGGTGAGATTGGCGGCTTTACCGTTGTGGCTGAGTTACATTCTGTTTTCACCCGTGTATGTTCTTGTTCGTCTTGTCAACCGGATTCTCGCGGGGAAAGAGAGACCGGTTGATTTAAGTAAGCCCGGCAGTCGCTTCTATGCCGCCGAGGAACTTCAGCTTTTGCTGTTAGAAGCTCACCAGCTCGGTGTCGTTTCGCGGGAAGGAGGAGAACTCCTCTCGCGCTTCTTTGTTCTGCGGGACCGGAAAGTGCGAGAAGTTATCACACCGCGAACACAGATTGTCGCGGTAGCGAAAGATGATGACGCCGCGCTGGTTCGAAAGCGGTTTATCGAGTCGGGTCATTCGAAGCTGCCGGTATATGACGGAGACTTGGATCATATTATCGGCTACGTTTTGGCGCGCGAATTTTTGGGAGCTGTCGAAAACATCAGTGATGTGCTTCAGCCGATTGATGCGGTACCCGGAACAAAGGAAGTGAAGGAGCTGCTGCAGAAATTCCGCGAGGACAGGCGGCACATGGTCGTTGTCGTCGATGAACACGGCGGCACAGACGGAATCGTGACGTTAGAGGATGTCTTGGAAGAGCTCTTAGGAGAGGTGGAAGATGAATTTGATCAAGCGGGGCCGATTTGCAGGCGTATAGGCGCGGGACATTTCCTTGCTTCCGGACGAGCGGAACTCGATTCTGTAAAGGATGTCACAGGGATTGAATTTCCAACCGGCGATTATTCGACACTCAGCGGCTATATATTGACGGAACTTGGGCGGATTCCCCAGACGGGGGAGGAGCTGCTGAAAGGAGGGTGGCAATACCGGGTTCTAAAAGCTGACGCGCGGCGAGTGATTGCGGTACGGATTGCTTCTGTAAGTGATAAAGAAACTATTAGATAGAATAAGTGCTTGACTTTGGGGGTTTTAGTGATTATATTATAGGATTACAATGACGCGGGGTGGAGCAGTCTGGTAGCTCGTTGGGCTCATAACCCAAAGGTCGTAGGTTCAAATCCTACCCCCGCTACCAAGAAAAACCGGTCTCGATTGAGAGGCCGGCTTTTTATTTAAACTGTGCCGGGTGTGCTAACGCTAAGCCGCGGCGATCTATCCATCCGCTGTAGGGGCGCTCCCGCGTGTGCGCCCGTCTTTGCGCCTCTGTTGAACCGCGCGGGCGGACACGTGGGTCCGCCCCTACGCGATGCTATTTCATCAGGACAAGCTTGCGCGTCTGTACAAATCCATCCGCTTCCATTTGGCAAAGGTAGAGGCCGGAGGGGAGATTAGTAGCGTTCCATGTGACTCGGTAGGAGCCGGGGGATAGTTGTTTGTCAATTAGCTGCGCGATTTCTTGCCCGAGTAAATTATAGATTGTCAATCGAACGCGGCTGTTCTGTGCAACATCATAATGTATTGTGGTTGTTGGATTGAATGGATTCGGCCAATTCGGATGAAGCTGATGCACTGTCGGAAGTGTTGCAGCAGAAGGCTCGGCGTTCGATTGGTGATAGTAGAAAGCGCCGATATCGCTGATGGAACCGTCAGGATCATAGGATATATTCGGGTCTCCGGCATCAATACAGGGCGAGGCTGCGAGAAGATGATAATCGCCTGTCGATGTGTCAACGAACATCGGAGCCAAAAAGATATTGGAATACTGGTCGCAGGAATCATCATTGGCGTTGGTGGTGGAAAGCACTCCGATATTCGGCGGCGCGTGGGATGGATCGTCATCTAAGAAAGCGATATTCCCACCGCTGTTGCCGAAAACATCGCAATAGTTGAATTGGCTGTTTTCGCAATTGCGGTCAAAGTAAAGACCGAAGCCGTCCGAGAAGGCAATGATGGTGCTGTTGAAGACCGCTGAAGTCCATTCGCAGGAGACTCCGCCGCCACATTCTTGAGCCGAGTTCCCGCTCAGAGTGCAGCGAGTGAAATTAAACGCGGAAAACGAGCAATACACACCGCCGCCGCGACTCCCGGCCACATTATCATCTATGGTGCAATTCGTGAAGCGCGATTCATAGGCATCATAGCCGCGAACGCCGCCGCCATATCCATGTGCGGTATTGCCGCTAATCTCGCAGTCTGTGATTGTCAGCCAGGATTCATAGCCTGCGATTCCGCCGCCGCTACTTGCCGAGTTATGATGTACAGTGGAATTTATAAGGGTAAGTCCGGAACCCGCCGAATTCAGCCCGCCGCCCCACCCGCCGGCAATGTTGTCGTGAATTTCGCAGTTCGTGAGTGTCACAATGGAATAGCCATATAACTCCACGCCGCCCCCGTCGTCACCTGACATATTGCCGCTGATGATGCAGTCTGTGAAGGTGGGGTCAGCTTCCGTACAAAAGACCCCCCCGCCGCACCAAGTACCTGCCTCATTACCGCTGATAGTGCAATTTGTAAAAATCGGCGAGCAGTTATAGCAATACATTCCGCCGCCTCGGGAAGCCGCCATGTTGCCTCGGATGACGCAGTTTTCAAAGACAAGTGATGAAACTCCCGCACACCATACTCCACCACCATATCTTTTAGGTCCGTGGGGTTCATCGTCGGTTGCAAGGCCTTTTTCGATGAGACAGTAAGACAGTCTGGCGGAACAATAGGAACCTGAAAATCTCAAGCCACGCCAGCGGTCGGGATTGGCGATGGTGTCGGTTGTGAAAATTATAGAGTCACCTTCGGTTCCCTCGGCCAGAAGGATTCCGTAAATCCAGAATGGATAAGGACCGTCGAAGTTGAATGTCGTTCCGGGCAAGAGTATTAAGCTGTCACCGGTGTTGACATAAATGGTGTCAATCACATGGAATTCGCCCGGGCCGAGAGTGCCGCTTAGAGGCCCGGAAAGCTGTCCAAAGCTTGTCTGAATGAAGGCCAGAGTGAGCAAAAGGGCGCAAAACTGTTTCATAGCTGCCTCCTCAAAGGTTTTTGCATCCAACATACCAAACATTCATGTAGGAACAATACAAATTCCGTGTCAGGTTCTTTCGTCCCTGTTTGATCCTTCCTTATTATAGGGAAAGTTTTCGGACAAATCAAGGATATTCTTCAATCTTGAGAAGTTGTTATGTCATGAATTATGTTGTGGAGGGATAGTTTCGTGCATTTGAAGCGCAGACTGTGCATATATTGCGCGAGAAAAAGCAAGGGGAATTTGGTTATTGATTTGTAATTATTGCAATTATACAACAGGCATAGAGGTTGCCAATACATATTG
Organism: bacterium; assembly: GCA_030622545.1. GTDB lineage: Bacteria > Electryoneota > RPQS01 > RPQS01 > DYHQ01 > JAUXGA01. The sequence goes on along the minus strand of JAUXGA010000010.1, from coordinate 116,884 downwards.
TGGAAGGGATGATCTTTTGCAGGTTTCTCTGTGGGACTCTTCCGTGGCCGATTGCAGCTTAGAATACGCGGCTCTCGGGCGTGATTGGCCGAATTTGGACAAACAGAAGGCTTCCAGGACGTTCCATTTCTCCTGAAAAGCTACTTTGAGCGGCTTGCGGCGGGGAGAAATGTCGGCACGATGAGCTTTGATTCAGCACCCGAATACGTCGAAGCCTTCTGTTTTCCATGATTTATATTGTCAAGCAGGTTTTCCCATATTGAGTGCGGTCTGCATAATCCTCCAGCACGGCTGCCTCTTATACCCGAACAGCACCGAAGGTTAAGCCTTCGGTGTTTTCGTATCGGGAGTTGACTTTTTGAGAAAGTTCATTATATTTAGTATTTCATTAGCGAAGAAATTGCTGTTGATATAAATTAGTCCCACACGACTATCTGCAAAATAACTTACCGGGTTTCAGGCCCGACACATGTGTATTCCTTTCTATCTTAGCACGGTCGGCTGCGGTGTTTTTTCCGACCTCGTATTTCAAAACGCTATTTTAAATTCCGTATTTGAGCGGTGAGGGATAATTATATCCCTCGCGTGTGGTCGCTTTTATAAGTAGTGAAATTTATCGCAAATCCCGTGGAAACCTTTATATTAAAAGGATGTTCCGCAAGAATCTTCCCTGTTTAGTGGAGCAAAGATGCCAACCTATCAGAAACTTATTCCCCCCAAAGAAGGCACGAAGATTACTGTCCAAAACGGCAAGCTTGTCGTTCCAGATGATCCCATCATCGCATTTATTGAGGGCGATGGAATCGGCCCGGATATTTGGAAAGCTTCCAAGCGCGTCTGGGACGCGGCGGTTCGCAAGGCATACGGCGTCAAGAAGAATATCGTCTGGTTTGAGATATTCGCCGGTGATAAAGCTGTAGCGACGTATGGGCCGGATGTTTGGATGCCGGAAGATACACTGAAGGCTATTCCAGACTATGTCGTCGCGATTAAAGGGCCGCTGACGACGCCTGTTGGTGGAGGCATTCGATCGCTCAACGTGACCCTTCGGCAGAAGTTGAATCTGTACGCTTGTATTCGCCCTGTTCGCTGGTTTGAAGGAGTCCCTTCGCCGGTCAAGCGTCCTGATAAATTGAATGTGATTATTTTCCGTGAGAATACAGAGGATGTGTATGCCGGAATCGAATGGCAGGAAGGCACCGATGAAGTAAAAAAGGTCTGGGAATTCCTGACAAAGACGATGGGAAAGAATATCCGGCCGGATTCCGGTATCGGGATTAAGCCGATTTCGCGCACGGGAAGTTGGCAGATTCAGCGCAAAGCTATCAAGTACGCGGTCGAGCACGGTTTAAAATCGGTAACCTTTGTTCACAAAGGGAACATTATGAAATTCACCGAGGGCGCGTTCCGTGATTGGGGTTACGAGCTCGGGCGCAAAGAATTTTCGGATGTCACGGTTTCCGAACAGGATTTGTGGGATAAGTTCGACGGCAAACTCCCCGAAGGGAAAGTGTTGTTGAAAGACCGAATCGCGGATTCGATATTCCAGCAGGTATTATTGCGTCCGGATGAATATGATATTCTTTGTACGCCGAATTTGAATGGTGATTACATTTCAGATGCCTGTGCGGCGCAGGTCGGAGGTTTGGGGATGGCGCCGGGCGCGAATATGGCGGATTTTGTAGCGCTGTTCGAAGCGACGCATGGCACGGCTCCCAAATATGCCGGCAAAGATATGGTCAATCCGGGCTCGCTGATGCTTTCCGGCGTGATGATGCTGGAATACTTGGGATGGCAGGAAGCGGCTGATTTGGTCATTAAGGGCATCAAAACGACGATTAAACAAAAACGCGTGACGTATGATCTTCATCGCCAGCTCGAAGGAGCGACGAAGTTGAAGACCAGCGAATATGCCAGTGCGATTATCGAGAATATGTAATCTTGGCCTGATGATTTAGCGGGCTATCCGGGTGAATCTGGAGATTCACCGCGGCGGGTGTAGTAGGGGGGATGTTGTTTGGATTTCTGTTAGCAGGTTTTATTTAGAGAGAATCCCGAAGGTGGAGGATCAGAGGATGAACCATTGGCGAAGGGTCGTCGCTGTGGTGGTTTTCAGTGGCGTTTTGTTAGTCCCGCTGATGGGCTTTGCGGCCAACGTCGGCAAAATCGCCGGTCGGATTATTGAAAGAGGCACGGGCGAAGGAGTCATCGGAGCGAATGTTATCATCGTAGAAACCCAGCAAGGGGCTTCGGCGGATATTGACGGTAACTATGTGATTCTGAACGTGACTCCGGGGACCTACGAAGTTATAATCTCGGCGATGGGATATCAGGAGCAGACACACACGGGTGTCGTCGTCCAGTCTGATATTACCACAAACTTGAGCGCCAGGATGGGGACGGAAGCCATCGGTATGGAAGAGGTGGTCATTGTTTACGAGAAGCCCTCCGTACAGCTTGACGTGGTGTCGAAATCGACTCGCATCGGGGCTGAAGAGCTTGCCATGCGTCCCATCTCGAGTATCGAGGATGTTCTTAAGACACTGCCCGGGTTTAAGGTTGACCCGGAAGGCGCTTTGCACGTACGCGGCGGTCGCGGGCATGAAGCGCTGGTAAAGATTGACGGTCTGGATGTTCGTGATCCGCTTGTGAACTCCGGAAAGAACCTTCTGAATCTCTCGGCGCTGAATATCGAGGAAATCGAAGTGTTGACCGGTGGGGTCAGTGCGGAGTACGGCCAATTCCAGAGCGCGCTGATTAACGTCACCACGCCGGAAGGAGATGCCAGGGAATACAGCGGTTCCATCGAATGGAAAACCGACCGCATCGCGAAGAAAACGAGTTTCCATGCCGATGAATACTATTATTCGCTGTCGGGTCCTGTTCCCTTTTCGGAGTACATTTTTGGAAAGAAGATAACGTTCTTTACGACGGGTACGGCGAATTTGGAGAATACGTACACGCCCTATTCGATTCAACGCGAGCCGAATGATTACCTTGGGTTTGGATTCGATATTCCGGAACGACAGTCGAATTCCTATAATACATTCTGGAAATTCACGTACCAGATTGATCCGATGAAGAAGCTGAATTTTTCATGGAGTCGAGATTTCTTCCTCTGGGATATTTATCCGGATGGCGAGGCGGCGATTGACGGCAACTACGGCTGGCAGTACAAATATAATGTAGAAAACCGGCCGTGGGTGAAGAATATCCGCCAGTCGTTGAATCTCAAGTTTTCTCATCAGATCAATCAGAAGACGGTTTATAATATCTCCGTGGGGAACTTCCGGACAAGCACGCTTATCAGTCCGCGGAATAAAACACCGGGAGAGTTTACCCTTCAGGGTGATATCGAAGATCACAGCCAGCTCTATTTCGGTGACGCCGATGGAAATCAGAACGGCTTTGCCGATGGCTATTGGGATGCGAACTACAACGGAATCTATGACGGAGACGGTGAAGGGTACGAAGATTTGAATCAGAACGGCCGATGGGATCGCGGCGAGGACTGGGTGGATTTGAACAGCAACGGCATATATGACGCTGCCGAACCCTGGATTGATCGTCCGAATTCGTCCGGGATTAACAATCCCGGGGTTTACGACCCGTGGGATCCTTTTATTGATTTGAACGGCAACGGTCATTGGGATGACGCCGAGCCGCAGCTTGCCGAGCAGGACTGGAACCATAATGGTGTATGGGATGGTGAGCGCTTTCAGGACGCCAACGGTAATGGTATCTATGATGGCTGGGGTGAAGGCTATGACGACATGGACCTGAACGGCCGGATTGATAAACAAATGCTCTTCACAGACAATGAAGATACGGCGGAACCTTTCAACGACGGTGATTTCTTCTACGACACCGGGGAACCCTTTATAGATACTCCGGATACCAGTGGATATTACAATGGTGTGTGGGATGAAGGAGAGGTTTTCTTTGACCTGCCTTCATCGTTTCAGGCACCTTATTATCCCCGGTATCAACCAACGCGCAACGGAAGATATGATGGTCCCAACTATTACTTCGACGAATACGAGCTCTTTTGCATGCCGGCGAGTCAGGCGTATGGGATGGATCCCACCCTGCCGGTTGTCTATTCCGGTGGACTTGAGCAGCTTCTGTTGGATGCCAGTCAAGACCCGTGGTGGCTGAATCTGCCACGATTGGATGATGGCCGTGCGGGCTATTTGGCGATGATTCCTCAGTGGTCCACTTGGATAAATCAGACACTGCATGACGAGGATGCCCCGGCCTTTGATATCCAGAATTTTACGTGGGATGAAGGCGAAGAATGGTTCGGCGACTATAACAGCAACGGCATGCGCGATGCCCGAGACGATGGATTTTTGAATCCGGATCAGTGGGATGCGACTTCCTTTTATCATGATCGGACATCGAATGAATATTCGCTGAAAGTTGACATGACCAGTCAGGTCAATAAATACCATGAGGTCAAGAGCGGCGCCGAATTGAAATATCGCCGACTCGAGATGCAGTCGATTGAACAGCCTGACTTGCCCTATAATAATCCCGATGTGCCGCTGCCTCCGGGGAGCTCGTGGCCTGATCGAGGGGATGCGCGGGATTTCTATGATCGTAAACCCTGGGAAGGAGCGTTTTATTTCCAGGATAAAATGGAGTTTGAGGGAATGATTGTCCGGGCGGGTGTCCGGCTGGATTTTGTTATTCAAGATCCGAATCTGCTTGAAGAGACGCAGAAGCTTCTTGACGTCAATCAGCCGGGAGCGCTTTTGGCAGAGCGGGGCCGGTATCGTATTGCGCCGCGTTTGGGAATATCGCACCCGGTCAGTGAGCGGGCGAAACTCTATTTCAACTACGGCCACTTTTACCAGACTCCGAGCTTTCAGTATTTCTACCGGTCGGCAACCGCCAACATCTCGCCGAATACAACGATTGGGAATCCCAATCTGGATTACGAAAAGACCGTGCAGTACGAATTGGGGGTAAACACACAGGTCACCGACTTGCTTGTGTTTGATGTAGCGGGTTATTATCGGGATATCTACAATCAGATCGGAACCGTGGAAGAACGCATTGGTCCTGTTACCTTGAATCGTTACTTCAATCTGGGTTATGCGCGAGCACGGGGATTCGAGTTCAGTTTTGAGCGGAAGTATTCCGATAACTGGTATCTGAAATTCAACTATGATTATTCCTACGCGTATGGTAAGGAATCGGCAGCGGCCGAGGGTTTACAGCAGCGCTTGTCCAATGTCCCGGAAAATCGGGACGAATATCCCTTGGGTTGGGACGAGACCCATTCGATTTCGAGTTTTCTCACAATAGATGTTCGCGAGACCGACCATCCCAAACCGTTTGGAATTCCCATTCCCAACGATTGGCTTTTGACAGTGGAATTCGATTATGGCTCGGGACTGCCTTATACGCCGTCATCCTACTTGGCGGGAATGTCTTCCAATCGAATCGCGACGAACTCCTATCGCATGCCGTGGTCGGAAACGACGAATCTGAAGTTCGACAAGCATTTCCGTTGGAGCGGACTGGTGTTCACCATTGGGACAGAGGTTTATAACCTTTGGGATAAACGGAATTGGCGGGCGATCTATACGGATACCGGGAATCCTTACGACAGCACGAATCCGGACAATCCGGATAATGCGCTGGAAGATCCATTCAATACCGGGACAGATTACGACCACAATCCGCGCAATCTCAGGCCGCCCCGTCAGATATTCCTCCATTTCAAGGTTGCTTTCTAAGCAACGAGAGTCTTGAGAGGACAAAGGATTTTCATCGGATGAATGGCGAGTTTAAACAAGGAAGAAATTCGGAGAAGGAATGAAACGACTCTCTGTTTATTTCATAGCGGCTTTCCTGTCCGCACTACTATTATGGCTGGCCGGGTGCGAAACGACACCACCAAATCCCGAGCAGCCTCTGCCGACGTATTGGACGGGAACTCCTTTGACTCAAGCCGATATTACCGGAGCTACACCATCCATAAACATCGGCGGGAGTCCGTATGTTGTCGATGATGATTTGGTCATCGAAGAGGGAGTGACGCTGACGATTGATGCCGGTGTGGTGCTCATGTTTAAAGATTCCCTTATCATTCCGTGGTTAAAAGTAGAGGGCAAGCTTGTCGCGGAAGGAGACGCAAACGATCCGATTAGATTTACGACGGCTCACCGAAATCCCGACTACGGCCAATGGCGGGGTTTGGCTTTTTCGAATGAAACGGAGCAGAGCCTTGTTCGCTATTGTATCTTCGAATTCGGTGCTTATTTCGATTTGGACACGGTATCGGAACGCGGGAAAGATGCGCAGTTCTACCCCGCAATGATCGCGATACGAAATTCATCACCGATTATCGAAAACAATATTATTTACCATAACCAGAACAACGGCGTTTTTGTGACGGGTGCGAACTCGTATCCGGAGGTACGTTACAATATTATCGTAGATAACGACGCTTCTGCGTTGCGCTCGGATTCGACTACGGCGTGGCATTTCTTTCCGGAGTACAATTGCGGCGCTGAGAACAGCTCGCTTGATTTTCTGATGTGGTCGGATTCTCTTTTCGGGCGAAAAAGGACTGTAAACGCCAATCTGGATTCGACGGATAGCTACTATAATTTCACCATACCGCCGCTGTTTGTGGATATGGAGAATGGAGATTTCCATCTGCAATCTTGTTCTCCCTGTGTGGATGCGGGGCCGGAGGGAGTTTCCGGGCCGGGGGCGGATATCGGGCGAATCGATTTCGGAGTCTATCCCTATAGTCGAACCGCGACGGAACTCCGGGGTGTGCAGACCGGCACACTGGAGGCTGGAGCAACCTACCAGATGTCCTGCCATGTTCGCGTTCCTCCCGGCGAGACGCTGACGATTCCAGCAGGAACGATTATTAATATTGCCGGTTTTTTCAATTTTGAAGTTTTCGGAACGCTACTCATCGAGGGGACGGCCGGCAATCGAGTGCAGCTCCGTTCCAGCAGCGCAGAACCCGGCAAGGGAGATTGGGGCGTCTTCGTTCTGTTTCAAGATACGCTGCAAGCCCAGCCCAGTTCAATTTCCTATGCCGATTTCGACTATTTTGACTATATGGAAATCTATCAGGCCGGAGTTCGTTTTGACTATTGCACGTTTAAGCAAAGTCGTCACTCTGGAGTTCGGGTTATTTCGGGATCGGATGATGGGTCGGCTCCCGTCACGTTTGATCACTGTCATTTCGATAATTTAGGGCTTTTTGCTGTTCAGGCGGAGCAGTCAACCGTCATCATTCAGAACTCTCTTATCGAAAACTGTATCGGAGAGGCTGTGGTCTTGATTGGAGAATCTCCTGTCGAAAATGAGACCAGCAAGCTGACGAATAACATCATTCGCAACTGTGCCGTGACCGGTCTCGTTTGCCAGAATTTTGCTTCCCCTCAGGTCATCAACAACGTCATCACCTTGGTGGGTTACGGCGGGATTGATTGTATCAATAATTCCAGTCCGATGGTTTTGAACAATATCATCAGCGCTTGCGGTCGTCCCGGCATCATGGTTCGCAACAGTTCTTTCCCGATTATCGATTACAATGACGTGTGGCAAAATAATACGGCTGCCGATTCCACGTTGAATTATCAGGGAACCGCAGCGGGACCGAACGATATCAGCGCTGATCCCCAGTTTACCGGCGACAATAATGAACTGGGCAGCGGTTCTGCGTGTATCGATGCGGGGCATATTGGTGCCGAGTTCAATGACTCGGATGGGTCCCAAAATAACATCGGAGCTTATGGCGGCCCGAATGGCGGGACGATTGGTCCTTAATAGAGTTCTCAGTCCAGGATTGTGGGCAGGTAAAACATTCATCGAAAAAGGATTTACCCCAATGCTGTCCAGTAAAAAGAGGACAGGCACTTCGGGGGCATTCTATAGTCTGGCTGTCACTGCCGGAGGTTGAAAGGAAATGGTTCGATTTTACAGCTATTTGGTGATTCTTCTGGTCGGCTGCACGGTGCAGCTTTCCTTGGCGGCGCATGATACGCATCAGGGTTTGAGTCCTGAAAAGGGCCCGATTCGTCCTGCCGTAACCAATCCGAACGTCCAGAATCGGGTGCATAATGCCGGGAGAATTTGGATGAACATTGCAAACTACGGCTATTTCGGCAATGATTCTCCCTCCCGCGATTCAGATGAGGATCCCTGTAATCCAGGTGTCTGGGCGCCTCAGTGTGAATTCCCCGGAGGATCAGGGCAGCAGTACCTGTATCAGGCGGCACTCTGGATCGGCGCTCTGATTGTGGAAGAGGGCTATGAAACCCAGCGGGTATCTGTAGGTCAGGACGGTTGGCATCAATTAAACGAGATGTATCCCGGAGAAGGAGTGAATGACGGGATGGAAGAGCGCAGCACGCGCCCGGGTTTCTATAACTGCTTTGGGACTTATGTGACACACCCTGATGCCGTTTCGGACCAGGATTTTCTGTGCGCCTATTCCGATACGCTGACAGATCCCTTCTGGGTAGACGAGGATAGCGAAGATGGACCGCATCGTCCTTTAGGTGTGAAAGTCACGCAGACCACCTATTCCTTTTCACAGAATTTTGCTCAGGATTTCATTCTCTTTGATTATGAGTTTGAGAACATCGCATCGAATTATCTGAAAAATTTCTACGTGGGATTATATGTCGATGCTGATATCGGCCATATAAACGAACAACCTGATTGGCATCAGGATGATATTTGTGGATTTTTACGCTATTTCTATTTCGAAAGGCCGGATGGAACTCCGGATTCTGTGGCGATTGATGTCGCCTGGATTGCTGATAACGACGGCCGGGGCTACAATGACCCGCCGGGAAGCTCAGATTTTCGAGCACCTAATGTTGCGGGTACGCGTGTTATCCGGGCTCCGAATCCGCGCCTCGAGACGTCTTTTAATTGGTGGATTTCCAACGGAGATGTGACCTTGGATTTCGGACCTGCTTGGGAAGCCTATGCGTTGCGTGACAGTAACGGTGGAGGATGGACGGATCCCTATGGAACACCGATGGGGGATGAACGGAAGTATTTCGTGCTTTCCAACGAGGAATTCGATTATGACCAAATCCGTGTGGACGAACCAGACTGGATCCGAGACCATCCGCAGATGTGGAAGGACCCGGTAACGGGTCTTATCTGGCCCAAACCTTGGATGCAACCCGATGCCGCAAACGCTCGGGATCTTGCCAACGGCTATGATACGCGTTATTTGCTTTCTTGGGGACCCTTAGGAGTTTTTGACTATATTGATCTTTCCGGACGACGGGTTTATCGTCTCAATCCGGGGGAAAAGTTCAATATGACGATTGCCTATGTATGCGGTGAGAATTTCCATAATGTCAACAACCCACAACCCAATCCTGAGGATATTCTCCCGGAGCTTTTTGATTTTACGGATCTTCGCACCAATGCGCGCTGGGCTAAGGTGGTTTATGATAATCCTATGCGCGACACCTATCAATGGGATTGGGGCAACGATCATGATGTCACCATTGCCGACGACGACGGCTCGCAGGGAGACGGGATTCTGGAAACCGGAGATGGATGGTTTGGCGAGGATGTCGGGACAGACGGGCTTTACGGACTTATTCCGGCGGGTGCTACCGGTGTCGATGTCTGGTATTTCCGTGGGACGACCGATGCGGTCTACGCCGGTTATTACACCGGCCCGGATGCGGACGGGACGGAACGCAACGGTCGTATTGATCCGGTGAATAATCCAAATCTTGGAGTCAACATAACGGAAGATAACATCATCCCACCAGGTCTTGTCTATTCCCATCCGAAATACCGGTATTGGGATCAGGGTTGGATGTCCGGAAACGGCCGTATGGACGAGGGAGACGGTTTGCCGGACTTCACGGGACCGCCTCCGCCTCCTATTCCGGCTCTGATGCACCACTATCCTAATACGCGCAATGCCGCGGAAATTATCGGAGGCATGGTGACGACCAGTGGGGCGACTGGAGGACTCGGATTTGAGATTCGAGGCAACAACGTTATTATCCGGTGGTCCAAGAAACCATCTGAAGATTCGACCTACGTGGATCCCTTCTCGCTTGTTCAAGATTTCGAGGGCTATGGCATCTATCAGTCGTCAGGGGATGAATATTCTCCATTGGCGATTTTCGATAAGAAAGATTGGGCTTATTTCGCCGTGCATAATGATTCGATGGCAACGGTTCCTCTTGAAGAGCCTATTCCTCCGGATGGACAATATTACAAAGAGATAAACGGAGTTCCCTGCGTTTGGGGAGCTGTCGGGCCGAATACGGGATTCGAGAGCATTCGGGTTAACGACTCGACTTATGAATATATCATTCCGAATCAGCAGCCGCTCTGGCCTCGCCATTATTCTGTCACGGCTTTTGACTTCGGGGATCCGAAATCGGGACTTGGACCGCTTGAAACTCCGGCCAATGCTAATGCGGTGCTGTTGGCTCCCGCCGGGAATCCTGAGAAGAAAGTTCGCGTGGTTCCGAATCCCTATCGAGCTTATCTTGATTATACAACAGAACACTCGACGGGATTGTCGTGGGAAAATCAGAATGATGGAACAGTGGATTTCTATCCTCAGACGGATCGACGGATTGAGTTTATCAATCTTCCGCTTCAATGTTTAATCCGAATATTTACGGTTTCTGGAGACCTGGTTGTGATCGTACCTCATAATGTGGCGGGGGATGATTCGCGGTGGGTCAGTGATTATAGTGAGAAATGGGATCTGAATTCTCGAAATGTTCAGCAGGTTGTTTCCGGGCTCTATCTCTTCAGTGTTGAAGACAAGACGGCGGAGCGGAGCGGACATTTGGAGGTAGGCAAGTTTGTCATTATTCGCTAAGTTGGATACTTGCTTCTAAGGGACTTTGATAGAGAGGAGTTCCCATGAGAAAATGGGTTCTGATTGTGGGCGGACTTCTCGGCTTGGCATTGCCTTCGTTGGTATGGGGGCAGGCGAAGGTGGGAACAGCCGGAGTGCAGTTCTTGAAAATCAGTCCGAGTTGCCGGGCTGTTGGTATGGGCGAGGCGTTCGTTGCGGTCAGTGATGATGCCAGTGCGATCTGGCATAATCCGGCCGGTCTCGTGCAGTTGGACAGCCCCGAGTTGATGCTCAGTCTAATTGATTACCCCGCTGGCGTTCAATACGCCTATGGAGGAATGTCCCATCCTCTCCCCAGCCTCAATGGTGCCGCAGCACTTTCGTTCATTTATCTCGGTACCGATGAGATGGAAGAGACAACCCCTGAACGCCCCAACGGAACGGGTCGAACTTTCACGGCCGGAGATTTAGCGATGTGCGCCACGTACACGCAGCGCCTGACCAATAAATTCTCGGTCGGGGGAACGATGAAGTTCATCAATGAGACTCTGGCGGACAAGTCGGCTACTGGCTGGGCGGCAGATGTCGGAACGTTCTATGACACGGCCTGGCGTTCGATGAAAATCGCGATGCTGATTTCCAATTTCGGTCCGGATATGAAGTTCGAGGAGACGCCATTCCCGATGCCGATGAATTTCACATTTGGAATATCGGCCTATCTCCTAAGTGGCTCGCCGCACAAGCTGTTGGGCGCGTTTGCCTGGAGCCATCCGAATGATAATCTCGAGGTTTATAATCTGGGACTTGAGTACTCCTTTGCTAATACCGCCTATTTGCGCTTCGGCAAAAAGATTAACGGAGCGAAGCGCGTCAGCTGGTTCAAGCGCCAGGAGAAAGTGGACGCAGGCGAAAGTGCGGATGATTATGATCCTTTCGTGGAGTATCCGCTGTTCAGCGTGAATGGGAATTTCTTCGAGAACGGAGCAACTTTTGGCGCCGGAGCGCATTTCGAACGAATCGGACTGGCGATTGATTATGCCTTTACCGGCATCGCTTTCTTAGGGGATATTCATCGTTTTTCTTTGACGTATCAGCTTAAAAAGAATTTGTTTTAACGACTGAAAAGATGCGGAGCCTAAAAGCCGCACTTTCTATATCGAATCGTGAGGATCGTTGATCATGCGTAACATCTATCGGATAGCCCTGTTGGGAGCACTACTGGCGCTGACCGCCGGCTGGCATATCGGGTGTGATCGAATGAAAGGGAGACCGGATGCGAACCAGCGGCCCAATGTCGAATTCGTGAATATTCCTCCGGACAGCAGTCTGTTCAACTACGCGCCAATCGTTGTCTGGTATGGGAATGATCCGGATGGTCTTGTGGAGTATTTCTCGTGGTATGATGATACGACTCAGGCGGCGCTGCAGGCGTACGACGATGATAATCTGGCTAGCTACGTCGGGAGTATACCTGAAGATGCCTGGGTAGATACCGTAGCGACGTCGCAAAAAATTTATTTGCTGACAGAAGCCGGAGACACCACACAGCATATTTTCTTCATCCGTTGTACGGACAATGAAGGAGCAAAATCCGAGATTAAAGCGCGCAGCTTTTTCCGTTCCAATGAGGCTCCGAACCGGCCTACGGTGAGTGTGCTTCCCGTCGATGATTTTTTCGAAGGCATCGATATGATTGAGGATATTGGTTATCAGGACACTCTTGCCACGCTAAATGTGGGTTACCAGGATACGCTTCTGATGGGAGATGCCTTGACGCAGACGTATGCCGGTATGCAGATTCTATGGACTGGCGATGATCCCGATGACCGCGCTTTGTCGATCATTCCACTTGAATTCAGTTATTTAATCGTCGATGAGTTTGGCGAGAATGTTCCTTTCTCTGGGGATACAGTGCGGGAGAACGGCTGGAGCCATTGGTCGCCGTCACAGACAAAGGTCCTGTATGGACTGGAAACCGGAACCTATACGTTCTATATATTATCACGTGATGACGGTCTGACGGAATGCGCCGAACCCGCTTGGGTGAAGTTCCATTGTTTCAAACCATCATTCAAGTATCGTTTGCTTTTGGTGGACGAGAACCGCCCGATTTCGGGTCCGGCGGATTTCGGCGCGGTGGATCCGGATACCATCATGGAGTTCCATAGAGAGAATCTGAGAGAAGCCTGGCTGCTGATGCAGCAATTGGTTTATCCGGATTGCACATTTGCGGGATTCGGGTTGGATATTTTTGAATGGGAGAACCGCGATTTGAATGAGGGGAAGAGCATTCCCTATGAATTAATTCAGAATTTCCAACTTGTCTGGATTGTTGATGATGATCGACCCAATTTAGGAAACTGGGATGGAGTCTTAGCTCGGCAGCAGGTCATGGCGGATTATCTGGATGTAGGGGGGCAGATCATGATTACCGGCCGGAGGATTTTTTGCGGCTCGTATATGATTTGCGGGCATCCGAGCAACTTCGGGTCGAAAGATAATGAACAATTCTTCCGACAATACTTCAACGTATCGGAAGCGTTTGGGAACAGTTGGTCAGCCTCCGATGAGGACAATATTGATTTTGGTGGTGCGACGGGCGCATATCAGGAAGTACCTGATCTTGAGGTCGATACGGTAAAGGTATACGAGCTTCGATTCGGGTCACGCCGCTATACTTGTTTGCCGGATATTGACTGGGTCGGGCGGAACCGGGAAACCACCACGCTCTATTACTATCGATCCTGTTCGGCGGATCGGTCTTACGATGCGTATGATGTTGACTGCAAGGTAACCGACAGCTCTCCTTATTACTGCAAGCTCCTGCCGCAAGGGTATGACAGACTGCTTTCCGTCAGCCGCATCTATAACAAGTCACGCTCCGACAGCGTCGGATACGATGTTTACGGTGAGTTCATGTATTTCGCGGATGAGAATACCGCTTTCCTCGTCAGCACACCGGCGGCGGCGGGCGCATGGGTGGATGACGATACACTCGAAGTGGATTTCACGTATATTCCTATTTCAAATAACCATCTCAAGCCTGTTGCGACGCAATACGTGAACTTCCAGGAAGAGCTCGATTACGAACGCTACCTTTGGACAGGGCATGTGCGCTATCGGACAAGTTTGGTATGTTTCCCGCTCTATTTCATTAAGAACGACGAACTCACGTCTATGGGATGGCGGCCCATTGTGCATTTTCTCGTGTTGCAATTCGCGTTCTTCTATGATCAACGGACATACACCTATTACTGGGGCAATTAGCTTAAAATAAGCCAGTGCAATGATATCAACGTGGGGCTGACCGGAATGTAAGGTCAGCCCTATTTTATTGTGTATTGCGGAAGATTGTTATGCCTTCTTCTTCCAGTTTTTTGGGGCGACATTGGGGAATGTTGTGGGCGCTCGCGCTCATTCTTTTCGCGCTTGCGCTGTCTCCAGACGGGGGATGGACCATTGATGATGGCGTTAAACGCATCGGCGCGCAGAATTCTGAGTCGCCGTGGTATGTGACTCTGTCAGACAGTCCTTTGCGTGCTGCTTTGCAAAACCCAGCCGCCTATGCTCCGCTGTCTCCTCCGTTCGCTTTGCGGCAGGAGGGCGGCTATCGCATCGGATTCGCGCCGTTTGCTATGGCTCTCTGGGGAACGTTGGCTGGTTTGGGATGGTGGGCGCTTGCTCTGTTGCCTGTTTTGGGAAGTCTCTTTGTCTGGCTTCTATTGAGACGTTGGAATGTCGCGGCTGAAGAAGTTGTGTTCTTGCTCCCGCTCACCTTTTATGGTTTGGTTCTCTGGGAGCATTCTCTCGTGCTCGCGATGGAAGCCGGAGCGCTGGTGCTGCTTTTCCGGCGCGCTTCTCGTCGTTCTCTGTTTTCGCTCACGCTGTCGGCTGTGTTGCTGACTGCCGGAATACTGTTACGGCCGGAGACTCTATGGCTTGTTCCGGTGATTTGCTTTTGGCTCTGGAGGCGAGACGGTGCGCGACCGGCAATGCTCGTACTGGTGATGTCTGCGGTTTTGGTTGTGGCAGGTCTCGTGCTTTCCCGGCCATCCGGAGGTTCGTTAATTCCTACACAGATTTTTGTTAATTTCCGCGCGTCAGGTGCAAATTCTTACGGCGAAGCGCTGATTGAACGGGCTGAGGCGTTCTGGATTTTCGCTCTGACGATGGATAAAAACGTCTGGATGAGTCTCGGATTACTACTAATGCTGTGCGGAGGCAGTTTTCTTATTTATCTTGGAGAACGGAAGAGAGCGATGCGGCTATTGGTCATAGGGGGAGCGGCGCTGTTGCTATGGTTTGTTGTCGGGCAATATCGCTTGTGGACGCATCATCTGCCGCCGGTGGCTCTGCTTTCGCGCAACAGTCTGTTTTATGCATTCCCGTGGCTGCTGCTCTTCTTTTTTTATGGAGCGAAGGAGGGGAAATCCTTTATCGGAATGGGGTTCGCTGTCGCGTTTCTGATTTTCCTGACGACGCCGGTTTTTCGAGGCGTGCATTGGGGCCCGCGATTGCTCCTGCCGGCGATGCCGCTTTTTTTCATCGCGTACACGCAAGGGAAAGCGCATTTCAAACAGCCCGGATGGCTTTGGCGAAGTTTAATTGCGTTGACAATTTTACAGACGCTCAGCGGCGCAGCTTTAGTCTATGGGCGGCGTGTGGAAACCGCCGAGCGGGTACAATTTCTCGCGGGTAAAGTGCAGACGCCTTTCGTGGTGCCGTCTCAATCGCAGGTAGCGGATTTAGCGCCGCTGTGGAGTTCCGCGGAGATGTTTACGGCGCAGAGTCCGGCGGAATTGCGGCGTTTTATTGCCGACGCGCGGCGCGCTGATGTGAAAAATTTCTGGCTTCTGTTGCCGCAATCTGAAGAGGCGGAGTTTGCGAAAAGGCTTTCCGATGTGCCGATGCGTGTTGCAGAAGACAGCGAGTTCGAAACCGGAGTTTTCTGGAAAACATCGTGGTGGCTGGGGGAATATGAAGATGCAGGGGATTCGCTGAGTTGGGGTACGTTCTACGATGAATTGGCGCGGCGTGAAATTGGCGGGGAAAACCTTCAGCGCGCGCTGCCCGAACATAAATCCGCGACACTTTTTGCACCCATGAACGCGGATTATCACTATAATTATGCCGTCACTTTAGGGAAGTTAGGGCATTTTACTGAAGCGGAAACTGAATTGCACCGAGCTTTGAAAGCGGATTCGCTGCACAAAGCGGCGGAAGAATTGCTGGGGAAGATTGCTGAAAAAAAGAATGGTTAGGTCATGGCTTTGTACGCATTTGCTGTATGAGTTGGCGGGCGGGGGTGAAGGTGGGTTCAATGGTGAGAGCGGTTTCGAGAGCGCGAATCGCTTCCTGCTGCTGCCCGAGACGCCCCAGAGCGACCGCTAAGTTGTAATGAGCAGCGGCGCGGTCGGGCGCGAGTTCGATGCTTCCGCGGAAGCTGCGAACAGCCTGCGCATCCCGGTTTTCACGCAGCGCGCGCGTCCCCTGACGGAAATAGAGTCCTGCCAGATTCATTCGAGCATCTTCCGCATAGGGTCGGATTTTCAGCGCACGCCTATAGGCAAGAATCGCTTGCAAGGTATCGCCGCGGGATTCGTATATGATGCCGAGGTTATTCCACGCTTTAACGCAAAGGCTGTCATCGGCAAGAGCGAGCCGGTACTGTTTTTCAGCTTCGGCGATATCTCCCCGGCGATAAGCGATGACGCCGAGATTGACATGCGCCAGCGGCAGACAGACGACATCGTTTAGAGCGCTGTGGAACGCGGCTTCGGCTTTGTCAGGCTCTCCCAAGTGCATGTACGCGTTCCCTTCCATGTAATGCGCCCAGCCTTCCGGGGATTCGCGCAATTGCCACGGATTTATCTGGGTAACGATGATGCCGGGAATCAGGAGAAGCAGCGGCGAGAGCTGACGCAGGTTCAGGTGATTTCGGAATGTTTGCCAGAGCCATTCTATCGCGAATGCCGTGAGCAAACAGAGCGCGGGCACGATGGGCATGCGAAAGCGCGCCGCTAAAAAGAAGAGAATCACACTCGCGCTGTAAAAGAGCAGGAATCCCAGCAGAAACTTCGTCTCTTCTTTCCTGCGAGTGACCCACATGCCGACGAGCGCAAAGGGAATCAAGAAACCGAAACCCAAGTAACGCAACGGCGGCAGCCACGGCGATAGCGCCATGAAATAGCTCAGGTGTTTGTTGTTCGATATTTCGAAGCGGTTCAGGAACAGGAGCGTTTTTCGCAGCAGGAGTCTTGCTTCAAGCCACGGGTGCGCGGCGATGAAATGAAACGCTTTACCGTAATAGAAATCGGACAGTTCGCCCGGGCGCAAGTGTCTGCCGGTTTCTGAAGCAGCGATTTCTTCGGCGTCCTGCATCGTCCAGTTCGTTCCGACGCTGGGAAGCGAGGAGTGCATACCGGTGGCCTGTGGATTGTTGCCAATCCAGAAATTCACGCCGCCTTGTGTCGCCAGCAGGACGACTTCTCCGCCTCCGATGATGTTTGTCAGCGTCACAGGCAATATGGGGAGCAAGACACCGAAAGCCCAGATAAGCAGTCTGGAAAATTTCTGCCGCTTTCTCCAAAGGAAAAACAGAACTACCGGCAGGATGACCAGAAAATTGGGACGCGTAATGATTGCAATTCCCCAGCTCAGGCCGCACAGAACGCTGGAAATTCTTGTGGGATTCGACAGTACATGCAGCGTTGCCCATAGAGCGCAGACGGAAATCAGCAGTTCAAGGCTGGTCGATAGAATCTCACCGGAGAAATAAATCGCCATACCGCTGAGCGCCAACAAGCCCGCGGAAATCCAAGCGGTAAGCGGCGAGAAATGACGATAACTCATTCGGAAGAGCGCCCAGACAGCGGTGGACTGCAAGAGAGCGCTTAGAATCCGCGCGGCGAGTAAGCTGTGACCGAAGAAATAGTACACCGCTCCTAATAGAGCTGGGTAGAGCGGTGCGCGGAAAAAGGGAAGTTCTCCCAGCGAACCACCGGCAAAGAGCATCGCGGCTTCATCGTACCAGAGAGGGTCCACTGCCGGCGCCCAGAAGGTCGGATTCGATTTCGCCGCAAGGATATACGCCAGACGTAGCGCGAAAGCGAGGATAGCTAAAAGCCATCCTCCGGAATGAATCAATCGCTGAGCGCCGGTTTGTCCTTGCATCTCTGCTGGAAATTTTTAAAATTATAGTGTAAAGCTGTATCTTTGCCGGGGAGTGATATAGCTGGCACGGCAAACCAGTTCCGACCGGGTTGCGCGTGATAGTTCATCGTTTGGCATAGGGGACTCTGCGCTTAACCCGGCTCGGCGAAGTATAAATATACAGAGATTCTACACAAGTTTCAAATATCACAGGCCAGCTTAAAAGAAGCAGGCTTCCAAGAACGGCCTTTCAAGGAGCGAGCATCATGAGGTATTTTTTCTTTGGCTTGATTTCAATAATTTTTTGCGGGACAGTTCTTTTCGCGGCAGTACATACACCCGCTCTTGACAGGGTACTTGCTGACGCTGATGACGATGAACTCGTGCGAGTGGTTCTTTTCTTAGAGAATCCGGTCACGATGAACGAGGTTTATACGGTTGCCCGGAAACTACATGGTGATGCGCGTCGGGAATTTGTTATTCATGCGTTGAAATCGAGATTTGAGCTCGCGGGAATGCCTCTCATGGAGACACTGGAGGCACAGAAAGCGACCGGAAACGTCGGCCTGCTTCGTCCGCTGTGGATAGCGAACGGAGTTGTTTGTGAAATCACGCCGGGTTTTCTTGCGGCTTGTGAAGAACAACATCCGGGAATCGAATGGGTGATGCACGACAGAATGTTTGAAAATACGCTGGATGAAACAAGAAAACGCTGGCAGCCTCCGGCGCATTTGGACTATGTTTCATGGGGATTGGCGGATATTGGAGTGATTCAGGTCTGGGAAGAATTCGGCGTTTACGGCCAGGGCGTGCTTGTGGGGATGATGGATTCCGGGATTGATATGGAACATCCCGATTTGGCAGGCAAGATCTGGGTCAATCCGGGTGAGGATTTGAACGGAAACGGCGAAGTGGATGACGAAGAACGGAATGGCATTGACGATGACGGCAACGGATACATCGATGATTTTCACGGCTGGAATTTTGACGGCGATGATAATGATGTTATGGATAATGAAGGGCATGGCACAAGCACGGCGGGGATTGTCGCGGGAGGTGTGTCCGTTTGCGACACGGTAGGTATCGCACCGGGTGCCACGCTGATGGGATTGATTGATCATCAGTATCAATCATCTATGTGGCTGGGGATGCAGTATGCGATTGACAATGGCGCACATCTGATTTCCATGTCCGTCAGTTTTAAATTCACGGAATGCAACACTTACGATGAATGTCCGGATCCGGTTGTCTGGCGACGGATTTGTGAGATGGAACTGGCGGCAGGTCTTGTCCATGTGAATTCTACCGGAAATGCAGGTGTCGCTCTCGGAGCGCCCTTGAGCATACCCGCACCAGCTTGTTGTCCTCCGCCGTGGCTTTCTCCTGCGCAGGAGATAGTCGGAGGCGTATCGTCCATCATTGCTGTTACCGGTTATCAGAGCAATGGTACTCATTATCCTCATTCGGGGCGGGGGCCGTCGGCCTGGTCGGATGAAGATTTGTGTTTTCACACGGCGATGCCTCATTGCGCGGGTGACAACTGGCCTCCGGAATATAATGATTATCCGTATCAGGATGGAGCCTATATGGGCCTTTTGAAACCCGAAATATGCGCTCCAACGATTGTGAGGACATTAGCCCGTTATGGAGGCTGTAGAAACGGATTTTCCGGAACATCAGCGGCGACGCCTCATGTCGGTGGAACGGTGGCGCTGATTGTGTCGGCAGCGCCGGGAATTTCGCCCGAAGAAGTTTGTCGCGCACTGAAACTAACCGCGCGAGACGCAGGTGAGCCGGGCGAGGATTCGCTCTTTGGAGCGGGTAAAGTGGATGCGTATGCTGCGGTGGCGTTTGTGCTTGACAGTCTGGGCGAAGTGACCGGCACGGTGACGGACGATGCTTCGGGGCTTCCGCTGGCGGGAGTGCGCGTTAGCACGGATGATTCGCGAGCGGTGTTCACGGATGCGGATGGAGCGTATCATATCTTTCTGAAGCCCGGCGGGAATTCCGTTGATTTTTATCTCTACGGCTATGAACAGACACAGCGGGTTGTCAGTGTTATTGGAGGTGAGGCGGTTACGGAGGACTTGTCGCTTCCGGTCGCTGAAGCGGGGACGTTGCGAGGGACAGTCTATCACGTTACATCCGGGTCTGCATCGGGTGCGGTTGTGCGGGTTTTAGATACGCCATTGCCGCCGATGATAACGGGAGGAGACGGCTTGTACGAAACGAGTGTGGCTGCCGGAGAGTATGCGGTTGCTGTTTCGTCTCCGTTGTTGGAAGCCGATACGGAGATGGTGACAATCGTAACATCACAGACAACGATTCAGGATTTTTATCTGAGTGATTCGCGGGCGATTCTGCCCACGGGGCCTGATACTTATGGCTATTGGGCTTTTGATGATGTGGACAGTTTGGGCAAACCTTACGACTGGGTCGAAGTGAATCCCGCTCACGGCGGCCCTGGGACAACGTTCACAATTTCGGAAGATCAGTTCACGCAGCTTACTCTGCCGTTCACCTTCGTTTACTATGGAGAGCCCTGTGATGTTGTGAACGTCACCGAAAACGGTTTCGCTGTTCCGGGACAGACGGCGGAAGGAGACTGGCAGCACTATCCGATACCTTCAACGTCCGGTCCGGGGAGACTCTTAGCGCCGTTCTGGACGGATATCGATGCGGATGCGTCGGGCGCGGCTTATGCTTACTATTTTGACGAACCCAATCATCGGTTCATTATCGAATGGGACAGTGTGCAGTTCTGGTCATGGTCACACCGCCGGGCGACATTTGAAGTGATTCTCTATGATCCGGCACACCATGAAACATTGACCGGAGACGGATCATTTCAATTTCAATACAAGAAGGTTGATTTCGATATGGCCTGCACGGTCGGGATGGAAAACGCCGATGAAACCGACGGCATTCAGTATCTCTACAATACCGTGCTGGATTCGAATGCGGCGGGAATCGGCGCAGGTCGTTCGATTTATTTCACGACGGGTGATATTGTATTTTCCGAACTGGTATCGGGAAATTTGCCGGGAGAATTTTATCTGGCGCCCTGCTGGCCGAATCCGTTCAATCCGACGACAACGTTCGAATGGGGGATGCCGAAAGCCGCGGATGTGCGACTCGAAATTTTCGACATCCTCGGGCGGCGAGCGATTGTCTTGGTAGATGGGAATTACACAGCGGGTGTTCATCGAGCAACGTTCGACGGCAGCGCTTTGGCAACGGGGATTTATTTCGCGCGGCTTCAAGCGAATGGCCGCATCATCCAAAATCGCAAGATGCTGCTGATTAAGTAGAAGGATTGTTTTCTGCGGGCAGATGGATGGTAGGCATTTTAAAGAAGCGGATATTGAATTCTCTTTTACAAGGAGTACCTAATGCTGAAGTATCTCTATGGGCTTGATTCGGTGGAGAGACATCGTGCGGTGGCACACATCGTGCGTGAGGCGATAACTCCCCCAGCGACGCTACTCGATGTCGGTGGGGAAGTGTCTCTTCGATGTAATCATTTAGGCCGGTTTCTGAAGGGTTTTGCGATTACAACGGCAAATGTGGCTCGCGCATCGGATGTCGCCTATGGAGGGGATGTCTTGCCGTTTGATGATGGAACTTTCGATGTGGTTGTGTCTTTGGATACGGCAGAGCATGTTCCGAGGGAACAACGGCACGCTTGGATAAAAAGTTTCTTTCGGGTCGCTCGCAGAACGGTTGTACTCTGTGCTCCATTAGGGACGGAATTTCAGCATTCCGTAGATCAGCAGTTAAACGAACTGTATCGAGAACTATTTGGTAAAGACCATCACTACCTCAGCGAGCATATCGCGTGTGGTATGCCGGATCTTGACGAAATTCGAGCCTGGGTGGATGGGAGGCCTTATCGTCTTTATTTTGATGGAGACGCTCGGGTTTATCAAAAGCAAACTGAAGCCATTTTTCGCCGGCAGAAGTTGGCCGGGCCGTTACAAACTCCGCTAAAATTGTTGTATCAACTTTACACTTCTAAAGATCTTCGGCCGCTCAAACTGCACAGTGAACCGGAGCCATACACTCGACGGTGGTATCTTCGTGTGGATTTAGACAAAGCTTAAGGGCTAATTAATAGTTGGAGCCAATCGCGACTCGGGACACTTTTTGAAGACAATTTTCGGCATTGTATTCCAAATAAAGAGGACTTTTAAGCTGAGGAAAGGTGGTCTATCATGCGGAAATCAAATTCTCATCGGTATCAGGCCAACCATTTACCACTTATACCTTTTGCAGTGCTGCTCACGGTTATATTGACGACGATTGCGCTGTCGAATGTGATTCATGTTCCTTCTGACTATGAAACGATTGAAGAGGCGCTTCAAAATGCTTCGGATTTTGATTCTATTCTCGTCGCGGCAGGAATCTATTCAGGAATCAGTTATCAGGCGAACGAAGGATCTCCAGTAGGCATTACACTCATGGGTTCCGGGTGGCCCAATGAAACCATCGTTGTTAAATGTGAAGCCAGTGCATGGGCTTTCGGGCTTGCGGAGGTAGTCGGCTGGCGTATTACGAACTTCGAAATTACACAATGCGGTGGCGGATTCTTTCTCACATCACCTGTCAAGTGTGAGATCGACCATAACTATATCCATGGATTACGCTATGGTTATTCCGGAACAGAGTACTGGCCGACAGCGATTTCCTCATGGTCGGTTTTTGGAGCGGATGTGCATCATAATCTTATCGCGGACAGTGATCACAGTGGATTCAATTTCAATACTTGGGGTCATCCTGATGATATTCTGGTAGATATGCATATTTACAATAACACTTTTGCGGAGATGGAGTATGAGGGGATCATTTTCAAAGGTCCTGGACAGAATCCATTAGGCTGTATTATTACGAACAATATCATCGTAGACTGTGGTGGACAAGGTTTAGAGTTTGCTTATTGTGAGCAGAATGACACCGAGGTTTCCTACAATTGCGTTTATCAGACCGCTGGAGCGTGGGAAAATGTGAATCCGGGGCCGGGGAATATTTATGAAAGCCCGCGCTTTCTGCAGGAACCGACGATTCCCGAGTACTATTATCTCAGTGAAGAATCTCCCTGCATCGACGCGGGGAATCCGGATCCTTTCTACAATGATCCGGACAGCAGCCGGTCAGATATGGGCGCGTTTCCATTCGGAGCGCTTCCGAATATCGTTCGACTGAGCATCGCATGGGTCAATGCGTATCCCGGTGATACGGTTCATGTTCCTATTTCGATATCGCGCGTTACGGATTTGAACGTGACGTCATGTGATTTTACCGTCAGTTATCCGGCTGAAGATTTAGAATTTATTGACGTCAGCATTCCTGCAGGTTCATTACCTTATCAAGCGGGATGGACATCCTATTATCAGGACTATGGAGGATCATTTCGTTCTACGATGTGGGGTGAAACACCTCTTACAGGTTCGGGATTACTGGCGATGGCGACATTTGTTCTTGATGAGGATGTTTTACCGGGCAGCACGTGGAACCTTACTTTTATCGAAGCGCTTCTGAACGACGGCGTGATTGATGTAACGACATCAGATGGCGGCATCATTTTCTCAGCAGGCGATTTACTCTATGGAGATGTCAATCTGAGTGGACGTGTGTCCCTGCTGGATGTAGCGCTGCTTTTTGATTATCTTATTGAAGAGGTGTCGCTCAATACTCTGCAGCAGCTTGTGGCGGAGGTTTCCGCGCAGACTGGGATCAGCGCCTATGATGGGTCACTGATTACACAGTACTGTTATAATCAGTTTGAATTGTTTCCGGTGGAGGGAGGCACTCAGGAAATGGGAGCGGCGGGCGGTTTGTCCCTTCCCACAGCTTCTGTAGATGCTGGAGATGTGCTGGCAATCACGATGGAACTGGACAATGGTGTGAATGTTTCCGCGGCGCAATTTGATATGACGCTTGGGGGAGCGCCCGTCGAGTTCACCCACGCAAGTATTCCGAATCAAAGAGTGTGGTTTTCGCGAGACAGAGGCGCTTATCCTGATTATGAAATCTATCTCGGCGGCAATGAAATCTTGAATGGTCATCAAGATATTCTGAATCTGACGTTTCAAGTGCCGGATACCGCGGATGGGATGTTCTCGATTCAATTGACGAACATCCTGCTGAATGAGACAGCCATCACGGGAGATGTTTATCAGGAGTTTGAAATCCGAGGAGGAGCCTCGCCGAATCGCTCACTGGATATTCCGGAGACCTTCGCTTTCAATCCAGCCTATCCCAATCCGTTTAATCCATCGACGGAACTATCGTTTACACTTCCGCGGAATTGCGATGTGAGTTTGAAGGTTTACAATGCCCTTGGGCAGACGGTAGATGTATTGGAAACGGGAGTGCTTCCGGCGGGCAGTTACCAGAGACAATGGAATGCTTCCCGATTCCCATCGGGAGTCTATATTGCTGAACTCGTTGCCGGGAGTGATAGAGCCTATCAGAAGTTGTTGCTGGTGAAATAGAACGATTATTCAGATTTCGGCCGGGTTACGCGCGCTGGTTTCGCCGTTTTGTTATGCGGGAATAAGCGCTGAACCCGGCTCGGCGAGGGGGGTGTATTAAATGAAAAGCCCGGTCTGCAATGGCCGGGCTTTCTTTGGTGTTTCTGTTTATGTTGGTGTTAAAAGAACGCCGGGATGCCTGTCAGTTCATGGCCGATAACAAGAGTATGGATGTCGTAGGTGCCCTCGTAGGTGTTGACGGATTCGAGGTTGTTCATGTGGCGGAAGGTCTGGTATTCGTCGGAGATGCCGTTCGCGCCAAGAATATCGCGACCCATGCGGGCGATTTCGAGAGCGGCGCCGACATTATTGCGTTTCGCCATGGACACTTGAGCCGGTGTCACTTTGTCGTCTGCTTTCAGTTGTCCCAGCCGGTAGTTCAAGAGCTGAGCTTTGGTGATTTCTGTCGCCATCCACGTTAGTTTGTTCTGGACTAACTGAAAGCTTGCAATCGGTTTGTCGAACTGAATGCGAGACAGGCTGTATTGCAATGCTTCATCAAAGATCGCCATCGCCGCTCCCATACATCCCCAGGCGATCCCATAGCGAGCCTGAGTCAAGCAAGACAGCGGCCCTTTCAATTTCTGTACACCCGGAAGGATGTTCTCTTTTGGGATTTCGACATCCTCTAAAATCAAGTCGGAGGTCACGCTGGCACGCAGGGAGAATTTGTTCTTGTTTTCGGGAGTGGAAAAACCTTCGCGGTCTGTTTCGACGATAAAACCGCGTACAACGCCGTCAAGTTTCGCCCAGATAATTGCGACATCCGCGATGGTGCCATTGGTGATCCAGGCTTTGTTGCCTGAAAGTACGTAATGCGAGCCTTTATCCTCAGCGCGTGTGAGCATTCCGCCGGGGTTGGAACCGAAATCGGGTTCGGTCAAACCAAAACAACCGATGGCTTCGCCCTGCGTTAAACGCGGGAGCCAGTAGTCTTTTTGTTTGTCCGTACCATAGGCGAAAATGGGGTACATTACCAGCGACGTTTGCACCGAAACGAAGGAACGCAAGCCGGAGTCGCCACGCTCCAGTTCCTGATTGATGATGCCGTAGGCGACAGCGCCGAGGTCTGCGCAGCCGTATTTCTCAGGGTAAGGCGTTCCGAGAAATCCGAGCTTGCCAAGTTTCGGCACTAATTCCAGCGGAAAACGTGCCTCGCGGTTGCAGTCCTGAATGATGGGCATCAGGTTTTCCGTGACGAAATCGCGGACGGTTTCTTGAATCAGTTTTTCTTCGTCCGTGAGCAAATCCTGTATGCGATAGTAATCAAGAGGTTTGTACGCCATTTGTATCTCCTATTTAAGGGTCGGCTGCAAGCAGCCAACACCGCAAGAAAGAGTTCCGGCCGGGTTGCGCGCGCTCGCGTCCTCACGCAGGGATAAGGTATAGAGCGCATAACCCGGCTCGGCGGTAAAAGGTTACCCCCCCTTCTATTCCCCCCGCAGGCGGGGGGAGATTAAGCGGACATGGCAGGCCATGTCCCTACAATGCCCCGCGGCCGCGCTGGAAAGCTTCACGGTTCAGTTCGATAGTTTTTTTCGGGACGCGGGCTTCGATGGTTTTTAGCCAGATTTCTTCGGGCACATCGAGGTGTTTCGACAGCGCTCCTAAAAGAATCGTATTGGCAAGGCGGACGTTGCCGAGGTCTTTAGCGATTTGGTCAGCGGGAATTTTGTCGGCATGGTAGCCTGATTTTTCCAACTCAGCGAAAGGGTCGTCCGGGTAGGTCGTTCCTTTTGATAGAAAGGCCGTCGTAGGAATAAGGCGCAAGTCGTTCGCCAGAATCTTCGAGTCTTTGTTGGTATAGTGCGCCCATCGAACCGCTTCCAGTGCTTCAAAGGCGAGAAGAATATCGGCATCGCCGACGGCAATCAGTGGAGAGAAAACTTTCGGACCAAAGCGCACATGACTGGAGACAGCTCCCCCTCGCTGAGCCATGCCGTGAACCTCGCTCTTTTTCGCATCCATCCCAAACTTCGTCGCGACTTCCGTCAGAATTTCGCTGGCAAGGATAACCCCCTGACCTCCCACGCCGACAATCAGTACGTTCGTGACCTTAGTCATGTTCCACCTCCTCGAGCACAGGAAATTTAATCGCGTCCGGTTTGCACACCCAGGCGCAGACTTCACAACCGGTGCACAGGTCAGCGTCGATGGTAACTTTCGGCAATCCTTCGGCGGAAAGTTCTTCCGTCGTGAGTATCGCGGGACAACCGACGCGTAAGCAAGCGCCGCATCCGTTGCAGAGTTCGGGGTCAACGATCATCGGGATACGTTTCAATCGGGTCGGATAGAGTTGGCAGGGGTATTCGGCGATAATCACAGCCGGGCCATCAATTTGATAGGAGTCTTTGAGCGCCGTTTCGAGTTCATTCAGTTTCATCGGGTTCAATCGCCAGAGGTGTTTGATGCCGACGCTTTTACAGATGGTTTCGAGATCAACTTTCGGAGCATCGGTTCCCATGAGGGTTTTGCCGGTGCCGGGATGGTGCTGGCCTCCGGTCATGGCGGTGATGGTGTTGTCGAGGATAATTACCGTTACGTTGGCATTATTATAGACGGCTTCCAACAGACCTGTGATGCCGGAATGAAGAAATGTCGAATCACCAATGACTGCGACAACGGGTTTTTGACTGCCTCCGGCTTTCGCGACGCCGACGGCATTACCGATAGAAGCTCCCATGCAGACACAGGAGTGAACCATTTCCAAGGGAGGAAGCGCGGCCAGCGTATAGCATCCGATATCGCCGAAAACATGAGCGCCGGTTTTTTTAAGCGCGGTAAATGTCGCGCGGTGCGAGCAACCGGGGCAGAGTACCGGCGGGCGGCTGAGCGCAGGCAACGGAGGAGTTTTGACAGGATGAAAGGATGGTTTCAGCCCAGCTTTTTCAAGAGCAACGGCTAATCTTTCCGGTGTGAGTTCGCCGAGGCGACCGGTGAATTCCTTTCCGGTGCATTCGATGCCCAGCGCTTTGATTTGCTCTTCGAGAAAAGGCTCCAGTTCCTCAATAATCAGAACGCGTTTGACTTCGCCGGCAAAACGCCTGATCATTTTCTCAGGCAGTGGGTGGGTCAGACCTAATTTCAAAAATGACGCGTCCGGCAGAAGTTCTCGCACATATTGATACGGAACGCCTGATGTGATGACGCCTAAATCCGTATCCTGCATTTCCACCGTTTGCATGGGACTCGTCTCGGCTTCAGCTTGAACATCCGCCAGCCGTTTCAGCAAATCCTTGTGGCGAGGAATCGCGTAGATGGGCATCATGACATATTTTTTGATATCCCGCTTGAAGCCGCGTAGTTCTTTGTCCAGAGCTTTTTCCTCGACGTTTACGAGAGTCTTGGAATGCGCCAGTCGCGTGGTGAAGCGCACCATCACCGGCAAATCATGTTTTTCCGAAAGCTCCAGACCGTATTCGACATAATCGTATGCTTCCTGACTGTCGGCGGGTTCAAGCAGCGGCATACCAGCGAAGCGCGCGAAGATGCGGTTGTCCTGCTCATTCTGAGAACTGTGCATCTCCGGGTCATCAGCGGAAATCAGGATGAATCCTCCGTTGACGCCCGTGTAGGTAAAGGTCATCAGCGGGTCCGCGGCGACGTTGACTCCCACGTGTTTCATCGCAACGAGCGTGCGCGCACCGGCCATAGAACTTCCGATACCGACTTCCACAGCGACTTTTTCATTCGGCGCCCATTCGGCATAGATGCCGGGTAAGCGGGCGAAAGCTTCGAGAATTTCTGTTGAAGGGGTTCCGGGATAAGCCGTAGCGAATTTCACACCCGCTCGCCACGCACCATAGGCAATCGCTTCATCACCGGAAAGAAGTTTTTTCATTGTCGGGAACCTTTTTATTTTGGGATGTGCGAGATTTTCATATATCGAAAGTTGTTGTGTGATGTCGGACAGGCTTAAGCCAGCCCGTAGGATAGAAGTGGGAAACTGAAGAAATCCTAAAGGCTGGCTCTGCCTGCCTTTGAAAGGACTTACTTCGCGAGGAAGAGCTTTGCAAAAGCAACACCGCTTCGGGATTTCAATCGAGCGATATAGAGACCGGTTGCCGTGTCTGACAAGTCGAGTTTTGTCTGATGGAGTCCCGCGCTCTGGCGCCCTTGCTATTTGCTCCAGACGCCCACGACTTCATCATAAAACACCGGATTGACACAGACCATCTCTTCATTCTGGAGTTGACCTGAAGTGTCGGTATTTATTCGGAAATTCTCGAATTCGTCCAAATGAAACCCCGGTTGAGTTGTGGTTGCTTCGTATGGCATTCGCGACAACATTCGCGGCGGTCCGTTCCAAGGTTCGACGGCGGCTCGGGCTGTTGCAGGACTGAACATCAGAATCATCGAAACGGGGAGTAATAATAGAAGGAATGGGGGCATGATATTTACCGGTAGGTGGCCATTTGCGTGTCTCTATAAGGAATATAAGCGATTTTGCTGAGATTATCAAATTTGGCGGCTGAGGTGCCCGGAATCATGATGATCAGAACTACGGGTATTGTTGAATGAAGGATACTGACCCGACTGCGGAAATGGCCATTTTTATGAGGTTAATGCTACTGCCTCTGTTTGATGAAGGAGAGCTGGAGGGTCAGTAACGATACAATGCCTCTTTGAGAAAACAAAATCGAGAGTCCTTTTTAAGGGTCAATGTATGTAATGAGTTGAATATTGTGCACATAGAACTTAAGGAAAACGTGAAGTTGAGTTAATATTATTTGATACAATTTGTTTTTTTACTTGCATCTTATTACTAAGGGTAGTATATTTAACATGTCTTAGTAAGCCAAAGAAAAGGAGAACTCTAAGTTTAACAGAGGTTAAAGATAACGGTTAATGAAATTTATGGAGGAATGTTGAACATGAAGAAGGGTTTATTGTTCACAGGGCTCATAGTAGCCTTGACTATCATTTGTTGTTACGCGCTCGTGGCTGCGGATGCAGTGAAGGAAAGAGTCGTAATAACGGAGCCGGTGACTATTGATGCACCGGCAGTAACTCCGGTTCAGACTGCGCCATTGCAGTCGAAGGCCGATAAGGCTACGCGTCAAGTGACGGCAGCGCAAGCTAGTTCTGCGCCGGTTGATGAAGCCTATCTTGCGAAGCTTGAACTTGAAAAGAAAGCGATTTCCAAGCCGTCTCGGGATCCATTAGACGTTCCGCCGGCCAATGATCTTTGTGCCAATGAGCAACTCGTGGCTGTTCCTTCGAGTACTGCCGGTACGACCCTTGAAGCGGCCAGTGAGTGCGGCTATGGCGGAGGAGACGTCTACTACTATTTCACGCTGGCGGAATGCCGTAATGTTACGATCAGTCTCTGTAATAGCGTCTCCATCTGGGACTCGTATATGTGGTTGTATGATGACGAGTGCTGCGGCGCCAGCTTAGTTGCCGAAGATGACGACGGTTGCGGCGTGACTTACGAGCATGGCGAAATCACCATGAATCTGGATGCAGGTACCTACCACCTTTGTGTCGACGGATGGACCGGTGAAAACGGCGACTTCACTCTTGACATTATTGACAACGGTCCCTGTACGGTACCGCATGTAGAAGAGTGTCCGGATGGTTCTCTGTTCTCACAGCCGCCGACGCATCCTGATAGCTCATGGAGTGGAATGACCAGTGATGCTGGGCCAGGTTATCTGCGCGCTGAGAATTTCTGGGGCGTCTGCGAAGAAATCTGCGACATCCATTTCTGGGGCCTCAATCTCTTCCATGACGGCACTGCGTGGAATGACTGCCCTTATGAAGATCCGATGACCTTCGACATCGTATTCTATTATGATGCCTCTGGATTCACGGGTCCGGGTATGTGGACGGTGCCGGGTGCTGTTGCAAGTTCGTACACGGTATCACTCACCAGGACGTTAACACCATATGTCTATGCCGTTTACCCCGTTTACTACTATAGCACAATCCTTACCCCCTGCGTCGTCCCAATGTCTGCAGGCTGGGTTTCGATTCAGGGTGTCAGTGTTGGAACCCCAGACGACTGCTGGTTCTTGTGGAGCAGCCACGGCAACGCTGGTGACGGATCAGGCTACACTGTTATAGATGGTGGAGCGGGTTGGGAGCTCGATGACGCCGATCTGTCCCTCTGTCTGACAGGAGAAATTAGCATTGGCGCGATGGGTGCCTGCGTAGATGTGGAAACAGGCATTTGCGCCGACGATGTTCTCTGCGAAGACTGTGTGGGTGACTTCTACTGGAATATGACCTGCGCTCAGGTCCCCGTTGGTGCTTGCTGTGATCAGTCAACAGGCGATTGCTGGGAAGATGTTTTCTACGGATACTGTGAGTATCAGGGCTTCGACTGGTACCAAGGTATAACCTGTGCTGAAATCTTCCCGCCATGTGGAGCTGACTTGTGTGATGCTTCCGGTGGTTGTGATGAGTACATCTCGAATGTCGAGATGGGTAGTGACTGTTACACCGCTTTCTCCAATCCTTCCATTTGTGACGGTTACTACGATTACTACTTGGAGGATCCTCCCGGTTGTGCGACTCTGTATGCCGGTCAGGCAAATCCGATTACGGTGTCAAACGGTAACCCGTATTCAACTGACGTCGCGGGTCTCTGGATCGATTGGAACCAGGATTACGATTTCTACGATGCAGGAGAAATGATCTACGACGAAACTTCGTGGTCAGGCTTTGGTCCTTACATAGGTACGATCACACCTCATGATAGCCTTGATGGAGGCTGCTATCGTATGCGTGTTCGTATCCAGTATGGTGGTATAGTCGATCCTTGCGGTGCCACCAGTTACGGTGAGGTCGAGGACTACTGTGTCTGTGTCTGTAATGAGACACCGATCATCGAGCTTCCTTACGTGATGAACTTCTCGACTACCGTGAATACTTGCGGCTACTGTGCCTACGTGCCTGTTGGCCAAATGGGCGAATTTGGTGATGGGTGCGGGTATTATTATATTTACATGGGTCCGAGTGTTCTCTATAAGATGCACACGTACGAGACAGGAACGATAACCGTAACCACTACAGGCGATGATCCTGCGCAGTACATCTTCACGGACCTCTGTGATCCATTTGGTACATGTGTCGCAGGAAGCGACTGGACCGGCGGAAACCCATCGTCTGAAACTTGCGTTCTGACTGACCTGCCTGCGGGCATCTATTACATCAACGTCGCTCTGTGGGATGATGGTTCTGGTCGTTGCGGCGATATTCAGCTTGACATTACCGGTGATGTTTACTTGCCGGTCGAGCTGAGTTCGTTTGAAGCCATTGCCGGTAATCATGAAGTCGCACTGACCTGGACGACCGCTGCCGAGCTGAACAACGATTACTTCGAAGTTCAGCGCAGCGTGGACAGCGATTGGACGACGGTTGGCACTGTTGAAGGTACCAACGAAGCAACTGGTTCGAGCTACGCATATACTGATCGTGCCGTGGTGAACGACGTGACCTATACTTACCGTCTGTTGTCATACGACATCAACGGCGCTGTCAACGAGTATGAGATGACAGCTGAGGCCACACCGCAAGCACCGCTGCCGACCGAGTATGCGCTGAGCCAGAACTTCCCGAACCCGTTCAACCCGACAACGACGATTACGTATGCGTTGAAGGATGCGGGCTTCGTGACCTTGAAGGTGTACAACCTGTTGGGTCAGGAAGTTGCGAATCTGGTATCGCAGCAGTTGAACGCTGGTAACTACACGGCGAACTTCAATGGCACCGACCTGCCTTCGGGCATCTATGTCTATCGCCTTGAAGTGAACGACTTTAGTGCCCAGCAAAAGATGGTTCTGCTGAAGTAATATTCGGCATTACATCGAATAACCGAAGTGGGGCTGCCAATGGCAGCCCCACTTTTTTATTGGTTCAAAGGGATATTTCTGTTGAGCCGTTCATAAAACTCCCCCACCGAGGACGGTGGGGGATAGTACTTTTGGAACGGTGGGGATTAGTGCTGGATCGGTGGAGGGAGTGCTTAAGGCGAGGTATCTGGTAGTGCCGCACGGCAGTGCGCTTGGGTTGGCTGCAAAGCAGAGGGGTACCGCAAGGAAAACAGTTCCGGCCGGGTTACGCGCGCTGGTTTCATTGTTTGGCCTACGGGAATTTGCGCTGAACCCGGCTCGGCGAGGTGTCAATTCGCTGCGGCAGACGTCCCACAATTCCGCTTTACTACGAGAAGTTGAAAGGAGAAACGAGGGAGGGGTTTGACAAGATGTATGTGCGGAACAATTATGATATCGCTCTATCCCTTTTCGGTGATGTGCAATGTTACTTTGGTCTTTCCCTGATGAATTCCCAGAGAAACGCTGGTGGTGCGGTCGCCCTTGCGCGCTTTAAGCATGCGCACTCCTGCGGCTTCGATATCGGATTCGATGTTCCATCCGTTATCCAAAAGGCCGGATTTGTAGTAGCGATAAGTCTGTTCGCCGCCCTTTTCCGTTTCGTAGCTCAGCATCAATCCCTTTTCGGCAAGGGGATGGGAAATCAGGATTTTGGCATCCGGTAATAGGGGAACATCACGGGGAAATTTCTCGGCAATATTGTCGGGGACGGCTACCGTGCTGTTTTTATGGGTGGAAGCGTCTTTTTTAGGGTCCGTATCCTTTTTCCCACCGCAACCGATGAACAGGCTGAAAGCTATCAGGATTATTCCGAAAGTTGCGGCTCGTTGGGTTTGCATCGGATACCTCCGGTTTATGCCGAACGATAATAACATCACTCTCAAGGATTCTGTTTTGTTTTTCGGCGCCATTGAATTTTTCCGAGCGCCGTGGGATGAATACCGAGTTTCTTATGCACCCAGAAAACGAGCAGGACATTCCATGTTATCGTACTGATGGTAAAGGCGACGGCGGCGCCTTCCATGCCCCAGCGGGGAATCAGAAGCGCATTCAGCACGATATTCATAATGGCGCTAATGGTCACACCTTTGGCCGCTTCGCGTTCATAGCCGGTCATGGTGAGCAGCAAACCGACCGGCCCCGCGGTGGCCGTCGCGAGTTGGGCGATACATAGAATGACAAGTGCCGTTTGACCCTGCGCAAATTCCGAACCGAAAAGCAGCAGGAACCAGTGGCCGAAGATAATCAGCGTCAGAGCAATCGGAAGTGCAAGCAGGAAGATGACGCGGGCGCTTTTTGTCACAACGCGCTGCAATCTTTCCATATCGTGCACGGCGTAGAGCTCCGCAATAGTTGGGGCCAGAGGGGCGCTCACAGCGGTGAGAATATAAATAATGAGAACCGCTCCCTGATCAGCGACAGTGTAGATCCCTACTGCTTCCGCTCCCTTCATCGAGCCCAGCATGATAGCGCCGATTCTGACATTGATAATATACATCCCGCTGATGAGCAGCAAGGGCATGGCGCTTCGCATCCACGCTCGCGTATGATACTCGGGAGTCGCTTGTTTGATATTTTTCGGCAGAGCCTTGCTGAGCAATATCACACCAACAGATAACGCAATGCCCGCCGCGACGATGTGCATTCCCGCTGTCATCTGAGGATTCAATCTCTGTCCGATTACCAGATAGGCCGCGCTAATCAGGACAAGCAGCAACAGGGGTTGAATCAGCATTTCCGGCAACTGTCCGCGCACGACTTTTTGCAGTCCCTGCAGGGTGGCTTGCTTGATGCGAGTGAATGCGTACAGCGGGACGATAATCATAGCGATCCACAGCGTGGTCACCATCTGCGAGCCTAATTGCTCTCGGAGCACCCATCCGACAATAGCTCCCAAAATCCCCAATCCGATTGACGCTGTCAAAATTGCTTGATTCGAGCGGCGCAGAAGCCCCCGCATCCGTCCCCAGTCAGATTGAACATGACATGCTGCCATTTCACGAATCAACAGCTTGTCCAAACCTAAAATGGCTGGGACAACCAGCAGTCGAACCCAGCCTATAGCGTAAGCGTAGGCGCCATAGCCTATGGCGCCCAGCAAACGCGCCAGAAATACACTAATAAGAAAGGCCAATCCAGCCGTCATAATTCTGAGGCCGAGTGTCCCGGTAGAGCCGCGGGCGAAATGAGTCTTGAGTTCGCTCGTCTCGCTTTTGCCTAAAATCAGTCGGATGATGCCTTTTGCGCGCCGGCCTACTTCAGCTGCAGGGTTGATCAAACGAAATATCCTCTCGATCGTATTAGGAACATTCTATCCACCTTAGATAGCAAATAGTTACTGATTGCAGGTGTTCTGTGCGAGCAGGGCGGTCAACGCAAGATGTGCGAAAAAACTCGGGCAGATATTTCGAACTTCAGTCAAACGAACCGTGAAACCAGCTTGACAAACATAAGAAATTTTGGTATATTGCCGACAGGTAAATCCTCGAAATCAAGGGAAAAAGATATTGGTTCTCGACGAATTTCCCAAGAACTGCTTTTATTTCCCGGAGATATTTTTATGACCATAGAGAACACGAGTTGGAAAGGTCCCCATACGGTCGGATTTGATCTAAAGCGGTATTCGGAAACACTTAAACGCTTACCAAGGTCTTTGACAGGTCAGGCCCTTGATCTTGGTGTGCCGAATCCCTTTACCCCTTACGTGAAAGAGAAATATCCTGAGCTGACGATTTTGAATACGCCTGAAGACAACGATTTTGATACGGATCAACTGCATAAAGAGGATAAGGTCTTCGATGCGATCTTTCATTTTCAAGTCATCGGCCATTTGATGAATCCCCTTTGGAACCTAAGGGAATGCCATCGAGTCCTAAAGGATGACGGGCGCCTTTACATGACAACCCTCAAAGGCCCCCTCCCACAGTTCCTTATTCCAGGGACCTATTTCTATGCGGCTGATTCTTCTAGGCTCGTTGAAATGATTTCGCTGGCCGGTTTCGATGTCGTCCGGTTCGAAAGACTTAGCCAAGGTCCTCTTTGGTGGGCAAAGGGAACCCTGCACAATAGAGTACGAATTTTGTTCGGTGGTCTTTGGTGGTTTATTGAGTTGAGGAAGACAAACCACGATTAGTTTAAAAGAAATCCGAGAATTACGGTATCGGATCAATCCAGAGTACTACCAGCGGCCCTACGTTCGATTTCTGCGCCCGATTTCGCTCTTTCTGACGTGGGTCTCTCTGAATCTCGGTGCCCATGCGAACCATGTAACAATAGCATGGATTTTTATTGGGATCGCCGGAGCTGTTCTCATTGCCCTTCCCCAGGCATACTTGGTTATACTAGGCCTGTTTCTATTACAATTCTCATACCTGCTTGACCGAGTGGATGGGGAAGTCGCTCGTTTCCGTAGAGAAGCGTCTCTAACGGGAAAATTTCTCGACGGTACCGGACACATCGTGACGATTTCGCTGATGTGCCTTGGTTTCGCCACGGGTCACTTTCTGCGTTCGGGAGACTGGGAGATATTTATCTTTGCGGCTTTATACAGCATCTTTTGCATTCGCATCGACTTGCTGGTGCGTGCCGATGTCGTCTCTCTGTTCCTGCTTGAGCAACCGGACAAGCAATACGATTACTATACGAAGATTCGGCTTCACCAAAGTGCGAAAATTGCGGAAAATCTAAATCGCGAAACCGGGAAGGTTAAGAGTCGGCTTTTGCAATCGATGAAAGGATTCTTCGCCTTTCCGACTTCTCTCAATGTGCTCACCCTCTGCTGGTTCTCGGATTTTCTATTTCACACTTCGCTCATCTACTGGGTACTCATTATCTACGGAACCTTGACGCCGCTCCGACGTTTGGGCGCGATATACGCGTTCGCTCGCCAATCACAGACGGAGTTGGTTTATTGCCGATTAAAAGGCATAGAGGATGAAGGTACTCAGTAACTAATATTGAGACTTTCGAGCGCTGCCGCAAGCATCCTCTTCTTTTCAATGACCTCAATCTAAAAACTACCTACCCAAATCCTCTGTACATCAAGGAATGAATTCGTTGATTAAGGGAGATTAAGCCTTCCGTTCGTTTGCCCTCAGGAGGTTCTTTCCCATGAGCTTTAACCTCTTAAACAAATTAAGATTATAGGACTTAATTCTAAAATATAACACTATTTAGTGGTTTAGTCAAGTAGTAATTTTCGTTTTTTACTTCCATTGTTCTGATATCCTGCCTTAAAATTTTCTAATCATTATTCATACTCCACTGAACAAAAAGCCCCGATTGGCACAGGCTAATCGGGGCTGATGACGATTTATTTCGCTTCAAATCTACTTCAGAAGCACCATTTTTTGAGATGCGGCGAAACCGTCTGAAATGAGAGTGTAGATATACACGCCGGAGGACAGATGTGCTCCGTCGAACGCGATTTTATGTGTTCCCGCTGAAAGGGGAGCGTTCTGGAGCAGCGTCGCGACTTCCTGTCCCAGCACATTGTACACTCTGAGCGTTGCCTTCGCACGCTGACCCATATCAAACTGAATCATCGTCGTCGGGTTGAATGGATTCGGGTAGTTTTGATACAGCACGAATCGCTCAGGGATATTATGCGTTTGAGCGGGTGTGTTCACCGTCGGTGGATGACCTGTCGAATCCCAGTGCATCGGATAGTTTTCGACCAGAGGTGACGTCGCGATTTGGTCAACGGGAATCCGCTGATAGATGACCGGGTTCAACGTCGCCACTCCTTCTTCCTGCGGAACGCCACCAGCGTCTTTATCCAGTATGTATTCCATGTGCAAAAGACCTTCGGTGACGACTTTCGCCAGCGTGACATCACGCTCGTGCATGGATTCACCCGCGGGTACCGGATTCATGTCCGGCGTCGTATTCGTGACATTCGTTCCCACCGCCCAGTGAATGCCGTTGTCTGTCGAAACAGTCACGACAGCATCCGCCATCTCATAATTGCCTTCGGAAACCGTGGATGAATCATATTTCATGTAGGAGCAATAGAGATAGCCCGTTGCAGGATCCACGGCGAAGTTCGGACGCTGGACATTATGCTGCCAGTTTCCGGTTCCTGCTCCATAAGCCGGGTACCAGCCATCGGCTATCTGACTGTAGTAGCTGGTTTCTTCGCCCCAGTGCCATATCCGAGAGAGATCCGGTGTGATATAGCCTTCACCAGTTTGGCCCGGCAGCCACTGCCAGTAGGCTGGAGTCGTGAAACCGATGTGAATGTAATCCTGCTCATCGATGAAAACCGCACAGTCGGTGTACGCTCGCATTGTATCGCGGTCACATACCAGCGTATCGCCTCCCTGATTCAGACAATCCTGATCCCACGGAGTCCATTGGGTTACATTAATGATGTCGCCCCAGTTGAGACCGCCGTCTTCAGAAACGCGCATATAGATTTCATTATTCCATTGGGACGGATCGGCGTTCAAGTCATCCATGGAATGACACCATGCGATGACAACACGTTCCGAATGGCGAGAACAGGCTACATCGGGAGCAATGGTCATGACGGTATCCCATAACACGAAATCTCCACAGCTCATATCGTCCCAATGAATATTCAGTCCGAATCCATCCTGATCAAATTCCGGTACGCCTCGGGAGTAATATATTCGCTGAGGCGTACCCGCTTCGGCGTTTGGATCTTCGGCAGAAAGTACGTGAAGAACGCCGTTGATGTCCATGTCGACTTTGGGCCAGTTGAGTTCCAAGTCACCGCTGCCTTCGAAGCACCAAGCGGGTTCGACAACGGTAAACGCCTCACAGTAAGCACAGTAATCAATTCCGGTGCAGGTACGGCGATTCTCGCCGACTGTCTGCTGATGGAATGTCGGAAAGCAGAAGCCATCACTCGTGGTTGCCTGGCATATATACCCGGCGCGAATGGAAGCATCAATGCGAATGCCGAGGGTGCCGTACATGAATGCCTCGGGTATGGGATCCCAGACGTTGTAGTACACATACCGGGGATTTGACTGAGCGTTCAAGCCATTCATCCAGACGACAGAGACCATACCGAAATCATCGATACCAATCATCTTGCCGCAGGTGCCGTTATGCTGATAGTCATACCATGTCGTTCCGGCGGTGTCCAGCGTTCCGACGTAGTCGTCCAGCGATAAGCGGGACGGTTTCTCTGGCGCGGCAGGAACATTAATTTCGGGGTCGCCAGCGCTTCCTCGAACCGGAAGGTTGTAGGCCTTCACTTTGACAGGCGCTTGTTCGGGTGCTGCCCAGAGCAGACTGCATGCAATAAAGCTCACAAAAAACAGGATGGGCAATTTCTTTGTCATATGTCCTCCTTCTACGTCGGTGTCGTTCCGAAAGGATTTATCTGTTGGTTGCAATCGGGCACGCTAAAGCCAAGCCGCTGCGGCGAAAAAATCCGCTGCTGAACGCCACTACTTCAAGAGTACCATTTTCTTCGAAGCCGCGAAGCCATCCGAAACGAGCGTGTAGATATACACACCGGACGCCAAGTCGGATCCATCGAATGCGATGTTGTGCGTTCCAGCGGAAAGCGCGGCATCGTTCAGTATCATTGCCGCTTCCTGTCCCAGAACATTGAATACTCTTAGCGTCACATTTGCGCGCTGACCCATATCAAATTGAATCATCGTCGTCGGGTTGAATGGGTTCGGGTAGTTCTGGTACAGCGTAAACCGCTCCGGTAACACATGCGTCTCGACCGATCCGCTTAGGTAACACCAGTCTGCCGGAAGGCCGACAGAATCCCAGTGCATCGGATACCGCTCTGTATACGGCAGAGCAGGAATGTCCGCCACGGGAATCCGCTGGTAAATCACCGGATTGAGTGTCGCGACTCCCTCTTCCTGCGGTATCCCTCCGGCATCTTTGTCCAAGATGTATTCCATGTGGAGGTAACCGTCTGTTACTTTCCTCGCGACCGTGATATCACGTTCGTGCAGACTTTCGCCGGCAGGAACGATTTCCATCGGAGGCGTTGTGTTGGTCACATTCGTACCCAGCGACCAGGAACAACCGTTGTTCGTTGAAACGCTGACAAAAGCGTCTGCCAGCGGAATGCCGCTGGCTTCGCTATACGCCAGCGTGTCATATTTCTGATAGGAACAATACAGGTAATCCGTCGAAGGATCGATAGCTAAACTGGGACGTTGAACGGTACGCTGCCATCCTCCCGGCTCATAGGCCGGTTGCCAGCCCCATGCGACCAGACTATTGTAGTGGGTTTCTTCACTCCAGTGCCAGATCATCGAATTCGTCGAATAAGAGTAATATCCGCTGTCGATGACGCCGCCATTGTCCACATACCAGAAGAACGCGGGTGTCGTGAAAGCAACGTGGATGTAGTCATCCTCATCCATCAGAATCGAGCAGTCTGTGTAAACACGGAACGTGTCCCGGTCGCATTCATAGGGGTCACCGCCTGCTTCAAGGCAAGCCGGATCCCACGGCGTCCACTGAGTGACGTTGACGGGATCGCCCCAATTCAATCCGCCGTCTTCCGAAACTATCATATAAAGTTCATTGTTGATCTGGCTTGGATCAGCCTGCAAATCATCCATGGAGTGGCACCAGGCAATCGCGACACGTTCTGAGTGTCTCGAACAGGCCACATCTCCTGCAATAACCATCACTGTTTCGATTTCTTCGTATCCGCCACAGGATAATTCATTCCATTGAATATCCAGTCCGAATCCATCCTGATCGTATTCCGGGACGCCCCGGGAGTAGTACACTCGTTGCGTGGCTCCTGCGTCCGCGACATACTCCGTGGAAACCATATGGAGAACGCCGTTGATATCCATGTCGATTTTAGGCCAGTTGATTTCGATGTCATTCGGGCCGTAACACCATGCGGGTTCAATGACCGTGAAAGCTTCACAGTAAGCGCAGTAGTCAATCGCCGAACACGCATGGAATTCGGCCGCGGTTGTCTGCTGGTGGAACGCGGGGAAGCAAAAGCCTTCATCTGTCGTCGTCTGGCTGATATATCCCGCGCGAACCGACGCATCGATACGAATGCCGATGTTGCTGTACATAAAATCACTGGTCGATGGATCCCAGACATTGTAATAGACGTATCGGGGATTTGATTGCGCGTTTAAACCGTTCGTCCAGACGACTGAAATCATTCCGAAATCATCAACTCCAATCATCTTTCCTGCTGTCCCGTTGTGCTGGTAGTCGTACCATGTGGTTCCGGCGGTATCGACGGTTCCAACGTAGTCATCCAGATGTTGAGAAGTCGGTCGCAAGGGCGCCGCCGGTACGGTGATGTTCGGATCGTTAGATGTTCCAAATACCGGAAGAATCCGGTTCATCTTTTCCTTATGAATCACCTTGACCGGAGTTGCCCAAAGCAGGCCGACTCCAATGGTGCCTATCAGAAGCAATACAAATAGTTTCCGCAGCATGTCTCCTCCTTGGTCAGTCAGTTACGGGAAAATTTCTTATGCGTATGTTTGTTCTATGTTTCCAAACCGAAATTATATAGAATATAACCAATTTTCACCATGAAAACAAGCAGGTGAGCTTCAGTTCTTTCTGCAGCAACAAGCACGGAGTTACTGCTATTATTTCAGGAGCACCATCTTCTTCGACGCCGCGAAGCCATCCGAAACGAGGGAGTAGATATATACACCGGATGATAGATGCGAGCCGTCGAACTCGACCTGATGCGCGCCCGCGCTAAGCGGAGCGTCGTGAAGCAGCGTCGCCACTTCCTGTCCCAGCACATTGAAGATTTTCAAAGTTACTTTCGCATGACGTCTCAGGTCAAACTGCAATGTTGTGACCGGATTGAACGGGTTCGGATAATTTTGATAGAGTAAAAATCGTTCCGGCAAATTGTGCGAAAAAAGAGGAGCGCTTGCACTCGGGGGATGATAGGAGGAATCCCAGTGCATCGGATAGTTGTCGACAAGCGGCAATGTGGCGATTTCATTGACGGGAATCCGGTGATAGATGACATAGTTCAGCGTCGCCACGCCTTCTTCCTGAGGGAATGCTCCGGCATCTTTGTCCAGGACGTATTCCATATGCAAATGACCGTCGACGACCATCTTTGCGAGTGTCGCTTCACGTTCATTCATCGATTCACCCTGTGGAACCGGTTCCATATCCGGCGTTGTACTCGTTACATTCGTGCCCACAGCCCAATGAATGCCGTTGTCTGTCGAAACGGTCACGATGGCATCCGCCATTTCGTAGCCGCCTTCGGACGTGGTGGATGAATCGTACTTCATGTAGGAGCAGTAGAGATAGCCTGTCGCAGGATCAAGGGCGAAATTCGGGCGCTGGACATTGTGCTGCCAGTTTCCGGTTCCGGCTCCAAAAGCGGAATACCAGCCATCCGCGATTTGGCTGAAGTAACCCGAATCCTCTCCCCAGTGCCACATACGAGAAAGGTCGGGAGTGATATAACCGGAATCTGCTACTCCCGGCAGCCAGTGCCAATAAGCCGGAGTCGTAAAGCCTATATGGATATAATCGTCCTCATCGAAGAAGACCGCGCAGTCAGTGTAGGCTCGCATGGTATCGCGGTCACATTCGAGTGTATCGCCGCCCTGATTCAAGCAATCCCGATCCCACAGTGTCCATTGGGTGACGTTAATGACATCACCCCAATTGAGTCCGCCGTCTTCGGAGACTTGCAAGTAGATTTCATTGACCCACTGAGAGGGATCGTCAGTCAGGTCGTCCATGGAGTGAGTCCACGCGATGGCGACACGCTCGCTGTGGCGCGAACAGGCCACATCGGGAGCAATGGTCATCACCGAATCCCATTCTTCAAAACCTCCGCAACTCATCGCATCCCAGAGAATGTCTAATCCAAATCCATCCTGATCAAATTCCGGTACGCCTCTGGAATAATAAATCCGCTGGGGATCGCCCGCAACGCCTTCGTAAGGATTTTCTGCGGAAACCATGTGGAGAACGCCGTTGATGTCCATGTCAATCTTCGGCCAGATGAGCTCCATATCGTGACCATCTTCCCAGCACCAGGCAGGCTCCACAACCGTAAAAGCTTCACAATAGGCGCAGTAGTCAATCGCCGAAGCGCCATGGAAATTCTCATTGGTTGTCTGCTGATGGAACGCCGGGAAACAGAACCCATCGGCCGATGTCACCTGACTGATGTAGCCGGCGCGCGTCGAAGCATCGATGCGAATGCCGATAGCGCCGTACATGAAATCGCCGGATTCCCCTATTGCCGGATCCCAGACATTGTAATAGACGTACCGGGGATTTGACTGCGCGTTCAGGCCGTTCATCCAGACTAAAGAGATCATGCCTACGTCATCGACGCCGATCATCTTCCCGCATGTGCCATTGTGCTGCACATCATACCACGTTGTCCCGGCTGTATCAAGCGTTCCGATGTAATCCAGAGTGCGCAGAGTTGGTTTGCTTGGTACAGATGGTCCGCTCAAAACAGGGTCGTGCATTCCTCCACGAACGGGGAGGTTGTAAGCCTTTACTTTGACAGGCGCTCTATCCGCCGCATAGAGCGACAGGACTCCTATCAAGCTTACCAGAATGAAAACCAATAATTTTTTCGACATGTCCGTCTCCTTCTTGATAACGTTTAACCTTGAGAAGCTGATCCGTGTATGTTATTGCTGTGCATTCTTCCAGTCACGAAGGAACTGCTTGCGATTTTTTCAAGAGGCGGACATGCGAAATGAACGTTATTTCAGAAGCACCATTTTGCGCGAGTCCGCGAAATTCGTTCCTTCCAAGCGGTAAATGTAAACACCTGAAGGATAATTGAATCCGCTGAAAGATACTTTGTGCACCCCAGCGGAAAGCGGCTGGTTGTTCAGCAGTATTGCGATTTCCTGTCCTAACAGGTTATAGACGCGCAGACTGATGTTCGTCTGCTGAAGCAAATCGAACTGAATCGTTGTCGTTGGATTAAACGGATTCGGATAGTTCTGATAAAGCGCGAACTGCTGCGGCACGCGAGCGGACGCAATCGGCGCGTCTGACCAGCCATTCCAGTGCATCGGGTAATCAGGCAGGATGGGTGTCGCGGCGATTTCGTCTTTGGGAATGCGCTGATAAATCACCGGATTCAGAGTCCATGTTTCTCCGCCGCCATTCTTGTCGAGAAGATATTCCATGTGCAGGAAACTATCCGTTGCCACAGACGCGAGAGAGATATTGCATTCGTGCATGCCTTCACCGGGGAAAACCGGATTTGGATTCGTGTTGGTGACGTTTGTTCCGACCGCCCAGTGCGCGCCGCCGTCGGTCGATACCGCGACACAAGCGTCCGCCATTCGAAATCCGTGCTCGCCATGTGTGACCGTATCATACTGCCGGTAAGAACAATAGAGAGCGCCGGTTTGCGGATCCAACGCCAGGCAGGGACTCTGCACATTGAGCTGCCGAGCTTCACCGACATCGTACCAGTCATTGGCGACCAAAGCCGCGTTGTCGGTTTCTTCGCTCCAATGGTAAATCATGGATTTATTCAGAGACATGTATTCACCGCTGTCTTCAGGAATGTAATGGTAAAACGGCGTCGCTGTGAAGGCGATGTGCACGAAATCCGATTCATCGAGCAAGATGGACATATCGGTGCAGGCTCGAAACGTGTCGCGGTTGCAGGCGATATCGTGCGTTACGTCCCAGCAATCCGAATCCCAGGGTGTCCAGCGAGTGACATTTATGGGAGCGTTCCAGTTAAGTCCGCCGTCTTCGGAAATGCGCAGATAGATTTCGCCATTCGCCGGGGAGTCATCCAAAGGATGGCACCAAGCGACAGCGCAACGCTCCGACGTACGGGAGCAGGCAACGTCGTACGCGCGGACTCTGACCATATCCCACAGTTCAAAGTCGCCGCAACTCATCTCGTCCCAAATGATGTCGATACCGTATCCATCGCCATCGAATTGCGGTACACCCCGGGAATAGTAGAACCCAAGCTCACTTCTCGAGCCGCCGGGATTCTCACAGGCAATTACATGGAGAGCACCGTTCGCGTCCATGTCGATT
Source organism: bacterium (assembly GCA_030622545.1). Taxonomy (GTDB): domain Bacteria; phylum Electryoneota; class RPQS01; order RPQS01; family DYHQ01; genus JAUXGA01. Next base: position 72,512 of record JAUXGA010000010.1, on the reverse strand, counting down.
TTTGGCCCGATGATTTCGACTTCCATTTGCCCTCCATCAAAACACCATGTAGGCTCTGTTGCGGTGAAGGCTCCGCCGCAAGCACAGTAATCGATGGCTGAAGCACAGTGATACGTATACCCGCTGACAAGTTGATGGAAAGCAGGGAAACAGAAACCGTCCGGTGATGTTGTCTGGCACACGCACCCTGCTCGCGTCGAGGCGTCAATGCGTATGCCGACCGGATCAAAGAAATTTCTGCCTGAGGGATCCCACATATTATAGAAAGCATAACGCGGATCCCCAGAGGTATTCAAAGAATTCGCCCAGACAACCGAAATTCGTCCGCTGTTGTCCACATCGATCATTCGTCCGCAACTTTGCGCGATACCATAAGTTGTTCCGGCGGTGTCGAGAGTGCCGACGTAATCGTCTAAATGATTCCAAGACAGCTCGGGCGTTGCCGCCGGACGGGAGATAGATGTGCGTTTGCCGGATTCGTATTCCGGCGCCGACCATAGCAGATGTACGGTCGCAAGACTCGTTAGCAGCAGGATAAACCATTTGCGTGGCATGATTGACCTCCATCAATAACTTGTGGTGCGACACCTAAGAAACCCATCCGGCAAACAAGACGATTGAGGTTACTTCAACAACAGCATTTTTTTCGTTGCGAAGTCGTTACCCGCAGCTAATGAGTAAATATATGTTCCTTGCAAAAAGTTGCCTTAAGTTTGATGTAAATTTCGGGCGCGTCTGGAGACACGCCTCGGCGGAGAAGGCTTTTCGGGCTGGAGACATGCCTCGGCGAAATGCATGAGGGGTAGGTATCACACATCCGTTCGGCGTTCGTATTTCATCCCCACCATTTCCACTCTTTCAAAATATAACTGAACCACTTACTTCAACAACACCATCTTTCGCGTGGATGTAAAGTTTGTCGTTCTCAACTGGTAAAGATAAATGCCGGACGGTAGGTTCGCTCCGTCAAAGGCAATCTTATGCGCACCGGCTGATTGCAGAGCATCGACCAGAATGACGATTTCCTGACCCAAAAGATTGAACACCCGCAGACTGACTTCATCGGTTTGCGCGATGGAGTAGTGGATTTCCGTCATGGGATTGAACGGATTTGGATAGTTCTGGTCAAGGCTATAACTCAGCGGCGTCAACTCACGCGTTTCCGCGTCGCTTGTGCCTTCTGCTACTTGAGCGCGTACCATGAAGAAGAAGGGCTGTGCTTGCGGCGCATTTCCGCGGCGATAGGTGAAGTAATGCTCGTGGTTGTCCCATGTTTTCGCATCATCACCGATGATTTTCGGGAAGCGCTGTTCCAGATCTGTATCCAGCACTTCGAACCAGACCCAGAAATCGCCATCGATGCCGTGCGTGCCCGGCGCTCCATCGACCGAGATTTCTTTCCAATTCGGAAGCACTTCAGACGTCGTCACCGTAATCGTTCCCCAGAACAGACCCTCTCCGGGCGCACCGTCATTGTCTTCTAAAATGCGCAAGCTGATGTCGGCGGATTCCGTTTGGCTGCCATCGAATTGCACGCGGATTTTATTCAGGTTGAAGGGAAGCTCAATGCTGTCGGCTTCCGGCGTAAATTTAACAAGAGCGCCGTCGCCGGTTTCGAAATTGAACGCATACTGACTCGTGCGATTGTCGTAGCCAAGTTCCAGATCAATCGTGGAATCTCGAACGGGAATATTTCTGCAATAGCTGGTGTCATTCCCTAAATCTTCGTCGATGTTCAAAGCAGACCACGCCCGAAGGGCGGCGTCACCGGTTGCTGCCGGAGTCCAGACAAAGTCGCGTGTGTCAGACTCGCCGGGATTCAGTACCAGATTCGGCAACAACCGCTGCATCGAACCGTTTACTCCCATCCACCATACGGCAACCGCGCCGGGAGGTACCTGAGAGCCGACGTTCGCAAAATAGGCCGTACCATAGGCAGGTTGTTCTTCCACTGTCGGAAAGCGAAGCTGGAGAGTGGTACACGAGAAATCGTTCGGAAATCCCGCCGAGTAGGTAATCGTAATGTCATCGAAACAGGGACCGAATTCAACAAGACCGTCATCATTCGATTCCATAACCGCTTTAATCCGAATCACCGAGCCGATATAGGAAGACACATCAAAGCCAGACATATAGGAGATACTGTACAAAGCCCAATCCGGCGGCACATCAGAGTGCACGAAATTCTGAGCGGGCGGCGGCTCACAGGTCGGATTGGAAGCATAGCACCAGGTGAGTCCACTGTCACCGGTGACTTCCCAGTGCCAGAAATCGCAATCCGGAAAAAAGTCACAGCCCTGCATCACTCCTGTCACCATGAAATCAACACCAACGCCGCCGAAATCCAGCTCTCGCATGTCAATGTATGGCGACATGATTTCATTGTTCATGTTGTCGTTGTACTCTAAGGTACCAGGCTCGTTGCATGTCAGATAGTGAGTTCCTGAAGGTGGTGGGCAGGGTGGAGGATCACAGTCGTCAGCCACTCGCCAGAGGTCGCCACCGACAGGACGGTTCGTGCCGCTGTGCCAGCCACTGCTGTCTGTTCCATCGTTTGAGAAGACCGGGTCGCCTCCGGATGTAATCGTGATGTCATCGATTTGCCAGCCGAATGCCCAACGCCTGTCAGCAGCATCGCACGTGCACCAGGCCGGATCCGATGCGAACGCCCAGCGCAATTTTACGGATTGTCCCGCCCACGGACTTAAGTCGACTGTTGTTTCGAACCAATCGAAATGTTGGCCTACCCAGCCGGGAACGTTCGGCCCCTCGCCATGCTGGAAACCGAAGCTGTACAGGCTCGAACGGTCGTAGTCGGGTTCGACGTAATCGTTGGTGATGACAATCCAGGTAGTTCCGGTATCTGGCAGAATTCGTAAGTTACAACCGTCCCAACCATTATAAGGTGGCTCAGCTCCGGCAGGGAGTTCGCAAGCGATTCGACTTTGGAAGGTGAGGGCTACGTTTCCGGTGGGCAATGCAATCGGAGGGGAATCGAGTACCATATACCAGTCGTTGTTGTAGCCGACAGTATCGCAATAGATAGGATTCTGACCCATGCACCACGACATGCCGCTTTCACCGTAAGCGAACCATTCGTCGATATGCCATGTGCCGGGTGTTGAGGTCATATCGGCGGATACCCAGCCATTCAGACCGCTTTCCCAGTCCTCATAGAAAACGGTATCGTCATCCAGATGGCTCGGGGAAGCCTTTTCGATTCCGGTTAGCGGCTGGATAATATCGTTGTGTGTCCGAGCTGTTTTGAAGGACTCGCCGGCTTGTGCCAACAGAGCAAAAGCGGGGAGTAGCAGCAACGTCGTAAAGCGCCTCATCAGCAACCTCCAAAAGTTTGCAATAAGTATTTAGCAAATCAATGTATCCTAATAAATTGGAGTGAGCGATTGAGCAACGTGTTTCGCTTGCGGCTTCTAAGGCGTTCTCCATCGCATAAGTCAAAGGCAAATACCGAGCCGGACACAACTTACGGTTTATCAATGGGTCAATAGAGGAGGTTCGATTAAAAAGAAAGATTCTCGTGCTATTCCTATACAATACTGTAACTCAATATATGATGTCAATATATGCATTCGATGCATTTAGTGCGCAATTTATGCGCATATCAATGTAACACATTAAAGTCCCGTTGTCAAGTCTTTTTTACAAAGCTGGCATTTAATTGTAAATAGTCACTTATTTGTCAGTCTGCCAATAAGTTTACTATATATGCCATAAAGACAGACCAATGTGTCATTATGGCATGTATTTTGATATGTTTGGACTGTAGATATGAAAGGCCATCTTGCAATATATTGTTATTACTGAAATAATGATACTGGCACGAGGGTTGCCATATAACATCATCGAGCGGGGGAATCAAGGAAATCAATTCAAATCATAGAAAGGAAGAAATCATGCCTATCGTAAAATGGGAACCCTATCGCAGAACCCTGTCCCCTTGGCGGAACTGGTTCGAAATGCCGGAGCAAATAAGTCAGCTTTTGGACAATGTCTTCGGGGAAGATGGAGACAACGTGGCTTGGGGACCGAGTGTGGATGTCGTGGAGAACGATGACAACTTCCAGATTGTCGCGGAACTTCCCGGCATCAAAATGGAAGATGTCAACATCAGTCTCACTGACAACGTGCTGACTCTCAAGGGTGAGAAGAAGAATGACGTCAGCGAGAACAAGCGCAACTACTGCCGCGTCGAACGCAACTACGGTCAGTTCCAGCGCAGTTTTTCCCTGCCATCGTCTGCGGATGCCGGCAAAGTGAAAGCGAATCTGGACAGCGGAGTGTTGACTATCACGCTGCCGAAGGCTGAACAAGCCAAGGCTCGCGAAATCCCGATTAAAGCCGGATAATCGCGTTAAGAATTGTGCCGACTGCGGGGAGCTGATGACCGTTTCCTCCACGGAGCTGCCCGCAGGGCGGCAAAGCTTGAAAATGAAAAAAGCCATCGATTGTTGTCGGTGGCTTTTTTGTTGCAATGTTGTCGTTATCGCGGTCGGGTCACAGACACCGACCCTACATCTTTGCAGGCGGGGGGGAGATTCATGCCCGTCAGTTTTTTATACACTGTCAGGTAGGCGTCGCGAGTTTTTGTTGCGATGTCATCGGGGAGAGCGGGAACGGGTGGTTCACGGTTCCAGCCGATTTCGGTTAAATAGTTTCGGACGATTTGTTTGTCGAAGCTTTCTTGATCGCGGCCGATTTCATATTTTTCTGTAGGCCAGAAGCGCGAACTGTCGGGCGTCAGCACTTCATCCACGATGACAATTTCGGTGTCCACAACACCGAATTCAAATTTCGTGTCTGCGATAAGGATGCCTTGCCCGGCTGCGAAATCGGCGCCTTCGGTGTATAGTTTCAAAGAAATATCGCGGAGTTTGCCGGACGTTTCTGTCCCAAGAATGTCAATCATCTTCTCGAAAGAGATGTTTTCATCATGGCCGGAGGTCGCTTTTGTCGAAGGTGTGAAGATAGGTTCGGACAATTTTTGCGAACGCTTCAAACCCGATGGCAGCGGCTGGCCGCAAATCGTGGATTGCTTTTGGTACTCCGCCCAACCTGAACCGGCGAGGTAACCGCGCACAATACACTCGACCGGAAACACGTCTGCTTTTCGCACAAGTTCCGCGCGGCCATTTAATGCTTGCTGGTCTTGTTCAGGTAATTCCGCGAGAAGCTTTTGCAGTTGGCTTTTTTCGGTAAGATGATTTCGAACGACGGACTGTAATTTTTTCATCCAGAAATGCGAGAGTCCGACAAGCACGCGCCCCCGGTCGGGAATCGGCGTCGGCAGCACATGGTCAAACGCGCTGAGCCTGTCCGTCGTGATAACGAGCAGATGCCGCTCATCAATTTCGTAGATGTCTCGCACTTTCCCCCGCGCGCGAAGTTTATAGGGAAGCGCGGTTTCGAAAAGGGGAGGGTTTGATTCTGTATGTGTCATTCGTTCTCCGACTAGATCGTACGTTCCTGCGTGCGGTGTTGCAGGGCGCGGGAGCGTCCCGCCTAGAGCGTATCCTAAAATATCACAGGGGAGTCCGAGAGATTTTCGCCGAGCCGGGTTAAGCAGTTTTACTGTTCTCATAGTACCGAGATCGTATTCCAGCGCAATCCGGCCGGAATTTGAACCATGATACTCTCTCGCTCATTCTTTCGTGATAGAGCCTATTCAACGGCTTATCAATACAGCTATTTTTGAGATGTATTCTATTGTCTATATGGTCGTGCCGCTTTCAAAGATACCTTGGTCAGATTTAATTGTCAAGTGTATGATTGGCCATGGAATCATGTTCCCTTGCGAACACCGTTGGCTAAAGGGACGGGACTGTAAGATTTTAACAGGTGCAGGTTGCGCGAACCAAAAATGTTAAAACCAACTAAACAGCCAGAGATAAAATTTAAATGAGTTAAATGTATATAGACAGAACAATCCACTCCTTGCCGTTATGGACCTTATCTTGGAGACGGAAAAGGCGTATCTTGTCTAATGGTACGTAATGTTCCGTGGGGTTATCAGGAGTTCCGCTATAAATTACAAGAAGGCCGCCGTTAACGTATGCCTCATAAACGGCTATTCCTTCTCGGCCCGGATCGAGCATTGTCTCCCCCATTAATGAGAGGACGTAGATACTGTGTTTTTCCGCTGCAAGGGTTTTCTGAATCAATGATGACAGTTTTTGCTCTATTGTCAGGCCTGGATTTGCAGCCTGACAAGAAAATATTACTGCAAAAAGAATAAGTAAAGAAGCTGCAACGGCGAGTACCAATACTTTTTTCTTCATTGTTTAACTCCGAAATCGTTAGTTGAGTTGTTTTGGGATGGATTGTAGTGAATAAGGAAAATATCAGGTAAATCTTCTTGAAATTATATCAAAACGAACGCAATAATAATCTGCCCGCAATAAACAATAGGAATACGGCGAAGACGTAGCGGAAGATTTTCGTGCCGAAGCGGCGGTTCAGCTTTGCGCCTATGGGAGCGCCGAGGATCGCGCCGAGCATCAGCGGGATGGCGTAGGTGGGGACGAGGAAGCCGAAGGTTCCGGATGGAAGATTTTGCGCTGCCATGCCGTTCAATATATACCCGAGTGTTCCGACAGATGTCGTGACGATGCCGACAGCCGCGCTGGTTCCGGGACCTTTTTCGACCGGCAGCCGCGCCCAGATCAGAAACAGTGATACCATAATCACGCCGCCCGCGATTCCCAAGTAGGCTGAAGCAATGCCCGCAATCAATCCTGTCCCCACAAGCGCGACATGCCGAACGGGGACGTTTTCTTCAGGCGGAGTGAATTTCCCGCGGATGAGAATGACAACCGATGCGATGAGGAAAATCGAGAAGGCGGTGCGGAGCAAGTCGGGTGCGGAAACGGCGGCGAGATAAGAACCCACGAGGGACATGACGACAGCGGGAATCGCCGCCCAAATTAGACAATTCCATGCGACGCGTCCTGCGCGGGAATAGTTGAACGCCGAAACGCTCGTCGTTCCAATCGCGGCGCACAGGGACGTTCCGAAAGCGATTTGAAAGAGGTGTTCGGTGGGAATGCCTCGGGTCTGGAGAATTTCGATGAGCACCGGCACCATCAAAACGCCTCCGCCGATGCCCAGGTATCCTCCGATGAGACCGGCGGCAAAACCGGTTAGCGGCAATAGAAAAATCAGCGGCAAAATTCCGCCTTATCGTGTCGAATCTTCGGGCATCTCCAGCGCGAGCAGGGCACGGTAGCTTTGTTGATCAACGAGAATCTTAATCGCTTCAAGAAGCTGCGGGTCATCCTTAAAACTGGCTTCCGTTCGACCTCGTGTTCCCCAGAGGTTCGCGGCGAGTTCACTTTTCAGCGATTGACGGATGAATCCTTTTCCATCTTCGAAATCGTATTCCCTGATTTGCGCAAGCGCAATGCGAAGCTGCTCCAATTCATCCGTAATCTGCTCGTAGATGGTATCTTCCTGCGCGATTTCTTCAAGGTCGGCAAAGTAGTTTTCCGCGCGGCTGCGATATTCAAATTCCGTTTGGACAAGCCAGTTTTGGAATTCCTGCAGAGCTTCATCCGTGATTTTCGCAGATGTCAGGTTGGGATGGCGAGCGCGATATTCCGAGATAAAATCAAAAAATTTTCCCTGCCGCCAGAGTTCCATGCCCAAGCGATTGGGTTCCGGCATCGGCACCAAAACGTCCGGCGAAATCCCTCCTCCGCCGTAAACAGGTCGCCCGTGAGCTGTCACGAAGGAATCGATGTGAACTTCTTCTGTGTCCTCAAAGACGACATTCTGATTCGGCGAGAAATAATCTACTTTTTGAATCAGTCTGCCGGACGGCGTGTAATATTTCGCGGTCGTCAATTTCAAAGCTTTACCGCTTTCAAAAGAGATGACGGATTGCACGAGTCCCTTGCCGAACGTCGGCTCTCCGACGATGACACCGCGATCCAAATCCTGAATCGCTCCCGCTACAATTTCGGACGCTGACGCCGAGCCGCCATTGACCAGAAGGACCAGCGGCAGCTCGCCCACGATAGGGTCGCTGGGCACTGTGTATTGGCGTTCGGATTCCATCATGCGACCGCGCGTGGAAACCACGGTTTCGCCGCGAGGACAGAAGCGTTGCGAAATGGCCACCGCTGCCGGGAGCAAGCCACCCGGGTTCGAGCGCAAGTCGAGTACCAACGCATCCATGCCGCCTGCGATAAGTTCCGTCAGAGCGTGGTCAACTTCCGAAGAAGCGCGTCGGGAAAAATGGGACAGCTTAATATAACCGATGCCCGGCTCGACGAAGCCGTAGTAGGGAACATCTTTGATTTCGATTTCGGCTCTCGTGATGACGAATTCAATCGGTTCTTGACTGCCGGTTCGCATGATTATCAACGTAACCTGAGTGCCCGCTTCACCTCGCAGGAATTGCGCGGCTTTCGCGGTGGTGAAGCCATCCGTGGGCGTATCGTCGATTTCGATAATTCGGTCGCCGGAACGAATTCCGACGCGCTGCGCCGGTGTATCATCCATCGCGGTGATAACGGTCAGCACTTTTTTCTCGCCTCGCACACCGATTTCGATGCCGACTCCACCATAGCGACCGGTCGTTAGAATTTCGAGGTCGTCCAGCTCTTTATCATCGAAAAGCACGGTATAAGGATCGAGGGTCGCGAGCATTCCGTCGATGCCAGCTCGAACGAATTCGTCCGGGTTAATCGTATCCACGTAGCGGAGACTGATTTCCCGATAGACATCTCCGAAGAGGCTGATGTTCTCCCGAATTTGCTCGTAGAGTTCGTTTTGGGAGCTCGTTTCCGCTCCGGCTTTCAGAGGGAGAGCCAGAGGCAGCAGGACGAGCATCCAGCATAAGGATTTTGTGAATCTGCGCAACATATTGTACTCCAAGAACTTTGCTATAATAATATTGTGCCATGAATAGCGGGATACCTAAGACACTCCCGGCGGCGTTATTCCGTTCCCGCAAAAAGGAGGCCGCGTGGTGTGATTGGCGGTGTTGCCCCCGATTCAATCGGGGGTTGCAGCCGCCCCGCTATTCGTAGCCATGTATCAGCTTGCCAATTTGATCCGATGTCAATGCACCTTCGGGAATCGCCGTCACATAGTAGAAGTAGATGGATTGGCTGTTGAGGATGTAAGGATGAACGTAGGATGTATCTGTGGCATAACCAAAGGGAACAAACTCTCCCTCGAAAGAGACTGCTCCGTAGATAATGTAATCAGCATTAATTGGTTGACCACTGATTGACTGCGTAACCGGTGGCCAACGAAGCTCGATGCCATTAAGTGGTCCTCGCTGAATAACAAGACTATCAACAGGCATCGGAATGACATCTGCTTCACCGTATAATGGGATGCGGATTGTATCATCTCCTGCTTGTTGTGCTACGATTATCAGTGTGTCGATGTAGGTTCCTACTGCCGAAGGGAAGAATGTTATGTTCATGTAGTAAGTTGACTGTGGTTCAACTTGTCCGTTGAGTCCGGTTGTGTCGATGATGTAATCAGGGATGGAGTGGAAGATAGTGTCAATGATAATCAAGGTGTCGCTAGAATTGCGCAGGCGAACTTCTGACGTAGAGTCTGTACCTAAATCAAGCAGTTCGAAATCTATTCTCTCTGGTATAACTCGCAGATATGGAGAATGCTCGGAATAGAAAGCTCCTATATCAGCGATTGTACTATCTGGATCAAGTGGTAACAGAGTATCTCCAGCATCGATGCATGGGGAACCGAAGGTCAATCGCAGATCGCCTGTAGCGGTATCCACAAACATAGGGTCAAGGAAAATATTGAAGAATTGATCACACGGGTCGCTGTTAGCATTTGTCCCAGAAATCTGGCCCAATCCAGCAGGGACAGTACCTACAAACGAACCACCGCTATTTCCAAAAATGTCGCAGTACTCGACTTGGCTGCTTCCACCATCAAAGCAGATGCCTTCCTCAGTAGAAAAAGTGATGATGGTACTGTTAAAGACCGGCAACGAGTTCTCGTAACAAGAAACCCCGCGGCCCGAGTTACCGCTAATACTGCAATTCGTGAAAACTGGTGTAGAAGTCCGCGCACAAGCCACCCCGGCACCGCGCGCTGCCGAGTTGTTGCAGATGGTGCAATAAGTGATAGAGGGCGAAGACCCGTAGCAGTACACGCCGCCGCCACAGTCCATTGCGGTGTTGTCTGCGATGAAGCAGTTGATGAGAGTGGGCGACGAATCCATACACCATATCCCGCCCCCATTTCCAGCATGGTTGCCACGAATTGTGCAGTTGGTGAAGCTGGGTGAACAACCGTTGTCACAACGCAGCCCGCCACCACAATTATCTGGATAGTTGCCAGTCGCACGTGCGTGCTCAATAAGGGTATAAGCTAGCTGGCTGCCTGAACTACTGGAATTGTAGAAGCGCAAACCCCGCCATCGATCAGGATTTGTTAGAGTATCAGTGGTGAATATGATGGAATCTTCTTCTGTTCCCTCGGACAAGAGCGTTCCGTATATTTCAAATGAGTAGGGACCATCAAATATGAACGTAGTTCCCGGCATGAGTTGCACACTATTTCCTGATTGCACGGAGATGTTGCCCACGACGTGATAGATTCCTGGACCATAAATGCCACTGAGCGGGCCTGATATATCCGTTCCGAAACCCGTTCCGGTAAAGACAAGTAGTAGCAAAAGAACCCAGAAAGGACGAAGGTGTGATGGTATACTCATGATAATCCTCCCTTATAGACAGCTAAGTGAAAATTTGAAGGTAGGCATAGCAATATTTCTAAGTCAACTTATTCTTATGAGTGTCTTTACCTTTTCAAGAATCTGAGCCGTGATTTCATCCGGTGGCTGAGAAGCGTCCAAGCGAACCATACGGTTTGGTTCTTCGGCGCAAATTTTCAAGTAGCCTTGACGTGTGCGCTCGTAAAAATCATCGCCGCTCGATTCGAGGCGGTCGGCTTCTTGCTCTTGGCGCTTCCGAGCTTCTTTCAAAGGAAGGTCGAAGAAGAACGTCAGGTGCGGCACGAGTCCGGCTGTCGCGAAATGATTTACCTGTTTGACTGCGGCCAAATCCAGTTTACGCCCTGCACCCTGATACGCTGTGGAAGAATCGTAGTAACGGTCGAGCAGGACGACACTTCGTTCGCGTTTGAGGAATGGGAGCACGTCCTGTTCGACAAGCTGCGCGCGCGATGCCGAATAGAGCAGAAATTCCATGCGAGGGTGCATGTCGTGCGAAGCCGGGTCGAGCAGCACGTCGCGGATTTTTTCTCCGAGCTTCGTGCCGCCGGGTTCGCGCTTCACGAGCACGTCGAAGCCGTGTTCTTGCAGATAGCTTTCGAGACGGGTTATTTGCGTCGTTTTGCCCGAGGCGTCAATGCCTTCGAAGCTGATAAGGATTCCGTTCATTTAAGTTTTTGTATTCTTTAGTGTCGTTTTCTTTCCCCAGAAATTCCACAGGAAAATTCCCCCGAGAAACAGCAGGGTGGATACGATACGCGAGAAGGTAATGCGAAGGGGGCCGATAAATCCCGCGACCATTTCCGGTTCGTACCAGCGCAATCCTTCCACCCAAAACCTTGCGATGGCGTAGGTGATAAGAAAAAGCGCGAACGTTCGCCCTTGCGCATGCGCGCGCTTGTCATAGCGCAAGAGAATGACAAAGATGATGACCATGAACGTTAGGTCGTAGAGTTGAGTCGGGTGGATGTGCGTGTGAGGGTAGGTGTATCCGGCGAGGCTTTCATCCGAAAAGATACAGCCCCACGGAAGATTCGTAGGTAAGCCGAAACAGCAGCCGTTTAAGAAGCAGCCGATTCTGCCAATAGCCATTCCGATGGCCAGCGACGGCACCAGAATGTCCAAGACCAGTGGCAGCGACAGCTTTTTCTTTCGCGCGTAGATGACGGCTGTTATGATTCCTCCGATGACGCCGCCCAAAAGCACAAGCCCGGAGATGCCGATGGTTCCGTTATGCTGAATCGGGGAGATGGTGTCCCACGGGTGCTCCGCGAATTCGTCCCAATGCAGCACGACATAGGTCAGCCGGGCACACGCTAATGAAAAAATCAATATCAGAAATGAGATATCGAGCGCAAAGTTCTTGCTCATTCCGGCGGTTCGCGCCCGTCTGTCCGCCAGAAAAATAGCCACGATGAACGCTGCCGTCATCATGACGCCGTAGCTGTGGATGGTCAGAGGGCCGAGGTGAAACAGCGTGGGGTGCATCAGCTTTTTTCCTTGCTGTCTTTTCCTGCGATGACGATAACGAACTCGCCGAGGATTTTCTCACGGCTCGCAAAAGTCTCGATGACATCCGTCAGTTTGCCGCGCACGATTTCTTCATGGAGTTTCGTCAATTCTCGCGCTACTGCTATGGAACGGTTGCCCAGATATTCGTAAAGCTGTTCGAGAGTTTTCATCAAACGATGCGGGCTTTCATAGAGGAGAATCGTGCGGGGTTCATCGGCGAGCGATTTCAGCCGGGTTTGGCGTCCCTTTTTGTGAGGCAGGAAACCTTCGAAGACGAAGCGGGATGTCGGCAAGCCCGAAAGTACAAGCGCTTGCACGAAAGCCGCCGGGCCGGGGACGGCATGAACTGGCACATCCTCTGCGATTGCGCGGCGGCAAAGCTCGGCTCCGGGGTCGGAAATTCCGGGTGTTCCCGCGTCAGAAACGAGAGCGATTCGCGCTTCTTCCTGTAGCTTTTTCAACACCTGCGGCAAGCGCGCTTTCAGGTTGTGCACTCCATACGACAGGAGTTTCGCATGAATGCCAAAGCGTTTCAGGAGTATTTGTGTGTGGCGCGTGTCTTCACAGAGCACGATATCCGCGGTCTGCAAAATCGCCAGCGCCCGGTGAGAAACATCGGCAAGATTTCCTATCGGGGTCGCGACCAGCGTCAGGCCGACCGGGCAGGAAATCTCTTCGCGTTCTTTATTCACCACTCGGGCGACTCCAGATGTTCGGTTGAGTAGGGTTCGCCAGCCCACGCCACCGGTATAGGCTGCCTTTTGAACGCATTGCGGATAATCAAATCGCGTACTTTCGTTATTAACTCCGGAGCGAATTCTTCTTTCAAGAGCTCGGCGCGTGACGCCTTTTCGTCCACCATACGCACGAGAAGACGGTCAACTTCTTCATACGAGAGACCCAATTCTCCTTCATCCGTCTGCCCCGGCCACAAGTCGGCGGTGGGCTTTTTTTTCTGAATGGATTCCGGAATTTGCAGATACTCGGCCATGCGCCGGACTTCGGTTTTATAGAGATCCCCCAGAGGATTCAGGGAGCAGGCGTTGTCTCCGAAATGAGTCGTGTAACCTAAGAGAGCTTCGGTTTTATTCCCGGCTCCCAACACGAGTGCGTCCGCGTGAGCGCGGTCGAAGAGAATCATCATCCGCGCGCGCGCCATGACATTCCCGCGTCGAATCGCATTCATATCGGGAACGCTGTCGATATAGGGATCCACGATAGGGGAAATGTCGATGACGCTTAGAGAGATGTCGAACGCATCGGCGGTTTCGCGAGCGTCATCGAGGCTCTCGGATGCGCTGGTTTTGTAGGGTAAGTAGTAAGCTCGAATATTCTTCGGGCCAATCGCTTCCGCCGCCAACGCCGCCGCCACAGCGGAATCGATACCTCCTGAAAGTCCGACGACGAGCTTTTGACGTCCGGCGCTTTTCAGTCTTTCTTGAATGAAGTCGCTAAGATACCCCACAGTATCTCCACTATGAAACGCTGAAACGGTCAACATCCTGCTCGGCGAGTTCGCGTCCGCAAACCGGGCAAACTTCCGGATGTTCGCATAGTTTATCGATGCTCTTGCGCAGAATGTCGAAGGTCTTGTCTAATTCGGCAAGCGAGAAATTCAGCGGCGGCCGGAAGCGCAGAGTTTGATCTCCGCATCCTAAAATGGCGACCTCGTTTTCATAGAGAACATGGCGCAATTGGTCGCGCATTGTTCCATCGGGGAGGTCGAAAGCGCACATGAGTCCCCGCCCGCGAGCGTTGGAGATAAGATCAGGATGTTCTTCCTGCAGCTCCTGCAGCTTCGCAAGCAGCTTCTTGCCGACTTTCGCAGCGTTCTCGATAAGTTTTTCTTCCACGATGATCTGGATGTAATGATAGGAGCGGAACATGTCGGTGAGATTTCCGCCCCACGTCGAATTGATGCGGCTTGAAATGCGGAAGACGTTATCCTCGATGTCATCGATTTTCGGACCAGCCGCAAAACCGCAGACCTGAGATTTTTTTCCGAAACAGAACATATCCGGCTCAAAATCGAGATGCTCGAAAAACCACCATTTGCCCGTCAGGCCAAAACCGGTTTGTATTTCGTCAAAGATGAGCATGACTTCATTTTCATCGGCCAGAGTTTTAAGAGCGCGCAGGAATTCCGGTCGGAAATGATTATCGCCGCCTTCCCCTTGGATGGGTTCGGCGAGGATGGCGCAAATATCATTGGGATTCTCGTGGAAGGCCATCTTGGTTTGATTCAGGGACAGCGTCTCCAGCTTTTTCACGTCCTTTAGATTCCCTTCGTTCAGCGGGAATTTAATCGCGGGAGAGATAACGCGAGGCCACTGAAACTTGTCGAAAAATTTATTCTTGTTCGGGTCGGACGTATTCGTCATGGAAACCGTATAGCCGGAACGGCCGTGGAAGCAGTGTTCGAAATGAAGGACTTGATGGCCGAGTTCGCGGCGATGGCCTTTCAGGAGATTTTTGCGCACCTTCCAGTCCATGGCCGCTTTAATGGCGTTTTCGACTGCCAGCGCACCGCCGGAAACAAAGAAGCCGTGCTTGAAACTCGAGGGGACGGTGTGTTTGAAGAACGCATCTACGAAGTTGGCCATCTCAATCGTGTACAGGTCTGAGTTCGTCACGTTGTTGACAGCTACACGCCCGAAATGTTCCAGCATTTCCGGCGTCATGAAACGGGGATGATTGTGTCCGACGGGTGAGGACGCAAAAAACGTAAACAAATCGAGATAACGTTTCCCGGTACGGCTGTCATAGATGTAACTCCCCTGAGATTTATCCAGATCGAAAACCATGTCGAAACCGTCGGCAAGGATATACTTACCCAAGATTTCGTGTACATTCTGTGTGGTAATGCTATTCTTTGTCATGTGAACCTCCTATTAAATTTCTTTCAATCCACGTGAAGGATTGGGATGGAAAACAAACACTTCTCTCACTCATCGAAAAATGGTGCGATGAATGTTCGGAGGGTCTGTTGAGCCGACCCGTCGGCGTGGAGTTTGAATGGGAGGCAACACCATTTTCTTGTACCTTTATAATTCCTGAATCATTTCATCGACGGTTGTGATGCGAGCGAATCCGTAGCTGAGATTTTTCAAGCTCGCCATTTGCATTTCTTCGTTCACTGCACCCGTTCCGTCTGCTAAAAAGAAGACCCGGTAGTCGCGGATGTACGCATCGCGCGCGGTGGTTTCGCAGCACAGATTTGTCATCACACCGGAAATGACAAGGTCTTCAATCGCTAAGCCGCGCAGGACAATTTCCAAATCTGTGTTGTAGAAAGCGGAGTAGCGATGTTTCAGAAGAACTTTGTCATCGTTAAGCGGTGCGATGTCCGGATGGATTTCGCTTTCGCGGCTTCCTTCGATACACATGCTGTCCCACCACCATCCCATAATTCCAACGTCTCTGCCGTCAGGATGGTGAACATGGCGGGTGTAAATAATCGGACGCTCTTCGTCGCGAAACGCTTCAATCAAGCGCTGAACTCCCGGTAGTATCGCCGGTGCGCCGCTGGTGTAACCGGGTGCATCCGGCTCCAAGAAGAACCGCTGCATGTCAATGACTAAGAGCGCCGCTTTGTCCGACGTTAGTTTCATCTCGGTGTGGTTGTAAGGCGCGACGTCGCGGAGCCAGCGGCGGGAAAGTTGTTTTATCGTATCAGATGTGACAAATGGTTTCATCATGCAAAGAGCGTTTCGAATGGATTCTCGACTTGAATCTCGCGGATGGCTTGAAAATTTCGCGATTGAGATGTGACAATGGTTTTTACTCCGTGCGCGAGCATCGTGGCGGCGGTCATCGTTTCCCAGAATCGCCGTCGCTGACTGCGATGTTTCTCTATCAACGTGAACGTGTCGCGCAGTATGTGCGCGTCAGCATAGAGTATGTCGGGCTGAGGAGCCTTCATGATTTTCTCGATGAAGCCGCGTGCGACTTTCGCGCTCAGAGGATAGCGCACGCACTCCTCGCTGGTCACAATCGAAGCAAATTCCGCCAGACTCGAGAAACAGATGCAGCTGCGCCAGAGACCGTTTTCGGATTGTTCGATAATCTCGACTGCGCGCTTGTGAAACGGAGACGCCTTATCCACGAGGTAGATAAGGACCATGGTGTCAAGACACTTAATCACTTACCACCTTCCTCGGATTTCATGACGATTGAACGGTTCAACGAAGCCGATGTCCGTCGCAATGTTGCGCCAATCGACGAAACCGTTTCGCCGGCGCCGTTTCTTTTTCTTACCGGCGAGCTTTTGCTGGCGCAGTTTGAGCGTTAGTCCGCTTTGGGAAAATCGCCACAGTTTTCCCACGCGCATTCCCGGCAAACGCCCCTGCCGCGCCATGCGCGTCACTGTGCTCTTGCTCACTTTCAGTTGCTGTGCCGCTTCTTGCGTCGTCAGTAATTTTTCTCGGGTCATTTTATTTCCCCTGAAACCAGTGGGATTTCCTATTCACCAGGCAGGACGCTTCCGCGTCCTGCAGCAATACCACACGCAGGAGCGTATGGTTTAGTTCGGAAGAGAATTTTAACTCGCCGAGCCGGGTTCAGCGCAGGTTCCTGTAGGCCAAACGATAAAGTTATCGCGCGTAACCCGGCCGGAACTGTTAATAATTATCAATCTGCGCTTTTTGCAGCGTGCCGGAAAAATCGACGTAAATGGTTTTAATTTCGCTGAAGAATTCGTAAACTGTCCAGCCGCCTTCGCGGTGACCGTTACCGGTGTCTTTCACGCCGCCGAAAGGCATATGACATTCCGCGCCGATTGTCGCGCCGTTAATGTATGTGATGCCCGCTTCGATATCGCGCATCGCCCGGAAAGCTCGATTGACGTCCTGTGTGAAAATGGATGACGACAGGCCGTAGTCCACGTTGTTCGCCACGGCAATCGCTTCATCGAAATCTTTCACTTTGAGCACCGACAGCACCGGCCCAAAAATTTCTTCCTTAGCGATGCGCATTTCCGGAGTAACGCCCGCGAAAACCGTCGGACGGTAGAACCAGCCGTTCGCGCATTGCGGACTCGTGTCCCTTTCGCCGCCGCAAACGAGTTTCGCGCCTTCGTCGAGACCGATCTTCACGTAGGATTCGACTGTGTCGCGTTGTGCTTCATTGACCAGCGGCCCGACATCGGTCTTGGGGTCGAGTCCATCTCCGCAGCGCAGTTTGTTCGTCGCGTTTTTGAGCATGTCAACAAGTTTGTCATGGACACCCGCTTGAATGATAAGCCGCGATGTCGCGGTGCAGCGCTGGCCGGTCGTGCCGAATGCGCCCCAGAGTGCGGCTTCGAGCGCGAGGTCTAAATTACCGTCGTCGAGCACGATTTGCGGATTCTTGCCGCCGAGCTCGAGCGACACGCGCTTGAGTCTGGCTCCCGCGCGCGAGCTGATGTCGCGTCCGACTTCCGACGAACCGGTAAACGAAATCAAATCTACTTCGGGATGTTCAATCAGCGGAATGCCGACTTTGCGCCCGGAACCATGAATGATATTCACGGCATCCGGCGGTACGCCTGCTTCCAACAGCAGTTCCACCAGCCGGACGGCGGTTGCTGGAGTGTCGCTGGCAGGTTTGAAAACGACGGTGTTGCCGCAAAGCAGCGCCGGGAAACTTTTCCATGCGGGAATCGCCGATGGAAAATTCCATGGCGTGATTAGCCCTGCGACGCCGATAGGCATCCGGAAGGTCATGCAGTTTTTGTTCGGCAATTCCGACGGAACGGTGTGACCGAACAGGCGGCGGCTTTCGCCGAACGCGTAATAGGCGGTGTCAATCGCTTCCTGCGTATCGCCCATCGTTTCTTTCAAAACTTTGCCCATTTCGCGCGTCATTTCGCGAGCGATGTCCTCCTTGTGCTTGACCATCAAATCACCCATGCGCTGGAAAATGTTTCCGCGATCAGCGGCGGGAACGAGCCGCCAGGTTTTAAACGCTTTGCGGGCGGCTTTCACCGCGCGGTCAACATCTTCTTCATTGGAACGCGGGAAGGTGCCGATGATGTCTTTCCAGTTGGCCGGGCTGTGGTTTTCGTACGTTTCGCCCGTGACGCTGTCGCACCATTTACCGGCGATAAAATTCTGAAATTTGCGCGGCGTCGCTCCACCGGCGGCCGCTGATGTGCTTGGAGTCGGAGAATTCATGGATTTTACCTATTAATGCTTATGGATTTCAAAAAAGAACAATTTCACATACAACTTGCTAATATACGAAAAAACAAGTTATGAGTCAACCCCTGAAAAGGCGTCTCCAAGCCACATTTTTAGTATTTCGGGAGGCTTGTCTCGGTTGACTTTATGCTTTGAAATTAGTAAATTATAAAGATATATATAATCAATTGGTTCGACAAGAAATGCCTGAGAACAAACAACCAACTGAAATTCAAAGACAACTTCAAAATCTTCTACTTTATCCCCGTGAAGATTTGGATATTGAATTGAAGAATTGGCTTGACCTTTCCGAAGGAAAGGCGAAAGCGAATCTCGCTCAAGCACTTCTTGCTTTGGCTAATCACGGTGGTGGATATATTATTCTCGGACATACAAAAAACAACAATGAATGGATTCCGGATGAAAATCGGCCAGAAAACCTAGGTTACTATTCCCAAGATGTTATAAATGGAATTGTCCAACGATACGCCGATCCATCCTATCACTGTGAAGTTCATCATGTGACACATCCAGAACGGGGAGATTCTTTTCCAATAATCAAAGTACCAGGTGGACATAAAGTTCCAATCCGAGCCATCCGACCTGGACCAGATGGTGCTCATGTTCATCAGAATACATATTATATACGGCGCCCAGGACCTTGCAGTGAGCCGCCGCGAACAGGACGTGAATGGGATGAGTTGATCAGTCGTTGTATACGGTCGTCTCGAGAGGATCTGCTGGACAGAATGCGGGATATTTTTCTTGGTATTGGCAATGTTCCAGATAGGTTATCTCCAGAGGAACAACAAAAGGCAAATCTTGAGAATTGGATTCAAAAAGCGAAGGAGCAATGGGAAGCGTTGTTGAAGAAAAGGCTTCCGCATGAAAGTCCATCTCGCTATGCCAATGGTATATGGAATGTTGCATACTCACTTACGGGTGATTTTCAAATACCTTCACTTAAAGAATTTAAGGAAATTCTTCGCAAGGCAAAAGGACATGAAACAGGGTGGCCACTTTGGGTTGTTATTGACCGGGAAGACATGAAGCCTTACGTGAATAATGGTTTTATAGAATGTTGGTTTACACAGGTCGATGATTCTGCTGCATATTCAGATTTCTGGCGTGCTTCTCCAGAAGGCAAGATGTTTCTACTCAAAGGATATTATGAAGATGCATCTGAAAAAGTTGAACCGGGAACAGTATTTGAAGTGACTACTCCAATCTGGCAAGTTGGTGAATGCCTGTCGCATGCGGAACGACTTGCCAACTTGTTTGGAAATCCAACTTCATCAATCTTAATTCGCTTCACATGGGAGGGTCTTTCTGGTCGCACGCTCTCATCATCTCCAAATCTATGGGTGTATAGGAAGCTAACTTCGCAACAAGAAACTGTTGTGTCGGAGATACAAGTTCAAGCGGATCAAATTGTGGCAGCTTTGCCTGAAGTTGTCAAGACAATCACAAAACCGCTATATGAGGTATTTGATTTTTTTGATCCATCAATAGAAACGATTGATGCGGAACTCAAGAGAATGAGAGGGCGCAGGTAGGAAAAAAGTGAATAAATAAACATTATACTATGGACACACTGGAATTTCATCTATCTTTTAACGCTCCTCTTGATAAAGTTTGGGATGCGTGGACGACGGCGAATGGGATTACAGCGTGGCTTCCGATGGAGGCGACTATTGAAGCGCGGGTCGGGGGAGCGTTTGAGCTGTTTTTTGCCGCGCCCGACCGCGAACACATGTGTACGAAGGGATGTGTTTTTACGCTTGTCGAACCGAAGAAACGACTCGCGTTCACATGGAGAGGGCCTGATCAATTTTTAGAGTTTATGAATGACCCGGAACCTCGCACGTTTGGGCGGGTTGAATTTTATGGTGACAATGGAAAGACGCGCATGGTTTTTGAACACGAGGGCTGGGGCGAAGGAGACGCGTGGGACGAAGCGCGCGAATGGCACCGGATGGCGTGGGAGAAGGCGTTTGGGAATTTGAAAGTGTATGTTGAGACGGGGAAGCGGCAGCAATAAGGTTCCGGCCGGGTTACGCGCGAAAACGTTATCGTTTGGCATAGGGAAACCTGCGCTGAACCCGGCTCGGCGAGTGTTGTCCCCCCGCACGCGGGGGGAGATATTTTTCGCGGCGCACTTTTTAAGGGTCGGCTGCAAGCAGCCAATTGGCGGACAACACCGCGTGAAAAAAAACGGACATGGCAGGCCATGTCCCTACAAAAATATAATATCGAAATAAAAGTAACAGGAGTTTGATTCGATGAAATTAGCACGACAACTGTCAGGGCTTTTTGTCCTGCTGATGCTCAGCACCCTTGGGTGTTTCATGCAGCTTTATGCGTCACCGCTCAAATGGCATGAGACGGGTGTGGTGATTCGTCAGGGTCATCATATCGAGTGGCAGCGCGCGGGTTTTCGCGCTGAAAACGGTGATGTTCTTTTTGTGTGGTCGGATACGCGCACGGGTGACCGAGATATTTATGCACAAAAAGTCAATGCAGAAGGTGTTATCCAATGGCAAACCGGCGGCGTGCCTGTCGTGGCCTATCGTGGTCGTCAGGAAGACCCGGAGCCGATTGCAGTCACGGATGGTTGGATTGTCGCGTGGATTGATTTCCGCGATGATACGACTGGCGATGTGTGGGCGCAGAAGCTGGATAACAACGGCAATAAACAATGGGCTTCGGACGGCGTCTTGGTCAATGCATTTCCTTCTTACGTCGGTGAAACGACGCTGCGCGCGGTGCATGACGGCAATGGCGGAGCTCTCATCGCATGGGTGGACGGTCGCGGCGGGGATGCGGGAGATATTTATGCTCAGCATCTGCGCTCAGACGGAACGGTTGATCCGGCATGGCCTGCTGACGGACTGGCAGTCGCGGCGGAAAACGGTGGTCAGAAGCAAGTGACCGCTTACCCCGGCAATGACGGCAGTATGATTTTAGGCTGGCAGGATATGCGCAGCGGGGATGCGGATATTTATATCACTCGAATTGCTGTTGATGGTACGCTGCCGTGGGGAAACAGCGGAGTACTCGTTTGCAATGTGGCGGGTGAACAGAAAACGCCGAAGCTATCTGTTGACGGAAGCGGCGGCGCGTTTATCACATGGGTGGATTCTCGAAACGGCCCAACGGATCTTTACATTCAGCGTGTCAATTTTCAAGGGGAAATGCTCTTTCAAGACAACGGCCAGCTTTTATGCGACGCAGCTTTGAATCAGAATAAGGTGCGCATCGCTTACGACGGAAACAACGGAGCGATTTGCACGTGGGCGGATTATCGTATGGACGGTTTGGAATCGGATATCTACGCTCAGAAAATCGCCTTCGATGGTTTGCAGGAATGGACGGCGAATGGATTACTCATCTGCGATGCGGACTACAGTCAGGAAGAAATCCGTCTGATTGGCGATGGCCAAGGCGGCGCAATTTTCGTTTGGGAAGATACGCGCGAACAAAATGGGAATCGGCTTTTGGCGGATGTGTATGCGCAGAGAGTTGATGCTTCGGGAAATGCACTCTGGGCCGCAAACGGGATTGTCGTGATTGATTCGGCGAATATGCAGACGCAGCCGCTTCTCCGGTCTGATGGTACGGGCGGTGCATTAGTTGTCTGGAGCGACAACCGCAACGGTTCTATCGGATTGCGTTTGCAGCGGTTGGATAATTTGGGAGCGAAGCATCTTGCTGCAGGGGGTGTTGAAATCGTCTGGGGACTCGATGGCGATGCGACTCATCCGCTGTCGGTGCCGCTTGATTTCGGTCGTGTCGCTTGTGTCTGGGAAGATGGACGTCTCGGCGCTCAAGGAGCCGCGCTCTATTATCAGATTATAGACAGTCTCGGTTTGATTGACCTTCCGATGAATGGCGTACCGGTTGCGGGCGATTTTCCTCCGGGGACACAAGCGAATCAGCAGAGTCATCAAGTGTGTCGGGATGGAAATCTGGGCTTCTTCGTCGTCTGGGAGGATCAACGCACCGGTGCGAGCCTGATTCGAGCGCAGCATATAAATATCTTAGGTGAAACCCTATGGTCAGCCGAAGGTGTGATGGTCGCCGAATCTGAACGGGATCAGGACATGGCAGGCTGTGCTCCCGACGGGAATGGAGGAGTCTATATCGCGTGGTCAGGGCGGAATGATGACTGGCAGATTGATATTTATGTGCAGCGATTGAACAGCTCCGGTGCCGCCGTCTGGGCGGAACCGATTACCCTTCAGGATACGTTCGACGATGACCTGATGCAGGGAATCATTGCCGATGGCGCGGAACGAGTGATTGTCCTTTGGGAGATAAGCGCTGGCGAAGAAGCCGATGTGATGAGCGCGTGCGTGAATTCGGATGGGACGATTGTGTGGACGTCGGCGGTGTGCGACTTCGCAGGCGAGCAGCGCGCACCTGTTGTTGTCAGCGATAACGCCGGCGGCGCGTATTACGCTTGGCGAGACCGCCGCAATCTGAACGATGATGATATTTACGCGCAGCACCTTGACGCGAGCGGCGCCGCTTTCTGGACAGATGACGGTTTGGCGATTTGCACGGAAACCAATGATCAGATTCGGCCGCACTGTGTTTCCGATGAAGATGGAAACCTTTTCGTCACATGGGAAGATTACCGAAACGGCGTGGATCGCAATTTGTTTATGCAAAAGATCAATCCGCAGGGAACAGTGCAGTTTCCGACAAATGGACTGGAAGTCGTTACACAAAACAGCGACCAGTACGAATGCGAACATATCACGGAATGGGGCGGAGGTGTGTATCTGGTTTGGACGGATTTGCGCAGCGGACAGTACCCGGATGTTTACGCGATGCACTTTGATGCGACCGGTTCCAATCCTTCTCCGGCGAACTGGGTGGATGGAGGCGTGGTCGTCAATGAATCGGAAAATTGGCAGCATCGTTCCACCATCGTTCATGATGGCGCGGGAGGAGCGATTACATTCTGGCAGGATTGGCGCGCGTCGGGCAAAGCACCGCTGATAAATATCTGGGCGCAGCGCTTGAATGATTACACCGTGGATACGCCTTTGCGCACCGGGCCTGCCGTGCCGGAAGGCTACGCGCTCGAAAGTTTCCCCAATCCGTTCAACGCCGTCACGGAAATCCGGTTTTCATTGCCGACGAGCGAGCGCGTTGAGCTGGTCATCTTTGACGTGTTGGGACGAAACGTTGCGATGCTTGCGGATGATTTCCTGCAGGCGGGAGCGTATCGGCTGTACTGGGACGCCGGAAATGTCGCGTCGGGAACCTACTTCTGCAGACTGAAGACGACCGGATTTCAGCAGACCATGAAAATGACATTGCTGAAGTAATCATTTTATAAAACGACAGCTTCTTACAAAAGGATTCGCTTCGATGAAAAGCAGCGTTGTATTGTGCCGGGGATTCATTTTTCTTTTCTTCGTGCTGATGTGTTTTTCGTCGCTTGGGTTTGCTCAGGCGACCATCGACCCGCGCTATCATACCTACGATGAAATCATGGCGGATATTTTCGCATTGCAGGCGGAATATCCGACGATGGTGAAAGTGGATTCGATTGGACATTCGAGCGGGGAAACCGACGGGCAGGTGTTGCCGATTTATGCCGTGAAGATTTCCGATAACGTGCAGGAAAATGAAGACGAGCCTGCCGTTCTTTTCGTCGGTCATATTCACGCCGAAGAGGTTTTAGGTATCGAAATCATTCACGCACTTCTGCATGAATTGACCGACGGCTATGTTCAGAATCTTCCGCATGTGCGTTACTGGGTGCAGCAGCTTCAGATTTATATTGTGCCGTCGATGAATCCGGATGGACTCGCAGTGGTGATGGATGGGCGCGATGTTTCTTACCGAAAAAACGGTTACAAGCCGCCGCCGTTGACGGACTGCACGATTACACCGGGGATGGGATGGGATTCGTGCGGAGTGGATTTGAATCGCATCTTTGAACTCAACTGGGATTGGGGCGATACTCTCTGGCAGCCCGGCGGGAATGAGCCCTACGATTATTATCGCGGCCCGGCGCCGTTCTCGGAACCTGAAGCGCAGTGCGTTCGAGATTTAGCGCTCGAAATTCAACCCGTGACATCCATAATGTATCATTCCAGTCGTGCGGGCGGCAATGCTGAAAAGTGCATCTTCCCGTGGAACTGGGAAGGAAAAGAAGCGCCGGATTCGGTGATGATAGCCGCTTTCGGCAGCCGCCTTGCGATGGAAATTCCGAACTTCGATCATTCGTCGCACTATCTTTTTGTTTTGAGCGGTAATCATCGCGGTAACACGCAGGATTGGTTCTACTGGAAATTGGGCACGATTCAATTCGCCGACGAGGTAGGCTCTATCCAAACCGGCATTCAGCCTGACAGCGCGATTATCGAACAAATCATCGAAGATCAGCTTCCCGGAGCGCGCTTTATTCTTGATCGCACGCGCCATCCGGATAACAACGAACATATCGTTTATGGTCATGTGAAAGACGCCGTGACAGGTCAACCGCTGCGAGCCGAATGGCGCATTCTTTCGACCTGGCAGCGCGTTCTGCCGCCGCGCTATACCGAACCGGTTTATGGCAGATATTATTTTCTCCCCGCGGATTCGTTCACGGTTGAATTCCGCAAGGAAGGATACGTACCCAAGCGAGAATATTTCACGCGCCGTTCCAGCCGCGAATTTCGTGATGTGGAGTTAGAACCGCTGGCGTGGCACAACATTCATGTACGTATCGAAGATGAAGAAGGTCAACCACTGCCAAGCATGCTATACATCAAGAGTACGTTTCCCGATACGATTATTTCGCCGACAGGAGAAATGGATATTTCCAAACCGACAGGGAACTACGATTGCTTCTTTATTGCAAACGATATCGAACATGTTGGTTACCGCAAAGGTTATTGGATTGACCAAGACACTTCGCTGGTGATAACGCTGCCGGTAGGACACGTTGTTCTCATTGAAGATTTCGAAAACATGGCTGCGGACTGGACGTTCGGCGGTGAGAATTCGACTTGGACGACTTCAATGGGAGAACACGGGCATGCGCTGTCAACAAATCCGATTGCTTTTCGTACGACCTATATGAATGACGCGAACGCTTGGGCTGAGTATTCGAACGCGCTCGATTTAAGCGGAGCCAACAGTGCGCATTTGCAGTTCGACAGGTTCTCGCGGATGGATCCCGACGACAGTCTCGGCGTCGAACTTTCGATGGACGCGGGTGTGACGTGGGAATCGGCGGGTTGGTTTTACGATATGGATATCCCATGGACGCGCACCTTTCTTTGCCTCGACAGGTGGGCGCCTGCGCCGGATGTTCGCTTGCGTTTCCGTTTGGTTTCGGACAGCGCGTATACTGAGCTTGGCGTGATGATTGACAATTTGTATTTCATCGCCGGAACGAATACGAATGCGCCGCCGTCTCCTGAAAGCAATATTCCATTTGAATACGCCTTCGAAAGTGTCTATCCGAATCCGTTCAATCCGACAGCCGTGATGACCTACACCGTCGCCGCGCCGGGACAAATTCAGATTCGCATTACAAACGTACTCGGTCAAAGAGTCGCCACGCTAACCGAAACGTGTTCTTCCGCAGGCCGCTTCCGCACCGTTTGGAACAGCACGAACACACGCGGCGCGCACGTCCCCAGCGGCGTTTACTTCGCCACCCTTCACGCCGGCGGGCAGCAGTTTACACGAAAGCTGCTGCTGTTGCGCTAAAATACCAACGCATCGGTAGTGCCGCACGGCAGTGCGCCCAAATCATTTACCAATATCCTACATCACAAGGAAAAATACCCTTTTCACAAGCGCACTGCCGTGCGGCACTACCAGATCATACGATTTTAAAAAAACATGAATCCACCTGAAAGTGATAAACAATCTGTAAAACTTCGCGTCAATGGGCAGGTCGTCGAGCGAGATGTTCCTGCGGACAGGACGCTGCTGCGGTTTCTGCGTGAAGATTTGGGACTCACAGGGACGAAGTGCGGCTGCGAAATTGGCGAGTGCGGAGCTTGCACGGTGTTAATCAATCGCAAGCCGATGTGTTCGTGTCTTGTGTTGGTCGCGGCGTTAGGTGATGTTGAAATATTAACGGTCGAGGGTTTGGCGCACGGCGAAAATCTGACGGACTTGCAGGAAACGTTCTTAGACCACGACGCGGTGCATTGCGGTTTTTGCACGCCGGGTTTGCTGATGTCCGCGGAAGCTTTACTTCAACGAAACCTCTCACCGACGGAACATCAAATCCGCGAAGCCATTTCGGGAAATCTTTGCCGTTGCACCGGTTATGTGCAAATCGTCGAAGCGATTCAGGACGCCGCCGAGCGAAGGAGGACACAACATTCATGAGCCTGCCGCCCGTCACTACGCAAACGCAAGCACTGACCGAAGCATGGCGGTGCTTGCAGTGTTTTGATGCCCCCTGCATCGCCGCGTGTCCTGCGAATGTGCACATCCCGCGTTTCATTCGCATGATTCGCAGTGGCAACCTTACGGGCGCGTCCGAAGAATTGCGCAGCGCGAATGCGTTCATCACACTTTGCGGCGCGGTGTGTCCATCAAGTGTTCTCTGCCGCAGTCATTGCACACGAGGCCGCATGGACGATTCCATTCGCATCGGCGATTTGCATCAGTTTGTTACCGCATCCGTCAAAGCGAAAACTTTTCCAAACTGGCCAGAAAAAAAAGACAAGCGAGTAGCGGTCGTGGGCTCAGGCCCGGCAGGACTCGGATGCGCACTGACACTCGCTCGACAAGGGATTGATGTTACCGTCTTCGAGAAAGAGTCAAAAGTTGGCGGGATTCCAGCCTGTGAGATTCCAAAGGCCCGCGCAGAAAATCCACTGGAAGAAGACTTGCGTGCTTTCGTCGACCGGTTAAAGATTGTCACTTCGAAGAAGATCCGCAGCCTGAAAGATTTGCGCGAATTCGATGTGATCTTCGTCGCCGTGGGTCTCGGCAAACCCGCCATTCTTGGAATTGAAGGTGAATATCTCGCCAATGTTGAGTCAGCATCGTCGTTTCTCCGACGCACAAGGGAGAAACCTCCTGCCCTCGCGCGTGAAAAAGTCATTGTCGTCGGCGGGGGAAATACGGCGATGGATGCTGCTTTGGTGGCGCGGCAAGCCGGAGCGGACGTGACGGTCGTTTATCGCCGAAGATACGTTGATTTACCGGCGTGGGAGGAAGAAGTCGAAGAAGTCACCGCGAAAGGCGTTGTCGTTCGATTTTTAGAAAATCCGGTGCGCATTGCTGGCGAAGGAGGACGTGTCAAAGCGGTGGATTTGCAACGGCAACAACCGGGCGAAATCGACGCGTCCGGACGACCGACACCGATTCCCGTTGACGCGCCTCCGATTCGACTGGATGCGACTCGCGTTATTGTTGCTATTGGAGCACGAGTGGGCGAGGCCATTTTACCTGAAATTCCGCGAAGCGATGCCGGATGGTTAGTGCCTAACGAAAGTAGTACTCCGCGAGTGTACGTCGGCGGAGATGCGGCGCGCGGCGAAGGAACAATTGTCGGCGCTTTCGCGGAAGGACGACGCGTTGCCGAAGAAATTATTCAGTACTCAAAGGAGGGCAAATGAGCGACATCAAGCGGGAGCCCTTCGACCGGTTTCCATCGGTCTATCCTCTGCGGGATTTGTCGGTTCCTTTCTGCGGGTTTGAATTGGAAAATCCGTTCTTGCTTTCGGCAGCGCCATCTACGGACGAACTGGATATCGTGCGGCAGGGATTGGCGATGGGTTGGGCCGGGGCGGTCTTAAAAACGACGTCCGTGCCGGGCACACTGGTGTCGCTGACGTATCCGATGATGAGCGGCTGGCGCAGGGGCGAGCATCGTTTATTGGGCATGGGGAATATTGACCTCATCAGCGTCTATCATATCGACGAAATTATCGCCCGCGTGAAAACGCTGAAGAAAGAATTTCCGACGAAACTCATCGCCTCGTCTATCATGGGGCAAAACAAAGAAGCGTGGCAGTCGCTTGCGTCGGCGCTCAGTAAAGCGGGCGCGGACCTTATCGAATGCAGTTTCTCTTGTCCACAGGGTTCGATGGGCGAACAACCCGGAGCGATGCTCGCGCAGTCTGTCGAAGCGACCGAGCGCGTGGCGCGCTGGGTGAAAGAAGCGGCTGACACAACACCCGTGTTGATAAAGATCACGCCATTAGTGACCGACATTGCTGAAGTCGCGCGCGCGGTTGAGCGAGCCGGATGCGACGGCGTTACAGCGGCGAATTCGTTTCCATCGCTCATGGGTGTGAATTTGAAAACGTTCGTGCCGGAACCGGACGTCGGAGGGATGTCAACGTTTTCCGGTTTCTCTGGGCCAGCGATAAAACCATTGACGCTCTACACGGTTGCAAAAATAGCGTCGAATACCAAGCTCGCCATCAGCGGCAACGGCGGAATTTCCGACTGGCATGACGCAGCGGAAGTAATGGCGGTCGGGGCCAGTAATGTGCAGCTTTGCACGGCGGTGATGCATTACGGTTTTCGGATTATTGATGATTTAACGTCGGGTTTCTCGCATCTTTTAGATGAACGAGGCCTTGCGAGTGTCAGCGATCTCATTGGCAAAGCATTGCCGAATCTTCGCGGTCATGATGATTTGCCGCGACAAAAAGTTCGCAGCCATATCAATGAAGAAACGTGCGTCGCGTGCAACGATTGCTACATCGCTTGCCGCGATGGTGGACACATAGCTATTGAATATGTCGGGCAGGAAATAATCCCCAAAATCCTCGACGATAAATGTGTGGGTTGCGGCCTTTGCGTGCAGGTTTGCCCGGTGGTGGATTGTATCACGATGGAACTTGTGCGCGAGTAGGAACGTGAGATCCACGACGCCGTTGTGGGTCTCCAGACCCGCAATGGAATCTCCTTCTTAACGTGAGAAATTCCCAGAGGCAAATATTGACTGACATCCAAAACCAACTGGACGAAATACTTGAACGGTTTGATAAGAAGAGCGAACCTTTTAGCGAGGCTTCGATACTCGATGCAATCGGTCAATTGCGAAGGGCTTCTGATAGGACTATCGAAGAACCGCATATTCCTCTGCAAGCAGAGTCTATGGCCTTTGGCTTCACCGAAAACTATCAAAATGACAGAGCTGGTTGGGGAACTTACTACGGACCAATGGCAGTGATGAAAGATGAAAATGGACAGTGGTTCGAATCGCCCAGCATTAAGTTAGTCACGCAGGAAATAATACGATACTGGCAGGAACGGACCACGACTGCTACGCATCCAATTCTCCGTTGTCGATACGCCGATTTAATATGGGATTTCACGAAGCCCATTCTTGGCGAGAACCCTGATGTAAGCTTCGCTCGAATCGTTATTGTTGAGACGCTGATCATCGTAGAAAAGAGCCTTTGCAAGTATAAAGGGCATATGATCACTAAGCTTGCACGTGCGCTTTCTCTTGCACTAAGTATCAAGGACAAGACCAAAGTTGAGGTTGTTAGGGACACGATGATTGCGTTCGAGGATAGGATCGCTCAAGATGATTTATGTGGGCTTTGGGGCTTTTCCTTCGATTATCTGATCGAGAATAAAAAAGTTCCGTTCACTCAAGAGCAAGAGCGTAAGATTATCGAAGACCTTGAAGCTCGCTTGAAGCGCACGTCGAGTAACGAGGAAGGATGTACGCTCAGACCACATGCCTCCGAGGCTGCCGCTATGCGGCTCGCACGTTATTACTATAAAGGTAATAAGGTCGAGGATGCTCGTCGTGTTCTTCGGCTATATGGAAAAGCGTACGTCATGGAATCGGAGAAATCAGGAGGGCTAGCTGGATTGTCGTGGCTTCAGAAAGTCTTTGAAGTATTTTATGCAAATGGTATGAAAGAAGATGCCAATGCTCTGACTGAACGGATTAGAGAACTTGGCAAGCAGTCTAACGAAGAGATGCAAGCTATAAGCGTTGAGACAACAATCACACGAGAAGAAATGGAACAATTCGTTTCTGATATGGCAAAGGGAACTTTCAATGAGTGTCTTTCTCGAATTACGGGATATTTCATTTCAGACCCCGAAGAAATTGAGGAACAAGTTAAGGAGCTGGCAATAAATGCCCCATTGCAATATCTTATAACGGGAACAATACAAGATAAAGAGGGACGTACTGTAGCGCAAATAGGTCCACTCGAAGAAGATTTGGAAGGTCATGTTGCCATGCAGACTTCGCGAAACATGGAATTTTCAGCGGTTTTTCTAAGAATGGTATTGGAGAAGATAGCAGAAAATTATGACCCGCTATTGCAGAGAATCATGGACTATATTTATCAATCACCTGTATACGATCCTGAATATCGACCAATAATCGAGAATGGGATGGCCGCTTATCTTCGCGGAGATCATGCTGCTGCCATACATATTCTTATCCCCATGATTGAAAACACACTCCGGCGTTTGATGGTACTAACTGGCGGACCGGTCTATCGACCTGATCAACGAGGAGGTCTGTCTCTTCGTAGTCTTGACAAGATTCTGCAAGATGAAGGAGTTATTAGGAGCCTTGGTGAGAGTACTGTCCATTACCTCCGAGTACTTCTAACGGATCAAAGAGGTTGGAACCTTCGAAATAACATTTGCCATGGGCTTCAACATCCGAATACCTTTGGTTATAAGGTTGGAGACAGGTTGCTACATGTCCTACTTGTGTTGGCGCAATTACGAGAAAAACGGACAATAGCGCCTGAAGAGGCAAAAAGCGATTAAGATTCCGGGCAGATCAGGGGATCTGCCTCGGCGGATTTTATTACGCGAGGGGTGGCGGCACCCACTCGCGGCGGAATTTCTTGATGCAGATAGAAAGATAGGAAATAAAATGATTGCAAAAACAATTCTTCGATTAGTTGCGTGTATAGTTCTCGTGCTGCCAGCATTCGCGCAGAAGCTGCTCATTCCGATGGATTTGATGCAGACGGATCATCTAAAAGCGTACGGTGTGGCGTACTACGCTCTCGAACATGGCTTGAATATCGAATGGCTTCTGAATTATCGCAGCGGCTCGTTCCTGATGGACTACGCGCCGGAAATCGAACATCAGTGCCGCCTGCGCGGAGTGGATTGCGAGCAAATCAGCAACGCGGGTGCAATTTATTCTGAAATCGAAAATTCCAATATGGAAGTGGTGTTGCTCGAAAAAGCGCCCAAGGTTGCGATTTATGCGCCGGAGCAAGTGACCGAGGAGCCGTGGGACGATGCGGTGAATCTTGCGCTTGAATACGCCGAAATTCCGTTCGACCGGCTCTATGACGAAGAAGTGCTTTTGGGTAAGCTCTCCAAATACGATTGGCTGCATTTGCACCATGAAGATTTCACCGGCCAGTACGGCAAATTTTACGGCATGTACCGGTTCGCGCAATGGTATATCGATCGCCAGCGCAATTCGGAAGAACGCGCGCGACGTTTGGGCTTTACGAAAGTATCGCAGCAGAAACTCGCCGTCGCGAAAGCGATTAAAAGCTACATGGGGCAGGGCGGCTTTATGTTTTCGATGTGCAGCGGAACGGATTCCTATGACATCGCGCTGGCCGCGGAAGGGACGGACATCTGCGGCGTGCCGTTCGATGGAGACGGCATTGATCCTAATTGCCAGAGTAAAATCGACTATGGAAAGAGTCTGGCGTTCGAGAATTATACACTGATTACGAATCCGATGGTCTATGAATTTTCCGATATTGATGTGTCGCCGCAAACGGGATCAATGCCGGTGCAAGAAACGGATTATTTTACGCTGTTCGATTTCTCTGCAAAGTACGACCCGGTGCCGACGATGTTGACGCAGTGTCATACGGCCGTGGTGAAAGGTTTCATGGGGCAGACGACCGCGTTTCATAAACGTTTCTTGAAGCGTTCCACGATGGTCTTGGCTCAGAAAGAAGGCACCGACGAAGTGAAATACATTCACGGCAATTTCGGCAAGGGAACGTGGACATTCATGGGCGGCCACGACCCGGAAGATTATCGTCATCTCGTCGGTGACCCGCCCACGAACCTCACGCTGCACAAGAATTCCCCCGGCTATCGGCTGATTTTGAACAACGTCCTTTTCCCCGCCGCGCGCAAGAAAAAACTCAAGACATAGCGCGGCGAAAGAAGTGCTGAATAATTTCTAAACAAGAGGAAGGAGAGCGGCGATGAATCGATTCTCTTTTCATAACTTGGCTGTTATATTGGCTGCTGTGTTTGCAGTCCTTGTAATGGCCTTTTTCGTAGGTTGCGACAGCGGAGATGATGGAACACCTATAACGCCTCCGGATGTGGTGGGGACATATTACGCTATCGCGGATTTCGGTGGTGGAGAGCAATCCATTATGCTCGTGCTGCAGATGCCCAGCACCAACCCGACGAATGACGGCTACTATGTCCTGACGGGATTTGTCAGCTACGGCGACAGCAGTTGGGGTGTTGCCGGTACGGCTAAAGACGATACCGTGAATTTCACATGGACACCGCCGAACGGAGTCTGCAATTTCTCAGGCACTTCTGGTGATGAACAAATTCAAGGCACAGCGACCGGCCCCGGTTGGACAGCAAGCTTTACCGCTTACCGCGAAACAGGAGCGGGACGCGATATCGCGGGACAGTGGGAAGGCGGCTTTCAAGGAGGGAGCTGTTATCCTCCCGGCGGCGCGTTGACCGCTTCGTTTTTTCAAACCGACAGCGCTGTATCGGGAACTCTGTTTGTCGTGTCGAATGAGCCTGAGATGGGAGATACGCTCGTCATTACGGAGGGATTCTTCCATGAGCCTATCTTCGAGGTGACAGCCATCGATTCAGGAACGTTCCCTCCGTCAAGGCTGATTCTCTTGGGAACACTCGGCGCGGATGACAGCCTTGCCGGTGCCTTTGATTGGTGGTGGGCGCGCTGTTTCGATGAAGGCTTCTGGCATCTTGAGCGCGGAACTCCCGAACCGCCGGATACGCCGGATACGAGTGTCTTTGAGGGAATTCTCGCCGGCATTTATGTTTGTACTGGGGAAGGGCCTTGGACAGCCATGAGCATGGCCTATGTCGATTGGCGAATTGATGGCGTAGGTGTTTCCGGGGCTACGATCACCGCCGATGGCGTGACACTGGAAGAGTTTTTCGACGGGGCTTACATCACCCCCGAGTCCTTCGACGCTTTCCCAGGTGAGGAATTTACCTTTAACATTTCGCATCCGGAATATGGCAACACTTCGGGAACAGCGCGCGTGCCCGGCGATTTCACCGTAACTTCCCCGCTTCCCGATGCAACGGTGCCCGTCGGAGAAGATTTAGCGGTAACTTTCACTGAGGCCTCTGGTGCAACTTTCTACACGGCCACACTGCAAGAGAACGACGCGTTCATATCTGTTCCAGCGCCCGCGACATCCATCACACTTCCTGGTTCCGGTATTCAAACGCCCGGAGACGATGTGCTTGGAGTCGAGGCCATTCAAGGCGACTACAGTCGCTGGCAAGAGAACCAAACCGGCTATTTTGGCCTTCTTTGCAAATCGGTGAGTGTCACGGTTCAGTAGCTATTGTGTTGAACCGGGCACGCTATCGCCAAGCCGCGGCGGATTTTATTCAACATTCCGGGCAGATCAGGGGATCTGCCTCGGCGATTGTAGATAGTATGTGGTTGGGTGAACGCCCTTGCAAAATTGCTCAAAGATTGTTATTATATAAAGAATCAATACGGATTCTTTGTATTGTTTATTAAGGGATTAAGTTGTTAAAATAAGAACTTGACGGGAATCTTATGAAGCTGAAAAACATTATTTTCGGGCTCGCCGCGCTGTGGCTGTTGTCGCTGACCTCGCCATTGCACGCGCAGACAGACCCGATACGAGATTTGATTGATGCCGCCGGTGATGCTGAAAAGTATCCCGATGCGGCGGCGGTCGTGGTCTTTGACTCGACGAATCTGGTCATGGAGCCGACCGGCTTGACGCATGTCGTCGCGCATACGCTGACGAAAATTCTGACTCCGAAAGGAATCAAGAAATTCCGCTCGGTGCGTTTTGATTACGACCCGGCGTCGAACATGATTGACGTGCGGTATGTGCGCATTTATCGCAAGAACGGCGATGTGGAAAATGTCGCGCTGTCCGGCATGCACGATTTGTACGCGCCCGCTCGTTCGATTCGCTGGGGCGGGCGAATGAAACTGCTGCCGCTTCCTCCGCTTGAAATCGGTGACGCGGTCGAATTTGAAACCTATAAAAAGGGATTTCAGATCGCGTACCTCGGTCAGCCGAACGAGGACGAAGAGCGCTTCATTCCTCCGATGCGAGGTCATTTTTATGACGTCGTGCTTTTCGGCGGCAATTATCCAATGATGGAAAAAGCGTATGTGCTGCGCGTGCCGCGAGACAAACCCGCTCAGTACGAAGTGTACAACGGCGAGGTTTTTTCATCGTTCTACTATGAAGAAGAGCATCTGGTCTATACGTTCTGGAAGAAAAATCTTTGTCCGATTCCTCACCAGAAGCGCCAGCCTGATGCTCCGGATTTCATAGCGAAAGTTGTCATCGCGACCGCGAAAGATTGGCCGGAAAAAGCTCGCTGGTTTTACGAGACCAATGAACCTATCTTCGACATGAACGATGAAATCATGGCGAAGGTTGAAGAGATTACACGCGGCTTGCGAACTGACAGTTCGCGTATCGCGGCGATTCTACATTGGACAGCTCAGAATATCCGCTATTCGGGCATCACGATGGGCAAGGGTGAAGGCTACACGATTCATCCTTCGACCATGACGTTCCGCGACCGATGCGGCGTGTGCAAGGATATCGCCGGGATGTGTATCGGCATGCTCCGCGCAGCGGGTTTCACCGTTTACCCTTCGATGACGATGGCGGGCGCGCGCGTGGAACATATTCCCGCGGATCAGTTCAATCACTGCGTCGTTGCGATTAAACGTCCCGACGGTTCCTTCTGGATGATTGATCCGACGTGGGCTGCGTGGGGATGGGACTTGTGGAGTCTCGCGGAAGGCGAACAGCATTATGTCACCGGCAGCCCTGAAGGTGAAGACCGCGACGCGATTCGCACGTATAAGGCCGATGAAAGTCTGATGCAGGTGACGAGTCGCTGGAGCGCGAAACCGAACGGCGACCTTGTCGGGACGATTCATGCTGTCGGAACCGGCTACAGCGACACGCGACTCCGGCGAATCGGCGGTGATATGCCGCTGGCGAATCGTCGCCAGATGTTTGAAGGATGGCTTGAAGACGTTTATCCGGGAGCTGTGCTCAAGAGCTACAAAATCGGTGACGCGCTCAATTTTCATAAAGCCATAGAAATCACTCTGGAGGTCGAACTGCCGGGCTACGCCTGCGCCAGTTCAGGTTTCTTGTCCATGTCATCACCCGGTTTGAAGCTTATTGTCGGCAACACGCGTCCGTTTAATTTAATTCTCGACTTAAAGGATGAAGAGCGAAAAACACCGACGCATCTGTGGGTGACGCGTGTGATTCAACTTGACGAAGAAATCAAACTGCCGTCGGGATTGCAGCTTGCGAATCCAATCGACGAAGCAACCGAGGAGAGTGATATCGCTTCCTTTACACAGGATGTATCTGTCAAGAGTGGACGCGTGAAAAACACGAGCGTTTACAGACAAGAAGAACGAACGGTTCCGAAAGACAAGTACACCGAGCTTATCGCTGCTCAGGAGCTGATGAAAAAACAAGCCGAAGCTGTCTGGACTTTCCGGGGAGGCAACTAATGAAAAAGCATTTCATATATGCAGCGTTTTTGCTGTCTGTTCTATGGGGCTTCACGGTTATCGCTCAGGCGGCTGAGATTGATGATATTCTTGCTACTCGCGCGGAAGCCGAAAGTTACACCGATAAAGATGTCGTCGATATGTACCGGAGCGACAGCTATAAGCTGCTGCCGGATGGCCGGTGCGAAGTGCACACGCAAATTGTGCGGTTTCTGAGCAACTACTGGGCGTGTGATCATTACGGTGATCCGATGATTCATTACGATTCGGTTCGTCAAGATTTAACAGTTTCGATCAGCCGCACATACATGCCGGGCGGCAAAATCGTGGACACGACTCCGAACGGCTTCAACCGCGTCACACCATCAGAGGTCGGCGCTGCGCCGGATTATGTCGCTTTTCAGGATATGGTGGTGACGCTGTTGGGTTTGGAACCCGGAGCGATTACCTACCTTGAATACACGCTGACGGATAAAGAATCCTTTGGCAATACTTTCGCGCAAACGATTCTCTTCGGCGGGCGCAATCCGGTGCTCCGGCAGGAGCTCACCATCGAAGTTCCAGCAGGGACATCGCTGCAGATTAAAGAAGCGAATGGCGCGCCTGCAGCTCAGAAGAGTTCGGCGAATGGAAATGACCATTATTTCTGGCGCATGAATAAATTGCCCCGCGCGTGGCATCCGGATGCCGAACCGTTCGCATTTCGTTTTCGCCCGCGCGTAAGTTTTTCCAATGCGGTAAACTGGAACGCAATTCTGCAGCCTTTGGTTCTATCTATCGCCTACGGGAGTGAATTGACGCCGCAAATGCGGAGTATGGTCGAAGAGGAATTAGCAGGTAAACTCAGCGCGGAGAGCCGCGCTCAGGCATTGCAGAATTACCTGCATGAACGTTTCAATCATATCGAATACGACTATCCGCTGTTTTATCGCACCGTGCGCCCTGCGGCGCGGGTTTTTGAAAGCGGCTACGGGCATTCGCTCGACTTATCTGCGCTCTATGTGGCGTTAGCGAGAGAAGCGGGACTCGACGCGGAAATCGCGCTGGTCTTTCCGAATCCGGTGGATGTACCGAGTCTTCAGCATTTCGCGAAAGCGTGGGTGGTGGTTGGTACTGATGGCGGAGAACGGTATCTCGATGTCACCAAACCAGTCGGTACCTGCTTGCGGCAGGGAACGAGTGATGGATATTTTATCCGGTTGAAAGAAGGGATGATATATAATCTCGAACCGTTGCCGTGGATGCAGCAGCCGACGCTCTCCGAACTTTTTGTGACGTGGAAACTCGGTGAGGGCGACAGCGCTTGCGGCGAAGGCGTCTGGCGTTTTTCGGGAGCGCTCAACTACTATGGGAAAATGAGAAGCGGAGATTTACCGAAATTCCTCGCGGGTCTGATGAAGGATTACTGGCCGGATGTGAAGGTCGAAAACGTTCGCGTACGCATGCTGTCGGGCTTCGAAAGCGAGTTGGCATTCGATTTGAATTTGCCGGATGTCCGCGATTCTGTCACAGCTCTGCGAACGCTTGCGTTGCCGGCTGGCGATGCTCTGGGCAAAGCGTTTCTTCCGAAAGATTTCAACCTTGCTGAACGCGAGCGAAACGTACCGCTTTTCTTGAAAGCGATTGGCGAGTGGCGATTTGAGGTGCGTGCGGAATATCCCGATGAATGGAACGTCGTTCATGCGCCGGGTAACGCCGATGTTCAAAATAGTTACGGTAGTTTCGCGCAGAGCGTTTCGACTGAAAACGGAGCGGTGACGACGCAATGCCGCGTTCATCTGAATACGCACACGATTCCCGCTGAAGGGTGGAGCGATTTTCGGAAGATTCTGCTACCGGCTTTCGACGTGAATATGAGAGCGATTGTCTTCGAATAAACAAAGGAAGAACAGTATGGTTTCTTCGCTTGTCTTTGTCATTAATCCCGGCTCCACGTCCACGAAGCTTGCCTTTTTCGGACCGAAGAAGAGTCGCTGGGAGCATACGGTCGAACACCCGCAGGGAATCGGCGCGCATCCGAGGGATGTTTTGGATAAGCGCGCTGAGGAAATCACCGTTTTGCTCGGTGATAAATTGACCCAGTGGAAGCCTGCGGCGGTCGTTGGGCGCGGAGGGCCGCTCAGGCCACTCGAAGGCGGCACGTATGAAGCCAATGACCAGATGATTGACGAACTTTTATCGGAGAGTTGGTCGGCTCATGCGTCGAACTTGGGAGCTCCTCTGGCAAAAATCTTTGCGCAGAAATGGAGCGTTCCAGCGTATGTCGTGGACCCGGTTACGGTGGATAACTTCACGGAGCTTGCGCGTGTTTCCGGCGTGCCGGGAATTACAAGGCGTTGTCGTTCTCACGCTTTGAATATTCGTTCGTGCGCGCATCTTGCTGCTACAAAAGTCGGCAAACCTTTAAGGCGCACCCGGTTTATTGTGGCGCACCTCGGCGGTGGAATTTCCGTCGCATGCGTTGCGGGAGGGAAAATCGTCGATGTCAATGACGCGCTCTTGGGCATGGGACCTTTTTCCCCGACGCGAGCCGGCGCGGTTCCGATTGGGCCGCTGGTTGATATGGCGACGTCCGGAGATTATTCAAAGGAACAACTCGTGCACTTACTCACACACGAGAGCGGTTTCGCCGGATACCTCGACACGAATTCGCTGGTGCGAGTCGAAGAGATGATTGACGAAGGCGATGAGAATGCGCGACTCGTTCGTGCCGCGATGATTTATCAGATCGCGAAAGAAATCGGAGCGTGCGCCGCGGTTTTCAAAGGGAAAGTTGACGCGGTGATTTTGACCGGTGGCCTCGTTCATTCGCATCAATTCCGCAGAGTGCTGCGTTTCTATGTTCGCTGGCTGGGGAGAACCTTTGTCTTCCCCGGTGAGCGAGAGATGGAAGCGCTGGCGGCGGGAGCATTTCGAGTATTGAACGGCAAGGAAAAGGTGAAGGAATATTAAACCTCGTGATGGATTTGCGGACAAGACAGGTCTTGTCCCTACAACTCGCCGCAAATAAATTATAATGAAGAAACATTTACAGACAAACGGCGTGCTGACATCCGCGGAAATGGTGCTCGACACCGCCCGCAAGCGAGCCGCTAAACGAAAACCTGTCGTCGCGGTCGCGGGTGCGGAAGATGCCGATGTTTTAAAAGCCGTCAATGATGCCAATCGCGAGGGGATTGTCGATGCCTTGCTGGTCGGAGATAGCGACAAAATCCGGCGGGTGATGCAGGAGTTGGAACT
This sequence comes from bacterium, assembly GCA_030622545.1. GTDB lineage: Bacteria > Electryoneota > RPQS01 > RPQS01 > DYHQ01 > JAUXGA01. Next base: position 33,130 of record JAUXGA010000010.1, on the reverse strand, counting down.
CGAGGAAAACAAGTTCCAAATCGTAAACACGACGAGTGGCAAAGAAACCGCTGCCGCCGCCGTGCGTGCCTGCGCGGAAGGCACGGCTCAGGTTCTGATGAAAGGCAAGCTGTCAACGCCGGTTTTACTGAAGGCTGTTTTGGCGCCTTCAGGCGGGCTTCGTCTGGGGCAAACGCTCTCGCATTGCGCCGTTCAGGATGTCCCGGGCTGTGAACGGTTGTTGACGATTACCGATGGCGGTGTTTTGGTTGCTCCGGATTTTGAACAGAAGTTGGCGATTATTCAAAATGCTGCTGGGGTATGTCATATTCTCGGAATCGAAGAGCCGCGCATGGCGCTCTTGGGAGTTTTAGACGAAGCATCTCCGGCTTTTCCCGATACGATGGAAGCAGCGGCGGTCGCTCAAGCAGCGCGCTCGCGCGGCATCGTAAAATTCATCGAAGGCCCGATGACGTTCGGTACGGCAGTGCGGGGGCTTGCTCCGGATGCGCTCTGCGAAAGTGACGTCGCCGGACAGCCGGATGTTCTGGTGTCGAACGGTATCGAAGAGTGCAACATCACGGCGAAGGGATTGATCAATTTGCGCGGCGCTGTTTTCATGGGAGTCATTGCGGGCGCGAAGGTGCCGCTTTCACTGGTTTCGCGCAGTGACCCGGCGCGAAATAAATTGGCATCGCTTGCGTTAGCTTCGCTTTTCGCAGGGGGGATGCCATGACGTTCGCTCAGTTGCTTCAGAAGAAGCCGGGTATCTCCGGCGCGCGTTTGGGTTTGGCGGGGGAAAACACGCGAATGCAGTCTATCGCCGAACGCTGGCGCCAAGAAGGCGGTGCTGTCCAACAATTTAGAGGAAGTTTAGACGATGCCGCAAGCGCAGCCATGAAGAGTGTCACAGAGGGAAAGACATCTTTGCTGCTCTTTGACGGCTTTCCTTTTCTCGATGCGATACGTCAACTCGAGGAACACGTCGCACCCGAAGCGAAACCTCTTGTTGTCTTGCAGGGCTTCGAACTGGATACGTATGATAGAATCCTTTGGACAGGCATCGCTCCCTTCTCGAAGTGGGACAGTATATCGGAGGTTTTACCGGTACTGCGCATACTGATACACGCTCTGGAGACTCTACAGAATTCCGTTGTGCGAGTTGCGTTGGTTTCGTGCGTCGAAACGATTTCTCCGGGAATTCCTTCGACCGTCTGGGAAGGTGCGATTGCGCAGATGAGTCGACGAGGGCAACTCGGTGAAGCGATTATAGACGGGCCGTTGGGATTTGATATGGCTATTTCTCCGGAAGCGGCTCGAGACAAAGGTGTTGAAACCAGCATCGAAGGCCGCGCGGATTTGTTGATTCTTCCGAATCTCAATACGTACTGTTCGCTGGTGGATGCACTGCATCTTTCTGGGCATGGCGCATCGGCGGGAGTGGTTTTGGGCGCTCCGTGTCCGATTGCCTTGCCATCACGTTTTGCTGCGGAAGATGACGTGTGGCTCAGCTTACAAATTGCGAATCTTCTACGGACGTAGCCCAAGGGATGCTCCGAATCTCTGCTTTTGAAAAAGGAGGAACATGAAGAACAAAACCTCTGAACCCATCGAAACGGAGCGCCCGCGCGTTCCGTCAGTGAAAGGGAAGAAACGAAAAAGAAAACTTACTGATATCGAAACTATGCAGCGCAAGGTCATCGACGAAGCGAAATCGCCAAGCAAAAAAAAGCTCATCTTTCCAAGACTGGGATATTCCCGGCGAATGGCTCTGAAAGATATTCGCCCGTATGAACCCGGGCGTCCGATTTCCGAGGTTCAACGGAGGTATGGGCTTGACCACGTTGTTAAACTCGCGTCGAATGAAAATCCTCTGGGGCCGTCACCGTTGGCGATGGAAGCCGTCAAACGTGAACTCAATCAACTGCACCGCTACCCGGATGCCGGAGGTTTTGAGCTCCGCCGAAAGCTCGGCGATCACCATGATGTCAATATGTCAAACGTCATCTTAGGAAACGGTTCGACGGAAATCGTCGAAATTCTTTGTGAAGCGTTTCTGGATCCCGGGGATGAAGCGATTACATCCGAACAGGCATTTTTTAAATATGTCATCTCCGTTCGCTGGATGGGCGGTGTGCCTGTGCTGGCTCCAATGAAGAACTGGACATTTGACCTCGACGCGATTTATGAGCGTATTACAGACAAGACGAAACTAATATTCATCGCCAATCCGAACAACCCCACCGGCACCTGCGTTTCAGATAAGGAAATCGCGCGCTTTATCGAAAAACTTCCGGATCACGTTATCACCGTTCTGGACGAAGCGTATTGCGAATTTTTAGAGGAGAACGAACGACCTGACACGCTGCGCTATGTGCGCGAAGAGCGCAACGTGGTTGTTTTGCGCACGTTTTCCAAAGCGTACGGCATCGCAGGACTGCGCATCGGATACGGAATCGCACCGGAACATTTGTTAGAAGAAATGAACATCGTGCGCGAAGCGTTCAACACGAGTCATCTCGCACAAGCCGCAGCGTACGATGCACTTGATGATAAAGAATTCTTGAAGCGCACTCGCGAGCACAACCGGGAAAGCAAGCGCATGGTGCTCGAAAAACTCGACAAGCTCGGCATCGAGTACACCCCAACCTCTACTAATTTTGTGCTGATTCATTTGGACCGCCCTGCGATCGATATTTTCAAATCCCTTTTAGTTCGGGGAGTCATCGTCAGACCTATGCGAGGTTACGGTCTGCCGAATTCCCTCCGTATTACGTTCGGTCTAATCGAAGAAAACGAATTCCTCTTCAAGCATCTCGAAGCGGTGCTGGCCATATAAGGAAAAGGGTCTCCACTGTCAAGATTGCTCTGAGTATGATCCCATTCCCCACAATCGCTCGGTTACTGATCTTATAGACAATTAAGAAGGTGTTTGTGTATTGAACACTATGGATTTCAAATGCTTGATTTTCAGTCAGAAAAATCGTATTTTGTTTTACAGATTTATTTAGACAGAATTTGGATCGCTTTTTACGCAACCGCTTTAACATGACGACCAAGGTTATTTAGTTAAGTGAGTAGTACATTTCTCTTTAGGCATTTTGCCCTTCCCCTTGTTGACCTTGTGCGTCGCACGGACAGCATCAAGGTTTTCCGTGAACTGAATGAGAGTCAGTGGAAACCGCGTGAAGAACTGGAGGAGATTCAGCTTCAAAGACTTCGCCGCTTACTTATCCATGCCGGAAAACATGTTTCTTACTATAAGGATTTATTTGCGCAGTGCGGATTCAATCCTGAAAAAGTGCAGGCGCTTTCTGATTTAGCGCCACTTCCTCTGCTGACAAAAGATATCATTCGCCGGGAAAGGAAGAGGTTGCAGGCGGACAATGCCGCGCAATTTCAGCCGCGTCCCCATCGGTCGGCGGGCACTACCGGCCATCCGGTTTTCATTCAGATGGATCGCATGCGTCATTCGATTGGTTGGGCGGATATGTATCGCTGGTGGGGAGCAGCCGGCTGGCGTCCGGGGATGAAACAATTCGTTTTGGCAGGAGCGGCGCTGAGACCCCGCCAGCTTTCGGGTTTCAAAGCCCGGATTTATGGCAAGCTGAATCATTTCGAGGAATATACGGCTTTCAATTTGACGCCGGAATTGATGAACCAACTGCTGTCGCGTTTGAAGAACTTTCGCGGACCGGTTTTCCTTCGTGGGTATGCTTCGTCTGTTCACGTCCTTGCCCGATACGCCGCAGACCGGCAGTGGAATGGGAAGGTCCACGCGATATTCACGACGGCTGAGACTCTCTTTTTAGAGCAAAGGCGGCAGATTGAAAAGGGACTTCACGGACCGGTTTTTGACCAATGGGGCTGCCGAGACGGCGGCATTGGCGCTTTTGAATGTGACCGACATCAAGGGTTGCATTTCGCCGCTGAGAATGCGGTTGCCGAAATCTGTCGGTATGGCAAGCCTTTACCCGCAGGAGAATCGGGAGATGTTATCGCGACAGATCTTTTCAGCTACGCTATGCCCTTGATTCGGTATCAGGTTGGAGACATCGCCACATTTTCAGCGAGTTCATGTTCCTGTGGTCGAGGTTTGCCTCTTATTGCTTCCATACAGGGGCGCGTTTCCGATTTTCTTATTGGTTCAAATGGACAGCGTATCCACGGCGAATTCTTTTCCCATATCTTCTGGGAAACGCCTTGGGTGAAACAGTTCCAAGTCGTGCAGGATACCCGTGAAGAAATCGTCGTGAAAATTGTTCCTGATGGTGAACCTCCGAAGGCTGAACTCGTTGAAATCCAAAGACTCGTTCAGGAACAAGCGGGGCCCCTGTGCCGAGTGCGCTTGGAACTTGTTGCTGAGATTCCCGCAGGCCCTATGGGAAAGAGGAAATTTATTATCTGCAATGTTTCAACTCAATGAACGCGCCATCTCCCGATAAGAACTCGAAGGTTGCGCTGTTTTACGAACCGAACCTTGTTCGTTATCCGGAAGCTTCTCCTTTTGATCCATCGGTTCCTTTTCCGGAGAACCCTTCGAATGATCATATTCATGCGAAGCCCAATCCGGTTTATGAGGCCGTGCGCTGGGTTTTAGAGAGACTTGGTTTGGATAGGGAACATCAGGGAACCGTTTCATGGAATCCCTTGAGCGATTTGGTTTCTTCCGGAGGAACCGTTATCCTGAAGCCAAACCTCGTGGATGTGAAGCAGGGGTGGATCGCTCTGGGCGGGGAACGGATTTTGGACATGGTCACGCATGGGTCTGTGCTGCGGCCTCTGGTTGACTACGCATACCGCGCTGTGGGTTCTCAGGGAAAGATCATTATCTGTGATGCGCCGCTCGTTCATGCGGATTTTGATGCTGTGACGAAGGGCGCGGGCATTCAGGCGATGGTGGAGCAGCTTATGGCGCGAGGAGTCCCCATCAGTCTCCTTGACCTGCGCGAGGAAATTTTCGCGCGCTGGACCAATGAACGCCAAGAGCTTCCCGGCGATCCTTTAGGCAATAGTGTGTTTGATTTTGAATCTCGAAGTGCATTGGCTTCCTTGGACACCTCACCGCAGAAATACTTTACATTGGCTGATCATACCGAAGAGCGCAATGAACCTCAGCGCCATCACTTCAAAGATTGCCATGAATATTGCGTCCCGAACACGATTTTAAATTCGGATCTTTTCATCAATGTTCCGAAACTGAAGACGCATATTAAGGCAGGTGTGACCCTTTCGCTGAAGAACCTGATGGGAATCACGCATTACCGTCGCTGGATGCCTCACCACCGCAGTGGTGCCCCACCTGAAGGAGATGAATATCCTTTTGATCCGGGTGTAATTTTGCGCAAGCGTCATACGATCGTCCGGCGGATCGCGGGATACCCTCTGGGCACAACCGTTATACGCGCGGGAGCTTATCTTCGTCATGCCGCCGCGCGCGTCATGGGTCGTCGAGATAAAACGGTTATTGACGGTGGGTGGTATGGAAACGATACGCTGTGGCGTACTTTGGTGGATTTGAATCGTGTTTTGTTTTACGGTTGCCCCGGTGGAAAATTCGTTCAAACTCGCCGTTCGTATTTATCCCTTGTTGATGGAATAATTGCCGGTGAAGGGAACGGACCCGTGAAGCCGACAACGCGTCCGGCGGGAGTGATTGCGGCCAGCCTTGATGCTGTTGCGTTGGATACTGTTTTAGCTTGGTTCATGGGCTATGATCCGGCACGCATCCGAATGATTCAAGGTGCGGCCGTTTCGTCGGATCCCTTTTGGCTGGGACAAGGTGAACTGGACAAGATTGAGGTTTCATCGAATGTCGTTGACTGGCGGGCAGTCAACCTCGATTTTCGGGAGCCTCTCGGCTGGGAGGGATATTTAAAACGAAATATTGCGATTTCCCCGGAGATGCAGCAAAGGCTTGACCAGATGAAACCCTTTCGGTAAAGCCGCGGAAATCGAAACCTTTCTTCGGCAACAGTCCGCTAAGAAAAAATAGCTGCGCCTATCAACTGGTAGGTTTTTTGCACCTTAACTCACCGCAAAGGTTTGCTTCGGCGGTTTTTAAATGGAGGATTTTACACGATGAAGATCGGCGTATTTGGTTTGGGATATGTGGGATGCGTTTCGGCGGCTTGTTTTTGTGAGTTGGGGCATGAAGTTTGGGGCGTGGATGTTGATCCGGTCAAAGTGGATTTTATTCGCAAGGGACAAAGTCCCATTATCGAGAAAGAGATGCCGGAGCTCATTGCAAAACATGAGAAAGCGGGTCATCTTCACGCGACATCCTCAGCCGAGGAAGCAGTTACTCAAACGGACTTGTCGCTCATCTGCGTTGGAACACCTTCGCTTGAATCGGGAGCTCTGGACACGCAGTATGTCAAGCGCGTGGCGGCGCAAATCGGTCAGGCTCTAAAGAAAATCTCGAAGTCTCACACCATTGTCGTTCGCAGCACGTTGCTTCCCGGCACGACACGAACGCAGCTTCTTCCGATTCTTGAGGCTGAGAGCGGTAAAAAGGAAGGTGCGGGATTTTCGCTGGCGTACAATCCGGAATTCCTGCGCGAGGGCTCGGCGGTACGCGATTTCTATGAACCACCAAAAACCGTCGTCGGCGCGCTGCGCGAAGAGGCTGCTCGAGAAGTCGCCCGCATCTATCAAGATATTCCCGGCCCGGTCTTTCTGACGGCAATCGAAGAAGCGGAAATGGTCAAATATGCGGACAACTCTTTTCATGCCCTGAAAGTCGTCTTTGCCAACGAAATCGGTGCGGTCGCCAAGAAATTGGGAGTGGACAGCCATCGCGTGATGGAAATATTTGCTCAGGATACAAAGCTGAATCTCTCGCCGTACTATCTAAAACCGGGTTTTGCCTTTGGAGGGTCATGCCTGCCGAAAGATGTTCGAGCGCTGACAGCTCGAGCGCGTGAACTCAATGTGGCGGTCCCGATGCTGTCGTCCTTGATGACATCAAACCGCGAACATGTTCATCGTGCGGTAAAAGCGATTCTTGACCGAAAGAAGAAAAAGGTTGGGATACTGGGGCTGGCATTCAAAGCGGGAACGGACGATCTGCGCGAAAGTCCGATGGTAGAGTTAGTGGAAACTCTGATTGGAAAAGGTTATCAGATCAAAATTTATGATAAAAATGTATCTCTGGCTCGCCTGCGCGGTGCCAACCGCGTCTTTATCGAGAGGACGCTTCCGCATCTTGCCGAACTGCTGTGTGAAACAGCGCAGGAGATTTTGGATCATTCCGAGGTGATCGTTGTGGCAAACAGCGACCCTGATTACTTGCCCATCCTTGCCGAAGTGCGTGATGAACAGGTTGTCTTCGATCTTGTGCGAATCGTTCGTGAATTGCCGGTGAAGAAGGAGAACTACGATGGCTTCTGCTGGTAAGATTCTCATGTTGGTTGAGAATCTCTCCGTTCCTTTTGACCGGCGTGTTTGGCAGGAAGCGACGACGTTGAAGTCCGCGGGGTTCGAGGTCAGCGTCGTATGCCCGCGCATGGTGGATCGCAAACCCTTTGAAGTTTTGGAAGGTGTTTCGATTTACCGTTATCCTATGCCCTATACGGCGAACAGGGCCATTGGGTATGCCTTAGAATATTCTTGGATGCTTTTTTTCAGTTTCATCTATGCAATCTATGTTTTTTTCCGGCGTGGGTTCCATATTATCCATGTGTGCAATCCCCCTGATCTTTTATTTCTGATCGCCCTGCCTTTCCGTCCTTTTGGTGTGAAATTCATCTTCGATCAGCACGACTTGGGACCGGAGACATTTCAATCCAAATTCAACCGCAAAACCGGTATGATTCTCCGTATTCTGTTCGCACTTGAGCAGTGGACGTATCGGTTGGCGCACGCCGTCATCAGCACGAATGAATCCTACCGGCAAGTGGCTGTTGACCGGGGCAACGTTCCCCGTGAGCGGACATGGGTTGTGCGGAGTGCGCCCGATTTGAAACGTTTTATCGCGTTCGATCCCGTCCCTGAACTCAAAAAAGACAAGCCCTTTCTCGCTTGCTATTTAGGGACAATGGGGCAGCAAGACGGCGTGGATTACCTGCTCCGGTCTATTAAAATCATTATGCAGGATTGGGGTAGAAAAGATATCCGGTTCGTTTTGATGGGAGGCGGCGAAAACCTGCCTGTCTTGAAGAAGATGGCAGATGATTTAGGACTGCAGGACGTCTGTCATTTTACTGGTCGTATTCCTGATAAGCTGCTTCGCCAATATCTTTCAACGGCAGATGTTGCCGTTGCACCTGACCCCGTGAATCCGTTGAACAACATCTCAACGATGAATAAAATCCTCGAATATATGGCAATGTCAAGACCGATTGTGTCCTATCGGTTGGTTGAATCCGAACGCTCGGCCGGCGAGGCGGCTCTTTATGCAGAAGACAACAACGAAGAGGATTTTGCTCGGAAAATTATCACCCTCTTGGATGATCCTGAGCTGCGGAAAAAGCTCGGCGACTACGGGAGAAAACGCTTTGAGGAAAAGCTGTCTTGGGAACGCAGTACTCAACAACTTCTGGCGGCTTACCGTTCTTTGAGCGTTTCTCATGAGTGACAATTCATTTTAGAAAAGGTGTGTTCTTAACTATTGCGGCGAGACGAACCCATGGGATTCACCGCAGCGGATTCTGGATTGGCTGCAAGCAGCCGACACCGCACCAATATTCTAAACGGCACGAATCGCGGCCTCGAATTTTTTCGAGGCCGTTTTTCTATCTTTTCGAGAGGCGGCATCACAATATAACTGCCCCACAACTATGCAAAAAAATTCACAGAAGGACAGATTTTTGTTGACTTTGCACGATTAGCAAGGTATATTAAATCTATTGACAGATTTGCACCAAATTACAGTAACTTAGAGCAAGAAATCGCCCTATTATTTCATAATCAACTCATCAGGAGGTCAGAATGACTCGGAAGAACGGATTTTGGATGATTATCATGGTTTGCGCCAGTGTCCTATTTATCAGCAGCGCAGGCTATTCACAGAAGACGACGAATACGTCAGTCTTGAATCGTATAAGCGAACAATCCCGCCAGAAATGGGATGCAGGCCGGAACGCTGATTATTATGCTCTTTTAGAAAGCGTGGCTCCAGCGCAGGTAGCTTTGAATGAAAATCCGGATATTGAGCTGATGTATATTAACGAACGAGGGTTTCCGGTCTATTATTCGATAACAAACCTGGACGCAGCCCGAACCCTCAGCACGGATGATGTGTGGCCGGGAGGAAGCGCGGGCTATTCGCTCACCGGTTCGGGGACGGATTTCCTCGGTGTTTGGGACGCGGGAGGAGTGCTACTAAGCCATCAGGAATTCGACGGACGCGTTGTCCAAATGGATAGTCCGTCGGGAACGCATTATCATTCCACGCATGTTGCAGGGACGATGGTCGCACAGGGACAAGTCGCTAGTGCAAAAGGAATGGCGTATCAGGCGTCGCTGGATGCTTATGACTGGGATTATGACGAGTCGGAAATCGCTACGGCGGCGGCAGCCGGCTTGCTAGTTTCGAGTCATTCGTATGGGTATATCACCGGTTGGTATTCTAGCGGTGATTGGTATTGGTATGGAGATCCCGATATAAGCGAGGTTGAAGACTATGCGTTTGGATTCTACCATGACATCACGGCGGAATGGGATATGATTGCTTACAACGCTCCTTATCTTACGATTTGCAAGTCCGCGGGAAATGATCGAAATGACTATGGGCCCGGTGCAGGCAATGAGCACTATGCCTGGATCGATGGAGGATGGCAATTGAGCACCACGACGCGCGATCCCGATGGCGGGAGCGACGGCTATGATTGTATTCCGTGGAGAGGGAATGCGAAGAATATCCTAACGGTCGGAGCCATTTATGACATTCCCGGAGGATATACGCAGCCGTCGGATGTATCGATGAGTTCGTTCAGCGGTTGGGGGCCGACCGACGACGGGCGTATCAAGCCGGATATTGTCGCCAATGGGATATCACTTTATTCTACGGATGATGATAATGACTCGGATTACAGGTCGCTAAGCGGAACGTCGATGTCAACCCCGAATACTTCCGGTTCGGTTGGTTTGCTTGTGCAGCACTATCAGAATACACACAGCAGCGCCACACCTCGCGCGTCCACGATAAAGGCTGTCATTATTCACACTGCCGATGAAGCAGGAACAAATGATGGCCCGGATTACGAATACGGCTGGGGACTGATGAACACGACGAATGCTGCTGATGTCATTGCGGAGGATGAAGTGGACGATTATGTCATCATGGAAGATGTTCTGTCGAACGGCGAAACCGAAACATACACGTACGCGAGCAGCGGCACAGAGCCTGTGCGGGTGACTGTCGTCTGGACGGATGTGCCGGGAACGCCGGTAGCTCCCTCTCTGAATCCGACAACGCCGATGTTAGTCAATGATTTGGATGTGCGTCTGGAGTGGAATGCAACGACGATGTATTATCCATGGATTTTGGATCCGTCCAATCCGGACAATGCGGCGACCACCGGCGATAATGTTCTTGATAACATAGAGCAGATTCATCTCGAATCGCCATCCGCCGGAGCCTATACCGTTCAGGTGAGCCACAAAGGAACACTCGCTGCTGACCAGTACTACTCGATTGTTGTCAGCGGTCTCACGGCTCCATTGGCTCCGATAGACGATTTGGTTATTTCAGTTGAAAGCGGCGATGCTGTTCTGAACTGGACATCATCCGCCCCGAATTTCAACATCTACGGCGGCACCGATCCCTTCGGAGCGGGAACCCTGCTCGATACAGAGACGACGACCACATGGACGGATGTGAATACATCAACCCGCCCGTCACCCTATTTCTACTATGTGACGGCGGTGGAATGATTTAAAAAGCAATTTCACAACCCGTAAAACACTGAGGTAAAATCATGAGAAGCACTTCGATTATTTTGCTCATTTTACTGGTGCCGGTTCTGGTATTTGCTCAGCCCGACAGCCTTTGGAGTAACACCTTTGGGGGAAGCAGCAGCGAATACTGCAATTCCGTCCAGCAGACGTCGGATGGTGGTTACATGCTTGGAGGGCATACCTATTCCTTTGGGGCGGGCAATCACGATTTTTGGTTGGTGAAGACGGATGTGAACGGCGATAGTCTCTGGAGCCACACCTTCGGAGGAACTTCGATAGATAGATGCTATTCGGCACAGCAGACCACCGATGGCGGCTATATCCTTGGGGGGGAGACTTGGTCCTTCGGTGCGGGCGAAGCTGATCTCTGGCTGGTGAAGACGGATGCGAATGGCGACAGCCTTTGGAGCTGCACCTTCGGGGGGAGCGATGAGGAATATTGCCTTTCGGTTCAACAAACTGCCGACGGCGGCTACATCCTTGGAGGCAAAATCAACTCCGAGCCAGGGAATCCTGATTTCTGGTTGGTGAAGACAGATGCAAACGGTGACAGCCTCTGGAGCTGCACTTATGGGGGAAGCGGTGCGGAATACTGTTGGTCGGTTCAGCAAACCACCGACGGCGGCTATATCCTTGGGGGGTTTACCGACTCCTACGGGGCGGGCAACAGTGATGTCTGGCTGGTGAAGACGGATGGGAATGGTGATACCCTCTGGACCCGTACCTTTGGGGGAACTTCAATAGATAGATGCAATTCGGTTCAGCAGACCACCGACGGCGGCTATATCCTGGCGGGATACACTAAATCTTTTGGAGCAGGATTGGAGGATTTCTGGTTGGTGAAAACAGACGCGAATGGCATTAGCCTATGGAGCCACACCTTTGGGGGAAGCAATCGTGATGAATGCAATTCGGTTCAACAGACCACCGATGGCGGCTATATCCTTGGGGGGGATACCTGGTCCTACGGAGCAGGGAATACTGATTTCTGGTTGGTGAAAACAGACGCGAATGGCATTAGCCTCTGGAGCCGCACCTATGGGGGAAGCAACGGCGATTATTGCAATTCGGTTCAGCAGACCATCAACGGCGGCTATATCCTTGGGGGGGATACCGATTCCGACGCGCCGGGTTATTATTACGATTTCTGGCTGGTGAAAGCGGGTTCCCTTTGCGGATCGTTGAGCGGTATCCTTGAGTCGGCAACGCATCACGTGGCTTGTAATTGCTCAATTGCGTCTGGTGACAGCCTCGTCATTATGCCGGGCGCGACGTTTCTCTTTGACGGCCATTACCACTTTTATATTGAGGGAACGCTGATCGCCGAAGGAACGGTAACCGATTCCATCATCTTTACGGCCGACACCGTGGCCAATCCAGACCGCTGGCATAGCTTGCGCTTCCACTCCGGGAGCGACAGCAGTCGGCTTACCTATTGTCGTATCGAGAATGGATACGCGTATGGTTATGGATCAGATGATGAAGGTGGCGGTGTAATGTTTGAAGGTTCTTCGCCAGTTTTCTCGCACTGTACTATCCGCAATAACACGGCCAATGATGGTGGCGGTATCGGGTGCCGTAACGATGCTTCACCAACGTTCACAAATTGTATCTTTAGCGGCAACTTAGCGGAGGACAGAGGCGGTGGAGTGCATTGCTACAGCAATTCTTCGCCGAGCTTTACAGATTGTATCATCAGTGATAATTCGGCAAACTATAGTGGCGGGATCTATTGCGATAATTCTTCACCAATCCTTGTTAATTGCATCATCATGGATAACACGGGGATTTACACCGGCGGTGGAGTTTATTGCGGGTATTCCACCGCGCCACTTATTTCGCACTGTACCATCATCGGCAATACGTCTGACTACGGAAGTGGTGTGTATTCCCGACAATCTTCGCCCATTATTACCGGCACAATTATCGCTTTTTCCGATGGCGATGGTATCTTTTTCTCGTATGGTAGTGCAGGAAGCCAAGTCGAATACTGCGATATCTTCGGCAATAGTGGTGGAGACATTCTCTTTTCCAGTGGCAATCCATCTAACGGCCCGCCCGGCATTGGTGTACTGGATACTGTCAATGCCAATAACGATTCCAGCGATATTTATTTTAATATCTTCCTTAATCCGATGTTTGCGGACACGGCGAATGATGATTTTCATCTGACTGAGTTCAGTTTTTGTATTGGAGCTGCTGATACGACTGCTCCTCCATCAACCGACATGGACGGTAATCCGCGACCGAATCCATCGGGTTCGAATCCGGATATCGGAGCTTTCGAAAATGAACTTTCCAGCCCGACCATTCTCTCGGTTGACAGTTTAGTGATTTCAATAAGCTATGGGTATGCTGTTTTAAACTGGACATCAACCGGTTCGAGTTTCAACATCTACGGCGGTACCGAGCCTTTCACAGTAGGAACTCTTCTCGATACTAGGCCAACAACCACATGGACAGACTATAACACGGCCACCAGACCGTCACCCTATTTCTATTTCGTGACGGCGGTGGAGTAATCTTAAGATAGACTTGAAACGAACAGAATTCGGAGGTGAATCATGCGGAGAATTTTAGCGGTTTTACTTATGCTCGGTTTGGTGCAGGTAAGTTTTGGACAGCTTTCCGGTGCGCTGAGTGGTGCGTACGTGTCGGCTACGTACCATATCGTGGGAGACATTTCCGTTTCCTCGGGTGATTTGGTAGACCTCGCGCCCGGAACAATTTTTACATTTGACGGCCCTTATCGGTTTCACATCGAGGGGACACTTGTTGCGGTTGCAAGTGACGCCAATCGCATCATCTTTACATCAACGGATCCTCAGCAAACTTACTGGAGCGGTCTCCGGTTTATCAATCCCACCAGTTCCGGGAGTCAACTCAAATGGTGCGAAATCGAATATGGCCACGCCCAAGGAGCTTCGCCGCACAACAATGGCGGCGGTGTTTATTGCGAATGGTCTTCGCCGAGTTTCGACAGATGTATCATCCGCAACAATACAGCAGATAACTATGGCGGCGGTGTGTATGTTTTCGGCTCGATCGTTTCACCCACCTTCGAGAGTTGCCACATCTATTCCAATTTGGCGACTCTGGGTGGCGGAGGAGTCGCCTGCGATTCCTGCGGAGGAACCTTCACCAACTGCTTCATCTACGATAACCTATCAGGCAATGACGGCGGCGGCGTATTGAGCTTGAATTCTCTCGCACCGGCGAATCCCGGTGTGCCGGTTTTCGAGTTCTGCACCATCAGCAGCAACAGCGCAACGAACCACGGCGCGGGCGTGAGTTGCTGGGGTGCGTCCCCGACATTCAGCAGTACCATTATCTCCTTTTCCAATGGCGAAGGAATCTACTTCTTGGCCAGTGACACAAGTGAGGTCTATCATTGCGACATCTACGGAAATACCGGCGGCGACATCATGTTCTATGACAATGATCCGGCGCACGGCCCGCCGAACCTTGGCACGATTTCAACGACGAATTCCAACGGAGACCCATGTGATACGTATTACAACATCTCCTTTGATCCGGCGTTTGTGAATCTGGCGATGTATGATATGCATCTAACCGATGTCAGTCGCTGTATCGGCGCGGGACATTGCACCATCTATCCCGCCTACGATTTCGAAGGGGATTCCAGACCGGATCCCGCAGGCACGTGTTCGGATATCGGCGCTGATGAAAGTCCCCAAGCTTTCCCGCCGATCATTGGTTTGGTGATTTCAATAGACGGCACGGACGCGGATTTGAACTGGCCTGCGCATCCCATCGCAAGCGCGTATGATATCTATGGCAGTACAGAGCCTTTCGTTACCGGAACATGGCTGGCGCAAGTATGGGCACCGACGTCAACCTGGACCGATGTGAACGCAAGCATAACACGTCCGTCGCCTTATTTTTACTACATCACCGTGTCGAATTAGTTTCGAGATGAATCAAGTTGCGACTGAATCCAAAAGTGGGATTGTGCGAAGGATTTAACATTCTGTTTTAGTCTCTACAAACCATAACTGATAATTGAGAAAGCCTGGCAGACACGCCGGGCTTTTTCTTTTTAAGAATATTTTGGTAGTGCCGAACGGCAGTTCGCTTGAGTGGCAACACTGCAAGAGAAATTCCGGTCGGGTCTGGAGACCCGCCACGGCGGAAAATTGCGGTGGGGTCGGGTACCCGGCGCGGCGGGAGTACCGGGCACGCGGGACGCATGCCGCGGCGGGGATGTGTTGGCAGGTGGCGACGTTGTGTTGCGGTGGTGGAGAAAGTGAAACGAACGCTATTGACACGCGAGAGGGGTAAGCCTATGGAATCAGAAGAAAAGAGAGCTTCAAAGTGGTCATAAGAGGATGGCGCGAAGCTTGCCATATAGGATACTGGATTGGCTATTCCGGATTCTATGAGGGCAGCGAACTGTATGAAAATCTTACGACTACTCGCATCACGTTCCATTTTATCTTTCATATGTCTTGCGTTTTGCCTTGCGGTGTTCTGCGCAAGGGCGCAAGCGGCTGCACCTTTTTCTCCTGTGACCTATCAGGATGTCGATTCCCTTTATCGCACGATTTACACCGATGAATCGCCCGGCAAAGGGATGGGCTGGAAGCCCTATAAACGCTTCAACTGGTTCTGGGGTCAGCGCGCTTATCCGACAGGTGAAATCCCCGCGGGGCTTCGCTGGCAGGAATTCCAAGCTAAAATCCAGTCCGAGAAGAATCGCAACACGCTGGACGATCCTACGTGGCAGGAAATCGGCCCTTTGAATATGGCCGGGCGTCTTCTGGATGTCGCTATCGTGTCCAGCAGCCCGAATACGATTTACGTGGGTTCCGCGTCCGGCGGCATCTGGAAAACAACCAACGGCGGAGCAAATTGGATTGCGCTCGATGACAACCTTCCAACGCTCGCTGTGGGAGCGGTCGCGATTGACCCGACGAACTCGAACATCGTGTACATCGGTACCGGTGAAGGCTCGTTTAATTGGGACGCGGTTTACGGAGCGGGAGTTCTGAAATCCACCGATGCGGGCGCGACGTGGAATACGACGGGCTTAAGCTGGTCTCAGAGTCAATACCGCGCTGTGAATACGCTCGTCATTGATCCGACGAATCCGAATATTATCTATGCGGCGATGAATCGCTATGGTTCGTATGGGGGAATTTATAAGAGCACGAACGGCGGCACGACGTGGGGCAATTACCTGACCGGCTATGACATCAAAGACCTTGTGATGCATCCCGATTCCAGTCAGGTGCTTTACTGCGTGGCCGGTTATCCATGGGGGAGCAGCAGCAACGGCGTATATAAATCCACCAACGGCGGCACGAGCTGGACAAAACTGTCGAACGGTCTGCCGTCATCCAGTACACAGGGGCGGCAGGCGCTGGCGATTTCACCGTCGTCTCCCACAACCGTTTATGTCGGCATATCGAAGACGCTTTCGGGCGGCGCGGGACTCTTAGGAGTTTATCGCACAACCGATGCCGGAGCTTCGTGGAGTCTGCGGGCAAGCACGCCGAATTTTTACGGCGGTCAAGGATGGTACAACAATGTACTCGCGGTGCATCCCACCGACCCCAACACGATTTACGCGTCGGGAATTGACCTCTACAAATCATCGAACGGCGGTTCGTCGTGGACGCAACTGACGTATTGGTATTATTCTCCCGGTCACAGCCAGTACGCGCATGCGGATCATCACGCTCTTGCATTTCATCCTTCCAATCCAAACACGGTTTACGCCGGGACAGACGGCGGTCTCTTTCGCTCGACGAATGGCGGGACAAGCTGGACGGGACTTAACAACGGACTTGCAACGTTCCAGTTTTACGCGATGGGGAACTCGCTTTTAGCTCCATCGGAATGTTTCGGCGGCACTCAGGATAACGGCACGAATAAATACACGGGTTCGACATCGTGGTCGGAAGTTTACGGCGGGGACGGCGGGTACTGCGTTGTTGACTACACGAATCCGAATATCGTCTATGCTGAAACACAGATGGGCTCGCATGTCAAGAGCACGAACGGCGGTGTATCATGGTATTCGATTCAAACCGGGATTTCAGGGTATGGTGCGTGGGTGACGCCGGTTGTGATGGAGCCGACGAACCCTCAAGTGCTCTATACCGCCACGCGCAAAGTCTATAAGACGACCAACGGCGGTTCCAATTGGAGCGCTATTTCATCGGATCTCACATCATATTATATCAGCACGCTGGCTGTCGCTCCATCCGCGACCAATACGATTTATGCCGGATGCGAGGGTGGAGGCCGAGTCTATAAGACGACCAACGGCGGTATGAATTGGAGCAGCGCTTATTCAGGACTGCCGTCGCGCTATGTGACTCGCGTTGCCGTGCATCCGTCAGATGCGAATACGGTTTACGCAACAGTTTCGGGTTACGGCAGCGGTCATGTATATAAGAGTACGAATGGGGGAAGCAGTTGGAGCAATCTTAGCACCGGACTTCCGGATCAACCGGTAAACGATATCGTCATCGATGGCGCGGATCCCAGCATGCTCTACGCGGGCACAGACTTAGGGGTTTATCGTTCGACAAACGGCGGCTCGAGCTGGGCGAGTTTTTCGACAGGACTTCCCAATGTTGTCGTGGATGATTTAGCTCTCCATCCGACAGCGGGTACACTTCGCGCCGCGACACATGGGCGCGGCATGTGGGAAGTTTCTATCGGAACTCCAAGTCTTACGGTGACGTCCCCCAACGGCGGCGAAGAATGGGGAGAAGGCGGTACGTCTGAGATTACGTGGAGCACCGGAGGACTGTCGGGTAATGTCAGTATCGAAGTGAATCGGAATTATCCGAGCGGTGGTTGGGAAACTCTCTTCTCGTCAACGTCGAACGATGGCAGTGCAAACTGGGTTGTGACCGGCCCGACGACGTCGAGCGCCCGGATACGCATCACGTCTCTTTCCAATCCTTCTATCGACGACGAATCGAATGCGAATTTCTCTATCGTGGAGCAGCACATAGAAATTCTTTCCCCGAACGGAGGGGAAGATTGGGTTTACAGTACGACGAAAACCATTTCATGGTCGCGTGTGGGAACGAGTCCCTATGTCGCAATTGAGATAAACAGGAATTATCCCACGGGTGATTGGGAATGGATTACGGCAACGACATCTCTTTCCTATGACTGGGATGTGACGTCTCCCGCAACGTCGAATGCGCGCGTGCGTGCCAAGTTCTCAATCTATCCCAACATCGGCGACACCTCAGATGCTTCTTTTACAATTTCGGCTCCCGGTGTAACCATTACGAGTCCGAATGGTGGAGATGTTTGGATGCCGGGCGAGATGCGAACGATACGCTGGACACGCCAAAATTTAACGACACCGGTGAAAGTTGAACTGAATCGGAATTATCCGAGTGGTTCGTGGGAAGAGCTGGGCAGTAGTGTCAGTGCGGACAGTCTCGTACGAACGGTGAATGGCCCCGGTTCTTCACATGCGCGTGTTCGCGTGACCAGCACAACGTATCCGGAAGTTTCGGATATTTCGAATTCAGATTTCACGGTTCTTTCGCCGTCGTTGACATTGCTCACGCCGAATGGAGGAGAACTCTGGCCGCCGGGAACGGCGCAAACGATACAGTGGCAGTATGCGAATATTTTCGGCGGTTTCAATCTTTATGTCAATCGGTCTTATCCTATGGGTGACTGGGAACTGATTTGCGTGGGCAACACCAGTCAGACCTTTGAATGGACTGTCTCCGGACCGGTGACATCAACGGCGCGAATCAAAGTCGTGTCCGCAGCTCAAGGCGCGCTGGAAGATATATCGAATGCAAACTTCTCCATCAATGAAATCACGCATAGTCTCGACCTGACATCGCCCAACGGCGGTGAAGTTTGGGTGGAAGGAGATGTCGAAGTCATTACATGGACGCGCGACAACGCTCCGGGCTATGTGACAGTGGCTTTGAATCGCGACTATCCTTCGGGCGCCTGGGAAACATTAACCACGACAGTCGGCGGCAACAGTTTTTCTTATACGGTCGCTGGCGCCGCGACGAATCTGGCTCGCATTAAAATTTATTTGACCGCGTCTCCGACTGTCTCCGACGTTTCCGCATCGAATTTCACGATGATGATTCCGAGCATTACCGTGACGAATCCCTGCGCAGGCGATACGTTGGCGGTCGGTTCTTCGATGACGGTGCAGTGGACTCGCAGCTATGCCACGGGCAACGCGACGGTTCAGTTGAATCGAAGTTTTCCTTCCGGCGGCTGGGAAACCCTCACGACAACCGCTTCGGGAAATTCATTCGATTGGATGGTGGCGACTCCGGAAACGGAGCAGGCTCGCATGCGCGTTTTCCTGACGAGCGATCCGTCGATTGGCGATACTTGCGATGGTGAAATTTCTATTGTGATTCCAACGCTCTCTCTAATCTCGCCGGGTGGTGGTGAAGTCTGGCTCACGGGAGCAAACGAATCGATTACGTGGTCTCGCCGGGCGGCAGCCGGCAATGTCATGGTACAACTCTGCCGCGATTTCCCCGGCGGCGCATGGGAAACGCTCTCAAGCGGCGAAGCAGATAACATGATGACATACACGGTAACCGGACCGACGGGTAGCGACAATCGTGTGCGAATTATTTTGAATTCCAATCCAAGCGTGGGAGATACGTCCGATTCCAATTTCATCATTGCAACACCAACATTGACAATTTCTTCACCGCTTGAATCAGAATTTTGGGTCGTGGACTCAACACATACGGTTCGGTGGATTCGCACTTATGCCGACGGAGCGGTGACCGTTGAATTGGATAGAAACTATCCTTCCGGTTTATGGGAGAGCCTGACGACAACAGCGACAGGCGACAGCTTTTCGATTGTCGTAACCGAGCCAAGGACGGAACAAGCGCGTGTGCGCGCTTTTCTCAGTGCGGACGAAACTGTCGCGGATACGTCAGACGGCAACTTCTCGATTATCAATCCCGGAGTGATTCTCCATTATCCCATAGGCGGAGAAATCTTGGCGATTCATGATACGGTCGTCATCCGGTGGCAGCGTCGGGAGATCGATTCCGTCAATGTACTGATTGATCGCGCGGGTCCTGCCCCGGACTGGGAAACGATTGCGTCGAATCTCAAAGTTGATTCGCTCGTATGGATTGTGCCGGGACCCGAATCGGTCAACTGCCGAATCAAGGTGGAATCATCGGCGAATCCTGATGTCTTTGATGTTTCGGCGGCTCCGTTTTCGATGCTCGATGCAGAGTTGGAACTGACAACACCTCCGTCCGGAGATACGCTCGGCATCGGGAATGAATGTCTGCTCGCGTGGGGGCGAACGGATGCCGTACCGGGAAGCGTGCGCGTCGAGATTTGTCGCGACTATCCGTCGGAAAACTGGAGCACGCTCGTCGTCACGGAAGCCGAAAGTCTCGTCTGGAGCATCAGTGAACCGGCAACGGACAACGCGCGCTTCCGAGTGATTTCAGAGGCGCTACCTTGGGTGGGAGATACGAGTGACGCGAATCACGCCATCGTTTATCCGGAGCTTGAACTGCTTTCACCGTCAGGGACAACCGTCTGGGAAGTGGGGCGCGAGACAACGATTCGCTGGCGGCGAGCTCATCTTGCTCCGGGTGTGACCGTGGAACTTAATCGCGAATGGCCTTCCGGTGATTGGGAAATCCTCGCAACCGCAGTGAACATCGACAGTTTTCACTGGGCGATAACTGCTCCCGTCGCACAAGAAGCTCGACTTCATCTTCGTTCGGATGTCAACTCCTTCGGGGAAGCGCTCAGCGACAGCTTGCGGATAATCTGGCCGAATCTCACGCTCACATCGCCCATCGGCGGTGAAATCTTCGGGCTTGGTTACAGCTATGAAACTCACTGGGAACGCACGGATTATAACGGACCGGTGGCGGTTTATCTTGAACGCATTTCCGGCGGCGGCGAGTGGGAACTCTTAGCGGATAATATTTTTGGCGAGAATTTTAATTGGCTGCTCGAAGGGAACACGTCGCAAGCCGCGCGTGTGAAGATTGTCTCTGAAGATGGATTTTTAGCCGATACATCCGGCGATTTTGCGATTGTCTATCCAGAGATAAATATCATTCAACCGAACGGCGGCAACATTCTTTCGATAGATTATCCGTATCAAATTCAGTGGAATCGCCTTGCCGCGCTCGGGCAAGTCGTTGTCGAAGTCAATCGGGATTATCCCGGCGGCGCGTGGGAAACATTGACGGACACGGTGGAGACGAATGCGTTCAGTTGGATTGTTCCCGAACCGGAAAATACAACGAACCGCATCCGCATCTATCTCGTCAATCGTCCCGAAATCGGCGACACGTCACAGGGGAATTTCTCGATTTCCATTGCGGGACTTTGGGTAATAGCTCCGAATGGCGGTGATACGTTGATTACGGACCAGGAAACCGTGCTTCGCTGGCAACGCGTGAATACGCCGGGACCAATTTCGGTTGAGCTGAATCGCGACTATCCCGATGGCGACTGGGAACTCATCGCCGGTTCGATTTCGGATGACAGTCTTGTTTGGACCGTCGATGAACCGCCGACACTCAACGCGCGTTTGCGAGTGAAACTTTTATCCGATACGCTTTTTAAAGATGTCAGTGATAATGATTTCTCGATTTACCGACCGACCTTAATTCTCCACGAGCCTTCCGCTGGCGATACATTGCCCATTGGAGCGCAACTCGAGCTCTCTTGGGAGCGCATCGGTGTTCCGGGGAAAGTACACCTGTACCTCAAGCGTGTGTGGCCCAGCGGAGGATGGGAACCCGTCGCGTTCAATCAGTACGGCAACTCGTTCACGTGGAACATCACCGGGCCGGAAGCGTCCGCAGCGAGATTCCGTGTGTTGTCGGGAGTCAATACAAGCTGGGGTGATACCACCGATGGAGGCGTTCGCATTGCCGTGCCTTCGCTCTGGCTGGACGCGCCCGTCGGTGGAGAAGAATGGCCGCTCGGTGGAGAAACGGTTATCCGATGGACGCGCGAGAATGCTCCGGGCGAAGTTTCTGTATTGCTCAGTCGCAATGGAGCCAGCGATCCGTGGGAGAATATCGGCAGTTCCTTTAGCGACTCACTTCTCTGGGAAGTGACGGGCGATACGACGAGAAATGCGCGCGTGAAATTATCACACAACGAAGTACCGCTCGAAGTTATCAGCGATGCGAATCATGCCATTCTGGAACCTCGCCTGACATTGCTCTCGCCGCAAGGAGAAGAAATTTACGGCATCGGTCACGAAATGATTATTCGCTGGGCAAAGCAAGCGGTCGCCGGGCCAGTGGAGGTTTCCCTCGAACGAACGGGTTTGCGGGGAGAAATCGAAATCCTTGCCGACGAAGTCTGGGCGGATTCTCTTCTGTGGATTGTCACCGGCCCCGAAACAGAGGGAGTAGTCTTCTCTGTGCGCTCGCTTTCCGGGCCAGAAACGCAAGTGAGTTCTCCCGCGACAATTCGTCTGGCCGAGCCTGCATTAAGTCTAATAAGTCCGGTGGAAGGCAGCGCGCTTATCGTCGGTGAAATCTGTACGCTCAAGTGGGAACGTACGGTTGCTCTCGGCACGGTTCGCGTCGAAATAAATCGAAATCATCCCGTTGGCACTTGGGAACTCATTGCGGAAAGCGAAGCGGATTCTGTTCTATGGGAAATAGATGAACCCACCAGCGCGGGTGTGGCTTTCAGAATACAATCGATTCTGAATCCGGAAATAGAAGATCAGGTTCACAGCCTTCAGATTATTTCTCCGAATTTGACATTGACGTCTCCTGTCGGTGGAGAAATCTGGGGAATCGGAAATCAGGAATCGATTTCATGGGAGCGGCGCGACTATGGCGGGGCGGTTGATATTTTCTTGAAAACGTTTTTTCCATCGGGAGAATGGGAGCTGCTGGTGGCGAGTGTTTCCGGCGACAGCTATCTGTGGACAGTGACGAGTGACACAAGTTTCCATGCGCGTATCAAAATATCGGCAACCGAATGGCTGATGAGCGATTCATCGCAATCGGATTTCTCGATTGTTTATCCGCAAGTATTGTTGATTTCTCCTGAGCCGGGAGATACGCTCGTCATCGGTAAAGAGTGTACAGTTCGCTGGAATCGGTTTGAAGCTTCAGGGCTGGTGCGAGTAGAAATCAATCGAGATTTTCCGAGCGGAGCATGGGAGAGTCTTGCGAGCGGCATTCTCGCGGATAGTCTGCTGTGGGCTGTTAGCGGTTCCGACGGTGTTCACAATCGCCTGCGGATTTTCTTGGAAGAGCGAACGGAAATTGGTGACACGACTCAAGGTGACATCACTATTGGTCAACCTGAACTTGTCGTCACCTCGCCTTTAAATGGTGACACTTGCTTCACGAATGCGATTCATACGATTAGTTGGACTCGGCATTTCGCATCTGGAGCAGTTACCATAGATGTCTCTCACGGTGAAGATATCTGGGAAGAAATTGCCACTGGGATAACGCAGAACAGCTATGCGTGGCTGGTTCAGGGCAACGCAACAAACGAAGCACGCGTGCGCGTTAAGCTGGAGAGCGATACAACTGTTTCCGGTACGAGTGACGAGTTTCATATTCTGAATCCAGCTCTGTTTTTGACAGCGCCGCAATCCGGAGATACATTTGTCGTCGGAGAAAGCCGTATGATTCGATGGAGCCGATTAGGCTATGCGGGAAGTGTTGACGTTGAACTCATGCGGCAATGGCCGGGCGGCATATGGGAATTGATTTCCGGAAATGTATCCGGCGATTCCGTAGCGTGGAATGTTGTAGAGCCGGGAGTGAGTAGCGCTCGCATGCGGATTACGGCAGTCAGTAATCCTACTTTAAAAGATACGTCCGGTTCGATTTGTATTTTGAATCCTACGCTTTCACTCGTGTATCCCCTCGGAGATGAAATCTGGCCGCTGGGTGAGGAGAAAGTGATTCGCTGGGCGCGGAATGATGTATCGGGTGACGTGGATGTTTTTCTCGGTCGTGACGGCGCGAGCGGCGCATGGGAGACTCTTGGGAGTACTCATGCGGATTCATTTGTCTGGCAAACTGCAGGAGACACGACGCGTCATGCGCGAGTAAAAATTACGTCCGTGAACTATCCCGGAGTCGAAGCGATTTCGCCGAGCGATTTCACGATTACAGAAGGAGCGCTGATGATTCTCGCGCCCGAACCAAATACGCTCTGCTACGATGGCGATGAAATATGGGTGCGATGGCAGCGCTTTGCGGCGGATGGACCGGTCAGTGTAACACTTGTACGCGACGGTTTGCCGGAGGAAGTCTTAGGTGAAGGAATTTTGGCTGACTCTCTGTTGTGGCACGTTGCTCCGCTCGAATCGGAAACGTCTGTCATTCGAATCGAACATGAAAGCAGCTTCATTGAACCTTGCAGTGTGCAAGTTATCGGGCCGATTTTGCCGACGATTACGTTTGAACCGCTTCCAAACGATACGGTTTGGAATGTCGGAGAAAATCATACGTTACACTGGACTCGCCACTACGCAGATGGCGCGGCGCGCGTCGAGATGATGCTAGGGTTTCCGGGGGGGAATTGGGAAGTCGTCGAATCGGACGCGATGAATGATTCGATTGAAATCGCAATTGAACTTCCTGAAGATGACCATGTGCGTTTTCGGTTGTGGCTTGTCAGTAAATCCGAACTCGGAGATACGACAAATCGAGATGTGCGAATTGTGCAGCCGCGGATTTCACTTGTGGAACCTGAACCCGGAACGCGCGCAGAAATCGGCGAACTGCTCACTGTTCGCTGGACAAGACATGAGTTGGGCGGCGCGGTGGAAGTATTTCTGAATCGTTTTTATCCGGAAGGCGCGTGGCAGTCGATTGGCGTGTCGAGCAATGATTCACTCGAATGGATTGTGGAGGGAGAAACGACGACTCGCGCTCGACTTCGCGTGCTTAGTTTGGATTATCCGAGTGCGGGCGATACGCTGAGTGGCGATATCGAATTCTATCGCGCCGGGCTTGAAATTCAACTAAGCCCGCCGATGGATACTATCTATATCACTCAGAATCTCCATTTCGAAATTTCGCGTTCAGATTTCAACGACCCCGTAAACATTGAACTGAAACGAACACTGGAATCGGTTTGGGAATCTATCGCGACAGAGATAACAGAAAATCAATTTGACTGGACAGTTACCAGCCCTGAAGCTGCGGGAGCACTCGTGCGAGTCAAAGCTTCCGGAACGCCCGAACCCTGCGACACGTTGAACAACACCTTGACAATTCTTGCGCCTTCGCTGGTCTTGACGAACCCCGCGCCGGATGAAACGCTGACGGTCGGAGACATGCACACGATTTCATGGGAGCGTGGCGGCGTTTCCGGCGGCGTGAAAGTCGAACTTGTTCGAGGAGAAGAGAGCCGCGAGACTCTCGCGGAAAGCGTTCTTGAAGATTCTATCCTATGGCAGGTAACAGCTCCGCGAACTTCCGACGCGCGCTTGTTCGTTCAGTCAGTTGCAAATCCGGGCATTGATGATTCGTCAACTGTGTCGTTTGTGATATTGGAACCTGTGCTCGAAATCACAGAACCAGTCGGAGAAGGCGTGGACACCGTCGGTATTTCTCGGCGGATAGCATGGCGTTGGACAGATGGAGAAGGCGTCGTGCGCGTCGAAATGGATCGACATTTTCCTTTGGGTCCGTGGGAGTTTCTTGGAGCAGTGGAAGATACGAGTTTTGAATTTATTCCCGTGGGACCGGAAAGCGATTCGGTTCGTTATCGAATCACAGCCGAAGAAAACCCAGCACTCGGAGACACGAGCGATGAGCGCACGCTCATCGAACCCGCGGTGACGATGACAACGCCTGGTGGAGAAACTTGGTACATCGGCGAGACGCACATGATTTTATGGACGCGGCATCATTTGGAAACTGGCGTGAATCTGGAAGTTGCTCGCGACGACCGTGCCGAGGAATGGGAAGCGCTGATGACGGTGGAAGAAGACAGTTTCGAGTGGGTGGTGACCGGACCGGCGACAGAATTCGGACGCTTGCGAGTGACGAGTTCGTCTGATCCGCGCTACACGGATACGACGGACGCGCTTATCAATATCATTGCGCCGGAGATTGCAATCACCGAACCAAACGGGGGAGAAGAGTTGACGCTCGGCGACCACATTCGATTGCGCTGGACGGGTGTGGGTTTTGAGGGAGATGTCGGTGTTTGTCTATGGCGAGGCAGTCCGGTGTACCGGCTCGATACGCTTTTCGCCGCAACGCCCAACGACAGTCTCGAACAGTGGACGGTGGAAGGAGAGGAATCCGACAGTTGCCTGCTGATGATTATCTCGGAGGCGAATCCGTCTATCGGCGATACGAGTGATGATGTTTTTTCGATTCGAGGTTTGCTTGCCGAAGAGAAAGCGCTTCCGTATAAGTTTGAGCTTGAGAGCAACTGGCCGAATCCATTCAACAGCATGACCAACATTCGTTATTCGATTGCGCGTCGGACACGAGTGCAATTGCGGATTTACAATGTTCTGGGTCAGGAGGTAGCGGTGTTGGAAGATCGCTTGCGTGAGCCCGGAATCTACACCCTTCACTGGCAGCCGGAAAATATCGCGAGTGGTCTGTACATTGTTTCTATGAAGGCGGATGCTTTCGTTCGGAATCGTCGCATGTTACTCATTAAATAGGCCCCAAGGCAGTCGCACCTCCCGCGACTCCTTGTCCCTGACGCGCCGGATGCCCTCCTGGCGCGTCTTTTTTATGAGTTTCCCCTTGGTTTAGCAGGGGGACGGAAGGGGGTTAATCGGATGAAGCATGCAGCACTTCCATGATGTCACTTAGCACTCCCTCGAGGCTTTTCAGAATATCGTTGTTGGTGTAATGCTTGACACGAAACCCGTGAGACTTAAGATACGCGTCACGCACTCTGTCATGTTCGACCTGCTTTGGTTCCGCATGAGAATCGCCATCCACTTCAATGACCAGCTTTTTCTCAAAGGTGAAGAAATCCGTTATATAGGGACCGACTGGATGTTGACGGAGGAAACGCACTCCAAGTTGTTTTCCTCGTAGTGCTCTCCAGAAAGCGCGCTCCGCTTTTGTAAGATTATTGCGCATCTCGCGGGCGCGCTTCCAATTTTCGGATGGAATCTTCTCGTATCGAGGCATGTGTTCTTGTCCTCGGATAATTTTTCTGACCCCTTCTAACTTCCCCTACTGAAGTAGGGGAAGGACAAGACGCATCCCCCTACTTCAGTAGGGGGATAATAGGGGGTATTTTCACTCGCAGTGAACTTGCAAAGAATTTATATCAACTGAATCGTAAAGTCAAGCTCTCTCCCACAGAATCTTTCTAACAACAAACATGCGACTCTCATGATAATCTAATGTATTTTGTTATTACTACAATCGCGGCTCCTTGTCCCCGACGCGCCGGATGCCCTCCCGGCGCGTCTTTTTTATGGGGAAAGGTCGTGCGGAGAAATTTTTTGGAGTGATACACTATAAAACAGAAAAAAACAAACCCCGCCAAAAATGACGGGGTTTGTCAACAATCTGAGGAGTCTATTGAACTCCTTCATGTTTCTTATATGTTTTCTATTAGGCTAATTCTTGACGTTGCCTAAACTTCAGAATACCTTCGTTCAATACTCTATACATATTAACAGGATCAAGAAGTATTGGTTGTATGGGAGAGCGGCTTGTTATGGAAAAAACTATTTCACGCGCGAAGGCATACAACGCAGCAGGAGCATGAGTTGACAGGAATTGGTCAAAAGGTACACTTGTTGTCTCTGAAATCTTCTTATATGCTGCAATAAGTCTAGCTTCAACACTATGACCAACAGGCTGATCTTTTGGATGGTCGCATTTCACAGATAGACTGAGAAATCCAAAAGGATCTTGATTATTGATTTCTACACCGATTTCTACATCGATTACATTACTAGGTTCTACAATATCTTCACCTTCGGCAGTTGACTCTATAGTCTCAGCACTGACATCGCTTGGTGTAACGCTTTTTTCACCAGAATCGAAATTGTACCGGATATGATCTACATAAATGCCAAGCATTTGTATGCCTGAACTAGCGGGTTCATTCATGGTTATGCTGCCAAAGCAGGGGTGTTGGTTGCGGCATCTCTGGCCAGGTGTACTTCGCTATCGCTATTCCTTGAGTCAGTAATGTGAATTGTCGTACCTATTCCGTTATGCTGACTTTCTTGAAAAAAACGGCGTATTGCTGAATAGGGAGAAATTGACCTGAAATATTTCAACCTACGAATCGGCAAAGGAATACTCGAAGATTCAATTTGGCTAAAGAATGTTAGCTGTGGACCCAGTAAAACGGCTTTTTCCAAACTCACCGTGAATTTGTAATTGTGGGAGAGGTAATCGCGTAGGAGCTCCAGGGTATCTAAGGGGCCCCGAGGTAATTTTGCATACACCACTTCCTTGCCATTCCAGTAGGAGATAGTTGACTTCTTGTTGAGAATGTATTCCATTGCTTTTCGGAAGTCCTCGCCACTATCTTCAGAAATCTGAATTTGGCCATCACGTAGAAGGACTCGACCAACCACTTTTCCATTTTCAGTTCTGACTTGTAGTTCAGAATTACTCATTGTCTCTCACGAGTGGTTTATATAGATGGAAAGTAACTTTATTCCTATGGGCATATTGCCAAAATTCTTCCGGAAAATCTTCCAAGGATCCGATTTCTGACGATGGTTTTCCTTGCGGGTATTTAGCCTTGTAGATTTCTCTTAGAAGATACAAAGATTCCGGTGCAATTTTATACTTAAATTCCAGATTAGTCCATACCAGAGATCCATCTATCGCGGCTAATAGCTGAATCTCCGAAGCTTTCCACTTCCTGAATAAGATTTTCTCTTCCTGCAGTATTATACTTCTAGCAATGTTTCTGCCACGAAAGTCCGGTTCAACTACAATCAATTCTCTATATACAACCCTTCCTCTTTGATTGCCACCCGTAGAATAGAGTTCCTCGTTGAAGAAAAATTTTCGCTGGCAGCGGCACACACAGGATGCCCCGTCGATTGCCTGAAGTACCACTTTATACCTAACATCACGTGAGTCTGTTACTACATCCCGATCAGGACGCTCAGGATTGAGTTTGATGAAACAAATATTGGTGAGGTCTCTGTCAATATCCGAAAATCTCGGTTCAGCAAGAGTATAGGTTCTCTCAAAATCTATTCCGCAAAGTTCGGGCCTTAGTTGTGAAGGAAGTTCTTCAATTGTCATTTGCTATAGAAAGTATTTAACCTAAATCAATAATAATATAACAATTATCGGGAATTATGCAAGAGAAAAATCACGGATTCTAAAAAGATTTAAAAGTGAAATATGCTTAATATACTGATTATTTTAAACTAAACAGAATCCATATGTTATGGAAAATCTGCCTCTCCGGTATTTAACCAGAAGTACATAAGTTTTGTTTCATTCCCGAATTCCTCATCCCCGACGCGCCGGATGCCCTCCCGGCGCGTCTTTTTTATGGGGAAAGGTTGTGCGGAGAGGCACTTTTACGAAGGAACTTATCCTCCCTTGGCGACGCCGTGCCGGAGAAAAACGGCCAGCAGGGAGGTGGTGATAAGCTGCAGAAGCTGAAAGAGCGCCATTTCGCCAGCCGCGTAAGCGCCGACGGCTGTGGCAATCGTAGCGATCGCCGCCCAGAAGGTTTTCCATTTCCAGAAATTATGCATGTTGCTTGCTCCTCTTGTGTGTTAAATAATGATGCGGAAAAGCGCGCCCAAAAGAGCGGCGATTCCTGAAATGACGAAGCCTGTAAAAAGCCCGATTCCCCAACGCCGAAAAGATTCCAGAGAGGAAATACGTTCGTGATGCGTTAAGGTTTCGCGCAGCAGTCCGTTGCGGAGCTCTGAGAGTTCGCTTCGCAGTTCGGCTACTTCATGCACCAATTTGCTCACCTGAGCTTCGAGGCTGCCGATGGTTCGTTGCAGGTCGCCGTTCATGTTTAATGTTTCATCCAGAGTGTCGCGTGGAGGTAGAGCGTGTCAGAACAACTAAAGGCAAACCGTATCGCCTTTGCGCCGTGATGTGAAACATAAGTAACTTTGCAGCCGACTGAACTGAAACTGGTCGGCATTCGCATAGCTGCAGCCATGTTGGTTTCTCTGGTATAAAAGGGTCCGGTGAGACTGAGTGCATATTCGGGCGTGACCCACATGGTGACATCGTCGGTGAACTCCGTACTGTCGATCTGCAGGTACAGGAATGTTTCGCGTGGAGAGCCGCTCCAGCGGTCGACGCAGATAGTATCGGAGTATTTGATGTCGGACGTGATAGTATCAGCGAAAATATCAGTGGTGACTTCACTGTCCCACGCGTTCAAAATCGCCTGCGTCTGCCGGGTCTGCGCGAGATTTGGCAGGGCGAGTCCATAGAGAAACACGAATGTGATAAGCGATTTGACGAGAGTTTTCATGAGATATTCCTTAGAAGAATTTCATTTTCCGAAGGCAGCGCATGATAGATGCGACCGCCGATTTTGAGTGTCAACGTATCAAGCCGTTTTGCGGGCGCGCCTCCCGCGAGAATGCGGCTGTGCAGAAAACCGGTTCCCGGTTCAGCGCCGCGATAGACGAACGAACCTTCCAAAACCCGTTCCACTCCATCGTAGTAGTAGAAACAAACTTTACCGTCGTAGTCTTTACCGATTTCGTGTTCGCATTCGCGGATGTCGCGAGAACAAATCGAGCAGGTAGCTTGTTCAAACGTGAAGGCGAGGGAAGCTTCCGATAAAATTCCCGTGTCGATCTGCCATCGCAAATCTTCCGCCGCCGAATGATGGCGCGGCCAGTAGAATTTGGGAACAATGTAGCGACCTCCCTGAAACGATTCGATGCTGCCGCCGAAAAAGCGCGCCACCGCCGGGGAACGTCTGTCGTGACCGATGAGAGCCGGAGCGCCATGAGCTAATCGAAGCAGTTTGTCGAGGTCAGCCGTGCGAAAACAACCCCCGTGAGCATCCACTCTATCTCCGGCCAAACGGCATCGCCGCACGTGAATATCATCGAGGGTTAATTTCACCAGTGGGGGATTGGGCAGCACGCGAATTTCATCCAAGTCGCTCTTAGCGGGAGCATTCGACAGGGCAATGAGCGGCCCTGCGAGAGTTTGAATCATCATCATATTTTTCCTTTCTTCTCTTTCTTTGGGGAGGATGGAGCAAGGGATTCATCCAATTTGTATGCTTTCTGAAGACCGAGCAGCCGGGCTCCGTCATCTTTCGAGATGTAGCCGCGCTGAACTTTCTTGTCGATGGTGTCGAATTCGACAGCGCGAGACTGCATTCTTGAAAGCATGAACGGATCCTGATTGGGCGAGAAGACATGCTCTACCGTAGCCGTATTGCCGCGCAGCCGCAGTTCCGTATTTCGTAGCCAGTTCGCCAGCGACGTTCCGATATCCTGTACGATATCCACGATTTGCATCAGAAGATTGAACTGCGCTTCCACCCAGTTCTTGGTCGTGCCGTGTGAGCGTCCTAACACCCACGGGAACAGATGCAGACCGGAGATGACATCCTCGATGACCTGCTGACGATTCATCCGCCACGTGTAGGTGCGGCCTTCCTCGCCGCCAATCACCTTCACTTCGACATCGCTCCATGTAAAGAGATTGTCGTCGGGATCCAGATGCGAGAATTGCGAAATGGTGTCGTCGAAATACTGATTGATACGTTTCTGGTATTCCCTCTCGCTTTCATGGGCAAATGCCGGCGGAGGTGTGATGCGAATTTGCAGACGCGGCGTTCCCGCGTTGCGGGATGAGCGCGCCATGTCGAAGAGGAGCGCTTCCTGTATCTGCGCGACAAAAGGAATCGACGCCAGTGGTTCGATGCCGCGCGGATCATGCATGTCGTTTTCCAGTGTGGCATAGAAAAAACGCGCGGGGTCGAGCGGATGCTGCTGCTCGGATTCGTCTTCGAAATACGCCGTCCATCGCCCGTCGCGCTTCCATTGTAAAATGTCCGGATCAATTGTTTGGAAGTAGTCGATGCCGCTGCCGTCGGCCAGCGGAACGATTTCTCCCGCGAAACGTCCGGTGGTGAAAAGTTCGAGAAAGAAGAGTTCCGTCAGGTGAGTAATCCCCGGCCGACGCGTGAAGGGATTCTCAAAGATGCGCCGGTCGAGATCATCCAGAATGGCGCGAGCGGCTTCCTTCTCGGATTCGCTGCCCGTGAGAACGCATCGCTGCGGAGTACTGCACAGATGCACCCACGACCAGATGGCGGATGAAATGATGGGAATGTGGTCACGCATGTAGCGATAGAAGGCCGCCCGATTCGCTCCCAGCCAGAAAAAATCCTGACCGTCCAACGTCGTTGAAAAGAGATTACCGGTGACAGGTTGAAGTTCGGCGGGCTGGATTCCACTATGACCCATCGCCGTCACATCGCGCACCGAACGGCGGCCTTCCGCACGCGGCTTGGCCGCAGGTCGGGCGGTGGATTTTCGGAAAGGGAATTTCATGTTCAGATACCTTATTTAGTTTTTGATTTTTCATCGCGGCAGACTGAATGCGCGCGGCATAACAATCGCTTCCGTGTGTGTCTGATAATTGATAATGAAGTAACGCAGCGCGTCCATTGAGTGATCCGAACGACCGTCTTTAAGCGGTTCGTCTCGCCCCGCCGCCCAGCGATAACCGGCCAAATCGGCAATCGTTTTTTTGCAGCGAGGTGAAAAGCGAAGGCGGACATTCCGGCGCGCATCTTCGAGAAATGATTTCACGAGTTCGACTCCGGCGGCAATGTGCGAATTGCGATACCGGAGCTTGATGCCCGCTCGCTGCAGAATATCCACAGACGAAATGCCGCTGTCCCGAACCGCCGCACCCGAAGGATCGCACGCGCTCCACCGCATGTACGCTTCATCCAGACCGTGCGACAAATCCACACGCTGAATCGCTAAGAGCATCTGTTCGGTCGTGCTGTCTTCTCCCGCCCATTCGTCGAAAACAATCAAGTCGCCTTGCGGTGTTTCCTGAATCCAGAGCACGAACGGATGATGATAGCCGAAATCGATCGCGCGATAGAGCGGCCAATCGGTACGCACGCGCCACGGTTCACTCAGGATGTGCAGGACTCTGTCGAATTCATTGTAAACCGAATCGCTGCTACTCTCAAAGGAAATTTCCATTTCCTGCGCCCAACGTTGCGCCGACAAACCTTGCCTCGCCTGCGCTTCCCATTTTTTCTTGCGCTTGGGATGAGAACTGTA
>JAUXGA010000019.1 GCA_030622545.1 bacterium | reverse complement strand
GGTGCCACTGCGGCATGGCGTTCGCATTCCCGACCTTTCTTCAACGATAATCTTGTAGGGTCGGCGTCTGTGACCCGACCGCATAAATTTTCAGACGGGCAACAAACGGACAAGGCAAGCCTTGTCCCTACGACTCGCCGCGGCATGGCGTTAGCGTGCCCGGAACAGAGCGCACTCTCTAAAAGCGCCATCTGTCATTCCGTGTGCTTGAAGCGGCGGCGCACGGAGAAGATGAACAGGGTGATAAGAATAGCCGTGAGTAACGTTTGGATAATAGCGGTGAGCGAGAGGATGAAACGGACGAAATCGCTCACTGGCGGCAGGCTCCCGTCCACAGCGCTGCTGAACCAACCCCGGTCGAGGCTCGCGACGCGAAGTGCGGCCACGGCGCTTTTCAATACTTTCCCGAAATCCGGCCACCATGTAACATTAGAAAAACCATCATACAGGAGCCAACCATAAACAACGGCGGCAATCACTGTGAGGAGTAGTGTCCAGAAAACCGGACGGAAAATGCTCCCGCTGAAATCACTCGCAAACTTATAAGCACCAAGCAAGAAGCGGTTGTGCCAATCCCGCTTGCCTTCTTCATTCTTCTGTTTGGCCGCCATCAATCGCGCTTCGAAGATACCGCGTTCAAAATCGTTGGCAGCGGGATGTTTCAGGTCTTTGCGAAAGCGGTCGGCGAGCTGCTGGTAGGTTTCTTCTATTTTGTTCCAACTGGGTATGTTTTTGCCGAACACAGAAGGCTCGTTGCGTAGATAATGTTCATCGCCAACGATTTGACGTTTGGCATGCAGTTTCTCCTTGTATTTTCCCCACGACACATTATGGAACTCAATCAACCGGCAGTCAGTGCCTTCAAGGAGTATTTTCTTCATTTTCGTGTCGCGAATGAGCAGCTTGCAGTCTTCCTGCAAAGCATTCCCGCGCAGATTCAGCAGCGGTTCTTCTTCGCCTTTCTTCTCGAACTTCAGACCCTGTAAAAGCAATCGACCTCGCTTCCGCTCCTGTCCAACACCCGGCCACATGAGCCACACATCTCCCCCGATAGTCGTATTTGTAAAATCCCCTAAAATACTGAAAGAAGTGTAGGCCATGTTCAGCATTGAACAGAACGTAGCGCTTTCGAAGTATGCGGTTCCCGAAAAAGTAGCGCTATGAAAATAGGCGATTCCAGAAAATGTAACGCTGGAGAAGTCGGCGTCTCCCGAAAAGGTGGTGAGGTAGAAGTATGCAGTTCCCGAAAATGCGGCGCTGCAAAAGGAGGCTTTCCCTGAAAACTTGGCGCTGTAGAAATCTGCACCGACCGGGAAAACGGCTCTCCTAAACAGATTAGACTTTTTCAACGGATATTTGTCTTTCCGTTGCACGTCCACAAACACCCAGCCGCGGAAATTCCACACTGTTGCTTTTTCCTTTCGCCAAACGCGGATTTGATCGGCGAGCGCATCGCGGAATTCCTGCGGGTCTTTTTCTTTCGCGTGGAAAATGCACTTGCCTTCGTCCTTGTTGTGAACGGGGCGCGTGCAGCCTTCATAGGAACAGGTGGATGAGGTCATATTAATTGGTCGAAGAGACGTAGGGCGCAGGTCTGTGACCTGCCCTGTGTGACTGTCCGTACTGATAGAATTTTCTCGGTCAGGTCACAGACCTGCGCCCTACGATTCATTATCGGATACGTCTATTTCACCAGCAGCAGTTTGCGGGTTTGAACGAAATCATCGGCTTCGAAGCGCGCGAAATAGAGTCCCGTGGAAAAATCACTCGCGTTCCATTGTATGGTGTGACTGCCTGCTGATTTCATGCCGCTGACAAGTAAAACAACTTCGCGGCCAAGGACATCATAGATGCGCAGTTTGACATTCGCGGCTCGCGGCAAGTCGAAGCTCAGACTTGTCCGCGGATTGAACGGATTCGGGTAGGGAGCGTGCAGGGCAAATTTATCCGGCAGCGATACGGGCGTGTCATCGGCGTCCGAAAACGCATCGGGCGGATCGGTCGTGATGCGAATCGCGCGACCGGCGGTGACTTCGTGCATGGATGCCGGATATATATTCCCATAGGTCAAATTCAAGCCGCGCAGGTGGTCGTAGTCTTCGATACCGACGGTGAAGTAATTGTTGTTGGCGTCGACATTTTCGGCGGCGAGATATTGGAAGAGCAGCGAACCGTCTCCTTCGCCGGAGTATTCAAGAACGACTTCAAACGTTTCTTCGTAGTTCGTTTGTGTCTGACGACCGTAGCGATTCGCTGCTCGACTCCATTCGATAATGAAACGATTATCTCCGGCGTCATAGCGCGTAAAAATTTCAAACGTGCTGTCTGAGTTAATCCAGGAATCCCAGCAGTTCAAATCATCCCACATCGGTGACACCAACGCCGGTGCGCCGATCGGAGCGGGCAGCGGCCAGTTGCGGAACTCCGGTATCCTTGCATGCTCGAACGAAAACCAGCCGTTCGAACAGACCCAGATGTGGTCATAGCTTTCGCCGTAATAGGTGAAGGATTCGGGCAGGTCGATATCGAACATATCTTCATCGCTCACCGGATGACTCGCGTCGCTGGCGCCGCCATAAGCCGGATCAAGTTCGAGCCAGTTGTACGTCGGTGTGGCAGAGAAACCCGCGTCCACATCTTCATAGGCGTAGTAGCCGTATTCATCCGGCCCGGTCGGGTCTGTCGCTTCCACCTCGCCAATCGTCATCGTGAAAAGTCGTGTTCCCTGAGCAATTCCATTGGCAATGACATTTAGACGAAGAATGATTTCCCGCCCCCGTGTGACGCCGCTTGCCGCGCTGATTTGGAACGTATTTCCATTGTTACGTCCGCTGTCACCGGCGGCAATGGTTCCCCAAGCACCCTCGCCATCGATGATAGTAATGGCTTCATCCCACGAATAAAGCGTCGCCGTTACGTTGTCGGCATTCTGACGACCGAAGTTTGTGATGTTGACAATCATCTCGGCGGTTTCGCCGGGCTCCAGAAGTCCGTTGGCGTCATCGGCATAGATGTACGTCGGCACCAACATCGGCGCATGCACCGGCACGCACACAATGCGTTCGGTTGTGTTTGAAGCGGCATCCGTGAAACTCACCTGCAGTTGCGGTTCTTCGCCTTCGCGCAAATCATCCGCCAGCTCGATAATAAACGGTGTGGTTTGCTCGATGATAACATCCGCCTGAAAATCTCCAAAGGTATAGCTTCCGGACGTTACCGTGATTCTCGGGTTGAGAGAAGTGAGCACCGCTTCAACACCACTGACCGCGCTGCCCATGTTTCCGACCGAAAGCGACAGTGAGACCGTTTCGCCGGGATTGGGAAGAGCGTCTCCGCCTCCGGTATAGCTCGCGTTGAATACTGAAAGTTCAAGTTCTCCAGCCGCGAACCAGATATCGCGATTCACCGGCAGGAATCCTGCTTTCCAGACGGTGAGCTGCAGCGGCGGAGCGCCTTCAATCGTTATCGGGACCAACGCTATTCCCGTATCATCTGTCAGGACAGTTGACTGCATTTCCCAATGGCTTCCGCGAAGAGTCACAACAGCGTTCTCGATGGGTAGGCTTTCAGAAGAAACGCCGACAGCGATATGTCTTGCGCCAGTGCCCACCGTCGCGGGAGCGTCCACATCGAAACTTTTCGGGTCGCCGAGCCAGAGGTGTGTTTCCGGGTCACCGAGGATATTGAAGACATCAAAATAGAATTCAACCATATCGCCGTCGCCGGCTTCGTTGGGGAAGCTGCGAAAGAGTTCAAGCTCTCCGGCGAGGGATATCGCGCCCATACTTCTCAAGCCGTCGAATCGCATTCCTTGAGTCAAACCGGCTAAGATTGCGTTGTTGTGGCGGGTGTTCGTGTGCAAATCTGACGCGCCATAGAAAGCGATAACGCCGTTCGGTTGATTGGGGGAACCCATGCGAACGAGCTTTTCTCCGAAGCAGGGATTGACACTGGGGTGGCCGAAATCTCCACTACCGCAGACAATGCTGAAGAGCGCAGGTGTCTGGCGACCGGTTTGAATATTCCCCAGATTCTCAAGAAGCAGGGCGGGAAATTGCCAGCCGCGGGCGTTGCCCCAACCTCGATAAACAACAATGGAAACGCCGCTGTTCCACGCATTGCATATCGGGATAGTGAGTTGGTTCGGCGGTCCGTCCCCAAAATCGCGCCAATAGAACGTATCCACATTCGTGTAAACCCAGTCGAGGAGCTGCTCGCGGGTCCAGATGACATTCCAGACTGGCGTGACCGGATACGTCCCTGCGCCATCGCTGTAGTTACCGGCGATACCGATGCCGCGCGTGAACCAACTGGGGTCGTCTGTATCCGGCGTCATTTCGTAATTCGCGATCTTATTGAAAACTGTCACGATTTCACTCGCGGTCGCCACCGAAACACGCCCGTGAAAAACATCCGGCAGATAATCTTCGCCGTCCACCGTGCAGAAGGGGTTGTCGGTGACATCAAGTTCATCCGGATCGGACGGATTCTGCACAAGGAAAGAAGGCACGATATTGAATCCTGTCACATCACCCAAAAGAATCACATACTCCAGCGGCGCAGCGTTGGGTTGGTGATAGAGCGTACTGATGTGATTGTAGATGCCGGTAATAGAGCTGTCTCCAATAGTGCTGTATGGATCCAGAATAAGTTTGTAGCCTTTGCGTTCTTTCCAATTCAACCAATTCGCCGGAATATTGCTTATCCATGACGACGGTCCGATGACCGCGAAACGTCCCGGTGTGCCGAGAGACGCTTCCGGGTAGAGTTCATCAAGATTACCGACTGAGCTCTTGTACAGCGGATAAAAAGCGTGCGAAAGCGTACGCAGTTCCGGTTTCGTGTTGATGTCGCCCGAACCCATTGTCGAGATTTCCACATCCATTGATAAGACAGGACGCACTTGACCAACGACATTCATTACAGGATTGAAGTGCGCGCCGACAACCCGCAAATCATGTAAAATCGCCGGGTCGGTTATCGTAACTAATTCATCGGTGGTTTGCGGCAAACCGTCGGTGGATACGCCTGAGATTGGCTCGCCGAGTTGAATCTGCAAGATGCGAGCTGTCGGCGTGCCGGTGGATGCAACCGCAAAAAGGGTGCTGTAATGGTGGGCGTCTATCGAGGCAGCTATGGTTTCGTCGAATGTGCAGCGGACGAGGGTCTGCTGCGGTGACGCCGAGAGAATTTCCATCGACATTGGCTCCGGATTCAAAGTTGTCGCGTTTGCCGAGCAACAGAAAAGAGCCAAAAATATAAACGTGAATGAAACAAAAGTCTTTCGCATTCAATTCTCCATTGGGTTCGCTGTCAAGTCATGCAGTATTTTGAGGGATATGCACAGAGTGCACGTTTTATAGAAAGTCAGGTTTCTCTTATTTCCTGTGACTCAAAATGTTACTGAAATTGAAGATTTAAGCCATTTAATAATTGGCAAGAGCCATGCCACGAGCTTTACCAGCTTCGCCGACCTTCGACGAGCGCCGAAATGCCTTCTTTTGTGATAATGCGGAGGTTGTTGATATGTGCATCTTTGTGGACGGCGGTCAGTCGGGTTAGTTTTTGGCAATCTTCGAATTCATCGCATTCCCAGCAGCCATCATAGCCTCGCTCAATACAGCATTTCCGGATGTCGCATTTCACGTCATCGCCTCTTTCGCGGCACACTTGCGGGCACCGCGTGTCCATCATTGCGCCGAGGCATTCGTAACATTCTGCGTAGTGTTTGAATTTCGGATCCGGGATTTGGCGCGCGAAAATGTCAAACCGAGTTTGTTGCAGCACTTCTCGCAACTCACTCGCCTTGTCCGCCACAATTCCCGTGTACCCCGGACAATCCCCACAATATAATCCGCAGTAGGCTGCGAGATTTTTATCGACGCGTGTTTCTTGGTGTGTCTTCTTTGTCGTTTTCATGTTCATTCCTGCGGTGTTGGCTGCTTGCAGCTAACCCAAGCGCATAGCCATCTCCTATAAAATAAACTTGGACAAATCTTCGTCCTCGATGATATCTTGCAGCGTTTTGCGCACGAAAGCCTTCGTGATGGCGAGTTTTTTCTTGTTTAAGGTCGATGCGTCGAAAAGAGTATCTTCTAATAGCGTCGTCATCACC
This sequence comes from bacterium, assembly GCA_030622545.1. Classification (GTDB taxonomy): domain Bacteria; phylum Electryoneota; class RPQS01; order RPQS01; family DYHQ01; genus JAUXGA01. The sequence continues at coordinate 17,696 of JAUXGA010000019.1, read as the reverse complement.
GTGTGCAGTCGCCGCGCTCCGATATTTTCCGCGCGTTCGTTCACAAGTGCGGCGGTCTCCGCGATTTCTTTGATGGCGCCGTCCGTGAACGTCAGATTGATTTGTTCGGTTTTGAGCAGCGCGATGTATTGCTTCACGAGCGCGTTTTCCGGTTCGGTCAGGATACGCACGAAATCATCAGCATCCAGTCGGTCCAATTCGACGCGAATCGGGAAACGTCCCTGAAGCTCGGGAATCAAATCGGACGGCTTGGCGACGGTAAACGCTCCGGCGGCGATAAAGAGAATGTGGTCTGTTTTTACAGCGCCGTATTTCGTCGTGACGGATGTGCCTTCGACCACCGGAAGGATATCGCGCTGCACCCCTTCGCGTGAAACATCCGGCCCTTCGGATTGCCCGCCCGCTACCGCGATTTTATCGATTTCGTCGAGGAAAACGATGCCGAGACTCTCGGTGCGGAAAACCGCTTCGCGCACGATGCGCTCCATGTCGAGCATTTTATCGGTTTCTTCGGCAAGCAGAATATCCCGCGCTTCACCGACGGTGCAGCGGCGGCGTTTCTTACGCTTCCCGATCATCGGCCCGAACATTTCTTGCAGATTGAAACCCATTTCTTCGATGCCCTGCGGTGAAAACACCTGCATGATGGAATGCGGTTCTTCTTCGACATCGAGTTCGACGATGCGATCTTCGAATTGACCGTCGTCGAGTTGCGCGCGCATTTTATCGCGAGTTTTGCTTCGCCGCTCTAAGAGTGCTTTCCGTTCACCGTCATCTTCGTCGCTTTTCTTTTTCCGGGGTTTCGGCAGGGGAAGCAGAATATCCAAAAGCTGCTCCAGCGCACGTTTCTCTGCCTGACTTTGCAGCGCGGTCATGTGCTCGGCGCGAACTTTGGCGACCGCGCTATCGACGAGGTCTCGAATCATGGATTCGACGTCGCGGCCTACATAGCCGACTTCCGTGTATTTTGAGGCTTCGACTTTGATAAACGGCGCGTGCGCGAGATTCGCCAGCCGCCGCGCCATTTCTGTTTTGCCGACGCCGGTGGGGCCGATAAGGATGATGTTATTCGGGTAAATTTCATCTTTCATCGCGCCGGTCACCTGCTGACGCCGCCAGCGGTTGCGCAGCGCAATCGCCACCGAGCGTTTGGCTTTATCCTGTCCGATAATATAGCGGTCAAGCACCTCGACAATCTGCGCCGGAGTGAGTTCGGGAACCGTAAAAGATGGATTGGGAAGAGGATTCATTCGTTCAATTTCTCATGCGTTAAAGGTTGCGATTTTAAAGTTCTTCAATCGTGATATTGCGATTCGTGTAGATGCAAATATCCGCGGCGATTTCGAGAGCGGTTTTGCAGATGTCCTTCGCAGAAAGTTTGCTGTGTTTGACTAAAGCGCGCACCGCCGCCAGCGCGTACGGGCCGCCGGTGCCGAGCGCGATGACATCATCGTCAGGTTCGATAATTTCGCCCTGCCCTGACACTAAAAATATCTTCTCTTTGTTCATCACAATAAGGTCTGCTTCGAGGCGGCGCAGGTTACGATCCAAGCGCCACTCTTTCGCCAGTTCGATAGACGCGCGCGTCAGGTCGCCGTTGTACTCGCTCAGTTTTTTCTCGAAGAGATCAAAAAGCGCCAGCGCATCCGCGACGCCGCCGGCGAATCCCGCCAGTACTTTTCCTTCATAGAGGCGGCGGACTTTTTTACCGCCCGTTTTCATGATGGTTTCGCCGTATGAAAGCTGCCCATCGCCTCCGATAGCGGCCTTCCCTTTGCGCCGAATGGCAAGAATTGTTGTGCCGTGAAATTGTTTGTTCATTGGTTATTTTATTCTCCTTATCCCCCCACCGGGGACGGTGGGGGCTAGTAAAAAAGATGATTTTAGGGTTGTGAAAAAGTGTGATGCTTTTATGTCATCACTAGGCAGGACGCTCCCGCGTCCTGCAGTTTTATTTCCGCCGAGCCGGGTTCAGCGCTATATACCTTCCACCTGTGTAAGTCCGTAAACGCGCGTAACCCGGCCGGAACCTATAGTAGTTTACCCTTTATTTCTTCCCAAGAGACGCACTCGATTTTCTTTGGGATAAAGATCAACCTTTTCCTTTTTATCCAGTTATCCTCTTCACTCTTATCAAGTTCTCTTCTAATCGCTGGTCGAGCCGATTGCCTGAGTTCGTCTGGTTCTGGATGAATAACAACAATTTTATGTTGAGGCGAGGAATTATTCCACGCAATAATTGCGTTATTAATTCCTTTATCACCGAAGCTATAGCCTGATATGATCAAACATTGTATTTTGCATAGTGACTGCCAAAACTGGCCGAAGAGATCGAGGAATATCCCACTTGAATACTTCAACATTTTGTTGAAAGTACCTACAAGGATTACCCTTTGATTAAGGTGCCGCCATTTGTCCATTGCAGCTTCAGAAGATAACTTCATAACTGATGGGGGAGAAGCATTTCCGCCAGGATTAAACCACCAATTCATAGATCCATGAAGTTTGAAGAGACGAATCTTGTGCGAGTTTGCCGCGAGCAAGTTTGGATTCCAATATTGCTCGCCCTCTTCCGGCTCATTAAAACCATCTGTGAATTCAATTTTTCCTTCAAAGAAATTCTCCAAAACGGTGTCGTGATTGGTAGTGAAAATGCCCTCCATCAAGATTTCGCGATCCTCCCACGCATTTTTCAGAAAAGCCAAGTGTTTATCAAGACTTGGTTCTGAGTTTTCGTAGAGCAACCCAATTACCACATCCTCAATATATTTAACCGCCTCACGGGCCAGTCCGATAAGTTCCAATTCGTTCCTATATTCCTTTCCAACAAGAAGGAAAAAAATGCTTGGGAAGATTCTTTCGATTAGCGCCTGAATGGCAGGATTATCGAACTCTCCCGTCATTGCATCATGGATCTGACTGGCTAAATAATGAAGGTCTTCATAGTTTGTTAATCGCCCCGTCTGAGATGACAAGTAGTAGAAAGCTATTTCTATCTCTAACCTTTTTAAAAAAGCCACCACGCGAGGAACATATTCGTCTGGCATTCCCAAATGGGAATACATAGATTCACCAAAGTAGTAGGTTTCGTCCGAGTGGCGCGCAACCCCTTCGCCAGAGAGAATCTTATCTGTGATTGTATCGGTTTTTGGCATGCCTGCGGGAACTGATGCGCCAGCGCCAAGTAAAAAGGCGATTCTTTTCAGATTAGGAGATGACATCTTTTGTAGTTTGTTATAGTTTGCATTCCGGCCGGGTTACGCGCGGAAAATTTATCGTTTGTTTAAACGTGCACTGCGCTGAACCCGGCTCGGCGCAAAAAATGTTACGAACCCGGCTCGGCGGTGTGGGATTCCTTTTCTTTTCCGCGGTCTTTGACGCGTTTTTCTTCGCGGCGCAGGTTCTGGATGTTGGTCAGGAATTCTTCCGTGGGTTCATTTTGTTTCTGCGCGGCTGTCAGCTTTTCTATTTCGCTGCGGATTTGCGTTTTAACTTTATCGAGTTTGATTCGACGCAGGCAGTCTTCAGTTAGCTGCGTAAAAATCGCCTGAGTCTTCTGTGGGTCGCTGTCGGGCGGCGGCTCGGTTAAGCATTTCGTGATGAAATCCCGCAGAGGATTATCCGGAAAATAATCCAAGAGCTTCTCGATAGACTCTTCCGTTTCCATGAGACTCAGCTCTTCGATTTTCTCCGCGAGCGGGCGTAGCGTTTCGTCTTCGATGTCATTCAAGTCGAAGTCGCCGAAGATACGCGACCTCAAATCCGGCGCGCGCACCAGCAACTTCACCAGCTCGAATTGAGCGGCGGTTATTTGAAATCCCTGCGGCGCGTCCGTTGTTGTTTTGCGAGATTTAGAGGGAGTCGTCCGGCGCGGCAACGCTTTTCGCAATGCGTCCAAAGCAACACCGGTTTCGACCGAGATGTCCTGAAGAAAGATTTCCTGCTCCACAGGTTTCGTAATTAGCCGAGCGGTTTCCAAGAGCGCACGAATCGCTGCTGTTCGGTTTGCAGCGCTCAGCGTATCGCTTTTCCCTCGCGCCAGCAGCATTTGAAATTTCACCGACGACAGAGCGTTATTCACGTGCTCCCATAACGCTTCCACGCCTTCGGACCTGACGAAACTGTCCGGGTCTTTTCCTTCGGGCAGAACGACAACGAGCGCGCTCAAACCTTCCGTCAGTAAAACATCCACCGCGCGTCTCGCCGCACTGCGCCCCGCGTTATCTCCGTCGTAAAGAATAACGACTTCCGGCGCGAATCGCCGAAGCAGCCGCGCCTGTTCAGATGTCAGAGCGGTGCCCAAAGATGCGACGATATTCTCGACGCCTGTAGCCGCCGGCGTGATTAAATCGGTGTAGCCTTCGACTAAAAGAGCGCGGCTGTTTTTGCGAATCGCGTTGCGCGCTTCCCAGAGACCGAAGAGCACTTTGCCTTTATGGTAAATCGCTGTTTCGGGGGAATTGATGTATTTCGCGGTGTCGGCATCTTCCGAAAGCGTCCGTCCGCCGAACGCGACAACACGCCCCGAAAGATTGCGAATCGGGAACATCAGCCGGTTGCGAAACGCGTCGTAAGGCTTTCCGGTTTCGCGTCCCTCTTTGAGCAGTCCCGCTCGAACGAAAATCCCCGTTTCGAACCCTTTTGAACGGGCGTGCGATATAAACGCTTCCCAACTGTCCGGCGCATAACCGATTTTGTAGCGTTGAATAATTTCCGAGCTGTAGCCGAGCAAAGCCAAATGCTTCTGAGCCTGCTCTGCGCCTTTAGTGCTTTGCGAAAGAAGCTGCTGATGGAAGAACTCACACGCCAGCGCATTTGCTTTCGCAAGTTGTTCCGCTTCGGAAACATCCTCATCCGAGCGCTCGGTTTCGCGCGGCAGCTCGATTCCCACCTTTTGCGCCAGCACGCGCACCGCTTCGATAAAGTTCAGCTTTTCTATTTCCATCAGGAAACTGATGGCGTTGCCGCCTTTCCCGCAGCCGAAACAGTGGAAAATCTGGCGGTCAGCATGCACCGAAAAAGATGGCGTCTTCTCCTCGTGAAAAGGACAGAGTCCGAAATGGTTCTGACCCTTCTTGCGCAGTGTCACATATTCGCTGATGAGAGCAACAATATCCGTCGCTTCGCGTATCTCTTCTATTTTATCTTCGGGCAGTCGCATAGTTTCGTTAGTTGCTGGCACTCCCTTTGCCATTGCAGGGTATAGGATTGATGATAGTTGTGATGAGTGATGTGATGAACCTTGATGAGAAGAAGCGGCCGGAACTGCCGTGTGCCAAGCGTGCAGACGAAAACGACAGTTGGCTTCGATTAATGGTGACCAACCCGATGAACGGTGTGATGTCTACCTTTTCAAACGACATCGTCGAACTTGGCAAACAAGAGGACGAAGAAAAGGAAACCGACTCGCACTGGCCTGAGCCCGAGAACCTTTAGTTCGGTTTTTAGGATTAATTCCAGATTGTTATAATACAGTAGCGCAATCAATCCATGAGCATAATAGCAAGCCCGTCGGCGACTTGGAACCCGGGCAATCAACTCTTCTTGATTCTATAAACCTCTATTTTCTTTTTCAATTGCTCCTTAGTGAAACTAGTCTTAATTCCCACTAAGTCTCCCTTTTCTCCATGGTCAGTATCCTGTTTCTCTTTCTGCATGGATTCTACTTCCTGCTCTAAAAAATCAGTTGGAAGACAAAACGCAATTCGATCACCTTTATCAATTTCTGATGCCTCCAGTTCTATAAGCACGACTGATATATTATCATAGTATTTATCAACTTTGCCGATATATTCGTAATGTGAGGGTACCGGATCTATTCTTTCGTCTTGATAGAACAAATCTTTAACATTTTCATGTGTCCAGCTATTTCTAAGATAACCGCGAACCAACCGGAATAGATCGAATGTAGTCATCAATCCAAACTTCTGCCGCCGAGCATTCTTCAGAATATCTTCGCGAAATGGTTTGTTATTATCCCTTTCTAATGGAGGAATATTCTTGTGATGGTTAATTATGGCTAGTGCGCGTATGTCAAGTCTCTCCATCTCTTGCATTCGTGGCGCGACATATTTTTGAGCTTGGAGCGCATCCGCATCTCTGGGGTGTCCTGAGATTCCTTTGACCTCGACCAGAACTAAAGGGCTGTAATCACAGATCTGCAGGTCTTCATGCTTATTAACGTCACCACTTTCATCGGCCGATTGCTTATCCATGTCAACCACAGCCTTGAAACCAAGCACCTCCAAAGCACGCTTGGCAGCTTGAACTAAGCTATCCCCAGTTTCCGTAATTAGATCATGTAAATAGCCATACGCGGTCTCTTCCTTATCTATTATCTTCTGAATTTCACTTTCTTGTTTATCTGCCTTTTCTCTTACGTCACGAATCTTTTGTTTAAGCGCAAGCATTGACAAATGTTCATACTCTGGTCGATGAATCCAGCGCATACCTTCGAATTCTGGAAATAACCGAGGAGAAACTTCTGGAAGTATCTTTCCAATGAAATCGACAAGGAATTGAGATTTTTCTTTTATTTGGGGAAAGATAAAGACCCAACCATAATTTTCTTTTAAAGGTTTAATCACCCCGGCCACAGATTCTCCATGCTTTTGTTTTGCTATTTCAATCCAGTCTTTATTTAATCTCCAAGGAGGTGAAAGGGTGCACGTATATTCCCCATTCATCAAATACGAATCTAGTATCTCTCCTAGCGAATTTAAGATCTCTGCTTTATAGCGAATAGCCTTCATCTCAGAACCATTTCGTATCTCAACTTCAAATTCCTGGAAAACCGATAAGAAACTCCAATTATCGACCCCAATCTCTACATCCATATCCAGAACACCTTGATAGCCAATTTTTGCAAAAAAAAGATCTTGTTTTAGGCGTGGATCAGCAAAGACTATCACGATCCCACCATGACGTAATATCCGGTCAAGACTTTCTCTTGCATCGCTCATAAGCCTTGGACGAGGGTCAATAAATCCACTGCTGCACTTACACCACCAATCTAATTCTCTCCGAGTAGTATGCTTCTCTCCAATTGCCTTTGGTAGTAAGCGGGATATTGTAAGATCCACGACGACAATGGTGCTCTCTGCAAAATAGGTTGGGAGCTTTCCATTATTTATCACCGGTAGAGCGTCATCAGCTTTATCGACTTTGTAGGGCTTGCCAAAACTTCCAAATGATACATTATAACCCTTCTCATCGAGAATTTTCAAAGCTTCTGGATCCATATCTATTAATAGAATTTTTGGATGTTCGTACTTCACTCCTTTTCTCTCCGAAGATTTTTCTCTTTCATTTGTTTTCGAATTACGCCTACGTTTAGGTGAGAAAGCTTTCATAAAATGCCCTCAGAACTAGAAGAAAATAATCCACACCACCACCGTCGCTATCAGCACGGTGGAGAAGATGATGCTACAGCGGAGACCCCCGCAGATTCTCCTCTGTTATTTTTGGGATATGTTCACATCTAAAATTCTACTTTGGGAGGTGTCTCAGCCCCTGCGGGAGCTTCGAGCAGCGCCGCCCGTTCGAATCCAAACATGCCTGCGATAATATTCGCGGGCACTTTTCGTATGCGCTTGTTGTATTCGGTCGCTGCTTGATTATAACGGCGCCGTTCTACACTGATGCGATTTTCCGTTCCCGCCAGTTCATCCTGAAGCGCCAAGAAATTCTGGTCGGCTTTCAGTTGCGGATAATTTTCCACCACGACCAGCAATCTTGACAGCGCGGAACTGAGCTGGTTCTGCGCGCCAACGCGTTCGCCCATACTCTGAGCGCTTCCCACCCGCGAGCGCGCTTCCGTCACGCCCATCAAAACGTCTTTCTCGTGAGCCGCATAGCCCTTAACCGTCTCCACGAGGTTCGGAATCAGGTCGAACCGCCGCTGTAGAACAACATCGACCTGCGCATAAGCTTTTTTGGTTTCTTCGTCGAGGGTGACGAGGCTGTTGTAGGTGCCATAAATCCAGAAGGCGAAAAGAAGGCCGACACCTACGAGAACCAGCAAAACTGTGATGACCGTTTTCATAGGTCTCCTTAATCAGTTATGTATTAAATTGTCGAGAAAAATCTCCAACTTCCGTCATCGACAGTGCAGTCAGTTGCGCATGCTCGCAAAACGATGCAACGTTTACATGGCGAATGTATCGATATAGACGGTCAGTTTTCGGATTTCGGAAAGGTAATCGTGGAACAATTTGCGAAGGTCATCGGCGTTCAGTTTGACCTCTTCGCGGGCGACTTGCCAGAAACGTTTCCACAGTTCCGGGTTAAGTCCGCGCTCTCCCGTAATCTCGCCCAAAAGCTCCTCATGCGGAATCGAAAGGACCTGCTTCTTTTCCAAAGCGACAATCCCGCGGAGCAGCGACAGAAACGACGAGAGACTGCCGCGCATCAGGTTCTTCAATGCGGCGGGTTTTTCTGCGCTCAGAAACCACATGCGCAGAAGCTGCATTGAACGAATCCGAAATTCGCGCTCGATTTCTGTGCGCAGGCCATTCCAGTGGGGCGTGAAATTCTCGAACGGATCCTGCCCCGCGAGGATGCGCCGGGAAGCCGCCATATCGAGGAACTCGAGCGCAAAGGTATCCTGACTCGCGCGGAAACCGTCTTCGCCAAAGAGCACCAGCGGTGCGACATTCTTCTTCCCGAGAGCGGGCACCACCTGAAGCAGACCGGCAAGCTCTTCGGGGCTGTTGTTGCGCACCAGAACGAATAGATTAATATCGGAACGCGCGTGCGCTTCTCCGCGTGCGTGGGAGCCGTAGAGCACGAGCGCCGAAAGGTTCGTGCCTAATGCCGCTGTAATTTTCTCAGCGGCTTCGGCGATGATTTGTTCAGGCTTTTGCTTGGCCACGATAAAGTCTCTTATGTTTGGAACATTAGAAAAATAAATTTAACAGAGAGGTCGGATTTAGTAGCCTCCTCCAGCGCCGCCTCCGCCGGACATGCCTCCCCCGAAACCTCCGAATCCGCCTCCCCCGAAGCTGCTTCCTCCGCCGAAACCACCTCCACCCATCATAGCTCCAAGGAAGAAGGGGAACAAACCGGAACGGCGTCGCCGGGATCTCATCAGCGGGATAAGAAAGAAGGGGAGGAAGAGCCAAATCGGGAAAGGACGACGACTTTGCGATTTTGGGCGAGGAATCTGCACGCCTTCTAATGAACTTAGCGTCACTCCGGCGTCTTTAGCGATAATCGACGCGATAATCGCAACACCGCTCAAATAAGCCGCGCCGTGTTTCCCTTCTTTAAGGAGAGGGAACATGCGTTGCCGGAGAATCCGACCCGACAATCCGTCGGGAATAAGCCCTTCAAGGCCGTAACCGACTTCAATGCGAACTTTCCGCTCCGCCAAGGCATTCAATATCAGTACGCCGTTGTCTTTGCCTCGTTGACCGATTCCCCAATGTTCGAAGAGGCGGACGGCGTAGTCCGTATATTCCTCGTCTCCCAAATCGGGAAAGACAGCCACCGCGATTTGAGCGCTGGTTTTAGCTTGAAGCTCGCGGCAAATCGCGTTGATATGTTCTCGTTCCGCGGCTGTCGTCACGTTCCCGTAATCGCTGATATACCCAAGCGGTTCGGGAAATGTCTGCGCCGGAACGGGATTGACTGCTAACAGAAGTGCAATCAGGAGGATGTGTACATAAAAATATCGATTCATCATCAGAGTAATATACCAATCCACTCTCAGATTGTCAAACCGAGCTATATCGGGAATGCGCTGGTCTCGATTTCAGGTTTTTCGGAGAGAATTTAAAGGCTTGCATCTAAAGCGTTTTCTTTGTAAGTTTTGATGTTTAAAGAAGACAGGAACATGATTCGCGGAATTCTTTTTGATTTAGATAACACGCTGTTCGATTTTATGCGCATGAAGCAGAATGCTGTGGAAGCGGCCGCAAGCGCCATGATCGACAGCGGCATGCCTCTCTCGATGGAAGAGGCGACCGAGCGCATCTACGAAATCTACAACGAGCGCGGCATCGAATATCAGGAAGTCTTTGATCAATTACTTTCGGAGCGGTTCGGCGCGATAGATCCCAAATGGCTGGCGGCGGGGATTGTCGCGTATCGGCGGGCGCGAGAAGCGGCGCTGGAGCTGTACCCTCATGTGAACTACGCGCTGACGGAGCTGCTGAAAAGAGGCCTCCGTCTGGCGGTGATTTCCGATGCGCCGCGCAATCAGGCATGGTTGCGACTGTGCTATCTGGATTTGCATCATATTTTCGATCCGGTCATCACCTACGAGGATACTGGACAACGCAAACCGTTGCCGGGACCGTTCGAGCGAGCGATGGAACTGCTGCAGCTCAAACCGCAGGAAGTGCTGATGGTCGGCGACTGGCCGGAACGCGATATGGTTGGCGCGAAGCGATTGGGAATCAAAACGGTTTTCGCGCGCTATGGCGATACATTCGACACGAAAGAATCCGGCGCGGATTACGACATCGATGATTTAGGCGAACTACTGCCGATTCTGGATCAGCTTGAAGCGGAAAAAGACTGATGAATGTGATAGTGCCTTCACTCGGAATTGATTTGGTGGATGTCGCTCGCATCGCGCGGTTGGCGAAGAACGACAGGTTCACGCGTCGCGTCTTTACCGATGCGGAATTAGAAGAATGCGGACGCCGCGCTTTTCCCGAACGGTCTCTGGCGGCTCGTTTCGCGGCGAAAGAGGCCTTCGCGAAAGCTCTGGGAACGGGCATCGGGAAGTCTCTGACTTGGAAAGAGGTGGAACTGGTCGCGCCGCCGGGTCACGGGCCCAAGATTCGCCTCAGCGGCCGGTGGGCAAAAAAAAATCTATCGGTATCGGTCAGCATCACCCACACAAAAACATCCGCCGCCGCCGTCGTCATGATTTTTCCTGCGGATTCTTCGTGACGCCGCCATAAAACGCCGTAATGTTATGCTGTAGGGGCAGTTCTGTGACCTGCCCGCAGGAAAGATAAAAACGCCGCGGCGAATCTCCCGATTCGCCTATAGTGATACGGCTAGACGTGTTCACGGGTTTATGTGCGAGAGCTATGAACTCATCTTAGCCTTTGGCACAGGCCTCCGCGCCTTGCCACCTTTCATACGCCCCCAATTAAGACACTGGCCTTGGTCCTTCAAGCAAGACCGGCCACAGGAGGCATTCAATGAGCGACATCGTAGAGATTGCCCTAGATTACTTCACGGACTATCGAAAATTTGAAGACATGGCGACGCAGCTAATGTTGCTTGCAGGCTTCCGCGATATAAAACCGCTGGGCGGCGGCGGTGATCGCGGACGTGACGCTGTCGCGGAGCCACTATTTGCGTCCGATTCCAACAGGAACCGCATAGTGTTTCAGTTCTCCCTCGACGAGGACCCACCATCCAAGATCGTTCGAACTGCCAAGAGGTTGCGGGAAGAGGGAATACGGTATTTCGAATTGGTTTATGTCACACACCGGAGGATCACGGCAACGCAGCAGGATCGTCTTAAGGCGACCTTAAGACAAAACTATGACGCACAACTCGAGGTTTTTGACAGGAAGTACATCGCCAGCCGTCTGGGCGAATATGATAACGGCATCTTTCATAGATTCTTCCCTAGCATCGAACAACAGATCCAGTCCCTTCTTGCGAGGAGGCCAATCCTCAGTCGCGATGCCGAACAGGAACGAGAGCTGGCTCTTCTACGAGCTTCAATATCCCTATGTATTGATCCGTCCTCTCACCGTACCCGAAATGCAATATTCGACCAGCTTGTCATCGCGGTTCTGATAAACACCCAAAACAATCGGTCACCGATTACAGCGCTGGAGCCCGAGTTTAGAAAGTGGTTTCCCGGACTGCCGTATCGGGAAGCACAGACTATGGCGGCTATCAGAAGGCTGCAAAGGAGAAACCTCCTGAACATCGAAGCTAACAACATCATAGCAACCAAGAACGCGATTGGCTCATACACGGCCGACACGATCCGCATCAACGTGGACACCGACGCGCTGATCACCGAGATCGCAGAGAGAACTGCCGACATCTCCGGCAGAACCGTCTCAGATGCACTAATGGGACATATGAGGAGTAACACGCGAAATGTGCTGACTGAGTTTTTTAGATTACATGGGCGCGAGTATATGAATCAGACGTCGCCGCAGTATCAACCCGGGCCTGTGTACCTTGAACAGCGTGAACAGCTTGTACAGACTGCCCGATCTGGTTTGCCAGATTATTTGGGCGAGATATTGATCGCGACGATTGCCGAGACGCTGGAGCGCCCGAACGAGGAACAAGCTACGATTCTCACAAGCTGGTCGATGGCCTACATCGGCTGCGCCGTCATGAATCTCGATCCAAGTCTACGAGATTTTCAGGCAACACGGCTGGCCTCAAAGACATTTATTTTAGACACTGACTTTGTGCTCGACTGCTTGGTAGTGGAACGCCCCGAAAGTCGCGTGTTTAGGCAGCTATTGAAGTCCCTGCGGGCAATTGGTTGCAGGATCGTGATTCCGCGTTCTTGCCTAAACGAATGCATGATTCACGCAGAGAACGCGTTCCGTACCTTCAATCATTTCGGTGCGTCTTTGTTGGGTCTTACCGACTCAATGGTCGAAGAGAAAGTATGGAACGTGTTTGTGAAAGGCTACTACTACGCATGCCGCGGGCTCCGCGGCACAGCACGAAGCCTTGAGTTCAACGATTACATTCAAAACTACTACGAACCGTCGTCGCCTGAACCGTTCATGCGCGAGATAATATCGGAGGTATTTCCTGATTCGGTCGAGATCGTTGAAGTTAGAGACTTGCTTGTGGGCGTGAAAATTCCCGAGCCCGAGATGCTTAGGATGACCGATGAACTGTATGTTCTCGTCATGGCCAGTAAGAAAGCCGAGTACCGGAGCCGTGATGAGAACCGAGAGATTGCAAAGCTGGATGCTGAGCTGTTCTTGGCAGTACAACATCTCAATGGCGAGGTGAACGATCCTTCTGGAGCTCTGCTCGGAGGACAATACTACTTGATAACGTCGTCGGGTCGATATCTAAGATGTGCCAAGAAGGTCGAAATCCGAGATGTAGTGTCGACTAGGCCGCAGTCGATTGCCGCACTGCTCGAGATCATCGGCCATTTTGATGTTCGCCCCGGAGATTATGCAATGCTCTTCGAGAATCCACTTATGGTATATGCGGTAAACAAATGCTACGATGATGTAGTTGTTCTCCTCAGGAGCGGTATCAGGCTGCAGGGCAAGAGCCTTCCCCGCCTTCGCTGGGACCTCGACAACGTTCTCCACGAGCGGCTCGCCGCCAGCGAAGCAGCTGATCAGGAATCAGAGATCGATTCTGAAGCGGGTTTGGAATCATGCGATGAGAAGTTCATTGAGTTACTGAGGCAAGCAAAGGCAAATGGATACGAACTTATTCCAGAAGCAGAAGAGGTTTTGGCACGCGTGAGAGGGCTTGAGGCAGACCTGCAGGCTAGCACGGAGGCTTTGACTGTTCTCGAGCAACAAAACCTGGAATTGAGTGCCAAGATAGAGCATTTCGGACGGAGAAAACAGCGATACCTCAGGCGATTTGCACAAGGGAAAAAAGGCGATTGATTAGCCCCTGATCGGATTCAAGTAAACATCAAGATTAGCTGCTTTCAAGTACAGCACAAAGCTCGTTTCCAACCCATTCGGCTAGATTTGAACCGAACGCCGGTCAATCTGGGGACGACGCGGGACGGGTCAGTCGATTCCGCGATTCCTTTGTTCGGCATGGTGGCGCACAGCTTGCTGGGCAGTGTTTCCTGAAAAGCGAATTATTCATTCAATCGGATAAAAAAAATGAAACTACTACTCACCACTGATGAAATGCGCCGGTTCGATGAGCGGGCGATAAAAACGCTAGGCATTCCCGGAATGATTCTGATGGAAAATGCCGCGCGCGCCGTCATGGATGAAATTCACAATCACTTTGGGGATGACCTCAGTGATTTGCGAGCGGAAGTGTTGTGCGGCCCGGGCAATAACGGCGGCGATGGGTTTGCGATAGCGCGGCAGCTTTTTGTTCGCGGCGCGGATGTGAATCTGCATCTGTTTGCTAAGCGCGACTCGCTCAAGGGAGATGCGAAAGCCAACGCTGATATTTGCGACACGCTTGAAATCCCACTTCAAGTTCACACCGAACCCGATGACGATTTCGCTTTGGAACCGTGCGATTTGGTGATTGACGCGCTTTTAGGAACCGGACTGAGCCGCGCTCCATCAGCGCTGATGACTCATGCGATTCGGGCTGTTAATTTTACGTGGGGCTTTGTGCTGTCGGTGGATATTCCTTCGGGAGTTTCCGGCACGACCGGAGATGTTCCCGGAGAAGCGGTTCGTGCGGACGCGACGGTGACATTCGGCTACGCCAAACGCGGCCTCTATTTGCATCCGGGAAGAGACTACGTCGGCGAACTGACCGTTGGAAATATTTCGATACCTGCGTTTGCTGACCTTGAAGACGCCGCGAAAATGCGGATGCTGGAATTTTCCGATGTCGGAGCCATGCTTCCGGACCGTCCTCGCCACGCTCACAAGGGCGATTTCGGAAAGGTCTTTGTGTTGGCAGGTTCGCGAGGTTTAAGCGGAGCCGCGGCGATGGTGGGAGAAGCTGTTTTGCGTACCGGCGCTGGGATGGTGACGGTTGGATGTCCTGCGTCTGTGTTGCCGATAATTGCAAGCCACCGCGCCGAGGTGATGACACTCGCGTTGCCTGAGACGGCAGACGGATGCCTCTCAGAGGACGCGCTGTCGGAAGCATTGAAAGGAACCGAATGGGCGGATGTCGTGGTGATTGGTCCGGGATTGGGTTTGGATAACGAAACAACACGTTTGATTGAAGCGTATGTCCCACAGGTGAACAAGCCGATTGTAGTCGATGCGGATGGACTGAATCATTTAGCGCGGAGCGAGCGCTTGAAAAGTGCGCTGTCTCGCAAGTCGATTATCACGCCGCACGCCGGAGAATTCGCCCGAATCACCGGGAAAGGTATCGACGATGTTTTAGCGCGGCCTTGTGAAGAAGCGAGTCGCTTAGCGGCGGAATCCGGCTGGGTTATTGCATTAAAAGGAGCGCCGACGTTCACTGCGGATGCCTCCGGGTTGGTATTCTTAAATCCGACAGGAAACCCCGGACTTGCGACAGCTGGCAGTGGAGACGTATTAACAGGGATGATTGCAGGTTTCTTAGCTCAAGGATTGGCTCCGATGTGGGCAGCGGCAATAGGTGTTTTTATGCACGGGCTTGCGGCAGACCTCGCGGCTGCCGAACTCGGAGAAGCATCGATGATTGCGGGAGATGTTATTGAAGCTATTCCTTCAGCTTTCGCAGCTATTGAAGGGGGGCAGGAGTTGTGATGAACCTGCCGTCAACATCTCCAAACCAACCGGCTAAAAGGAGCGCGGCTTATTTCTGGTTCGCGCCGGCGGTTGGATGGGCTGTCTGGATGCTCATCATGGGTCTGGAACCGAATCCGAAGAGTGACTGGTTGTCGAATCTTTTTGGAGACAAAGTGCTCCATATAGGGTCATTTGTACTGGGAGGCATTCTTTGGATTCACTCTATAAGGAAAGTGGGGCAGTTACGGTTTTTAAGTGCAACGATTTTGGGAGGCATGATTTCTTTCGCTTTTGGGATTCTGTTAGAGGTGTTTCAACGGAGGATTCCGGGAAGGGAAGCTGACCCAGGAGACATCATAGCTGACCTGACAGGAGTGCTGATAGCTGTCGCACTTTATGTGTTTGCCTCGGTTTTAGGCCTCTCGAAAAGGGGCTCGAGGGAACCTAATTTATAGTTAGCTGGTTTAGAAATAAACAGATAAAAATTTTCGTTGGAAGGAGAAATCCCTTGTCAATGGGCGTAAATCGAGTTATCTTAATAGGGCACCTCGGAAAGGACCCGGAAATCAAGTTTACTCCGTCCGGTGTGGCGCTGGCAAAATTCCCAATGGCCACATCTTCAAGGCGCAAGGACGCGGAGGGAAACTACACAGATTACACCGAGTGGCACAATATCATTCTTTGGAGGAAACAGGCGGAAGTTGCCGGGGAATACCTCAAGAAAGGTATGATGGTCTACATAGAAGGGCGGATTCAAACCCGTTCTTGGGAAGATGATCAAGGCCAAAAGAGGTATATGACTGAAATTATTGGGGAAAGGATGCAGATGTTCCCTAAAAAGGCCGAAGGAGATCAAGCTGCAGCCCCCAAAAAAGAGAAAACAGAGGAAGTGCCTCCCGAGGAGGAAGAGGATTTACCGTTTTAGCCTCTAAAAGCCTTGAAAAAATTCGCGAAGCCCAAAAAAACTCTTGACAAAGTCACAAAAATTCTTTAATGTAGAATGACCTGTTGAGAAAGGTAGCTTTGACCGGAAGAGACTTCCGGAAGTTCAATAATTAAAAGACCTTGAGAAACCGCTTGTTCCGGCGAAATAGGAGCCAGAAAGAAAGCGGTTGAGAGGCATGGGGGAAGTGTATTAAAAGAGGGACAGCGGTTAAAGAGCCGCTTCAGGTTTGTTTTTCGGCATGACGACGAAATATAATTAGTGTAGTTAATCTGAGGCAGAGTTTCAGGGAAAATGAGGAAGGATCGCAAACTTTGTTGAAAGGCAAGCGATCAATAAATTTCAAAAAAGGTTAACGCTTGGGATAGAGTCCTTAGTTTTAAGGAGGAAAGAAAATGTTGAAGAATGTTGCATTTGTTTTGGCATTAACAGTTCTAGTCAGTTTTGCGCTGGCGTTGGAGTCGGGCCCGTCGAATACGGTCGGCTTCGTGAAGATTACTTGTACGCAATCGTATGATAACGCATTCGGTTTGCCATTTGAATTCTGGGATGTGGTCGGTGGTGTGCCCTCGCATGGTACGCCTTCCGGCATGCCATCGGATATTGTTGGCCCCGGCCAGTTGACCGGAGGAGCGCATCCGGGAGTTGCTGATCGGCTAATTGAGCAGGGTGGTGTAGGCGCTTACGCGTGGAAAAGTCTCGCAGGAGTGTGGAGCGGTTCTTTGGAAACGGGCGGCGGAATGACAGCAGGAAAAGCCTTCTGGGCCAGGAATATGCAACTTGTGGATCAGGACATGGTGCTTGCGGGTGAAGTGGATACGTCCACGTTCGGTCCCATTGCGATTGCTGCGCTCTATGATAATGCCCTCAGTTTCCGCGATGCACGACTTGTGAATCGTGGCAATCTGAATTTAATTGGATCAGGTTTCACGGGCGGTGCGCATCCTGGAGTTTCTGATCGTATGATTGAGCAGGGTGGCGTCGGTGCCTACTGCTGGCTGAACCTGGCGAGTGTCTGGCAAGGTAGTCTCATCGATGTTGTGCCGGGTAACGCTTACTGGATTAGAGAAATGCAGGGCGCAACCTGGAACTACAACTATGGTCCTGGTTCGGTTGCTCCGCCACCGGAACGTCCGGGCAACGATGATGGAAAGATCAACCGGATTACCCGTCCGACTCGCCGGTCGCGTTCGCTTCGCTAAGAATTAAAGTAAATGGAAAGTTTGACTGCTCACAATGCATGTGTGATAGCGTCAGTTAATTGTTTAAGGAGGATTGTTTCATGAAGTTTCGAGTGTTATTTATTGCAATCGCGCTAGTCGCGATGACATCATTGTCGTTTGGTGCCACCCCCGCCCAGGTTATGTACTTCTATCCGGGCGATTGGAATCACGCTG
>JAUXGA010000001.1 GCA_030622545.1 bacterium | reverse complement strand
CCTACTGGAATCCTCAAGTGAAATAATAGATGGTCGTTCAGAGAGTTGCTCTTCAGCAGCGGCAGATGAATCCGTCAACGTGGAATCTTCAAGCGAAACTATGGATAAGCCGGAGAGGGTATCTTCCGAAATCGGAGACGATTCCCCACCCGTAGAATCAATCGGTTCAGGTACGGGTTCGAGTAATGTTTCTTCTTCTGATTGCGGAGGATATATTTGAAGGAGGGAATCCGCGTAATGAATCCACGTCTCAAAATCGTTCATATCACGGATATAACCGAGACCACGATTCAATATTTTCGCTTCGGCTCCTGCGGAATCTGCAAGCGCGCCGCTGCCTGCGCTGCTGGAACTGTCAAAATAGGCAGTTGCCCTCGGAAGATTTCGGCGATGATTCCGGTGTATCATTCCCAGACGAAAAAAGGCTTCTCCCTTTCCTTCTCCGTTCGGATTTTCCTCGATGTATTGTTTATACAATCGAATGGCTTCATCATACTTTTCTTTCCCGGCGGCAATTTTCGCCAGAGTCAGGTCAATCCCTGAGCTGAAATCCTGAAATCGAATATCTCGGCGTAAGTGATCCAGAAGCGCGAGCGCTCCCTGCGTATCTCCTAATTCGGCCATGCAGCGTCCAGATTCCACCAAACCCATGTAGGCGATATCGTGGGGAGGGTTTAGCCGCGCAATTTGATCAAAGGCGGTCTTCGCTTCTTCATACTCTTTTCGCATGAACAGACTTCGACCGAGCATATAGAACGATTCAGCACGGCGGTCTCTATCTCTATACTTCTGAGCCGCTTCCCGATAAGCATCCGCTGCATCCGTGTACCGTTCCGCATCAAAATGGATATCACCGGCAAGAAATGAACCCTGTGCAAAAAAGGTTTTCGCTTTCGAAGTCGCCAGCAACTGCTCCAAAATCAAGAGTGCCTCCTGACCGCGTTCCATTTTAAGCAGTGTTTCGGCCAGCCACAGCCGCGCTTCGGGAACATGTTTGCTTCCCGGAAAATTCGTGACCAGCTCTTCGAATTTGCGCTGAGCCCGAGGATATTCTTTTGACCAGTAATAGGATTTGCCCATCAGAAGCAGACAGTCGTCTATCCAGCGGCTATTCGGAAAAAGCTCCAGCAACTTTGAGCCGGTTTCAATACACTTCTTGTACTCCTGAGTGTTGACATTTTGACCTTCAGCAGTTCTGCTTCGAGCACGTTCCCCCGCGCTAAAGTGCTTCTTCGTATTATAAAAGATATTGTAGTAGGCGCACCCCTGCCCCAAGGTAAACCACACGGTTATCATGAGAAAGAAAGCAACTCGTGAGAAACGAAATGTCGGCGATTTTGTGTAAGACATTTTCAACCTACTTGGTTCGTTCTGTTTGCCACTGGGTAAGCAGTTTCGGGAGTATTTCACCCGATGGTCCCTCCAGAAAAGCGTCAGCATAGGGAGTGAGCGGTGTGGGTTCAAGATTTATTTCAAACAGGAAAGCTCCCGACGATTTCGCGATTTCCGGCAAAGACGCCGCGGGATGCACGAGGGCGGATGTGCCTACCGATAGAAAAATATCCGCGTTTTCCGCTGCGCTGAATGCAGCATTCAAAGCTTCCGGCGGCAACATTTCACCAAACCAGACTACATCCGGACGCAGCATCCCTCCGCAAGTGCACAAAGGAACCGTCCCTTTAAAGTTTACTTCCTCAATCTCGGAGACGTTCCCGCACGTCAGACATCGGTTCCGCAGGATATTTCCATGTAGCTCAACGATATTTTGACTTCCAGCGCGAGCATGCAAGCCATCAACGTTTTGAGTAATCAGCGTGAAATTGTCATGCTGTTGCTCCCACTGAGCTAACGCATGGTGGCCGAGATTCGGTTCGGCCTCTGTTATGATATTCCGGCGATACTGATACCATTCCCAGACGAGCTTTGGATTCCTCATAAATGCTTGAATATTAGCAAGTTCCTCTGGTTTGAACTTGCTCCAGAGTCCGTCTTTCGCCCGAAACGTGGGGATTCCGCTTTCTGCGGAGATGCCTGCGCCAGTTAATATTCCTATATTCTGTGACTTACGCAGCGCTTCGCGAGCAGGTTCTGACAGAAACATTCTTTTCCACTTGACAATGACATTGACTTTGATTATATTTGAGTTTCAAATTTTCAAAATAGCCGAGAAACTGCATATCATTTTCTTTGGGCACTGGTCGAATTCAGCGTTAATCTTTATTATATCACAAAATACTGCAAATGCCACAACACAAATCCTGTAAGAAACGTATGCGCACGAGCGCAAACAGTCGGCTTCGGAATCGCTCCTACAAATCCGAGATGAGAACGGCTGAAAAGAAGGTTCTGAACACCAAGACTCGCGCAGATGCCGAAGAGGCATTGGCTACAGCGATGAAAATTCTGGATCGTATGGCGGCAAAGGGAGTCTTGCACTCGAATACGTCCGCGAATTACAAATCAAAACTATCGAGGCATGTTCAAAGCCTAACGCTATAAAGAACGATTTTCCCCCGCCGAGCCGGTGTGTTCCTTGCGACTTTTCCCCTCTAGCCAAGGACGAACACCGGCTCTTTTTTTCGTCCTTCGTCAAGGAACTTATTGCGTCGAGAAACTCGCCGGTAGTTCGTAGTTCGGAGCTTCACGTGTGACGGCAACATCATGGGGATGGCTTTCCAAGAGCCCGGCGGAAGAAATTTTCACCAGCCGGGTTTTTTCTTGCATCTCTGCGATGGTCGTCACACCGCAGTAACCCATCGCCGAACGGATACCTCCGAGGAGCTGGAAAACTGTATTCGTGAGTCGTCCTTTATACGGGACGCGTCCTTCCACACCTTCCGGGACAAGTTTTGCATCCGACGCTGTTTGGAAATAACGCTCCGCCGCTCCACGCCGCATCGCACTCACAGAACCCATTCCTCGAAAGCCCTTATAACTTCGTCCTTCGTAGAGAATCATCTCTCCCGGACTCTCCTCAGTACCGGCAAACAAACTCCCCACCATGACACTATCGGCTCCGGCTGCAATCGCTTTGGCGATATCTCCGGAATAGCGAATGCCGCCGTCCGCAATCAGAGGAATTCCGCGAGGCTGGAGAACAGCAACACAGTCGAGAATCGCTGAAATCTGAGGAACTCCAACCCCTGCAATGACACGTGTCGTGCAAATCGAGCCGGGTCCGACGCCGACCTTAATTGCACTGGCTCCGGCATCGGCAAGTTCCGAAGCCGCTTCCGCCGTGACGACATTCCCGGCGATAATATCGAGCTCAGGGAACCGCGCGTGAATTTCCGCCACGGTTTGGATGACATTCATCGAATGGCCATGCGCGGAGTCAACGACGATGACGTCCGCACCCGCTTCCACGAGAGCGTCCAAGCGTTCAAACGTATCCGACTTCACTCCAACGGCGGCTCCGACTCGAAGACGACCGAGTTTGTCTTTACAAGCATTCGGAAACTGGAGACGTTTCTGAATATCTTTGACCGTAATCAGACCTGCCAAGCGACCTTCATCATCAACAAGGAGCAGCTTTTCGATACGATGCTTCTGAAGAATCGATTCCGCTTCGGACAGAGGTGTTCCGACCGAAGCCGTCACCAGCCGTTCTCGCGGAGTCATTATCGCCGAAAGCTGCAGGGTTTCGTCGCGTTCGAATCGTAGATCTCGATGCGTAACAATCCCGACCAGTTTTCCACCCTCCACGATGGGAATGCCGCTGATCGAATGCTTTTTCATTAGTTGGAGAGCTTCCGAAATCTGGGCTGCGGGCGACAAAGTATAGGGTCGAGTTATGATTGCGGATTCCGAACGCTTGACCCGATCCACCTGCTCCGCCTGTTCCTGCGACGTCATGTTCTTATGGATGATACCGATGCCGCCTTCTCGAGCGATGGCAATCGCCAATGCCGTTTCGGTGACGGTATCCATCGCGGCTGATATTAGAGGCATGTTTAAATCAATGTTTTGTGTTAAACGCGTCCGCAGACTCACACTGCTCGGAAGCACATCCGACTTGCGCGGCACCAGCAAAACGTCATCAAAGGTAAATCCTTCACCAATAATTTTGTCGGTCATAATAAAACTTAAGCTCTCCTTTCTTTCTCCCGCCACTCTGCAGGGAACAGTTCAACCTTTCACCAGAACATTCCAATAGTAAGTCCAAAACGACATCGTTCCGATGGATGCCTGCAGCAGAACAGTGATAACCAGCGCCGCTGTGATTCCTCCTCCCAGTGTCGCAAAATAAATACGGGGATAACTGGTGTTATAGGCAATCCGAAGTGCGTTAAAAAGGCGAAGCCAAAACCAGAATGCAAAAATCAGAATGACAATGGTGCTGGGAATCGCCATCCCTGGGATGCCGACCAGACGATTGAAGACAACCGCAAACGGCAGAAGAAAAATGAAATTCGCTCCCGCCCATGCAAAATACGTCGCAGTTTTTCCAAAAGACACTCTGGCTCGAAACAGGATGGCAAAGAATTTAATCATCACCACAATAAGAACGAATATGAGAAGAAACAGCAGCGTCAGTTTCACCATACCGGGGATGGGATTCCAGACCAAATCCAGAAAACTCAGCTTGGCTGCCGGCCACCTAATAAAATGGGTCAGAAGATAATCAAAGCGATAAGACGCGCGAAGTCCATAAAACAGACTCGACGCGAGCAACGCCCAACAGATTGCTTGAACAAGTATTAGTATTAATGTTTGACTTGACTGCAAAAAACGTCGTGCGTGAATGTCAGAAAAGAATCCATGCGCATGGAGAAAGACTCGCTTCAGATTCTGTTTAAAGACATTGTTCCGTCGAATTTCAAGACTGAACAATACAATTAATCCAAGACCTACAATCGGGAATTCAATCGGCAGCGATTCTTTCGAAGAACTCTGCGACATGGGTGATGATTCACCGGTTTGAGCCAGATCGCGAAGCTTGAAAAACGATACGCGTTCTTGTCGGGCTATGTCCACAAGACCAAACGGATAGATGAAGGGATCTTTCTTCTTCTCCAAAGCAAGCAGCGGCATCTGCCCTTGATAATCCGAAAAGGTGAACAGCAACAAACCGCTGAAAACGGAATCCTGCATTGTCTGATTGAATTGTCCCAACAAGAAATCCGCCTGAACCGAGCCTGCCGTTTGTTCCCCGTTCTTCTCCGTCTCCCTTACCATCATTCCGACGCGACTCAGGATTATCGGTTTTGTCGTCGCATCCGGATCCAAAGGAAAATTTCTCCGCCAAGGCGCTAAACCCAACAGGAAAAAGTCCACAGGATAATCCGCCGCATCGGCCAAACGATAGACTTCAAGGTAAGCGGGGCGGGAATCAAGAGTTCGAAGTGTTCGAGACATCTCCTGAATAACTTCGTGAGTCCTTTCACTCTTCCAATCGAGGTCGTGACCCAATCCCCATGCCGCGACACTAACATGCCCGCGGTCACGCACCACTAAACGCCGCACACCGTATTTGCATTGTTCCCGATAGGAAGGATTCGAGAGGATATCCGCAGGAACACCTTCCAAAGACAATCCCGCAAAGACCAACATTCCCAAGCTATCACAAACATCGAGAAGCGCCGGGGAAGGAGGCGACGAAATGACATGCAGCAGATTGAAGCCTAATTCCTTCATTCGCCGAATGTCCGCTTCAAAGAAATCTTTGGAAATCGCAATTCCTGTTTCGATTGCCTGCGGGATATATTGCGTTCCTTGAAGAAAAATCTCGCTTCCGTTCAAATAGAAGCGCCCATCCGAAAGCGCAAAATCTTTGAAGCCTACGTTTTTACGATAAAGGTGAATGAGCTCTTCCGGTGTCTCAATTCGAACCTCTAACTTATATAGAACTGGCGAATCGGGGCTCCATGTTTGAGGTTCGAAAAGCGGGAATTTTAGAATCACCTGTTGGGTTTGCGCTCCTTCTACGGAAAAAGTAACCCTATTGGACTGCGAAAGAAGCTCGCGCTCTCCATCGAGAATATTGCCGGAACACTCCATCTCAGTGAACGGTACCGAGAAAGGAAGCGCCTGAAGAAACGTCCGTGAAATATTGACGGTTAGTTCCGCTCCAATAGACGAATCCGGAATCGGCCAGTGCATCACGACTTCTTCAATTGTCCATGGCGGAGTAATCCATAGAGAACAACCGGCTGGCAGTCCTCCATAATTGCGAGGGGAGAATATCTGTGGAAATAAAGGCAGCGTGGTTTTCGGACTCAGGTGATTGTTCACCCGGAGTTCAATGACGTTGGATTCTCTGAACCGTAAAAGCTGCGCAGCCAAATCAAGAGTAAATCCCAGATGATTCCCTTCAATCGATTCGATGAATCTCCCATTAACCTCAATACTGATTTTATAGTTCACTTGCAGGAATATTAGATGAAAATGCCATCCGCGAAGAGAATCCGGCAACGAAAACTCGCGCCTGAAGACAACATCTTCCTGAACCTCATCAAAACAGGAAGGAATCCAGCCCTTGTGCCATGTCTCGTCATGACTCATCCGCCACTGCCACTCGCCGGAAAGATCCATCGTCACTTCCGTCGAGTTCTCAGGGGGCAATGGCACGAGTTCGAATTCGGAGCGCTGCTCAAAAAGCACAAAGCCCCCGGCGGGTCGCGGGGTTATCGCCACACCGAGAGCCAGCAGAATACACAAAAGACGACCTATCATAGGAACATGAATTTTATGCATCAGGTCGTTTGTTTCGCATTTTGAAGAAGGATTTCAAGGCAGAAACGGGGGCACATTTCCAAGTCTGCAACGGCGAGATGTTCATCGACCGTATGTTCTTTTTTCATACCGGTACCAAGGACAACACTCGGCAATCCGTTCGCATTGTAGATATTTGCGTTCGTTCCCCCGCCGATGGATTCCGGCTCCATCGCAAGCCCCAATTGCTTTCCCGCCGCGAAAGCCAACCGGTAGGGCAAACTATCCAGAGAAAGATTCATGGCTTTATATTCACGAGCAACCGTGGCATGGAATTTCGGTTCGATGATGTGACCGTCAACTTCACGTTTGAATTCGGGGAGTACGCTTCGGAAACACTCATCCATATGTTCCGTTTGCTTTTCAAGAGTCTCTGGATTATGGCTTCGAGTCTCGGCTTTCATCGTCACTTTAGGAGTCACAGTATTCGACGCGTGTCCTCCCTCGATGGCGCCGATATTCGCCGTGGATTCCGGATCCAATCGTCCCAAACGCATTTTTGAAATCGCTTTTGCGGCAACTTCAATCGCCGAAATGCCCCTTTCCGGAGCCATCCCGGCATGCGCCGCCACACCTTCAACGATATAGGTCATACGATTCGCGTGAGGAGCGCGCACAACAATATTATCCATATCTTCGCCGTCGAGAACGAAAGCGCACTTCGCCTTTATCGTACTGAAATCGATTTCTCTCGCTCCGAGAAGACCAATTTCTTCCGCGACGTCGAAAACAACTTCGATAGGTCCGCAAGGCATCTTTTGTTCATAGACAACGCGCAGAACTTCGAGGATTGCCGCAACACCCGCTTTATCGTCGGCACCCAAGATGGTTGTTCCATCGGAGCGAATGATTCCGTCCTCGATGCGAGGCTCGATTCCTTTTCCGGGTATTACGGTATCTAAATGCGCCGAGAACAAAATCGCCGGAACATTGGGAACCGTTCCCTTCATTCGTACATGCAGATTGCCGCAGTTTCCCGAAATCTTCTTGCCCGCGTCATCCTGCCAAATTTCCACACCGAGAGGTTTCAGAGCCTGTGTCAGATATTCGGCAACCGCCGCTTCTTCTTTTGAAAGACTGTCAATTTTCACCAAGTCCATAAAGGTGCGGATTAAACGATCCGGATTGGGTTGATATTTCTTTGTGGCCATAAGACCTCACGTTATAAGGGTTCCCTGTACTCCATCAGGATGTAGTGTTTTTATTTGGACAGGATACAGTGACAGAGAAGGAGTGTTCTCCACTTTGAAAAAAACCCGCAGGTAGTTGGCGGTGTATCCCCCCATTAGTTCTCCATTTTTTCGATTCTCAGGAATTACAGATTTCACAAGACCGATGTGTTGTTCTCGAAATCGTCGCCGCTTCTCTTCGTCCAGTTTGCGAAGTTCATCCATGCGTATCCGAATGATAGGAGCTGGAATGCGGTTCGAAAGTCGATTCGCGGGAGTTCCGGGTCGCGGTGAAAAAGGAAACAGGTGTAGATAGGTGAAAGGCTGTGCCTGCAGGAAGCGACGCGTTTGTGCGAAATGCTCGTCGTTTTCACAGGGAAAACCGACGATAATATCCGCGCCTAAACCCCAATCCGTACGAAGAGAGAACGCATAAGAAATCAGCTCATCCAAACGCTTTGCACTGTAGCGCCGGTTCATTCGACGCAGAATCGGGTCGGCCGCACTTTGCACAGACAAATGCAAGTGAGGACAGATATTCTCCGATTCGGCAATAAATTTCAGAAGCGGTTTCGAAAGCGCCCAGGGTTCAATCGAGCCCATTCGAATTCGCTGAAGCCCCGGAATTTTTTCTAAGGAGGTCAGCAGATTCTGAAATCCGTTTTTATAATTCAAATCCCGGCCATAGCCGCCAAGATTCACACCTGTCAAAACGATTTCGATGAATCCTCTATCCACGAGACGACGTGCGTAGTCAACCGTTTCCTCTATAGGTCTGCTGCGCGCCGGTCCCCGAAGTTGCGGGACGATACAGTACGTACACTTTTCGTCGCAGCCATCCTGCACTTTAACGTAAGCTCGAGCACGCCCAAGCAGGCCCGTCACATCACTGTCATCGCTCCAGTTCGTTGCTCTGGAAATATCTCCGACGGCAATGGTCTCGGTGCTTTGTGGTGTAAGGAACTGCTGAATTTGTTCCTTCTCCCGATTGCCCAGAACAAGATTTACACCATCAATGGCCTTCATCGCTTGAGGATTATGCTGAGCCAGACATCCGACCGCCAGCAAGCGCGCGGAAGGAGCCGTTCGATGTAAACGCCGCAGAAGACTCCGCGTTTTTCTTTCGGCTGTCGCTGTGACAGCGCATGTGTTTACGATACACAAATCCGCTTCTTCCGGCGCATCCGTCACGTCATAACCGACGTCACGCAAACGTGACAGAATCGCTTCACTGTCATACTGATTCAGCTTGCAGCCTAACGTATGTATGGAGACTTTTTGCGGCATCAACGTAAACGAATGCGTTAAGGCCGCCTCTTTCCTGTCAGAGACGGCGTTCGGCAATTCGCTATTCAGTTTTGGGTTCTTCCGGCGGCGGTTCTTCTGAAGATGGCTTGTCAGGCGGAGCTTTCGTTTCTTCCGAAGGACTATCTGTTGTCCCTTCTTCCGTCGCCTGCGGCGGTTCTTCCGGTGTCGTTTCCGAGAGTGCTTCCTCTGCAGACGATGACTCGGCAGCAGGTTCTTCTGAAGATGGTTCGTCAGGCGGAGCTTTCGCTTCTTCCGAAGGACTATCTGTTGACCCTTCTTCCGTCGCCTGCGGCGGTTCTTCCGGTGTCGTTTCCGGCGGTGCTTCCTCTGCAGGCGGTGACTCGGCAGCAGGTTCTTCTGTCTCAGAAACGGGGACTTCGGGAGTTTCGGGTTCCTGTTTCGTTAGATACTCCTCGTATTCTGTTTCTTCTTCCGTCTTCTCAGCTTCCAACGCTGATAGAATAATTCGTTTCGCGTCCTTATCGAATTCAATAACTTCAAGCTGCAGCTCATCATCGGGACTTAGACTGCGCTTTTCTGCACCCTTTGCGAGCCTTCGGAGCTGACTGTTGGGAACAAATCCTTCCACTCCCATAGGAAGCTCGACGACAATTCCCTTTTCAAGAAGGCGAACCACCTTCCCGGTTGTCTGCGTTTTAATGAGATATGCCTGTTCGAATTGATCCCAGGGATTCTCCTGCGCCTGTTTCAGTCCGAGAGCGATTCGGCGTTCATTACGGTCGAATCCAAGCACGACGATTTCAATTTCTTCGCCCTTCTTGATGATTTCTCCGGGATGGCGCACTCGCTTCGTCCAGGATAAATCCGAAATATGAACCAGACCGTCAATGCCGTCTTCGAGTTCGACAAACGCGCCAAACGGAACCAGATCCCGAACGATCCCTTTATGCCGAGAGTTGACCACATATTTCTTTTCCAGATCCTCCCAAGGATCGGGTTCGGTTTGTTTGAGCCCGAGAGATATTTTACGGTTTTCCTTATCGATGGACAGCACAACGATCTCGACATCATCACCGACAGAAACCATGGCGGATGGATGTTTGATGTGCTGCGTCCAACTCATCTCCGAAATATGGATGAGTCCTTCGAGTCCCTTTTCAAGTTCGATGAATGCGCCATAGCGAGCTATGGAGACGACTTTGCCGGTCACTCGCGAAGCAACCGGATATTTATTTTCCACGCCTTCCCATGGGTGCGGTTGAAGCTGTTTCAGCCCGACAGAAATACGCCGCCGCTCCGGATCATAATCAAGAACCTTCACTCGCAGTTTCTGATCAAGCTCGACGACTTCCGATGGATGCCCCACGCGACCCCACGAAAGGTCTGTGATATGCAGGAGACCGTCAACACCTCCGAGGTCCACAAATACGCCGAAGTCTGTGATGTTCTTTGCGGTTCCCTCGATAATCTTGCCGACTTCCATCTCGCTCAAGACTTTCTCCCGAACGCCTGCGAGACTTTCTTCGACCAGAACCTTATGCGAGACAACGACATTCTTGCGCGAATCGTTCAGCTTGACAATTCGGAAATCCATTGTCTGTCCGACCAGTGCATCAAAATCGCGTACGGGATGAATATCGATTTGGGAACCGGGTAAAAAGGCATCCACTCCCAGAATATCGACGACCATTCCTCCCTTAATCCGGCGTTGAATCCTTCCCTGAACAATCTCATTGTTCTGATAGATTTCGCCGATGTGCTCCCAGAGCTTGAGGAAGTCCGCTTTTCTTTTCGATAACGTCAGTTGACCTTCCGCATCTTCGACACGATCCAAGTAAACCTCGATATCATCGCCTATTTTCAATTCGGATAGGTTGTCAAATTCTTCCGAGCGTACCGACCCTTCGGATTTGAAGCCAATATCCACGGCAATTTCTTTGCTGCCGATTGCAATAATCTTTCCTTGAACAATCTCGCCTTCTTTGAAGTCCATCACGGTGCGCTCATAGAGCGACATCAGTTCCTTGACGTCTTCAGCAGGTTGTTCTCCCTCCTTTGCTTTCAGGTCTTCCAGACGAATAGTGCGCCCTCGATATTCCAAGGTTTCGCGAGGGGTTGATGGCGGCGTTTTTGCCGGAAGTTCCACCTTCGGAATCTGTTCTTCAGTTTTTTCGGGTTCCGAGCCCTGGTTCTGGGAACTTCGGGTTGTTTCTTCGTTCATGGGTTAACTACTCCTTCGACTTGTTTTCACATCTTCCTCCTGCTCCCTGCGCATAACCGGGTTTGCGATTTCAGAAGGAAGGTTTCGTTAATGGTCTATTAATCTATATCTTTCTTTTAACGTAAATGCGGATAGGGAATCACATCGCGCTGATAAATCGGACCCTTTTCTTTCACGACTTGTCCGGGAGTCTCAAGAGAGAGCGTTCGAATTCTCTCCAGCGTCTCTTCGGAAATGCGCTGGTATCGCTCTTTTGCCGGAAGCTCCGGCGATGCGAGTTCCGACAGAGAAACGGGCGCTCCAATAACGATCGAGATGCGCGGTCTCCGAAAAAACGCGCGCCATGGATGATCAGAGCCATGGATATAGACGGGAACAATCGGCGCATCGGTTAGACAAGCCACCCATCCGATTCCGATTTTTGCCCGCAGAAATCCTCCCGATGGGGCACGGGTTCCTTCCGGGAAAATGAGCAGCGCTCCGCCCTGATTCAAAATCTCCCGCGACTGATTGAGCGCCTTTCGGTCAAAACCGGAACGGGTTACCGGAAAGGCGTTCAAGTATCGAATGAGACTCCCCAAGAGACGATTTTTGAATAATTCGATTTTGGCAAAGAAATGAATCTCACGCCGCACTCCCCCTCCCATAATCATCGGATCAAGATTTGAACGGTGATTTGAGGCAAGAATACATTTCTCCTGCGGCGGGATATTCTCTTGACCTCGAACCTTCAATCCAAAAAGCAGAATAAGCGACCAACGAACCAGCCAGCTGCAAAGAGCATAACCGAATCTCATGAGTTCTTCTTCGTCTTTTTGGGCTTTTCCCGTTCTCGCGCTAAAGCAACAATCTTCTCGACTTGCTGCTTGAGTGCGAGTTCCGTCGTATCGAGTACAATCGCGTCAACCGCGCATGAGAGAGGGCTGTGCTCTCGGGTGCTGTCCCGCTCATCTCGCTGAGCCAACGCCTGACGAACATCTTCTTCAGGTTGATCAACACCCTGCCCATTTAGGTCTTTCACTCGCCGTCGCGCACGTTCATCCAAGTCAGCGGTCAGATAAATCTTGATGGGCGCATCCGGAAAAACCACGGTGCCGATGTCTCGCCCCTCGACGATGACGCCGCCTTTCTTTCCCATTTCGCGCTGCCGAGCAACCAAAAATTCCCGGACAGTCGGATTTTCGGAAACCGGCCCGACCCAGAGAGAAATTTCCGGAGTGCGAATCGCTTCCGTGACATCTTTTTCATTTAGAAGAATCCGCACCTGTCCGTCTTTTTCGTTCTGGTCAATTCGAATATCTCGCAGGGCTTCCTCGATTGCTTTGGAATCCTGCAGGTCGACACCCTGTTCGAGCATTTTCAGGGCGACGGCCCGGTACATCGCTCCCGTATCCAGATACCGGTATCCCAAAGCTTCTGCCACAAGCCGAGCTGTACTGGACTTTCCGGAACCGGCCGGACCATCTATAGCAATCACCAGCTTTTTCACGATTCTCACCGCTTAATGCGAGCTCCCTTTTCCTCGTCAATGAAAATATGAACTACCATTTTACCCGGATGAATCTCTTCCGATGCATCTGATGGAAAACGCTCCCAGGGGAAATTCGATGAGGTGTCTTCCGCGTCTGCTTTCTGTCCGCGCTCCAGATAGGCTTGTACACGTCGGCGCCATAATTCCATGTTCGCTTCACGAAGATCAATCCAACCATTGTGCGCCCAGTTGTCAACGGCTTCCGGAGTGACGTCAAAAACATCGGTGCCGGAATACGGAGGAATCTTAACTTCTGGTCCCCTGAGCAGGGTTTGCCCATCTGAAAGCAGGATTGGAATTCCGATTGAAAGCACACGCGCGCGAAGTTCTGCATCGCTCCGAATTAATGCTTCAGTTACCTGAGACAGCTCTTGCGCGCTTTGTGAAACAACCGTCTGAAAAGTGCGTGCGGTCTTGCGAAGCATATGAGCTTCATAGAGTAATTTCGAGAGTCGCGGGGGGCCAAGGATTTCAAACGCAACGGAGTCGATACCATGTTCCGCTTCCAATTTGGCCATATGCCTCAGCGCTGACTCACGAAGAATTCCCGCGCGGTAGGTCGGGCCCATCGAAACGCTGTCCAGAGCTGCGACTACATCAAGTCCGGAATTTCCGCCTTCAATCTCCCACAAGACCGCTTGCGCGATTTCTTCGGGAGTGACAAATTCCATCTGCTCAGCGGCGGTAATCGCAAAAAATTCTCCGGCTGAAAAAATGCCGTTTTCGCCGGTATCAATATAGACCGATTCGAGATTTTTATCCAGAGCCAAACCCGCATCGCTCTTCTTGCGAGAGAAACGAGCTTCCAACTTCTCCGCTTTTTCCGGAGGGCAATCATACATACGAATCGGCTGTCCTCCCCGTTTGACCTCGCCGTAAGCGATTTCTTTCCAGGCAATCGTCGCCGCGGGTTTTATCTCCTTGATGTAAGGACATCCCGGAGTGCGTCCCATGAGAAACAGAAGCATCGAGTGAGCGCCCGCGAGTGATGATTTCGAGAGAAGCTGCCCTGACGGACGTCCCTCGGAGTGGGTATAGGGGATATTCAGACCCATGCCGCCGGTTCCTGTCGTACCCACTTTGACGTAGGTGTGGGTGCCGGCTCGCCGCGTTCCATCTAAAAGCACCTGAACATGACGAATAAGCTGCGGAAGCGAAACCGTGCCCAAGAATTTCTCTGTTTCTTCAAAGCAGTTTTCCCCGTGCACTCCCTTTTCTCGGGCGGAATCCAAAACGGTCATCGTGCGGAAATACGCCTTATAGATATCCTGATAAGCGAGACCGGTCGCGCTGTTGACACAATCGACGATAACGTTCGGCTGATGCTTCGTGATAATCCGATTTAAGAAAAATCGGGACAGTCTCTCTTCGGTCGGACGTTCGAAGATATCCGAAATGAATTGACGCCGCAGTTCCGAATCTTCCATCACTTCAGCGCGAGACTTGTCTTTCAGGTCTTCCGTAACGAAAATATCTCCCCAGAGAGGGATATATTCGACTTGCGGAAATTCCTTTTCCAGAATCTCGCAAGCTTCTTTCGCTTCATGCTCTCGCAGCGAAAGCAAACACAGCGTCTTTGGTCCGCGAGCCAGAATTTTCCGGCAGACCGCCATTCCTACGAGTCCCCACCCACCAAGGACCATCACTCGTGAGTTGTTCAGATTCATTTAAGTTTCTTCCTTTTTCTCGGCGGGGCCCCACTCGCGCGCCAGTTCACCGTCCCGTGGCAACTCGGTGAGATCCGCCAGACCAAAATGCCGCATAAATTCCGGTGTCGTTTCATAGAGAAACGGACGTCCTAATCCTTTCTGCCGTCCACGAACCGTGATTAATCTCCGGTCCAAAAGCGTTCGCAAAACTCCTCCGGAATCCACGCCGCGAATATCGTCAACATCAGTTCGCGTGACCGGGCTGCGATACGCAACGATGGCCAGAGTTTCCAGAGCCGCTCGCGACAACCGGGCTTTACTGCGCTCTGCAAGCAATTTCTGTATGAACGAATTGTAATCTTTCCGTGTGAAAAACTGGTATCCGCCGGAAATCGACAGAATCTCAAACGCTCGCCCTCCGCGTTCGTAGTCCGCATTCAATTCGACCACCAGCGACGGCAGCATCTCGCGTCCGATGTCTCCCACTGTTGCAATAAACTGCGCTTCCGTGAGCGGTTCCATGCTCGCAAAGATAAGCGCTTCTGCAATTTGCTTCAGATTTTCTTCCGTAATATCCAATGGTATTAGCTTATGGTTATTTTAAGCCGCTTCAACGGCGGACTGAGACGCTCGGCAAATCCAGATTTCAGAAAAAGGCATATTCTGTTCGATAACTATTTCGCGTCGCCGCGCCAGTTCTAAAATCGCCAGGAAGGAAATAACCCATAGGAGCCGAGCCGATTCGAGCTGCAGAGCTTCTCCCAATGGAAAACGCAGCTTTTCCTGAAGCTGTTCCAATATCCAAGCGATTCTCTCTTCCAAAGTCACTTTAAAAAGGCTGACCTGATGAACCGACTGGTACTCGAAGCGACACCGCACATCACTATATGCTTTTGATAGATCGTAGAGAGAAACTCGCTCGAGTAAATCCTCCGGTTGAGGTTCTTCCATCTCCGGCAGGGCAGACAAAAATCTTGTTGTGCGCTGCTTCATCTCTTCTTCACGATGCGCAAGAGTTTCAGCGGCTTGCTTGACTTCCTGATACAATAGTAAACGCCGCGCCAATTCCAGACGCGGGTCTTCCATTTCCTCACCTTCCGAAACGACTTCCGGTCGAGGCAGCATCATCCGCGCCTTGATGGCAATCAACGTGGCGCTCATGACCAGATACTCGCCCGCGTCTTCCAGATTGTCGATGCCCATCGTCTCGAAGACTTTCAGATATTGTTCGGTGATATCTGCAATAGGCAGGTCGAGGATATCCAATTCCTGCTTTGTCACCAAAAACAACAGCAGATCCAGCGGCCCTTCGAAGCGATTAAGTTTTACCTGCCACGTCGGCATTACATTCCCATTGCCTGATAAACTTCGGCCATCGTTCGTTCCGCTTCCTTGCGCGCGCGCTGGTCTCCCTGCTCGATAATTTCGAGCACTTCCTTCGGGTGTTTTTCATAGTGAGCGCGCTTCTGATGAATCGGCTCCAGATACTCAATGATTTTTTCCGTGCAACGTTTTTTGCAGTCGACACAACCCAAAGCGCCCGATTCGCATCCGGCACGAATCTCCGGAACTTCTTCTTTATTGAAACGATTTTGATAGGTAAAAATCAGACAGATATCCGGATGTCCCGGATCTCCCCGGCGAACTTTTTGCGGATCCGTCACAGCCGTTTTTATGTTTTTACGAATCGTGTCGGGCTCGTCAGAGATAAGCAGAGTATTTCCCAACGATTTTGACATGCGATTCCCATCGACTCCGGGGAAACGAGGAAACTTCGTCAACATCGGTTCGGGTTCCGGAAAGACCGGGTGCTTGGGTGAGTAAACCGTGTTAAAACGCCGCGCGATTTCCCTACTGAGTTCGATGTGCGGTACCTGATCATCTCCGACAGGAACAAACTCACCTTTGTAGATTAAAATATCCGCTGCCTGCAAAATCGGATAACCGATATGTCCGTAGCTCATGCGTGTTTCCAGCGATAGATCCCGCACCTGTTCTTTTAGCGTGGGATTGCGCTCGAGTCTCGCTTGCGTGACCAGCATGGAAAAGATGAGATGCAGTTCGGCATGCTGCTTGATGTGCGATTGAACAAATACTGGCGACTTTTCCGGATCGATCCCGCACGCGAGCCAATCCATCACCATCTCCAAGATATTTTCGGGAATATCCCGCGAATGTTCATAATCGGTTGTCAATGTATGCCAGTCGGCAACGAGATGATAATTCTCATAGTCATCTTGCAGTCGAACCCAGTTCTCCAGAGCGCCGACAAGATTCCCCAAATGCAGTTTGCCGGTAGGGCGCATGCCGGAGAGTATACGTTTCTTTCTTGCCATATAGGAATCCCTTAAGAATACGAACTTTAATTATAACAAATTTTGCGAACAATCGCAAGCGAGTCTTGCAGTTTTCCTGCGCTTTTCAATGTTCTTAATCCAATAATATCAAGCACTAAGAAGATTGCTCGCCAACGGGTTGCAACTGATGCTTCTTAATACCAGAAAGTCCAAGCAAATCCCCAGTATTCTTCTTTTCGTATCATCAGGTAACCGGGGACATATTCATAGCGTTTCGCGCCGATATTCTCTGTTCCCCAGAAGAGCCTGAATCCACCGATGCGCGCTGAAATACGAATACCGAAGAGATGCGATGGGTCATATTCTTGAAGTCCGAGATGACTAAAGGCTGTCCGTTTGCCAAGATAGAGGTGCGACAGGCTCGCTCGAACATGCAGAGGTGCTTCAAAAAATCGGCGGTCGAAGTTTAGTCTGGAAAGGCCGCGGTTCTCAGCCAATTCATAGCTGTCATTTTCATCTGTGAAGAGAAGCGACCATCGCGTATCTAATGACAGGCCTCCTGTCAATGCCAATTGACCTTCAAACGCTCCTCCCCACCTTGAGTTATCAGACGCATCGGGAGAGTAAGTCGAGGTCCAAGGTTCAAACCTGTTTTCAGTTTCTATCTTCAGAGCAGAAAGGGACAGATTTAATCGGGATAATTTCGCGGACAATCCCGCTTCTACTTTGGAAATTGTTTCCTTTTCTAACAGACACCCGACGAGAGAATCGGCCAAGTTCGACAGCGCTGGAGTAATCAGGAGTGGTCTCTGAGCTAATGGATACCCGCCATAAATCCAAAGCGGCGCTGGATACTGTTCCAACATTTGATACCCGGCAAACGCTGTCAACATTTTTGTGATGGGAACATATCCGCGCGCGTTATAACGCATTGCCGGGGAATTCCATTCTTTTCCGAAGTGCGCACCGCTTCCCAGTTCGATACCGAACATTCCGGCGATGTCTATGGAATCGGCCAGCGTCAATTCGATATCATGTGTATTCTGAGTGTTGTCCGCAGGAAGATGCAACTCTGAGAATTTGCCGAAACCTGTAGTCTGAAGACGCTGACCGGGAAGTTTTAGATGACAAGACACCAGAGCGCCGCCGGATAAATCGCGCACTTGCCAAGTATCGCCCCAGCGTTCCTTATCTTCCCGAAGGAAAAACCTGAGTGTCGGACGAAAAGCAGATGTTGCCGAATCCGTCATCGTAAGCGCGAGTTGTCCCTCTGTTCGTTCTAAAGTCTGACCCGGCTCTCGCAGTTCAGAATCCGTGCGTGATTTGCCGCGCCAGAAAATTCCATCGACCTTCCAGTTTTGCGCAGGCCGAAAACTTAATTTGGCACGAAAGCGAGTCAATCGGGATGCCGTTTGCTCTCGCATGCCATCATACCAACCGAGCCGTCCCAACACTTGAAGGCTAAGGGTCTTATGAACGCGCTGCCCATGCGCGAAATCCACAGTTCCGTATTTGTAGTAACCCTCGCGTAAACGAATTTCTGAGTAGGGACTGTCAACCGGCATATCACGCGTCACCAAGTCCAATCGCCCCGCCGCTCCCGGAAACAAACCTCCCGTCGGCAAGGAACGATAGACGATGGAGTCTATCAATGAAACCGGCAACAGATTCGGATCCCACAAGCCATCATAAGACCGTTCCAGCGGCAAGCCGTCCAGCGTGTATCGCATTTGACTGGGCCAAAGATTCCATGGACGAAAATAGAGAGGAGCTCCTATCGTGCCCATATCCTGTGGATACATTCCCGGAAAGAGCCGGAGAATATCCGACAAATCCTCGACGTTATAGCTCTCCATCTCGTACGCATTCATCGCCGACCCGACGGACTGAGCCATCAGAGATGACGTTAGAAGGAAGCTTAAAATAATAAGTGCTGTCAGTTGCTTCATTTTCTATTAAGTCATTTTTCTAAGTCGAGTCAGCAGCGGAGGAAGCAAAATCGAAAAAATAAGCGCATTGCAGATGATGTGCACAACAGAAAACCCGATACCTGCAACGAGCGCCACAAGAGTCTGCGTGAAGGAAAAACCGGCCTGCACGGGAAAAGCTAAATTCGTCAGAAGATCAAAGACGAATGTCAGAAGGAAACCTGCGAGAAAAAGTATGCGTCGCGCGGCAGCCTTCTGCGGATTTTCAAGATACTTCGCGAGCTTGCCTCCTGCAAATCCGACGAATAACATCCCCAGCATCTGTGCGATTAAAAGCAATCCAAAGCTGCTTCCCGTGGGATGGAATCCCGCAAAGAGGAATTCTGTCAGCGCGCCAACGAGGATTCCTCCCACAGGTCCCAGACAATAGCCTGCTGTAAAACACGTCGCTGTGATGAGTTCCACATTCGGAATTGCCATCAACACATAACCCAACACGACGCCCACCGCAACGAAGGAAGCCACACGCGTTAGGAAGAGCGGCTGGTTTGACGATAGCGCTCTCATCTATGCAAAAGACCCCCACTTCTTTAGGGGAAATGGGGGTACTTTATCACTTGAGTTTGAAAGCAAGAGGTCTCTCGTAAAAAAGGAGACGATAAAGCAATTGAAAGGCAACCGTCAGAGCACCTTAAGCTTCCGAAGGCTCAGCAGCGGTTTTTTTATTCGATGTTGACGTTGCGGCAGATTTTTTAATGCGAGGCGTTGTTTTTTCTCGGATGCGGGCGGCTTTGCCTTTGAGAGATTTCAGGTAATTCAAACGAGCGCGCCGCACTCGGCCCTTACGCAACACTTCGATTTTTGCAACACTGGGCGACTGGAGAGGAAAAATACGTTCAACGCCCACACCTCCGGATATCTTGCGCACGGTAAACGTTTCATCCATTCCGGAACTTCGGCGTTGAAGAACCACTCCCTGAAAAACCTGCAATCGTTCTTTATCTCCCTCGATAACTCGAACGTGAACATTTATGGTATCTCCCGCTTTGAACTCGGGGATGTCTTTTCTTAATTCACCGTGGGTCCAATTTTGAATTCGATTCATGATTGTTTCCGTATTACGTCTTGTTTTTTTCTTTTTCCTGATACATCTGCCAAAGGTCGGGGCGGCGTTCCTGCGTGCGTTTTTCTTTTTCTTCCCGACGCCACTGCGCTATCTGCCGGTGATGACCGCTCAGCAGAACCGCGGGCACCGCAAGTCCATCAATCACTTCGGGACGCGTATAGTAAGAAGCATCCAGAAGTCCATCTTCAAAACTGTCACTCGAAGCGGACGCTTCATCACCTAAAACACCCGGCAGCAATCGCACGACCGCGTCAATAAAAACAACCGCCGCACTTTCACCTCCGCTCAGGATGTAGTCTCCCAGAGATATTTCCTGCCATGGGTCGCGTTTCAAGATTCGCGCATCGATGTCCTTGTAATGACCGCACAGAAGAATCATCCAAGGAGTTTTGCTGAATTCCCGCGCTGATGTTTGTGAAAAGAGCTGTCCTTGCGGAGTGAAGTAAATCAACTTCGGTGTGTCACTGCTACGGCTGCGGAGATAATCCAGAGCATGGAACACGGGCTCAGCTCGCAAAATCATCCCGGCGCCTCCTCCATAGGGATAATCGTCGAGTTGACCGTGGCGATCCTGCGTGAAATGCCGAAGGTTGTGTATCCAGAGCCGCAGATGATCCGCTTCGAGAGCACGCTTGAGAATAGACGCCTGCAGGATACCTGAAAACATCTTAGGAAAGGGACTTAAAACATCAATCCGCATCTTTCGTATTCTCCGGAAAAACCAGCCCTTGCCAGTTTACGATGCGTACTTTCCCGGCGGCGATATCCACTTCCGAAACCCATTCATCTACGATGGGAATCAGCAGTTCGCCGTGAGGGCCATCCACCACAAGGATATCCTGTGCCCCACTGCTGATGACATCCGTTACAGACCCGAGCATCGTTTCGTCCAGACCAACCGCTTGCAAGCCGATAAGTTCACTGATATAATAGCGATTCGGCGGCAGCGGCCACCTTTCGGATTCCGGAACAAGGAGCTCGGCTTCTCGTAATTCTTCCGCCTGCTCGCGACGAGTCAGGCCGTCGAGTTTTAAAAGAACATATCGAGAGCTGAAACGCACGTCAACGACTTTGTATCGCGCAGGTTCGCGTCCTTCCACCCGAAGGAACACCCATTCCAAGGCGTCAAATCGTTCATCGAAATCGCTCCAGGAGGCGATTTTTAGAGTTCCTTGAAGACCATGAGCCGCGACCACCTTTCCGATGGCGCGGAAATCCTCAGGATTCGCCGGACTCATTCTCTTTGACCGGATCCACGATTTCCAGACCGGCTCGTTCTCCGGCTCGCGCTGCCGCGGCAATCACAAGGATGCGCAACGACTTCGCTGTACGGCCTTCTTTTCCGATGACCTGACCTAAATCGCCATCGCCAACGTGGAGCCGATAGACACTGCGTCCATCTCGTTCAACCTTTTCCACGGAAACGGCGTCCGGATCTGTTACCAGATGCTTGGTGATAAAGCTAATGAATTCTTCCATGGGCGTATCTACCACCTATGATTCTTGTTTTTCGACAGCGGGAGCACTTTCTTCCTCTGTCTTTTTGCCTTTACGTTTGGATCGCGCTTCTTTTCGAGCGATACGGTCGCTTACTTGTGCCTGCCAGCGGGAGGTTTCTTCTGCGATTTCCTCCGCAGATTTATTCCGTTTGAGCAGATCAAACTTCAGCATAATTCCTGCCTGCGAAAACAGGTTTCGCACCGTATCGGACGGCAACGCTCCTTTTTGCAGCCACCGCAGAGCCTTATTTTCGAAAATTTCAATTTTCGCTGGCCGAAGGCGCGGGTGATACCTGCCAACGAGTTCCAGATAGGCTCCATCGCGTTTTCGCCGCGAGTCCACGGCTACAATACGGTATTGTGGGTTTTTCTTGCGTCCCAGGCGCATGAGTCGAATTCGAACGGACACTGCTTCTTCATCCTGATTTTTTTAGGGTGCTTTCATCATGCGGCGCAACATTCCGGGTCCGCCGCCTTTGAAATTCTTCAACATTCGCCGCATCTGCTGATATTGTTCGACCAGCCGATTGATATCCTGTACGCGCGTTCCGGATCCGCGGGCAATACGGCGTCGGCGTGAGCCATTTAAAACTTTGGGATTTCGTCGTTCTTCCAGAGTCATCGAGAGAATAATGGCCTCGATCCGGCGCAACGCTCCTTCATCCACTTTGACATCCTTCAGACGCCCCGCCATTCCGGGAATCATCTCCAGCATTCCCGCCAAAGGCCCCATTTTCTTCAACTGGCGAAGCTGACTTAGGAAATCCTCAAAATCAAATTCGCGCTTGCGAAGTTTTTGCTCGAGCTTCTCGGCTTCTTCCTGGTCAATCGCTTCCTGCGCCTTTTCGACCAGCGAAACGACATCCCCTTTTCCAAGAATGCGTGAGGCCATCCGACTGGGATGGAAAACTTCCAGCGCGTCCAGCTTCTCGCCTGTCGAAATGAATTTGATAGGTTGCTGGGTAACGGCACGGATGGACAGCGCCGCTCCCCCGCGGGCATCTCCATCCAGTTTTGTCAGTATCGCTCCGGAAAACTGAAGTTTATCATAGAACGCTTTCGCGGAATTGACGGCATCCTGCCCGGTCATACTGTCCGCGACGAAGAGAATTTCCGCCGGAGAAAGACGTTGTTGAATCTCTTCAAGCTCGGCCATCAGCACTTGATCAATATGCAGTCTGCCCGCCGTGTCTATGATGACCGGATCCAGACTGTTGCGCCGAGCGTAATCCATAGCGGCTTCGCATGCGTCGGGAGCACGATTGGCTTTCTCCCGGAAAACCGTCACTCCGATTGATTCCGCGAGAATCTCGAGCTGCTCTTGAGCGGCCGGGCGCTGAAGATCCGCCGCTACAAGCAGGGGACGTCGTCCCTTCGTTTTCAGATGAAGCCCAAGCTTCGCACAAAATGTCGTTTTACCGGAGCCTTGCAGTCCGACGACCATATAGACCGTGGGTGGTCGAGGCGAAACGAGCAGCCGGGCGCTTTCTCCTCCCAGAAGCTCGACCATTTCATCAAAGATGATTTTGATGACCTGCTGCGCCGGTGAGACCGAACCGATAACTTCCTGACCAACGGCGCGTTCCTGTACTCGCGCCAGGAAATCCCGTGCTACTTTCAGGTTGACATCAGATTCCAGCAGAACACGCCGGACGTCTCTCAGAGCGTTATGGATGTTTGTCTCTGAAAGGATTCCCATCCCTCGCAGCCGACGAAAAACCTTATCCAGTTTCTGCGTCAGTTCATCAAACATCTACTTCGCCAGACTTGCGGATATTCTTTCCAATAGGCTCGTCGTCGAACAGCCTTCGCGATAAGGAATCGTCGTGACGTCTCCACCGCTGGCTCGTACGTCCTGCGAGCCTACAATATCCTCGACCTTCCAGTCGCCGCCTTTTACGAGAATATCCGGCTTCAACGCTTGGATAAGTTCCAGGGGTGTATCTGTATCGAAAAGAACAACATAATCTACAGGTTCCAGAGCCGCGAGACAATAAGCGCGATCCTCTTCTTTGACGATGGGTCTCGCCGCTCCCTTGATACGGCGCGTGGACTCATCGGAATTCAGACCGATAAAGAGAAGATTCCCCAGCTCTCTGGCCGCCGTTAAGTATTCGATATGACCGCGATGGAGAATATCGAAGACTCCGTTGGTGAAGACAACTTTTTCGGCGCGCTTGCGGGCAACGAATCGACGGCGAAGCGCTTCCTGCAATGTTACGACACGACCCAAAGGGGTTCTCCTAAAGAAATGTGGGCGACATAGGACTCGAACCTATGACCTCTGGTATGTGAGACCAGCGCTCTAACCACCTGAGCTAGTCGCCCGCTTCCCAAACAATAGAGAGAGCTTCACTCATGGTCACGCTCAATCATGGTGAGCAGACGGTCGCGTTCGATAGGAACCACACCGACTTCTCCACAGACGACACCCGCAGCATAATTGGCAAGAACAGCGCTTTCCTTAAGGTCAGCTCCTCCCGTCATCGCGACAACCAATGTGCTGACAACCGTATCGCCTGCACCGGAGACATCGTGAACTTTTCGCGCACGGGTACGGATATGTTCGATACGGTCAGCATCGTGGAAGATGGTCATCCCCTGCTCTCCACGCGTGATTAAAATATGCTCACAGCCGAGTTTTTTAAACAGAGCACGTCCCGCGTTTTCAATCTGAGAGTTGTTCGAAATCCGAATTCCCAGCGCCGATTCAATTTCTTTGATATTCGGTTTAAAAACCGTGACACCTCTGAACGCAAAAAAGTTATCGAATTTCGGATCGACGGCTATGGGAATGCTGTGCCGCTTGGCCGCGCTGATGGTTCCTTCGATGACTCGCGGAGTGACGATGCCTTTATTATAATCCTGAATGATTATGGCCGCGACATCAGGGATAACCTGTTCAAGGGCGGCAATCAGCACGTCTTCTTCATCCTTCCCCAAATCAACGACGGATTCGCGGTCGGCTCGTACGACGTGCTGATCGCTAGCGATGATGCGCGTTTTTTCGGATGTCGGGCGCGTGGAAACTTTCAAGATTCCCTGTGTATCCCCGCAGATATTTTGCAGAATGCCAAAGAGCACTTCCCCGGCTGAATCCTTGCCCACCGCGCCAAAGGGAATCGGCAGCGCGCCCAAGGTCTGGAGATTATAGATTACATTCCCTGCTCCACCCAGTCCGATGGTTTCCGATTCCACTTCGACAACAGGCACCGGTGCTTCCGGCGAAATCCTAGAGACATGCCCCCAAAGATAGCGATCCAGCATTAAATCACCGATGACAGCGATGCGCCGCCCTTGGGCACGATCAAGAATTTCACGAGAGCGCTGAAGAGAAATTTGATCCATATTAAAAAATAAGAAACTCGCGGGAATTCTCCAGCGAGGGGTGATTCCGAGGAAATCGCGGCATTGCTGCGCGATTAGGACTCAAGCTTATGAATACAATCAACCGGGCAAACTTCGATGCAGCGAGGTTCGTCAAAGCTGCCTTCGCACTCAAGGCAGGTATTCGCGTCGATGATATAGATTTCGTCCCCTTCAGTAATCGAAGAAGTGGGGCATTCAGGTTCACACGCACCACAGTTGATGCAAGTTTCGTCGATGTACAAAGCCATAATGAGTCTCCAGATTGAAGCTGACAGAAAAACGCCTTAAAAAGAACCGCTATACCTCCATGATTTCCTTTTCTTTCTGCTCAAGGAGGTGATCCATTTCTTTGGTATGTTTATTGGTTATTTCCTGAATTTTATCCTGCGTCGTATGGGATTGATCTTCCGAAATTTTCCCTTCCTTTTCCGCCCGCTTCAGATGTTCATTCGCGTCTCGGCGGATATTTCTCACGGTGATTTTCGCCTCTTCGAGATACCGTCGAACCACTTTCACCAGTTCTCGGCGACGCTCTTCGGTCAGTGGAGGAACCGGCAACCGGATAAACGTTCCATCGTTCATCGGAGTCAGGCCAAGCTCGGATTTCTGAATCGCTTTTTCGATGGCGCTCAGGACATTCTTGTCCCACGGTTGAATCGCGATGGTTTTCGGATCCGGGGTGGAAATGTTGGCAACCTGCGTTAAAGGAACTTCCGAGCCGTAGTATTCGACTCGAATGGATTCGACCAAAGCGGATGAAGCTTTACCCGTACGAATCTGAAGCAATTCCTGACGAAATGCCTCGACGGATTTCTTCATATGCAGGTCTGCATCAGCAAGCGCTTCTTTAATCATGGTCTATGACCCCGTAATCAAGGTTCCGATTTGCTCCCCTTGAAGGATACGAGTGAGATTGCCCCGCTCTCGGAAGTTAAAGACACGGATGGGAATTTGATGATCCATGCAAAACGTTACGGCAGTCGCGTCGATGACTTTCAACTGTTGATCCACCACATCCAAATAGGAAAGCTTGTCAAACTTCCGCGCCTGTTTGTTTTTCATAGGATCATCGGAAAAAATTCCGTCGACCTTCGTCCCCTTGAGCATGATGTCCGCTTTGATTTGCCGGGCTCTAAGGGAGGCGGCTGTATCCGTCGTGAAAAAAGGACTCCCAGTTCCACCGGCAAAAATGACAACCCTGCCCTTTTCAAGATGGCGAATCGCTTTTCGGAGAATCAGCGGTTCCGCCACCTGATTCATAGTCAGCGCGGTTTGAACTCGACACCTGATGCCGATGTGTTCCAGCGTATCTTGAAAAGCGAGCGCGTTAATGATGGTCGCCAGCATACCC
Source organism: bacterium (assembly GCA_030622545.1). Lineage (GTDB taxonomy): Bacteria > Electryoneota > RPQS01 > RPQS01 > DYHQ01 > JAUXGA01. The sequence goes on along the minus strand of JAUXGA010000001.1, from coordinate 490,566 downwards.
ATCTGGTCGCCCGTGACCCTATCCACGCCCAATTCAGAAGCCGATAGTCCCCGAAAGATATTCCCTCCCCCAATGACGATTCCGATTTCAATCCCGAGTCTGAAGCCTTCAGCGATTTCTTCGGCCATCGCCTTCAGACTGGGGGGATCAATACCGCTCTCCTTGACCCCCATCAAGGCTTCTCCGGATACCTTCAGCAAGATACGCCGGTAGGTTTTCTTTTCCTGATGGGAAAGCTTATTCGCCAATTTGGAACCGGACAAACGAACGAACCGCTAAGGATTTGCCGCTTTTCTGTGCGACTTGATTTATAAGATCGCCAATCTTCAGATCGGAGTCCTTGACAAATGCCTGATCAACCAGACAAACTTCAGCGTAATATTTGTTCAGTTTCCCCGCGACGATTTTTTCCACAACCTGCGGAGGCTTCCCCTGATCCTTAATCTGTTCGGCAATGATATTCTTTTCCACATCGAGCTTCTCGGCGGGAACTTCCTGTCGGTGGACATAGAGAGGCGACGCCGCGGCAACCTGCATGCAAAGGTCTTTCGCCAGTGTCTGCACGTCTGCGTCGCTCGTATCGGCTCCATCGATATTCAGTAGCACGCCAAGCTTGGAGTTGGAATGAATGTATGTTCCAAAAATTCCGGAATTGTCTGTCCTGCGAGCGAAGCGTCGTATCTCGAGCTTTTCTCCGATGGTTCCAATCAGATCCGTCAGTTCATCACCGACAGTCTTGGCCGCACCGTTTTCCGCAGGAAGAGCGAGGAGGTCGGCGACGTTCTTTTCATCGCCATCTTTCCATCCCAAAACGCGATTGACGATTTTTTTTACAAAGGCTTGAAAGTCCGCGTTGCGCGCCACGAAATCAGTCTCGCTGTTGACTTCCAAAAGCGCCGCTTCATGGCCATCCGGTGAAACCACCGCTACAACCAACCCTTCATTAGCACTGCGATCTGCGCGTTTCCGCGCTGCCGCCTTTCCTTTTGCACGAAGGAGTTCAATCGCCTTTTCAACATCACCGGCGGACTCTGAAAGAGCCGCTTTACAATCCATCATTCCCGCGCCGGTTTTGCGGCGCAAATCAGCGACAACCGCTGCTGTAATCGTTTGAGACATTGTGTTTAAATCTATCCTCTTTCGTGTTTATGACTCTTGTTCTTTCTTCCCCGATTCAGCATCTCCCCCACTCGGAGCCTTTCTTTCCGGCTCTTGAGTCGGAGCTGGCACGGCGTCTGCTGCAGATGCTTCCGGTTTGGGAGACGGCGGCTTTCTCCGAACGCGCGGCGGACGACGGGACGGACGCGCTTCTGATTCGCGGCGGGGTTGCTCTTTGGCTTCCATTTCCCGAGCCGGTCGTGTCTCTGCGGCGCGTGCTTGGCCTTCAATGACCGAATCGGTTATCATTCGCGTGATAAGCCCGATAGATTTGAAAGCATCATCATTGGCAGGAATGATATAGGGAATCGGTTCCGGGTCAACATTGGTATCCACAATCGCGATGACCGGGATGCTCAGTCGGCGGGCTTCAGCAACGGCAATATGCTCTCGCTTCACATCGACAACGTAAATCGCTCCCGGCAACCTTTTCAATTCACGAATGCCTCCGAGCGCAGTCGTCAGCTTTGCGCGCTCTCGATCCAGCGACAAGCGTTCCTTCTTCCGGAGCTTTTCGTAGGTTCCATCCGTCACTTTTTTCTCAAGAGACGCCAGCGTCTTAAGACCTTTGCGAATGGTAGTAAAATTCGTCAACATTCCGCCCAACCATCGCTCTGTCACATAGGGACACTGCGCCCGTTCGGCTTCCATGCGGATAATGTCTTTTGCCTGCTTCTTCGTCCCCACGAACAGAATCTGTTCTCCCCGAGCGGCGATGTCACTGACGACGTTGCACGCTTTTTCCAGCAGCTCCTGAGTCTTTCTCAAATCAATTAAATGGATTTTGTTCTTCTCCATCAGGATATACGGCTTCATGCGCGGATGCCAGCGCCGCGTCAAATGACCGAAATGCGCTCCTGATAGAAGCAACTGCTGAAGACTAATGCGAGCCATACGAAATTCCCTTCTTATGTTGGTTTGTTCGATCCTGTCCGTCGTCTTATCACTTCATCAGGCCAATGCCCGACAACCTAAAGTGATAATCAGAACAGGTGATTTTTCTGAATCTCCATCTTATAAAACGCACGAATGCGCAGCAACTATCGAATGGTCTATCGCTTGGAATACTGGAAGCGTTTGCGCGCGCCCGGCTGGCCGTACTTCTTGCGTTCCTTTTCTCGAGGATCGCGCGTGACAAGCCCGTACTCGCGCAGTTTCGAGCGCAGTTCCGGGTCTGACAGGAGAAGCGCACGGGTAATCCCCAAACGCACGGCTCCGGCCTGTCCGGAAAGTCCTCCTCCGACAACCGTCGCCCGAACGTTGAATTTGTTCAAAGTTTCGGTGACCAAGAAAGGCTGCTCGATAACCATCTTGAGTACTTCGCGCTTGAAGTAATCCAGCAACTCTTGTCCGTTAATCGTCCATTTCCCGTCGCCCGGAGCAATCCAGACACGAGCAATAGCCGACTTCCGACGACCTGTCGCATAGAAAGCCGATTCTTTCATCATGGAATCTTGTCCTTAAAATTTAGAGAGACGCCGTTGCAGGCTGCTGGGCTTCGTGAGGATGGCCAGGACCCGCATAAACGTGCAGCTTCTTCAGTTGCTTGCGTCCCAACCTCGTCCGAGGAATCATCCCCTTAACAGCTTTCTCAACGATGCGCTCAGGATGTTTTTTCAGAATGTACTCCAGAGGGACATATTTCTCTCCCCCCGGATACCCCGAATGCTTGAAATAGGTCTTCTTCTGACGCTTCAATCCCGTCAATTTGACTTTCTCGGCATTGATAACGATGACAAAATCACCGACATCAATATGAGGCGTGTATTGGGGTTTGTGCTTCCCACGAAGCACTGTCGCAATACGCGAACAGAGCCGTCCGAGTATCTGATTTTCAGCGTCGAAGACAATCCAATTTCGTTCGACTTCACCGGGTTTTGCGTGATAGGTAGTGGTCATAAGGCTTCAGAAATTTTGTAAATCTTTATAATTTACGAAAAAAGTTGTATTTTGTCAAGACCCTTTTCGAGCTTGCCCCCCCCCAGTACCCTTCTCTCTTATCTCCCATCTTCCGTCATTTAGGACTTTCAAAGCTGAACACCGCATCCCGATTTCCAAGCTCCTGCAGGCATTCCGCAAGGAAAATCGCTCGCCTGTCCAGAAGCTCCCATTCGATTTTATCTGGAGTGTCTGTGGGGCTGTGATAGTCTCCATGCGCCCCGGAGAAGAAGAATAACGTGGGAATCCCTTTGGCATGAAACGACGCGTGATCGCTAAATTCATGGAAAACAGGCCTCGGATCCCATGCGACCTTTAGAGATTGTTTCTCAGCCACTGGACTAAGCGCTTCCTCTATCCAGGGGGATTGTTGGCTATAGAAGACCGTAAGTTCACTATCGTCAATCTTTAACGGAGAACCCATCGGGGCATGTCCGCTGGGGCTTCGCCCTACGTCATCAAGATTCACCATCGTAATGACTTTGTCGATAGCTGGCAAATTGTCCACCAGCCATTTCGAGCCTAACAGACCCTTTTCCTCTCCGTCAAAGCAGACGAATAATATCGAACGAGCCGGGGGATTGGTGGCAATTTCCTCCGCGGCGCTTAAAAGAGCCACAACTCCGCTGGCGTTGTCGTCCGCACCGGGATAGTACTTGTCGCCTCTCCTCCCCAGATGATCATAATGCGCGCCGACCAGAATATATTCATCGGCTTTTTCGGGGTCGGAGCCCGGCAGAATCCCGGCCACATTGCGAAGCGTGAGGGATTCTTTCATCGCAAATGTCAGCTTCAAATCCGCCATTAATTCGCCTGAATTGTCCCGGCACTTCTGCTGCAAACTATTGCCGGTAGCAACATCCAAATAGAGCACTGGCATCGGATGCGTGCCGGGAAGTTGAAGCGGGCGAGGATCGAAATTTTCATGCTGTCTTTCGACTTCTTTCTCCACGCGAGTCGAATCCTCCTGTGCCTGCACAAAGATAACAGCCAGAGCTCCATTTTCTTCCGCGATTCGGGCTTTCACCGGTCTTAAGCTGTATCGAAAACCTGCGCTTCCTCGCATGAACATCGAATCGCGAGGAGCACCGATGCGAATCAGCAGGATTTTCCCTTCGGCGGACTGAGGCGTGTAATCTTCCCGCCCGAATTCCGGCGCAACGATTCCGTAGCCTCCATCCAAGAGCGGAGCCGTGAGAACAGCGCTTTGCCCGTGGCGAGGAAAAAAGAAAAGATTCGTTCCAAGGACAGCTTCAATTGACCCACTCTCGTCTCTTTCCCCTTCGAGATAGAAACGGGCGCGGGTTTGTGCGGAATCTATCCTTGGAACCTCGACACGAAAAGGCAGAAAATAGCCGTTCGTCCCTGCTGGTTGAAGACCGATTTGTGCGAAGCGAGCCGCCAGTGTATCGGCTACTCGCTCAGCTTCCGGTGTTCCGGCTTCCCGGCCTGCGATTTCCGGAGATGTCAGAAAAGACATCAGAAACCGCGATGGTGCAGCCGTCGCGGGCCATACCGCGACACAAATCGATAGAATCAGAATACCATGAAGAAATTTTCTCATGCTAAGAGTCCTTTAATGCGCTCTGCAAGGACGGGCTTCGGCAATGCTCCAATCGCTTGATCCACGACTTTACCATCTTTGAAAAAGAGTAAGTTCGGAATTGCCTGAATGCCATACGAGGCGGCATAACGCGTATGTTCATCCACATTGACTTTCACGAGACGCAGACGTCCTTCGTGCTCCATGGCAATTTCCTCCAGCGCTGGTGAGATCATTCGACAGGGAGCACACCAAGGAGCCCAGAAATCCACAACCGTCAGCACATCTGATTTTAATACCTCAGCTTCAAAAGTTTCGTCCGTTGCGTGTATCACAGATGACATATGATACTCCTTTCTCCAGATTAGGCTTGTTGATGATTTATGAAACAGGAACTTCGATCTCTCGCAGGAAACGAGCCGCGTCTTCGGGAGGAGTCGGATTGATATAAAATCCGGTTCCCCACTCGAATCCCGCCATTTTGGTTAGACGCGGAATGATTTCGATGTGCCAGTGATAGTCATAAGCTATCGTCTGCCAATGCCCCGCCCGGCGCCCTCGCGCGAGCAAATTCGGTGATGTGTGAACAATAAAATTATACGGCGGATCGTTGAGGGCTTGCTTCAGACGCAACAATGTCTTTTTCATGACGACAGCCAAGCGATCAAGATCCTCGTCGGATAACTGACCGAAATCGTGATGATGTTCAATCGGTGTTACCATAAGCTCGAAAGGAAAGCGAGACGCATACGGAGTTCCGACGAGATACCCCTCTTCGGAACTGACCACACGACATCCTTGGTCGAGTTCTTGATTGATAATGTCGCAGAAGAGACATCGTTCCTTAATCGCGTAATGCTCTCGCGCCGAATCAAGCTCAATCGCAACGGTGCGCGGCGTAATCGGTGTGGCAATCAATTGCGTATGAGGATGACTCAGAGATGCTCCTGCGATCAACCCGTAATTTTTGAAAATCAGAACATACCGGAATCGCAAATCGCGCTGCAGGTCCACCAATCGCTCCCGATAGACTTTAAAGATTTTTGCAAGGTGTTCTACGGATTGATCCGCGAGATCCACATCGTGCTCAGGACTTTCAATCACGACTTCATGCGCACCCACGCCATTCATCTGGTCATAGATACCAAGTCCCTGGCGATTGAGATCCCCTTCGATAACCAGCGCCGGGAATTTGTTTGACACAACGCGAACCTCCCATCCGGGAGTATTGGGAGCGCTGTTGTTTGAACGTATCGCCCAGACTTCCGGGGGAGTTTTTTCCTCGTTTCCTTCGCAAAACGGACAGAAACTCATCTGCGGCTTTTCGTTGTTCACCAGAAAATCCGACGGACGGCGTCCGCGTTCCGTCGCAATAATTACCCATCGTTTTTGAATCGGGTCATGCCGAAGTTCGGGCATGGAATTCCACCTCTATTTTTATCATGTTAGAATTTCAACTCGCGGGGATGCCACCAAAGTGGATTAATATCCGGAAACAGGACATCCCGTTTCTCTATCTCTTCAACACGCATCCATGCATCATCACCCACTTCGTCTCCATGGGCGACTCTCTGCAGAATATCATGTAAAAATTCAAAATCGTGCGCATGACCCAAGATACGCTTCTCGGCATAATCCGCTGCGCTCAAAGTACTAATCAGAAATTGCCAATCAGAACTTTCCAAAAGCAGCAATTCCCGCCCCAATTGCCTGAGCAGTCTCTGAATAGATGAATCGCGATTCTCTCCAAGATTCACGACAGCGGTTTCCATTTTTTCCTCGGCGTCATAGACATACGGCCACGTCCAGCGCGTTGCGTCATTGAGCCAGATATAATGAAACCCGCCTTCTCCCCAGGAGCCTTCCGGCAATTGCACGACTTTTGCTTCTTCAATAGAGCGAACATAATCCGCGCCTGTCATAAGATCCACTTCTGGAGCGCGATCAATTTCTTTCAGCACTTCCCGAAGCCACAGCGGTCCTTCAAACCACCAGTGCCCGAAAAGCTCCGTATCGAAGGGTGCGAAAATCGTCGGGGAGTTCCCTTTTTCCTCATGGATAATTTGCCGAACGAGCCCAGCAAAGTGCATAGCATTTTCATGGATGCGGTCTTCAATCGTTTCCGGATAATACTCAAGCTTTTCTCCCAAATCCGCTTTCGGACTGGTCACTCTCCAATAACGATGACCACCGGGAAAGTGTTTCTTATGAAAGTCCAGATAGTTGCCATCACCGGGGTATCCCCATTCGCCCGACCAGACTTGCAGACCGGTGCGGGGATCCCGCGGCAGCGCGGCGACGGGCTGCGCCTCCGGCTGTTTGGAAGAAACCCAGTGAAGAGTGTAGGCCGAATGATCCGTTCGCTCGATTTTGCCGGATGGGCGGCTTTCCTGATACTGATCCCAAATCCTCTGAAGTCCCTCGAATCTCGCCAGATAAACACCTATCGCTTTCCCACCTGACAGCAGATGTGAATCAATGACAAAGAAACGTAAACCATAGTGAGCAAGGAACTCTTCCAATCCTTTTCGCGGCACCACCGGAGCATTCGGCTCTATAGGATTCGCCCAATTATAGGCAGGCCGATAGGCGCATTCCGGCAACCAAATTCCGACGGGATCTTTTCCGAAATGACGGCGGTAACTGGCGACACCTTGTCGGATTTGAGCGTTCACGGCAGTGTCCCGCGATAGCAGAGGAAGGTAACCATGCGTAGCGGCGCAGGTAATGACCTCGATATGTCCCGCATCCTGGAGCTTTTTGAAAGCGGTTATTAAATCCTGATTCCAACGCTCGACAAAATCGCGAGCGACATCGCGATAGAATTTGACCCACATTTGCGCCAGTGAAGATAGATGCTCGTCTCCCCGCTGAGCGAACTGAGCGACGTTCAACTGAGCCGTCTCGATTTTCATTTCGAGGTAGTCCGTAAACTCCTCAACGAAAACCGGGTCGGAAAGCTGCTCGCAGAGAACCGGTGTCAACCCGAGTGTCAGTTTCGGGCGTATGCCGGCGGCTACCAATTCCTCCAGCATCCTCAGAATAGGAATGTAGCATTCTGTCGCCGCTTCACTCAGCCAATCCATCCCATGCGGCCATCGGCCATGCGACAACACATAGGGAAGGTGGGAATGAAGAATGAAAGTAAATGCTCCGTGTTTTGCCATGCGAACCTCTTATCAACTCCGACTCTATGTCATCCAGTGTACGGCCAGTTCCTTCGCGTCAAGAATTTTAAAACGGAGAGTCCCTTCACGAGGAATTCTCTCGCGAAGAAAATCGTCTTCAAAAACCGCGACGGCAAACGAACATTCCTGTCCCGGTTCCAAACCGGCTTCGCGAAGAGGAATCGAAATCTCAGCGATTTCATCCAGCGCGCATCGTGTCTGTGATAAACGTTTCTTCATCCCTTTTCGTTCCCTTTCAACACTAAGCGGCTTCTGGTCTTGCCCTTTTTCAAGCGACCAAACAAACCGCGCGGTTATTTCACCGAAAAGTTCGACCATTAACCGGAAGGGTGTTTCACGATTCTGCCAGTCTCTATCCGAAAAATCAACACGCAAATGCAATGTCTCCTCATCGAATCCGTAGCAAAGTTGCCGGAGGATTCTTTCCGTTTGCCCCATAGTCGCGCCGAACTTCCGCGTATCGAGCGAAACGGCACCAACCCATTCGTAAAAGGATGTCACCCGGCCATCTAACACGGGCGTCATCTCAAACGACGGTTGAAGATTTATCGCAGGCAAGAGAGCGGCCGCAATCGGCGCATCGAGAATTGCAGGCGTCTCCAAATCCGCCGCCTTGAAAGCCTCTTTTAGGAATCCCCGAAAAAGCGCATCAAACGCAGGCTCGTAAGGGGAATGAAACGGCTCTCCAAACCACCAGAACCAATCCGAACCTTCTGCCAAGTAAAGAGCTCGCCGGACGTCTTTATTGTCGAGCGCTTTCTTCGCTTCCAACCGCTTTCTCATATTGCGAAGCAGGTTCCACGCACGATTTTTTTCCGGATCACCAATCCAGATGCGGAAGTTAGAATCTATCCATGAGCCAGAATGCAACTTGGAAATGACCGCTGGATTTTTCGCTTTCCTCAGACACTCTGAGAACGTTGAGAGATTAAGCGAAGGCTCATCACTCAGAGTTCGATACAAACTATGCAGGAAAGCTTCTCCACCGTCCGAAAAATACTCCCACGGATTTTCGCCGTCCAGAATCACCGGTACGCAGCGATTTGGTCTATCGCGAGTCAGTTTTTCAATATGGCGAAGGTTCCCCAAAAAATCCGAAACAGAATCCTCAGCGGGATTACGAGAATATTGAAAACCAATCGCGTCGGCAAGTTTCTTGTCCCGAAAGAAAAGGGAAACATCGCGCGCGCTGCCATGAAATTGAAATGACTCGAAGGCATCGGAAGGAGCGCGTTCTTTTATCTGCGAGCGAAATAATATTTCTTCATCACTGGCCGCCCACTGAAAACCCGCATCGCTGATGAGACTCAAAGCTTCCGGTGAGACAGAACCTTCCGACGGCCAGATTCCGGACGGAGTTTTTCCAAAATGCTTTTTGAATACCTCACGCGCCCACGCAAGCTGTCCTTTCGTATCGTCCGGATACTGAAAAGGAATTTGCGGAAGCGTCACTTTCGGCAAATCAACAGACGCTACCGCGCTGTCGCAAAGCAGCGGAAGAATCGGATGCGCGAACGGGGATGTGCATAGTTCAATGATGTCTGCTTCCCATAGCCGCCGGTAAGTCGGTATCACATCGCGAAGGAGTCGGCGATGCACATCCAACACCACATCCAAATCTTCGCTTGAATAGCCGCGCCCCTTTTGGAACAGCTCGCGGACTTCGGGTAGCTTCCTTGCTGTAAATCCCAACCAAGCTAAATGGAAAAGAACGACTAAATCCCGAATGTCTTTATCAGAAAACTTTTCTGTGTTATCGCTGTTTTCCCCGCGAAGCTCAAGCAACTTCGCATACCGCGGAATCGGATTGATGAGCGTTTCCCGATTGGCGGAGAAAAAGTGTTCGACAATGAACAAACGCTCATCTTCGGTCAGGTCAGCAGCGGGAATTCGGGACACGCGTTCAAATTCATCCGCGATGGGAGCTTCGGATTGCTCAGCAATCTGCTCCAACAAAACGGGAGAGAAATTGAATGTCACCTGAGCGTTTTCGTCTTCACAGACCGCCGCCATATCCGTATAACCGCGCGCGGCATGCAGTCGCACCCACGGCATTAAGGCACACTCGGAACTCGGCAAACGGTAGCAGGGCTGATGATGGTGCCAAAGAAACAGGATAGGAAGCGATTGTGGTTTGGTCATAATGAAGAAGCGAACATCATCCCTTCGGGGACGACGGTAATCCCGCGAGATGTCACTTTGAATTTTGCAGCATCGTCACTTGGATTCACGCCGATTTGCATGCCGGAAGGAATGTCGACTCCTTCCCCGATAATCGCCCGGTGGACACGCGCCCCCCGACCGATTTGAACTCCTTCCATCAAAATCGAATCCGTGACGAGAGAATAGCTATTCATCCTTACTCGCGGCGATAATACGGAGCGATAGACGCGCCCTCCGGATATGATACATCCGGGAGAAACAATCGAATCATAGGCTGCACCGACGCGGCCTTCATGTTCGAATGAAAAAACCGACTTCGCGGGAGGATACTGTCCCTGATAAGTTCGAATCGGCCACTTCTCATCGTAGAGATTGAAAAGAGGCTCCACATTGACGAGGTCCATATTCGCATCATAGTACGAATCGATGGTTCCGATATCCCGCCAGTACTGATAAGCTTCTCGATTTTTATCTCGGAAGACATGCGCAAAAACTTTTTCTTTCCGTTCAATCAGATGCGTCAGGATGTTACGTCCAAAGTCGTGGGCAGAGACTTTTTGTTTCGCGTCTCGAATCGTTTCACGAACGAGTTTCGGTGTATTAAAAATATAAACTCCCATTGAAACAAGGCATTTGTTCGGGTCACCGGGTATCGTCGGAGGATCAGGAACTTTTTCAAGGAATTCTCGAATCCTAAAATCCGATTCGATATTCATCACACCCATCTGCTTCGCGCTTTCCTTTTCCAGCTCGACAGCCGCTACGGTCACTTCCGCACCGCTCTGCTGATGAGAGGCAATCATTTCATGGTAATCCATCTTATAGACATGGTCACCGGAGAGCAGCAAGACATGCGCAGGTTTGTGACGTTCGAACAAATTGATATTCTGGTACACCGCATCAACATTCCCGACATACCAGCCCTCAGCCGAGCGGTGTTGAGGCGGAACGGATTCGATGAATTCGCCGAGTTCTTGTTTGAACAACGGATTCCATCCCATCCGAATATGACGGTCGAGACTAACCGAACTGTATTGTGTCAGCAAATACAACTGGCGAACTCCGGAGTTCAAACAGTTCGACAATGTGAAATCGATAATCCGGTAAATCCCACCGAATGGCACAGCGGGTTTCGCCTTATCCTTCGTCAACGGATAAAGCCGTTCTCCACGCCCCCCCGCCATAATCACCGTAAGCGTATTCATCGTTTGTCTCTTATTTTACCTGCTGAGACGTGAGTAATTCTTTCACGCGCGTTTTCAGTTCCGTCAAATCCCCTGACTTGACGACATAAGCATCCGCCGACCACGTCATGAAGTTGTCTTTGTAAACAGAGTAGGCCGTATTCAGAATCACAAGCTGTCGTTTGTCTTTCGCGAGAATCTTTTCCATCAGCTCGATTCCGTTCATTCCCGGCATCTGAATATCGAGAATGATCAGGTCATACTGTTTTGTTTTCAAAAGGTCGAGGACTTCCTGCGCGTTCTCAGCTACCGTTACATCGTAGCCTTCATCCTCCAGCTCGGTTTGATAGAGCAGTCGCAGGTTTTTCTCGTCGTCGGCGACCAGTAGTTTCTTTTTCATGATTGCCTCTTGTCTATTTCAAGGGATAAATCCAAAGCCGGTGCTGAATGCGTCAGCGCTCCAATCGAAATCGCTTGGACACCTGTTCGCGCATAGGCTTGAACATTCTGCAGATTGACTCCACCCGATACTTCAAGTTGTATGTTTTTCGGGGCTGTCTTCACCGCCTGTTCGACCTGTGGAACCTGAAAATTATCCAGCAGGAAACTCGTAAAGCCCAGCCGAATTCCCTCTTTCAATTCTTTAATGGACGTGACTTCAAGCTTGCCTCGCTCGATAATATCTCGATAGGTATCCGAGGCTTCTCTTGCGAGCTCGCTTAATCTCTCGGCCAATCCAGGTAGTCCTCCGAGAGCAGCAAGATGATTATCTTTAATCAATACGGCTGATTGCAGGTTGTCGCGGTAACAGTCCCCTCCTCCGCTTCGAATCGCTTCGACTTCGAGTGCTCGCAGTCCCGGAGACGTTTTCCGTGTTCCGAGTATCTCGACGGAACGTCCCTCGGTTGCTCGGACGAACTCGGCTGTTAATGTGGCGATGCCCGAGAGGTGGCAGAGAAAATTCAGCGCGGTACGTTCTCCCCGGAGGATTGCTCTAAGATTTCCGGTAGTGCGCATAATTTTATCGCCCGGTTTCAAAGCGTCACCGTCTTTTTTGAAAACCTCGATTTGAAGTCCGGAATTCAGCACTCGAAAGACTTCCGCGGCGGGTTTTGTTCCCGCCAGAATTCCTTCAGCTTTCGCCTGTATGATGCCTATAGCAATATGTTCCTCTCCTAAGAGGGGATCTGTCGTGACATCAACGCCGGTGGGGAGATCCTCGTCAAGCGCTTTTCTGACGATTTCATTTATCATCGATCAATCTTTTTGAGTGAAGCGAATTTTACAGCGAGCAATTTAGAGCCGATACCTTCGAAAGCAACGCGCACTTTTAGATTCGACAAGTCTCCTGATTTAGCTGTGACCACACCCCGCCCGAACTTGGGATGTTCCACCCAGTCTCCGATGCGGTACAGCAAACTCGCCTCTGCAGGCAATCGTGTTTTTCGCCTGTCGGTTGTCCGCCCTCGCGAACGGACTGGCATAACCCCTCTCTCGTCATCACTCCACCACGGAGGTTCGGCATCCTTTTTACCTTTGGGGAGCGTCCATCCTTGCAGGTTTTCCGGATGGATTTCTCGCAGAAATCGGGACGGTTCGCTCTTGGAAATAGACCCTCCCTGCCATCTCTGACCGGCATATGTCAGATACAGGTTCTCTCGAGCACGCGTCACTCCGACATAAAAAAGTCGCCGTTCTTCTTCAATGTCAGCTTCAGAAGCACTGCTGCGCTCGTGGGGGAAAAGCCCTTCTTCAAGTCCAACGATAAAAACAGTGGGGAATTCGAGACCCTTTGCCGCATGCAGCGTCATCAGCGTCACGGTATCATCTTTATCCTGCCAGTCATCGACATCGGCAATCAGCGCCACTTCCTGAAGGAAATCACCGAGTGTCATCGCTGGATTACTGCGACATCGCTGCTGTGCGGCGGCGATTAGCTGCTCAAGATTCTCCAAACGATTTCGCGCTTCGTCCGTTCCTTCTTCTTCCAGGCGCGGCCGCAAACCTGACTCGATTATCACCTCCGAAATCAGTTTCGGCAACGGCAATTTCTCGGCTTTTTCGCGGCAGGAACACAGCAAATCGTGCGTCGCTTTCAGGCGAATCTTCGCAACGGCGGTCATTTTTGGAATCTCATCGACTCTCGCCATCGCTTCCGAAAGAGTGCATTTCCATTCCCGCGCCGCTTCATCGAGTCGCTGAACAGACTTCAGCCCAATCCCTCGTGTCGGTACGGAAAATGCACGGCGCAAGGAAAGTTCATCGGCTGGATTGATAATCACCCGCAGATAACTCAGCGCATCTTTAATTTCTTTCCTGTCATAGAACCGAATCGCTCCGACCAAACTGTAAGGTATCGTCTGCGAAATGAGAATTTCTTCGAAGGGACGAGACTGCGCGTTCGTTCGATACAGAATCGCGAAGGATTTCCATGGGATTTTAAGGCGACGCGCCCGATGAAAAATCTCTCCCACCACTTCCTGCGCTTCGTCGAGGTCGGTTCGACAGGGACGAAGCACCGCCTTCTCTCCGCCTTTCAGCGCCGTCCAAATCTCTTTCGCTTTGCGCGCACGATTGCGAGCGATAACGTCATTGGCGACGCGGAGAATCGCTTCCGTCGAACGATAGTTCTGCTCCAGCCGGCAAACCACCGCGTCGGGGTAATCCTGTTCGAACTCGAGAATGTTCCTCAGGTCAGCGCCCCGCCACTGGTAAATCGATTGATCATCATCTCCCACAGCGAAGAGGCTGCGATATTTCGATGCCAGCATACTTGCCAATTCGTACTGCGGGCGATTCGTATCCTGATATTCGTCAATAAGAATGTGACGATATTTCTCTTGAATACGCGATAGAACTTTTGGAGCGGCTCGAAAAAGTTCGACAGGGTACAGTAGAAGATCGTCGAAGTCCATCGACTGCGACTGCCGGAGGTTGGTTTGATAGAGTTTCAACAACTCCGGCAATAAACGGCGCCGTGAATCTCGTTTCGGTGGCAATTCCTGACGACCATTTTTCCAAGCGCTTATCCAATTCTGCAGAAGTGCCGGGGGAAGTTCTTCTCGTGGAATGCCTTTCTCCCTGAGGATTTCGGCGAGCAGCCTTTTGCTGTCATCCGTGTCATAGATCGTAAAATCCCGCTGAAATCCAAGCAGATGACCCTCTTGTCTGAGAAGCCTGGCGCAAAAAGAATGAAACGTTCCCGCCCAGGGCAGCGTCTGGGTTTGTCCGAGCATGTCCGTTAGACGCTCGCGTAATTCGTCGGCGGCTTTATTCGTGAACGTGACGATCAGAATGCTTTCCGGTGCGGCGCCCGCTTCCTCAATCAAATACGCTACACGCGCGATGAGTGCTCGCGTCTTCCCTGTTCCGGCTCCCGCCAGAACCAATACCGGCCCCAGCGGTGCGGTCGCGGCGCGTTGTTGCGCTTCGTTCAAGAAAGAGGAAACTCGGGTTGTTTTCGATTTCATCCGATTCGAGTGGTATCCTCGCGAGCTTTCTCGCGCGCCGCCTTGGCTTCGGCTTTTGCTCTATTATGTTCTTCTCCGGTACGGGAAAAAGCATGCGAGCCATCCCCGCGCGCCACAAAGAAGAGATAGTCTGTTTTTTCCGGCTGCAACACGGCTCGAATCGCCCGGAGTCCGGGATTGTTAATCGGGCCGGGAGGCAGCCCTTTATATTTGTACGTATTGAAAGGACTGTCGATTTTCAAGTCCCGATAGGTTAGCCGACTTGGTCCCTGACCTAAAGCGTAATTCACTGTGGGATCCGCCTGCAGGAGCATCCTGCGCCGCAAACGATTATGATAGACGGATGAGACAATTTTCCATTCGTCCCGCCGCAGCACTTCCCATTGCACAATCGATGCCATCGTTACGACCTGATGAGGAGTCATGTTCCACTTCTTCGCGTCTCGAAAAATCGAGTCGGGTACCTTGCGGCGAAAATTCCATGCCATGCGCATCGCCGCTCGGCGAGCGCTCATCCCTCGATAAAGCCTGTACGTATCCGGGAAAAGATACCCTTCAAGACTGGCATCTTTAAAACCCAAAGATTCCGCAAAAGCCGTGTCAAAGACCGCTGCAAGAAAGTCTGACGAATCGATACCAGCTTTCGATTGAAGCAGCCCGGCAACCTGAGCAGCGGTCAATCCTTCACGAATAGCCACACGCACTTCCATCGCTCGCACGTGCGTTAAGCGATTAATAAGTTCCGACAGCGAAAGTCCGGGCGTCAGATTCACCTGCCCCGCCTGCAGACGATATTCCGCGCCAGCGAGACGCACTCCGAGTTGAAAGATTTTCGGATGCGCCACGAGTCCGGCTTCACCCAGAATTCCACCGATTCGCGCGACACTCACTCCCGAAGGAATGATAACGGTCACCGGTTCCGATGATTGGCTTCGAGGCGGTTCTCCGATATAGTAGTAGGCAAACGCTTCTAAAAATAGAAGCAGCACTCCCAAAACCAACAGCAACGCGAGCCGGGAAACAGGCAACCAACCCGATTTCGACCTACGTGACATCAAGGGAAGCCTTTAAAACAATTCGCATGGTGGTTCCTTGCTCGGGCGTGGATTCCTTCAGGATAAGACGTCCGCCATGATTCTCTTCGACAATGCGTCTCGCCAGAGATAGTCCCAATCCCCAGCCTCGTTTTTTCGTTGAAAAACCCGGTCGGAAAATATGTTTTCGATTTCGAGGTTCAATTCCTCTGCCATTATCCGTAACATCGATAATGACCTTGGGTCCCCGGCAAAAACAGTGTATCGATATCTTCCCATTCACCTCATCGAGCGAGTCCAGACTATTCTTGATAAGATTTTCGAGTACCCAGCCAAAGAGTTCGCGATTCAGTGGAACGGGAACATCACAATGCACCCTTTCGACAATTTCAATCGGAAATCCTGTTTTCGGAAGGCGCGAGCGGAAATAATCTATGGTATCTTTAACGACCTTCTCGATTGAATAAAGCGTCAGAACTTCCGCAGAACCAATTTGAGAAAAGCGCGCCGTTACTTTCTCCAGCCGACGGATATCACGCGTCATTTCCCCCAATGCGCGCGACTGGACTCCTTCACCTCGCAGCAATTCAAGCCACCCGAGCATTGAGGTCAGAGGTGTGCCAAGCTGATGCGCGGTTTCTTTGGCGAGTCCTACCCAGACCATCCGCTCTTCGCTGCGCTGAATATTTCGGAATCCTGTATAGCCGACAATGATAAAGAGTGCAGCCGCGACAATTTCAATCCACGGGAGCCAGCGCAACTGCCGGATGACTGCTGAATCGCCATAGTGAAACCAGTCCACCTGCCCCTCTGCAACCTCGATACTCAGTGGTTCATTTCCGCGGCGGTCCATGATGGAAATGAGCTGTTTCAGTTTCGCGAGTGCTTCCGGGGATGTATCTCCGGATTCAACCCCGACATTCTTCCAGTTCTTTGGAATGCCGTTGGCATCCGTTACAATAATAGGGAAATCGACTTCTTGAATCTGCTGCAGAGCGATGGTCGTCAGTAATTCATTCTCGCTCTTGATGAATTCTTTATAGCGTTCGACCGTTCGCGCCAAAGAGCGACGCGCATTCCCACGCAGTTCTTCAATCAAGACCTGTGTGTACACCAGCACGGAAACAATAAGCACAACCGCTCCGAGGAAGAGCAAGCCCTTGAAGGTTCCGAAGCGATGATAACTTGGTCGGTGTCTCACGCCGTCCTCGAGGCAGAATCCATCGACAACTTCTAATCCTTTTCGACGTCGGTGTCGAGTTTCAGACTATATTCACGACTCTTTTCTTCCTGTCGCGTCAGCATTTCAGCGAGCAGGCCGAAAGAGAAGAATTGAACTCCCACGACCATCAGTAAAACCCCCAGGAAAAGCAGCGGTCGATTCCCAATCCAAATCCGTTGGATCCAACCAACGACCAGATACACATTGATAGCCAATCCGAGTAAAATGGCCATAAGGCCGAGGGAACCGAATAGATGGAGCGGCTTGCGGAGGTAGCCCGTCAGATAAATCACGGTAATCAAATCAAGAAAACCACTCAGGAATCGCTCGATACCGAATTTCGTCTTTCCGTATTTTCGAGCGTGGTGTTGAACGGGAATCTCGCTAACACGAAATCCTTGTTTGTGAGCCAAGACCGGAAGAAACCGATGAAGCTCTCCATAAACATCTAAATTTTCGACAACTTCCCGGCGATAGCCTTTAAGACCGCAATTGAAATCATGGAGACGCAGGCCTGAAAGAAATCCAGTCACAAAATTGAAGAATTTCGACGGCAACGTTTTCGAAATCGGATCGTGACGTTTGCGTTTCCAACCCGATACCAAATCATTGCCTTCTTCCAACTTTGCGATAAGCGCCGGAATTTCTTGAGGGTCGTCCTGAAGATCCGCATCCATCGTAATGATAAAATCACCTCGCACTCTGGAAAAAGCGGTTTGGAGCGCTGCCGATTTGCCATTGTTTCTGCGAAATGAGAAGATGCGAATCGTCGAATCTTTCTCGCGGAGTTCCCTGAGCACTCGCAGGGATTTGTCCGTAGAGCCATCATCCACAAAAAGAATTTCGCGCGATAGATTCTCTTTATCGCAGACATCGGCGATGCGAGTGTGGAGTTCTCGTAAGGACTCTTCTTCATTGTAGAGCGGGATAACTATGGAAACTTTCGGTCTGTCAGACATGATGACCACTTGAATGATAAAATGGTTTTAGAATTTTGAATTTCGAGGCGCTGCACGCAGAGCGGGTTTGATGAGTTTCCACGTCAGGGAAATGCCACTCTCTTCCGTTTCACACTGAACTTCTGTCGGAACCAGCCAGTCTTCGCGAATCACATATTTTCGGTATGTTTTCAGAAGAGGTTCGCGTCCCTCCCGTTCGATTCTTTCCGTCAGTATCTCTCCGCGAATCGCCGACGCGACCAGAAAATGCCGAGCATTTGCCGACCTGCCATTCAGCAGATACGTTTCCCCGGAGGTTATCACCGTATCCAGTTGAAACCCACTCGACCGCGCACCAAAAGGAAACGGCATAATATCTCGCACGTCCCAGTCGGGCAGTTCGAGAGGAAAAAAATCCACCAAAGATAGGGAATCAAACTCCTCGAAGACCTGAGGTGTCGAAAACGGCGGCCAATAGACAAGACGCGTCGGTGTCAGGAAAACATCTCCCAAGACAAGCCGATAAGGTTTCCGGAATTGGAAACTAATCTGCTCTCCCACTTGGTACTGGAGACTCCCGGAAGCGCTCCACCGATTGTCTCCCACTTCCAGTTTCACCTTCATCGCTGCAAAGAGAGATTCCCAAGCTGAAGAGCGATCAATGTGCAAATGAATCACATCTTCAGCCGTCCAGCGATTTCCATCGGGCGCTTGCAGAACAGCGCGGCTTGCGCAACCGGTCAGAAAAAAAAGAGGAAGAAGCAAACCTAAAAATCTATAAGCCAAGTTTACTCCTTACTGTCTCGCTTTCCGGATCTGCTTTCAAGGCTTTTCGGTAATATTTCCGAGCCTTTGAAGAAGAGCCGCTACTTTGATAAACATCCCCTAAATGTTCCCATACCGGCGCACTGTGCGGATCGATTTTCAAAGCTTTGCGCAGCCAGCGAACAGCCGACGGATGGTCTCCCTGCTGGAATAAAATCCATGCCATCGTATCCAGATAGGCTGAATTCTCGGGGTCGGCGGCACACGCTTTCTCGGACATTTCCTTCGCGTGCTCCAAATCCAATCCTCGTTCCGCGAGCGTATAAGCATAGTTATTCAAGAACACGGCGGCGCTGTCGGAAAGCTGAATCGCACGCTCGTAGAGTTCGCAGACCTTTGGGATATTGTCCTGCCGTTCGTAAATCAGCGCCAATACACCCAGCGCCGTAAAATTTGTGGTGTCGAGTTCTATGGTTTTCTTCAGTGAGACAATAGCCTCTGCCGTATCCCCTTCCTGACTCTGACAAGTCCCCAGCAGACTCCAAAGACCAGCGGCATCGGGAATCGTATCGACTGCCTGCTCGAGAGTCCGGCACGCGGCGGCATAATCATCTAAGTCCATCTGCAAAATCGCCAATCCCATCCAATAGCGAGCGACTTCAGGGTGAAGCCCGACGGCTTTTTGGAAATGGTTCTCCGCTGAAGGAGTGTCTCCACGCTGAAGACAGAGGGTTCCCAGAGTATAAACGACGGCTGCATCGGTTGAATCGAGCTCTGCCAATCGCTCCAGATAAGGCGTGGCGCGCTGAGTACTGTCACCCATGAGGAGAACGGTCGCCACCTGCAGCAGGAGTTCTTGTGATTCACCATTGACCGCAACCATTCTCTGGTACATCGTATCCGCCCGGTCGAAATCTCCCTTTCGCAGATAGAGACGCAGAAGCTGAAACGAATAATCTACTTCGCTTGTGTCAAGCCGTGCCAGATGCTCGAAGAGTTCAAGCGCTTTGGGCAACTGTTCAGTGTTGAGTAGAAGTCCGGCATAGAGTTCGAGAGCGGGAACGTAGTCGGGATTTATTTCCAGCGCCTTTTCGAGCAATTCGAGCGCTTGAGATACTTTGCTTAGAATGATGTAGTCTTGCGCGAGCGCTACATAGATGAAAGGTGAATCCGGATCAGATTCGAGCGCTTCTTGATATTCAAAGACAGCGCGGTAGTAATCATCCACTTTGTCCGCGATGACTCCGCGGATAAAGTGATCCATCGCTTTCATATTGTTCGCGATTTGTTTGCTCGTCAGCTCTACTTCCCGAGCACGAGCCGTATCTCCGGGTGCAACCGCCGTCAGCAAAAGTATCGCAACGGCGAGAAACAAACCGCGAAATACTCTGCAATAACCTGCGGGCATCCGTTGTCGCTGTTTATCGTCCGAGAAGGCGTAAAATATCATGATACGTTACAATTAGAATGAGGAGAATTAGCAGCACAAATCCTGTCTGCTGAATGATGAGTTTTACTTTCGTCGAAATCGGACGGCGAATCACCGCTTCAACGAGGACGAAAACGATGTGACCTCCATCCAATACGGGAAGAGGCAAAATATTCAGAAAACCGATAGAAACACTGACAAATGCCAAAAAGAAAAGAAACGTCCCCAGTCCTTGACGTGCACTTTCTCCGGAGAGTTTCGCGACTCCCACAGGCCCGGCAAGATCCTGAACGCTCGCTTGCCCAAACGCAAGTTGCTTAAAGAAACCTAAAATGCTCCCGGTTGTCATGGTGCAGAATCGGATTCCCTGTCCCAGACTTTCGCCGACAGAAGCTTTTTCGAAAGTTACCGCTGTAACGATTCCGATAACGCGTCTCGTTCCGCCTTTGTCTTCTATTTCTATCGTCGGGATAGCCAGCGACCACAGGGAATCTTCGCGAGCGAGTGTCAAGTGGACGGTATCCGCGCCGTGCGAAATAAAGCCCACAACATCCGTCCAATCGGAAACGCTGCTGTCGCCGACGCTCACAATTCTATCACCCGGCAGCAATCCGGCGGCCTCCGCAGGATAGTCCGGCGTCACTTCGCCAATGATAGGTTCACCCACGTGAGCGATACCCATCGTCAATGTCAATCCGGTGATAATCACTGCGGCCATGATGTAATTCATCAACACACCGGCGCTCAGCACGAAAATTTTCTGCAGTGGATTCTTGGACATGAATTCGTCCGGCGCGCCCGTAATCGATTTCTTGTCCATCGACTCATCGATCATTCCCGCAATTTTGACATAGCCGCCCAGCGGAATCCATGCAAGAACAAATTCAGTATCTCCGATTGTTTTACTTGCGATGCGCGGAGGAAATCCAATGGAAAACCGTTCGACACGCATCCCCGTCAGTCGGGCTGCGATGAAATGCCCGGTTTCATGAACGAGGATAATCACTCCGAGAACAACAATAAATGCAAGCAGTGTAAAAATCATCCGACTACAACACTTCCTGTATGCTTCAATGCTTCTTCAGCCATTTGGCGCGCGCGCTGATCCGCTTTTAAGACGCCATCGAGAGACTGCAAAGGTTCATCCGGCCATGCATCAAGAACATTGCCGAGAATCCGGCTGATTTGCAAGAATGATATTTTATTCTCCAAAAATCCCTGTACGACGACTTCATCAGCCGCCGAGAGCGCCGCCGGCGCTGTTCCTCCTTTTTCGAGCGCACGATAGGCAAGCTCAAGGGCGGGGAATTTCCGGGGCGGCACGTCTTCAAAGGTTAAGGTTCCGATGTCGGTTAAACGAGTCGGCACCAGTGTTGATTCGATACGTTCCGGGTAGCTCAGGGCGTAAAGAATCGGCAATCTCATGTCCGGCGTTGACAATTGAGCCTTGAAAGAACCATCACAGAATTCGACGGCGGAATGAATGATGGACTGCCGGTGCACAACGACTTTTATTTGCGAAGGAGATACCGAAAACAATCGTTGCGCTTCGATAACTTCCAGACCCTTATTCATCAGTGTCGCCGAATCAACCGTTATTTTCGGCCCCATTTGCCATGTGGGATGAGCGAGCGCGACAGCCGGCGTCACCTTATCCAAATCCTCGAGTTGGGTATCGAAAACAGAACCGCCCGAAGTCGTCAGCCAGATAGTTCGAATATTCTCAGAAGATTCACCTTGCAGACATTGGAAAATTGCACTGTGCTCGGAGTCAATAGGAAGTATCGGCACGTGTCTTTCGCGAGCCAAATTTAGAATCAATGGGCCCGCCGCAACCAGTGTTTCCTTATTAGCAATGGCGACACTGTTGCCCGCTTCAACGGCCGCGAATGTCGGACGAATTCCCGCCGCTCCGACGACAGCATTGATGACGCGCTCGGTTCCTTCCCATGCCGCCAAGCGACATAGGCCTTCGTCACCACCGAATACTCTAACGCCGGTTCCGAAAAGCTCCGCTTTCGCGCTCTTGAAAGCCGCTTCATCCGAAACAGCAACCACTTCCGGCTTGAATTCCGCTGAAAGAGAAGCTAACTGGGAAACATTGCGATGAGTTGAAAGTCCCCGAACTCGGAATTTATCCGGCAACGAGCGCACAATATCAAGAGTGCTTTTTCCGATAGAACCCGTTGCGCCAAGTAAAATTATCGTTTTCTTTTCGCTCATGGAGTCTGTTGGCTTTCCAAGGTCTCCGCGAATTGCTCTTCACACGACTCGGTGAATTCCTCTCGAAAGGCTTCTTCCATTTTCTGACGGAGGTGCGTCATATTTACCGGACGATTCAGCTCTTCTTCGATAGACGTGGAAGCGGTTTTCAAGCGGAAGAAGAGCTCATCCCTAACTTTTTGTGAAGGCAAGTTCAGGAGTGAGACGAGACGAAGATGAGCAGGCGTACACAGAATCGAACCGTGTTGAAGCAGAGCACCTTGGAACATCCGCTGTGCGCTTCCGATAATCTTTTTCCCTTGCACACAGACTTCCCAGCGCGACGCGCGAACAAAACAGGACGCACGATCGGGCAGTTTTCCCAAAGGGCGACCTCGCTGGAGCACATCTGCCTCCACTCCGAGGGCGCGTAACCCTCGCGCAAGAGCTCTTCCAATATGTTCCGATGCAGATTTGTTCTTTTGCCACGGATGCTCCGGAGGCAGAGCAATAGCGTAAGTCAACTCACGCGAATGCAAAACCGCCGCGCCGCCGGTGGGTCTGCGAACCCACGGAATCTGTTCTCGCTCTAATGCTTCGGCATCAAGAATCGTTTCCGGCTGATGAAATCCGAGAGACACTGTCGGCTGCGCCCATTCATAGAAACGCACGACCGGTTCCTGCAGACCTTGCGAAGCGCGTTTCAGAAGGTCTGCATCGCGCGCCATTAAAATATGTCCCGCCTGCGCGGGTTCTTGCTCAATGCTGAAGCTATTCTTGCACACGAAAATTATTCTGAGAAATTATGACAACATCTATTCCAGCACAGCCGCTTCATCCGGCCGGGAACGACCGCGTTTTGGTGCGGGAAGAATTCCTCGTTTGGTTTCCCGCACAAAAGCGACCAAGTATTTCACTTCGGGTGTTTGCTCGCACTCTGCTTCAATCTTCTGCAGTGCGTCTTTCACATTCAATCCTGCGCGATATAGAATCCGGTAGGCTTGCTGCAAAGCTTTGCGCGTTTCATTAGAGAAGCCTCGTCGGCGGAGACCGACCGAATTCATGCCGCTGAAACTAAGTGGCTCCCCACCCGCAAGAATATAAGGAGGCACATCCTTCGGCACACGGAATCCTCCGCCAACCATCGCATGACAGCCGATGCGCACAAACTGATGTATTGGTACGATGCCTCCGACGATAACGAAATCCTCTATCACGACGTGACCCGCCATATTGACCGAGTTCGCGAGAATCACGTTATCTCCAAGAATGCAGTCATGTGCGACATGAACATAGGTCATCAGGAGACAATCTTTCCCGATTCGAGTCTGCCCCTTCTCGCCGGTTCCGCGATTCAACGTACAGAACTCACGGATATTCGTTCGGTCACCGACGAAGAGCTCCGTCTTCTCACCTTTGAATTTTAAATCTTGCGGTTCCGAGCCTAAAATAGCTCCGTGAGCGATAATGATATCTTTTCCCAGATGCGTTCCGGATTTGAGTCGAGTACAACTGCCGATTTTGCATCCGGGACCTACGGTGACGTTCTCTTCTATAATAGCAAAGGCATCAATACAAGCACCTTCGGCAATCGAAGCTCCGGGATCGACAAGAGCATTTGAATGAATATTTGGCATGATCTTTAAACCAAATTTTTATCAGCGGTCGACAACAACAGCGGACATATCAGCTTCCGCCACGACCACATCTTCCACACGGGCGGTTCCACGCATCTTGCAAATATTGCGTCGAAACATCGACATTTCAACAGTAAATATAATTTGATCACCGGGAATAACAGGCTTGCGGAATCGTACGTTGTCCAATCCCGTAAAATAAACCACCTTGCTTTCCGGATTTTCGACCGAATTCAGCAGCAACACTCCCCCTGTCTGACCCATCGCTTCAATCAGCAGCACTCCCGGCATGATGGAATGCCCCGGAAAATGGCCATCGAAAAACGGTTCATTGCGAGTGACATTCTTCAAGCCAACGACTTTCTCCGCCGGAGTTAATTCGAGAATTCTGTCCACGAAGAGCATAGGGTAGCGATGGGGAATCAATCGTTCGATGGCCTGGGCATCGAATACATAGCCCGTTCCCGATTTGCTGCCGTACTTGCGAGTGATTAGAGTTTTCTCGTACTCTTTTCGCAAGAGCTTCGCCAGTTCAATATGAGCTCCATGCCCGGAACGAGCCGCCAAAACATGGCCGCGAATCGGTAATCCCACAAGCGCGAGATCCCCTAAAAGATCCACGACTTTATGCCGCGCGGGCTCGTTCGGAAATCGCAGCGGGCGATTGCCAAGCGTTTCCTCGCCAAGGACAAGATCTTCTTTGCGCAGATGAAAAAGCTGCGCCAGATTTTTGAGTTCGGACATATCCAATTCCTGATCAACGAACACAATCGCATTATCAAGATTTCCCCCTTGGATAAGACCGCTCTCCTTTAATGATTTCGCTTCGGAAAGCAAACAGAATGTACGCGCGGGGGCAAAGTCCTTGACGAATTCATCCATAGAATACAACGATGTATATTGCGTTCCCAGTGACCGATTGGGATAGTCAATCATATACGTCACTCGAAATTCATTGGAAGGGACAATAACCAGATCCACACCCTGTTCTTCATTGTGATAGACCAGCGTTTTCTCGATAGCCAGATATTCGCGAGCTGCATCCTGCTCAATCACTTCGGCTGAAATCAACGCATCCACAAAGTCCTTTGCACTTCCGTCCGCAGCAGGAGGTTCATCTCCATTCACTTCAATTGTGAGGTTATCGATTCCCAGACCAGTGACGGCAGCCAAAATGTGTTCGACGGTGCGAATTTCTACTCCATTCCGCCCTAATGTCGTTCCGCGATCCACGAGAACAACTTCAGTGACCAGAGCGGGAACCACCGGCTTCTCAGGCAAATCCGTCCTGACAAAACGGATGCCCGTATTGATTTCCGCCGGCTGGAATGTCAATTTCGACGCATGACCGGTATGGAGTCCAACACCGCTTAGAGAAACAGATTTCGCAATGGTTCTTTGTTTGGTGCCGGTCATTTTTTATTCTCCGGTAACTCTTCCTTCAATTGCTTTTCAATTGCGCGAACTCTGCGGAATAAATCAGGTAAACGAGTAAGCGATGCTTCGATGCGGCGCCAAAGATTGTGTGACCTCGCAGGAGTCCCGGAAACAACCGTTTTATCCGGAACACTTTGTCCCACTCCGGATTGAGCTCCGATTTGCACGTCGTCTCCGATAGAAATGTGTCCCACAAAACCCACTTGCCCTGCGATACGCGCTCCCTTGCCAATGCGCGTACTGCCGGAGATTCCCGTTTGCGCTGCGATAACGCTGTTGCTTCCGATATCGACATTGTGCGCGACCTGAATTAAGTTATCCAGTTTCGTACCTGAACGGATGCGCGTTTCACCCAGCGTAGCTCGGTCAATCGTCGTATTCGCTCCAATCTCTACGTTGTCTTCAATGACCACCGTTCCCACCTGAGGAATTTTTCGATAGCGATCCGAATCCGGAACAAATCCGAATCCGTCGGAACCCAAAACAACTCCAGGTTGAAGAACGACATGATTGCCGATATGCACACGTTCTCGAATCGCCGTATGTGAGTAGATTTTGCAATCGTTTCCAAGATGACAATCGGGACCGATAATCACATGAGGAAATAAAATCGTCCGTTCGCCGATTCGTGTCCCGCGGCCGACAAAACAAAAAGCTCCGATGGCCGCGCTCTTATCCACGTCCACCCCCTCTTCCAAAACGGCTGTGGGATGAACTCCAACATTTACCCAAGGCTCCTGTGGAAAAAAGCCTTCGAGTAAGGTTAGAAATGCCATGTAGGGATTTTCGACTTCGATCAATGTCGTACCGGAAGCCGACGTCCCTGCGGAAACTAAAACGGCGCCCGCTTTCGATTGGGAAAGATAGTGCGCATATCTTGGATTTGCCAGAAACGTCACTTCCGTCGGGCGCGCGGATTCAATCTTGCCGAGGCCTTCGATAAGACAGTCTCCATCGCCGATAACTTTTCCACCGACGAGGGCAGCCAATTCATTTACAGTGAGCTTAACCGCCACGAATTACTCCTTCTGCAGAAGTTCCAGCACTCGATCCGTTATTTCGTATTCCGCCTTCGCATGGACGATGTTTCCCTGCGTCGTATCGAAAATGAAGTCGTAGTTTTCTTCGTCGCCGATTTTCGAAATGACGGCGTTTATTTTTTCCACCACGGGACGTGTTAATTCCAGATTCCTCTGAAAGAGCTTGCCATCCTGTCCCCAGATTTCCTGCTGAAATTGTTGAGCCTGAAGATAGAGAACTTGCAGTTCCTCCATCTTCTCAGCCTTTTTCTCATCGGAAAGGAGAAGAGCTTGTTGTTCCAATTCGTTCTCCATATCCACAACCTGCTGACGCATACTGCCGGCCTGCGTCTCCCATTCCCGATTTTCCTCAGCAAGTTTTGCCTGAGCTTCCTGCGAATCAGGGAACTCTGTTAAAATGCGTTCGGAATCAATATACCCGATTTTCAAATCGCGTGCCCAACAAATCGAGAGCATGCCCGGTAAAATCAGGAGAAAAAGGACGGTAAACGATAAGCGTTTCATGACTGACTCCCATCAGCTATTTTGATAATCTGAATTTTTAAAACCTTGCGTTGCAAAGAACGGCTTAGAATCCGCGCCCGAATTGGAAATGGGGTTCCCACCTCGTTGTGCGAAGTCCATTGCTGTCCAAGTAATCCAGCCCCATACCATAGTCGAGACCAATCATGCCAACAAAAGGCATAAAGAGTCGAATCCCAAAACCGACAGAGCGTTTTAAGTCCGAAGGATTGGTTTCCTCGAAATTGCGCCATACATTTCCTGCTTCCGCAAACGTGAGCAGGAAAACCGTCGGGTTGCGTAGAATCGGAAAACGCAATTCAAGACTCTGCTTGAAAAGCGCCTTCCCTCCAACCGCATACCCAGCGTATTGTGGACCTACTGCGCGTTCATCATATCCGCGCAGGCTCGTTCCCAGAGAAAGACCACTACCTCCCATAAAGAAATAGTCGAAGTAAGGAATATCTCCCGGATCACTCGTCAGCCCATCCAGCGCTCCCGCCTCGGTGAGCGAAACCAACACAAAACCCGCCGGAAAAGGTAAGTACCATTTCGATGAGAAATTCGCCTTCACAAACTGATCATGGCCGCCTAAAACTCCACCCGTCAATTCAGTTCGAAGCAGGTTTACCGAACCGCTGGAAGGAAATTCCGGATCATCACGACTGTCGCGCGTGACGATTTGCGTCAGACTCGATGAAAAGCGCGGTTTGTCTTCCACCAAACTCCTCGGATTCGACGTACGAAAACTCTCGGTGAAATTGGAATACTCCGTGCGATCAAGCCGGTAAATATAGTCGAGGCGAAAATAATCATCCGGCCATTTCAAACGTCTTCCCAGACGGACGGTGCCACCAATAATATCTTCATCGAAACCGTAATAGCTTCCGCCGCGATGAGTATCAAAGAAAGAGACACCGATTAGAGTTCGCGTATCGAAAAGCCACGGCTCCGTGAACGAAATCGAGAAAGAGCGATAGACTTTACCGAAATTCCAGTCGAGCGAAAACTGATGTCCATTCCCAAGCAGGTTGTTCATCTGAAACCCAAGCGTACCGATAAAGCCGTCTCGCTGGGAATAGCCTGCCGATACCATCGCTTGATCCGTGGATTTTTCCTCGACGTTAATATAGAGATCCACTTCATTATCGGAAACCGGAACAACGTCCGGGACAATGTTGGCGAAATAATTGAGAATGGTAACTTCACGAATCGAACGCCGCAGGCGGGAGACATCGAATGTCTCTCCGGGATAAAGCACCAGTTCGCGGCGGATGACTTTTTCTTTTGTCTTCGTATTTCCTTCGATGTGAATGCGATGAACTTTAAACTCATTGCCTTCACTGACGGCAATATGAACATCGACAGTATCTGCGCCGCGCGGTGTTTCCGCCGGTTGAAGTCCGGCATAGATGTAACCGCGGTCGTAATACTTCGCTCCGATTTCCTGCAAGCCCTGTTGGAATTTATTCTCGTTGTAGCGATCGCCGCGAGCCACTAAGAGATGTTCCTCGAGGAAACTCTGAGAAAACAGCTCCTGACCAGACCAAGTGATTTCTCCGTAATGGTAAACCGGCCCCTCCTTCACTGTGATGGAGACAATCATCCGGCGAAAATCAGAGGTGTAAGAAATACTGTCTGAAACAACTTCGAAATCCCGGTAGCCTTCCGCGCGATAGAATTCTCCCAGCCGCTTCAGGTCTTCGCTGAATTTCTCTTCATTGAATTCCCCGGAGCGGAAAAGTGTTTTCCGGCGCGTTTTCTTCAAGCGCTTGCGCAGTGTCTTATCTGAAAAAGCTTCGTTTCCGACGAAATCGATTCGTTTAATCTTTACTTTCTTGCCTTCGGTTATCGCGACGTTCACGACCTGCCGTCCGGTGCTCGTTGACTCATAGGTTTCCGTTTCCACTTCCGCCAGCAGATACCCTTTCGAAGCGTACTTCTCTTCCAGACGATTTTTCAGGCGCACGATATCTCGAGGATGCAAGACCTGTCCGGGTGTCAAACCAAGCGCAGCGTCCAGGTCATCGCCTTTCAGCTTTCGATTCCCTGAAACCTGAACTTCTTCCAACCGCGGATATTCTTCCACGCGAATAATCAGATAGATTCCCTCGGCGACTTCTCGATCTTCTAAGATTTGAATATCCGAGAACAAATCCAAGCGCCAGAGTTGCCGGACAGCTCCCTGAATATCATCGCCGCTGACTTCCTTGCCGACGGCCAGTCCCGAATAGGCTCGAATCAGCCCGGCGTCGGTTGTCTGGTTCCCTTCGATGGAAATCCCCAAGATGCGAAGTTTGGGCGGTTCCGCAGCATGACAAAGCAGAGTGAAAACAAGAAATGAAAGGATAAGAAATCCGTGTATCCGTCGCATGAATGTATTCCAATAAGCTGTTAGATCATTTTATATCGGTGTTCGTCAGGGTTCCAGAGCAAACACATATTTCAGGGAAATCGATTCATCCTGTTTCCGTTCCAAATCATCATATTCGATAGAAAAATCCATCACCAGATCGCGGGAGATTGGCCGCATGCGAAATTCCATCGTCCAGAAATGCACCAGTCCCAATCGTTTTCCTTCCAGACCGACTTCTTCCGCTTCCGCAAGCTCGCCCGTGTATGAAAAGAACAGGTCACGCGTCAGAAATTTTCCAACAGTGAGTTGCGAGCCTGTGAAGTAACGAAATCCGAAGGATTGTTCGAGTGTATCCGCGGGAGTCGTGCTGCCGCTGCGTCTCGAACGATAACGGCCCTGAAGCGTCGGCGCGACGGAGAGTACATCGAGTCCTGTCCATCTTTCGATACGGCGTTCAAAAGGTCGCAGCACTCGAGCCCGCAGAGCACGTTCCATAATCGCTCCGCCCACACGCCACGCCTGGCCGCCCATGTCTTCAACAGAATAACCCAGCAAAGCGAGGACTTGTTCCGGACTGGTTTCATAATCGCCTTCCAGCACGACCGTCAAATCATCGAGTCTGCCTTCACGAACCCGAATGCCGGTCTCCCTGTCAATGACGTAGAGCGTTAAATAGGCGGGAACCTGCCGTCCCAGTGTGTCCTGTCCTGTTGTTTCGGCGCGCCCGCGCAGAACCGGTCGTGGATCCGACGCGTCAAACTCAGCGACGACTTCTTCAATATGAAAGGTTTGATCCAGATAATCGACATTCCCTCGAAAGGATGTCAAACGTCCGATACCGTGAAAACTTTCTTCGGAAATCCTGCCTTCTAAAAGCACGCCCTTGCGCGAAGGAGTAATTTGAGCATCTACATCGAGCCTGTCCACCAGCTCAGCAAAATTCCGCCAGAGCGGCGAATCCTGCCAATCGGTAAAGAGGTCGGAATCTTTTAGCCCCGTGAACTCAGCGTAGTAATGATTCCCTTCTTCCGGGATAAGTCGCAAGTCCCACCGAGCCTGCGTAAGCAGATTCAGAAGCCAGCGGGCGAAACGGGATGGCTTGCCTGAACCCTGTAGAAAGGGATATGTTATCATCGCGTTGTGGAGAGCAACATCCCCACGAATCAGTAGATGATCCTCTTCCCATGAAAGAGTAACCGAACGAGCTTCGGGAGGCCCAAACGTGAAGTCGCCTGCCCAATCGGGAGCCATAAATCCCGGAAAACGGAGCGGCATTCCATTTTCACCACTGGAGATTTCGATGACGCCCAGATTTACGGCTGGATTTTCGATTTGAATCGGTGTCAGATTTGCCGCCATCGTTGACACCGAATCCGTCAGCGAACGAATCGTAAGCTGATGAGAACCGCTGTGAAAATTCGCCTGCCCATATTCAAGCACTCCGCCGGGAGAGAGACGCATTTTCAGACTTGTTTCGACGGAATTCGGAGTAATATCCGTAAAGGTAAACTTCCCATCGGTCAGAGAAAGTTCCGCTCCTAAAAATTGCGGGTGATCCCAGGTGCCTCCGATTCGAGCCCGCATTGTCCCGTCCCCCTTATGTGAACGGAAACCTCGCGCAAGATCTTCAAGAATACAAAGGAATTCACCCTCTCCGGTAATCTCTCCCGCGAACCGCCCTCCCGGAAAGGGATTCGTTTCAAGGAAGCCTTGCAGACTGTAGCGACCGACCCGTTCCATCCGAGCCCTCGGAATACGAATTCGCCGTTGGCCGTCGCTGTCGAAATCCCAATTCACGAGTGCGGTCAGTGTATCAAAGGAGATATCTCGCAGAACGTGTCCCTGATAGACGGAGAGCATCGCGCTAATCGTCGGATCCGAAAGCCGCCCACTGATAACGGCGCGTGTATTGAGAAGTCCATCGAGCCAGCCTCCGTGACCCGTCAATGTTTGCAGAATCTCGTCGGCAACTCGCTCCCCACTCGAGGCAATCAGTTCAACCGAATCCGTTTCCCAATCCAGATGACCTGTCGCCGAAAAAACACGACCAATATCTCGCCCGAAAATAAATTGACGCACATCACAACGACTCCCGAAACCCTCTAACTCAACCGTGCTCCAGTAATCGCTGACACCAAAAGCTTCACCTTCCACAATGCTGAGGTCTGCCGTCCATATTGGAGTATCGAAAGTTCCACATGCATGAATATAACCGGCAATGGTTCCATGTATTCTTGCTTTTTCCAGAATTGGGATATGAATCGGAAACTGTGATAGCGGAATGCCGTGAATCTCCAAATCGAGATCCATTTCGGAATCCTCCGGCCACACGACACCCGTCATCGTCGCAAAATCCGCAAAGCGCATTTCATGGACGTCAATACGATCAGGTCTCACGGAAAGATCGAACGTTCCCGCCCAATCTTTGTCCGCCGCGATTTCCCATCCCCCTAAGAGCACAAGAGGAGCTTGTACGGGGCAAACATAGCTGCCTCGAAGCGCGGCTTTCCGAATGTGAGACAGCACTGTTGGAAACTCGGCAGCGCTGTCAACCGTCGCCTCGAGATTGAAGCGTCCCGAAAGACTTCCCCCCTCAAAATCCGCATAGACGTCGAGAAAAGGCAGATGCTCATGAAGTGCGGTCGGGTACGTCAGAGCCATCCAAAGTTGCTGAGCGTGCGTAACTTTTGCTGATATGCCTTCGGGAACAAAAGCAAAATCCATACGAGGAACTTGGCCAGTTCCATCGGCAACAAACTGCCATTTCCCAAGCTTTTTTCGTACGTGTCCTGAAAGAATCGTTTCGTTTGAGCTGTCCACGACGACAATCGTTGTTTTCGGCTCTTTTCGTGTTCCACGAACACGCACCTTGAGACTCGAAGCTCGCAGTGCTCCCTGAGGTTTGCTGGAGTTCAGGGAAAGGGCACCTTCAAATGAAATAGGAAAATCGGGCTGCTGCAGTGAAACGTTTCCAGCAGCGACAAGCTTTCCCACATCGCTTTCAGCGACAAACCGCTCTAATTCTACAAGCGAGCGCGACAGGGAAATCCGCGAGGAAATATCATGAAGTTGAAGCGGCCCTAATCGAACAACATCGCTTTCTATCTTGAGATAGAGTTGAGGATCGAACAGGTCTCCGCGCACATCAAAAGCGACCGATAGTTCTCCGGAAAGCAAATCCGCATTCCCCAGAAGAAGATTTGCAAAATTCTCACCTTTCAAAGAACAGAATTCGCCTTGAATATCCCAAGCTGATCCGCGACGCAGGCAAACCTGACCATCCGCTTTTAGGCTGCAGCCGTGCGATGCGATATTTAATTGAGAAAAACGAAGGGTATCTGCGAAGAAATCCAATTGAGCTCGGGCAAAATTAATCGACCCAAAACCCGG
Source organism: bacterium (assembly GCA_030622545.1). GTDB lineage: Bacteria > Electryoneota > RPQS01 > RPQS01 > DYHQ01 > JAUXGA01. The sequence continues at coordinate 457,971 of JAUXGA010000001.1, read as the reverse complement.
GATGTCCGCCCGCAAGCCGGTAAGGTCTAAATCGCCTTCGGCTTGAAGAACCGTATCCTGCGCTGACAACCGCAGGCGCGCAAGTCCATTCCCACCGAGGATTTTAAGGCTGTCCGGCAACGCGAATAACGACGCAATCTGCGCGCCCCCAAAAGAAAATTGCGCAACGGCATCAAGGTGTTTCTCTTCTGTCTTCACAACCGCCGAAAGTTGCACTGTACCTTTGAGCTGCCCCAAAAAACAACCTTGAGCTTTAAGGTGGAAGGAACGGGTGCGGTCTTGAAAAATCTTTCCGTTAAAATCCGAAAGCAGAGTTAGTGTGTCCTGCGAATCGACAAGAAAAACTTCCGCACTTCGAAACGAGATGGAGCACAGACTGTCGAGTCGAGCCAGCACTCCGTAAAACCCTGCAGGCAGAAACAAATCAGGCAGCAGCGCTGTTGTCGTATCCGGTTTCTCTTTGAGAGTGTCGGCCGCAATGAACAATCGTGGATGGTGACAGTCGATTGCCCCGAGCGCGCGTTCGAGCCGGGTGGGTGAGGTCAGAGCACGCCAAGGACGAATGCTCGCGGTCGCGTGTTCAATCTCGAGATGACTGCCTGTTACACTCAGAGGCAGCGATACGCCAGTGAAGCGAACGCTCCTCCAACTGACGCTGACATTTTCGACCTGCGCATTCGGGCCCAGATGTCGCTGCAAATACGTCACCAGCGTCCGTCGCGATGTTTCATTGATAAACGAGCGCGGCACCACCAACGATAGTATCACCACCGCGACGGCAACCGCCAATAAAAAAATCGCGAGAACTGTCTTTCGCTTAGACCACCGCATCTCTTCTATGTCTATCGATCACCTTCCCAGGCGAAAAGTCCGCCGGGATCAAGGAGCTCTTGTTTCTGATTCCAAGAGAGAGCATGATTGCCGCCTCCCGTCATTGAAGTACTCTCGGGCTCATTCAAAGATGGCAGGTCTAATTTGGGTGGGACGATACGTCGCAGGTTTACTCGCAGAATAATTCCCAGACGACCCTTTGAACCGAAGAACAGGGAACTCGCAGGAAGTTGATACACCGTTCCGGTGCTTCCTCCGGCAAAGGTTTCGATATTTCCCGCCGCCGTGAAAACTTCCATCGAGAGCATAAGCCGCTGGATAAGACGCCGGGTCGCGTCGAGAGACGAGAGCGTTCCGTCCGCGATAAGCCCTCCGAGAGTCGCCCTCTGAGATTCGCCGTTAAAAAAGCCGGGATAGTCCGCTGACAACTGCGAAAGCCGCGTCCCCGCCCAATACCAACTGGAAAAGGTATCTCCCCCGCATTCTCCTTTGAGAGTTCCTAAAAGCAATGTTAGGGTTCGGATATGCAATCGAGAAAAATCCGATGGAAAAGAACTGCCGGTTCCAAGAGGAAGCAGCTTCAGATGTTCATGCCTTGCCATTTCCACAGCATCTTTGACAGCCTGCAGGCTCGCCGGAGCAATCACCGTCCGTGGCTGCTCCTGAAGAAGCTGATTGCCAAAGCGTCTTCGCAGTGACGTATAGATTTCTCGAGATACTTCCACAGTCTTCACCTTTGCAGCCGACCGTAGCGTCGTTCGCGTTTTTGATAGGCTTCGATAGCCCGGTAGAGTTCGCGGCGGCTGAAATCCGGCCACCGCACATCCGTGATATACAATTCGGTATAAGCCAATTGCCAGAGCAAAAAATTTGAGAGTCGAAGTTCTCCCGACGTGCGCACGAGTAAATCGGGATCAGGCAAACCTGCTGTATAGAGACAATTTCCGAACGTTTCTTCCGTTAACGGCAACGCAGGATTTTCCATAAACGTCACGACGGCATCGAGGATTTCTTGCCGTCCGCCATAGGAAAGCGCAAGATTCAGCGTCAAACCGGTATTGGATGCTGTTCGCTTCACGGCCCGCTCAAACGCTTCACGGGGAGCCGCCGGCAAATCCTCCAACCGACCGATTGCTTTCAAATGCACGTTCTTGGCAATCAGGTCATCAACTTCGCGTTCAATCGTTTGCAGGAGAAGTCGCATCAAAGCCGCCACTTCCATGCGGGGGCGCTCCCAGTTTTCGCGAGAGAAGGTGTAGAGTGTTAAAACCTGAACTCCCAATTCACCACAGGCGGCAACGATATCCCGGACGGTTTTTATCCCCGCGCGATGTCCGGCGACGCGTGGAAGTCCCCGCTGCCGGGCCCAGCGACCGTTGCCGTCCATGATCATCGCGATGTGTCTGGGAAGTTCACCGCTTTCTTTCAGTCGCTGCTGCTGCAGAGTATCCTCTGATGAACCCACGGATTCCTTTATTCTCCCTTTAAGGCTTTCGCCTTTTCAATCGCTTTCTTTCCTTCTTCGGTTTCTCCCGTCCGGATTAACGCCACTCCGTAATTCGTCCAGATAACCGGATTATCGGGAAAGTGCTCTATTGCATTCCCTAAAAGCTCTTTGGCTTTTTCATCATCGGCATAGCTTCCTCCTTCCAAATAGATAACGCTCAATTGGAAGACGACTTCGAAATCGGTTGGATCAATCGCAAAGAAATCCGCCAAGTACTTCATCGCCCCAGCGGTATCCGCCATCTGCATGTAAAGCTGCGCCGCGTTGTAAAGCAGATTCGTATTATCCGGCTGAGCGTTAATCGCTGTCTGATAGGCTTCAATCGCTTTCTCATTCTGGTCAAGCAGATTCCAGGAAAAGGCGATGAATTTCACGGCCAGCGGATTCTGAGGATCCAGCGTGAGAATCTCATTGCAGGTACTAATCGTTTCTTCATAGTGTTCCTGCTCATAGTAAATCTGCGCTAAATTCTCCAGCATATCCAGATGAGTTCGTTTCCATTCTATTTCCGACTGCTGAACATCAGCTCCCGATGTCTCTTCCGGTCGCTGATGTCTTTCAATTGCTTGCTGCAGCGTTTCTCCTGCTGCATCCCACTGCTCCGCAGCCGAACTGATATTCGATAAGAGAGCATAGGTTTCCCAGCGAGCCGGGTTGATGGTTCGAGCCAGTTCGAGTGTTCCCTGCGTCTGTTTCCAGTAACCTTCCTTCGCGACCTGCTTCAGAGAGTCTTGATCCGAACTCGACAGTGTTGCGAAATCACCGCCCGTTAGTTGACTCGCGCTCGCATTCAACGCGCTGTCATTGTCCGCCAACCGAAACTGCTCAACCGCATCATTGTATTGGAATATCCAGTACCTTTCGACCTGCTCTTCAATCTTTGGTCGATATTTCCTGATTTTTTTCTGCGCCTTCTTGCCGGTCGCATTCAGAACCGCATCGAATTCCTTGCGCATTTCCACATACAGTTCCGGCTTGTTGCCCTCATCGGCCATCTCGCCTAAGAGTTCTCCCTTCTCATAATGTGCGACGATATTATCCAGATCCGCTTCAATTGCCCGGCTATACCATTCCAACGCCTGCTTATAATCGCCCTGTTTCCGATACACTCGAGCCGAGGTGAGTTCCATTCCGGCCTGGGCAACCATTGTTCCCAGTAAGAAAATGACGAGGTAAAACGTTTGTTTCTTCATGGTGGACCCTCAAATCCCTTATTTAGAAGAATGAATCATCAAAATATCAAAACAGCAAAATGCTTTCGAGTACATATCTCAAGAAACAGCCCTATTCCGGCCGGGTTACGCGCGAGAAGTTTATCGGTTGGGCAACGGAGACCTGCGCTGAACCCGGCTCGGCGGAAGACTGGATAAACTGATTAAAATATCGAAGGAAACTTTACTTGTTCATGCCGTCGAATGTCAGTCGCTTTCAAGAAACGGCGGTTCCTCGATACCATATTCTGTAACGAAACTGTGAATCAGACCTGCCGGCGTAATATCGAAAGCAGGATTCCAGACATCATACCCTTGCAACTTTGCCAAACCCGGAATACTCCGCGTCAATTCTTTCGAATCACGCTCTTCGATTTCCATTTCGCTGCCGTCTTTGATGGAGGCATCAATCGTCGTCGAAGGAGCAACGATATGGAATGGAATTTCATAGTAAGCTGCCAACAACGCCAGCATATAGGTGCCGATTTTATTGGCGGTATCTCCGTTGCGGGCAATTCTATCCGCGCCGACGAACACTCGTTGAACCTCGCCGGTAGCCATGAGCGCCGCAACCATATTGTCACAAATAAGCGTGCAGGGGATTCCTGATTGTACGAGTTCCCAAAGCGTCAGCCGAGCGCCTTGCGTCAGAGGTCGCGTTTCGCATACAAAGACATGGGAGACTTTTTTCTCCAAGAAACCTGTGCGAATCACTCCGAGCGCCGTGCCGATGCCGCCGGTTGCCAGAGTTCCCGTGTTGCAGTAAGTCAGAACCTGCTCGCCTTCTTCCATCAAACCGGCGCCATGATGACTCATCGTCTGACATCGCGCACTTTCAGTCGCATGAATGCGGCGAGCTTCGACTAACGTATGTTCGGCAAGTTTTCCCCGGCGTCTTTGAACAACCTCTCGCATGCAGTCCAAGGCGTGAAAAAGGTTATAGCCGGTACGTCGAGTATGCCGCAGTCGTTCGATAGCGTTCAGAATACTTTCCGCCGCACCTTTTTCTTTCGCGGCTAGCGCAACACCATAGGCGGCTGCAATCCCAATTAAAGGGGCTCCTCGCACCGCCAGAGATTCAATCGCTTTGGCAACTGTTTCGACACTGCGAGCGCGAATCCAGACTTCCCGAGCGGGAAGCTTGCGCTGATCGAGAATCCAGAGTTCCCCTTTTTCCCACTCTAAAGGCGGCCGCTGTTTTTTCACGGCACTTGAGTCATCTTCTGATACTCGCGGTAGCGAGCACTGAGCGCCGTTTTCGAGATGTTCTTCAATCCGTCGGGACCAAAGCCTTCTACGTAGAACGACCCGATCACACTACCCCAACCCAGCGCACGGCGGAATGTCGAATCATAAAACCGGGACTGAGAGGCCAGATAACCCAGCATCCCTCCTGCAAAGGCATCTCCGGCTCCGGTCGGATCCACAACTTCCTCTACGGGATAAGGCGGTACCATGAATAAGCCCTTTTCACTCAGGAGGAAAGACCCGTGTTCGCCTTTCTTTACAACGACCCACTTCGGACCCATTTCCTGAATGATGCGAGCGCCTTTTAAGAGGTTGCGCTCGCCGGTCAGCCAACGCACTTCGTCATCATTGACGAAGACGAGATGGACTTTTGGAGTTCCTGATGTCGTTTTAGATTCGAGAATCTCGATAAGGGTATCCTGCCGGGTGTCTATCCACAGTTTGAAGGTATCCAAAGCCACCAGCCGGACATCGTCCACCTGATTCAAAACGGAAAGCTGAAGCTGCGGAGCAATAGCGGCGAGGAAAAGGACTCTGGGTTTGCGGAAATGCGATGGAATCTTGGGATTGAATTCAGCAAAGACTCCAAGCTCCGTGCGGATGGTTTCCCGTGAACTGAAATCATCGGAATACCGTCCTTCCCAGAGGAACGTCTTCCCCGCTCCAACTTCCAACCCGGAAAAGTCCACCCCACGTTCATGAAGAAATCGAATTCTCTCGTGGGGATAGTCCTCCCCAACCGTCCCAACAATCCCAACGGAGCAGAACAGGGACGCCGCGTTCGAAAAATGAATCGCGGAGCCACCGAGAATCTTTCGAGTGGTCACCGTCGCTGTGTGCAGGATATCGAGAGCCACCGAACCTACGGCAACCAGGTCCGGCGTGATTTTTTTGATTATGGTTTTCCTTGGCAAGGTTACCCCAAACGCTAAATTACTTTATGTCTATATGTCTCTTTTGAAAGGATGCACAATGTTTCTTATTACCACAACTGTCTCAATGTTTATGCACTTGTGATAACGGGATTTCCCCTTTTAGGGTCTGGTAGTGCCGCACGGCAGTGCGCTCCCAAACCGTAATGGTCATAAAAGAGTTGGATGGATCATAGACCACAACTGTCGTAAGGTTTTTACACCAGTGAAAAGGGTTCTTCCCTGTCGTATCGGCTACTCAAGCGCACTGCCGTGCGGCACTACCAGATCATATTTCCGATAACTTACATTTTGACAGCTGTGTTCTTATTACATTGTGTCGGAAGCGCTGACTCCCAATAAATCCAGTCCGCGTGCCAGCGCAATTTGAGTTGCGCGGCAGAGCGCCAAACGTGCCGATTGCAAATCCGGTTGTTCCCCTAACACCCGACAGTGATGATAAAATCTATGGAATTGAGCCGCAACTTCCCGGAGCCATGTGGTCAAACCGTGCGGATCCATTACTCTTCCCGCCTCTTCAATTACTTCCGGCAATTCACGCAAGCGCCGAAGCAAATTCAATTCTTCGGTATGTTTCAACGGTTCCAAACTCACCGAAGCATCCGGCGGTTCAAGCTGTCCCTTCCGGAAAATCGACGCGATGCGAGCATGCGCGTATTGCACATAGTAAACCGGATTTTCCTCCGAGTGCGACTTCGCCAATTCAATATCGAAATCGAGCGGCGTCGTTGTTCGCCGGAGCACGAAGAAGAATCGCGCCGCGTCCACTCCGACTTCATCGAGCAGTTCTTTCATCTCGACGATTTCACCGGCGCGCTTCGACATCTTCACCGTCACGCCGTCGCGCAGCAGATTCACCTGCTGGAGAATAATCACATGGAGCTTGTCCGCAGGCAATTTCAAAATGCGCATCGCCGCGCCCATCTTCAATGGAAAGGTATGGTGATCAGGCCCGAGAATGTCAATGAGCCTGTTATAGCCGCGCTCGAATTTATTCACATGATAGGCAATATCCGGCAAGAAATACGTCCATCGCCCGTCACTCGTTTTTACCACCCAGTTTTTATTGTCGCCGTAATCCTCCGTGCGAAGATACGTCGCTCCATCTTCCTGATACACCGCCCCGGCTTTTTCCAACCGATCCAATGCAGCTTGTGAAGCATTTTCATCATGCAGTTCGCTTTCGCGGAACCACCGCGAAAACGGAACACGGAACTTCTCTAATGTTGTGCGATGTTGCTGAACATAAATCTCGATTGCCTTTTGTCCCAGTTTCTCAATGGCTTTATCGGGCGACATTTCATGATATATAGATCTTTCCCTGGATACAGTATCAATAGCTAAATCATCCAAGTATCTACCGAGGTATCCTCCTGCTGGTACATCGATAGGATATCCCAATTCCGTTTCATATCGTGCACGATATGATTCCCCCAAAAGACGCACCTGATTGCCGGAATCATTCACATAGTATTCGCTGTCAATGTGCGCCCCACGCGCTTCGAAGATTCGGCGCAGGCTATCCCCCACCGCCGCCGCGCGTGCACTGACAACATTCAGAGGGCCGCTGGGATTCGCGCTGACGAATTCAAGCAGAATTCTCTCCCCGGCAAGGTCCTGCGAATCCGCGTAAGCAGCTCCTTTTTCGAGAATCCAACGCCCGACTTCTTGGAGATACGCCGGTGCAAAAACAAAATTGATAAATCCCGCACCCGCAACGCTGTGGGAACTGATAATAGTAGAATCGAGCGATAGCTTTTCGGAAATAAGAGCAGCGATATCGCGCGGAGCTTTTCGAGCCAGTTTTGCCAACAGAAAAGCTACGTTCGTCGCAATATCTCCATGAGAAGGATCCTTCGGCTTCTCGAAGCGCACGTCCACTTCGGGAAGCGCGAGCGTCTTTAAAGCCTGAAGGACGCTGTCATGCAGATGTTGAATAGGCTCCTTCATGCTTTCCGGGCGCCGCGACTCTTGGTGCGCTGCGTTTTGGATTTTGTTCGGGAAGCGGCCTTCTTTTTAGGAGCTTTGCTCTTCTTCTTTGCCCGTGCGGCTTTTCTTTTCAAATAGGCTTCATCGAGGACTCGCATCCGCGCGTCCCCCCATAAATCTTCCAAACGGTAGTAATCGCGCCAAGCCGGTTGAAAAACATGCACGACAACATCAGAATAGTCGAGCAATATCCAGCGCCAATTTCCGTAGCCTTCCTGATGATAGACTTTAATGCCCTCCTTGGCCATATCCCGTGTGATATGGTCAGCGATTGCTTTCACGTGCTGCTCAACACTTCCGGTGCAAATGACAAAGAAATCGGTCATGGCGTTGAGCTTGCGCAAATCCATCAGCACAACATCTTCAGCATTCTTTTCCAAAGCTCGCTCGCCCAGACTGACGGCGAAACGTTCTACATGACTTAGTGTCAGATGTTACCTCGTTTCTATTTCCTTTTTAACGCTCGAAATCAAATGTGATAATCAGCGGTTTACCTTTCCGTACTGAACTTCAGGTTTTTGTAATCCCCACCGACGATAAGCGTTACATCGATATCGACCAGTTTTTCATCGCGCTCGGTGCGTACCTTGTCCGGATGAATACCGAAACTGTCGGCTAACGCCAACGCTCGACCACGTTCTCCGACTCGATCAAGCACGAGCGTTTGTTCATAGCCAAAACGGTCGGCGTTGCCGATTTCACGCACATCAAAACCGCTTTCTCGTAGGGCGGATGAAAGCATTTGCCCAAGACCTCGCACTCCACAGCCATTCAAAAGCTGAACTCTCGTCGGTGTGTCCCATACCGGAGGAGTCGCTTCACGGCTGTCATCACTCAGCAGCGTATCCGTCTCAACTTTTTGCCCCGTATCTTCCAGTGCAGGTTTGATAAAGGTTTCCATCTGCGAAAGAGTCTGATCAACCGTCATGGATTCTGAGGTTGTTTCCGGAACGCCGCCGGTTCGCATAACTAACAGCCCGATGGTAAAGAGCTGCAGCGCGATTAAAAGAATCAATAAGCTGTAGAGTCGCTTATGCGCCGGATCAGACGGAGTTCGCTTTGTCGGTTTGGAAGAAGGATAGAAACGGCGTGCCAATCTTTAAGCCCTCACAAAAAAGACCGAGCAGAGAGTCTCGGTCTCAGAACAACACGACGGGGGAGCAGCATAGGGCATGTGCGCCCTTACGGCCGAAGCCCATAAGGAAAAATCCCTTGCGTTCCCCAACCGTAGTACCCATAGCGATTGTAATCGGGAACCATCCCACGGAAGGCGCTGACTTGCAGGAAAAAATTCCGCGCAGGGCGCCAGTTCAACTCGGCTCCTCCCACAAACTGGTTTCCATAGTTCGCAGGATTCCATTCCGCCGGACCGGAAGGTTGGAACTGAATCCCAAGGTGAGTGGTCACCGAAAGAGGGCGGGATATATCGTACGTCAGTGAATTTAAATACATCCCCCGGGAAGCACTGACTCCTCCCGCCGAATAATAACCCATCTGGACAGAATGGGACATATGCAACCGTGAAGGATCCAAAAGTGAAACCGTGTTCACAGGGATGCCAAGTGGTTGATAAGACCGAAGATAGCTCCCCGTATCCCCCGGGCCATTGTTCTGGCGGAACTGAGCTTCTGCGACAGAAACCGCTGCGGAAAGGATTAAAAGTGAAACAAGAAAGTAACGCATAAACAGGCCTCGGGAGATTCTACCTTAATTACTTATTATATAAATTTTTCCGAAAAAAGTCAACACTTTTTTAGGCTTTCTGACCGGGAGCTGTACTCATTTTCCGCGTCTTTGAGCTCCTGTTGCGTGTTAATACCCCTAACCTCCCGGAAATCCGCGATGGCATGGGCTTCTACACGCTTTTTTGCTTCCACCATCAGACCAATCACATCGGTCAGGTAATATTCGCCTTTCCGATTGTCTGGCCGTATATGTTGAAGATATTCAAATAAACCTTGAATATTGAACGCATATATTCCAGAATTTATCTCTCTTATTTGCTTTATATCAGACGATGCCTCTTTCTCTTCAATGATCGCCTGAAAATTGCCGCTCGTATCCCTTACGATTCTACCGTAACCCTTCGGATTTTGCAGTATTGTCGAAAGAACCGATGCCGCATTTTGGTTCTGCCGGTGAATCTCGAGCAACCGCGCTAATGTTTCGCCGCGAAGGAGCGGCACATCTCCAGAAAGAACAACAACATCACCATTAATTCTCCGCAGAACAGGTTCCGCCTGCAAGACAGCGTGCCCGGTTCCTTTCGGTGGTTCTTGCACGACGAAGTGACATGCTCTTTCCCTTAGACACGCCTCAACTTGCTCGCGTTTATGTCCTGTGACGATAATTGTCTTGTCAGGCTGTAAATATTCCGCGGCGTTTAGGACATGCTCAATGAGCGGTTTCCCTGCCAGTGGATGCAGTACTTTTGGCAAGTCGGAATCCATCCGCTTGCCCTTCCCCGCTGCCAAGATAATCGTTGCCAGCAAATCGTTGCCTCACCTGTTAGAACAAAAAAACAGAAAAGTAGTTCCATATCGGCTATTCACTTACCGAGATTAGGTCTTTTGTTGAACCAGCAAATTATCAATAAGCCGAACAGAACCTATCTTTCCTGCAATAATCAGCAAAACATCCCCACAAATCTCATTGACTTTCTCAAACGATTCCGGGTGCACGATGTCGTTATAATCGGGCTTGAACTCGGGAACTCCGCTCAACACGTCCTTCATAGCTTCCCGCACGTTGCCTCCGTCCCTCTCTCCGGCTTGAATTCGCGCCTCTCCCGCTTTCAACGCTCGAAAAAGAACGGTCGCTTTTCGCCGTTCGGCAGAGGTCAGATACGCATTACGGGATGACATGGCCAGACCGTCGCTTTCTCGAATGGTCAGGCCAACAAGAAAGCGGATGGGAAAGTGCAAATCCTGTGTCAGATGCCGGAGAACCGCGGCCTGCTGCGCGTCCTTTTGCCCGAAAGCGGCGACATCCGGCATGATAATATTAAAGAGCATGGCAACAACCGTGCAGACGCCCCGAAAATGCCCCGGTCTGATAGCTCCTTCATAAACCGAACTCAAGCCTTCCACCTCGACGTAGGTAGCATGTTCTTTTTTGTAAATCTCCCCTTTTTCCGGAGCGAAGACAACATCAACCTTTCGCTCGGCAAGCCGGGACAAATCACCTTCGAGATTCCGGGGATATCGTTCGAGGTCTTCCTTGGGGCCGAATTGTGTTGGATTGACGAAAACAGAAACGACCAGACGCTCACATTGCGGACGGACAAGCTCGACAAGCGAGAGATGTCCTTCATGCAACGCTCCCATCGTCGGCACAAAACCAATTCGTTTTCCCTCCCGCTTCCAGTCCTTTGAAAGGGATTGCATTTGAGCAATCGTACGAATCGTCTGGATTTTTTGCATATTTCGCTTCTATGAATTGTTGTCCGATGCCGGGTAGGCAGAGCCAGCCCGTAGGAGTGAGAGATTTAATATTAATCCTAAAGGCTGGCTCTGCCTACCTTACCTTCTCACAATGTTTGCGCGAAACCCCACCCACCGGGGACGGTGGGGGATAGTACCGGGGAAAGATATTACCAGCTCTCGTCTTTGGTGGGATAGCGGCCTTCGCGGACGTCTTCCGCCCACCTCGATACAGCATCTCGAATGAGCTGCGCGCCCTCCACATAGCGGCGCACAAACTTCGGTTTGAAATCCTCTATCATCCCCAGGAGATCATAATTCACTAAAATCTGTCCGTCGCAATCCGCTCCAGAGCCGATTCCGATAGTGGGAATGGTGAGCTGTTTTGTAATTTTCGCCGCCAGAGAGCTGTCCATTTTCTCCAGAACAAGAGAAAAAATTCCGGCGTCCTGTAGAGCAAGAGCGTCCGCTTCGATTTGTTTGGCATCCTTTTCCTTCCGACCCTGAACCGGATAGCCACCATAAATATTGACCCGCTGGGGAGTCAAACCTAAATGTCCCATGACAGGAATCCCCATCTCGACCAGCCGCTTGATTGTGCTCAGCAGATACCCAGCGCCTTCCACTTTCACACCCTGCGCTCCGCCTTCTTTCAGAAAACGAACGGCGTTTTGAATCGTGTTTTCAGTTGAAATCTGAAACGTCCCAAAGGGCATATCCGCGACGACCATCGCCTTGCTGCTCCCACGGGCGACGCAGCGCGTCAAGAAGAGCATGGAATCCATTGTCATCGGAATCGTCGTTGTATGCCCCGCGATAACATTCCCCGCGGAATCACCGACGAGCAGCAAATCCACGCCGGCGTTCTCTTCAATTGCCGCGTAGATAGCATCATAGGCCGTCAGACAGACAATCTTTCGACCTTCCGATTTGTACTTGAACAGCGTTTTCGCGGTTACGCGTGGAAAAGTTTTTGTTGCTGTTGACACGTTCACCTCACGATGTGTTGGATAAAATGATGCCGCCTCCGAGAAGCATATCCCCTTGGTAGAAAACGGCGGACTGTCCCGGTGTTATCGCAAAAGCCGGAGAAACGAATTCTATTTGAAGCGTCCCGTCATTCTGAGGAATGACACGCGCGGGCGCACTCGGATCCCGATACCGAATCTGCACATCAGCGTCGAAAGGTTCGGTCGGGGCTGTCCATGATACCCAATTCACCTGCTCGACGCGCATGACGCTGCCGTAACACCCCTCTTCTTCATCGACGAAAATCCGGTTCGTTTCGGCGTCAATTTGCCGCACATAAAGTGGGCGCGGCCACGTCAATCCCAAACCCTTGCGTTGACCAATGGTATAGTAAGGAAAACCGTTATGAGTTCCCAGAACTTTTCCACCGGGACCGACAATCTCGCCGCTTCCGATTTTGTGCAGCGCTTCGGGATTTTGCTTGAGCAGGAATTCTCGATAGTCTCCTTCGGGAATGAAACAAATTTCCTGACTGTCCGCGGCGTCAGCATTTATGAGCCCAAGCTCGTTCGCTTTTTGTCGCACCTCAGTCTTACTGAGTTCCCCCAAGGGAAAGAGCGTATGTTTTAGATGTTCCTGCGAAATTCTCCACAGCGCATAGGATTGGTCTTTGGGACGAAACGCCGCGCGCCGCATCTGCACTCGCGCCCCTCCCCTTTGCACGCGGGCATAGTGACCTGTCGCAAAGTAATCGGCGCCATACGTTTGTGCTTTGTCCCACAGCACCTGCCATTTCATAAACGCATTGCATCGCTCGCAGGGATTCGGCGTCCGCCCGAGCAGATATTCGCGGACAAAGTCCTGAATAACCTCAGCAAGGAATTCCTGAGAAACATCGAGCGTATAGTGAGGGAAACCCAGTCGGACCGCGACCGCTGTAGCATCATGTTCACTGCTGAGCGAGCAGCAGGAAGCTCGTCTTCCTTCTGCGTCCGCTCTCAGCCGCATCGTCAGTCCGATAACGCGGTACCCCTTTTCCATCAGTAGTGCCGCTGCGACCGAACTGTCCACGCCGCCGCTCATCGCGACAGCAACAAGTCCTCTATCCTGTTTCATGGCAACGCCGTCAAGGAACCGAATCTTCGCGTGACAAAGCTTGCGCGGAATCCAGATTCGTCTGCACCCATTCCCCCGTTATCGCAACGAGTTCCTTGATCAAATCATCATTTGATGTCAAGATATGATCTTCTTCCAGCCACACGCGAGTGGGTTGCCGAGGGAAAGCTTCCGCAAGTTGCTCAGCACACTCCGTAGGGACTCGCCGGTCTTGTTTTCCATTCACAAGCAAAACAGAGCGGGAGCCGCAGCGCGGAGCCCACCTCGCCGGTTCGACAGGTTTGAGCACGGAAGCCACCGGGCGCGCGACGATACTTGCAAGCCATCCGGGACAATCCTGAACCTGCAAATCGCTTTTCAAGAGCTTTCGAATATCCGCACCAGTGAAATGAAGAGCCAATGGAGCACGCGGCGAAGCGATGCACGCCGCGGGAAGCGCAAAGAACGACCCAAGAGAAACACCGACGAAGATGATTTGCTGCGTATCCACGGCTGAATAATTCCACAGGAAATCGTAAGCCAAAAGCATCGCGGGTACACCGTTCCACACGCTTTCGCGAATATCCCTTAGATACCATAAGAACTCGAAGGCCGACATTTTTGGCGGGCCATCCCAGGGATAATCCAGCGTCAGGAAAACATAATCGTTGCTCTCTGGTAAATCATCAAGCAACCACATCGCATCCTTGCCGGTTCGCAAGCCTCCGAGGAGCAGCACCGCGGGAAATCGAGTTCTGCGCGAAACCGGCAGCCGCAGGAAACCAGTTACCGATAACCCGCTGTCGCCATGAAGCTCTACGCGGTAACGAATTGCATTTGCATCACGCTTCAGGTACTCGATTTTGTGATTTACAAGTGTTTGGCGACGCTCCTGAAAAAATTGAACCTCATCATCGGGGGGAATCAGGAAAACATAAAGAAGTGCGAAAGCAGCTATCAGGAGGCTGCTGATTGTTAGAACAATTCCCCATAACACTTTGGTTCGATTCATCATCACGGCATAATCGGTGACATTTGACGCAAGCGTTTTACAATCCCCGGCAAAACCGCCATGACGGTATCGATGTCTTCATTCGTATTGTAACGGCCAAATGAAAAACGCAATGACGCCTGAGCATCTGCGCGAGAGAGTCCCAAAGCCATCGGGACATGCGACGCTCCCGCTTCTCCCGACTCACAGGCGGAACCGGTCGCAATATAGATTCCCTGCATATCCAGACCGACTAAGAGCGCCTCCCCCTCGCATCCTTTGAACGAGCAATTCAAAATTCCCGGAGCACGGTGCTCTCGCGAACCAAGAATTTCAACGTCATCTATGGATTCGATAATTTCAGTTTCCAAACGGTCACGCAAGCTACGAATTCGAGCAGGTTCGCTGTCGATTTTTTCCCGGCAGAGTTCACACGCTTTGCCGAAACCGACGATACCCACTGTGTTTTCCGTTCCCGTGCGAAGACCTCGCTCCTGATGCCCGCCGTGTATGCGCGGTTCGAGACGAATTCCTTGCCGTACATAAAGCGCGCCAATACCTTTCGGACCATAAATCTTATGACTTGACACGCTCACCAAATCAGCATTCAACTCCGCAGACGTGAACGGAATCATTCCAAATCCCTGCACAGCGTCCGTATGAAAAATGACTCCGGCTTCTCGAGTGATTCGACCGATTTCAGCAATATCATGAATCGTCCCGATTTCGTTATTGACAAACATTACGGAAACGAGCGCTGTCGATGGGCGGATGGCTTTTTTTACATCCGCTGGATCCAAACGTCCATCGGACCCGACGGGAAGCACGGTTGTTTCGAAACCATGCTCGCCACACCATTTGACCGTGTCCAAGACCGCCCGATGTTCTGTCGCTGCGGTGATAATGTGCGTCTTTTGCCCTTGGACACGCCCGAGCGTGCCTAAAATCGCGAGATTGTTCGCTTCCGTTCCTCCGGACGTGAAGACAATTTCCTCCGGCCTGCAGCGCATAAGGTCTGTCACCTGACGGCGCGCTTCTTCCACACGCACTCGCGCTTTCCGACCGGCTTCGTGAATGCTGGAAGGATTTCCCCAGCGTTGCTCAAGGGCGTCCATCATCGCGGCAATAACCTCCTGCTCTGGCCGGGTTGTTGCTGCATTATCCAAATAGACAGATTTCGGCGGCATAAATACTCCAATATCTCATTTAAATATACATTTAAATGCCCTGAAAATCAAGGGGAAATTTCTTTCCCTGCAATCCGCCCGCGTTTAGGCTGGCCGTGGATTATGGCGCGTGATTGACTTTTTGCTCTTCCATTGCTACATTTAAGGAAATGCGCAAAAAGACTATGATCTGAGACTTTGAATTCGTATGTGGATAGAATATCGAATTTGCGGAGTTATTATGCGGCCTCTCGTTGCTGTCATCATCATCTGTTTGTTCACATTTATTCCGGCATTTGCGCAGGAAACCTACGACCCTGCTTTTGATCCTCCTCCGCCGGGAGTCGGCAGTCCGACCGGCGGCATTCGCTGGAACGGCGCTATTGGAGCAGTGATTATTGACGGCAAAGTCTATCAGCAGTTCAGTCTGCGCCCCGATATTCCACTGGGGAAATTCGGAATCGGTCTGGATTTAACGTTTTACTTTGACGAAGACGGACAACTACGCGAAGAGGATTGGGACGAACCCTTCGATATCGTCGAAAAAATTTACTATATCCGCTATGGCTTGCCGGGGGATCCCTTTTATGCGCGAGTAGGCGCACTCGATGGTGTGACACTCGGTTATGGCATCATCATGCGGCATTACTCGAATGCGATTCAATATCCGGCTGTGAAACGACTTGGCATCTACACAGAGGGAGAGCGCGACCGTATTGGCTGGCAGGCGATGCTGAATAATTTGCGTGAAATCGACGAACCGGGGCTTGTCGGATGTAGGCTGTCTTACCGTTCGCCGGTCGCGGGATTGACATTCGGAGGAACTATCGGTTACGACGGAAACCAGTACGCGGGAGCGCGCGATGCTGACAACGATGGAGTACCGGATGGACTGGATTGGTTCGATGGCGTGAACGATTTCCGGCGACGCGATGAACTCTATAACCTGTTGTCTGACGCTGAGATTCGGCAGCTAATTGAATGGGGACATCTACCGGATATCACATCGCCGCCACAAAATTATAAGGATTTGAAAGACGGTATTGCCATCATCGGTGCAGACGCAGGTTTGCCTATCTGGCGCAAACGACCGCTCTCGATTTGGCTGTACACTCAGGCGGCGCAGATTCTTGATTATGGATGGGGATTCGCATTTCCCGGTGTCACGGTCGGAATCGGCCCTCTGAAAGTCGGGTATGAATTCCGGCACTATGACAGCCAATTCCTGGGTGATTATTTCAATTTCGTCTATGAAATCGAGCGCGTACGTCTGGTGGGAGATTCGACGTATGTCCCCAAAGAGGCCATGCTGAAGGGGCTTTCGCGCGCCGACGGACACTACGCCGACATCATGCTGTATATCGGGACGCTTGCCTATGTCAACGCGTGGTACCTCGACATGCATGGAGAAAACTATTCCGCCGCCAAGACTTTCTACGGTGAAGCGGGAATCACGCCTGCTTTTGTGCCGAAGGTGCGCAAGGTTTCAGGCTACTTTATGCAGCCCAATGTCGAACGGCTCTTCGAAACCAACACGGACGGAACAATTTACGGCACGAAAGTTTATCTTGGTCTGGCTTCCAACGTCACTCTCGTCTATGATCACCGGATTACTTATTGGAACGGGGAAGCGCATCGCAGCGTGCGAATCGAAACGATGATGACGTTCTAAACGTGTTTTTTCACTCGAAAGGAAAATAAATGACCGAAAAGAATATCGAAACCCTTATCGCAGATTTGCAAAACGAGACGAGCAAAGTGCGCCGGGAAGCCGCTTTCGCTCTGGGAGGCTTTGGCAGTCAAGCGAAGGAAGCGCTCGAACCTCTGATTCAAGTGCTTGAGGACGAGAATGATCGTGTGAGGGAAGCTGCCGCCTGGGCTCTCGGTCGAATCGGATCGGAAGCTGCGGACGCTGTCCCAGCGCTGGAAAAACTCCTGAAGGACAAAAACGGCGCTGTTCGCTGGACCGCCGGAGACTCGATTGTAAGAATACAAAGCGAAGAGTGAGATTTGTGCGTTCACTATCTTGCCGGTGCGGGCGGGACAGAGCCCGCCCGTAGGGATGGAATCCTAAAGGCTGGCTCCGCCTGCCTTCCCCTCTTAAACAAGAATAATTCTAAAAAGAATACCCCGACCAAAACAGCCAGGGTTTTTCTATACATGAAATCCGATAATGCGCGTTAAGGCAATGCGGCTAAAAGCAGATTCAGAAGCCCGCCGGGAAGCGAACCGATGAGCAGCACAAGCACGGACGTCACCACCAATGTCAGTGTGTATCCGCCAAAACTCGGCACCGCCGCCATTTCATGTTCCGCACGCGTCATATACATCAGGACAATGATGCGCAAATAATAGTAAGCCGCCACCGCGCTATTCAAAACGGCGATGACAACTAACAGAATATAGCCCTTTTCCACCGCTGCCGAGAACAGGTAGAGTTTTCCGAAGAAACCGGCTGTGGGGGGAATTCCCGCCAGTGAAAACATGAAAATCGCCATCGTCACCCCCAACAGAGGATGAGCAAATCCCGCACCTCGATAATCATCGAGCTGGTAATCTCCCTCACCGCGGCGGTTCATAAGCATGGCCACCGTAAACGCACCCAAATTCATCAGCGCATAAGCCACCAGATAGAAGCTTGTCGCGGCAATCGCGCGCGGCCCGCCCGCTACAATTCCGACCAGCAGATACCCAGCATGAGCAATCGACGAATACGCCAGCATGCGTTTGATATTCTGCTGGCGCAAAGCCACGACATTGCCCAGTGTCATCGTCAGCACCGCTATGACAAATACCGCTCCCGTCCAGATGTCTGCGAGGCTTTCCAATGAAATTGTGAACACGCGAATCAGCGCCACGAACGCGGCTGCTTTTGGCCCGACCGACATAAAAGCCGTGATGGGCGTGGGAGCTCCCTGATAGACATCCGGCGACCAGAAATGAAACGGCACCGCCGCTACCTTGAAAGCAAATCCGATGAGCAAAAGTCCGACACCTGCAACGGTGACTACTTCGAGAGGCAGTACAATTAAGGCTGTCATGATTTCCGCGTAGGACGTCGAACCTGTTTGAGCGTAAATCAATGCGATTCCATAGAGTAGGAACGCGGTCGAGAAAGCTCCAAGAATGAAATATTTCAAAGCCGCTTCTGTCGAACGACTGTCCCGACGGTCGAGGCAAGCCAGAACATACAGAGCGATGCTCATTGTTTCAAGCCCGAGGAAGAAGAGCAGTAAATCCGCCGCCGATACCATCACCATCATGGCAAAAACCGTAATCAGCAGAATCGGATAATACTCGCCGAGGCGTATTTTTCTTTCGCGCAAATACTCCGGCGAAACCAGCACGGTAATCGCACCGATGAAACAGAAGAGAATCCTGAAAACCGCCGTGAAATTATCCGCCGCGACCATGCCGGAAAAGACAAATCCCACGCGATTCCAGAGAAATACGCTGACAATTCCTGAGCCGATAAATCCCACCAGCGAAATCGTTGCGACCCACGACCGCTCTTCTTTCTTGCTGAGCAAATCGAGAAGAATCGCAAAGATTGCCGTGACTATCAGCAAAATCTCAGGCAAAATACCAACTATTTGTGCAGCGTATGAATCCAACGTTTCACCTTTTTACCGGACTAAGGTACCATGGCATTTGCGTCTTGCACGCGATTTAGAACAGCTTGCAGCGCAGGTTCCATTCGTGAAAGGAACGGCTCAGGATACACACCAATCAAAACTATAAATATGATGAGCGCGATTAATATGAACGCTTCACGCGGGGAACAATCGCGCAGTTTCTCGTTTACCGAATGAACAATCTTTCCGAAAAAGATGCGCTGATATGCCCACAACAGATAAACCGCTGCGAAAATCACACCCGCCGCGCCAAACACGGCGTACGCCATATTCGCCTTAAACGTCCCAAGCAGAATCAGAAATTCGCCTACAAATCCGTTTAAGCCCGGCACACCGATAGACGAGAGCATGACAATCATAAAAAGCGATGCGTACAGAGGCATCACTTTCGCAATCCCGCCATAGTCCTCGATAAGACGCGTGTGTCTGCGATCATAGATGACGCCGACCAGGAAAAAGAGAGCGCCGGTGGAAAGCCCATGATTAATCTGCTGCAGGAGACTGCCCGCCATCCCCTGAAGATTCATCGCGAACATGCCCAGCATCACGAAGCCCAGATGAGCTACCGACGAATAGGCGACGAGCCTTTTGATATCTTTCTGCACCATCGACACCAGAGCGCCGTAGAGGATGCCGATGAGCGCCAAGACGGAAATCACCGGGACGAATTTCAGGGATGCTCCCGGAAACATCGGCAGGCAGAAGCGCAGGAAACCGTAGGTTCCCATTTTCAACAAGACTCCGGCAAGAATCACCGAACCGGCTGTCGGCGCTTCGACGTGAGCATCCGGCAACCATGTATGGAAAGGGAACATCGGAACTTTGATAGCGAAGGCAATCCCAAACGCCAGGAACAGCCATATCTGCGTTCCCATAGGGAAGTTGCATTGGTTCGTAATCGTCAAAATGTCAAACGTATGGCCGCCTGTAATCGGGTCAATGCTCTGGAAATAGAGATACAGAATCCCGACCAGCATCAAGACCGAACCAGTCATGGTATAAAGGAAGAACTTGACCGCCGCGTAAATTCTCCGAGGCCCTCCCCAGACACCGATGAGAAAATACATCGGAATCAACATCAATTCCCAGAAGACATAGAAGAGGAAGAAATCCATCGCGCAGAACACGCCGACGATTCCTGTCTCCAGCAAAAGCAGGAAGAAATGATATTCTTTGATGCGTTCTTTGACCGAGCCCCAGGAACTGATGATGCACAACATCGATAAAAATGTCGTCAGCAGAACCAGAAAGAGAGAAATCCCATCAACCGCTAAATGATAGTTGACACCCAGTGATGAAATCCACGTCCAGTTTTCTTCAAACTGATAGTTTGACGTGCTTCCGTCAAAGCCGATAAAGACAACGACCGTCAACGCGAACGCGACTGCTGTGCCTATCAAAGCTATCGAGCGCTGAAGGATCTCCATCTTCCGCGGTACGAAAAGAATAATGAGTCCCGCAAGGGTGGGAATAAATATGCTGAAGGTCAGAAGCATCAGAAGAACATCTTATAGAAAAGACTTGCCAGAACCAGAATAATACCCGCACCCATAAGAATCGCGTAATTCTGAACAAAACCCGTCTGCAATCGCCGTAGCCATCCAGCCACCCAATTGAAGAACGCAGCGACACCGTTTACCAGACCATCAATCACTCCGAGGTCGAACCACTCGGCCATTATCTCGGAGAACTTCACGGTGGGACGGGAGATTCCCACATCATAAATCTGGTCCACATAGTATTTGTTCAAAACCGTCGTATAAATCATTCCTTTGGAAAGTTTGCCCGGCCAGCTTGCCATGCGGAAATAACCGGACCTTGCCAGCCAGATTCCAAGCAGCGCGACGATAACCGAAATCAACATCACGATGTACTCGACCGGCTCCACACCATGATGTGCTCCCCCCAGTAAGAGATGAGCGTGACCGCCTGCAAAAACCGGATGAAGAAAATGTTCAAAGTGATTGGAACCGCCCAGAGCCGCCGGTAAACCCACATAACCGCCAATCGCTGCCAATACCGCAAGAATAATCAGCGGGACAGTCATCGACGATGGCGATTCATGCACATGCTGTTCCTGCGATTTTGAGCCGCGGAATTTTCCGTGGAACGTCAGATAGAGTAGCCGGAACATATAGAAAGCCGTAAAGAACGCCGCGACGACTCCGACTACCCAGAGAACATAGTGGTGGCCTTCAAATGTTTTCCACAGGATTTCATCTTTGCTGAAGAAACCCGAAAAACCGGGAATCCCCGCAATCGCCAGTGTTGCGACCAAAAACGTCCAGTAGGTTTTCGGCATTTTCGTTTTTAAGCCGCCCATTTGACGAATATCCTGTTCGCCGGACATCCCGTGAATAACGCTGCCAGAACCTAAGAATAAGAGCGCCTTGAAAAACGCGTGCGTCATCAGATGAAAAATGGCTACCCCATAAGCGCCAACGCCGCACGCCAAAAACATATAGCCAAGCTGACTGACGGTCGAGTACGCCAGCACTTTCTTGATATCATTCTGTACCAATCCAATGGTTGCGGCAAAAATCGCCGTCCCCGCTCCAACAATGGCGACAACCTCCAGTGCAGCCGGTGCCATCGAATAGAGGAAATGCGAGCGCGCGACCATGTACACCCCCGCCGTAACCATCGTCGCCGCGTGAATCAGAGCCGAAACCGGTGTCGGGCCTGCCATCGCATCCGGCAGCCACACATAGAGCGGGAACTGCGCCGATTTTCCTATTGCCCCCACGAATAACAGCAGGCAAATCGCCGTGATAACGCTCGACCCGATGGGGAACGAAGCCATTCGAGGAATAATTTCATCGAATTGAATCGTTCCGAACGTGGTCCAGATGAGAAAAATCGCCAGCATAAATCCGAAATCGCCAATACGATTGACGATAAACGCTTTCTTTCCCGCGGTTGCTTTAACTTCATCTGTGTACCAGAAACCAATCAGCAAATATGAACAAAGTCCCACGCCTTCCCAGCCGATGAACATCACTAGGAAGTTACTGCCGAGTACCAGCAGCAGCATGAAAAAGACGAAGAGATTCAGGAAAATAAAATAGCGCCGGAATCCCGTATCGCCGTGCATATAACCGATGGAATAGATGTGAATCAGGAAAGAAACGGCGCTGACGGTAAGAATCATGACGCAGGAGAGCGTATCGACGAGGAGCGCCGCGGGAGCATGAAAACTCCCGACACGAATCCAATCGAAGAGAACCTGCTCGATGTGACGCGCCGAGGCTTCCATACCCAATAGCGAGATAAACGCCGCCACAGAGAGCACAAACGACGCTCCCACCATCGCCGAACTGAAGATGCCGATAGCGGCTTCACTCCAGCGGCGAGTGAAAAACGTATTGGTGATGACACCAATCAGGGGGAAGAGGATAATCAGGAAAATCAGGTGGGACATTCCGGTTATTCTACCATTTCATTACGGCGAGCGCATCGGTGTGCATCGAGCCCTTGTGCCGCCATAAAGCGATTAAAATCGCCAGGCCAACGGCAACCTCCGCCGCCGCAACGCAAATTACGAAAAAGACGATGACCTGCCCCGCCGAATCTCCCATATAGCGCGCCAACGCCACGAAACTGAGATTGACCGCATTCATCATGAGCTCAAGCGCCATAAAAATCACGATGAGGTTTTTGCGCGTCAGCACCCCCGCAACCCCGATGCTGAAGAGGACTGCCGATAGTAAGAGGTAATGCGAAAGCTGTATCGTCATTCGGGTTCCTGTTTGCGAATCAGCGCCACCGCTCCAATAATCGCCAGCAGCAGCAAGACGGAAACGACTTCAAAAGGATAAAGATATTTAGTAAAAAGCAGCTCGCCGATTGTCGCAACCTTGCCGAATCCAGCCGGTGTCTGCATCATCGGGCCGAGAAGCGATGTGCTCATCGCTACAATCATGAAGCCCATCCCCAAGAAAAGCAGGGTGATAATGATACCAAGGGATTTCCATGCCGGAGCGGTTTTTTCTTCTATTTTCTGTAAATTTAATAACATAATTACGAAAATAATCAGGACAAGCACAGCCCCGGCATAGACAATAATCTGCAACGCCGCCAAGAGAGGTGCCGCTAAGAGGACATAAAACCCGGCCAGACAGAAAAAGGTCACAACTAAATAAAGGGCGCTGTTAATCGGGGCGGGAGTCGTGATAACCAGAATGGCGGAAATAATGGATCCGAGGGCGAACAGAATGAAGAGGACAGTTTCCATTCAGATTGGAGCTTATCATTTACTTAAGATTGACCGAAATATATAGAAATAAAAGGAAAAAGTCAATTACTTTGTGAAGAATCCCTCACAGGCCGAAGCGTTTGAAGTTCCCGTACGAATTCATCTACATTCTCGAACCGGCGGTAAACGGAAGCAAAGCGGACATACGCGACTTCATCGACTCCCCGCAGCTCTCCCATCACCCACTCACCTATCTGGCTGGACGGTATTTCCCGGGTCTCAGCGGACTGAACTTTCGCCTCGACCGCTGCGACAACCTGTTCAATAAGCTCCAAACCGACCGGACGCTTCGTGCAGGCTATCTTTATGCCTTTCAATACCTTCGTGCGGTCGAAGGGTTCACGCGAGCCGTTGGCTTTCAGAACAAAGGTTCCCACTTCTTCAATAAATTCGTAGGTGGTGAACCGTTGTGAGCATTGGACGCATTCCCGGCGTCGGCGAATCGCGCTTCCTTCTCTCGCCGGTCGTGAATCGATGACTCGATCCTCTTCACTTCCACAAAATGGGCATTTCATACGATGCCCCTCTTGCCTTGCGGCTTAAATTTATAATAAGTGGGAAAATAATTTTTAAGTTGCGGCAGGGTCGGGGACCCTGCTCGGCGAGTTATCCGCAACTCTCCTCGGCGAGGATTCGTAGGGACAAGGCCTGCCTTGTCCGTCGTGATCTACCTCGGCGAGTTGTCGTTACGGAAGCTCATACAGGGGGAATTGCCCGCAAAACTCGCGGACTTCTTCTCGGACACGCGCTTCGACCGCTTTATCTTTAAGGTGACTCAGCACATCGTCAATCATCGCTCCAACGCGGCGCATCTCGTCCTCTTTCATGCCGCGCGACGTCAATGCTGGTGTTCCCAAACGAATACCACTCGTCGTGAAGGGTTTTTCAGGGTCGAAAGGAATCATATTTTTATTGACCGTAATCCCCGCACGTTCAAGAGCCTTTTCGCACACTTTGCCCTTCATCGCTTTGGGAGTTAAATCCATCAGGACAAGGTGATTGTCCGTGCCGCCGGATACCAGTTTCCATCCCTTGCTCATCAAAGCCTCGGCCAGCGCCTTGGCGTTTTTGATGACCTGCTCGGAGTACTGACGGAATTCAGGCTTCAGCGCCTCACCAAACCCCACCGCTTTCGCGGCGATAACATGCATCAGCGGCCCGCCCTGCGCGCCCGGGAAAACCCAACTATCCAAAGCTTCCCAATATGTCTTGGGCTTCGGCATCCCTGACAGCAGAAGTTCGCCGCCTTCTTCGCTGGAAATAATCATCCCACCGCGAGGCCCTCGCAGTGTCTTGTGGGTAGTCGTTGTGACCGCGTGACAATACGGCAGCGGATCCGAATGCAGTTTCGTCGCGACAAGCCCTGCGAAATGCGCCATATCACAGATGAGATACGCGCCGACTTCATCGGCAATCTCACGGAAGCGCGGAAAATCCCATTCGCGTGGATAAGCGCTCGCGCCAGTCATGATAAGTTTGGGTTTGGTTTCGCGGACGGTTTTAGCGATTTTGTCATAGTCAATACGGCCAGTTTCCTTCTGCACGCCGTAATGCACGACGTTGAAAAGGCGACCGGAAAAATTCACCGGGCTGCCATGCGTAAGATGCCCGCCGTGAGCCAAGTCCATACCCATAAACGTATCGCCGGGCTTTAAAAATGTCAGGTAGGTGGCGGTATTCGCCTGAGCGCCGGAATGCGGTTGGACATTCACCCAGCTTGCACCGAAGAGTTCCTTCGCGCGCTCAATCGCGAGCGTTTCGGCCACGTCCACGAATTCGCAGCCGCCGTAATAACGTTTGCCCGGAAGACCTTCGGCGTATTTATTCGTCAGCGCCGTGCCCAAGGCTTCAAGCACCGCGACCGAGACAAAATTCTCGGACGCTATGAGTTCGAGGCCGTCGTTCTGACGCTGATATTCGCTTCGAATCGCCGAATAGACTTCGGGATCTGTTTTGGGGAGATACTGCATTGTCATAATGAATTCACTCGGGGAAAATCTTTGGGAAATAATTCTTTTACTTGCGCAAAAAAAAATCAATCGCAAGCGGGATTGTCGTCTATCTTTTCGATACGCTGCAAGTGCCGTCCTTTTTCAAAAGGCTCTGAAAGAAAGACCTGCGTTATCTGCCAAGCCATCTCGTTGCCAATGAAGCGTGCGGCGAGGCAGAGGACATTGGCGTCGTTGTGCGCCCGTGCGAGGCGAGCTATTTCAGTGATGTACCCAACCACAGCGCGAATGCCTTTGTAACGGTTGGCAGTAATCGACATTCCCGCGCCGCTGCCGCAAAAGAAAATTCCGCGCTCGGCCTCGCCTTTCTCTACCATGCAGGCTGCCGGATGCGCGAAATCAGCATAGTCCACGGATTGCGCAGAATCGGTTCCCACATCAATGACGCTGTGCCCGGAAGCGGTCAGCTTTTTCTTGATGTATTCCTTTAAGTCGAAACCCGCATGGTCCGAAGCGACGGCAATTTTCATAATATTTTTTATGGGTTTGGAAGGCGGGGTTTCGGTCGCTTAAACCAGCTTTCATGGGCTTCCAGCATCAGGGAGAAGCGGAAAAAAGTCTCTTCCGCGCCGAATTCTTCGCTTCCACGCTTTCCGACTTCAGCAGCTAAGTGAAGAAATCCTCTCTGCTCGGGCGCGGGAATCGTTACACCCGCCGTGCCTCCAAAATCCAGCACGGTTTCGCCATTTTGTTCCGGCCAGTAGTGCTTCCGATAGAAAAATCCCGCGCGATAGCCCCACTTTTCAAAAGACGAAATCCGCGTTTTGGTGAGAGCCAATCTTTCCACGCCCACGGAAAGCCAAAGGGGATTTACCGGCGTGCGAGTATCGCGCGGTCCGAGGTCGCCCTCTTGCCACAAACCTGCTCGAGCGTCACCGACAACCATCCATCTTTTTGCGAATCTAAGAGCTGCGCCTGCTCCCCACTCTCCCGGACTTCTCCCGGACTTCTCAGCCTCGTCAACAGAATCCTGCTCTGAGTAGCTGAATTGGGTCGTCCAGTTGCCATCAAGCCGGGGATGATAAAGCACGCCCAGTGACAAATTCGGATGAGGTTGGTAGACCAAACCGATGGTCGTCGCCCATCCTCGCCAGGAATCATCGAAATGGAATTCGGCATCCTGCCAATCGGACGATTGGAAATCGATTATCGTCCAGCGTTCGTAGCGGCGAAATGCGTACCCCACAGCAACACCGATAGAGAAACGAGGCGAGAATTTGAAAGCATTGACGATTTGCACTTCCGCTTCGCCCCCAGAGGAGCGCGTACGTTCTTCATACGTCTGAGCTCCCGTCGTCTTCCATTCAAATGTCCTGATGTCCATCTGGCGCATCGGGATAAATCCGAATCCAAACTTCCAGATAGAACTCAGCGGAAAACACAGATAAAATTCCTGTATGCCTGCATCCGCATCGGCATCGGTTTCCCCCGCGCTGGTGGTTGACCAAAAGGCCATACGGCCTCCGAGGCGAACCTGCGTGCGCTCAATCAGCCCGAGCAGAGCTGGATTCGAGAAATTCGCCCCTTGGCTGTCCGCAAGCGCGAGTCCTCCCGCCGCCAGTCCCGCGGCGCGCGTTCCGCCGGGAGGAAGGGTTTCCCCCAGACCGTTCGCGCCGTAAATCGAGCCTCCAGCCCATGCGAGAGTCCAAGAACCGATAAACAGTAGAATGATTATTGTGCTGTAGCGTACCAAATTCGTAACTCAGGAACGAAAGTTGTATCTTCTGCCAAACGATTATATAAAACGCGACGCCCCAAGGCTTGGTCTTCCCCGGAAGCGCTGATAAAGAAGCCGCTGTTATGTTCCGGCTCCTGCACCCAGTCGGAAATAAGCGCCGTGACATCGAAAATCACGCGTTCTTCGGCATCGAAAGCCGTTGATGTGATAGAAATCTGGTCCGTTTCCACGGAATCTAAATCCGTAAGCCATGCATCTGAGAGCAGCGTTCCATGCTTCAAGAGCGTGACGCTTCCGAAATTGGCTTCACTGAAAACATCCGCCCAGAGGATTAATTCCGAATGAACAACGGACACTCCAAAATCGGGAAATACATCTTCAAGGGGGAAATAGAGCAAACACCGCTGTGCGAAACCCTGCATGACCATCATTCGCCCTTCGAGAGGAGGCTGATAATCCCATGCCAGATAGGCATCGTCTGTGGTTTGCGCGAAGGTGTCCAGCTCCGAAGATTCCCACACACCTTCATCCGTAGTGTCGTAGCGTACACCGTAGAGATACAGAACAGGCGCGAAGTTTATTCCGGATTCGCCGCTGTAGAACTCCCGCATGAATTCAGCGGAATCCTGAGGCTCGAGCCAAATCCCCCAATTGAGCGTATCGCCCGCAATCCACTTTGCGACCAATGTATCGGGCAAGTGAACTGTGAATGAGTCATTCGCCCCCGCAGTCATCGGAAGGTTGTCCAGAAGAATGGGATAAGTTTCAAGTCCGGGTAGATTGTCTATGCGTACGCTGTCTTCCGACCACGGGTCTGTGATGAGTCGAAGTTGAGCAAACTCTGAGGGAAAGTTATCGTCTGGAGCCGTGGTGACACCACGAAGTACCAGCCGATTCGAATCGACGCGGAAACTATCCGGCAGTGCAAAGGACGGTTCGAATCGAAGCACACAAACCGCACGAAAATTGCTCGCGGTTCCCCA
Organism: bacterium; assembly: GCA_030622545.1. Classification (GTDB taxonomy): domain Bacteria; phylum Electryoneota; class RPQS01; order RPQS01; family DYHQ01; genus JAUXGA01. The sequence continues at coordinate 430,050 of JAUXGA010000001.1, read as the reverse complement.
TTGCAAGGACAAGCCATAGCCGTTGGATGCCTGCGGTTGCCAGACGGTATCCTGTGTGCACAAGATACTCACTTCGGTGAATTCCACTTCCGAACGCGGTCCAGCGGCATCCTCTCCGATGGATGTCTCCCGCTGTGCGCATCCCGCCAGCACGAGCCCTGTCAGGCAAAGTACGATAAATCGATTCCAGAGCTTCTGCCCCAAAACCATCCTCCAAATTCTATAAAGTTTTATAATATAAAAAATCAATTTGTCAATGTCAATAAAGCTTTGATGCGGCTTGTTTTAGATTCCGGCCGGGTTACGCGCGATAGCGTCCTCACGCAGGGGCAAAGTAGAGAGCGCTGAACCCGGCTCGGCGGGACATCAGAAGAAATGTCAATAAAGCTTTGCGGCTCTTTGTTTTCCGGTTTTCTTAAGCTCGGTCGCCTTTCATTAAACACTGCCCCTTTGAAATCGTTCCAACAGCGCGTCCTTTCAGATTCCAGCCGGCAAAAGGCGTATTCCTCGATTTGCTGAGGAAGTCTTCCGGATTGACTGTCCAATCAATGTCCGGATCTATAATCGTCAGATTTGCTTCCTCCCCGGCAGTGATGCTCGGCTGCGGCAAACCCAAAACCTGTCTCGGAGCAAAAACGACTCTCTCCAGCAATGCTTCCAGCGAGAGATGCTTTGGGCAAAGATGCGTCAAGCATAACCCCAGCATCGTTTCCAGACCGACGATGCCAAATGGCGCTTGTATAAACTCGTCTTCTTTCGTTTCGACCGGATGAGGCGCATGGTCTGTCGCGATGACATCAATGGTGCCGTCCGTTAGCGCTTCGAGGCACGCCTGCCTGTCGGCTTCCTCCCGCAGGGGAGGATTCATCTTGGTGGATGTCTGAAAGGACGTACATTCATCACATGTCAGCAAAAGATGATGCGGGGTTACTTCGGCGGTGACACGGATTCCTTTCGCCTTCGCCCAGCGCACCCACTCTATCGCCGCGGCGGTGGAAATGTGGCAGATGTGAATGTGAGCCCCGGTATATTCGGCAAGCAGAAGTGCACGCACGACGCCGATAACTTCAGCAACCGACGGGATGCCCGGCAATCCCAGCTTCGTGGAAACCGCTCCCTCGTGCATCACGCCGCCTTCAGCAAGGCTGATATCTTCCGCGTGCTCGCAGATGACGGCTTTCAGCATATCCGCATACTCCAGAGCATGCCGAAGCAGAGCGCTGCTCCCCACAGGCGAACCATCATCGGAAAAAGCACGCACGCCGGAATCGCAGAGCTCTGCCATTTCCACGAGCTCTTTCCCTTGGCGTCCTTTGGATACGGCTGCAATCACCTGCAGTTCGACCGGAAACGGCTCCGCCTGCGCTTGAACCCAGCCGACAATCCCGGCGTTATCCAGAGGCGGCGACGTATTCGGCATCACCGCCACTCCTGTAAAACCGCCGTTCAATGCCGCCAGACAACCGCTGGCGACTGTTTCCGCGACCTCTTTGCCCGGCTCTCGAAAATGAACATGCATATCGAACCAACCGGGTGTAATCATCTTTCCCGTTAGCTCGATTTTTTCAGCTTCGGGATTATCGTCTGCAAATCCGACTTCCGCTATTTTGCCATCCTTGATAAGGATGTCCGTGACCTTATCAAGCTTTGTTGCCGGATCCACGACGCGCGCTCCTTTCAAGTGAAGCAGGCGCGTTGGTTTTGTCTGAAAGAAATCTTGTGTTTGCATAAACGACCTTTTTAGTAAAAGGAATAAACGAGAGCTATCAGGAAGTCTACGATTCCTGTTTAGCGCCGCAAAGAAGATATAGAACCGCCATACGAACAGCGACGCCGTTGGTTACCTGATTTAGAATAAGAGCATGTTCGCTGTCGGCGACATCGCTGGTGATTTCGACTCCCCGATTGATGGGTCCGGGGTGAAGAATGGTGAGAGGCTTGTCCGCTTTTTCCAGTCGTGTTCGCGTCAATCCAAAATATTTCTGGTACTCCCGCAGCGATGGAAAGAGTCCGGCTTCCTGACGTTCCAATTGCAACCGCAGAACATTCAGAACGTCGCTGTCCGCAATGGCCTCTTCAATCGAATGCGTGATATCGACGCCCAGAGTTTCGGCGGCGCGAGGAATAAGCGTTGCCGGCCCGCAGAGTTTTACATGCGCTCCCATCTTTTTAAGCCCGTAGATATTCGAAAGCGCGACGCGTGAATGCGCAATATCCCCGACGATGGTTACCCGTAATCCTTTCAAATCTCCAAATTTCTGACGCAGTGTTAGAATATCAAGAAGGGCTTGCGTCGGATGCTCGTGCGCGCCATCACCGGCATTAATAATCACCGATGAAATATGCTTTGAAAGAAAGTGGGGAGCTCCCGGCGAACGATGACGCATCACGACAACATCCGTTTTCATCGCCTCGATATTCTGGACGGTATCCAGCAGCGACTCACCTTTCGATAGAGACGAACCTGTGGACGAAAAATTCACCGTGTCGGCTGAGAGACGTTTTTCGGCGAGTTCAAACGAAATACGTGTTCGGGTCGAACTCTCGAAGAAAAGATTAACGACCGTTATCCCGCGGAGTGTCGGGACTTTTCGAATCGGCCGATCTAAAACCTCGCGCATGCTTTCAGCGGTGTCCAAAATTCTCGTGATGTCGCTCGCGGTATAATCCTCAAGCCCGAGCAAGTGCTTGTGAGGAAAAGGATTCATGGGGAAACCTCCACCAGAAGCACGGCGTCCTCGCCGTCAATTTCCTGCATACGTACCCGCACCTCCTCATTGATGGAAGTGGGAACGTTCTTACCGACGAAATCCGGTCGAATCGGCATTTCGCGATGGCCGCGATCCACCAGAACCGCTAATTGAATCCGGTGCGGCCGGTTTAAGTCCATCAGCGCGTCCATCGCCGCGCGAACGGTTCGGCCGGTGTAGAGCACATCATCGACCAGCACAAGATTGATGTCATAGATGTCGAAGGGAATGTCCGTCACCTGTACCTTCGGCTGTTTAAGTCTCGTTCGGAAATCGTCGCGATAGAGAGTCACATCGAGCGTCCCCAGAGGAATGTCCCCGCCCTCAATCTTCTCGATTTGTTTCGCAAGCCGCGTCGCCAGAAAGACTCCGCGCGTCTGCATTCCGATGAGAGCGAGGTCTTTGGTTCCTCGATTTCGCTCGATAATTTCATGAGCCAGCCGTGTGAGGGTGCGCTCGAAACCCTGGGCGTCAACGATGACGGATTTGATTTTGTCGGTCATAACATCCTCAGAAAAAAAGAGAGAGCCTCCCTCGCCTGAAGAGGCGGAGAGGCTCTAAATATTCTTGTGTTCTGCATAATTTCCCTTGCCGAGCTCACGGGTTCAGCTTAAAGGGTGAACTATTTAAGGAAGCACTGTCTGAATGGTATTCACACCTAATATACAAAAACCTTCAGACGAATGCAACTCCCCTGGATTACTTGCCAAGCAAATAAATGAAATTCGCGACGATGCTGAACTGGTCAAGGTCCACGATGGCATATTCGGCTTCGACCTGAGCTTTCCACTTAGGCGCAAGCATAAATTCAATGCCTCCAACGCCGTGAAATCCAAACTCGGTATCATCACCGCTCAAAGATGTCGAACCTCCCCACCAGCCCTGGCAGTCGGGACAATCCCATTCCCAACTGAACATATGTATCCCCAAACCTCCACCGGCATAGGGCGTGACTTTACCGCCGGAAGAAAAATGATAGCGAACCGTTGACTTGAGCGCGATATCAGAATAGGACCATTCATAGAAGCCCAGCTCATAACTGACTCCCCAATATTGGACGGAGGCGTCCCAGTGGAGTGCGGGCATGAACGTTCCCAGATCCGCGACGGCGCCAAACGTGAAGGTTGCGTCGAGGTCGCCCTCAGGCATAACGTAACCAATCTTTCCACCGATTCCTTTAAAACCGATATCCGATTGAGCCAAAGCCGAGACGCTCAAAAACGAAAAAACCAACACAATTAAAATCCCGCTAAGAAACCAGCTTCGCAATGTCATTTGAGATACTCCTGCATTTAAGGTTCATTCGGGTTCTTGGAACCCATAAAAGATTTGCTTGCGAAAAAAACCATCACCAAATTTCTAAGCGCCCGGCGCTAAGGCCACATCTTGAGAAGGGGCTCTCTTTTCGTGAACAGGCGCTTTCCACGTCGGTATTGTCCCGTTGAGCGCTGCCAGTAGAGCTTTCTTTGCCAACCGCAGAGAATGCTCCTTACTTGGCGGAACTCCTCCGAGTTCAATCGCTATGGTCATGGGATCCAATTTTGAAGCGACTTCAATGCGTCGCCCTACGACCAGAGTGCACATTGCCGAGCAAGCCGCGACAACCCCCGAACATCCTCGCACATGAAACCGAGCATCACGTATCAACCCATCATCAAGTTTCAAATAAAGACGAATCCAATCCATACAGCCATTTTCTTCATAACACACCTCGACTTCCGCTGTCGCATCCGGCATGGCTCCCACATAACGTGGGGATTGAAAGTGGTACAAGAACTGTTCGGAGTACATGTAGCGACCTCCCCGCGACTAAGGCAACTTGTTTAATAAAACAGGTCTATTTTGTTGGCTGCAAGCCCTAAATTCCTTACTCACCAAAAGCCGGTCACATACGATCAATCACATAATACCCAATTTCGCGCGCGCTTCCTCACTGACCATACCGGGATTCCAAGGGGGGTCCCACACCAATTCCACCAGCGCTTCGGTCACACCGCTGACACCGGCCACAGCATCCTCCGCCATTTGTCGCAGAATGCTTGCCATGGGACATCCCGGAGTCGTTAAGGTCATTTTGACATTTGCTTTTCCACCATCAACGTCCACATCGTATATCAGCCCCAAATCCGTAATGGATATCCTGATTTCCGGATCAATCACTTTTGAAAGGGCTTGCATAATCTCATCTTTTGTCGGCATCTTCTCTCTTCAGATATTTTTTGTTTCTTGCTGTTTACTGCACTTTTGGAGTCAGCGCTGCGGCTTTCATAACAGCCTTTGAGACACTTTCAAAGACCTCCCGTACCTGAGGGAACTCCTCTAATCCTTCGAGCGGGGTTCCCGCGTCACTAATCTCTCTCAATATAGGCAGAATCGGGATACGTCCCAGAATCGGCACGTTCATTTCCTTTGCCGTCTTCTCCGCTCCTCCTTCACCGAAAATGGGTGTGACCGTGCCGCAGTGAGGGCAGACGAATGTGCTCATGTTTTCGATGATACCCATGATAGGCACATCCATCATCTGAAACATTCGCACTCCTTTGCGGGCATCAATCAGCGCCAAATCCTGCGGTGTCGAAACTATGACGGCTCCAGAAAGCTTGGCGCGCTGAGAAAGCGTCATTTGAGCATCGCCAGTACCGGGAGGCAGATCCACGATTAGAACATCGAGTTCTCCCCAATCCACATCTTGCATAAACTGCTCAGCGGCCTTATGTACCATCGGTCCCCGCCAAGCCATCGGGGTATCCCGCTCAATCATAAAACCGATCGACATGAGACGTAAGCCAAATTTTTCCAATGGGATAATTTTATTCGCTTCATTCATATGCGGTCGTTCGTCTAACCCAAGCATCATCGGCAGACTCGGACCATAGATATCCAAATCCAGAAGTCCGACTTTCAAACCCTGTTTTACCAACGCCAACGCCAGATGAACGGCAACAGTGGATTTGCCCACACCGCCTTTTCCAGATGCAACGGCGATTTTGACTCGAATTTGAGTCAGTAGAGGTTCGGGTTTCTCAGAGGATTGAGTTCCTTTCGCCTTCGCGGTTGACCAGTAAACCGACACCTCAACCTTACCGATTCCCTCTATCGCTTCCAGACCTTGCTGGACATCTTGTTCGATTTTCTTCGGAATCGCTGTGTCTTTCGAGGTTCCTTCTAATTTGACATGAACATCTCGTCCAGTGATTTCTATGTTCTTAAGTAACCCAAAAGAGAGAATATCCCGGGAGTATCCCGGGTACTGGATGGATTTTAAAACATCTTCAATTGCCTTTCGAGTGAGAGGCATCTGCGACTGCGCCATAAGAATTCTATCCTTCTCGAAGTTCAAACGCCCTAAATATACAGAACGGGTTTTTAAAAGTCAAGAACTTAAATTCATCGGCGAATTATTTTGCTCACGGTAACAACTAAAGTAGATATAGTTTTAAACGCGGATAAAAATGAGAAATCCCGGACTCTCTGTCGTCCGGGACTTGACATGGGGCACTTTAAAACTTATTTTAGCTTCGTGATTGATTCGCACTCTCATTGTGCGGATTTCAGGCCTTTTCCACCGTAGAAGCTATTTATGTTGGCGACCGCAAGGAGGAAAAGGCCTTTCTTTATTTATGATATTTCTCTCCCTTCCATAGAGTCAAAGCGCGGTAAATTTGCTCCGCCAGAACCAGCCGCGCCAGTTCGTGCGGCAGAGTCATTTTCGAGAGGCTCAGGCGGAGGGTTGCTTTTTCAAGCAGTGACGGTGAAAGCCCCCATGCTCCTCCAATGACGAAGGCCAGCCGTGAAACTGATTCGTTCATCCGAGACTGCAGCCAATCAGAGAATTCTTCCGAACGAAATTCCTTTCCCGTCTGGTCAAGACAAATGATGTATTTATCGCGGTCGAGGGCTTTTTGAAGACGTTCTCCTTCGACAATCAGCGTTCGCGTACCTCTGCCGTTGCCCTCCTCTCCACTCCCGGCTCCGACCTCCACTTCTTCGATAGGAACGTAGCGCCCGATTCGATGCACATAGTCATCAATACCGGCGCGGTAATACGGCTCGCGTATCCGGCCTACAGCCACAAGAACAATTTTCATGCGTTACACCTTTTCATAATCAACTTCGCATAGGAACATCTTCCGCCGAGCTGGGTTCAGCGCAGGTTCCTGTATGCCAAACGATGAATTTATCGCGCGTAACCCGGCCGGAATTTTCAAATCCAAGTGCACTGCCGTGCGACACTACCAATTAACTCGCCACGACAGCTATTTTAAGAAAAGCACACGGCGTGTGGTTGTCATATCTCCCGCTTTTGCCGTGACGAAATAGATTCCGGTCGCCAGAGAAGCTGGCGCTTCAAATGAAATTGAGTGAGTTCCCGGTTCATAGAGTGACTGTACTATGGTCGCAATCCGCTGCCCTAAGAGATTGTAGAGCGCGAGCTCAACCACGCTCGCTTTGCTTAAGCTCAGCGGAAAGGTTGTCGTGCTGTTGAATGGGTTCGGCCAGTTTTGTCCAAGTGAAATCTCGATTGGAACTGCGATATTATCACGAGGCACGTCCGCTCCTGTTCCCTGATACAGAAGCGGCTGGAAAGGAGTTAATCCAACATCCAAAACAGGTCCGGGCATTGTAATAAGATACGTTTCAAGTGGGAATTCAAACCAGTGAGTAAAATTGATAACACTGTCTTCCAAAGTAATATAGAAGGTCAATGGAAATTTAAAGATGGGTGCATCGGTTTGCAGTTGCGATACTATTATGCTAACCTCTGTTTCACCAGCGATGACGAAACCCACACTTAAAACCGGGAATCCGGCCTGATAGACCCATTGGTCGAAAAACCAATCGAGGTTTTCACTTGCGACTTCTTCGCAGACTTCCTGAAAATCGTCTGTTTCCACATGCCCATAGAGAAAACGGTCTGTATAGGTTTGCAGAGCGTCAGAAAAGCCGGCGTCGCCGAGAATCTGCTCGCGAAGCATGTGCAGCACCCACGCTCCTTTATAGTAAACCGCAGCGCCAAAGAGGTATCCCTCGGGCGGATCATAAATCGGATAGCGCATTCGTTGATCTTCCGCGAAATAGCCATCCGCGATGGTGCACAAATAATCCTCTAAAGCCGACGAATCCTCCGAATGTTCTTTCCAGAGACCATCGCTGTAAGTCGCGAAGCCTTCGTTGAGCCACATATGTCTGAAATCAACCGGCGAAAGAGCGTCACCAAACCATTGGTGAGCCAATTCATGGGCGACGATTCCTTCATACGTCCGGTTGCTGTCGATAAGCCGATAGCCCATCGTCGTAAATGTCTGATGTTCCATCGCTCCCCAGCCATAAAACAAGTCAGCCTGCGCCATACCATAATCCTGAAAAGGATAAGGCCCGAACAGCGTTTCAAACAAGGAAATCATCTGAGGCGTTCGCTCCCAGTCGAAAACAGCGGCGGCGCTGTCCTGCCGGAAGGCGAAATACCGCACCTGTCCTCCGCCGGGAAGGTCATCATACCAGCGTGCATAAGGTGCGGCGGCGATGGACATCAGATAGGTGCAAATCGGTTCGTCATTGCCATACGCTTCTCGCACGCGTCCGGGGGCAGGATATGTGGTAGAATCGAGGCGTCCGTTGGAAGCCAGATGCCATCCCTCCGGCATCTCGACGGCAATCCTCGCTCTGTCAACCTTATCGAAAGGTTCATCATAGCAGGGAAACCACTGCCGCGCGCCATAGGGTTCCGAAAAGGTGTAGGCAATTTGCCAGCCGTAATGAAATCCGGTTTGATTGTGGTTATCAACAACAGGCGCTGAGTATGTTATGGAAAAGTCAACCGTATCACCCACCTGCCAAGGGCCCGCGATTCCCAACCAATTTGCCCAATGAACATAGGCACGTATCCCATGAGACGTGGTCACATCTTCGATAGTCAAGCTCTCTGCATTCAACCAGAGGATATCTTGAAAATCACGAATATAAACAGAAAGCTGCGCCAGACCTGTCAGCGGCGCCGGCTCTGATTCGATGCTTATATCCAGATTCATATCGAGGACATCATACTCGTGCACACTGTCCGCATCAAGATGAGTAGTTCTCCAAGCGGCTTCCTTATTGCAATTGAATTCACGCAGTAGTTCGTACGCCTGCAGAGCGTCCTTAGGGATGTCATGAGCGAAGGCAGCCTGCAGAGCGAAACTGAGAATCATTAAAAAGGCAAGCCATTGCATGAGAGCCTCCAAATAAACGGTGATAACCGCGTAAAGAAGTCATTTCAGCTATAATTTAGCCTATGGCGACGGCAAAATCAAGATAAGAATCAAGTATACAAAATATGACTTGCAATTCCGCTATTAAACTGTTAATTTATATGTTTAAGTTCCACGCAACTTCAAGACGGAGGACAAGAGCCTGAGACGCGCTGTCTTTCTGATATCATTATTATTTATAGCGACTTCCGTTCTTTGCGCACAGGATCAAGCCGCTTTGGACTCCCTGAAACGCGCGCTTGCGGATGTCGAACGAAAATTGCTTCAGGACAGCTTTCGGGAGACGGATATCCTTGAAGAGATCGATACTCGCCGCAAGCAAATCGCTTTACAGTCGCAGCTCATTCATACGCAGAAAAAGGAGCGTAAGAGATTAAGTAATACATTTAGAGACCTCGAAAAATCCCTGAAAGAGAGCCGCGAGGATTTGGCGAGTTCCTCCATCGAGAAGAACCATGTGGAAGAACATCGCCGGGTACTTCAGACAGCTTATGTGCGACATATCGGAGCGCGGCGCAGATTATCGAAGTGGGCTGCGTATGAATTCCTTTTGGGAGCCCGGAGTTTGCCGGAGCTTTTCAAGCGGCGGCGAGTCCTCACAACCATAAACAGATTTGAAGAAAAGTATCTTGCGCAACTGGCGATTCAAGATAAGGAATTAAATCAACTTCAAGAAAACATCATCACGAAGAAGCGCCAACTAAGCAGCGAGCAGGAACGCATCGTAACCGCACGGCGAAAAGTTTCCAAAGCCGAGAAAGCTCTGAAGTCTCAACAAAAAGAGTTGAAACAGCAGCAATCTCAACTGACCGCCGATTTAAGTCAGGTGCGCAATGATAAAGTCCTGCTGGAAAAACAACGGCAAGAGATTCAGGAAGCTCTGCGCAAAATCGAAGAGATGATCGCTTCGGCTCAGCGTTCTTCCGTTTCGGAAGAACCGATTACCGGCGCTCTTCTGACTCCGCTGAAAGGTTCCCTCCCTTGGCCTGTACAGGGAAATATTCTGACGCATTTCGGCATGCAAAAAAATCGCACGCTGGCAACCGTGATTGACAATCCGGGCATTGATATATCCGCGATTGCCGGCGAAGAGGTCGCGTGTATTGCCGAAGGACGCGTAGCATCGAGCACATGGCTCCGCGGATTTGGGAATGTGATTATCGTCGAACATCCCGGCAGCTTCTTTTCTGTCTATGGGCATCTGCAGCAACTCAGCTTGAAGCGCGGGAATCTTGTACGCGCTGGACAGAGCCTCGGAACCGCCAGCGTTAACGGTTCTAACGGAACCTATCGCATACATTTCGAACTATGGGAAGGAAAACAAAAACACAATCCTCTTCACTGGCTGGCGAAACGATAACCGGGCCTTTCTTTTCGCGGGTTGTCGGGCAAAAAGTCATCTGCTCCTACCTCAAGAAAGCCATCGGACATCAACGTCTCGCCCACGCCTATCTGTTCACAGGCGCTCCCGGTGTAGGAAAAGATGCGGTCGCACTGGATTTTGCGACGGCGTTGTTGTGCGATAAGTTTGAAACATCGCCGGAAGAAGCTCCCTGCCGCACGTGCCCTCAGTGCCTGCTTGCGGCTCGTTTGCAGCATCCGGATTTGCACATCACCGCTCCCCGTCCCGGAAAAACAAGCCGGACTCGAATGGAGAGCGAGCATCAAGACGGAACAACGGAATTTTTTGACAAAAAACTTCTCGAAGCCCTTAAGAAGAAAGCTACTGACCACTACTTCCCGGTACTGCTCCCCCGAGCAAGAGACATTCTCATTGAGCATATCCGTTTGCTGATTAATCAAGCTTCGCGTGTACCGTATCAGGCGAAGCGAAAGGTCTTTGTCATTTTTTACGCGGACAAAATGAATCTCAACGCGCAAAACGCTTTCCTGAAAATCTTAGAAGAACCTCCGGAAGACACGCATCTTCTTCTGATGGCCGAGCGTGAAGGAGCGCTATTGGAGACTATTCGCTCCCGCTGTCAGCATCTCATTTTTCAGCCACTTGCGGCAAAAGATATTGAAGCGGAACTGAGGGTTCGTCAGCCGGATATTGGTGATGCGGCTCCTTTGATTTCACAATTGTCCGGGGGAAGCCTCCACCAAGCTCTGGAATTAACTCAGATGGACTGGAACGCGCTGCAATCACTGGTCGTGAACTATCTGGCCGCCTGCGCCAATCGCAATCCGATAGAGCTTGCTGCTATTTTCAAGAAATTATTGCCTGACGATTACTCTAACGATTACAGAGGGGTTCATCTTACACTGGGAACTCTGCAGCTTTTCCTGCGCGATGTTGCAACCCTGCAGACGGCACGGCGAGCAGGGAAAGATATGTCACTTCAGTTGATGCTTTCCAGTGTGAAAGATCGGGCGGAGAAATTACTCGATGCCTTTCCAGATGCGAATTCCGAACTTGCCGTGCGCGCGGTTCAAACAGCGCGAGACCATTTGGACAGGCTCTATACACCCATCAACATCCTGACAGAATTAAGTTATCAACTGTCCCATGCATTAGGGCGCAAGCGAAAATCACAGCGGGCGGCCTGAGGAAGGACACAAGTAATTGACCTATGAAAGACTCATTAGAAATAGTATCTGTTTTTGAAATAGAATTCAAAGGCAACCGGCGAGGCTATTTTTCCAACCCGCAGGAGTTTCCTTTCGAAGTGGGAGACAATACCGTCGTTCAGGTGGAAAAAGGTGAAGATTTAGGAACTGTCTCGCACGCGGGTTGGAAGAAAGGCGAACAGGAAGACGAGTCTCCTCCCTTTCAACTCGTGCGGAAAGCTCTCCCAGAGGATTTGCATATTCTTCAGCAGAATCGCGAGAAAGAAAAAGCTGCTCTAACCGTTGCGCGTCAGAAAGCTCGGGAACATCAGCTCGAGATGAAGTTCATTGGAGTAGAGCTTCAATGGGACGGGCGCAAGATAACCTTTTACTTTACGGCAGACGGTCGAATCGATTTTCGGGAGCTGGTCAAAGATTTTGCGGCGACGTATCGCACGCGAATTGACTTGCGACAAATCGGCGCTCGCGACGAGACGAGGAAATTAGACGGCTACGGCATTTGCGGCCGCCAGCTTTGCTGCGCCACGTGGTTGTCCGAATTTCATCCGATAACGACTCAAATGCCGCGTGACCAATCTCTCCCGCTGAACCCGTCGAAACTTTCCGGGCTTTGCGGTCGCCTGAAATGCTGCCTGCGTTATGAGCTGGATACGTACAAGGAATTCCTTGAGCATTCTCCAATCCCGGATCAAAAAGTTTCCGATCCGAAAAAAGGAGCGGGCATCATCGAAAAAGTGGATGTGATTACTGAACAAATCCATGTTCGGTACGAAGGCGGAGAAACGGAAAAGTTGAGCCTGGAGGAATTTAAAAACATCACCGACTGGAAAATCGGGATGAAAAAAGATCAGCTCATTACGGTATGCGCACGTCCGGAACCCATCACGGAACCGGAACCTCCGCCACCTGAAAAACCCGCGAAAAAGCCGCCGCCGGTTAAAGAGAAAAGCTCCTCGGGAAAGCCTAAGAAAAAGAAACGAAAGAAAGAGCCCGGCAAACCAGTACAGGCGAAAGACGACAAACAACCATCTACTCAGCCTAAACGCAGTCCTGAAAAATCCAAAGATACATCTAAGACGGCAAAAAATATTCCGCGCCGACACAAGCGCCCTCGAAAAAAGAAACCTCCAAAGAGCCATTCGACATCATGACACAGACGTTCTATATTACGACTCCGATTTACTATGTCAATGCGGAACCCCACATCGGGACATCCTACACAACTATATTAGCGGATACACTGGCGCGCTATCATCGGCTGCTCGGTCGCTCCACGTTCTTTTTGACCGGAACCGATGAGCACGGAGATAAAATCGCGCGCAGCGCCGCCGCGACGGGAGAAACTCCTCAGGCGTTTGTGGACCGCATCAGCGGGAAATTCCGCCAGCTTTGGCCTCAGCTTCATGTTCATCCTGACCGATTCATCCGCACAACGGACGCGGACCACATTCGAACCGTGCACCATATTCTCCGGAAAGTCTATGACGCCGGAGATATTTATTTCGGCGAATACGGCGGGCTCTATTGTCTCGGATGCGAACGGTTCTATACGGAAAAAGAGTTGGTGGATGGCTTGTGTCCTGATCATAAAGTCGCTCCGGAATTCATCGAAGAAAAGAATTATTTCTTCCGCATGAGCAAATATCAAGAGTGGTTGGGAAATTATATCGCAGACCATCCGGATTTTATCCGACCGGAACGGTATCGCAATGAGGTGCTGGGCTTCCTGCGCGAACCGCTCGAAGACTTGTGTATTTCCCGTCCGACAAGCAGACTTTCATGGGGCGTTCCGATTCCTTTTGATGATAAATACGTCACCTATGTATGGTTTGATGCTCTGATTAACTACCTGACAGGCATCGGCTATCCGGATGAAAGTAACTGGCAGGATTACTGGGCGCGAACGGAACACCTCATCGGGAAAGACATTCTGAAACCGCACGGCGTTTATTGGCCGACGATGCTGAAAGCCGCAGGTATTCCTCCCTTCGCCCACCTGACTGTCCACGGCTATTGGAATTTCGAGGATACTAAAATTTCCAAATCGCACGGAACTCCGTTAGCTCCGTTGCCGCTTGTGAAAGTTTTCGGAACAGATGCTCTGCGGTATTTTTTGATGCGGGATATGGTCGTTGGTCTCGATGCAAAATTCTCCATCGCATCTCTCGCGAATCGCCTCAACAGCGACTTAGCGAATGACTTTGGAAATCTGCTTTCGCGGTTGACGAAACTGACGTCCGCTCATTTCGACGGCAAAGCGCCGGAAGCGCCGGAAAAGCCCGGCCCTCTGATGACCCAAATCGCTTCACTGACGGAAAGAATTCCGGAAGAACTCAGCGAGTTCCGATTGCATAATGTCATCGAGGAAATTCTACAGCTCATTCGCGCGACCAACCGCTATCTTGAAGCGAATGCTCCGTGGAAGCTCGTCAAAGAGAATCGCGCGCGCGCCGGAGAAATTATTTACGAAGGTCTCGAAACGCTGCGGATTGCTGCGGTTTTCCTTTCGCCTGTGATGCCGGAAAAAACAACCGAGCTGCTCACTCGACTGGGGCAACCCATCGAAGAGTTCCGCTTCGAGCCTCATGCGCGCTGGGGACGCCTGCGTGCCGGCACTCGCATCACCGAAGGGCCTCCACTCTTCCCGCGCATTCCCGAAGATGAGCTGGCTGAATTGTTACCGGAGATTATCGGGAAAACACGCAAACCAAAAGAGACCAAGAAAGTATCCGCCGAGGACAAGAAGATGGACATCATCGGTATCGAAGATTTCTCGCGAGTGCAACTCAAGGTTGCCCGCGTCCTTTCCGCCGAACCTATTCCCAAAGCCAACAAGCTGCTGAAATTGCGCGTCGAGATTGGCGATGAGACGCGGCAGATTATCGCCGGTATCGCCAAGCACTATTCACCTGAATCTCTCATAGGGAAGACCGTCATTGTCGTCACCAATCTGAAACCCGTCAAACTTCGGGGCGAGGAATCACAAGGAATGCTCTTGGCGGCATCTTCTGATGATGAGCTTTCACTCATAACCATCGACAAAGAAATTCCAAGCGGTGCTTCCATCAGTTAGCATTAAAATCTTTTCCGAAACACTCGAGACAGCGCTCGGTCGCCTTCGCGGTCACCGGGCTCTTCTTATTGGAACGGAAACCGATGACGTCGCATCCCGATTGCGCAAGCGATTTGAAAAAATCGAAATCGCAACCGGCACTCGCGCTTCCGCACGTTTGTATCCCCGAGAGATTTTTAGGCAAGCAACGCATCACAACGCCGTTGCATTTATCCTTTGCCATAATCATCCTTCCGGTCATCCCAGTCCGTCACCTGAAGATATCGAATTGACTCGACGACTCGTTCAAGCGGGGAAAGCGATGGGTATCGAGCTTCTCGATCACATTATTGTGACTGACAATCAGTGGACAAGTTTTCGGAACTCGCATTTGCTATAGCCTTCGTATTGCAGAAACGGCGGGCAGGAGCCAGCCGCTAGGGTTGTTTTCCATATTCCCGACCTAAGGGCTGGCTCCTGCCTGCCCATCATCGGACAAAAATATTCGAAACGTTATAAATCCATTGCGGATCTGGAGACCCACAACGGCGAAAGTACTTGCTATAGCTACCCCCCTTATGCCCCGCCGCAAGCGGGGGGAGATAAAAAAAGAACCCCGGTTATTCCGAGGTTCTTTTTTATTCTCTCTTTACAATTCCGCTTATGAATCTTTGGGGATGACGGGGAATTTTACGCGGAACGTCGAGCCTTCACCGACCTTGGATTCGACATCAATGGTACCTTCATATTTCTGAATCAGATTTCGTACCAGATAGAGGCCGAGTCCCATTCCGTTTCCGGTTGCCCGATAAGTAAAGAAGGGTTCGAAGACAGTTTCCAGATGTTCCGGAGGAATTCCGACACCGGTGTCGACTATCTCGCAAATAATTTCTTCACCTGAGTTCAGTGTGCGAATCGTTAAGCCTCCTCCGTCCGGCATCGCTTCTTCCGCGTTCAAAATCAGATTCAAAAATATCTGGTGAAACTCCTGAGTCTCCCCCTGCACCATAGAGATTTCTTTCGCCAACTCCATCTTGACTTGAATACGTGACTTCACGAGTTGATTCCCCGTAAGCGCCAGAACTTCCTCGATAATCCGATTCACATCCGTCGGTATTTTTTCCTGCGGAGAGGGACGATGAACATCCAGCATCTGTAATACGATATCGCGTATCCGATGAATCCCTTCACGAATCATGTCGAGATTCGGCTGAATTTCTGTCGTGTCTTTAACCTTCGATGTTACCACCGTCAGGTGAGAGGAAATCGCCTGCAACGGATTGTTGATTTCGTGCGCGATCCCCGCAGCTAAACGACCCGTCGCCGCCAAACGCTCCACCGCCACCAGCCGCTGCAGGAGAGCGCGTCTCTCTGTGACATCCCGGGCAATTCCCTGACTTCCGCGGAAACGTCCTGCATGGCGAATGGGCGTACTGTTGATTTCCAAAACGGTTTTATCACCACTGCGCGCCACCAATTCCACCGTCAGGAGTCCTTCCACGGCCTCTGGCGATTGCACGAAATTCTGCACTCGCAGATTCATCGGATTGTCGGTGCATAAATCATCGAAAAAGGCCACAAGCGAGCGACCGACATAATCTTCGCGGTTGTAGCCCAGTGTTTTATGGAACGCTTCATTAAGATAGACAACGATTCCTTTCTCGTCCACAATATAAACAATATCACTGGTACAATTCACCAGTCGGCTGAATTTCTCCTGACTTTCTTCAAGCTCCCGCGTGCGTTCGAGAATGCGACGCTCCAGTGTGCTGGCATGCTGCAGGAGTTGTTGCTTCATGCCGTGACTCTCAATATGCAACGCGGTGTGATTCAGCAACAGGTGAAGCATTTGGATGGTTTCTTCACCGGGAATACGACCGTCACGCGGTTCCGCCACACTTAAGAATCCGAAGATACGACCGTCCTGTCTGCGAAAGGGAAAGAAGAGGCGGTCACCGGATTGCCAAGTATCTCCATCGGTTTCCCGCATTTGATTCATCTTCGTCTGATCAGGAACATAGTAGGCACCCCCAATCATCTGCGGCTGAGAATTGAACTCATAAGGCCGCAAAGGGCTTCCCCGCAACGCCGCCAATTCCCTCGCCAGAGCTTCTTTCGAACCTTCCGCAAACGCGCCGCCAACATAATTGACCAGAAACCGTTCATCGGCTATTAACAAAACTGCTCGCTTGAAGAGCCCGGCATCCACAAGCGCCTGACAGATGAATTCCAACATGCGGTCGATGGTTTCAAGCGTTGCAATGTGAGAGCTTGTCTGGAAAAGATACGACAACGTATCGCGGTAATGGACAACTTCAGCCGTGCGATCTTCAATCGTCTTTTCCAACTCACGGTTCAGCGTTTCCAACCGCTGCTGATAACTGGCATTCTCTCTTATCAGATGCGCCTGTTCCAACGCACGCTGCACCAGAAGCCCAACTTCCCGCAGGTTCGGGAAAGGCTTTTTGATATAGGCAAAGATGTGTTCTTCAATCGCCGCGATGGCATCGTCCAATTCACCCATCCCGGAGATGACAATCTTGAGCATCTGCGGAAATCGTTCATTGAAATCGCGCACGAGGGCAAGCCCGTCGATTTCTCCGGGCAGACGGAGATCCAGCAGCGCAACATCCACATCTTTCAGATTGGGCAACGCGGACGCTTCTTCGCCAGTCGCCGCCGACCACACCCGATACCCCTCCTGCTCCAAAAACGCTCTCAGCATTTTTAGGATATTCGGATCATCATCGACAATCAGTATGGTTGCAACTTTCGATTCCAAATCGAGATACTATTCCCGTTTTTAAAGGAAAAATAAAAAGGGACCGAACGGAAGTTTTCCGCCGGTCCCTTGGGTCAATTATGTTGGTACAGATTCGTCTGCCTTATTTCAACCGGCAGTTTCAATATACATATCGTGACATCATTTCGCAAGTGGTTTTACGTGCAGAATTAAATTTCTTCAAACCCCACAGCAATGATACGTGGACTCGTAACCTCCTGTTTCTCCAGCAGGGCGTTGATTTTTCGATTAGATTTCAACGCTAAGAACCCTCTTGAAGCTCCAAAACACGCACTATGCACTGAGAAATCTTCCGAATTCGGCGACAAGCCTCTCAATACCAGCGGCGACTTCAGCGATATTCTGTCCTGTCATATAAGCCGGGGTGGAGACAATTCGATGTGCCTCGTCCACGACACAATCATTTGTCGGACAATTCACATGCTTTGAGCCGAAGTTTTCAATGGATTTCGCCGTTCCCGCGTCCGTTCCAATGGTAAGCTTCGGGTGAATATCATGCCCTTTCAAAGCGCGGGCTAAAATCACCGGTGAAATGCAAATGACACCGACAGGCTTCTTCGCTTCAACCATTTCCACAAGGAATTCCTGAACAAGCGAATTCATCTGACAGGTATCACCCTGAGTCGCATAGTCACAGTAATTCTTCGCCGCGCCAAATCCGCCGGGCAAAATCACTCCTGCAAAATCAGCAGCGCTGACCGACGAGAGCTCTTTGATTTCCCCGCGGGCAATGCGCGCCGCTTCCGTCAGTACATTGCGTGTTTCTCCGGAAACAGGCTGACCTTTCGTATGGTCAACGACATGCATCTGAGGAATATTCGGCGCGAGACATTGATAAGAAATACCAGCTCTGTCAAGCGCTAAAAGCGTTAGAACAGACTCGTGAATTTCCGCGCCGTCAAGATACCCACAGCCGGAAAGAATAACCGCTACTTTCGCCATGAGACAACCTCACGTATTCGTCGGAATTAGATGTTTGCCTTGGCAATCGTCCCGCGAACGTGGTCAATACTCTTCTTGAAGAGCGCCTTTTCTTCGTCATTCAAAGGCATCTCGAGAATGCGCTCGGCTCCGCCGCGACCCAACACGACAGGCACTCCCATGTAGATATCTTTTTCGCCATATTCGCCAGTGAGATACGCGCAACAGGGCAGAATGCGTTTGCGATCTTTCACAATCGAATCGACCATTTCCGCCGCGGCTGCGGCAGGAGCATAATAAGCGGAACCTGTCTTCAAGAACTTCACAATCTCCGCTCCACCGCCGCGCGTGCGCTGCATAATCGCATCCACGCGTTCCTGCGGCATCAGATTTCCGATAGGAATACCGCCAACCGTCGTTAAGCGCGGTAGCGGAACCATCGTGTCTCCATGACCGCCCAGCACCATCGCTGAGATATCCCGCACGGATACATTCAATTCCATCGCAATAAAAGCGCGCAGGCGAGCGGTATCCAGAATTCCTGCCATTCCAAAGACGCGCTTGTGAGGGAACTTGGAAACTTTGAGCGCGACGTAGGTCATCACATCCAGAGGATTCGATACAACGACGATGATAGCATTCGGAGACTTCGCGGACGCACTTCCGATGGCATCTTTGACAATCTTTGTATTGGCTGCGAGGAGATCGTCACGAGACATGCCGGGTTTACGCGCCAACCCTGCTGTCATGACGATAATGTCCGAATTAGCGGTTTCGTTGTAGTCCGTCGTTCCGCGAACAAACGTATCGGATCCATGAACAGGCCCGCTTTGAAGCATATCAAGGCTTTTACCTTCAGGGATTCCTTCCAGAATATCCACGACAACAACTTCCTTCGCCAACTGTTGTTGAGCCAACATCAATGCAGTTGTCGCGCCTACATTTCCGGCTCCAATGACGGTGATCTTCATTGTACTCTCCGCAATGTTTGTGAAATGTGTATCAAGTATTTAAGAAATTGACCCCCTGCCGAAAATTTCAACAGGGGGAGTATTGGGAAGATTAAACTTCGGCAGGAATAATATGAACTTGACGGCGTCCGCTTCGATGAGCAGCGAATTGAACATGCCCTTCTTTCATGGCGAAAAGCGTGTCATCTTTTCCTAGACCGACATTGCGGCCCGGGCGTATTTTCGTCCCCCGCTGGCGAACCAGAATTTCACCCGCATGAACGAACTGCCCGCCATAGCGCTTCACACCCAACATCTTGGGATTGGAATCCCGACCGTTGCGCGAAGCTCCCTGTCCTTTCTTATGCGCCATAATAACTCCTTTTAGAAATCCTAAGCTTCGATTGCTTCGATCTTCAGTTCCGTAAAATGCTGACGATGTCCGCGTTTGCGCTTATAATCCATGCGACGAATTTTCTTGAACACAATGACTTTTTCATCACGGCCATGTCCCAAAACTCGTGCCGTGACTTTTCCTTCAACCGTCGGCTGTCCAAAGCGCGCCCCATTATCGTCGGAAATCATCAGAATATCCCTGAGTTCCAGCGTTTCACCTTTGGCCGCCTGAAGTTTCGGTACCCGCAGAACCTTGTCTGCTTCGACGCGAAATTGTTGTCCGCCTATGCGACATACAGCGTACATGAATCCTCACTTCCTAATTGCAGTAATTACAATAGGAAAACAATTAAAAATTGGTCTTCTTTCAGAATCTTAAATATATAAAAATTACTAATAAAAGTCAAGTCCGAAATTCAGCCGTTACATCTTCCCCGCGCTTCCAACTGTAGCATCTGAAATCCTCTAATTTCAGGCTATCGTCTGATTCCAGTTTGATATACATGAGATTTGCCCACATAATTTGACGAATATGTGATTTGAGGCCTTTCGTGATAAACTCAACGATTTCCGGATGAGCCCGCACCGTTAATCCCAATTCGCCGGAGCGACTTTTGAAACGCCGCACCCAGTTTTCCAACTGCGTCACAGCCGTTTCTTTGGAAACCACCATCCCGGAACCATCGCACATAGGGCAGGGTTCATTGAAGGTAAAGACCAGACTGGGTTTGGTTCTCTGGCGCGTGAGTTCCATAATGCCGAATCGTGAAATCGGAGCCATGTCCCATTTCGCGCGGTCTTTTCTCAATTCCTTTCGCATCTCATCGAGCACGCGTTTTTGATTCTTATCCTGAGACATGTCAATGAAATCAACGATGAGGATGCCTCCCAAATCGCGGAAGCGAATCTGGCGGCAGAGTTCCCGCGCGGCGAGCAAGTTTACTTTTAAATTATTCTCTTCCTGATCTTTCTTCCCACGAAAACGCCCCGAGTTGACGTCGATAGTTACCACGGCTTCTGTCTGCTCGATGATAAGATAAGAGCCGCTTCCAAACCAGACTTTCCGCGCTAGTCCTTTTTCAATCTCGCCTTCAACATTTGTAACGTCAAAAATCGGCCCGTGTTCTTTGTGCAATTGGATACGTTCGAGGAGACCGGGAGCCACCGACCGAACATAGGTACGAATTTCGCGGTAGAGCGTTTTCGAATCCACTAAAACTCGTTCAATATCCGCGGCGAAAAGATCCCGGATGACACTGGAGGTCAGAGGCTGCTCTTTATGAACTCGCGCCGGTGCGCTCGTTTTGCTGACGCGAGTGCTTACCATATTCCAGAGCCGTTGTATCCTTTTCAGATCCTTCGTTAAGTCTTCTTCTGTTCTCTTCTCGGCAACGGTCCGACCGATAAGCCCAAATCCTTCCGGCTGAATTTTTTGAAGAATCGCCTTGAGTCTCTTTTTCTCTTTGAAATTTTCAATGCGGCGCGAAACCCCGATATGTGATGCTCCCGGCACCAGCACCAGAAACCGTCCCGGCAGACTGATTTCGGAGGTTACGCGGGGCCCTTTCTTGCCCAGAGGTTCCTTGACAATCTGAACAAGGATTTCTTGCCCGACTTTCAAGTTCGGTCGTTTGTAGTGCGCCGTACGTGACCGCTTTCCCTCTACCTGGATATGCTCGTCCACTCCTCCCAGCAACTCTGAGGCGCCTGTGCCCACATCCGAGAAGTGAATAAAGCCGTCCATAGGCCAGCCTATGTTGATGAAAGCCGCCTTCATACCCGCAGCGACTCGATGAACGACGCCTTTATAGATATCCCCGATATTCCGCTCGGTTTCCGGCCGCTCGACAAAAAGTTCCACAAGCTGCCCGTCTTCCAACAGCGCAATGCGAGCTTCCGTCGTCGTAGAATTAATAATGAGCTCTTTTTTCACGAACAATTATACCTTTATTTTAACTTACTAAGTTACGAAGAATAAACGGAAAAAACAAGCTCTTAGAATTCACTTCGCAGAGAGATATGCACCTTCCCCGACAGCAAAGCATCCCCTTCTCCCAATGCGTAATCGAAACCCCAAATCCCCAAGCCTGTTTCCACACGGATGCCGGTTCCGACGCCGATTTTGTAATCCTGCTGGGTTATCGGGGTTTCCTCTATCCATTGCTCACGGAAATAGGCGCCTCCATCGACAAACCCGAAGAAACGCGACGCTCCTCCCAGCAAATACCGCAGTTCCAGATTCATCCAGCCGATGCGAGAGCCGGTGAACTGTTCCTCGCGATAGCCGCGTAGCGAGCGCGCTCCTCCCAATCGATAAAGGTCCGGCAGCAGGATTTCCGGCTCATTCGACTCCAGCGCTTTCCCATGAAAGGCCGCATCAAAAACCCATCGCGGGAAAACCTCCAGAGCAACCTCCGCATCCACACCCGCCGAATGTTGTCTGCGATGACTTTCTCCACCGTAAGCCTGCGCAGCCGAAACACGCCGCCAACCCACGCCCGCGAATGTCGAAAACATCGCGCCTGACCTCGGATTCAGCGGCCAATCGCGCGTATCCCAGACAAATCCGGCTTCCAAACCGCGTGTGCGAGTCGCCGGGAGCCCTAAAACTTCCCGGCTAACGCTATCCGGAATCACCTCTTTAAAATGTCCTTGTCCCCAAACTTGAAGCGCTTCCGTCAGTGTCACCGTCGCGCGCAGATGAACGTTTCGGTCCACATAGAGAGTATCCTCAATGCGCTGACCGAATCCTACGGCCAAAGACAGCGGCATCTTTGCAACCCAAGGTTCTTCGTATTCGAGTTGAATCGTCTGCACGGAACGGTCGGGACGAGCCCAATGAACGAGAGCGCGCCGACCCGTGCCGAAAAGATTCAAGAAACTCAAGTCAACAAGCCCGGTCAGGACTCCCTTCTCTCCCTCCTCAACACCAGGAAGATACCCTGCAACCAAATCGATACGAGTCGATGGCGCTTCCGTAATCGCGAAAGCCAATCCGGTTTGTCCCTGTGGACTAAAAACAATTTCGGGGTTTTGCACAGCGGCAATATAAGGAAGCCTTTGCAGATAACGCCGCGCACGTGTCGCTCCGATTTCGGAATAGGACACTCCCGGTTTCAAACGTGTTTCGCGCTCAAGCAGTTCAGATTTCGTCAGACGGTTTCCAGAGAATTCCAGAAAATTCACATTCGCTTGCGGGCCTTTTTGTATTCGCAGAATCACATCCACGAAATGTTCCTCTGCCATGTACGGAGTGATACTCAGAATCGTGACGCGCGCAAACGGGAACCCATGATTTCCCATGTCGCTCAAAATCTCGGCAATATCCGAATGAAGCGACGCCCAGCGAAAAACCGCTCCCGGTTGAAGTCTTGCGCTACGGGCGATGCGAGGCGAAATGAAAAGACTGTCTCCCTGCCAGCGTATCTGTCCTACGCGAGTGAGCGCGCCGAGATTTACATAGACAGAAAGAATCAGGCGACCTCGACGCGATGTATCAATCTGCACGGAATCCACGCGTGCGAAAAGATAATCCGCGGTGATAAGAGAATCCTCAAGCGCGCGCAAGTGCTGCGGTAAATTATATAAGCTGTCTCCTTTCGAGAGTCCCAGAAAATGAGAAAGCTCCGCCGTCGAAAACGCTCGCACTCCGGGGAATCGAATCTTACGAAGCGTACTCGCAAATGACACCTGCACGAGGGTAAGTAGGATGACTATGTAAAGAAGCCGTTTCAAAACGATGCCCTCACTTCAACCCGGCCGGTGTGCAGCGTTCGTTCTCTCGCGTCCGCCCATCCCGAATACGTCAGTGAACTCGAGAAGTTGCGGGCGAACTGATAATTCGCAGTAAACTCCCAGCGCCAATTTATTCCTTTGTTTGCTCCGCGAGCAAGCTCCCATGGGATTTGGTCGGTCGTGGATTGCGCGTAAATCATCTGAATTTCTGCATCGGCGCGCCCGCGACCCAGTAACATATACGACGCTCGCGGTTCTACGCTGTAGAGTCTGGCAACGATTTCGCTGAGTTGATCCTCGACATAGGAACCACTGAGACTTCCTCCCCATTCCCAGCGAGTTCCAAAATTATATGTAACCGTTTCTTCCAGAGACGCGCGACGAATTTCTCGACTGGGCAACGGCGTCGTTCGATAGAGATGTGTTTCGCGTTCACCATCGAGTTCTGTTGTTCCGCGAAGTCCCGCAAGATAAATCGCTCGTACGCGCACGGCTCCCTGTCGAAACCGTCTTTCTTCACCTCCGTTGAGATATTGATTCTGCAGACTGCTGCTCTGGCGATAACGAAATCGCACGGCGAATTTCCGATTCAGTCGCTGGAAATGAATATCTTCGCGTATCGAAAAGTTTCCGTAAATCGTAGAATCGCTCTGATAGACAGACGGGTCGAAGAAAAACAGACGCAGGTTGGAGCGCTCGCGAGTGTTTTCTTCGACTTGCAACTCCGTCTCCGATGAAAAAGGATGAAGCCAATCGGGCAGAGAAATTCTCGATTTTGCTTCGTCGGGTCTAAGCCAAAAGATGGATGTCAAGCGGACTTCCGTCACCGGAATAAACAAACCCGTATTCCGCGGCACCAAGATAATGTCGCCCTGATCATCCGGCAAATAGGTCCCGCCTTCCCGGCGATAGTCTCCGGTTCCGGGAGGAACTTCGAGAGCGATAAGCACCTGATTTTGCGAACGTGTGCTTGCGACCTCATAAGTCCAGTTGGCTTCGAAGAGACGGGACGGCGGCACGAAAAAAGCTTCCCACCTCGCCATGTCCGTACGCACATCCGCAGAGTCGGGAAGTGTGTAATCTTTTTCGCGATGATTGTAGCGAAGCAGCGTCCGACCCCATACGGATGGATTCCAACTCGCCTGCATGGAAGCGGTGTACGCATTCGAGAAGCGATAGAAATTCGACGCAGCAATTTTGTCATCGAGCCGACGACGATATTCGCCATCTATATCGACGTCTGCAGGCAGCTCGATGCCGAGTCCGCTGTGCCATTCCCAGAATCGAAATCCGGAACTCTGCGTCGTGTATTTATCGCGGCGATTTTCCCAGTTCAACCCTCCACGCGGCTCGAATCGCCACCACTTTCCTTTCGCTCCGGTTTTCTGCCGCGTCCAGCGACTGTTGCGCCCGCTTAAGCTGTCATCCGACGTCAAATGAAAAATATTGTAGGTCGCTTCCCAGTGCTGAAACGGCCGCAATTGCAGTTGCCCGGTTCTCTTGCGCGACTCAAACCGCTGTCCTCTTGACAATCTTCCGTAAGCGCCGGAAAGACCCAAAAAGCGATAGGGTCTCACTTGGCCGCCGACTTCTTGAATGGTTTCTTCTGTGCCGGAGAGACGTTCGGTATCCCATTCGCGCTGGAATTCCACGAGGTCACTGCGTGTAATATCTTGAAAGCGGTCGTCGCGATATCGCAGAGAGCCGAAGAGTCTCAGATAATCCGGACGGTAACTTCCGATCTTCAGATTTTCAGGAACGATTTCCAAATTCGATTCAACAGCCAAGCCATTATTATCGTTATCGTCCAAACCTGAAAAGGTATTTTGGTCATAGCGACTCAGAGCTATTTCGGTTCCCGCTCGAATTCCTTTCACCACTTCCGTCTGAAGTCGGAAATCTCCAAGCTGATGGTCGGTTGGCAGCGGCAATTTGCGCTGCGGTCGGTATTCACCTGCGCCCGGCCCTACCCAGATATGATAGGTTTGCCCCAGTGGATCCACGCGAAGTTCGTACTCGCCGTTTCCTTGTCCGAAATAATCAAACGTGACTCGCCACTCTCCTTGAAGCTGACCGGTACTGTCTCGAGCGACAAGGACAAACATCGAATACGTCGTGCCACTCACAACTGTATCTCTGCGAGTGTACTCTCCAAGTCCGGGTCCCAGCGAATCCGCCGAGGGCACAATCGCGAGCAAGGGATTATCTCCTGCTGATGCGAGTGCGGCTCTGTCTTCTTCATCGAAGGTTGTCAGCAGCGGTTGATTTCTATTGTCGGCTTCGTCAATCCATGTCCAACTGCTTTTTACTTTTCCATTCAGAATTTCGCCTTCGGCTCGCGCCGCGCCGTAGAACTTCTGGAAGCGTTCCGTGGCATATTCGAAATCTACTGTGATGCGCGTATCCGATGTGATAAGCCGCCGACTGGTGAACGTGATTTGCCCGCTCGAATAGTCAATCACATAATCATTCCCTTCACCACGCCGGAGCAGTTCTCCATCCAACCAAACTTTTTCCGTCCCCGCCAAAACCTTAACACTGAGTTCGCCGTTCTTACCCGTGAGTGTATAGGGCCCCTGATTGCTCTCCTGCCCCATGAAATTATTCGTGAAGAATTCTCCTTCACTTACCGCGCCCGCTGCGGTGACGTTCACATTCGGAAAGAGAGCTTCCATCTGAATTCCCGACAGTTTCCTCGTGTAGGTATCATAGCGCCCACCGGGCAAGTCCAGCGTGTAATCGCCAAGAGTTCCTCGCAGATGAGGACTCCGCACCTGCACATACACTTTATCGAGTTCCTGAATCGTTTCCGTCGTTCCTTCCGGCTCTATCGGTGACGACTGATCCGTCAATGCCGCGACGACTTCTACGTCCTTTCCTACTTTCCCGGTCAACTGCAAATTCAACGCGCTTTCCATTGCCATATCCTGATTCGTCCCGATGGAAATGCTGCGCAAGAGACTGCCGGACTTATTCAGCTCCGACCAATTCGGATCGTGCTCCCTGAGTGCAGGAATTTCTTTATATGTTTTCAGTGTATCACCGCTTGGAGTCGTGACACTGACTTCTCTTAAACGATGCCGGGCATAGCTGCGGATGACCGGGAAGGGGAGGTAGCTGAATTCGATTTTAAGCGAATCTCCCAAAAGAAGCGGACGATAAAGCCAGATGGAATTTCCGGCGGCGGTTCGTCGCCAATCGGAGAACTCGCTTTGCTGTTTGTCATTGCGAAAAACAAAAAGAGAATCCGGCAATACCCATGTCGCCGGCAAAACAAAAAGGCTGTCCTGCTGCATCCCTCCAACGAAGGTTATGTTCCCGCGTCGCGCTGGAATCTGTCCGTACACTGTCCCGACAAAAAAAACGAGTACGATAGGCAAGAGCCAAAACGCTCGCCTAACGCACTCGATTTTCGCTTCGGAGTGATGCACTTTAGTCATCCGGAAAGCCTATTTCGAGAGAAGAGAAACTCGCCAAAGTTGTCCTTGAGACCCATCCAAAAGATACAGGTAAGAGTTATTAACGCAAGCAAAATCGCTCAGTTTCCGGATACCGTTTTCCTGTAGCGTTTGTGTTTCGAGTATCCGAATAAACTCTCCCTGTTCAATATCGGCGCGAAGAATTCCCGATGAATCACTCACCCACAGCGTTCGCTCCGAAAAAGCCACTCGCTCCGGGCTGCGTAATTGTCCTCGTCCTAAATCTCCCAAGCCGCTGCCGAAGAGATCCATCCTGCGTACAAGATTCGCTTCTCTATCCGCCCAGACAATTCCGAATTCGCTGTTCGCGGCCAGATTATCGATTTGAGAAACCCACCGCACTCCTCTATGCGCTCCATGCTCCGCCTGCAAAATTCCCAACGGATTGAATTTCAACAGGCGCTGTCCATCCTGATCAACGACAAAAAGGTCTCCCATTGCCGTTACAGCCAGCGCTCCGGGTTGTCCGGCGATATCTCCATCGATGGATGGAATTTCAATCGTCCCCTGCCATGTAAAACGGCGGGTAAATCGTTCGATGCGGCGGTTGCCGAAATCGGATACCCAGATGCTCGTTCCCTGCTGCGCGGCCACATCAATCGGCCATTGAAACTGACCGTGCTCCTTGCCCAAGCCGCCGATTTCTCCGAGCAGAGTCCCATCCG
The DNA here is from genome assembly GCA_030622545.1 of bacterium. Classification (GTDB taxonomy): domain Bacteria; phylum Electryoneota; class RPQS01; order RPQS01; family DYHQ01; genus JAUXGA01. The sequence goes on along the minus strand of JAUXGA010000001.1, from coordinate 402,477 downwards.
CTCCGACTTGCACAATGCGATGATGGCCGGTATCGGCGATGTAAATCGTTCCATCGGGAGCAACAGAAATAGCACGCGCATCGCGCAGCAATCCGGATTCCCTGTCAATCAACAGTGTAAAGTTCTCCTGAGCATGTACCAATTGAAGGAAAACCGCAACGCCGATTGCAAAAACAAACGTGCGCCAAAAAGAAAAGTCAAGGACCCCCACCTTGACTTTGCTCAATATTGTACGCGACAAATTAGGATTTTTGCAGCGCTTGTTCATAGAGTTCACCATATTTATTGGCGGAAGCCGTCCAAGAAAAATCGTGTTTCATGCCTCGTTCCTGCATGGCTATCCACCGCGATTGATTTTCAAAGGTTTTTACCGCGCGTTTGATTGTTTCCAAGAGAAGCTCTGCGTCATAGGCATCGAATGTGAATCCATTTCCGCGCTCCGGTTCAGCGTCGACATCTATCACCGTGTCTGCCAGACCGCCTGTCGCGCGAACCAGAGGCACCGTTCCATAGCGCATGCTCATCATCTGGTTCAATCCGCAGGGTTCATAGCGAGACGGCATCATGAAACAATCGACACCAGCTTCAATCCGATGCGCCAGCTTATTGTTGAAACCGATGATGGCGTGAAATTTTTTCGGATTTGACTTTGCGAGACCGCGAAAGAGTTCTTCATACTTCTTGTCTCCCGTCCCCAACAGAACAAACTGGAACGGCAACGCAACAAGAGCCTCTTTGATTTCCGCGAAAAGATCGAATCCTTTTTGATCGGCCAAACGCGAGATGACACCAAAGAGCGGCACCGTCTCGCTGAAGGTGAATCCAACCCGTTCGCAAAGAGCTTTTTTATTTTCGATTTTCTTATCCAGAGTTGCGACATCATAGTTCACTGCGATATTGCTGTCACCTTTCGGATTCCAGACGTCGACATCCAGTCCATTCAAAATACCGACAAGGTCGGCTGCCCTTTCCTGCAGAATACCCTGAAAACCATAGCCGTATTCTTCGCTTCCCTGAATCTCACGCGCATAGGTCGGAGAAACAGCGTTCAGTTTGTCCGCGAAATGCACACCTGTTTTCAAGAAACTCACCTTCCCAAAATATTCCATCGGCCCCATCGGCTGCATAAGGTGAGCATAATCGCCGATAAGCTCGATAGTTTCCGGTGGGAAATTCCCTTGGTAACCAAGATTGTGAATCGTCAGGACAGTGCGCGTCCCTGCGAAACGCTCCTCATTTTTTATCAGAAGCGGTATCAGAGCGGTTTGCCAATCGTGACAATGAATTACATCCGGAATCCAGTCCAAGCTCTCACACAGGGCGAAAGCGGCTCGGCTGAGCGCGATAAAACGTCGGTCATTGTTAGGATAGTCTTTCCCGGTTTCCGGATCCACATAAAGTTCATCGCGATTGTAGAACTCATCATAGTCCAGAAAGTACGTTTTGACTTTGCTGTCCGGCAACTTTCCCGTTCGGAAATCTATTTGTATCTTGTCGCTCCCGATTTTCAACGGGATATTCTTCAAAGCCGCCGCCCGGCGAATGCGATGTCCTTTGACATCCACCTGCTTGTAAAGCGGCATCAGAAGACGGACATCATGTCCCAACTCCTGCAACGCCTTCGGTAATGCGCCGCATACATCCGCTAATCCCCCCGTCTTGGCAAAAGGGACGACTTCGGAAGCCACCATTAGGATTTTACGCTTTTCTTGCATTCTTCTCCTTTCGTGCTGCTCGACACCTGTTTCGCCCATGGCGCTTGACCCAATAGAGAGCTTGATCTGCTTGTTCAATCATCTCTTCCGGGCCCCGTACCAGAGCATTATCACAAATCCCCGCTGATATCGTTATCTTCTTGGATTTTAAACGATGCTCGCCCTCAAAGGTTTCCGACTCCACCGACCGCCGGATTTTCTCGGCGACGATGAATCCTCTGCGCGTATCCACCTCCGGGAGAATGAGGGCGAATTCCTCTCCTCCATACCGCGCAACAAAATCAATATCGCGTACGGTGCGCTTAATCACAGACGCCAATGTCTCCAGCGCCTGATCCCCGGCGAGATGCCCGTTCGCATCATTGTATTGTTTAAAATCATCGACATCCACCATAATCAACGTCAGTGAATTATGGTAGCGTTTTGCGCGCTGGTATTCTTTGCGAAGCTGTTCATGAAAAAATCGATGATTGAATAAACCAGTCAGCCCATCGACCGTCGCGAGTCTCTGCGTGCGCAAATACATGCGACTGCGCACCAAGACATCTGCGACGGATGTCGATAGAAATTTTAATAGCGAAATTTCTTTATCTGTGATTAGAGGTTGTTGATGGTAGAATATCTTCAGCCATCCCAATGTGCGGCTCTTCAGCGACATCGGCAACAGGATACCGGATTTAAGTCCCATAATTCTTAAAAGGCGAGGATTCATCAAGCTCTGAGCTTTGGAGACATCGTGAATGATAACGGGTTCTCCTTCGCGCACAGCCGAGGCGAGTTTTTCCTGTCGAAGGAGAATCGAGAGGAGTTGTCCAGTCCATTCCGTATCTCGCCATACCCAGCCGGGGCCGCGCCCAGGCCAGAAATCATCGGGATTCGGAATCTGCAATTCTAAATAATCGAAATGGAGTATTTGTCGAAAACAGCGATTCAACGCTAAAAAGAACGGTTCCCCTTCCAGTTCGATGGGCAATGTTCGAGCAAGGGAATCGTGAATTCGAATGCGGACCTGCATTTCAAAGAACTGCTCCCGTTTCTTGTGAAGCAATTCCAAAACCTGTGAAAACTGCGGAGGTGATATAGCTGCTGGATTCCATAAATTCAGAAGTTCTTTCGTTCGCTCACCAAGAGGAGTTTTCAATTTTCGAAAGAGCGGCTTCAGCAGCTTTGGATCATCACAGACAACGACACGAAAAAGCTCCCGACTTTCCTGAAACAAGCGATTTTCCGACGGAACTTTCTCTGCGAAGAGAACACTCGCCGCGCCCTGCCGAATGACGATGGCCAGCAGAAGATTCTGAAAGCGAAACGGACTTTGAATCGAACGTAATCCCGCAGATTTTTTGCCGGGATGGAGAACGAACAGACGAGGCACTTTCGCTTGAAGCATCGCCGGAGTTATCGCCCAAACCGTCGGAAAATCCAATGGAGTATGCACCAGACAGACTCGTTCCGCCTCAGTGTCATCTCCCGCAATCAGAAACAAACGGAGTAATTCCAGAAGCTCCTCGCCACCGAACCGGGCTTCTTCGAAACGGCCTGCCGATTCCGTTCCCAGCAATTTATTCAGTGAAGATGTCGTCATCCGGCGTTATCTCCTCGGCTTCGCCTGTCCTTTGCACAAACCATTCTCTCAGTTGCCGTGCGTTTTGAACCGCCCGACCCGCATGGCAATTGTTGAGCAACAAATAGATCCGATTGACCTGTTCAGTAAAATTTAAAGCCGTTTCCCCAAACGATTCCAACTCACTTGCAGAATATAAATAATCATAGCGATCCCCTTTGCTTTGGTTCCACCAAGCGTCCGCATTGCGTCCATGCAGTCGTGCATAGAGAACATCGTGCGAAACCCTCATCCCTGAAACCATCAATCCGGGAAACTTTGGCTCATCAACGGAAACATAGTACAGACCGGCTTCGCGGAGAAAACCAAAAACGTCGTCATGCCACCAGCTTTCGTGACGGAACTCGACAAAAAGTGGAATCTCCTTCGTGATATCCCGTACTTTCAGCAGGTAGTCTCGTGCCCCTTGTGTCCACCGAAAATTCTGTGGGAATTGGGCAACGTAGCCTTTCAGTTTCTCCGAATCTCGCAGTGGTTGGGTACATTCAGAAAGCGCTTTCATAGAGGATGCCGCGTCTTTCCGTTTATGCGTGACATCCGCGTGAGACTTAACAAAGAACTCAAAATCCGGCGGCGTTCGCTGCGCCAGAGATTCAAACATTCGCGGCGGCGGAATGCGATAATAGGTCGAATTGATTTCTGCGACACGAAAATCGCGAGCGTAATAGCGAATCCAGTCAGTCTTTTTCAGTTTATAGGGATAATAGACCCCCACCCAATCATCAAAACTCCAACCGCAAGTCCCGACTCTAACTTTCATCACTCAATTGACCGTTCGCAACCACGACCTGCCCGCTAATCACCGCATCGGTCAGAAACGTGTTGCCGAAATGATAGCTGAGATACCTTAGATGAGGAATATCCCATAGCGTGACATTTCCTTCTTTCCCTACTTCCAACGAACCGATAGAGGTTTCGCGCTTCAACGCACGTGCCGCGTCGAAGGTAGCCGCCCAGAGAAGCTCGGCGGGAGTCATGTGACAATAAATCGCTGCGATGGTCATCGCAAGCGGCAGCGACTCCGTCATGGACGAACCGGGATTCATGTCTGTCGCAATCGCTACGCGTGCGCCCCGCTCAATTAATTTCCTTGCGGGAGGATAGGGCAAATCCCCTAAAAAGAAAACACACGCGGGCAGCAGCACGCACGTAACTTTATTTTCGATAAGTGCATCGATTTCTTTATCGTTCAAATGCTCTAAATGGTCCGCCGATACCGCGCCAAGTTCAGCAGCCAGTCGCGCTCCGCCAGAGTGACCAAATTGATTCGCATGAAGTTTTATGTCGAATCCAAGCTGTTTCGCTCGCAGCAGTATCTTACGACTCTCCTCTTCGGAAAAGACACCTTCCTCGCAGAAAATGTCCACCGCTTGAGCTAAATGATTTCGAGCGACTTCCGGCAACATCGTTTCGCAGACTTCATCGATGAAAGCTTCGCGGTCGTTCTTCCTCGATGCAGGAATCGAATGCACAAGATATGTCGGTATTAATTCAATCGGATGCTTCTTATTGAGTTCATCGATAGCCGCGAGTTGTTTGCGCTCCTGTTCCCATTCGAGCCCGTAACCGGATTTAGCTTCGAGCGTCGTCGTGCCGGACAGAAGAAAACGGTTGAGTCGCGGAAGAGTTTCTTGGACGAGAGCTTCGACGGACGCATTCTTCAGTGCTTGAGCCGATGACGCAATGCCGCCGCCTTCTTTGGCAATCTGAAGATAGGTCGCACCTGCGTTTCGCTTGTGGAATTCATGCGAACGTTCACCCGCAAAAACCGGATGCGCGTGGCAATCTACAAATCCCGGCAGAGCCACACGCTGTTGAGCGTCTAAAACCGGCACTTTCTCAGGAACGAGCGATGCAATTTCTTTTTCCGTTCCGACGGCTTCAATACGCCCCTGTGAAATGAATATTGCCGCATCGGAAATATCCATCACTGGCCGGGAAATATCTTCTGAATCAGCAACGCGAGGAGTGTAAAGACGGCTGATATTTTTTATAAATAAATCCATCTGTCACTCGCCGATGAACTGCACAACGATTTCCCGGCGGCGGGAGCGATTATCGAATTCCAATAAGACGATTTGCTGCCAAGTTCCGAGACTCAGCCTGCCGCTTGTGAAAGGAACGGTGATTCCCGGCCCAACAAATGCCGCGCGCACGTGAGCATAGCCGTTACCGTCTCCCCAAGTGTCGTCATGGTGATAGCGAACACCTGATGGTATGAGCCGGTTCAAAACTTCCGGAATATCTTTCTTCAGACCCGGTTCAAACTCAATCGTCGTAATGGAAGCGGTCGAACCCGGCACAAAAACCGTCACAGTTCCATCCTTCAGTTTCGTCTCGGACAACATCGATGCGACCTGTTCGGTCAAATCACGGATATCGCCGTCTCCTTTTGTCGAAAGGGAAATATGGTAATTCTTGACAGGCATGTTTTTCCTCGACTGAATCTATCGTAGTTCGCGTATGCCGGTTGTTAGAAATTCTGCGTGTTCGTCCGCGACCGGAGGTCGCGGCTAGTATGAAATTTTCGCTGCGGCGGGTGTATTAATCGTTAGTAATTAATTCCGGGGATTTTAACGTCTTTCTCTTTCGCGCAGGCAATAGCATCTTCATAACCCGCGTCGGCATGACGGATGACTCCTGTTGCAGGGTCGTTCGTCAGCACTCGTTCGAGTCTGCGCGCAGCGGCGGGAGTTCCATCTGCGACGATAACCTGACCGGCGTGCAGTGAGTAGCCGATACCGACTCCCCCCCCGTGATGATAGGATACCCACGACGCTCCCGACGCCGTATTGACCAGCGCGTTCAGAATCGGCCAATCGGCAATGGCATCCGACCCATCTTTCATGCCCTCGGTTTCACGATAGGGAGACGCCACGGAGCCTGTATCAAGATGGTCTCGTCCAATCACGATGGGCGCTTTGAGTTTGCCTTTCTTGACCAGCTCGTTGATTGCCAATCCGAATTCGGCTCGCTCTCCTTGTCCGAGCCAGCAGATGCGCGATGGCAATCCCTGAAATGGAATTTTCGGTCCCGCCTGTTCAATCCACCGGCGCAGCGCTTCATCTTTCGGAAACAATCGCAAAACTTCCCGGTCTGTTTCTAAAATATCATTCTTGTCTCCCGATATCGCCGCCCAACGAAAAGGCCCTTTTCCCTGACAAAAGAGCGGACGGATGTAAGCGGGAACGAAACCCGGATAGGCAAAGGCTCGCTCAAAACCCGCCTTTTGCGCCTGACCTCGCAGGTTGTTTCCATAGTCGAAAACCACAACACCCTTATCAAGAAATCCGACCATCGCTTCGGTATGAACCGCCATCGAACGCATGCTCATTTCGATATACTTGTCGGGATTATTCTTGCGTAATTCAAGCGCATCATCAAAGGAAATACCGTGAGGCACATAGCCGTTCAGCTCGTCGTGAGCCGATGTCTGGTCTGTCACAATATCGGGTTTTACGCCACGACGAAGCATTTCCGGTAAAACGTCAGCGCAATTTCCCAAGAGGCCTACAGAGAGAGCTTCGCCGGAAGATTTGGCTTTTTCAACCCATGTCAACGCTTCATCAAGAGACTCCGTCCATCGGTCGCAAAAGCCCATGGAAATACGACGCTCGATGCGAGCCGGATCGACTTCAACCACCAACGCGACTCCTTCGTTCAGAGTCACTGCCAGAGGCTGCGCTCCACCCATACCTCCCAGTCCGCCCGTTAATACAAGACGTCCGCGTAGAGAACCTCCGAAATGCTTGCGCGCGACGGAAGTCAATGTTTCATACGTTCCCTGCAGAATTCCCTGCGTCCCGATATAAATCCATGAACCGGCTGTCATCTGGCCGTACATGATGAGTCCGCGCCGCTCCAGCTCATTGAATTTCTCCCACGTCGCCCAATTGGGAACAAGATTTGAATTCGCAATCAGAACACGCGGAGCATCCTCGTGTGTTCGCACGACTCCGACAGGCTTGCCGGACTGCACGAGAAGCGTTTCATCATCTTTCAGCTTTTGCAGACTGCTGATAAGATTCTTCAGCGCTTCTTCATTGCGAGCCGCGCGTCCCGTTCCCCCATAGACAATCAGCTCCTGCGGGTTCTCAGCCACCGCCGGATCAAGGTTATTCAGCAGCATTCGCAGGGCGGCTTCTTGTATCCAGCCCTTGCACGACATCGACGTTCCGGTTGGTGTTTTCGGTATAGAAATCATGACAAACCTTCGTCAAAAAAACTTCTTTCGTAGTAAACCAATTCAATATAACAATTTGAAAGTATAATATCAACGTCCCTACGCAACAAACGAAAAAAAGGACGGTGCACACAGGCGACCGCCCTTGATATGGCAGAGATTTGAATTCGCAAATCCACTTAATCCTCTTGACTTCCCCCTTCAGCCTTCTTCTTTCGCGGAGCTTTTTTCCGCGAAGACTTTTCGCTCGTCTCGCTCTTCGACTTAGCGGATTTCTTGGGCGTGGATTTCGCTGCTTTCGCTGGACTCGCGGGACGTTTGGGTTTCTTCTCGCTCTTGGTGCCCTTGGCCTTTTCTTCCTTCTTCGTCGGCGCGGTTCCTTCAAAGCCGACCAGCTCAAGCATAGCCATCGGAGCGGCGTCCCCGACACGCTGCCCCAGCTTAATAATGCGCGTATAGCCGCCGGGACGCTCCTCGAACGTCGGAGCGATTTCTTCAAATAGGGATTTCACGACGGGTTTCTTGCTCAGATACCGAAGCACATGACGGCGCGCCGCCAAATCTCCCTTTTTTGAATACGTAATCAGGCGTTCTGCGAAGGGCCGCACGGCACGAGCTTTTCCCAGCGTCGTGCGAATGCGCTTATGTTCAAAAAGGGCCTGCGCCAAATTGGCGTACAAAGCCCGACGATGGCTCACGGTTCTCGATAGTCTGCGGCCTGTTTTACGATGTCTCATTTGCGACCATAATCCGGGTTAAGATACTTGTCAATATCCATACCGAACTCCAGACTCTTGTTTCGTAGAATCTGCGAGAGTTCGGTCAGTGATTTACGTCCGAAGTTTTTAAACTTCAGCATTTCATTTTCATCGCGGCCTACCAAATCCGCAATCGTGCGAATCTTCGCTTCTTTCAGGCAGTTGGCGCTTCGCACGGAAAGTTCCAAATCCTCGACGGGTTTGCGCAGAAGCTTGCGAATGCGAAGCACTTCTTCATCAATATCTTCTTCTTCCTCTTTCTCAGGTTTGAGGTCGAAATTGATGAAGAGCTGAATGTGATCGCGAAGAATCCGACCTGCAAACGTCAGAGCATCATCCGGAGTGATAGACCCATCCGTCCAGATTTCAAGAATAAGCTTTTCGTAGTCCGTCCGCTGGCCGACGCGAGTATTCTCGATGGAATACGTCACATTTCGAATTGGGGAAAAGACGGAATCCAGAGGAATCGTGCCGATGGGCGCATCCGGCACGCGGTTCTCTTCCGCAGGAATATAACCACGTCCCTTCCGAATAATGAGTTCCGCCTTTAGACGCGCATCCTTGTTTAGAGTCGCCAGATGCAAATCAGGATTCAGCACTTCAAAATCCGTATTCCCTGCCTGCAGATCACGCGCCGTGAAATCGCAAGGTCCTCGGAGATCAATGACAACCTTATCGGGTTTTTTGCTCAGCAGTTTGAAGCGAACATTCTTCAAATTGAGAGCGAGTTCCGTCACATCCTCCGCGAGCCCCGGAACCGTCGAAAACTCATGCAGGATTCCAGCGATGCGCATAGATACAATCGATGCCCCCTGCAAAGAAGCCAACAACACTCGACGCAACGCATTACCGATGGTAACTCCGTAGCCGCGTTCCAAAGGCTGGACGACAAATTTTCCGTAGATATCCGTGTGATTTGCTTCGTCCAGCTCAATGACTTCGGGCATTTGAAAGTTCAATCCATTCATAAAACCCTCTGACCTCGTTACCGGGAATAGAGCTCCACAACCAATTGTTCGTTCACATCGAAAGGGATGTCCGCCCGATTCGGGCGTTCCAAAAATACCCCTTCCATTTTGGCTTTGTCAAGCGAAAGAAAGGGAACCGTCTTGCCTTCTCTCACTTTTTGCATTGCGTCGTGAACCGCCGCAAGCTTTTTCGAACGTTCTTTCACACGAATAACATCGTCAGGTCGGAGACAATACGAAGGAATATCAACAATCCTATCATTCACAAGAAAATGGCGGTGACGAACCAGTTGCCGCGCTTGACGCCGCGAATTGGCAAACCCCATCCGATAGATGACGTTATCCAGTCGGCTTTCGAGAAGCTGCAGCAGAATTTCTCCCGTCACACCCTTTTTGCGCTGCGCCTCTGTGAAAAAGCGGTGGAACTGACGTTCTCCCAGTCCATAGGCATAACGGATTTTCTGTTTTTCGCGAAGCTGCAGACCGTACTCGGAGACCTTTGAACGGCGCCGCCGTCCCTGCATACCGGGAGGATAACCTTTGCGCTCAAAAGAACACTTGGGGCTGTGGCAGCGATCTCCTTTCAGAAACAGCTTCTTGCTTTCACGGCGGCAAATTTTACAAGCCGATCCATGATACTGTGACATACGCGGTATTTCCTATGCTTTCAACAATCTTTTCAGTCAGTGTTTTTCTATTTCGTAATGCGAAATCCCCTATGCAAGGGAATTCACGGAGAAAACGATTTATACCCGGCGACGCTTCCGCGGACGACAACCGTTATGTGGAATCGGTGTGACGTCCTGAATAGAGCTAACCGACAGTCCCGCCGCCGCCAATCCACGAATCGCGCTCTCGCGTCCCGCACCCGGTCCTTTGACACGGATGGCAACTTTGGCAAGTCCCAGTTCCATCGCTGCTTTCGCCGCTGAACTGGCCGCAAGCTGCGAGGCAAAAGACGTATTCTTCCGCGAGCCTTTAAAGCCCATTCGTCCGCCTGTGGCCCACGAGATCACATTCCCATAGTTGTCGGTTATCGTGATTTTAGTATTATTGAACGAGGCTTTTATATGCGCGAGGCCATTGGCTTCGACACGTTCTTTTTTCTTTTTCGTTCGCTTCTTTTTTGTCGTGGCCACGAAAATATCTCCTTATCTCTTTCAGGCAGCATCGGAAGAATCTAAATTGAAAAATCCGGCTACTTCCCGACTTGTCTCTTGACCTTAATGGGAGTGCCCCTCTTCTTCCCTTTGCGTGTTCGGGCGTTGTTCTTCGTATTCTGCCCTCTCACCGGCAGACCTCGCCGATGGCGAATCCCACGATAGCAGCCAATATCCATCAGCCGCTTGATACTCATCGTGATTTCCGTACGCAGCGGGCCTTCCACTTTCAGGTCTGAAATCGCCGAACGGATACTGTTGAGTTCTTCGTCCGTCAACTGAAACGTCCGCTTATTCCAATCCACACCACAGGACGTTAAAATCCTCTGCGATAGAGGACGCCCAATTCCGAATACATAGGTCAGTGCTACCTCAATTCTCTTGTCCCGTGGAATATCCACTCCGGCAATACGCGCCATTTTTTACCTCAAATTCCTTAAGCGTTTATCCCTGGCGCTGCTTATGCTTTTTTGAACGGCTGCAAATCACCATTACTTTTCCGTGGCGCCGGATAATTTTGCAATAATCGCACATTTTTTTTACGGATGAACGAACCTTCATAGCTGTCGCCTCTTGTTTGAGAATCCCCCAAGCTGCCGGGTAACCGGCGGCTTTTGTTCGCTTTATTTGTATCGATACGTAATACGGCCGCGCCGTAAATCATAAGGGGAAAGTTCCACCGTGACTCGATCTCCGGGAAGAATCTTGATGAAGTGCATTCTCATTTTTCCGGAAATATGGGCCAGAATCAAATGACCATTTTCCAGTTCGACCCGAAAGGTGGCATTCGGAAGCGTTTCCGTAACAATGCCGTCGACCTTTATCGGTTGCTCTTTGGCCGTAGGAACCTCCGTTTATCCCGATTGATTTCGTAAGGTAAGAATTTCAGCGTCCCCATTTTTCACTACGATGGTGTGTTCGAAATGTGCCGAAGGCTTCCGGTCACGCGTGACCACGAGCCAATCACCAATCGTTTCCACTTCATATGTTCCGGCATTGACCATCGGTTCGATGGCAAAAACCATATTCTCCCGCAACGCAGGCCCTCGTCCGGGCGAACCGTAGTTCGGAATCTGAGGCTCCTCGTGGAGCTTCCGTCCAATGCCATGTCCCACAAGATCCCGCACAACTGAGAAATGATAGGTCCGAGCATGCGATTCGACCGCGTGAGAAATATCTGAAAGCCGATTTCCTTCTCGAGCCTTTGCAATACCGCACATCAGCGCTTCGCTGGTGGCTTGCATCAATCGTTTTCTCAGCTCATCAATCGGATGTATCGCGTAGGTTACCGCTGAATCTCCGAAAAAGCCTTCCTTTTCCGCTCCGATGTCCACCCCGACAATCTGACCGGCTTTTAGAGCACGTCCATCGGGAATACCGTGAACCACCTCTTCATCAATCGAAATGCAGGCCGACGCCGGGAATGCTTTCCCTTCCGGATTGGGATAACCTTTGAATGCAGGCCGCGCTCCCTGACTACGGATATATTTCTCGACGGCCTCATCAATTTTGATGGTCGGTGTTCCCGGCACCATCAGCGATTCAATAGCTTGAAAAGCGCAAGCGACAATCCGGCACGCTTCTCGAATCGCGTCCAGCTCTGCCGGTGTTTTTATCGAAATCATATCCGTCCCCTACAGAGCCTGAAGTAATCTGCTGAAAACTTCGCTAACCGTTCCTTCACCCGGCACTTCTTTGAGCAGACCGGTTTGACGGTAGTAGTCTTTCAACGGCTCTGTCTGCTCGGTATAGACTTTCAGCCGGCGCTCAATGGTTTCAGGGCGATCATCCTCCCGCTGCACAATAAGCGGCTGTCCCTTAGGACATTCGTGGTTGTCGATTTCGTCCGGATTCAGCAGCACATTAAAGACTGCACCGCATGTGGCACAGCTCCGGCGAGATGACAGCCTTTCTTCGATACGCTGTACAGGCACTTCGATGGAAAGCACGGCGTCGAGCTTCTTACCTGACTGTTTCAGGATTCCATCCAAGCCTTGTGCCTGTGCAATCGTGCGAGGAAATCCGTCAAAGATCACACCGTTCTTCGCGTTCGAGGCTTTTAGACGCTGGGCAACCATATCGAGAATGACGTTATCGGGAACCAGTTCGCCCTTGTTCATATAGGTCAGAGCCTGCTGTCCGAGGGGTGTTTTCCTGCGAACCTCCGCGCGAAGAATATCTCCGGTCGAGATTTGCGGCACCCCAAAATGCGCCATAAGCTTTTGTGCCTGAGTTCCCTTTCCCACACCGGGAGCCCCGAGGAGAATCAGCATCATTGCCATAGCTACATCCGACGCCGACCGCGAAGCCGCCCACTGGTCATGAGACCATCATAATGCCGCATAACCAGATGCGATTCGACTTGCTGCAGCGTATCGAGTCCGACTCCCACAATAATGAGAATACTCGTCCCCCCATAGAACGATGCAAAGGTCCAGCTTACGGTGAACTGAGTAAGGATAATCGACGGCACAATCGCAACAAGCCCTAAAAAGACCGCACCCGGGAAGGTTACTCTTGAAAGAACATTATCAATGAACTCGGATGTGTGCTTGCCCGGTCGGATACCGGGGATAAATCCCCCCTGTTTCTTCATATTGTCGGCAAGTTCGATGGGGTTCAGCACAATTGCAGTATAGAAATAGGTAAAAAAGACAATGATGGTGAAATAGAAGAGCATATACATCGCTGAATTCGTGTCAAAATATATCTGCAGGGCATCGCGAAATCCGCCTTCGGGCAGCATCATGGCCACTGATGACGGAATAAACATAATCGACTGAGCGAAAATAATCGGCATGACGCCCGCCGTATTGACACGAAGCGGGATATGTGTGGACTGACCGCCGTAGATTTTGCGCCCGACGACGCGCTTGGCATACTGCACGGGTATCTTGCGCATTCCCTGAGTGATGGCGACGACCGCCATCGTCACCACAAAAAGCAGAACAACGAAAAAGACGTCAGTCAGGATGTGCCTATTTCCCGCCTGCACCATCTGTATTTCTTCCATGACAGCATAAGGGAAGCGGTCAATAATGCCGACGAAAATCAGCAGGCTGATGCCGTTCCCGATGCCTCGCTCCGTAATCTGTTCACCGAGCCACATAATCATGGTCGTGCCCGCGGCCAGTGTTATCATGGTCAGGAAATTAAAACCAAAACCCGGATTAAGAACAATCTGGGCTCCCGAAGGGGCGACAAGCCGCGTTAGAAAGATGGACGCGCCGCCGGCTTGAAGTGCGGCGATGACAACCGTCCCGTAACGCGTAAGCTGCGTGATTTTCTTCCGTCCCTCTTCCCCTTCCTTCTGAAGTTTCTGGAAATAGGGAACCACGGTGCCCAGCAACTGGAAAATAATCGAAGCGGAGATATAGGGCATAATCCCCAATGCAAACACCGTCGCTCGCTGGAACGCACCGCCAACGAACATGTCATAAAGGCCAAAGAGCGTCCCGGCGTTTTGATTGAAGAATTCACCCAGCGCCGCCGCATCGATTCCCGGCACGGGAACATGCCCACCGATCCGGTAGACAAGAAAAATTCCCAACGTGAAAAAGATGCGAGTCCTGAGTTCAGGTATTTTGAAAATAGATGTATAGCGATCTAACATTATTCCGTGACCACTCCACCCGCTGAAGTAATTTTCTCACGGGCTGATTTTGAAAGGGTGAGCGAACGAACCGTATAAGCGCGTTCCACGTCCTCATTCCCCAGAAGTTTCACGGGATTGGTTGTGGAATCGATCAAACCCGCCTGTTTCAGGGTCTCAGGTTCGACGTCCGCTTCCGGGGGCAATTTCGCCAAATCCCGAAGGTGGACAATTTGCACCTCTTTGCGCCAGATATTCTTGAATCCGCGCTTGGGGAGACGTCGATAAATCGGCATCTGTCCGCCTTCGAATCCCAGCTTGCGACGAGCTCCGCTCCGGCACATCTGTCCGTTTTCTCCGCGTGTCGCAGTTCCGCCTCTTCCGGAACCGGAGCCGCGGCCGAGGCGCTTCCGCTTTTGCCTCGAACCGGGAGCAGGTTTCAAATCGTGAAGACTCATGAGGTGGCTCCCTCTTCTTTAACCACTTCCCAAGTGACAAGATGCGGTACTTTCGCCAGCATACCGCGAATCGCGGGATGGTCAGGAAGCACTCTTGTCTGATGCAGCCTGTTGAATCCCAGCGCCTCAATCGTTCGCTTCTGACGATAATGGCGACCGATGGTACTGCGAACCAAAGTAATTTTCAACTTATTTGCCGTTGGCATTGGGAGAATCCCTACGCTTCAAAAACTTCTCGAACACTAATACCACGTTTCTCTGCCGTCATGCGAACATCCATCATATTGTCCAGAGCGGTCAAGGTTGCTTTGACGACATTGTGGGGATTGTTGGTTCCCAGAATCTTCGTTAAGACATCCCGCACGCCCAGACATTCCATGACAGCCCGGACGGTTCCGCCGGCGATAACACCCGTTCCCGGCGAAGCGGGTTTTATCACGACGCGTCCCGCGCCGAATTTCCCTTGACTGGTATGAGGGAGCGTCGTCCCCACCAGAGGGTAGCGCTTCATCGAGCGCTTGGCGGCTTCGGTTCCTTTGGTAATGGCATCGGTGACTTCATTGGCTTTCCCAAGTCCAAAACCAACACGCCCATGCCCATCGCCGACAACCACGACCGCATTAAACGAGAAGTTCCGGCCACCCTTGACAACCTTCGCAACTCGATTGATGTGAACCACTTTTTCAATCAGGGATTCGGAAGAAGGGTCATCGTCCGGTCTGCGCCGGTCACGACCTCGACTTCCGCGTTCTCGTTCTCTTGCTACCATAAACTCTTGCTTAGAATTTCAAACCGGCTGCCCGTGCAGCCTCTGCAACCGCTTTCACTCGACCATGATAAAGAAATCCATTTCGGTCGAAGACAACGTTTTCAATCTGTATTTCTTTTGCTTTTTGCGCGACAGCTTCACCGACACGTGTGGCTTTTTCCAGCGGTGTCTTCCCTTTCAGCTCTTCCCTCAGCGCAGGTGAGAGGGACGATACTCCCGACAGGGTCCGTTCGTTGGCATCATCCACGAGTTGAGCATAGATGTGGCTGTTGGTGCGATGAACCACCAACCTGGCCCGCTCCGCGGTTCCACTGACGATTTTGCGAATATGTTTCTTGCGCCGTTCGCGCGTCAACTTACGTTTCAGGACTGCCTTCTGCAGCATATCCTATCTCCTTGCCGACCTGAAGGGCAACACCCTTCCCTTGCGGCGAATTCATTTAAACTACTTTGCGGTCTTCCCCGCCTTGCGATGGACATGTTCGCCGACGTACCGGATTCCTTTGCCTTTATAGGGTTCCGGTTTGCGCACGCTGCGGATTTGCGCCGCCACTTCTCCAACCTGTTCGCGGTCCACACCCGAAATAACAATAGACGTCGGTTTAGGAACTTCAATTTTGATATCCGGAGGAGTGACAAAAAAGACGCCGTGACTGTAGCCGATACTCAGCAGGACACCGAGCTTCTTGGCTTCCGCACGGTATCCGACACCGACAATCTCCAGTTCTTTCTTGAATCCCTGCGAAACGCCAGTTACCATATTTCCGAGCAGCGCCCGGGTCAGTCCATGCAGGGATTTGTGATTTTTGGTATCCGACGGTCTGCGAACCAGCAGTTCTTTTCCTTCGGAGACAATCTCCATATCCGGATGAAACGTGCGTTCGATTTCCCCCAAGGGTCCCTTGACTTTGACATGGGTACCCGAAATCGCCACGTTGACTTTTTCAGGAACCGGAATTGGTTTTCGACCTATACGCGACACTATTAACCTCTAAAACGATCTTCTCTCTTCTGCGATTCCGCCTACCAGACGTACGCCAACACTTCACCGCCAATCCCAAGCTGGGATGCCCGTCCGCCGTTCAGTATTCCCTGCGGCGTGGAAAGAATGGAAATCCCAAGTCCATTGAAAACGCGCGGAATTTTGTCCTTCCCGACATAGCGGCGCAGGCCGGGTGTGGAAATGCGCTTGATGCCGGCAATCGCGGATTTC
This sequence comes from bacterium, assembly GCA_030622545.1. Taxonomy (GTDB): domain Bacteria; phylum Electryoneota; class RPQS01; order RPQS01; family DYHQ01; genus JAUXGA01. Next base: position 386,037 of record JAUXGA010000001.1, on the reverse strand, counting down.
CCATTGGCTCCGTATTTCAAATACAGCCGCAGGAAACCCTGCACCCCGGTATCTACAAAGACATAATCGCGGATAAAACCGGTGTCCAGCAAAATTTGGGACATGGACTTCTTCATCTTCGAAAAAGGAATATCCACCGTCATATGACGGGCATGAATCGCATTACGAATGCGTGTTAAAAAATCTGCAATAGGATCGGTTGTTAACATGCTTTACTCCACTCGTCGAACAGAACAGGACGACAATCCACCTGAATCAGGCCGGATTATCTACCAACTGGCCTTGACAACTCCCGGTATCTCACCAGCGAGAGCCAATTGTCGGAAACAGATCCGGCATAGACCGTACTTACGAATATAAGCCCGCGGCCTGCCGCATCGGCGACACCGATTATGCTGACGAACTTGAAATTTTGGCGGCCTCGCTGCCTTAACAATCATTGCACGACGAGCCATGATACTCCGCTTTCAAAAACGTGAAATTCTTTTTAAGCAAATGAAACAGGATTCGTGTTAGGCTGCAGCAGCTTCCTCTGCCGCTACCTCTCTTTTCTGGAAAGGCATCCCAAACTGCTTTAACAGTTCAAACGCCTCTTCATCCGTCTGAGCCGACGTCACAAGGGTGATATCCATTCCGCGAATCTTTTCGATTTTATCGTAATCAATCTCAGGAAAAACGATTTGTTCTTTGATGCCCAGCGTATAATTTCCCCGTCCATCGAAGCTGCGGTCCGAAACGCCGCGGAAATCTCGAATGCGCGGGATAGCAATCGTCAGCAGACGATCAAGAAACTCATACATCTGAACATTCCGAAGCGTAACGAACGCTCCAATGGGCATGCCCTCGCGCAGCTTAAAATTGGAGATCGATTTGCGCGCTCGCGCCGTCATCGGTTTTTGTCCCGCAATCACTCCCAAATCCGCGATCACCGACTCCAGCAGTTTTGGATTTTGACTGGCGTCTCCCGCTCCGATGTTCAGTACGATTTTGGTGATTTTCGGAATCTGCATGGCACTCTTATAGGCGAATTTCTCTTTCATCGCGGGAGCAATCCGTTCACGGTACTCTTTGCGAAGTCGTGGTTCATAGTCCTTCGGCAGCGGCGGTCGTTCGCCGACAGCGGCTTTAGCTTTACCTTTGGATTTGCCCTTGCCTTTGCCCTTAGCGGGTTTTCCTTGAGGGGAAGCCCCCCCTTTTTTCTTCTTATCAGCGGCCATCAGGAATCATCTCTTTACTGACTTTTGCAATACGGACACGTTGTTTCTTCTCACCACCGGTCAGGACGACTCGTCCCACGCGCGTCGGCTTGTTGGTCTTGGGATCAATCAGCATGACATTCGACACGTGGATGGATCCTTCTTTCTCGACAATACCCCCCTGAGGACTCTGCTGGGTCGGCTTCATATGTCGCTTGACGAAGCGGACACCTTCGACAATAATCCGCTGCTTTTCAGGATAAACCTTTAAAACGCGCCCGCGTTTTCCTCTTTCATTTCCGGCGATGACCAGAACTATATCGTTTTTGTTAATTCTCATAGGACAATTTCTGTTTGTGTTGTCGGATTCTATACAACCTCGGGAGCCAGCGAAACGATTTTCATATATTGTTTCTCACGAAGCTCGCGTGCGACTGGACCGAAAATACGTGTACCGCGCGGTTCTCCCTGAGCATCCAAAAGCACGGCGGCGTTTTCATCGAAGCGGATATAGGTTCCGTCTTTTCGCCGGATTTCTTTTTTGGTGCGGACAATCACCGCTTTAGAAACTTCCCCTTTTTTGACAGACGCGCGCGGAATCGCCGATTTCACGGAAACAACAATCACATCACCGATTGAAGCCGTGCGTCGCCTCGTCCCTCCGAGGACACGAAAACATTGTACCTTCTTCGCCCCGGTATTATCCGCAACGGTTAGTCGGGTTTGTTCGCGAATCATTGGCTACTTCTTCCTTTCAAGGACTTCGACAAGCCGCCAATGCTTATGCTTTGACAGCGGCCGCGTTTCCATAATCCGAACGCGATCACCAATCTGACAGATATTCTCGGCATCGTGAGCCATGAAGGTATTGGTCTTGCGAAGATATTTTTTATAAAGCGGGTGAGCAACCCGGCGCTCAACGGCGACCACGACAGACTTGTCCATCTTATTCGAAACGACAACGCCTTCGCGGGTTTTCCGAAGTGCGCGAGTCGGTACGGCAGTTTCCGCGCTCATGAAACGGCTCCCTTTGGCTTACGAATTCCCAATTCAATTTCTTGGAGGACGGTTTTTAGCCGGGCAATATCCCGACGAATCAACGTGACGCGAGCCGTGTTGGGGAGTTGCCCTGAGCTTAACTGAAACCTAAGAGCTTCCAGCTTTTCATCCCAGTCGTGAAGTTTTTGCTGGAGTTCCTGCAGGGACAGCTCTTTTAATTCCGTCATTTTTAGTGGAGTATCTTCTTGTTTCGCCATGCTTGCTGTCCTTCTACTAATGCGTTATCTCGCGTCGGACGAAATGAGTTTTAATCGGCAACTTGTGCGACGCCAAACGCAGCGCTTCTTTTGCCATGGTTTCGGAGACTCCTTCGATTTCAAAAAGTATCCTTCCGGGACGTATAACCGCCGCCCAGAATTCCGGAGCTCCTTTGCCCTTTCCCATCCGGGTTTCGGCGGGTTTTTTCGACACCGGTTTGTCCGGAAAGACGCGTATCCAGACTTTACCGCCTCGCCGAATATAGCGCGTCATCGCTACACGGGCGGCTTCGATTTGACGGCTGGTCATCCAGCAGCATTGCATCGCTTTCAAACCGTATTCGCCGAAAGAGACTTGAGAGCCGCGCTGCGCTTTTCCTTTGCGGCGACCCCGCTGCTGCTTCCGATATTTAATTCGCTTTGGTGCAAGCACGTTCGCACCCCATTCTTACAGTTTCATTGCCGATTCACCGGCATCTTCAAAACTAAACTTCTTTCTTTCCTAAAATCTCGCCTTTGCAAATCCAAACCTTGACACCAATCGTGCCGTAGGTTGTTTTTGCGACCGCGAGAGCGTAGTCAATATCGGCTCTCAGAGTATGCAGAGGAATTCGGCCGTCTTTATACCCTTCCGACCGGGACATTTCCGCACCGCCCAAGCGTCCCGAGCAGATAATCTTGACGCCTTCCGCTCCCATGCGGCGGGTGGTCTGCAGAGCCTTTTTCATCGCGCGGCGGAAAGAAACACGTCCTTCCAACTGCCGGGCAATCGTATCGGCAACCAGCGCCGCTTCGAGTTCCGGACGCTTGATTTCGAAAATATTGACCTGGACTTCCTTCTGAGTAATCTGCCGAAGCTCGGCTTTCAGCTTGTCAACTTCCGCCCCTTTTCGACCGATGACAATCCCCGGGCGCGCCGTGGAAATCGTTAGGATGATTTTCTTGGGCGTGCGTTCAATCTGCACTTTTGCCACGCCGGCGCCTTTCAAGCGACTTGAAAGATAACGGCGGAGGTACAAATCCTCATGCAACTTGTCCGCGAAGTTCTTCTCATCGAACCAGTTGCTGTCCCAGGTTTTGATAATTCCGAGTCGAAGTCCGACTGGATGTGTTTTTTGTCCCACACGAACTCCCTATTGGGCCGCTTTTTTTCGGCGCGACCTTTTTTTCTTCGTTTCCTCTTCCCCAGCGTTTTCAGACGTATCCCCGGCGACCCAAACGGTCAGGTGACTGGTGCGTTTCCGAATCACCGTCGCCCGTCCCATTGCCCTTGGGAGATATCGCTTCATTGTGGGGCCTCCGTCCACAAAAACGGTGCGTACAAAGGCGTCATCAATATCAATATCCTTCGCCCCTTCATCCTGCAGCAGATTGGCAAGCGCCGACCGAATCGCCTTTTCGACAGGTCGAGCAGCCGCTTTCGGACTGAACTGCAGAACCTCTAAAGCATCGTTGACCTTGCGGCCTCGGACGAGGTCAGCAAGCAAGCGCATCTTACGAGGCGCTACTCGAATAAAGCGCGTTAAACAACGGGCTTCCAGCATTGTCACTTACCCTTTCCTCTTAGCCCGACTTTCCCGCCGTCTTCTCACTACTCTTTTTGCCTCCATGCCCTCGGAAGGTGCGGGTGGGAGCAAATTCGCCTAACTTATGTCCTACCATGTTTTCTGTGATGAAGACCGGTAGGAATTTTTTCCCATTGTGGACCGCAAGTGTATGACCGACGAACTCAGGTGAAATCACCGAACGTCTCGACCACGTCCGCAGTACCTTCTTTGCATTCGTCCGATTCATCTCTTCGATGCGACCCATGAGCCTCGCTTCAATATACGGGCCTTTTTTCAGCGACCGTGCCATTATTTTGCACTCCCTTTGCGTCGCTTCACAATCAGTTTCGATGAGCGCTTCCGACGCGATCTTGTTTTGAGTCCTTTGGTTATCTTTCCCCAAGGGGTACAGGGATGCCGACCACCGGATGATTTTCCTTCGCCGCCGCCCATCGGATGATCCACCGGATTCATGGCCACACCGCGCGTATGAGGTCTCCGCCCAGCCCAGCGCGTGCGCCCCGCTTTACCATAAACGACTTTTTCGTGGTCAAGATTTCCCACCTGACCGATGGTCGCCAAACAGACCATTGGAATCTTGCGGACTTCTCCGGACGGCAGCTTAAGCAGTGCATACTTCTCATCGCGAGCCATCAACTGAGCCGCCGCGCCTGCTCCCCGCACCATCTGGCCTCCCTTGCCCAACTTCATTTCGATATTATGGACAAAGGTTCCCAGTGGAATCTGCGAAAGAGGCAAAGCGTTTCCGACGTGAATTTCCGTTTCAGTCCGGCTGCTGACAATGCGGTCATCAACATGAAGACCTTCCGGCGCGAGAATGTAGCGCTTTTCACCGTCCATATAATGCAGTAAAGCGATATTCGCGCTGCGATTCGGATCGTATTCCAGACTCGCCACCCGCGCAGGAACATCGAACTTGTCTCGCTTGAAATCGATAATCCGATAATGACGCCGGTGTCCTCCACCGCGGTGCCGAGCAGTGATACGGCCCCGGTTATTGCGCCCGCCACTCTTGGACATCGCAACAAGCAGACTTTTCTCCGGCGGCTTCTTCGTCAGATCCGAACGATCCAAGACGGTTCGGAAGCGAAGCGAAGGAGTCGTGGGACGAAATTTCTTAACCGGCATGAGTTCTTTTCACCTATCTTACAAAAAATTCAATCGAACGTTAGACGTTTTCAGCCATCTCGATATGGTCTTCGGGAATCAGCGTCACGATGGCCTTTTTCCAATCCGCTCGTTTGCCGCTAAAGCGACCCAGAGTTTTGACTTTCCCTCGAACGCGCATGGTCCGCACTGACTTGACAGTGACCTGATATTTTTGTTCAACCGCGCGTTTGATTTCGATTTTATTCGCGCCGCGATCTACCACAAATCCGTATTGGTTGTTGATATCCTGCAGAAAAGCAATTTTTTCCGTCAAGAGCGGCCGTTTGAGGACATTTCGCTTAGCCAGCATGAAGAACCCCCTTATAGAAAGGCTCAATCGCGCCCCGCTGAACGAGCAGCGTTGTGCAATCCATTAAATCACGGGTTGAAGCCGTTACCGCTTTCTTGACCTGAACTTTGGGAAGATTACGACAGGATTTATAGAGTATCGTGTCAAAATCCGTTGTTAGGAAGAGGGTTTTTTCACCGGTCAAGCCATGCGATTCGAAAACCACCACCATGTCTTGTGTTTTGGGAGCGTCGAGTGAAAAATCCTCGATCAAACGAACCTTTCCCTCGCGCAGGATATAAGCTAATGCGGAACGGCGAGCTAATTTCTTTACTTTCGCCGGAATCGCTGATTCATACGAACGAGGAATCGGGCCAAATGTGCGCCCCCCTCCCTTCCATATAGGGCTGCGAATCGTTCCGACACGAGCGGCTCCACGACCTTTTTGGCGCCAAGGTTTGCGCCCGCCTCCGCGCACTTTGCCGCGCGTCTTTGTGGCGGACGTTCCTTGTCTCCGATGAAGCATTTCACTGCGCACGGCAAGCCAGATAGCGTGATCATTCGGTTCCTGACTGACCAACTCATCCGGAATTTCGACTTCTTCAGAAAGCTGAGAGCCATCCCGTGCATACACAGGCAGTTTCATCCCTTTATCCTTTTCTCACGATTATAAAGCTTCCCGCGGGACAGGGAACACATCCCTTTATCATCACCAGATTGGCTTCGGTATCCACGCGCACGACTTCCAAATTCTTCACCGTCTGTTGGTCCCCGCCCATGCGTCCCGGCATTTTCGTATTTTTCCAGACGCGACCCGGATCCGTATGCGCTCCGATAGCGCCGCCATGCCGGTGAACCTCATGCGCACCATGACTGGCCTTAGCTCCATGAAAACCGTGGCGCTTCATGACGCCCTGAAATCCGCGTCCCTTCGTCGAAGCCGTCACTTTAACGCGATCACCTTCTTTGAAGATATCGCAGGAAAGAGCCTCACCGATTTTGACGCTTTCGGGATCCATGTCCCGAATTTCCCGCACCCATCGCGCTGGGGCAATTCCTGCTTTCTTGAAGTGTCCAGCGCGCGGTTTCGTGACTAACTTTTCGCGGATGTCGCCGAAGCCGAGCTGAACCGCCCGATACTTATCTCGCTCGAGGGTTCGCACATCAACGACGTGACACGGCCCCAATTCCACCACAGTCACCGGGACATGCTGACCCTTCTGATTAAAGATGCGGGTCATACCGATTTTTTTACCGAGTAAGCCTATCATGTTTTAATCTCGATATCCACTCCCGACGGGAGTTCGATTTTCATAAGTGCATCAATGGTTTTACCCGTCGAATTATGAATGTCAATCAACCGCTTGTGAATACGCGTCTCGAATTGTTCTCTGGATTTCTTATCCACGTGAACACTGCGATTAACCGTGACGATGGTCCGACGCGTCGGCAGAGGAATTGGGCCGGATACAAGCGCTCCGGTTGCCTTTGCGGTTCGGACGATTTTCTCGGTTGATTTGTCGATCAAATTGTGATCGTAGGATTTCAACCGGATACGAATAGAAGCCTGAGTAGCCATAGTCGATTAAAAATTAGACGCGTTTAAGTTCTATAAAGATGTGTTGTTCTTGCTTAAATCTTCGCAAAGATTTTATCTCTGACGGAGTCCGGAACTTCCTCAAAATGGTCAAAATGCATCGAGAAAATCGCCCGTCCCTGAGTCAGACTGCGCAGCACGGTCGCATAGCCGAACATCTCCGCCAACGGTACCTGTGCGGTCACAACCTGCGCATCCGGTCGTGGATGCATTCCCTGAATCCGCCCCCGACGTGAATTTAAATCTCCGACGACGCTCCCCAGATACGTATCCGGAAGAACGATTTCGACTTTCATCACCGGTTCCATCAGCGCCGGATCTGCTTTCGCCGCCGCTTCTCGAAACGCCAGAGACCCCGCCATTTTAAAAGCGATATCCGACGAATCCACTTCATGAGTCGAACCATCCAAAAGCGTGGCGCGAACGTCTTCGACAGGATAGCCTGCCAGAATTCCGGTCTTCATCGCTTCCCGAATGCCCTGCTCAATAGATGGAATATATTCCCGTGGAACGCCTCCGCCGGTTATTTTACTCTCGAAAACGAATCCCTTGCCCGGTTCATTCGGCTCAAATTCCAGCACCACGTGCGCATACAGACCCCGACCTCCTGTTTGCCGCGCAAACTTGGTCGTCTGAGTAACTTTTTCGCGGAGACACTCTTTGTACGCTACCTGAGGTTTTCCGATGCGAGCCTCTAAACGGAACTCCCTGAGCAGACGATCCACGAGAATATCGAGATGCAATTCCCCCATACCCGAAAGAATCGTCTGTCCTGTTTCGTCATCATAGTGAATCCGGAACGTCGGATCTTCGTCGGAGAGCTTTGCGAGCGCTTCTGTCAGGCGATCCTGATCAGCCACGGTCTTAGGCTCAACGGCAACGGAAATGACCGGCACTGGAAATTCCATCTGCTCCAGAATAATCGGATGAGATGGATCGCATAACGTATCGCCTGTCCGGGTTCCCTTCAGACCGATGGCGGCAACAATATCCCCCGTAAAAGCGGTGTCGATGTCCTGTCTCTTGTTGGCGGACATCAGCAGTAACCTGCCGATGCGCTCACGTTTGCCCAGTACGGCGTTCTGTACTGTGCCCCCCGCTTTGAGCTTCCCTGAATATACCCGCAAATAGGTCAGCTTGCCGACATAGGGATCCGTCATTATTTTAAACGCCAACGCTGCGAGCGGAGCCTCATCATCCGGAGGACGTTCAATCACCTGTTCTGTCTTGGGATGAATACCCATGACCTCGCCCCTGTCCAAAGGAGAAGGCAAATAGCGAACAACAGCGTCCAACAGTCGCTGGATTCCCTTGTTCTTATAAGCAGCGCCGGTGAGTACCGGGGTGATTTTATTGTCAATCGTCGCGCGGCGGATTGCCTGATGAAGTTCATGAGCAGGAATCGGTGTTCCTTCGAGGAATTTATCGAGAAGAGCTTCATCGTATTCCGATACCGCTTCGATCATTTTTTCACGCCAGTGATGGGCTTCCGCATACATATCCTGCGGAACATCAAATTCATCGAAGTGCATTCCCTGCGAATCTTCACGCCAGATAACCGACTTGAACAGGAGCAAATCGATAATCCCGGTGAACATGTCGCCGGAACCAATCGGGATTTGAATCGGAACGGGATTCGCCGAAAGCCGCGTACGAATCATGTCCAACGCACGAAAGAAATCGGCTCCGGTGCGGTCCATCTTATTGATAAAAGCGATGCGGGAAACATTGTATTTATCGGCTTGCCGCCAGACGGTCTCGCTCTGAGGTTCCACCCCGCCAACAGCGCAAAAAAGTGCCACAGCGCCGTCTAAAATCCGAAGCGAACGTTCGACCTCAACGGTGAAATCGACATGACCGGGAGTATCAAGCAGATTAATACGATGATTTTGCCAGTAGAACGTCGTCGCCGCACTGGTAATCGTGATGCCGCGCTCTTTCTCCTGAGCCATCCAATCCATCGTGGAAGCGCCTTCATCCACTTCCCCCATTCGATGAAGCCGACCCGAGTAGAAGAGCATGCGTTCGGTCGTCGTCGTCTTACCGGCATCAATATGCGCCATGATACCGATATTACGCGTTGCATCCAGAGACTCTTTACGACTCGAAGCCACTTTTCGCGACTTAACCTTTTTTATTTTTTGAAGTTCCAAAAGGGTGACGTCCAAATTCCTGTTTCATTACCACCGGAAGTGAGCAAAAGCCTTATTGGCTTCGGCCATGCGATGAGTATCCTCACGTTTCTTAATTGATGCGCCTTCGCCTTTGGAAGCGGCGATTAATTCGGCGGCAAGCTTGTCAGCCATGTTCTTCTCTCCGCGGCTTTTTGCGAAACTGATAATCCATCGAATCGCTAAAGCTTCTCGTCGGTTTGTGCGAACTTCCACGGGCACCTGATAGGTAGACCCCCCAACACGCCGAGATTTCACCTCGACTTTGGGTTCCACATTCCGAATCGCTTTTTGAAAGACTTCGAGAGGATCCGTTTTTATTTTTTCCTCAATCTGATTAAGCGCTCGATAAAGAACGGTTTCCGCAATCGACCTCTTGCCGCGGCGAAGAAATCCGTTGATAAACCGGGTGACAAGCACATTGTGATACTTCGGATCCGGTAACAATACTCTTTTTATGACACGTTTACGGCGAGGCATAATCGCTATTCACTTTATAAAATGTTTCGTTGGAACAATTCGCTTGAAGGGCAAATGACGGCTTACGTACTTGCGGCTTTCTTCTTTTTCGTCCCGTATCGGGAGCGACTCTGGTTGCGCCCATCGACTCCGGACGCATCGAGTGTCCCGCGGACGATATGATAGCGGACACCGGGCAGATCCTTGACACGCCCCCCGCGCACCAACACAATCGAGTGCTCTTGAAGATTGTGACCCTCGCCCGGAATATACGCGGTTACTTCAATGCCGTTCGTCAACTTGACACGCGCAACCTTGCGCAAGGCTGAATTCGGCTTCTTAGGCGTTGTCGTGTAAACTCGCGTACATACACCGCGACGTTGCGGGCATCGAGACAGGGCTGGTGCAGACGTTTTTGACGTCACCGTTTTCCGCCCTAAGCGAATTAGTTGTTGAATCGTAGGCACTGATATCTCCAGAAAAGGCTAATCTTTGTAATAATATAAAATTTTTCCTATTTTGTCAAGTCATTTTTCTTACATGCGTTTCGTTTTAGCCCCTTGATGAAAATCGCTGATTCATCGAGGTCAAACAGAATAAAAGAATTGACATAAGTTTGTAATTATCAAACTATTATGTTTACTATTCTGCTTTCAATATGCGTTGCTTCGCGAAAAATGATGAACTTTCCTAACGTTATGCGAAGTTCCTCCAATTTCGTTATCTTCCTAATAATACATAACATACAAACTCGCCCCAAAGAAATCGCACCTGCTCTCCTCCTACCATGTGCCTCTCGGAAAAGACATGATTTTTGCCAATGCCTCTCTGTGATCAGCCAAATCATCTACTTCATTATTTACTATGACGGCATTCCCTCTCGGGCTACATAGGGCCAGCATTCTCTCGAATCCTTAGACTCGAATGGATATGCATGTGCTCCTAGCAACGCTCGCGAAAAGACTAAGGAGATACCTTTGGTTTACAGACAAAAATAAATCGACCCGGCCTTTGATTTGCTTTGCACGTATTACACCATCTCGTATACATCTTAGCAAACCATCCACACAAAAAATGAAAGCGCCAAAGACGGTTATCAATAAACCGCCAACCGTATCGAATGAACCAGACTATGGGATGTGACAGACGGTAGTTGTATATGCGCTCCTCGATATGCCAACCATTTTTTTCCAAAACTGACTGAAAATCCTCTTCCGAAAAATGCAAATAATGCCACAGTCTATTCAAGGGAAGCTCTTTGTTGGGGACACTGATCAGAAATACCCCATTTGCATCGATAATATCCCGGAGGAGTCCTAAGAGATTCTTATAGTGTTTAGGATGTATATGTTCCAATACCTCGATCATAGCAATCGCTTGCGGACGTTCTTTTCCTTCTTGAGATGGGAGGACTTCCGTAGAGGTGAGATCCGCAAGCTGAAAAGAAGCTTCCGGATTAAAGACCCGTGCGAAACCCAAGGCACGCTCGTTATAGTCGAAGCCAGATAGCCGATATCCTGCTCTTATGATTTCAGCGCTAAATCTCCCATCGCCACACCCGATATCAAATACCAGAGGTGATGTTCCAGTACCACCCGAAATAGGGATGTATTTGCGCAAAATATTCACCGCAATGGAAATATAGCCCAAATACTCCATACCAAAGGGACCATTTGGGCTGAAAACCCAATGATCGGGTAATTCATACCTCGTCCGGTAATCTCCTACGGCTTCGTTGATCATCAACAAATCATCTTGATTGGTAATCGTAGAGTTTTTGATTGGCTTTGATTTTGACATAGTTCTTCCTTGGTTGCACGAAAAGCGACTAAAAGTTAAATATGGAGGGAATACACATTTAGCAAATCGTAAAATACGAGAATACCAGACTGTTGACAAACCCTGTCTTCTAAAGGCGGGGTTTGATTATATGACTTAAGACACTGGAAACTGGTTCTCAATCTTTGCCGAAATCTCTCAGGTTGTCTCAAAGTTCTTGAGCGAACCGGTCGGCTGCAAGCAGCCAACACGGCATAAGGACTTTGTCAGCAAGCTGATACGGTTCATATCTTGGTTGTATATTAGGATATCCTGCGTAGATGTCAGTTCCCATGCAAGTCATCTCATTAATCTACCTCGCTTGTACTAATGCAGGCTTCAAAAAGAGATATTCGGTCAAGATACCGCTCAAGAACTACACGGCAATTCAATCCTAACTATTGGACATCGTCTGCATGACGGACGAAACCTCAAGGATGTAAGAACTTCTAAAGCCTTTCCAAACAGAATCAATGGATATGTTCTCTCCATCGGGGCTCCAACGTGGATGCAAATCGCACCGAGTCAATCCAAAGAATCTCGGCGAATGCAGGAACCTGCCCACCTCTAAAAGTTCATTTTGATGGATTCTATACAACAGTAGATGCTGCTGAAAATTCTCATCTGGATATGTATCCGTTACAATCCAGTGACGGTCAGGTGAATAGGAGGGATGGCCGTCCCCAAAATCATCCAAAGCACCTTCACCGATTCCTTGACAATATCCTGTTACAACATTCAACTGGAAATATCTACCTCGCTTATCAGGAGTCCATCCACAAACGATTAAGTGATCATCATCACGCCAGTAGTAGTGAGAGGCGAGAAGACTATGCCAGTGATTCTCAGCAGGCAATCCACTATCAAGCAGAAGGCGAAGATTCATTCCATTCGAATCCATCACATAAAGGCGAGTGTACTTGTCTTTCGGGAGAAACCAACGATGCACAAAAGCACATCTCTTCCCCGTTGGAGAGAAGAAGATGGCGTTGATCTTCGTTTTCACTGGATTCATTTCTCTTCGAGGTGGCATTGTTAAGAGCTCTGCCAGACTCACAACGAGCTCTCCTTTACCAGACAAGAGATCCACTCGCCAAATACCATCCTTCTCAAGCTGTTGATTCGGAGTGAAATTTTTCACCCGCGGATAATAACCGTATTCAGGTCGAAGTTTCAGAAGGCGCTTATAGTTTAGAGTGAAAGCTTCTTGACCATTTGGATGAACCGTCTGAATCGGAAATGGGATGACGGATTCTTCCACTCCATTGCTTGAAACGATACGCGCGACAAGCTCATCATTAACGACGTCATTGAAGATAATGCGAGCGCCACTGGAATCATGCAGCCATTGAGCCATTGTCCCCTGTTGAAAATTCCAGGCACTCGACTCGCCTACTTTTTGGCAAGTGTTTTTCTCCTTATCAAAAACACGAATCTCTACTCGACGGCTTGCTCTCCTTTTCCGGAAATGGAGAATCATTCTGTCTCCGTTCGGAGACCAAGGAGATTTGTCGAAGTAGCCAAAGAACAACTCCCCGGATTCAGACGGCACACCTGCCCAGTCCCAAGGTGTTATGAGCTTGGCATGATCATCTATGTTAAGCGCATGCTGTCGACTTCGAGAAAACGAAAAGCATACAAGTTGATAGAATTGCCATACCCTCAATGTCAATTCAGGAAAATATATCAAGAGCTTTTTTGTTATCCAACACTGTTCTCTACGGCTCATAGCACCAAAAACTCTCTGTTAAACGAAGATCAATCACCAACGCGAACCTATAACTCACAACTTGCAACTATAGTCACTTTTTAGTAAATTCAATCGAAACGTTTTCTTCTCAAGGTCAAGAATCTATGTCTGAAAGTAAGACTACATCTACCGACTCCCCTACGCCTCCTCAGCCGCGGCGCCGCGTATTCCAAAATGTCTTCTTTTCGATTTTCGGCAAAGCACAAGGGGCCATTTTCTCATACATTATTACTCGGTTATTACTTCATGCCATGGCTGTTGAGGAGTATGGTCTCTACGCGGTGCTTTTCGCGGGCATCATGCTCTATCTTACCTATTTCGCCCGGTTGGGTATTCCCAATTTTCTTCTCCGCTTCACCCCTGAACTCTTCTCCCAGTCTCGATTCCGGACGATTAACCGGCTTTTCCAGAGAGCTAATTTGCTGCAGATCGGGGTGGCATTCCTGTTGCTGTTGATTGCCTTTATCTTTGCTCCCAATCTCGCCATCTTAATAAAGTTTCCGGGATCGGAAACGACTCTGAGAATCTTTTCGATAGGAGCCCTTGCCTATCTCGTGCAGGAAAATTTTCGGACGCTACTCAGCGGTCTGTTTAGGCAGCGAGTTATTTTCTGGATCCTTTTATTTTATAATTTCGTGCGTCTCGCCAGCATTCTTTATGTCACCCAATTCGCCTATTCACTTTTGGCAATCATCATTGCCGAGGTCGTTGCTTTTTTAATTGGGTTGGTCTTCTACTCCGTTGCTTACCGCTGGACAATCCGTCCTCTCATCGCTCAAGATCAGCATCAAGTCGAGCGCATCGAATGGCGAAGGTTCAGTCGTTATACCGGGCTGAGCTACTTAAGTGAAATCGCCGGTGGTTTGTTGGCAACGGCAACCGATCTAATCCTTGTGACAGGTATCCTCGGAGCGGTTGCTGTCGGTTACTATGGCGTAGCCAACAGGATTTCGATGATGATGAGCCAAGTTCTACCCTATCAAAATCTAAGATGGGTTATTGAGCCACTCTTCTTCAGCGAATACGGTTCATCGAAAGACAGCTCTGTACAATTTGGATACACGCTACTGGTCAAAGCCACCTCCTTCATCACACTCCCCATTGGGATTTGGCTTGCTCTGATGGCCAAACCTGTGATTGTGCACCTGTTTGATCCACATTACGTGCAGGCAGCGGGCATCCTCTCCATCATGGCTCTATTTCTTCCCATGGTGGCGCTCCAACAGCCCCTGGGCCTGATACTCCAGAATGCGGAGCGAATCGATTTACTCATCTACAGCAAAGTGGCCGGTGTCATTAAAATCGTGGTGGGATTATGGCTGGTGCCCAAAGGGGGAGCAATCGCAATGGTATGGATATCAGGCTTGGCGTACTCGCTTCAAAACACGCTCTTTTATATCTTCACCGTAACAAAACTCGGAATCCGAACCGATCTTGCCGGACTACTCCGGCTTGTCGCAAACAGCGCCCTCACCGCTTTTCTATTCCTGCAAATCAGGGACATGTTCACTGGAGTCGGCGGAGTCTTTTTAAGCGTCCCATGCTTCGCGGTGATCTTTCTTGCAATAAATATGCTGCATAAAATTTTCCGGCCTGAAGAAAGAGCATTCATAAACAGTCGTCTGCCCTATCCACTCTGTAAATTCTAACCTCCCAGCGTCTCTTTGAGCGAGGATGCCGGGTTGACAAAACTGTCAATCCCGGCTTATTAAAGGGATGTAGAAAAAAGGGCAACCTACGGCGTTTTCGTCTCTTCCGTTTTATCGGAAAAGAGCATCTCCGCATCGGTAATGGAAGGAGTTCGCGCGGCTTCGGGTGTCGGTTCGGGGACTCTCCAATCTTTGGCCAATTCTTCTTCCTCTTCCGGAGGACGGGCAACGCGAATTTTTCTATAGCGCGAAATGCCCGTGCCTGCGGGAATCAGATGCCCCATAATCACGTTTTCCTTGAGACCGGAAAGAATATCCACCTTCTTTTCGATGGCGGCTTCCGTCAGCACGCGCGTCGTTTCCTGAAAACTCGCGGCGGATATAAAGCTGTCAGTGGAAAGACTCGCCTGTGTAATACCCAGAAGCATCGGCGTTGAAACAGCAGGCTTGGCCGGACGAGCTTTCGCTTCAGCTTCCCCGGCTGCTCTGAGTCTGCGATTCTCTCGATTGAAATCCACTCTCGGAACCATTTGCCCGACTTGCCACGAAGAATCGCCGAGTTCTTCGACAATCATCTTGCCCAGCATCTGTTCGTTTTCGCGGATAAACCTCAGCCCATCCACCTGATCCCCCTCTAAATAGGGAGTATCACCAGAGTCTTCAATTCGAACTTTCTGAAGCATCTGCCGGACAATCACTTCGATATGCTTATCGTTAATGCGCACACCCTGCAAACGATAGACATCCAGAATTTCTCGAACCAGATACTCCTGAACTTTCGCCGGCCCCAGAATCGCCAGAATATCCTGCGGAGTGACCGACCCTTCCGAAAGACGTTCCCCGGCTTGAATGTGATCTCCATCGTGAACAAGCACATGCTTCCCATAGGGAATCGAATAGCTCTTTTCTGTTTTGCCATCCAGAGATGTCACGATAACTTCTCGCACACCTCGCTTCAGAACACCAAACCGGATCGTTCCTTCAATCTCGCTGATAATGGCCGGTTCCTTAGGACGACGAGCCTCAAAGAGTTCTGTCACTCGCGGCAAACCACCGGTAATATCTTTGGTTCGGGATGCCTCTCTCGGCATTTTCGCCAATGAATCACCTGCTTTGATTCTGTCGCCTTCATTGACCAAAAGGTTGGCTCCAACCGGCAGCATATAGTTGCCGATCTTCTTTCCTTCGTCATCCAATATGAGGATATGGGGATTCAATTTGCGATTTCTTGTTTCAATAATGACTTTCTGTTTCATCCCCGTCACTTCATCGACCTGCTCGTGGAAAGTTTGCTCTTCCTTCACATCGACAAAGTGAACCATCCCCGCCGCCGCTGTGATAATGTTATCCGCGTAGGGATCCCACTCGAAAAGAGTATCTCCTTTCTTAACGTCCTGCGCATCTCCGACAAAAAGCCTCGCTCCGTAAGGCACGTTATATTTAGCGACGATACGGTTATTTTCATCGACTACTTTCACAATTCCATTCCGCCGAATCGTGATCCTGGTGTCATCTTCTTGTCGGATGAACTCCACCGTATCAAATTCCGTCCGCCCGTCCGCCCGCGTTTGCACGCGGGACTCCGCCGCAATACGCGCCGCGGTACCCCCGATGTGAAAGGTGCGTAGCGTCAACTGCGTGCCGGGCTCCCCGATAGATTGTGCGGCGATAACTCCGACCGCCTCTCCCATGTCTACCGACCGTCCGGTTGCCATGTTCGTTCCATAACACATGGCACAGACTCCCCTGGGGGTTTCACAGGTCAATACGCTTCGAATTTTGACTCGTTCTACCCCGGCTGTGGCAATCAGAGCAGCGTTCTCTTCATCCACAATCGTATTGATATCGAGAATTTTCTTTCCGGTAACCGGATCAATGACAGGTTCAGCCAGCACTCGTCCGAGCAGCCTTTCGTAAAGCTGCTCCGTGACCTCTTCCCCTTCTTTAATCGCTTCAAGGAAGATGCCGCGCAGAGTTTTGCAGTCATATTCGCGGATAATAACATCCTGAGCGACATCAACAAGACGACGAGTCAGGTAGCCGGCATCAGCCGTCTTAAGCGCTGTATCCGCCAATCCCTTGCGCGCGCCGTGTGTCGAGATGAAGTACTCCAAAACCGACAAACCTTCTTTGAAGTTCGCGGTAATCGGCGATTCGATGATTTCCCCTTTTTGGCCGGTCATCGCCTTCTGAGGCTTTGCCATAAGACCGCGCATCCCCGCAAGCTGCCGAATCTGTTCTTTAGATCCACGAGCTCCCGAATCCGCCATCATAAAGATCGGATTAAATCCGTCGCGGGACTGCTTTAACCGAGAAAACATCATCTCCGCAACTTCCGTCGTCGTATGGGTCCAGATATCAATCGTCTTGTTATAGCGTTCACCGTCGGTAATGACCCCTTCTTCATACTGGCGCTGAATCCGTTCGACATCAACCTGTGCTCTGGAAATCAGCTTCCCTTTTTCATCGGGGATTTCAATATCATCAAGCCCAACGGAAAGCCCGCCCATCGTTGCGTAGAAAAATCCCAGTTCTTTCAAGCGATCCAGAAAATCCGCTGTCGGAGACATTCCCACTTGCCGAGTGCAGTAATAGATAATTTCTTCAATGCGCTTCTTGGCAAGCATTTCGTTGAAGAAGCGAGTTTGCTGTACCTCCGCAGGCAGAATCCGATTGAAAATAACTCGCCCAATCGTTGTTTCAATAAGTTTCCCTCGAATCCGAACACGAATGCGCGTATGAAGCCCGATTTTTTTATCATTATGAGCCACAATCACTTCCCCGGGATCTGAGAAGCACTTCCATTCATACGGTTCGCCCGGATGTTGTTTCGTCAGATAGTAAAGTCCCAGAACCATATCCTGAGACGGCACCGCGATGGGACGTCCATGAGCCGGATGAAGCAGATTCTGATTGGCCATCATGAGCAGCCGCGCTTCCGTCTGAGCTTCATAGGAGAGGGGAATATGCACCGCCATCTGGTCGCCGTCGAAGTCAGCGTTGAAAGCGGCACAAACCAGCGGATGAAGACGAATGGCTTTCCCTTCGATGAGCAGCGGTTGGAAAGCTTGAATTCCCAAGCGATGCAATGTCGGCGCTCGATTGAGCAGCACGGGATGATCCTGAATAATCTCCTCGAGAATCGCCCAGACTTCATCTGTCTTCTTCTCGACCAGACGTTTCGCTGATTTCACCGTTTTTGTGTGTTCATATTCAATCAGTTTGCGAATGATAAATGGCTTGAAAAGCTCCACCGACATTTCTTTCGGCAGCCCGCACTCATGCAGGTGCAACTCGGGGCCCACGACAATGACGGAACGTCCGGAATAATCGACTCGTTTCCCAAGGAGATTCTGCCGGAAACGTCCTTGCTTGCCCTTCAGGTTGTCTGAAAGGGATTTCAAAGGCCGGTTACCATCACTGCGAACAGCAACGGATTTACGTCCATTGTCAAAGAGGCTGTCCACCGCTTCCTGCAACATGCGTTTTTCGTTGCGTAAAATCACTTCGGGAGCTCGGATTTCAATCAGCCGCTTCAGGCGATTATTCCGGATAATAACACGCCGGTAGAGATCGTTCAAGTCTGAGGTCGCGAAGCGGCCACCTTCGAGAGGAACCAGAGGACGCAAATCCGGCGGAACAACCGGAATCACTGCCATCACCATCCATTCGGGACGATTCATACGACCGGCGCTGTCCACCTTTTTGAAAGCCTCGACGACGCGCAATTTTTTAATCGCGTCATTTTTTCTCTGAACGGATGTCTCTGTTTTGATTTTGGTGCGCAGTTCCGTGCAAAGACGAGGGATATCTTCTCCCTTCAGGAGATCTAAAATCGCCTCGCTCCCCATTTTAGCGATAAAGCGTTCTTCGGAAGGCAAAGAGTCCTGATCTCCAAGCTCTTCCTCAATCCGCAGATAGTCTGCTTCCGAAAGCAAATCCTTCCGGCGCAATCCGGATGCCCCCGGTTGAATGACCATATAAAATTCATAGTAGATAACTTTTTCCAGATCCCGCGTGCTCATGTTCAGGATGTAGGAAATCTTCGAAGGCAGGCTGCGGAAAAACCAGATGTGAACGACGGGAACCGCCAGAGAAATATGACCCATGCGGCGGCGGCGGACATCTTTCTTGGTGATTTCTACACCACAACGATCACAGACGATACCTCGATAGCGGATGCCTCGATATTTCCCGCAGTGACATTCCCAATCCTTAATCGGCCCAAAAATCTTTTCGCAAAACAGGCCGTCTTTTTCGGGTTTGTAGGAGCGGTAATTAATCGTTTCCGGCTTGGTTACTTCTCCCTTCGACCAACCTAAAATTGTATCCGGGGAAGCCAGACTGATCGAGATTTTGGTAAAACTTCCGGTTTCTGCTGCACCAGGCGTCTGATATGACGTCATCTCCACGTCTCCTCATTTGTAAAGAAGGAAAGCATTGGTCTGACCGAATCTATTCCTCAAGTTGGACATCCAAGCCCAACCCGCGTAGTTCGTTGACTAAAACATTAAACGATTCCGGAACTCCGGGAACCGGCAAATTGTCGCCTTTGACAATCGCTTCATACGTCCGGGCTCTGCCATTGACATCATCCGATTTCACCGTCAAGATTTCTTGAAGCGTATGGGCAGCGCCGTAAGCTTCCAGAGCCCATACCTCCATCTCACCGAATCGCTGACCGCCAAACTGAGCCTTCCCACCGAGCGGCTGCTGCGTAATCAGGCTGTACGGCCCAATGGAGCGCGCGTGGATTTTGTCGTCCACCAGGTGAGAGAGTTTCATCATATAGATATAACCCACTGTGACTTCCTGATCGAAGGGTTCGCCCGTTCGACCGTCGCAAAGAACGGTTTTTCCCGACGGAGGAATCCCCGCTTTTTCCATCCACTCTTCCACGTCTTTTATTTTGGCGCCGTCAAAAACAGGTGTGGAGAAATAAAGACCGAGCTGGTGAGCCACCCATCCTAACGTCGTCTCAAAAATCTGACCCAGATTCATTCGGGAAGGCACTCCCAAAGGATTCAAGATGATATCCACCGGCGTTCCGTCCGCCATGAAAGGCATATCTTCAATCGGAACAATCCGACCGACGACGCCTTTGTTTCCGTGACGGCCTGCCATTTTATCGCCGACAGAAAGCTTTCTTTTCTGGGCGACGTAGACTTTCGCCAGTTGAACAATCCCTGATGGAAGTTCATCGCCGACCTGGATACGGTACTTCTCATTTTTGAGTTCTGTTTGAAGGCGGAAAAGTCGGTCTTCATACTTTTCGAACGCCTGCGCCACCATTTCGTTGAGAGAACCATCATTCGTCCATCGATAACCACTTTCGACTTCATCGGGATTGAGTTCCTGCAACAGCGCTTCCGTAAACAGCGTTCCTTCAGGGATAAGAATATGCGTCAGATTTCGATTTCGAATCTCCGCTGATTTCGTCCCTTTGAGAAAGGAGTGCAATTCCTCCGCCAGCGCACGCCGCAGAGAGCTGTGTTCCCTCTGGAATTTCTCGTCCAAATCTCCGATGGCATGCTTGTCTTCACGCCGTGTTTTCGGGTCCTTCCTCTTCCGGGAAAAGAGCTTCGTATTGATGACAATGCCATACATCCCGGTATGAGAGCGTAGAGAAGCATCTTTCACATCTCCGGCTTTATCGCCGAAAATAGCCCGCAGTAATTTATCTTCGGGAGTTAAATCGGTCTCTCCCTTGGGCGTCACTTTCCCAACCAGAATATCGCCGGGTCGAACAATCGCTCCGACACGAACGATGCCGATTTCGTCAAGATCTTTGATGGCGTCTTCGGAGACGTTGGGAATTTCACAGGTCAACTCTTCATCCCCCCGTTTTGTCTCGCGAACTTGAAGCTCCAACTCCTCGATGTGAAGCGAGGTGAAAACATCGTCGTAAACAACCCGCTCGCTGACGATAATGGAGTCCTCAAAATTATAGCCATGCCACGGCATAAACGCGACCAGTACATTCCGTCCCAGCGCAATTTCTCCGCGCTCCGTCGCGCATCCGTCAGCCAGCACCTGTCCTTTCCGGACCTGCTCCCCTTCGGAAACAATCGGTCGTTGATTGATGCAGGTATCCTGATTCGTACGCACAAATTTCTTCAACTGATAAGTGACCAACTCCGGAGATTTATCTTTCCCCTTGCTCTTTCCATTCCCTCCCGGCTTGGTCTTGGGACGCAAGACGATTTGATCCGCATCGACATAGTCAATCATACCGTCTTCAGGAGCCCTCACGAGCGCTCGGGAATCTTCAGCAGCTTTCCTTTCCATCCCCGTTCCTACATAAGGCGCTTTGGGAATCAATAATGGAACGGCTTGACGCTGCATATTCGAACCCATCAAAGCACGGTTCGCATCATCATGTTCCAAAAACGGAATCAACGCCGCCGCCACTGAAACGATTTGCGAGGGAGCCACATCCATATATTGGATGTTCTCGGGAGTTTCGACAGGAAAATCACCTTTCAGGCGGCATTTAATTTGTTCGTCTTGAAATTCTCCGCGGGAACTCAACGAAGCATTTGCCTGAGCGATGACCACTCGGTCCTCGTCATCCGCCGACAAATAACGTATCTGACGCGTCGCGCGTCCGTTCTTCACGATACGGTAAGGCGTCTCGACAAATCCGAGATTATTAATCTTGGCGAATGTACACAAGGAGGAAATCAAACCGATGTTCGGTCCTTCGGGAGTCTCGATAGGACATAAACGCCCGTAATGCGTGTAATGAACATCTCGGACTTCAAAACCCGCCCGTTCCCGCGTCAATCCTCCAGGACCCAGCGCCGAAAGACGACGCTTGTGTGTGAGTTCCGTCAGTGGATTCACCTGATCAAGGAACTGAGAGAGTTGGTTGGTTCCAAAGAAAGTATTGATGACGGACGAAATCGTCCGGACGTTGACCAAATCCTGAGGAGTCAGCTGTTCGCTATCCCGCAGGTTCATCCGTTCTTTAATCGTACGTGCCATACGTGACAACGCGACACTGAATTGATTGGAAAGCTGCTCTCCGACGGTGCGGATGCGGCGATTTCCCAGATGATCAATGTCGTCAGTTACTTCTTTTCCGGCACGCAGTTTCAGAACATGCTTCAGAATGCTGATGATATCGTCTTCTGTCAGTACAGTGACCTGCCGGGGGACATTGAGCATCAACTTCGTGTTAATCCGGTAGCGACCTACGGTCCCGAGGTCATAACGTTTTTCATCAAAGAAAAGCCGATGCAGGAACTTGCGAGCTGTTTCGACATCCGGAGGATCTCCGCCGCGCAGTTCCCGGTACACCGCTTCGAGCGCCGAGTCGGGAGTCTTGGTTTTGTCCTTTCGCAGCGTATTCTGTATGATTTCGAAAGCGATGTCTTTTTTGCGGAAGCGAAGTGCTTCCACCGTACGCACTTTCGCTTCACGAAGCATCTCGACGTTCTCTTCGGTCAGCTCCGTCCCACCGGTGAGGATAACTTCGCCGGTCTCCTGATTGACAATATCGGTGGCGACAATGCGCCCGAGTTCTTTGTGATCCTTGCCGGTCAGGTTGACATCTTCGATAAAACCGAAGAAGCGCAGGATATCCGAATCCGATTCATGTCCGAGTGCGCGCAGGAGCATCGTCGCGGGGAATTTCTTGCGGCGATCGATGTAAACGTGGAGCACGTCATTGATGTCCGTCGTGAATTCTATCCAGGAACCCCGGAACGGAATAATACGCGCCGAATAGATTTTCTTCCCGTTGGGATGAATATCCTCACCGAAAAAGACTCCCGGACTCCGATGGAGTTGGGAGACGATCACACGTTCCGCTCCGTTGATAATAAACGTCCCCGAACTTGTCATCACCGGGAGATTTCCCAGATAAACATCCGCTTCGATGGTATTGTCGAATCCCACGCCCTCTTTGGAACTTTCGCGCGATGACAGACGCATCTTCACCTTGAGAGTCGCGCAGTACGTGACTCCTCGCTGGCGGCATTCGTCTTCCGTGTATTTCGGCGGCTCGATATGGTATTCGACGAACTCCAGAATATGTTCTTCCCGATTATCGATAATCGGAAAGATATTCACGAAGACCGCCTGCAATCCTTGGTGTTTCCGCTTGTGAACGGGAACGTCAGCCTGCAGGAAACCCTTGAAGCTCTGAAGCTGAATGTCCAACAAATCGGGAATCTCCAAAACTTCAGGAATTTTGGAGAAGGAAATGCGCTGAATCATTTTGTGATTGTCACGCAAGATTGCCTCCTAAGCAATAAGCAACTCCGACGGGTAAATACCCATGAGCAGCCGGGTTTCAGACACAAGTGGCTGCTCTTTCTAAAATGCAAGATTGCCAGACCCAATTTTCCGGATCCGGCAACCCATTTCCCGGCTCTTTTCAGCAATACGACGGGATTGCACGATGGATGGCCTACTTGAGTTCCACCGTCGCCCCTTGCTCTTCGAGCTTGGCTTTAACTTTCTCGGCTTCTTCTTTGGTTACATTCTCTTTGATCGGCTGGGGAACGCCTTCGACAAGGTCTTTGGCTTCCTTCAGACCGAGACTCGTAAGCTCGCGAACGGCTTTGATAACTTGAATCTTCTTCGTTCCGAAATCTGTCAGCATCACGGTGAATTCCGTCTGCTCTTCCTCAGCTTCCGCAGCCGGACCCGCAGCGGGCATCGCCCCCATCATCACAGGTGCGGCGGCTGTAACGTCGAACTTCTCTTCAAGAGCCTTCTTGAGTTCAACAAGCTCCATGACAGTCATTTTTTCAATGGCTTCGATAATCTGTTGCACTTCTTCCTCCGACTATTTGAAGGGGCGATTTTTTAGTGATATCTCGACCGACTCCGCTGCCCCAGGCTGTCCAACCGAAACGGTGCTGGTCGTGCTGCTTAAGGAAATAGGCTATGCCTCTTCCGCAGCGGCTTTCTTTTTCTCGATAACGGCGTCCAAAACGCCCATAAAGTTTTGCAGAATACCTGCGATGACTCCTGCGAAATTCTGCAGGGGCCCGTTTACCATCTGAACGACTCCCGTCAAAGCTTCGATGCGTGTCGGCAACTTGCGGATCGCTTCCATATCTGCCGGTCCAATCGGGCGACCTTCAAAAATTCCTCCGCGGACGGGTAGTTTCTCCGTCGCTTTGGCGAATTTAGTGATAATGCGCGCAGGTTCCGCAGGATCATCATGCCCCAAGGCCAATCCTACAGAGCCGTCGAGCATCTCGATAAGGTCTGTCCAGCCCGCATCTTTCAGCGCCAATCGGGTCAGTGATTTTTTACTGACAATGTATTCCGCCTTCGCTTCGTGAAATTCGCGGCGCAGTTTAGTCATCAGCTTGACATCCAACCCGGTAAAGTCAGTCAAATAGATCGCGTTGGCGTTTTGCAAACGCTCTGCTAACTTTTTAACCGCTTCGACTTTCGCAGGATTGGGTTCGGCTCGACCGTGTTTTACATTTTCCATAACGTCCATGACATGTTGTTGCGGCAGGCTGTGGGAGAAGAACACATTCTGTCCGCAGATGATCTATTTGGTACGCCCAGACAACGAAAAAAATTACTTGAATTCCGCGGCGGTTTTACTCACTCGAATCCCGGGCCCCATCGTCGAAGTGAGATAAATTCCGCGGATGTATTGGCCTTTCGCAGCCGCCGGACGGAGCCGGACAACGGTGCGCAGAAATTCTTCGATATTCTGCTTTATCTGCTGCGGAGTGAAACTCGCTTTACCAAGTCCCAAATGGAGAATTCCGGCCTTATCGACACGGAATTCCACTCGCCCGGCTTTAATCTCACTGACTGTCTGCTCCACGTTTGGAGTCACGGTGCCGGATTTCGGATTCGGCATCAAGCCGCGCGCACCTAAAATTTTTCCTAAGCGCCCGACCTGAGGCATAACCTCGGGTGTGGCGACAATCACATCAACGTCAAGCCAGCCGCCCTTAATCTTCTCGATATAATCGTCGGCGCCTACATGATCGGCTCCGGCTTCTTTCGCTTCTTCCTGCTTCGTCTTCGTCAGCACCAGAACTCGAACGGTGCGTCCGGTTCCTGCGGGAAGCGTGACGGTCCCCCGAACAATCTGATCCGCTTTTTTCGGATCCACCCCTAATTTTACCACGCATTCGATGGTCTCATCGAACTTCGTGTTGGCGACTTTTTTAAGAAGCTCAATGGCTTCATCCAGTGAATACTCCTTCAGTCGCTCAACCTGCTCTTTGCCTGTAAGGTATCTTTTCGACCGTGACATTATATCGGTTCTCCTTCCATGACCGGTTTTAGCGAGCGTTAACGCTCTCCCGGACGGTCAATTCTCAAAAATTTTCACGCAAAAATTCCCGGCGAATCCACTCTTTCATTTAGAACGCCGGACAATCCACTAATCTTCCACCGTGATTCCCATCGAGCGCGCCGTGCCTTCGACCATTCTCATCGCCATATCAACATCATAGGCGTTCAGGTCTTTCATTTTCAGCGTTGCGATTTCACGAACCTGCTCCGACGTCACTTTCGCGACTTTCTCTCGATTGGGCACGGCCGAACCCTTATCCACGGACGCGGCCTTTTTCAGCAGCACAGCGGCCGGTGGGGTTTTGGTAATAAAGCTAAAAGAACGATCCGCATAGACGGTGATAACGACAGGGATAATCGTTCCTTTTGATTTGTCTGTTCGGGCATTGAACTGCTTGCAGAAGTCCATAATGTTGACTTGCTTCTGTCCGAGAGCCGGGCCGACCGGCGGTGCGGGAGTCGCTTGTCCACCGGGCAACTGCAGTTTGATGTACCCTTCAATCCTCTTTGCCATTTTATCCTCAAACTCGCCCTAAAAAATTCTATGAATATTTCGATGACGACCCGACAATCTGCTTCGCCGAATCATTTATATCGTTACGTTCCTAATTCCGTGGTAACTTGAAGAAAATCCAACTCGACAGGAGTCGAGCGCCCGAAGATAGATACCATCACTTTGAGCTTCCGCTTTTCGATACTGATTTCTCGAACGACGCCGGTGAAATCCTTGAACGGACCATCAATAACACGAATGGAATCATCCACACTGAAAGGAACTTCGACCACTTCCCGCCCTTTGGCATCACTGCATCGTCCCAAAATCCGATCCACTTCCCGTTTCGGCAGCGGCTGCGGCTTGTTGCGACGACCGAATTCAATCACCTGCGGCGTATTCATAATCAGGTGTTCGGTGGAACGATCCAGCAGCATTTCCACAAAGAGATAGCCGGGGAAAAAGATGCGGGTCTTCATCCGTTTCTTCCCGTCCCGCATCTCCAAGATTTCTTCCTTGGGAATGAGCACCTGTGCCAGCTTATCGGCAATACCCTGACGCTTCGCTTCCTCCAAGAGGTAGTTGCGAATCTTTTCCTCTTGCCCGGTGAAAACGTGAATCACGTACCACTGTTTCGGATCCTGTTCTTCCTGTGACGTTTCTGTGACGGCGTCCTCGGGAAGTTCGGGTTTTAAATTATCGCTGGCCATGCTGTCGCCTTACAACATCATTTCAAGCAGAAGACTCAGAACCCGATCTGTCAAAAAAACCATGATGGAAAGGATGAGCGCCATTATCAGCACCAAGCGCGTGGATTCGATGAGATCCTTGCGCGTCGGCCAACTGACCTTGCTCATCTCGACTTTTACATCCGCAAAGTACTTGAAGATTTTCCGTATCATGATGCTCTGATGACTCCTACTCTCTCTTTGGCAGGTCTGGAGGGACTCGAACCCCCAACACCCGGTTTTGGAGACCGGTGCTCTACCAATTGAGCTACAGACCTCCGCAATCCAAACACGGGATTGCTTTAAATGGTCACGAATTGGCTAAGAGCTCGGCGGGCAAAACAAATAAACCCGCTTTCTTCTTATGGTTCCTCGAACAGACAGAAAGATTATTCGAGGATTTTCGCCACAGCGCCAGCGCCGACGGTGCGTCCGCCTTCGCGAATCGCGAAACGAAGACCCTCATCCATCGCCACTTCGGTAATCAGCGTTACCTTAATGGTCACGTTGTCTCCCGGCATAACCATCTCGACATTTTCCGGTAGTTCGATGGAACCGGTAACGTCGGTTGTCCGGAAATAGAACTGAGGACGATAGTTGGCAAAGAATGGAGTATGACGTCCTCCTTCATCTTTGGCCAGCACATAAATCTGAGCTTCAAACTGCGTGTGCGGATGAATCGAACCGGGAGCCGCTACGACCATTCCGCGCTCGAGTTCGTCCTTTTCCACACCGCGCAGCAGCAGACCGACATTGTCTCCCGCCTGACCGTCATCAAGAAGTTTCCGGAACATTTCCACGCCGGTGCAAACCGTCTTGCGCTTGGCTCCAAAACCGACGATTTCGACTTCATCACCCACTTTAATCTTGCCGCGTTCGATACGACCCGTTCCGACCGTGCCGCGACCCGTAATGGAAAAAACATCCTCCACCGGCATCAGGAAGGGCTTGTCAACATCGCGTTTGGGATTCGGGATGTAGTTGTCCACGGCATCCATGAGTTCGACAATGCTCTTCGTCTTTTCAGCATCGGTTGGCGCAGAAAGAGCTTCCAGAGCCGAACCGCGAATCACCGGAAGATCATCTCCAGGAAATTCATAGAAGTTGAGGAGATCGCGTACTTCGAGTTCCACCAAATCCAGAATTTCCGGGTCGTCCACTTGATCAATCTTGTTCATATAGACAACCAGATACGGAACATTTACCTGACGTGCCAAAAGAACGTGCTCGCGTGTCTGAGGCATGGGCCCGTCCGCAGCGGAAACCACTAAAATCGCTCCGTCCATCTGAGCCGCGCCGGTCACCATGTTCTTGACATAGTCAGCGTGACCCGGACAGTCAACATGAGCGTAATGGCGTTTTTCTGTCTCATACTCCGCGTGATGGACGTTAATAGTCAATCCGCGCGCCTTTTCCTCCGGTGCGTTGTCGATGTCGTCAAAATCTTTTGCCTGAGCTAAGCCTTTCAGCGCCAGAACCTGAGTAATCGCCGCCGTCAAGGTCGTTTTGCCGTGATCAACATGGCCGATCGTGCCGATGTTCACGTGCGTTTTTGTTCTTTCGAACTTCTGCTTTGCCATTGCCCGATGAACCTCCTCATGTACAGGATATTGGGTTATAAAACTGTCGAAAAATAGAGCTCGCGACCAGGCTTGAACTGGTGACCTCGTCCTTACCAAGGACGCGCTCTACCAACTGAGCTACGCGAGCAGTACTCGCAGGTAATTGCAGTCTAAACTATGGATTTACAAGCTATTGAGTGGAGCGGGCGACGAGATTCGAACCCGCGACCCTCAGCTTGGAAGGCTGATGCTCTACCAACTGAGCTACGCCCGCAAAAAAGACATACAAAGATTCTTAGCCGGTGGAAATGGCACCGTCTCCAAAACCCCTTTACAGGTCTTAGACTTTGAAATTGTATGAGTTAGATACAAATATCGTGGTGGCGGATGGATTCGAACCACCGTAGGCCGAAGCCAGCAGGTTTACAGCCTGCCCCCTTTAGCCACTCGGGCACGCCACCATCGAAAAAAATCGATAGCAACCCCCTAACTAACGGCGGCAGGGGGTGTTGCAGTTTGTAATATAATCAAACATCCACGCATGTGGATGTTGGAGCTGGCGACAGGACTTGAACCCGTAACCTGGTGATTACAAATCACCTGCTCTACCAGTTGAGCTACGCCAGCTCAATTCCTGTCCTTAAAAAGGTAAGTTAAAAGTTACAATGTTTTCTCGACAAAGTCAAGAGTAAATACTATCTTTTGCCTCTCTTGGTTTCCTATTTTTCTCCTTCATATCGTAATTAAAATCGGCCTGATTCAACGGATTTTCCTGTCAAATCCGCACTCATTTTCAAGACCAAAACAAAATGCAAATATATTAATTACTGTTATTTACGCTTCCAAATAGTACCCTTTGGACGGTCTTCAAGTAGGATTCCCTGAGCCTCGAGTTCCTTCCGGAGCCGGTCAGCCTCAGCCCAATTTTTTTTCTCGCGCGCCTCTGTTCGTTTCTCGATGAGCCTGGCAACCTCCTCCTCAGCCAATGCCTCCTCTTCGAAATCCATGAATCCTAAGACCCGGTTCCAAGCCGTTAGCTTGTCCAATACTTTGGACGATTCATCCTTCGCCAGTTTCCCATCGGAAATCAAGCGACCAACATCCCGTACAAAATTGAATACCGCCCCGAGTGCAGGCGAGATATTCAAATCATCGTCCAGCGACGTCACGAATTCGTTTTCCCGTTGTCCCAGAATCTTATTCAATACTTCGCCTGCCGGTTGCCCATCGGCCAAGCGCACATTGCGAACGAAGTCGCTGAGCCTTTCAAGCGCGCCTCTGGTGGCTTTGAGCCCTTCAAACGTGAAATTAAGCTGCTGCCGGTAATGGGTTGCGAGCAGAATATACCGAATTTCCATCGGTCGGTATCCCTTATCCAGAATTTCCCGCAGCGTATAGAAATTCCCGGCGGATTTTGACATTTTCTGACCTTCGACGAGCAGATGCTCGCAGTGTATCCAGTACCGGACGAAAGGTTTTCCGGTCGCTCCTTCCGCCTGCGCGATTTCGTTTTGATGGTGCGGAAAAATCAAATCGACTCCGCCGCCATGAATATCAAACGTCTCGCCCAGATATTTCTGCGACATGCTGGAGCACTCGATATGCCAGCCGGGCCGCCCTTTGCCCAAAGACGTTTCCCAAAATACCGGGCCGTCTTCAGGCGTCCATGCTTTCCACAACACAAAATCGCGCGCGTCTTCCTTTTCATACTCATCAGCCAGAATGCGAGCGCCCGAGCGCATTCCGGAAACATCCAAATTCGCAAATTTGCCATAGGAAGGAAAGGTGTCTATCTTAAAATAAACGGAACCATCCGAGACGTAGGTATGTCCGTTCTCGGTCAGGCGTTCAATCGTCCTCACCATATCCGGAATATGATCCGTCGCCGCCGGATACATTTCGACAGGTTCGATTTTCAGAGTATCGCAATCATCGAAATACGCTTTCTTATAACGGTCGGTATAATCCTTGAGCGGAATATTCTCGGCTTGGGAATCTCGAATCGTTTTATCGTCCACATCGGTCAGATTCACGACATGGAAAACCTCATAGCCGCGATATTTCAGATACCTCCGAAGCAAATCACTGAAAATGTACGCGCGAAAATTACCGATATGAGCCAGATTATAGACGGTCGGGCCGCAGACATACATCCCGACCTTTCCCTCTGCGAGTGGTTCAAAATCCTGGACGCGGCGCGTCAATGTATTGTAAAAATGAAGTGCCATTTACGAGTCCACCTGTGCTGGTGACGATTGCGAAGAACGTGAAGCCGCGGGGACGGAGCGGAGAAGCTTTGTATACCGAGCGAAATATACCAGACCTGACACTACCAGGAAGAAAACGCTCATCCAAAGCAGCAAACCCGACTGCACCCACGGGAATCTCCCCGGCGGCTGTAAATTTATCGCGTAAGCGACCAGAGTCAAAGCCGTCAGGAACATCGCCCATTTCCCCCAGAGATTCGATTCCAAAACGATGCGCCGTCCTCGATAGGCGTGAATCCCAGCGGCAATAATCAGGACATCACGGAGCAGAACCAATACCAAAAAGCCCCAAGGGAGGGGATTTTGACGCCACGGAAGCGCCAGAAAGATTCCGAGTCCCGCAATCCAAATTTTATCTATCAGAGGATCGAAAAATCGGCCCCAATCGGTCTCCTGCTTCAAAATACGCGCCAGAAAACCGTCAAAGAAATCGGACAACAACGCGATACCAATTACGAACAGAGCCAGAAGATTCCCGTGCCCTTTTTCTCCAAGCTTCAAGAAAATGAAGAGGGGAATCAGCAGCAATGCCCGGAAGAAGGTAATCAGATTCGGAAGCGTAAAAAGCCGTCCGTGAGGCCCTTCCGGAACCTCGTAAGGCTCCTTGCTAAGGTGCCTTTCGATACCGCTTACATTCTTGAGGGAAACTTTTTCTTTTTTAGGAATCTCGTCCGACACTTGCCTCCCTGAAGTGGGATTTGTGAAAGGAAACGATAAACGATTATTTCAGTCTATGTCAGGCCGCTCAAGAGACGTTCGAGTTCTCCCTGCGCCCAAGCTTCCCCTGTCTCTTCGAGTAGAGCCCGTCCCTCGCCCGGAGGAATCGGCACCGGATAATTCCCGCTGAAACATGCCGTGCAGAAGTCTGCGGCTTTGCCCGGAACACATTGCAGCAATCCATCGAGAGACAGATACCGGAGAGAATCCACTTGGAGGAAATTGCGAATTTCCTCCTCGGAATTCCACGCGGCAATCAGCTCTTTCTTCGTGGGAAAATCCATTCCATAAAAGCAGGGATGCCCAATGGGTGGCGAGGAAACCCGCACATGAATCTCCCGAACTCCCGCACGGCGCAGCAGTCCCACTAATTTTTTCAGCGTCGTGCCCCGTACAATGGAATCTTCCACGAGCACCACGCGCTGCCCTTCGAGAACTTCCGCGACCGTGTTGTATTTGATACGCGTATTGAACGTGCGCATGAAGGGACTTGGATTGATAAAGGTGCGACCGATATAGTGATTGCGTATCAGACCGATTTCATACGGAATCCCGCTGGCGTGAGCATACCCCAGCGCCGCCGTGTTGGAAGAGTCAGGTACTGAGATAACGATATCGGCTTTCGCCGGAGCTTCTTCGGCCAGACGCCTGCCGAAGCGGCGGCGGCTGCGATCCACCGGATCTCCCCAGATATAACTGTCCGGCCGGGTGAAGTAAATAAGTTCGAAAACGCACTGGCAGAGTTTCGGTTTTCCGAATCGCAATGACTTCTGACCGCCGCTGTCCACCTCGAAAATCTCGCCAGGTTCTATATCGCGAACGAAAGTGGTACCGGTCAAATCAAAGGCGCACGTCTCTGAGGCCACCATCACCGATTCCCCTTTTTTCCCGACAACCAGAGGACGGAAACCATGCGTATCCCGCGCCGCAATCAGCCCGGTTGGCGATAGGAAGAGCAACGAAAAAGCTCCTTCGAGTCGCTCTAAAGCTTCCCGGATTCGCTCCGAGAGCGTTTCCGCTTGAGAACGCGCCACCAGATGAACAATCAGTTCGGTATCACTGCTCGTCTGGAAAATCGCCCCTTCAGCCGAAAGCTCCTGATGGAGAGATTCGGCGTTTGTTAGATTGCCGTTATGAGCGACCGCAAGAGGACCGTCTTTGGTCGTGACAACAAAAGGCTGAATGTTCCGGTTGGACGAGTCGCCCGCTGTCGAATAGCGCACATGCCCGACGGCACTCGTTCCCTGCAGCCGGCTAAAAACACCGTGGTCATGGAAAACATCCGCCACCAGACCGTTTCCCGCGCGGGCATGGAGCCGGTGGTTGTCGGCGCTGACAATTCCCGCGGATTCCTGCCCCCGGTGCTGTAGGGCGTACAGTCCCAGATACGTCAGTTCCGACGCCTGCGGATGACCGAAGACACCGTAAAGCCCGCAGTGCTCTTTTATGCGTTCACTCATAGCCTCCTCAAGCATAAAAAACTAATATACACAACGCTAATGGCTTTGTCAACTGATACCTGCAATCCCTCTAAAGTTAGACTTGCAAGTTTCGAAGCTTTGTGCTATCTTACTTAGGTTTAAATTATTCCGGTTCATCCATGCCTCCAAAAGAAAAATCCCGCCGTTCGTCTTCGACCAGCCGCCGAGTGCGGCAAGCCGTTGACAGAGCGCCGTCGCTAAGACAAGGCCCTTCACCTTCACTCGAGAAGGAAATCGGGCGACTTCCGCACCGCCCTCATTCGGAAGCTCAGCGTCACTGGGATAAAATCGAACTGGAATCCCGCGTCGTCTGGAATCGGCTAATCAAGGCCGGCGGAGTCATGCCGTTCGATGACCGTTCATCGGCAGCGGAAATCTGGGCGGAATTCGGACTCTCGAAGAAGGCATTCAAACGAGGGCTGGGAAAGTTGTTTAAGCAGCGGCGCGTGGAACTGCTGCCCCACGGTGTGCGCGCCCTGACTCCGGGGATGAATAAAAGAGAAAGAAAGAAGAAGCCCTATGGCAAAAGCGCTAGTCGCCGTTCTGAAAACAAACCCCGATAGAATCTTGGAGGATTTCGTTCGTCTCTGCGAGTTGGCAGGGATGAAAGAGACTCTGTCACCCGGCGCAACGACCATTCTGAAAGACAATATTTCGTGGCACTTCCCTTTTCCGGGAGCGAATACGACTCCGTGGCAATTGGAAGGCACTATCATGGCTCTTCGGAAAAGCGGATTCGAGGATGTCGTTTGCGTCCAGAACAAAACCGTCGTCACCAACGCTTTCAAAGGGGAAGACCTGAATAAATACCGCCCCATTTTCGACAAACACCGCATTCCTGTCCTCTTCAACTTTAAGGATAAGGATATGACATGGGAGGTGTACAAACCGAAAGCGAAGATGCTTGTGCTGGATAAGATATATCCGGAAGGTTTCACCG
This sequence comes from bacterium, assembly GCA_030622545.1. GTDB lineage: Bacteria > Electryoneota > RPQS01 > RPQS01 > DYHQ01 > JAUXGA01. The sequence continues at coordinate 352,663 of JAUXGA010000001.1, read as the reverse complement.
TTCCGGATTATTTTCACGGGAAAAATATCATCCACCTGCCGACTGTCAAATGCCATATCTACACAACGACGACGGGAGCAATGAAAAATGCTTTCGGCGGTCTTCTGAATACCAAACGTCATTACGCTCATAGCTGGATTCATAAAACGCTGGTGGACCTTCTGGCTATCCAGAAAGAAATTCATCCCGGAATCTTTGCCATCATGGACGGAACAACCGCCGGAAACGGCCCGGGACCGCGCACGATGTTTCCTGAAATCAAGAATGTCATTCTCGCCAGCGCCGACCAAGTCGCCATTGACGCGATTTCGGCGAAGATGATGGGATTCGATCCTCTCAGTTTGGAATACATCGCCGTGGCTCACGAACAAAAACTTGGCGTCGGCGACCCCCGTGATATCGAAGTCGTCGGAGACGATATTTCCGGGGAGAGCTGGGGTTTTTCTGTCGGAGATAATCTGGCCAGCCGCGTCGGAGACCTTCTTTGGTTCAGTCCTTTAAAAGCGATTCAGAAGTTTTTCTTCCGCACACCGCTCGTAGGAATATTTATTTTAGGCTCGGAAGTTTATCATGATTTCTACCGCTGGCCGATGAAAGACCGCAAAGTTTTCGAGCAGTGGAAAAAGGACACATCGTGGGGACGGCTCTTTGCCGACTACGATCCGAAAAATTCCTAAGCGTTTCTGTGCCGCCCTGATTTCCGTTTTCAAGTCGCCATCTTTTATCCATAAAAATCTTCAGAACAATGGACACAAACATTCAAGAAATTCTCGCCTTAGCCAAGACTGAAAAAGTTAAGGCAATCGATCTGCAATTCACGAATCTTTTCGGTGGCTGGCATCATCTGACGCTGCCCATATCCCAATTAGATGAAACGATTTTCACGACTGGTCTTCCTTTTGACGGAGCCTCCATTCCCGGCTTTAAAAGTCTCGAAGCCGGAGATATGTCGCTTGTCGCTGATCCTTCGACGGTTCTTTGGGATCCTTTCTGGGAATCGAAGACGCTTTCGTTTATCTCGTTTGTGCGCGAAGCGGACACCGGCGCTGACTTCCTCCGCGACCCTCGCGGCATCGCCAAACGCGCGGAAGAGCTTCTAATCTCCAGCGGCATCGGTGACCGCAGTATGTGGGCGCCCGAATTCGAGTTTTACATCTTCGATCAGGTCTCCTATCAGAACGATGTGAATCTCGCCGGTTATCGGATTGACTCGGCGGAAGCCGACTGGAATTCCGGACAGGATTTGCCGGGAAATCTGGGTCATAAAATTCCGCGAGGCTCCGGGTATCATGCTCCTCCCCCGCTGGATCGCCTTTACAATCTGCGCGCTAAGATGGTCGAACGGCTTGAAGAAGCGAAAATCCCTGTGCGCTACCATCACCATGAAGTCGGTGGACCCGGACAATCGGAAATCGAGATACTCTTGGGGTCAATGCCGTGGATTGGCGATGCCGCTCAGCGAGCAAAATATCTGATTCGGATGACCGCGCATCAGGCGGAGAAAACAGTTACGTTTATGCCGAAACCGCTTTATAATGAAGCCGGTTCCGGCATGCATTTTCATCAGACGCTATGGAAAGGCGACCGCAATCTTTTCTATGATGAAAACGGCTACGCGGGGCTTTCTGCTCTGGCGCACTCCTATATCGCCGGACTCCTCGACCACGGCCCCGCTCTCTTGGCGCTGACGAATCCCTCTACGAATTCCTACAAACGTCTGGTGCCGGGTTTTGAAGCGCCTGTCAGGCTTTTCTACGGGCTGGCGAACCGTTCGGCGGCGGTTCGAATCCCGAAATATGCAACTAGTCACGATGAAAAGAGAATCGAGTTTCGTCCCGGTGACGCGACTTGTAATGTCTATCTGGCGCTTGCCGCTCAGTTGCTGGCGGGTATCGACGGAATTCGCCGCAAACTCGATCCCACGAAGCTCAAGATGGGCCCCATCGATAAGAACATCATGAAAATGCCTCTGGAAGAGCAGTTAAAAATCCGCATGCTTCCCACGTCACTCCGAGAAGCGTGCGTGGCGCTCGAGGAAGACCATGAGTTTCTGACTCGAGACGGAGTCTTCCCTGCGGACTTTATGAACATCTGGATTCAACAAAAGCTGGACAAGGAGTACGATGAAGTCCGGCGACGCCCCCACCCGTATGAAATCGGTCTCTATTACGACGTGTAATAGCTTGCCAAATCCGCAAACGGAAATATCACCACAGTAGTTTTACTAACTTCGGGAGGTTCCTCGTGTCTGTTTCGCGTGACAATATTTTTCGTACGATTAAAGAAAAAAACGTTCAGTATATTCGGTTGTGGTTTTCCGACATCAATGGCCGGCTGCGCGGTGTGACAATTCCCGAAAAGGAACTTCCCGACGCTATTGATCGCGGTGTTGGTTTCGATGGTTCCTCGATTGAAGGCTTCTCGCGCATTGAAGAGAGCGACCTCATGGCTGTGCCGGATTTGAGTACGTTCGCGGTTCTGCCTCAACAGATTTCAAACGGTCACGTGGCTCGCTTTATCTGCGATTTAAAAACACCGCAAGGAACTCCCTTTGAAGGAGACTCGCGCTACGTTTTGAAGCGCACCATCGAGAAGCACGCCGCACAAGGGTTCACGTTCTACATCGGCCCCGAGTTGGAATATTTTTATTTCGCGGATGATAAAAAGCCTGTACCGATTGACTCCGTCGGTTATTTTGACGACAGCGTTATCGACGTGGGCACTCAGGCGCGGCAGCTAACAACCGACGCGCTGATGGAAATGGGAATTCCCGTCGAAGCTCTGCACCATGAAGTCGCTGCCAGTCAACACGAAATTGACCTGAAGTACGACGACGCTTTAACGATGGCCGACCGATGTTTGACCTGCCGCTTTATAGTGCGAGCCGTCGCGCAGCAAAAAAATCTCTACGCCAGTTTTATGCCCAAGCCGATAGCGGGGAAAAATGGTTCGGGCATGCACACGCACCAATCTGTTTTCAAAGGCGACAAGAATCTCTTTTTCGATGCGAAAGACAGTTATCATCTGTCTAAATTCGGACGTTCTTATATGGCAGGCGTCCTGAAACACGTTCGCGCCATGACGGCTGTGCTGAATCAAACCGTCAACAGTTTTAAGCGACTCGTCGCCGGCTATGAAGCGCCGGTCTATATCACGTGGGGTCAGAAAAACCGCAGCGCGCTCGTGCGTGTTCCCCGCTATCGCGTGGGAGATGAAAAAGCGACGCGCATTGAGCTGCGTTCGCCCGACCCGGTGTGCAATCCCTATCTCGCTTTCGCCGTGATGATTGCCGCCGGAATGGACGGCGTCGGGCAGAGTCTCACACCTCGCGCTTCCAACGAAGAAAACATCTACGAAATGCATCCGGAAATCCGTGACAAACACGGCATCGAAATGCTCCCGGGCAGTCTGCTCGAAGCAATTATGGAAACCGAAAAGAGTAACCTCGTACGCGAAACTCTCGGCGAACATGTTTTCGAACGTTTCATTGCGAATAAAAAAGTCGAATGGGACCGCTATCGAACAGCGGTGACGGATTATGAAATCCGCGAGTACTTTCCGGTTTGCTGACAATAGACTATGCCTTTTTGTCACTCTCCTGATGATGCTCCTCGGAGTGCATCAGTCCGGATTGGCGACTCCGTATCTGACACCGGTAGAACTCGAACAGTTCTCCAGTCAAGGTCTCCCGCAGCGAAGCATTCCACAACCGGAACCGCCTACGCGGCACGCGCTGGATGAAGTCGCTTATTTTGCCGAGTACGTTCAAATCTGCGATTTCCTTGTTCGCTTGCAGCATCCGGGACCGGGCACAGACATGGGCGGGATGATTGAAGGTGAAACCGGTATTGTCGCGTCCATTGTTCAGACCGATAATACACTGGAAGCGATTCGCGTCTGGTCACAGTACGGCGCGTGGACTGAAGACACCTCTCTCTACAGCCTTCCCATCACTCGCGCCTGGGAGTACGGACTTCGTTACCCGGCTTGGCAGGAAGAAAGTAACCCGGGAGATTTTGGCTATTATCGCAGTCACAACTGCGGCTGGGGTCTTGTCGCGGAAATGAAATACCGCGAGGTTTACGGTGATACCACCTACAAATGGTACGCGGATGAGTGCGCGGCTTATCTGGCGTCGAATTCCCTTCCCTTCAATCAAGGAAGTTCAACCATGCGCCGTCTTTTGCCGCTGATTCAGGGCTGGTCTGCCGGAACACTCTATCTATATGCTGTGCAGGAAGGCAACGACACCTGGAGAGAAACGGCGCTTACGGAAGCTCGCCGCGTGCGCGATTGGATTGAAGATAATCCGGCTCGCCTTTATAATAATGAGGAATGGGCTTTGTCCGGCGGCACAGCGCTCTGGGGTGTGTGCGCAAGTCTTTTTGACGCTTATCCTGACAGCGGCGGGCTATGGCTTCCCACGATTGCACCCAGTCTGGAAATCTGGCAATCGCCAATTGCGAGCCGCTGGAACAACGCATGGAACACATGGTACGGGCATGCGCATCATCTGGTCTTCGTCGTGCTGCAGGATTCCACCTATTGGGACAATGCGGTGTATATCGCCGATTCGCTCCTGCGTTTCGACACGGACGATGACGGCGGCATAACAGCAAACGGCTTTGATGCAGATACCGTTGACCAGAGCTGGGTGTCGAGTTATCTGAACTGGATGGATTTGGAACGCATCATCAATACATCGCCCGAAGCTGATATCGCGGCGGCGAATTTCGTCCGTCCATCTCCAGATGTGCCTCATAGTGCGGGAGACTCTCTGACGGTTGCTGTCCGAGTTATAAACGTCGGATGGTCAGAGCTCGACAGCGTGCTCGTGAAAGTCGAAGGTGAATTCGAGGATTCTCTTTATGTGGATTTCGGGCTCGGCCTTGATACGACCGTCACATTTGAAACGCCGTGGATTTCGCCGATACTTCCAAATCAACCGGAGCTGATTCCCCTGACGCTGAGCGTTTATCACGCCGATGATATGCGCCCTGATAACGATACAACAACGGTTTACTTCGATATCCGTCAAGGAGCTTTTATCGAGGGAGACATTTTTGCAGAGGATCCGAACCTGAATGTTGCCGGAACGCGCTTGACCTTCTATCACCATGCCTTCCCGGATACTCCCTGTGTCGAATACGAAGTTATTGCTGAAGGAACGTTTATTTTCGCCGCTCCGTTTATGTTAGGTGATTACACAGTTGACGTATTTCCGCCATTGGCATTAATGCCGACGTCCATTGATTTCTCATTGACGGAAGCCTGGAGTTATTTTCATGTATTCATCCTTCTTGAGCCAACACAAATCGCACTCATTGATGATGACGCCTGTGCTTTTTACGAAACGTATCTGCTAACAACTTTAGAAGAATTTCCGGTGTCTTTTCGCCATTGGGATGTCCTTTTACACGGAGTGCCTGAGCTTGACAACGTCCCTGTTGCGCTCTGGATGACCGGCAACGATTCGACCACGACACTCACGTCCGAAGATCAGACAGCCATCGAATCGTATCTTTCAGACGGCGGCTCGCTGCTGCTGACCGGTCAGGACATCACGGAGGATTTGCAGACAGGAGCGCCTTTCCTGAGGGACGTGCTGCACTGTGATGTGCGCGAGCATGATGTCGGTTCTCGGCATCTCTATGGGACGGCGGGAGACCCTGTCAGCGAAGGATTGGAAATCTATCTGATTGGAGCTGGAGGAGCCGGAAATCAGCACGCGCCGTCGTCGCTCGAAGTGTTGGAGGGAAGTACGGAGTGTTTTCACTATGCCACGGATGATAGTTTGCCCGCGGGTGTTCAGGGGGAATACGGCTCCGGCAAATACATCTTCTTCGCTTTCGGATTGGAAGGTGTTTCAGGAATGCTTCAGTCTAACACGCGAACGGATATCCTGACGCGTGCTTTCGATTTCTTCGGCGTTTCGGCAGCGCCGCGCTCACGCCATGGCGTTCCCACGACGATTTCACTTTCGCAGAATTGGCCGAATCCTTTCAACAGCTCAACCACGATTTCGTTCTTTGCGCCGCCGGGAGAAAATCCTGTTCATCTTGTGCTCTATAATCTCCTGGGGCAGCAAGTGCGCACACTCTTCTCAGGCGCGGTGCAAGGCTATCACACTCTGCGATGGGACGGCAGAGACAATCACAGCCATGATTTGCCCACTGGCATGTATTTGTATGTGCTGCAAACGCCGGACGAAACACGCGCCCGAAAACTTATTCTCATCCGGTAGAGGCACTTGTTATGGCCGCGCCGCTTTCTTTTTTTCGATTTCAGCGCAACAATCCGGGCGAAGTCGCGGCTTGGTCTTTTTATGATTTCGCCAACAGTGCATTTGCGACCGTTATTTTAGCGGTCATTTACAATAAATACTATGCGGGCGTCGTAGCGGGAGGCGAGGGTGGAGTTCACTTTGGCTCCGTCCGCATTCCCGGCGCGACGATGCTGGCCTTTACAGTCGCAGCCGCCATGATTCTGGTTGCGTTTAGTTCTCCGCTGCTGGGCGCGTTGGCGGATATTCTGGGGCGCAAAAAAAGATTCCTCGGCGCGTACGCATTTATCGGGTGCGTCGCTACGGCACTGATGATGACAGTGGAAGCCGGCGAGTGGCTGTGGGGCGGACTTCTTTTCATCTTTGCCCAATTGGGTTTTGCGGGCGCTAACATCTTTTACAATGCTCTGCTCGTTGATATTGCTGAACCCGAAGACTACGGTAAAATTTCCGGCATCGGATGGGCCTGGGGTTATATCGGCGGCGGACTGCTGCTGCTTCTCAATTTGCTGATGCTGCAGTCCCCGGAAGTTTTAGGGTTTCCCGCCGGAACGTTTACGTTGGGACACTGTTTTGTCAGTGTTGCCATCTGGTGGGCTCTCTTCTCTATCCCTCTGCTGGCGGGTGTACGAGAAACGGGAATTGTTGTCATCTCGAAAACAGACAGCTTGTTCCGGCAAAGCTGGCGTACGCTTTCGGGGACACTTCGGAAAATCAAGCAACTTCCCGAGCTCGGGAAATTCTTTATCGCCTTCCTTATCTATAATGATGGGGTGGAAACCGTCATCATCATGGCGGCTGTTTTCGGTGATCAGGAACTTCGAATGGGAACGGAAGAACTCATTATGTTCTTCCTGATGATTCAAGCTGTCGCCTTTCTCGGAGCGTTGTTTTTCGGATGGCTGGTCGGTCGCATCGGGAATCGACGTGTGATTTTATCCTGCCTCGCGGTCTGGTGTATTGTACTGATTTGGGCTTGGGGACTCGGTTGGCTGGGAAATGCTCACAAGGAATACTGGATACTCGGCGCGTTGTCTGCACTTGTTTTGGGAGGAACTCAGGCCGCGTCGCGCTCGTTACAGGCTTACTTGATTCCTCCAAAACACTCGAGTGAATTTTTCAGTTTCTTTGGAATTTCAGGCAAATTCGCTGGGACTGTTGGGCCTCTGGTTTATGGTCTGGCGGTTCTACTGGCTGGTAGTCTGCGAATCGCGATGTTGACATTGCTGATTTTCTTCGGTGTTGGGGCTTTGATACTATGGCGAGTGAATGAGAATATCGGGCGGGAACAAGCAAAGGCTTTTGAAACAGGAGGATAAATCGTGATTCAAGGCCGAATTGTGATAGTGGATGACGATCCTGATATCATAGAAGCTATCCATCAATTTCTTGCTAAGCGTAAATTCGAGATTCACACGGCCACGACTGGTGAGGAAGCGTTGTTGTTGATTCGCGCCGTACGACCGCACCTCGTCCTGCTCGATATCCGCCTGCCTGGCCTTGATGGCATTGAAACCCTTCGAGAAATTCGACGTTTCGATTCCACGGTGGGAGTCATCATGATGACAGGGTATGCTAACGACGAAGAGGGGCGTCTTTCTCTGGAACTTGGCGCATCGGACTACATCGTCAAACCAATAGATTTCAAATATTTAGGTGCGACCGTCGTTCAAAAGGTCCTTTCCATGATAGGGGAATAAGCGAATTTTTTCGCTTGACAAAGCGATTTATTTTTTATAAGTTATATAGGATTTGAGATAAACCCATTTTGTAAGGCGTCGCAATCAAATCGTTTTTTGTACGGCGGCGTTTGAATTAAGAAGGAGGACTATCCATGTATCGCAAAATTGCCGTTCTGTTTCTGGCGATTGTTGTTTTCGGAGCATTTGCTGTACTCCCAGCGTTTGCCGCCGAAGAAGCTGCCCATGATTATGTCGGTAACAGTAAATGCAAGATGTGTCACAAGGGCGAGAAGAAAGGGATGATTTGGGAGAATTGGCTGGAGACGAAGCACGCGAAGGCTATGGAATCTCTGGACGCTGAAAAAGGTGAGGACAAGAATCCCGAGTGCCTGAAGTGCCATACTGTGGGCTTTGGCACAGCGACGGGATATAATCCTGAAGCGCCGGATGAAAACCTCGCGAATGTCGGTTGTGAAACCTGCCACGGACCCGGAGCCGACTACAAGTCGATGAAGGTCATGAAAGACCGTGAACTGGCCGTCGCGGCGGGTATGATTGTTCCTACCGAAGAGACTTGCACGAGCTGCCACAACGAAGCTTCACCGACTTTTAAGGGTTTTAACTACGAAGAGGCTTTGGCGACCGGGACACATAACAAAGCCGCCGCGGAAGAAGCTCCTGCTGAAACCCCAGCAGAACCTGAAGCCGAAGCTCCTGCCGAAACCCCAGCAGAACCTGAAACCGAAGGTGAAAAGGACAAGTAAACACTCACGCCTTACAAAACCCTGCGACAAAAATTTAGCGCCGCACACATGAATCGTGTTCGGCGCTTTTCTTTTGGAAACGCTTTCTTTAGATAGACGCTCTAAAAGCGTTGTCACGATAGACTATCTCCCCCCCGCGCATCGTCATCAGCACTTTCGCATTCAGTAGTTCTTGAGGTTCGCAGACGAGCGGATTACAAGACAGGACAATAATATCCGCCAGCTTCCTTTCTGAAATCGTACCTAATTCTTTCTCCCAGAATGCGGCATAAGCTCCCGCCTCTGTATACGCTGATAGAGCTTCCTCAACGTTCAATCGCTGCTCCAGTATCCAACCACCCAGAGGATTGCCTTCCGCGTCCTGTCGCGTTACGGCGGCATGAATTCCAGCAAAAGGACTAAGTGCTTCCACAGGCCAGTCGCTTCCGAAACAGAGACGAGCGCCGGCGTCTTTGACCGAGCGCCACGCATAACTGAGCCGAGCCCTTTCCAGACCGATTCGTTCCTCAGCCCATTTCATATCCGCCGTACAATGAATCGGCTGCATCGAAGCGATGACTCCAAGTTGTCCAAACCTGCCGATGTCTTCCTGCCGGAGAATTTGTGCATGTTCGAGGCGCATACGACTGTCAAAGCACTTCGCCGCTTCAAAAGCATCGAGCGCTGTTGTGCAGGCATAATCTCCAATCGCATGCAGCGCCACCTGAAAGCCATCACCTGCCGCGCGCTCGATAAATGCGGAGAGCTCTTCTTTCGTGGCGCTCAAGATACCGCTGTTTTCCGGGTTGTTTGAATAAGGCTCCCACAATGCCGCGGTCTGCGAGCCTAAAGCTCCATCCACGAATCCCTTGAAGGTTGCGAGGCGAAAGCGCGTTCCTTCTCGGCGATCGAAACGCTCCGCTTCGTAATCAAAATCAGCCGCGACTTTCCACAGGTTCAGGCGTATCTTTGCGTCACTGCTCTCGGCGAAATCGAAATAAAACGGAAGCAATTCGCTGCGGACACTGCAACTTATGCTCGTGATTCCCAGCGAAAAAGCAAGAGATTGAGCTTTCAACATCGCAGAACGCGCCTGTGATTTTTCAATCGGCGGGCGTGACCTTGAAACGAAATCAATGGCGTCTTCGTGCAGCAATCCATTCAGCTTCCCGTCTGCATCCCGCCCGAATCTTCCTCGCGGAGGATTAGGTGCGCGCTCATCAATTCCCGCTTGCCGAAAAACGTTGCTGTTCACAACAGCCGTGTGAAGGTTGTGACTGAAAATGAATACAGGGATGTCTGGAACGATTCGGTCCAGCAGACGCCGGTTCAGAGGAAGCGTTGTCTCATCCCAGTCATAGCAATCCATCCAACGCCTATCCGAATCTTCTGCCCCTTCTTCAAGGCGAGAAGCGGCTTCATCGATATCGCGGACACCTGTGAGGCTGACTCGAATCAGAGTCAAGCCGCCTTGCAGCAGATGAGCATGGCTGTCATGGAAAGCGGGTATCAACAGAGCCGGCTTGCCAAAAACAAGGTCACGCGGTGAAGGAAATACTTCCTTCGCAAGTGTGACCCTTGCAATGCGTTCCCCCTCGATATCAACAACGACCCGTTCGACTGGCCGGTGCGCGGCTCGCCAAGCCTCCGCAATGATTCGTTTCGTCATGGAGACAACTGTAATCGTTCTATACGAAGCGTTCGACCGGTTTGCGTTTCGATTTCCAGAAGAACCGCCGAGAGGCGCAAATCTTCTTTTGCGAGTGTTGCTTGCTTTCCATGTCGAACATATAAAAACCGGTGTATGGCGTTTTCGGTATCCAGACCGATAACTCCGCTGTGAGCTCCGGTCATCCCGACGTCCGTCATGTAGGCTGTCCCTCCCGGAAGAATCATTTCGTCGGCGGTTTGAACATGCGTATGCGTCCCGATAACTGCGCTGCACAGGCCATCAACGTAGCGTGCAAAGGCCATCTTCTCCGCCGTCGCTTCCGCATGAAAATCCACCAGAACAGTTTTCGTATACGTCGACAGTCGTTTCATTTCTTCGCGTCCAGTTTGGAACGGGCAGTCCGTGAGCGGCATGAACGCACGCCCCTGAAGATTCAACACCGCCACGCGATCCCGAAGCTTTAAATCGAAAACGCCCGAACCGTAGCCCGGCGTACCGGATGGATAGTTGAAGGGTCTGAGCAGAGACGGGCTTTCTTCCATTACCGGCAGAATTTTATCCCGGTAAAGACTATGGTTGCCGCCAGTAACCACATCCACTCCGAGCGTCCGCATTTCTTCAAAGAGCTTCGGCGATATTCCCTTGCCGCCATCCACGTTCTCGCCATTGACGAGACAGAAATCAATGCGGAATTTGAGCAAAAGCCCCGGAAGAAGGTGACGGAGCACCTCCATTCCGGGCTTTCCCACAACATCCCCCACGAAAAGTATATTCAGAGTATCCTGCACGCTGCTACTTCGCAAATTCTACGGCTCGGAATTCCCGTACGACCGTGACGCGAATCTGTCCCGGATATTCCATTTCTTCCTGAATGCGTTCCGCCACATCGTGCGCCAGAGCTTCGGCGCGAGCATCGTTGACCTTCTCCGGTTCGACGATGACGCGAATCTCCCGGCCTGCTTGAATCGCAAAACACTTCTGCACGCCGGAGAATGATTTGGTCACTTCTTCAAGCTTTTCCAGTCGCTGGATATAGGCTTCCAGAGTTTCACGGCGCGCTCCGGGACGACTCCCGGAAATCGCATCGGCGGCCTGCACGAGCACCGCGATGAGTGATGTGGATTCCTCATCTCCGTGATGAGCGGAAATCGCGTTTTGTACTACTCTCGGCTCACGATATTTCTTCGCTAAATCGGCGCCGATGGTCACATGCGTTCCTTCTGTGAAGCGGTCTATAGCTTTGCCGATGTCGTGCAGGAAGCCGGCGCGCTTGGCCATCTTGCCATCCAATCCAAGCTGAGCCGCCATCAGTCCTGCCAGATGCGCGACTTCAATGGAATGTTGAAGCACATTTTGCCCATAACTTGTGCGATATTTCAGCCGTCCCATGGTTTTGATAAGTTCGCCGTGCAAACCGACGACCCCAGCTTCCATAGCCGCGTTTTCACCGGCCTCAACAAGCTGCTCCTCCATCTCCTTCTCGCATTTCTTGGCAAGCTCTTCGATGCGAGCGGGATGAATACGGCCATCGGCCATGAGCCTTTCGAGAGTCTGGCGGGCGATTTCTCTTCGCAGAGGATCAAAGGCTGAAATAATCACGGCTTCGGGTGTATCGTCCACAATAATATCGACGCCAGTGGCTTGTTCAAATGCCCGGATATTGCGCCCCTCACGCCCGATAATCCGTCCTTTGATTTCATCATTCGGCAGATGGACGACCGAAACGGTTGTTTCAACCGAATGGTCGGCGGCGGTACGCTGAATCGCTGATATGACAATCTCTTTGGCTTCCCGGTTCGCTTGCTGCCGAGCCCGGTCGCGCATCTCCTTCATCATTTCAGCGGTTTGTTCTTTTGCCTTTTCCAGAAGGCGCTCTTTAAGCTCTTCAATTGCCTGTTCCTGAGTCAACTGACTGACACGTTCGAGAGCGGCCTTTTGCTCCTCGACCAGCGCGTCAATCACCTCTTCCTTTTCACGAACGGCTTTGTCGCGTTGTCCTAATTGCTGCTGGAGTTTTTCCGATTCCTTGTCGCGCTTGTCGCTCGCTTCAAGCCGGGATTTCACATTGGCGTCCCTATCCCGGATGCTTCGCTCCGACCGTGCGATTTCGTCAAGTTTGCGGCGATGTTCCGCTTCTTGTTTCCCCTTTAGGCGAAGCTGCTCATCTTTGACTTCGAGAAGCTTCTCCTTGAACATGGTCTCGACTTCTTTTTGAGCATCCGAGATAATGCGGTCAGCATCCCGCTGCGCTCTGAGGTAGCGTCCTCGTTCCAGCTGCTTTCCAATGAACCATCCGATAATAAAGAAGACAACAATGCCTATCCCCCCTATTATCGCAACAATAATTAAAGTGTTCATCGTGTTTCCCTCCCACCCCAAAAAAATAATCCCTGCAAGGCGGCCTGTACCAAGAACCTGGTACATAACGGTGGGTGCCCTCCTGTACGGTTCTCGCTTCCTCTATCCGTCATCGACCGAAAGTCGAGCGGAATCCCGCATGCGGGATTTCAGGCTTGCAATAGACGCCAGAGTCGGGCTCCCATGCATTTAACTTTGTGGTTCTTAAATGCCTGGCTCAAGCAGGGATTTTTAAATCCTTGGGATGTCTCTTGTTATGAAATTTGTGTCGCTACAGTTCCTCCACAGATTTCGGGAAAATGAACGGATATTTACGTTAGCCCCCGGTTCAGACTGTCGGAAAATTCTCGAGCCTTTTCTTCAAATCGCGAAAGGAGTTCCTCTTTATCCCGCTGACAGGCCAGAAGCTCGTCGGCAAGGTTCAGGGCTGTTATTATGGCAATTTTGAGAGGAGGCTTAGAGGGCTGTGCCGCGCGTCCTGCGCGCATTCGGGCATCGACATATTCCGCCACCCGCCGAATATAATCCGCGTCTGCGTCACCTTTAACGGAGCATTCCTGCTCGAAAATCGTGACTTGAACCGTTTTTTCCCGATCATCCATGACCGGACCTGCTCTTACGGATGGGCTCATCAATTTGAATACTGGCTTCGTTTCACTTAGGCCGCTTCCAGACGTGCGAGAAGCTCCGCCACCTTCTGGCGAATGCGCTCATCTTTATCGACATCGCGCTGGTTTTCTGCCAGCGAGTCCCGCTCTCGCGTTACCCCCTCCAATTTCTGGGAAGCCTCCTTATAACGAGTCTCCCAGTCCTTTGCCTGCGAGCGCAATTTTTCGTTTTCGGACTGTAAACGGCCAAGTTTTTCAAGAACTTGGGTTACTTTCTGTTCGAGAATATCAAAAGCCTGGGTATCCACGGATTGATTTGCCCTTCCAATATGAATGATGTGTGGCATCTTGGGAAGTTCCATTCATCGCCAGGCATCCCCCGGATGAGAACTTCCTTAAGATTACCGCTGAACTGCTTGGTACTTATCCTTTAATCCTTTGAGGATTTGCTCCATACTCGCGTCCACTTCCTCTGCTTTCAGTGTCCGCACAGGGTGAGAAAATTCGAGATGAAAAGCAAGGCTCTTATGAGCATCACCGACCTGTTCACCCCGGTACAGGTCGAATATCTCGACACGCTGGAGATTCTCCCCGCCGAGTTGCTCTATGGCCGCCAGTAATTCTCCGGCCGAAAGCGATTCATCTACAATTAGAGCAACATCCCGAACAATGCTCGGAAAGCGTGGAAGCGGTTGAAATTTACGCTCTAACTGAACATGCTTGAGGAGCGCGTCCACGGATAATTCAAAATAAGCGACCTCGGCTTCAATCTCAGAGGAGCTCATCTCTTTCTGGCTCCAAACTCCCCACTGACCGAGGATATCGCTTCCTGCCTTTATCCCCCCGTGAAGGTTCGCTCCACCTTCTTCATCATAGCAATAAATCTCGATATTGTCAAGAGAAATCTTACGGCAGAGGGTTTCAAGTACCCCCTTTAACTCAAAAAATCCCGTAGGCTTAGGCGGGTTTGTCCAGCCAGTAGGATAAACGGTTCCGGTCAGAATCGCCGCAAGGGACAGTTCTTCCCAAGTTCGGGGATCATCCGCCTCGCCTTTCCGGAACGTGCGCGCCATTTCAAAGAGGCGCAACGTCCGGTCTCCGCGCTGCCAGTTCGCCGCGGCTACCTGCACCAGATTTCCCCGGAGAGCTCCTTGAAGATGCGTCATATCATCCGTGACGGGATTGGCGATTTTGACTCCTTCCGGTATTCCCGGAGGCTCCTTTTGAGGGTCGCTGTTGCCCATCGAAACGCTGTGAACCTCTAAAAATCCCAGCCCGACAAGAATGTCCGCAGAGCGATTCGCCAGTTCCGAAAGCGGATCCCTGTACGACTGTAGAGGCACTCGACTGGTAATCGCCACAGGAATTTCGTCATAGCCATACAGGCGAATGACTTCTTCTATCAGGTCAACCTCACGCGTCAAGTCAGGGCGAAATGTCAGCAGCGAAACCACCCATGATTCGCCGCTGCTATCCACATCGCATTCGAGTCCGGTAAGGATTTCCTTCATCGCTTTGTCCGGCATATCCACGCCAACAAGACTGCGGGCGCGCGCAGGACGAAACGCAATCATCTCAGGCTCTATCGGCTCCGGATATTTGTCCACGGTTCCCTTGTAAACTTTCCCGCCGCTGAGCTCAGCCATTAAAGCGGCGGTGCGATTAATCACCTGCGCCACTCCGTTCGGGTCAACGCCGCGCTCAAAACGCCTCGAAGAGTCTGTGGAAAGCCCTAAGAATTTCGAAGTGCGCCGAATGGATACCGGGTCGAAATAGGCACACTCTATCAGGACATCGCTTGTGGTTTCTTTGATTTCACTGTTGCGTCCGCCCATAACTCCTGCAAGAGCGACTCCTCTTCGACCGTCGCAAATGAGCAACGAATCCGACCGCAGCGTGTGTTCCTCTTCGTCCAATGTTACGAAGGATTCTCCGGAGCGCGCACAGCGAACGCGAATCTCCGCTCCCTGCAGCAGCGAGTAATCGAACGCGTGAAGAGGATGACCGAGTTCCAGCATGACATAATTCGTCACATCCACGATATTCGAAATGGGACGCAAACCGCAACGCGAAAGCCTAAGTCTCATATCGAACGGCGAAGGCTTAAGGGTGATTCCTTCTACGAAACGCGCCGCATATCGGGGACATCCACTCGGATCTTCCAGCACTACTTGAATGCGCTCGGATGTGGGTGTTTCTACTTCCTGCAAATTAATTTCCGGCGGTTTCAGCGGCAGCCGGAGCTTCGCCGCCAAATCGCGGGCGACTCCAAAATGGGACAGAAAATCCGGGCGGTTCGGAGTCACTTCCACATCGAACGTCGTGTCTTCGGGAATCGAGAGGCTGGCTATCGGGCTTCCCAGCAGCCAATCCGGTTCTCCTTCTAAGAGTACAGTGGTATCCGGCGATATCCCGATTTCGGCTTCGGAGACGAGTACGCCGCGTGATTCCTGTCCTTTAAAACTGGCGATTTTGACTTCCGTGCCATCCGCGAGGATTGCCGAAGGCAGCGCCAGCGCAACGGTCATCTGCTCCCGGATATTCGGAGCGCCGCAGACAATGGGCACAACTTCGCTTCCGATGTCCACCTGCACAATTTGAAGTGTCTCTGAACCTTCGAGCGGTTTGTGCTCGACAATCCGACCGACGACAACTTTGTCCACCCCTTTGCCATAAGACATCATGGACTCCACCTCGAGCCCGAGCATGGTCAGCAGTTCAGCCGTCTGCTCGGGGCTGATAGGTAAATCCACGAATTGTTTTAGCCACTGGTATGAAAGAATCATCGGATTTTTTCTTAGATGTATTGCTTGAGAAACCTGACATCCCCATCATAAAGCGTGCGGATGTTATCGATACCGTAAAGAATCATGGCGACGCGTTCAATCCCAAGGCCGAAAGCCCAGCCGGTATATTTTTCGCTGTCGTAACCCACACCATCGAGAACATTTGGGTCCACCATGCCTGAACCGCCCATTTCGATCCAGCCGGTTCCTTTGCAGATACGGCAGCCTTTCCCCGCGCAGAAGAAACAATTAACATCCACCTCCGCCGAGGGTTCCGTAAACGGAAAGAAGTGAGGCCGGAAACGAACCGCTGTGTCCTGTCCGAAAAGAGCGCGGTAGAACGCGATAAGCGTGCCTTTCAAATCCGCCATCGTCACCCCGACATCCACATAAAGTCCCTCTACCTGATGAAACATCGGAGAGTGTGTCGCATCAGGTTTGTCGCGGCGGTAAACGCGTCCCGGAGCAATAATGCGAACCGGAGGCTGCGTGCTTTCCATGACACGAATCTGAACAGGCGATGTTTCCGTTCGCAGAACAAACCCATTCGGAAGATATAAGGTATCGGTTTCATCACGGGATGGATGCCACGGAGGCGTATTGAGAGCATCAAAATTGTAATAGACGGTTTCAAGCTCCGGACCGCGAGCGACTCTGAATCCCATCTGCCGGAAGATATCGATGATGTGTCTCGTGACAAGCGTCAGCGGATGCAGCGCTCCTAAATGAGACATCCTGCCCGGCAGCGTCGTATCGATACTGAGCGCGTCCTTTTTCCGAGCGAACTTCGCTAAGGCTGCTTCCGCTGCTGCTTCCAACTCGGTGCGCAGTCGATTTAAAGCTTGTCCCGCTTCCGGTCGTTCTTCCACGGACAAGTCTCGCATACGCCCGAAAAGCCCCGCAATGAGACCTTTCCGACCGAGAAATTTGTACTTCGCTGCCTCGGCATCCTGCAGGGTTTTTGCTTCCTGAAGCTCCCGGAGCGCTTGTTCGCGAATATCGGTTAATGCTTCAATCATGACGCTCGCCTTTTGCGATATCAGATAGAGAGAGAGCGACTCTCACCAACCATTTGGGGGTCGCTCTTAAAAAATCGTGAAACTCCCTTTCGCCCAATCAGGTCACTGAGTCCGTTTGACCATGTGATGTCGTAAATCCCAAGTCCATGTCCATCGCTCGATTTCGTTTTAGGCCGCCTGCGCCGCTTGACGCGCCAGAGCTCCAAAAGCTTCGGGATCACGCACAGCCAAATCCGCCAATTGCCGGCGATCCAGCCCGACGGATAGCTTGCTCATGCGATTCATAAACACCGAATAGCTCAGCCCGTGAGCTCTTGCGGCGGCGTTGATACGCACAATCCACAGCCGACGGAATTCACGCTTCTTGCGCCGACGGTCGCGATACGCGTTCGTCCACGCCCTTTCCACGGTCTCCGTCGCACGCTTCAGCAGCCTCCGGCGTCCACCATGATACCCTTTCGCCGCTTTGAGAATCTTTTTGCGACGTCGGTGTGAGGCGGGACTATTTGTTGCCCGTGGCATAACTGTTTTCCTTTCTTTCTACGGTCTTAAAAACTTGCACGCGCCTTAAGGACTACAGTCCCGGCAGCATGCGACGAACCTGACGTTCATTGGCGGGGTCCACCAGAGCGCTCTTCGCCAGATGACGTTTCCGCTTCCGACTTTTCTTCGTCAGGATATGGCTTTTAAAAGCGTGATTTCGCTTAATCTTGCCTGAACCCGTCCGAGTGAATCTCTTGGCGGCAGACCGCTTTGTTTTCATTTTCGGCATCTTGAAAAAACTACCTTTCTACGATACACGACAACAAAGTGTTGTCGTTCTTTATAAAAATGCAACTATTTCTTCGAGAAAATCATGACCATGTGGCGAGGCCCTTCCATCTTGGCGAGCGATTCAGCTTTTCCGACATCCTCGACCGCTTCGGAAAAACGTTTCAGCATCTTATGGCCGAATTCCCGATGAGCCATGAGTCGTCCCCGGAATACAATCGTTACTTTGACCTTCGCTCCATCCTCAAGGAATCCTCGGGCTCGCTTTACTTTCGTTTCAAAATCATGGTTGTCAATCAGCGGCGTAAAACGAATCCCCTTCATGACCAACACATGCTGCTTTTTTCGGGCTTCCCGCTCCCTTCGAGACAATTCGTATTTATACTTTCCAAAATCAAGGATGCGACAGACAGGCGGATTTGCTTTCGGTGCGATTTCGACAAGGTCTAAATCCCGGTCTTGAGCTAATTCAAGAGCCTGACGAGGATCCATAATGCCGAGTTGTTCTCCTCCCGCGTCAATCACACGTACTTGCGGAGCGCGGATGCGCTCGTTTATCCGAATCGGAACTGCTCGTTGCTTATCTTTCTGGCTCGTAAATCCTCCGAATTTTATCCGAAACTACTCTGACGTCTTTGCGAGAATCTCGCCGCGCAAACGCTCCGTCACCGCGTCCAAATCAAACGTGCCTAAATCGCCCTTTTTATGCCGCCGCAGTGCGACGTGTTTGTTCTCCACCTCGCGAGCTCCGACCACAGCCATATAGGGAATTTTCAAGCTTTCCGCCTGCCGAATCTTGTAGCCGATTTTTTCGCTGCGCAAATCCGCTTCCACACGGAATCCCCGGTCGGCCAAAGTTTCTTTCACCTGAGTGGCAAAATCGTTTTGCTTGTCCGAAATCGGCAACACAATGATTTGAACCGGCGCCAGCCACAGCGGCAAATCCCCCGCGTAATGTTCCAAAAGAATTCCGACAAACCGTTCGATAGACCCGAGCAGCGCCCGGTGAAGCATGATGGGAATATGAGCCGCGCCGTCTTTCCCGATGTATTCCAATCCAAAACGCTCCGGCATCGAGAAATCACATTGCACGGTACCGCACTGCCATGTTCGATGGAGAGCATCTCGAATGTGAAAATCAATCTTCGGCCCGTAGAACGCGCCTTCCCCCACATTCACCTTGTACTTTACACCGAGGGAATTCAAAGCATCCGCTAAGACTTTCTCTCCAAGGTCCCAAATTTCATCGCTGCCGATGCGGTCGCGGGGTCGTGTCGAAAGTTCTACCTCGAAATCCTCAAAACCGAAATCGCGATACATCTTGAAGATAAGCTGGACAATCTTCGCCGCTTCTTCCTCGACCTGCTCAGGCGTCGCAAAAACGTGAGCATCATCCTGCGTGAAAACTCTCACGCGAAACAGCCCGTGAAGGACTCCCGACTTCTCGTAGCGATGAACGAGACCTAATTCATTGAACTTGAGCGGCAAGTCGCGGTAGCTCACCTGACGGGATTTGTATATCAGCAGATGCCCCGGACAATTCATGGGTTTCACCGCGTAGGCTTGTTTGTCCACTTCGGTAAAATACATATTACACTGATAATGATCCCAGTGCCCGGAACGGCGCCACAGCTCCTCAGATAAAATCAGCGGAGCCTGCACCTCTTGATACCCGGCCTTGCGATGCTCTTCCCGCCAGTATTTTTTGATTTCCTCAACAATCGCAACACCCTTGGGATGCCAGAAAGGAGCGCCCGGAGCTTCCGGGTGAAAACTGAACAGGTCGAGCTCTTTGCCTAACTTGCGATGGTCGCGTTTCTGAGCTTCTTCGAGTCGGCGAAGGTGCTCCTTTAATAGCTCTTTTTTGGGATAGGCTGTCGCATAGAGACGCTGCAGCATCTTGTTGCGTTCATCGCCCCTCCAATAAGCTCCCGCCACCGAAAGAATCTTGAAGTTCTTGATGCGCCCTGTCCGGTCAACATGCGGCCCCCGGCACAAGTCAACAAAATCTCCCTGCTCATAAACTGTGGGAGCCGTGTCGAGATCCTCAATCAGCTCAATTTTGTACGGTTCATTCAGCTTCTGGAAAAGAGCAAAACCTTCATCGCGGCTGAGTTCCCGGCGAATGATGGGGAGATTCCGTTTGGTAATTTCCGCCATCTTCGCTTCGATAGCCGGGAAATCTTCTTGAGTAAAAATATGCTCAGAATCGATATCGTAGTAGAAGCCGCCATCAATCGGCGGGCCAATCGCAAGCTGAGCGTCCGGCCAGAGTTCCTTGACGGCATGCGCCATCAGGTGCGACGCTGAATGCCAGTAGAGGTGTTTGCCTTCGTCATCGGCAAATGTCAGCCAGCGGAAGTCACCGCCTTCGTTCATCGGCCGGTGCATATCCCAGACTTCGCCGTTCAACAGAGCGCCTAAAACGCCCGGCGGCACCTCGATATCGCCGTTGGAACGCAAATCAAAAGGCTTAGCTGCCGGTGCAATCTTGACGACTTTCCCGTCGGGAAATTTTAGTTCCAATTCCTTCATAATTACACCGCAGTCCACAGGTGCAGTCCTTAAACTACCTATCACGCGCTCACACGGACTGTTAATCTGTGGACCTTTGTGGGCGATACAAGACTCGAACTTGTGGCCTCTTGCATGTCACGCAAGCGCTCTAACCAACTGAGCTAATCGCCCGTTTCACTCCCGCTTCGGGGGACGGTTGGCTTTTGATGCCGCTTCGAGTGTCACCCCTTAAAAAAATTTATTGACCGGGACATCAGTGGTTTGTGCCGGGGGCCGGACTTGAACCGGCACGGGGCTTTATAAGGCCCCCAAGGATTTTAAGTCCCCTGCGTCTACCATTCCACCACCCCGGCAAACCGGATTATTTTTTTTGGAGGCGGCGAGCGGATTCGAACCGCTGAATAGAGATTTTGCAGACCTCCGCCTTAGACCACTTGGCCACGCCGCCGATAACAAAGATCTTGCTTGCAGCAGACTTCGAGCGGGAGACGGGACTTGAACCCGCGACAGTCACGTTGGCAACGTGATACTCTACCAACTGAGTTACTCCCGCGAAATAAAAATCCAAAATCAAAAATCTAAAATCCGAAATACTAAAGCATGTTATTTTCGGATTTTGGATTTCGGATTTCCGATTTTCCTTGTGGACCTGAGGGGGCTCGAACCCCTGACCTTCTGAATGCCATTCAGACGCGCTCCCAACTGCGCCACAGGCCCTCGCGTGAATTTTACGAACCTATAATATACTTAAAATTGCTGCATTTGTCAAGCAGAGAATGCCTTCTTTCCTCCTCCTTTGCAGGTTTCGCCTTTGATGCCTCTCCGCTCTTTAACTTGATATTATTTATAAAGTTCCCATTGAATTACTTTCCTCTAACGCTTGCAGACGCTATAAAAGCATGGAATTTCCTCTTCCTGCTTGCTTTGGAAATTGAAAGCACGTATATTCTTGGGTCATTTCAATCCTTTTTAAGAGCATCAATTCGCACTATGGAACACAAATCCAACCTGAAACCCGAAGATTTTCAGTTGCGTCCTCTCTACCGGAACGAGATTAAACGGTTTATCGACTTAGGTTTCCCGACATGCGCTTTTCTACATGGGCGAGAAGGAATCGACAAAGACTTTCAAAAACAACAGTTTAAAAGCTTCGTCCATGAACATGCGTTTGAAGAAAGCAGCGAAATCCACGTTCTTGCGGAGCCATTAGGGCACATCGTCGCGCAGCTTTGGCTGCATACCACCCATAACCATTTCAACGGCCAGAAAGAACTCTGGATATGGGATATCACTGTCGATGAAGCTTATCGAGGGAACGGCTTAAGCCGGAGGTTGCTGGACTTAGCTCAAAAGCGAACCGCCGAATTGAACTGTAAGGAACTCTGGCTCCTCGTCGCGGAAGATAACGTTCATGCCCGGCGGATTTATGAGCACTTCGGTTTGGCGGACGCAGGGCGGGTGATGAAGTTGTCCGTGGGCGATGACGAAAAACAAACTTCCCATACTATAGAAATAGACGTTCGCTTGCCTGAAGAATTGACGCTTCGTCCGATTAGGGAGCCTGACCTCGCACCGATGCTCGAGTCGTGGCAAGACGCGGAACTTGATCATCGTCCGCGAGGCCGGGATACTCTTGAGAATTTGCGAGCAGAACGACGACGAATTCCCGATTTATTCTGGGGAGTTTTTGATAATCAAAGAATCGTCGGTTCGATTATCGGGACGTCGGATGGTCGAAGAGGATGGATTAATCGCTTAGCGGTTCACCCTGATTATCGCAGAAAGAGCATCGCTCAAGCGCTGGTTGCTGTTTGCGAAAAAGCGCTGCAAGCTCGCGGAATAAAAATTATTGCGGGACTTGTGATGGGGGAAAACAAAGCATCCATCAAGATGCTCGAAAGCTGCGGTTATAAACTCTACCACGGTGTTCTGTATTATACGAAGCGGGAAAGTGAGGATGTGTAAATGAAAACGTTCAATTGCCCTAGCGGCGGGCTCCCGCCCGTCGTTACGATACCATGTGATTTATAGGCAGGGCAGGCGGAGCCAGCTTATAGGGTAATA
The DNA here is from genome assembly GCA_030622545.1 of bacterium. Classification (GTDB taxonomy): domain Bacteria; phylum Electryoneota; class RPQS01; order RPQS01; family DYHQ01; genus JAUXGA01. Next base: position 330,160 of record JAUXGA010000001.1, on the reverse strand, counting down.
TGGGTCGGCTGCAATCCGCCGATTGGCGGACAACACCGCAGAATTTTACTGTTGTTGTGTGTTTAACATTCCGGGCAGATCGGGGGATCTGCCTCGGCGATTCATTTGCTGCTCGGCGATGATTTGTTATCCTTTATTTGTATCGTCGAATTCGAGTTCGAGGGGAGCCTGCGTATTGACTTTGCGATTGCGAATAACTTTCGTGAAGCAAAAAGTAACCAGACATAAAATCACACTCCACGAAATCGCCATGAAAATCCATCCGACGGTTGTCATAGTTCCTTTCCTTTCATCGCCGGGAAACGACCGCGGCGATCCGCTCTTACAATCAACAAAATCAAAACGCCGAAAACAACCAACAGTAAAATCCGTGTCAGCAATTTAAAGAAAAACTGATTCGGATCCTCGATACCCCGCATCATAATTACCGAGAACCATTCCTGATACCCCCACACGACTAACAGTACACATAAATATATCGGAGTGATGAATTTAATGATGAACTTATAGATGCCGGGCACTTTCATATCGGCTCCCCGGTGCATCTCCTCGAATCCGCGGCGCACTCCGAGGAAGTAAGCGAATAAAATCACCTCAATCGTCGCGGATATCACCGGCATGACCGTTCCCGCCCAGAAATCCATCTCATCAAGCGTTCCATAAGCCATCGTCAAAATCACAAACGATGTGATGCAAAAACCTGCCGCGCCCAAATACAAAACTGCGCTGTGACGGCTCAAGCTCAGTTCATCTTCGAGGAAGGCTATCGCCGGCTGGAGCAGTGAAACCGATGACGTTATCCCCGCGACAAAGAGAAGGAAGAACCATAAGAATCCCATGATGGTTCCCCCGCCCATATTGGCGAAAATCATCGGCATGGTCACGAAACCCAGACCGAATGCTCCTCCCTGCGCGATAGTTTGAGCTTGCGCGGCGCCATAAAAAATCGCCGCTGCCACTAAACCGACCGAGCCTCCCAAAATCACTTCGACGAATTGATTCGTGCTTGCGGAGGTCAAACTGGAAAGCACGACGTCATCACGCTGCCGCAAATAGCTGGCATAAGCTAAAATCGCCCCCATTCCCACGGACAGCGTAAAGAAAATCTGCCCCGCCGCTTCAATCCAAACCCGCGCTCGCAGAAGCTGAGACCAGTCCGGATTCCACATGAAGCCCAATCCTGAAATGACGTTCCATTCCGGATGATTCACGGGGTCCGGAGTTCCCAAGGTCAGCACACGAACCGCTAAAATAATTCCGCAGCCCAGCAAAATCGGCATGGCGACTTTGTTCAGTTTTTCGATGCCCATTTTTACACCGCGGAAAATCACAGCATAGTTCAACACGAAAACGACGATAAAAATCGTGAACGCCGTCCAAGGGCCTGAGAAATATTGATTCTTTTCGATTCCCAAAAATCCGTTCAAGAACGCCGGCATATCCCCGGCGGCTGCGGCGGTTTGAAGCTGCCCCGTCAGTGAGAAAAGACTGAATGCCAACGCCCAGCCCTCGATATAGACGTAGTAAAACGAAATCACGAGCGGGACGAAAATCGAAATCGCTCCGACGTATTTCGCCCATGATTTCCCGCCGGTGATGCGGTGATAAATTCCCGGCGCGCTGCCGTGAGAATGTTTGCCGCCGTAGCGTCCCAGCGTCCATTCAATCCACGCCAGCGGAATCCCCACCAAGAGAAACGCGATGAAGTAGGGAACCATGAAAGCGCCGCCGCCATTGGACGCTGCTTTCACAGGGAAACGAAGGAAATTCCCCAGTCCCACTGCACTGCCGGAGACCGCTAAGATTACCCCCAACCGACTTCCCCAGTTTCCTCGCACGCGCCCGGTATTCTCTTTGGGCATCGCTTTCATCTCCTATGTCTCGAATGTATCGTGTAAACGGTTTTGAAATCTTCCCCCGATAAACCAGCCCGCCTCATTCGCGATAACAATCGCCAGTATATGGACATAGATAAATTCTACAATAATAATATGAGAATTTCAAGTGAGTGCGCAGGAGTTCAAAGCAATCAATCTATATCGGCTACGCAAGGAGAGAATAGGTCCCAGATTCCGGCCGGGTTACGCGTAGTAACTTCATCGTTTGGAGTGCGGGAATCTGCGCTGAACCCGGCTCGGCGGAGAAAAAGGACGCATGCCACGGCGGATATTTTCCGCCTGCCTATCCTTCAGAATCTTGCATAAAAAAGAGTGCCGCCCAGATGGGCGGCACTCGATTGTATAGATTTCACAGAAGGGGATTACTTCAGGAGAACCATCTTGTTGGTGCTCGAAAATCCCGGCGCTGTCATGTTCACGAAGTAGATACCGCTTGCCAGACCCGCGCCATTGAATTGCACCTGATGATGACCGACTTGCGCACGCGCATCGTAGAGAGTCGCTGTCAACCGTCCCATGACATCATAGACCTTCAACGTCACCTGTCCCGGCGTTCGCACATCATAGCGAATCGTCGTGGTTGGATTGAACGGATTCGGATAGTTGCCTAACAGCGCATATTGTTCGGGAATACGACCAACCTCTACTGGTTCAGTAGCCAGCGAATGACCACGGAACCACTCCAGGACTCTCCTTACAATCACCCGATGGTGATCCGAACCGCTGTAACCACATGCAGCTTCGACAGCGAAGGCGAAATAGGCGATTTGATAGGTTGTAGAATCTCCGTATTTGATCGCCGCTGTACGGCCATCCTCATTATATGTAAACACCGTTGATGCTCCTGCAAGGGGAACAATCCGGGATTGTGGATTTGTTCCGCCGTTGTTGGCGCAGCTCCCCAGAAGCAGCAGACTAAGGTCATCCGAAATCTCATCATCGGTTACGCCTGTCAATTGCCGTCCCAGAGAATCAAGTTCTCCGCTTGCGCAATGAAGATAATCGGCATAGAAATCATCATCTCGCAAATCGCGGTCGATTAACCTTCCGATAAGCGCTAATTTCCCTCCATTGTCCAGGAAAGCCGCCAGATTAGTCTGATCATCCACTGTCAGCGTCGAGGTATCTTCATTTCCACAATACCAGAAAAGTTCCTGGTAGAATGCCATCGTCGTTGCATCCAGCTCGCCGTCTTCTTCAACATCCCAGAAATCGTACGGCACACGGAGACAATCGAAATCCGAAGTAAATTGTGCATCGTAATACAATCCGGCAGCATCATCCACAAACAGCAATGGCGGACGTCCGATCAAGACCTGAAATTCTTCGGTCAATTCATAACCGTCCGCTTGAACATCCAGTGTGAAAGTTGACCAGTAAGATCCCTCAACGGAATTATCCACAGCAATCAGCACAGGGGAAGTTGCATTTGTTCCGCTCATACCACCCATTAAATCGTCGAAATAGACCGAATCTTCCATCACGGTCAGATTGGGGTCATCCGTAAATACTCGGCCGCGAATATCCCTCGCTGTCGCCCAGCCTTCGTCGTTACGAATCGTGATAATCAAGTCACCGCTTTCGCCCGCTTCAAGACGCCCATCGCCGTCATCATCTCCAGTGATTTCGGTGCCGACAAATGTCAAGTGAGCGAAACGAGTCATGAGCATCATCCCGGCATCAATGCGACCGGCGCCGAGTTTTGCAGGATCAACTCCGGGGTTTTGTGCGCTGATATCCGCACTGTAGTACATAATCATCGAGTCCATATCAGCGTTGGTGAACTCCGGTATCATGTTCCAGATAAGAGCCGCGACTCCTCCGGCATTAGGGCAAGCCATTGAGGTTCCTCCCCAACCCGAGCCGCCGTAACCATTAATGATGGTGGACCAGATAGGGTGATCGCCCGGCGCACAAAGATCCAGCCAGGTACCGCGATTCGACCAATAGGAAAGTGCGTCATTCTCTGCAGTTGACGCAACGGATATGACATAGGGATAGCAAGCGGGATAATGCAATTGTTCCGTCGGCTCGTTGCCAGCGGCGCCAAACAGGAGAACGCCGTTATTCCACGCGGCTTCCATCGCATCCCTTCCGGCAGAGCTGCTACCACCCCCGCCATAGGACATGGTAATGATTTTCGCTCCCATAGCTGTCGCGTAGGCAATTGCCGGAAGAGTTGCGCTCTGGGGCATGTATCCCATTCCATCGCTGGCCAGATAACCAGCGCGAACCGCCATACCACTGAAGTTCCAGCCGCAACCAGTGACGCCCGTCGAATTGTTCCCTTTCGCCGCCATGAGTCCAAGACAGTGTGTTCCATGCGGTTCCATACCAAAGGGATCGTTGTCCGGATTATCACAATCCTCACCTGTGGCGCAGCCGCCCATGTTATCGATGAAGTCCCAGCCGATGAGATCATCCACGTAGCCATTGCCGTCGTTGTCGATCCAATCCGCATCGTCCGGGTCGCCGGGAATGTCATCCCATTCCCAAGGGACTCCATCTCCATCCAAATCCTCCCCGGGATTCACCCAGAGAGTTGGGGTAAGATCAGGGTGATTCCAGTCGGTTCCTGTGTCAATCGCACAAACGATAATCGTCGAATCACCTGTGCTGTAATCCCATGCCGCCGGACAATTCATGATAGCTTTATCCCACTGATTTCCCCACATGGGATCGTTGGGAGTGCGATTTATGATACGCAGAAGATCAGGTTCCGCATATCGAACATAAGGATTCGCCTCGAAATCGGCGATTATGGGAATGACTTCAAGGAGTGTCGGGAAATGCAAAATATACAGACGACTGAAATCCGGCGGGTATTCCATTCGAGCAAGGATTTCGTCCGGCACCAGCCTCTTCGCCTGATGAACCTGATAGGTGGAAAGAAGTTCATCAACCGATGGGATGCCCATCGAGACAATGCCATCATCTAAGGTTGTCGGAGTCGCCGTTCCAATCGACGCCTTGAAGTTAATAATCAGGTGCCCCGGCAACCATTCGTCGCCTTCATAGGGTGCTGCAAAGACCAGGCAAGGCACCAGCAGTGCAAGTAGCGGCCATACCGCCTCGCTCCATCGGAATCGCATGTTAATTTCTCCTACGGTGTTGTGAATTCAAAGATGCACTTTATTCAATCCATAAATTTACACTATACTTTCCTAAAAGTCAACTCTCTGAGCCTGCTTTCCTCAAATTTTCATGTATCATCATCACTGTTTATCACATCATTTCATGTAAAATGAATAAATATCATGCAATTAAAACCCTGAATTAACCCGATTCGAGGCTTGTCGCAGAAGTTTCATATCGTATTCCACTCGCCGTTGTGGGTGTGTCACCCGTCTGCGACAGGATTCATAAGAAATCCTACAGAAAAAACTTGCCATGATCACCTTATTATGGATCGTTTCGCGGCAAGTTTTTTTGTATGTAAGAATGTAGGATTGGCTACTTCTGAGCCACCTTCGCCTCAATCACATGCGGGGTGACGAAAATCATGATCTCCGTTTTGTCCAGAGCCTCGAAGTTATAGGTAAATAATCTGCCAAGCAATGGAATCGCATGCAGAAGTGGAATCCGGCGCTCGGTCTCCTCTTTTTTCGAGCGCACGACCCCGCCAATAACGACCGTCTCACCATCATCAACAAGAAGCTTCGTCTTAATCTCGGATGTCAGAATAATGATTCCCCCGGAAACGGTTGCTTCTCCGGAAAGATCGCTGACCTCGGGGTGAAGATCCATCAGGACCTGATTATTTGGATTAATGTGAGGAGTGACGGTCAGCTTGACAGCGACGTCGTAGAACTCCGTGATAATATTCCCAGCCATATCGATACGATTAATGGGGATTTTCTTTCCCGAAAGGATGGTGGCGGTTTCGTTATCGGAAATGAGCACGGATGGCTGCGATAAGATTTCGGCCTTGCCCTCTTCCTCGAGGGTTTTTATCATCGCCTGCAGGTTAACGCCCTTGTGCAAACGCCCCAAGGTGAACGTCCCTGTCGGATCGCCCGGGCTAAGCTCCACGTTAGCACCTGCATGGACTGGCTGCAGCGGATTATCCAGATTTCCCATAGACCAGTCGATCCCGATTTCCTTTTCGACTCGAGTATCCACTTCGACGATTTTAGCTTCGATGAGCACCTGATCCATTTGCTTATCCAGTTCCTTAACAATTCTCTGAACCGCTTCGATGCTACTGGAGATATCTGTAACGATCAGCGTGTTCGCTCGGACATCCGCTTGCACTTTTCCACGATCCGTCAGTAGTTTGTCAATCACCGCTGCAAGTTTTTCGGCACGGGCGTATTTGATTTGAAATATCCCCGTCTCGAGTTCTTCATTTTTCACCGCGTTCTGAATATCTTCAAGTGTGGTGACACGAATGATTCCCTGTTCCTCGATGGCGACAAAATCGTTCATCTTGAGGATATTATCCAGCGCTTCTCGCCAGGAAACTTCATGCAGCAAAACGGTGACAGACCCTTTCACCTTGGAACCCGCCACAATATTCATCCCGGAGAACTCCGAGATACTGCGGAGAACCGTTCGGATATCGGCTTCCTCGACATTAAGCGAAATCTTTCCAGCGGAACCCCGATACGGAGCCGTTTGCCCGAAGAGAGCTTCCGCCGCGATTAGTGTTGCCATCACGGCCATGATAGTAACGAACCGTTTCATGATACCTTCCCTCTATGCGCTCGTTTGGTGTTATCCCTGATTGGAGCGGACGGACAGTGTAATCCGCTCGACTTCGCCGAATTCGACAAGCCGGAAAACGGCTTTTTTTTGAGTAACCGTGATGACCTTCCCTCGGTAAACACTGTCTCCCTGTCTAAGGAAGAAGCTTCTGCCGTCTTTGTCTTTAACCATCGCCAAATACTCTCCTCCGCTCCAGACAACTCCCGTCAAAACCGCTCCCTCCAGCTGCAGCAAATCCGTCTTTACTACTTCGCCTTTCTTCGAATCCGTAATCAGCGGCCGGAAGGAATCTCTCCGACCTCGGGACGAATAGACAAAGGGTTCTTCTCTTCGAATCGTCGGTTGAGGTTTTGTTTTCTTCTGGTGAAGTTCTTCTGACTTCAGCAGAGCTTCTGTTGAAGCCACCGGCCCGACAAAGTTCACCGCCGAATCAGCCGTCGAGGTATTCTCCGGAAGATTGGCTGTCTGCTTGGAAATCGTTTCGGCTGAACTACTCGAAGCACAGACGAAGACAACAAAAGCCAAGAGAACTGGGCTCCACATGTATGTTCTGCCGATGTCCATTCTGTTTTTCATTCCAGAACTCCTCTTAACTTCTTCTGCGCGGTTTTCTCTTGCGTGTCTCTTCTTCGGGTTTGGAAACTGTTGCCGGCGCACCTAATTGTTTAAAGATATAGATTGTCGCCAGGAATTCCGTTTCCACTGTATTCTGCGAACGTCCCTTTCGCGGAGCCCAGGCTGTCATCGTCAGATTTGAAATATTCACGATTCGAGGCAGCGCCGCGATTTTCGACATGAATTCCCCAAGACGATGGTAGGTCGAAAGGGTTTTCACGCGGATCGGATTCTCCCAATAATAAGGATGTTCCACCGGCTCCAAAGGTCGGAAGAGAAGAAACGACACCTGACTGCTCTGTCCCGCCAGCGTAATCTGCTTGAGCAGGTCATCCATCTCTTTTTCTGTCGGCAATAGTTCGAGAGCCGCGTCCCAATTAACCAGCAGTTGCTCATAATTGTCTCGAAAGGAATTGAAATTCCTTGCGACTCTTTTCCCTCGTTCCAAGCGCTCGCGATCCGTCTTCAGTTTCTGCTCCATTTGAAGGATTCTTGCCTTTTTTGGCTGATAGATATAATTCCAGTAGCCATAAGCAAGTCCGATGGCAAGACCGCCAATGATCATCCATTTTTGTATCGCAGGATCTCGCAGTTTCACGTCTACCCTCCTCCTCCTGAACCGATCGGGAGAAATTGCGTCAAATAGACCTCCGGACACAGGAAGTTCCCTCCGGCCTGAACGGTCGCACCGCCGCCCCAGGAAAAGAATTGACCATTGTAATGGTAACTTATCCTGACATCGCCGAAGTACTGATAGGTGAAGTCTCCGGTGACCGTATTCCGCGTACTCCCGAGATTGAGAAATCCCTCGAAGTAACCGTTTTCATCCGTATAGCACCATCGATCCGGACCCAGATAAGCTGTTTCGCTTTCCGAATCCGATTCCAAGATGATACTGACTCCCTGCACTCCCTGAGACTCAGTTTCGTCGGTGAACACATACCCACTGACTTTCGCGGCATCCGGATAGTCATCGACTCCTTCTGTGCAACTTGAAAAAGCCAACAGCGCTCCGATGATTCCCACTTTGAAGACAAGCACGGCAAGCCGTTTCATCGTCTCCTCCCAAAGCTAATATCTATGATTTCCAAACATCTTTTAACGTTAAACCGCCCCCCATTCCCTTATACCTCAGGGGCTTGAGGGACGCCCTTCTCGAATGACACGCATTCCCCGAGCAAGAGCGTCTTCCTTGGGCTGCGGAGGCGGCTTCTCCTTCTGAGCTGCGTTGACGGTGGCGATGAGTGTGAACTTCGTGACGCTCGTATTTGCGATTTCGCTCTTTTCGGTCACCGTCAGATCAACGTTCGTCAAGTAGGGCGACGCGACCAGATTGCCCATGAATGCCGCCACTTTTAAATTGGAGGATGTCACTCCTTGTATCGTAAACGTGATTCCCTGTCCTCCTCCACCCTCTTCTCGAACGGATGTCAGCCATGTCAATCGAGGGAGGGCTCGATTGATTTCATCTAAGATATGAAGCCGTAAGAAGCGGTCGTGATCGAGTTTCTCGATCAAGTTAATCCGTTCGACAATATCTTTCCGCTTTGAAGTCAACTCCTCGACCACCGCAATCTTCGCCGCATAAACAGCAACCTCGCCTTTTATCTTCATCACTTCGTGCCGGAGGATTCCGAGTTTATTCTCTTGAACAATCGTGGTAATCACCATGGCCAGCAGCATGAGCGCGAACCCTAAAATCGGAAGTATCACGGACGCTCCCGCGAGTCGGCTTCTCCTGCCGCCTTTCCGTTCCACATCCGGCATCAGATTGAATCCCGGATACAAATCGCCCAGTCCGCGTAACGCCAATCCGACGGCCGTTGCCAGATCCGGCGCAACGGCTTTTCGTTCATCATCCCGACCATCTATGCTGGGAAGGACGAAACTCAGAGGATCCGCTATCTCTGTTGTGACATCGAATTTCTCCGACAGTATCGATACAATACCCGGGAGATGCGCACCACCGCCGCACAATAGGATATGAGATACCGGTTTTTCTGCCGCCGAGCCAAAACTCGTCGGGAAAGCTCGAACAACAGCTCCCGCGAACCGCTCTCCGATTTTCCGCGTCACCTCTTCCAGAGCGCCTTCATCCGCAGGGGTAAGCTTCTCGCGAGCAAGCATCGCCGTTGCCCGTTCGAAAGAAACTCCCCGCTGCCGAATCAATTCCTCGATATAGGTTCGTCCTGCAATGTTGATATCGCGCGAGCCTTCAAATTGTCCTTCGTGGAAGAGCGTTATCGTTGACGTTTGAAACCCGATTTGAAGAACAGCAATCGTCGATGTCTCATCAATATCGCCGCTTTCCGTAAGCGCCGCCTGCAAAGCAAAGGGTTCCACTTCGAGGAGCCCTAATTGGGATCCGGAATCTCTGAGTACATCGATGGTCGAATGAACAAGGTCATTCTTTGCCGCAACCAGGAGAACTTCCATGCCTTCCGTATCGAGTTCCTGCGGAAGAGGAATATAATCCAGACAAACTTCGCGGGTATCGAAGGAGAAATTTTGTTCCGCTTCATAGGAAATCGCACTCGCCAGTTCAGCATCCGACATCGAATCGGTCAGGATTTTCTTAATCGCTATTCCCTTACCGTACAGACTCGAGCAGACTTCTTTCCCTCGGATTTTCGTTTTCCTTCCAAGGTCGGCAAGTACCTCGCTGAGCCTGAAGCTATCCGTGATTTGATGATCAACGATGCATCCGGGAGGCAGCGACTCGATGTGAAACCGTTCGAGTTCAATCCCCTTTTTCGATTTTTTCAGTGCAACCACTTTGATGCGACGACTTCCGATGTCCACACCAATAGCACGCTTAGCACGTCCGTTCATTTCCTGTGCCCTCAAACTTCATTTGTGATAAAGGAAGCCCTTCCTCCAACTGTCATTCCGCTATACTCGGCGTCATTTTATGCGACTCAGTATCCGCCTCATCGGTTTGAACAAGCCGCGAACCCGAAGCCTGAATTCCGCGAATCGCCATATCCAAATCATTGGGATTCGTGGCGGTCTGCATCGCGGTTTCCATAGAAACCACGCCTTGGCGATAAAGGCTTAGAATAGATTGGTCAAAGCTCTGCATGCCATGAACGCCGCGATCATCTTCGACAAGCCCTGTAATCATAGACATCTTATCTTGATCTTCCAAGCATTCCTTCACGGCGGCGGTGTTGACCAGCACTTCTACGACCGGCACGCGCCCGGGTTTATCGCTGCGCGGAATCAGGCGCTGCGAAACAATGGCTTGCATTGTTCCCGCGAGCATCGCTCGAACCTGAGCTTGTTCCGAGAAAGGAAAGAACGAAATAAGCCGGTTCACCGCTTCCAGAGCATTCAGAGTATGCAGCGTTGTCAGAACTAAATGACCGGTTTCAGCGGCTTGAAGAGCCATAATCATCGTATCCGGATCCCTTATCTCTCCGACCATAATAACATCAGGGTCTTCTCGAAGCGCATGTGTCAATGCTGTGAAGAAATGCATCGTATCGATCTTCACTTCCCGCTGCGCGATGAGGGATTTTTTATTTGTGAACAGGTATTCGATCGGATCTTCGATACATAAGATATTTGCGCTTCGAGTCGTATTGATTCGATCGATAATTGCCGCCATTGTGGTGGATTTTCCGGAACCTGTTGCGCCTGTTAAAAGAACGAATCCTCGCCGATAATCGGAGATTTTCTTCAGGACTTCCGGCAGATTGAGTTCGTCAAAGGAGGGAATCTGCGTCTTAATGGAACGAAGGGCTGCCGCGGGTGTCCCCTTCTGAAAGTAAAGATTTACACGTGTGCGGCCATGGCCGGGGACGGTAAGTGCCAAATCAAATTCCTTTTCCCGGATAAAGGTTTGAAATTGCTGCTCTGAGAGAACGCTCTGTAGGAATTTTTCGATTTCCTGAGAGGTAAGCTTCGCTTCTTGCGTTGCATACAGCTCACCGTCAATGCGCAAGACCGGCGGTGTGCCAACACGTATATGCAAGTCACTCGCCTTGCGAATAAACAGAAGTTCTAAGAGTTCTCGAAAGTTTGTTGCCATAGGTTTACCCAAGTCAATCGCAATAATCCCCACCCTCACGCGTCACTTCTACGTTTTAGTCCCCATTCACCATTTGTTGTTTCAGCGCCTGTATCTTCTCTTTCACATTTCCAAAGCTTTCTTGCTGCTGGTAAATGCTTTCGAAATGAGTCAATGCTTGCTCAAGATTCCCCGAGATTTCCTGAGCTTCTCCTTTGGCAAACTCCAATCGTAACTGCATTTCCAAAGGCTCATTTTCGCTTTGTTCAAAGGGTTCAAGAAGTTCCAATGCGCGCTTTGGATCCTGCATGGCAAGCCGGCATTCCGCCAGAGACAGGCTCGCACGGAAATTATAACCCTTATCCTGACGCGCCTTTTCAAATTCTTCGACGGCAGCGTCCCATAGCTTCATTTCCTGATAGACAACTCCCAGGTCATAGTGATCCCGACCTTCTCCGTCGGCAATGACCTCACCGGTCGATGCGTGTGCTTTTTTCTGTCTTGTCGGCGTATCTTCTAACGTCGCCTGGTCTTGAAATTCGCCGGCGAACGACGCGGATTCATCCTGAAATTCCTCTGTTGCAGTTGCTCCCGTTCCCAGAGTAAGCAATCCACCCTGATTCTCTGCATACGAATGGGAAGACTCCAGCGGCGCTGCTTCCTCTTTCTTCTCTGGTGTTGCCACCAGTGGTTCGGAATATTCTGTTGCGACTCTTCTGGAATTCACGAAGATCTCCAGGTCTCTTTGGAGTTCCTCGTCTTCAACGCCCGCCTCACGGTAAAGCGGCAGGATTTCTTCCAGTAAATGAGGGTGCTGTAGTGAGCTGTCGATAACTTTCCGGAAGAAAGTGCGGAGTTCAGGCTCGGACGGACGAGAGCAGGTGCGTAAGTACGTTCCCAGCGAGCTTAAAGCATCTGCATCATATCCCATGGCCAAATACAGTTCGGACAGAGTCAGATGAAACTCCATCTCGCCCGGAATCACCCGCAGGGCTTTCCTTGCGATAGCCAGCGCATTTTCATAGAGGCCTTCGATGGTGAATCCATCAATGGCTCGTCGCCAAGCTTCGATGGCTTCTCGAGACGAGCCGCATCGAAAATGCACATCACCAACAGTATTCCAGATGTTGAAATTCTGTTCTTCCGCCCGAGCAAGTTTTTCAAGTTCGGGCAGCGCCTTCTGCCATTTCTTCTGGCGCATCAAATCCCGCACCTGTTCTTCAGGCGGTCGTTTGCGATTCAGTAGTTTTGATAGCATGTTTCTCAGCTTATTTGTCTCCAGTTTCCACGTTCAATGATATGAACCCGCGGAGTTCCCGGAGGCCAGTTCGCGGGATCTAAAAGATCAGTATCAAATCCCCAGTTACGGTTGGGAGCGGTGTAATAGCTGCCATAGTTCCAAATCCCTGTTGCCTGACGACTGAACCAGAGGTCGATAATACTGCCCCGAAATGTAAGAGTGACTCCTGACCATTTCTCAAGAAAACGAGGCAGATTTTCCACACCCCCGCTGTAGGTGCTGCCATAAGTTGTCTCCACGTGTCCGGTCATGATACACGCATTTACCCAAGTTGTTGTAGGGATCCGCAGGCTCAAAAATTGATTCGATAGAGCATCATTCCAGTTTCCCGATAGAATCGTAATCGCGTCACAGATAAGTGCGGAGCCTTTTTTGGAAATGGTATTGTAGTCGCCGAGAAGATAGAGAGGATTGTCGGTGACAATCGTCAAACCTCCTGCCGGCAACTGCGTACCGTTTAGGACTCGGACTGCATTTTGCGAGCCTGAGCCGGAGATATATATAATCCCATTGTCGGGATTCAGTCCGGCAGCGACCAGCGCGGCAATGTCCAGCTCTATCACATCCATCCACTTTTCTTCTCGTCCGTCCCGAAAAGCATCCACCACGTAATCACACACTCCGGAGGGCGGATTGAGAGGAGTTCCACCGCTGTCGACCATGACACCATCCACAATACGAACATCCGCTTTGTACCAGTACTTTGCATCAATCAGATCCGGCGTATCTCCGGGAACACCACGCTCGACGATGACGTGCATATCTTCCGCCGGAGGAAGAGGCAATTTCAGATTGTGCAAATCATGTGCGCCATCCTGAACCATTTCACCCCAACGTTCAATAGCTTCCGTTGCCCATGTTGCCTGTCTCTCATCGAGCCAATAAGCTCCGGTCCACATGTCCTGATAGACACCTAGATGGTCACGGATATTCACGAAACCGGGGGGATCTACATGACTGCCGTCTTTACGATAATGCCAAATATCTCCCACCGCCGTTACATACGAATTGCACGAAATTCCGGATTCGGCGCCAATATACAGATCCGCATTCGTGTGTATTCTCCCGACGAATGTCATCTGGGGTCCCGGAAAAATCTCCAAATCTTCATCATAAAAAACGCCGAATTGGAACAGCGGAATGAACTGATGCTCGATGATTTGTTCAATCTGTGATGTATGCCGCCCACTTGAGGCTCCACAGAGAAGCTGATACTTTTGAACAAATCCGATTAATCCAATATAGTCTCCGTTTGTTAGGACTTGCTGAGTGCGGGTTCCCTGCGGCGCAATCGAGTAGGTCGGGAAAGTAAATCCTGAAAGCGGCGGCTGAGGAAGCGCATCCAAATCCTGCTGCGAGGGAGCAAGGTTCGTTTGCAGCAGATTTTGTAATTCTGCTGCGGCCCATTCGGTGCAGGCTTCCGCCGCGTAAAATGTTCGCACTCCATCTACATCTCGAGCGGTCACGCGTGCCTGTCCAATCGTACGGATGGCCGTGGTTCCCGTGACAAATAGGAGTATTGTCATGAGAATGACTGTTAAGACGAGAGCCATTCCTTTTTGGGCTCTCTTCTTGTCTCGCCGCCGAGGTTTTTTTTCGCTGTTCATTTTACACCTCTTGCTCTTCATACTTCATCTATCCAAGTGCTAAATTCCGACCGCGAGTCCGGGTTGTAAGCCAGAATCGCTGATATCCATCACAAGTTTCACTCCCGTCGGGAAACATCGTATTGTATGTACGCTGCTTGTCCTCAAAATCTGACCTCAAAATCAGTATCAATTCGACTTCAACCACCAACTGACGTTCACCGCTTGTTAATGGAGCTGTCAACGGAAGAATCGTTCCTCCGCCACCATAACTAAGCGTCGTGGGCACGGTGTTGCCATATCGATCGAAAAAGCGAAAGATCAAACGTTCCACATTTCGCGCCAGCACACGGTCAACAGGCGCATCCCATATTATCGAGTCACGCGACCACTCCCAAACGGTCTCATGCAAGTCGAGAGCGTTGCGCCAAATCCGAACGGTCTCGGTGTTTCCATCGTTGTCATAGTCCGATGTGAAAACGAGTTCGTCGTCGATAGCATACTCAAAATCATCCCGCACTAAATCCGTCCAGATTTCACCTGTCACGTCGGTATTGATGTCATTTGAGTCCCCATCGACATCCAAGGGCGCCATTAGACCGATCAGCCGCATATTGTGTTCCAGACGTTTCAGAATCAGTCGACCGTCTGCACGAGCATCATCTTTTCTTCCTTCAAGCGCGGCTCTCTGCATGACACCTTGAAACACGTTGACCGTCACAGCCATTAATACAATAGTCATCGTCATGGCGATGGTGAACTCGACCACCGAGAAGCCCGCTTCTTGAGTTTGTCGCCCTCTTCGGATTGTTCTTCGACCCCAGAAGGATCGTCGTTTCTTTTCCATGGCGCCAACTCCTTTTCCATAGTCTCTTTTAATGCTACATATTCGCACAATAACTCACGAGTCTGACTCGTTTTCGATCATTATCAAAGTAGATTTCGACGATGACTTCTTTGACCAGTCCAACTGTCACGACTTCAGTTTTGTGCCGAAAATCGGGAAATGCGTAGTACTCGTCGTAGCTGCCTTCTTCACTTTGAACATCAGCAAATTTCTGGTTGCGCACGTCCTCCATGACTCGACTGGCAAGTTGAACCGCGATATCCTGCTTCTCACTATACCGATTTGCCCGAGCCATAGCGACGAAAGAACTGATGATAATCAGAAAACCTACTACCAGCACAAGCGTCGCGAGGAGAACCTCGAGCAGAGTCATTCCTCGTTCTTTACGTCGCCTTTTCATCGCCGCACCCTTCCTTTCTTATACCTTACTTCAATGCTTGTGCAAGGCCTACCGAAAAGCCCCACTGCTCTCCACCGGATGAACTGACTTGAGCGGTCACGTAATACCCATCCGGTAGCAACCAATCTACTCCGAGAAGCACCTGCGGTTTCTGGTCCATATTCGTATAATCCGTCTTCCCGCCAGCGCCGGGACGCGCGACTCCCAAAAATTCCACATCCGTTTCGCGAGTCCCGAAAAGAATCACCTGCATCACCCCAACATAAGGCGTGAATTGACCGAACCGATACCCCGCCGTTACAGTCGGTGTCAGCTCCTGCCATGCATAGCTTGTGCGAAGAATTTTCGCTTCGCTCACCGCCTCGCCTTCCGCCTGAAATCCGAGATAACTCGCGCTCAATTGAAGCTGCCAGGGTTGGTGGGCGGTTGGGTATCCCAAGCGAAAACCGCCGCCCCAGGCAATCGACCAATCCGATTCGAACATCGAATAACCATCCGGAGGTTCCGGGAATCGCAAATTAGCCGTTCCCAAAGCCACATCGACATCAATTCCCTGCGCCACGCCAAACGTTGCGCGCAGGATACCGCGCTGAGTTTCAATCTTTTCCGTCTCTCCTCCCAACGCTGGCTCTGCCGTGTTGGTGACGTAGTGCATTCGTGAAAACTCCAGCGTCATGGCGACCCCTTTGTCGCCCAGACAGAAGGACGGCCTGCCGACCAGACCTCCCGCCATGGCCGCCTGCGTTCCTATGATAAAAGCAATGAATAGCTTGATGCGCATTTTTCCTCCAAGAACAATCGGCATTCGTTCTTTATCTTTCCACTCGGCCTTCATCTGCCGAACTCGATGAATCCGGCGGCAACTGAGGCAGCAAGAGGAACGTCTCTGAAAACGTCCAAAGGTTTCCGTTCTTCGATTCGACTTCAATCAAGACAGGTGTCGCAGTCGCATCATCCTGAGTCGTCAGGTTATTAAAGAAAGATACTGTATATAAGGTATCACCGGGACACCCGATGGTGAATTGACTGGGATAGGCCGCTCCCGCACTGGCGCTGAAGCGTACGAGAGATTCCGAATCAATCGGCCAGTGATTTCCTCCTTCCCAGAGCTCGTAGAGAATGAGAGCATTCTCTCCAATATAGAGCGTGCGTTCATTCGGATCTCCATTCACCGTCGCCTCAAGTATGCGAATGCCGTCATAGGGCGCGGTAAAGCGAACTCCGCATGTCGCCCAGACGATGGCGCTTTGATTATTCTGTGTCTCGCCTTCCGTCGTCACAAGAACTTTGGCGATTCCGTCGCGATCCGGAGCTCCCCAACAGTCAATCTGTCCGCCCAAATTCGGGTCTTCGAGAGTGTTCCACCAACGACTCAACGTCGGCATGGGATTGCCTCCGAAAAGTGTTACCGAAGCGAATCCATTGGCATCGGTAAATCCAGTTGCTGTGGTAATCACACCGCCTGATGCCGTGAAATAGACAGCGGTTCCTTCCGGAACAGGGTTGTTCCATTTATCACCGACAATCGCCGTAATATTCACCGAGTCTCCAACGGCGCTCCAACCGACTAAATCACACGGTGATGTCGCGACTTTGATATGACTCGTATTGAAGTAGCCGCAGCCGTCCGGATTATAGACATTTTCTATATAGGGAGGCCCGGAATAGATGACGATTTCGGTCGTAATCGCGGAAACATCATAAGGCTCTTCTTCACAGATGCCGCTGCTTTGGGCGCGGATGCGTACCGTTCCCGAACGGAAACCGCTGGTGTACGAAACGCTGGCTTGACCGTTGATGGTCGGAATCGAATCCTCGGATGACAGAGAGCCCATCGAATCGGGATGCGTTATCGGCTGAGAATAGATATCGAACCAGACCGGCGTACCGTCAACGACCGGATTATTGCTGGCATCTTTGATAGTAGCAGTAATCAGAAGCGTTTCATTGCGCCCGCTTTCCCGCACACCGACGGAATGCGGATTATATTCCATCTCGACGCTCCACGGACACCCCGGCACCAGATAAATCGTGTAGTTCGCAGTTCCCGTACCGGCGGTCGCCGTAATTTGAGCCGTCCCTGTTGTTTGTGAGGAGAAGGGAACCTGAACGGTTCCATTCTCACCGGTGGTGCGGCTTTCCGGAATATTCCCGATGGTGGTTTCGAATTGCACTTCCACATTCGAAAGCAGATGTCCAACAGCATCCTTTACGGTAGCGTATATCGTGTCTACCGATATGCCGTCCGCCTTTAGAGTGTCACTTTGAGCCGACAAAAGAACGACCACCGCCGGACCAACCGTATAAGTGACTTCGATGCTGTCACGGGCAGAGGGATTCGCTCCCGCCCATGCCAGTACTTCCACCGTATCGGGGTTCGTACTGGAAGTCAGGATACTCGTGGCGACTCCACCGACGGTGGTGCGGAGATTTTCAAGAGAACCCGAATTGGGAGGAATATCAAAATGAATCTGCGTTCCATCCGGAACAGGATTACCTCCTTGATCCGTAATCACGGCCGTGATTACAGACGTCGAAGCATTATCCGCAAGAATAATTGTAGGATTCGCCGTGAGATTCAAGTGCGTCGGTGTGGATTCGGCAAAGGCAATCTGCACCGTATCGATTAATCCAACTCCGTAACCCGCAACCACCCGAGCTGTGCCGGTTGCCGTTCCGGATGTCAGCGTCGCCGTCGCGATACCGCTGCTGTTCGTTACGGCCTGATTCGGCATACTCCCCAAATTGGTTCCAAAAAAAACTTGCGCACCTTCGATGGCCACGGTCGTGCTTGTTTCAAAGAGCTGCACGCTTATCTGCGATGTCGAATGTCCGTCAGCGACAATCATCTCGGGAATCGCAGTGCATGTCAGCGTCACTCCCTGCAAGGAAATCCACGTTGTTGTATTGGCGCGTTCAATGAGAGCTTCGATTTCCGTCTGAGTATCTTCCGTTACGGCAGCGCTTGTATAAGTCACTGTAGCTGTTCCGTTCGTATCGGTGACAACAACCAACGGCGTGATTGTCCCTGCGCCAGAGAGAATCGACAAGTTGACCACTTCTCCCTCCGTCGGCCATCCGCCATCATCGACCACATATACATACAGCGGTGTCGATGTCAGACCGTTGCCCAACAGCGTGGACGTGCCGGGCGCAACTGAAATCACTTCTCCTTGCGTGGAAATCATGCTGACCTGAGTCATCGCTCTCAGTGTGTCGCCATAGTGAGCCGTGATGTCGGCGAGACCGACGCTCGAACTTGCCTGAAGCATTACAGTCGCTACGCCGCTGCTGTTGGTCTGTTCGGTCTGCGGAATCGAGCCGAGTGTCGTGGCAAAAATTACACTGACATCCGCCAGCCCGATGTGAGAGGTGGTTTCGTGAACGTGAGCGCGGATTTCCGTTATCGTTTCTCCATCAGCAGGAATTATCTCATCCTGAGCCGTCACGCTGATGGTAACGCCGCGCATCATGATCGTCAATTCATCTTCAAAGCCTCCGGCGGACGCCGTTACTTGCTGGGTGACATCCGTACTGGACGCTCCACTCAGGAAAACGGACAATGCCATCCCCAAACTATCCGTCACAGAGAGTTCCGGAGTAACGCTTCCGATTCCAATACCTGCCTCCCAAGTCATTGAGACACCAAACACAGGGACTCCACTCCCGTCCATTGCGAACGCTCGCAGAGTTGTTTGGGCCGTCCCATCCGCCAGAATGGATGTTTCATCCGCTTGCACGAGAATAGCTGCAACATCCGGAGCCGCGAACTCCACCTCTCCGTATCCCACCGCCGAGCCGGATTGGGCTGTTATCGCTGAAAGCCCTGTTAATCTTTCTGTTTGAAGAGTCGTTACAAAAACGGATTCCGTATTCGTATGACCTTGATTGGGCGACACCGTACCCAGACTTGCTTCAACACTGACCTCCACGCCCGCTCCGACAAGATTTCCATAGATGTCCTGCACGGATATGGTGACTGTCGTTGTGCTGATTCCGTCAGCCGGGAGAGAAGGCAATCCCGGTTCCACGACGATTTGAGCCGCCTGACCGGGCGTATAGATCACATATTTGGTATCGGAAAGGCTTTCCACAGAAGCGGCGACGGTATCAATTCCCGCCGTCGTTGACGATGTTAGAGTCGCATAAGCATATCCATTCGTTGTCGTCGTCGCATAGACCGACGCCATCGGATCATCACCGGGTCGCACAGGGCCTCTCAGCATTCGGCTGCTGCTTCCTGAAAGCGTGCGAGTCGTTCTTCCTGTCCGCCGGTCTTTCGGCCTTTCCAAGGGAGCCCAACCGGGAACTTGCATCGTGGTACCTCCGCCACCTAAGACTCCCAGATTTGATGTAAAGGTAATAATGGTTCCATCCGAAGCCGGTCGGCTTTCGGCGTCGAGCACGAGCGCGGTGAGCTGAGCATTGCTGCTCCCATCGGCGGGAAGCTGCACCGGCATCACAGATAGAGAAATGCTCGCCGCAGGTGTCGGCATCAGGTAAATTGAAATCAAATTTTGTATCGTCGTATTCGAGGCGGTGATTGCTGCAGGCCCGGATGTTAAACCGGCCTGATAAATCACCTGCACATGACCTTCCGCGTCAACGGTCGCGGATTGAGTGATTGTGCCTTCGGTGGCTTCAAAACTTATCGGGGTTCCTTCCGGCGCCGGATTTCCAAAGCTGTCTTCCGCATAGACATCAATCGTCGTGGTACTGAAATTATCAGCATAAAGACTGTCACTTTCCGGAACCATCATAATCGTGGCCAACGCTCCTGGCAGAACGTCCACATCCGTATAGCCGGAAACACCTGCTCCGACGTTAGCGGTCACACGCGCTAACCCTGTGATGGGCGGCGCATAGAGTGTGACGGTGACAACACCGGAAACTGTTCTGCCTTGTGTCGAAGACAAGATGCCTCTATCCGTACTGAAAAGGACAAGCGTATTATCGATCACCGTGCCGCCCTGCTCATCATAGACGACAGCGCGAACGGTCGCGGAATCGAGCCCTGCCGTAATCTGCGGCGGCAAAGCATTCACCACGACGGACGCGGCGGGATAAGGCTCCACGAAAACCACATCCGCGGAGTCTTTCGTTGTTCCATACCAAGCTTGAACATGCGCAATGCCCGGGATCGTTCCTGAGTAAAGCGTAGAAGTCGCCACACCCGTTGCTGAGTCGGTGATAACCGGACTGACGATGGTTCCCAAGTTTGACGAAAAATAGATGGAGACACCGCCGATGGGATTGTTGTTCGAATTTCGCAGTCGCGCGTGCAGTTTTACCGACGACTGCCCATTATCGGAAAATAATGTATCCGAGTCGCTCCAGAGATAGAGCAATCCTTCCAGAGGCTGTCCGCTGAACGTTACAGAAACCATACGCGTGATTATCTCCGACATGGAAACAAGTTCGGCTCGCAGCGTCACACTCCCGGTATCTTCCGGAGCAATATATGTTGCACGAGCCCAGCCATAGGCATCGGTGCTTACCGATGTGTCGGCGGTTCCGTTCAGGAAACTACCTCGATTGGCTGTGTACCGCACAGTCTGTCCCACGGCATCCTGACCCGATTCCGAGAGGACATGCGCATCAATATCGAGCTGGTCGGTGGGGGTCAGAGCCGTTTTGGAAACTCTGACGGTGTCAAAATAGAAGAGCTGTCCCTGACCTGTCGATGTCGGGGACACCGTTCCTTTCTGCTCGCAGCCAAGCCACAAGACGAAGCTGGCCAGCAGGACCGACCCAATTACAAAACCAAGAAAGATCCGGCTTTTCATAGCGCGTTTCTCCTCTACCGTTGGCATTCTTTCATCTCCTTGAGCTTATAGAGCAAGGAGCGATGGGAAATTTCAAGCAATATCGCCGCTCGCGTTCTATTATTGCTTGTTTGTTTCAAAGCCCGCCGGATTAATTCCTGTTCGACTGCGGGCACCAATGTTTTTAACGTTCGCTTAATCGAAAGGCATTCCTCGGGCACCTGAATATGAAAATCTTCTCCAATATGCTGCAGTTCCGACGGCAATGCCTGAGGCGTAATCGTATTCGAATCGGAAAGAACGACCGCACGTTCGATAATATTCTCAAGTTCGCGGACATTGCCCGGCCAGCGATATTGTATAAGCTGCTGCATCGCTTCCGGCGCCACCGTAATCCCCTCTCGTTCCGGCATATGTTTCCGCAAGAAATGATTGATAAGCAGCGGAATGTCATCCGTCCGTTCTCGAAGCGGCGGCAAGGTAATTGGGATGATATTCAGACGATAGAACAGGTCTTCACGGAATCGCCCTTCCCGAACATCTCGATAAAGGTCGCGCGACGTTGCAGCAATTACACGAACATCTATAGAGATTTCTGTTGTATCTCCTACACGACGAATCTTATGATCCTGCAAAACCCGAAGCAGTTTCACTTGGAGATTCAGCGGGAGTTCGCTGATTTCATCCAGGAAAATCGTCCCGCCATCCGCCTCTTCAAAGAGCCCTTTCTTCGTCCGAATCGCCCCCGTAAATGAACCCTTCATATGACCAAAAAGCTCAGATTCGAGCAGCATTTCAGGAATCGCGCCGCAATTGACGGCGACAAAGGTGCGGTTATGCAGCGGGCTGTTGAGATAGATCGCCTTGGAAATCATCTCTTTTCCAGTCCCCGATTCTCCCGTAATCAGGATCGTGCTTTTGAAGGGTGCTATACGCTGGATTTTCTGGAACACGTCGCGCATGGCCTTCGACTTCCCGATAATGTTTTCAAACGTATATTTCCGACCGATTTCTGCTCGAAGCTGTTCATTCTCCCTTTTCAGCCGACGCTGTTCCAACGCTTTCCGAACGGTCAAATTCAGCGTTTCGGGATTCAGCGCTTCTTTTGCGATGTAGTCGAACGCACCGTTTTTGATAGCCTCCACGGCAGATTGCACGAGTCCATAGGCGGTCATCATGACAATCTGCGTCTCGGGTGAGTAATCCTTGAATTGCTTCAACACATCCAAGCCATCCTGACCCGGAAGCCGCAAATCAAGCAAAACCAGATCGAATTCCTCTTCCGTAAAAATATCGAGAGCCGACATTCCGTCAGGCGCTGCGCTGACTGAAAAGCCCCTCTCTTCGAGGTGCGAAGTCAGGTACTCTCGATAACCCCCTTCGTCTTCGACAATAAGTATCTTTTCTCTGGGCATAAGCGAAATGTAGATGGGTGAAAAAAACGATTTCGATGGTCAGTTCTACTTAATTGCAAGGGTTATGCCACGCCTCTCTTTGCGATACTTGTTTCATACTACGCAATGAGTTGCAAAAATCTGCCTCACCCTTAAAGCAAGCATGGTGCAAATTCGTTCACACGGGGGGCGCAATTTGCCTCATACGCGCAAACCTATGTCACTCGCACTGATTTGAAACCTCGAAACTTCAAGTCATCATTCGATATCAAAACTAAAATCAAAGCGGATTTTCTATGTAATCCCATAGCCTTTCCTATACGATTTCATCCCATAAAGAAAGCGAGCCCGCCAAAGGCAGGCTCGCGTGGCCGCTCGCAACATGGACCAAATTTAAATTTGCCCAAGTGCAGCGCTCGAATTGTCAGATGCTAATTCACAGCGTCCGGTGTTGCGGTCAGAACTGTACCGGAATTGTCATTAGCCGTGACAAGCAGAGAATAGGAGGTCGGCGTTGACACACCATCATACGTGTACGCAAAACTTCCTGCCACGAAGTTACCACCGGTCGGCAGAGTCATATACGGATTGGCGTTCGGATCCACCAAAACGGTGGGAGCCGTTGCCAGCGTCATAGCTGCCGGGTAATCCGCATTGTCGATTTCGAACATCGCCAGAGCCTGCCGGAATTGGTCAACATCCGCGCGAGCCGCTCCGACACGGGCACGATCCTGAGCCCCAATAAAACGTGGAACCGCAACAGCCGCCAAAATACCGATAATCACGATTACGACCAGCAACTCGATAAGGGTGAATCCCTTTTGATTCTTTTTGTTCCGTAAACGCTTCGTCATTTTACACCTCCAAAAAAGGAATGAATGGATTGTTTGACCTTATTTTCGTTTAATAGATTCGGCAAGGCTCGTGCCAATCTTTCCTGCGCTTGCTTATTTCTTATTTCTATTGAACATTGTGGTAATGTCCCTATCGAGGAATTGCAAAAAATCGTCATTTTGCCGTTGCAGGGTGCAAACAAAGTTGCACATCGCAAGCATCCTGATGCTCAGATTACGTTTTCGATGGTGGCTCGATACCGTAGCGCTGAAGTTTGCGATAAATCGTGGATGGGTCAATACCCAAAATCTCCGACGCTCGCTTCTTTTGCCATCCGGTCTCTTCTAATACTTGAAGTAAATAGTCTTTTTCCACTTCCTCGAGGGTCATGGTGTCCTGCGAAAGATTCCATTGAAAACTGCTCGACACCGAGGAATGAATCTTCCCCGGCAAGGCTTCCGGCATGACGGTATCCGATTCGGACAGAATCACCGCGCGTTCGATTGTATTTTCAAGTTCCCGGACATTGCCCGGCCAAGGATAGGCAAGCACAAGTTTCATCGCTTCGGGCGAAATTTTTCTATCGGGCAGCCCGTTGCGCTTGCAGGCACGTTCCAAAAAATGGTGAACCAATTCTGGAATATCTTCCCTCCGTTCGCGCAAGGGAGCCAGATGAACGGGGATCACCGCCAAACGATAATAGAGATCAGACCGGAACTCGCCGCTCTTCTGTTTCTTTTCGATATCCGCATTGGTTGCGGCAATCACGCGGACATCCACTTTGATAGGTTTCGTCGCACCAATAGGCAGGATTTCGCGCTCTTGGAGCGCGCGCAATAATTTCACCTGTAAGGATGAACTCATTTCAGCAATTTCATCGAGGAAAAGCGTTCCTTTGGATGCCACCTTGAAAAGACCTTCCTTATCGCGAACCGCTCCCGTGAAACTGCCTTTGACATGTCCGAAGAGTTCGCTTTCCAGCAGCGAATCCGGAAACGCCCCACAGTTCACCGTCACAAAAGAATTTTGATGACGCAGGGAATGACGATGAATCGCCTGCACGATGAGTTCCTTGCCTGTCCCAGACTCCCCGGTAACAAGAATGGTTGCGTCCGAAGGCGCAATGCGTTTGACCAGATCCATGACCCTCTGCATTTGAGGGGATTTTCCAACGATAAGCGGACTGCTCTGGTTTTGCTCCAGTCGTTCGCGGAGAGATTGATTTTCCCGTCGCAAATCGAGCTGCTCGAAAACTTTCGCGATAACAAGTTTGATTTCACCCACCTGAAACGGCTTCATAATGTAATCCGCCGCTCCCAGACGCAAAGCTTCAATGGCCGACTCGAGCGACGCGAAAGCCGTGATAACAATCACCGCCAACTGTGGATATCTTCGACGAGCGACTTCGACCAGTTCAAGACCGGTCATTTCAGGCATGCGCAAATCCGTTATTAGAAGCGAAAAGGATTCCTGCTCGAGTATATCCAGCGCTTTTCTGCCGTTTTCGACCATTCGCACCGTGTACCCTTCCTTGCCGAGAACGATCGTCAGGAATTCCCGCATGCTCTCTTCGTCATCCACGACGAGAATGCGTTCAGATGCCACCATTCGCCCTTTCTTTTCCATTTCCAAATTCATCCACCGATTCGAGGACTAAATCGAACCAAGTCCCCTCGTCAGCATGACTGCAAAGCTGCAACCGGCCGCCATGACCTTCCACGGCTCGAAGCGCCGTGGGCAGCGCTAATCCCAGCCGGCGTTTCCACATCTCGTTAAACGGCTGAAAAACAGAATCGAGAACGTCTTCCGGCAATACTTTTCTCGGGAGACGAAACTGGATATGCGCTTCCGACGCCGTGGATTTCCGCGCGGTAATCTCAATGCGATCTCCATTTTCAGCCCATAGAGAGAGTCCCATCAGTACAGCATTCACAATCATCTCCAATTGTCCTTCATCCGCGCTGATTGGAAAGGAGTCCGGCAAACGCACATCAATCCAATCTTCGTGTCGATTCTTCAAAACCTCGGAAAGGTTTATCGGTTTCTTCCGAGGAATTTCCAGTCGCGCGAAAGCGGAGAAATCTCGTATTAGGTCGTTCAAACGTTTGGATTCTCGAATCACAATCTCGCCGAGCTTTTTATTTTCGGATGAGTGAATTGCGTCACCAATGAGCATTTCCACGCTGCCGGTAATCGTCGCCAGGGGATTGCGAATTTCATGCGCCAGATCCCGCGCGAGTTCTCCGACCGCCGCCAGTCTTTCTCGCCGTCTGTGTTCTCGCTCCTCTTCCTTCGCCTCCGTCAAATCCGCAAACAGGATAATCTTCCCCCGCCTGTTTCCTTCCCCATTGGTCAGAGTCGATACCGAAAAACCCACGGGGCGAGAAGAGCCATTCGACAAGCGGACTTCAATTTCCGTGCACTGAGCGTCCGCTCCTTCCTTCTGAATCGCGATGACGAACTCCCGGACGAAAACGGTCTCTGCATCGGCATTTTCGATGTCCGTTAATCCGAGAATCCTTCGACCGGCGGGATTAAAGTAGAGAACATCACCGGAGTCCGCTACCACTAAAAGTCCTGTCCCCAGAGATTTCAAAATAGCTTCGGTTTCGAATTGAGTCTGCGACAGCTCTCGCTGGCTACTTTCCAACGCTCGATGCTTCGCCTGCAGTTTCTCGGCAAGGTAGCCCGTCAGGAGCGCCGTAAGAACGAAGTAGACGCCATAGAGAAAGAGCTGAAAAGTCAGAGTCTCTATCAGAACCGGATGCCATTTGACCAGCAGAAAAGCATAGCCCATCCCCGCAAGTGCTGCAATCGCGAGACTGCCTCTCAAACCTAAGAAGAGACTGGCCGCTCCGATGGAAAAGAAGTACAGGAAGACAAACTCACTGACCGCGCCTTCCGTGTAGTAAATCACGGCAGTATCCAATACCACACCGACAAATAGAGTCAGCCATCGAAGAAAAGTATCCGCGCCTCGAACCTTGAAGTAGAATCCGGTGGCCGCGACCAGCGCCAGATTGCCCAGAAAAAGAAAGAGCAACGGCAGACGAGCTGCGGGACTCTCAACCAAGAAAGCGATAGCAAGCCCCAGTATCACGCTGATAAACAGGAACCGCGCGAAAAGATAATGAGGGAAATTCCGATCTCTATCTGAAATGATTCCCATTCGATTCCTCTTAATTAATCGCGCCGACCAAGTCGAACATCGGTAAATACATGGCAACGAGCATCCCGCCGATAAGTCCGCCCATGAGCACAATAACAATCGGTTCGATGAGTGAGGTCATCGCCGCGACAGCCGCATCGACTTCTTCGTCATAGAAATCCGCGATTTTGCTCAACATTTCGGCAAGGCCGCCGGTTTGCTCTCCCACGGATATCAATTGAACGACCATTGGAGGGAATACACCGGACTCTCGCAAAGGAACCGTGATGGTCTTTCCCTCGGAAATCGAACGGCGGGTTTTTTCAATCGCCTCCTGAATCACCGCATTGCCCGCGGTCTTCGCTGTGATATCGAGACCCTGCAGAATCGGTACGCCTGACGAAATCAGGACACCGAGCGTCCGCGTGAAACGAGCCACGGCTGTCTTGCGAATGACCATTCCGATGACCGGCGCCTTGAGCATCATCTTATCGACTACATACCTCCCGTTGTCTGTCTTGTAGAATTTTCGAAATACAAAGATAAACACAACCAGAGCTCCTAAGCCTGGCAGGAACAGCTGCTGCACTAACTCAGAAACCCCAATCACAAAGAGCGTCGGGCCAGGCAACACCGCATCCATCCGCGAAAACATCTCCGCAAACACCGGAATGATTTTCAGCAGCATGAAAACAGTTGCACCGATAGCCACGGAAAAAACGACGGAAGGATAAATCATCGCGCCCTTGACTTTGCGCTTCAGCGCATTCGCTTTTTCCAAATAGATCGAAAGGCGTTCGAAGATATGCGCCAGCGCTCCGCCGGTTTCCCCGGCTTCCACCATATGGACGAAGAGATTGTCGAATACTTTTTTATGTTTCGATAATGCCTCTGCCAAAGACGCGCCTCCGGAAACGGAGTTATGCACCTCCGCAATTATCTTGCGGAACCCGCGGTTGGTCACTTGATTGGCGAGGATATCCAGACACTGATCGATGGGCAACCCTGCATTAATCATCGTCGAAAAAAGCCGCGCAAAGATGGCTAAATCTTTCGTGGTGACTCGCGCTCTTGTCTTGAATTTAATTTCCCGAGGCTTCGCTCGCACGTCTCCGACGACAATGCGTCGGGCTCGCAGCTTTGAAATGACTTCCGCCCTATCGCGGGCTTCCATTTCCCCCTCGATTTTTCTTTGACCGGCCGCTCGACCGGTATACATAAAAACGGGCATTTTATTCACCCTCAGTTTATACGAATTGAAAGATTGTCAAACCTACTTAAACCAACAGCTTTTCCCGTTCACTCGCTGTCATGGTTTTTTTCCCGAGCATCTTTTCCAGCTCTTCCGGAAGATTCGAATTTGTCAGAGCGCGTTCTCCTGAAACCAAACCCTTCTGAACAAGCTCATAGAGTGCCTGATTCATCGTGTTCATGCCATAGCGTCGGGATACCTGAATGATGCCGTACATCTCGTGCACTTTGTTGTCTCGAATCAACGCACGAATCGCCGGTGTACATGTCATCACCTCCGCGGCCAGCATCATGCCGCCCCCCGTCTTCTTCTGAAGCAGTTTCTGAGTGAGCACGGCTTCGAGACACAGCGAGAGCTGAGCACGAACCTGCCCTTGTTGATGCGGAGGAAAAACATCAATAATACGGTTGATGGATTCCGTCGAGGAATTCGTATGCAGTGTTGCAAAGACAAGATGGCCGGTCTCCGCCGCCGTCAGCGCAGCGCTTATTGTCTCGAGGTCCCGCATCTCGCCCACAAGAATGACATCCGGATCCTGACGCAAGACATATTTCAACGCCGTAGCAAACGAGCGGGTGTCCGCTCCGACTTCACGCTGATTAATCAAGGCTTGCTTATGAGCGTGGACGTACTCCACCGGATCTTCGACCGTAATGATATGAACGGAACGCTCGGTATTGATCCGATCCACAATTGCCGCGAGACTAGTTGACTTTCCACAGCCAGTCGGTCCGGTTACCAGAACCAATCCCTTGGGCTTGTGGATAAAGCTGTTGCAAATTTTAGGCAGTCGGAGCTGTTCAATCGTTGGAATCGTAAAAGGAATGGAGCGAATCACGGTGGAAAGAGAGCCTTTTTGGAAGAAAACATTCCCACGAAAACGTGACAGCTTTTCGATACCAAAAGCAAAATCCACTTCGAGCTCGAGTTCGAGCCGCTTCTGCTGCTTTTCCGTCAGCAGACTGTAGGCCAATTGTTTGCATAAATCCGGAGTTAAAGGATCATATTGCAGAGAAACCAGACGCTGATCAACACGGATGCGTGGTGGAGTTCCTACGCTCAGATGTAAATCGGATCCCTTGGCTTGAATAAGCTCGCGAAGTAAACGCCGAATATCAATCATAATGTCTCCCTACCTGTGTAACTAAACATTCCCTCTCTATAAAGAGGACTGGAATCAAATCGGTACCGCTTCGAAAGAGCATAGACTTTCAAAGCAGTTGAATAGAAGCCGGCAATATCAAGGCAAGCGGCTGTCGACTTCGCTTACTTCTACTCCATTCCCCCGCCTCCACCGGTCACTCGCAGGACTTCTTCAATACTTGTCTCTCCATCTTCAAGCTTCCGAACTGCTCCCATTCTCAGCGTCAACATGCCTTCTTTTACCGCCAGTGCTTCGATTTCCGCTGTGGAAGCGCTCTCCAAAATCAAGACCCGCATAGCGGGAGAAATCGGCATGACCTCGTAGATTCCTGTTCGACCCTTGTACCCGCTGTTGTTGCATTCCAAACACCCCGCGCCATGATAGAAGACTTTGTCCTTTACCGTTTCCGGGTCAATCCCCACTTCGCGCAGAGCTTCCGGATGGACGTCAACCGGTTCCTTACATTTAGAACAGATTTTGCGCATCAAACGCTGCGCCATAATAAGGTTGACAGAACTGGAAACCAGAAACTTCTCGACGCCCATATCAATCAATCGCGTAATCGTCGACGCCGCGGAATTCGTATGCAGTGTCGAAAGGACCAAATGCCCGGTCAATGCGGCTCGAATCGCAATCGAAGCCGTCTCCAAATCACGCACCTCGCCGATCATGATAATATCCGGATCCTGTCGCAGAAAAGATCGCAGAGCCGTCGCAAAGGTGAGTCCGACTTCTTCCTTGACCTGAACCTGATTGAGTCCCTGAAAGTTGTATTCCACCGGATCTTCAGCCGTCATCGTGTTCACATCCGGCGTGTTTATTTTCGTCAGGGCGCTGTAGAGGGTCGTCGTTTTTCCCGAACCCGTCGGGCCGGTCACCAGAATCATCCCATAGGGAAGACGAATGGCTCGGTTAAAATGTACGAGCGATTCCTCTTCGAATCCGAGCTTGGTCAAATCGAGTGATAGATTCGTCTTGTCCAGAATTCGCATGACCAGTTTCTCGCCAAACAGCGTCGGGAGCGTCGAGACACGCAGGTCAATCGTCCTATCCGACAGCTTCATCTTGATATGACCATCCTGCGGGACTCGGCGCTCGGCGATGTCCAGGTTCGCCATGATTTTCAGCCGTGAAATAATCGAATTGCGCAGATGAATCGGCGGCGACATCGCTTCATAGAGAACGCCATCGATACGGAAGCGCACACGCAATGAATATTCATACGGTTCAATATGAATATCGGAAGCTCCTTTACGAACGGCGTCCGAAATAACTCCGTCCACGAGTTTGACAATCGGAGCGCTTTCAATATCATCCTTCAGGTCGCTGATTTCGGTGTCGCCGCGCTCCTCGACAACTTCAATCTCCGTGTCATCAATATCTTTCAGGATCTTATCGAGCGTCCCGCTCATGTGGTAGTATTTTTCAATCGCCCGAAGGAATTGCGTTTCAGTTGCCACTACCGCTTCGACATCATAGCCTGTAATAAATTTGATGTCATCGAGGACGAAATCGATTGTCGGATCGACCAGAGCAACGGTGAGGCTTTTTCCGCTGCGTTTGAGCGGGAAGGCCTGATACTTTTGAATGAATTCCGGAGAAAGAAGGCGCAGAACTTCTTCTTTGACCTCCATTTCCTCCAGATCCACCTGAGGTAGATTGTAATAGCCCGCGATAAACTTTGAGACTTGCTCTTCAGTAACAGCGCCCAGTTTGACAAGCTCCGTCACCACGGAGTTGCCCGAATCTTTCTGACGCGATTTAAAAATCAGAAAGTGGTCCTGAGTAATCTGACTCGAATTGAGCAGGAGGTTGGGAATACGTGATGCCATAGGACTCGCTGTATCAAGACATTCGGTTGAAAGTTGCTAATCTTTCAAATTCAGACTAAGAGACTCTGGCTAAATTTGCCGCGCTGAAAACACAACTGCAAAAAGCAAGCTAAGTTTTTGCAAAGTGCATGCCACCGATTTGCTTTCTGAAATACAACAACCTACACAAATACTGACCCTGTAAAATACAAACACAGGTACGAATTTGGTTGCAAAGAAAAAGCCGATGCTTGGGTATGCACCGGCTCGTTTCAAACAAGTTACAAAACGAGAATCAGTTATGTCGTATCAGCAAAACATCGCCATCTTTCACGATATAATCTTTTCCTTCCAAACGCAGCAGACCCTTTTCACGGCAGCCGGGATAACCGCCGAGCGAATCGAAGTCCTCGAAAGAAACCACTTCGGCTCGAATAAATCGCTGCGCAAAATCCGTATGAACCGCCGCGGCTGCTTCGAGAGCCGTTTGACCGCCGCGGAGCGTCCAAACATGGGTTTCTTTTTCATTCGTCGTGAAGAAACTTAGCAGCCCCAGCAAATCAAACGACGCGCGCAACACACGTTTCAGCGCAGGTTCCGTCACACCCAAATCCGCCAAGAACGCCGCCTGTTCATCTTCGCTTAGCTCACTGATTTCCTGTTCGATTTGCGCGCATAAGCTCAAGATATGAACGTTCTTTCCTTCGAGTTCCTTCTGGAGAGACGGCAGAGACGACTCGATACTTTTCATATCGCCCTCATCGCCATTGATCAGAACGAGCAAAGGTTTTTCTGAAAGAAACTGAAAACCGCGCAGCCGCTTTTTATCTTCGGGAGGAAGTTCCAAGAGACGCAGCGGCTTGTTCTCTTCGAGTAGAGCTTTTCCCTGTTCCAAGAGCTCGAGTTCGCGTTTGTCTTCATCGGACAGCGGCTTCAAGCGCGCTGTTTTCTGTAATCTTTTCTGCCGGCCTTCCAACACGACCAAATCCGAAAAAATCAGTTCGTCTTCCACAAGTCGAATATCGCGCAAGACATCAATGCCTTCTTCCATCTCATCAGTACCGAAAGCCCGCACCACCTGAATGAGCGCGTCAGACAGTTTCAAATGCGCCGCAATCTGAGATGAAAACCAATCGGCTTTCGCGCTTCCCATTTCCACCGGCGGCGTGTCATGATATTCGACGGTCGTGAAAACAAGTTTCGCCGAGCCGGTAATCTCATGAATCTTCTGCGCGCGCGTATCAATAATCGTTGCGACCGCGCGCGTTGCTTCCCTGCGGTACGTCTGAGCGGGATCCAATTTGGTGCCGGTCAACAGATGAAATGTCGTTGTTTTCCCGGATTTCGGCAGTCCAACAAGCCCGATATTCATGGACGTCGCTCCTTATTTTCAAACTACACAGTTCCGGCCGGGTTACGCGCGCTGGTTTCATCGTTTAGCATACGAGAGTCTGCGCTGAATCCGGCTCGGCGGTATTAAATTGCGTCCTGCTTAGTTTGATGGAAAAATGAAAGCCCCGGTTGAAAAACCGAGGCTTTTTGTAAATGGTATCATCTTCCTGAAATCCACGCTTTCATCATCATCGCGGATTTCGATTAATCCGAAAGATTCGCCAGTCGAATGAAATGCTCCTCGATACGTTGAACTTGCGCCAGAACCGCATCGTCGCTGCCGCCGTGCACCATCTCTTTCAGGCGCTTGGAATCACGAATCAGTTCCTTTGCAGCGCGTTTGTAATGCTTTTTCTGCATTCGGTCAGCATGGCACGGATAGGATTTCCTCACCTCTTTGGAGGCATAGTAAAGACAATTCGCCGTCTCGCGGATATAAGCAACTTCATAGCTTTTACGCGCTTCTCGCACCGGCAGCAAAACCGCGTGAAACTTCCTCAATTCGCAGGTCGCCTTGTCCGGATAAAAATCGGCAGATTGATAGGCATATCCCCAGCCCGGGTTGTCACATTTTGAGCTGCAACTGCTTCTATCACAGCCAGCTTTCGCGCCGCACGGCTCGCCGCTGTACGCTATCGCGACCAGCGCGATGAGGGCTGCGATGATAATAAAAGGAAGCCACTTCTTCATATTTGCTCTCCGCTGTTTCTATCTAACGTGAGGTGATTTTGTGTGATAATCTATTGTTGAGGCGGAATATAACATATTTTCTGTTGAATAGCAAGCCTTTTTCTTAGGTAGGCCGGAAGGAATTCCGGCTATCGAATTGAAAATGAGTAGGGTTATTAGAAAGGTCAGCGCCCCAAAGAAATCCCGAGTTTCTCCGCGGCTTCCACGACATCCCAGCGATAATGGTCGCGAGCGCTTCGCACCACTGCTCGAATAACCGCGTTGAGTCCGGGGGCGTCGCCTCCCCCTGTCGAAATCGCTATTTTCCGTATCACCCTCTATTCTCCTGTTATTTTAGAACTTATTTCAGATGCTGGGCGGCTGCCGAATCGTCTCCACAAAAATAGCGGCACAATCGCGACAATCAGAGTTAGTGTTCCCTGCAAGGTATAAAAGCCTGAGCCTTGTCGCAACCACAGCAGGCTATCCGGAATCGCAATCCCAAGCCAGATTGCGGCGAAGAGCATCATCGGGCTTTGCTGTAGGTAGTACTTTAGCAGAACGATAACAAGCAGAAGCACACCGAAAACGCGAACCCATTCTCCGAGAATTTCCGGAGCGCCGTGTCCTTCCTCTAACGCGAACAACAAAGGAATCAGAACGACTACTGCGATGCGCACAACCCAGTTTTTCACTCGCGGCCAAAGCCAAAGCAGAATGAAACCCATAATCGCCGTGCCGAAAATCGCCTTCACAAGCGCTGATAACAGAAGGCTGATAAACGGCCATCGTTCCGCAACATGACCTATCCAGAGTCCCGGAGCGTTTCGCGTCGGCAAGCCGATAGTTAGCGTCAGCCACCAGAGAAATTGAGACAATGCAGCAATGGCAACGATGGCAAGAATCGCTCCAGCGATGCTTTGTCGTTGAGTATGAACATCCTCTGCAGGAGCCCAGCCGGAGAAGCTGTAAGGCCGCGCCAATGTCTGCTCAAACTGCCTCCGCATCAGAGGTACAATGACAAAAACGAGAAGGCTGAAAATCAGAATACCCGCCACTGAAACGGCAAGCGTCGAGGTCGTCCAGCTTCCAAAGGGTTTTGATGTATCATAAAGCTGCGCCACCAGACTTGGCCAGCGACTCCAGAGCGATACGATGGATAGAAAACCTACAAGAAGACTTAGTGTCACACCGGTGCGCCACTTGATGTCTCCGCTTCGAACTCCTCCAATAAGCGTCACAATCAGAAGAACGAGGAGAGCTCCCCAGAGACCTAAGATGAGAAAGCGCGAAAGGGTGCGCAAAGCGGTCTCTTCGGCATCACCGCGTTTCCATTCCTCGGGCACATGCAGGTAAAGCCCGCCTCCGGAAGGTCGATTGCCCAGAACATTCGCATGGACGCGAAGACGAGCCGCACCCACCGAGTCGCGGTCGGTCTGATAGGTGAAATGATGATCCATACGCGCATCCCGAGCGGTACTCGATGACGAGAGCAAATAGAAACCGCTGGTGTCGAAACCGAGTTCCCGCGTGAGAAAAGCTTCGGCGATAATGCGGGCGCTGTCCTGTGATAGGGAATCCCCCGGCGCTTTTTCGTCCAAGACATGGCTCAGCCCGATGACATCTCCCTCCGCATTCACCTTCACAATCATCATCTCTTTCTGAAGCGGTTTGAAGAAGTGCACATCAAAACGCGCCAGCGACAGCTTTTTCACGAAGCGGTTCGCGTCATCGCTTCCCGCTTCCCTGCTGAGATAGCGAACCGGAGAACCTGTCAAATCCGCATCCGGCGCATCGACGACACACCGCCAGCCATCGACCTCGATACTCTGTTTGCTTAAGAAAGCGCGGGAAATCTCCTTCGCATTTTCGGGACTAATTTTCCAACGAATGCCTTCGCCGATTCGTGTCAAAGGAACGGCAATGAGAATCAATAATGATAACGATGTGATTCCCGCCCATATCAGCCATCGCGCTTTGCTCCAGCGGGGCGCTTGCCATGTGACGTCAGGCGATGGAGCCTGTGCAAGTGGAGCTGTTGGAACTGCGCGTTCGGTTATTTGCGCATCGATATCGCGGTTTGTTAATCCTTCTGCCGTGCCGAATGTGCGAGTGCGTATGACGTAGGCCAACGCGATGATAAGCGGAACTAAAAGAACTGCGCAAACCAAAACACCGGAAACTACCAGATAAGTCGAACCGGATTTTAACAGGAAGAAGCCAATGAAAAAGGCATCTATCGTGTAGTGCCAGACAAGTGTCGCCAGAATCCCGAAGCGCAGCATCATATATCCTGCGACGACTCCGATAGCGCCGACCTCGATTCCTCGCACCCATCCGGGCTCCTGGGGATAGGCTGAATGGAGAAATCCCCAGATGAGCGCGGGAAGAATCACCGCCGGTAATGTGCTGCGGAAGATTTTCTTCAAGAAAGGAATGGCGAAGAAGCGGAAGGTGAATTCCTCGAACGTCGCCGCATAAAATGAAATCACGAGTGGATAGAGCCAAGGCAGAAATGAAGAAACCGCATTGGAATAATCCACTTCCTGCGGAACCCAGAATCCGATTTTCTTTCCGAACAGATAAAAAAGAATGACCGCTCCGATATGCGCAAAGGTCATCGCATAACCCGCGACGGTCGCTCGCGCAAAGGCTCGCGTTCGCGTCGCACGGACGGTAAACGTTTTTTCAAGGCTGAGTTTTTCCGGCAGCAACCTGCGATAGAGCGGCTCGCCGGATTGCGATGCCAGCCAGAGCATGGCTCCGGTCATCGCCGAACCGAAAACCGCCACGAGGAAAAACTTCAGATAAAAGCTGGTAAAGGAGTCGGTGGTGTCGTATCCTATTTGAGCCAGAGGCAGGGAGTTGACGGCAATAAGAAAAAGTCCAATCGCCAGTGCGATTCCTAATCTCAAAGGTACCCGTCCCACTCGTGTCCGCCGCCGAATCTGGCGAAACAGCATTACAATCATGCCAACACCCAGCAAAACAGCAAGAAGCTGGGCCAAGTTCTGATAGAGTTCGTTTGACGCTCGCGATTTCTGATACGCTCGCTGCCAGCTTTCCGGAACTTTCACATATTCCCGAAAGAAGCCAATTTCATCTCCTTGAATTTCGACACGGTATCGTAGCGTGGCCTCGGCAGCGCGAAAGTCACGCTCTTCCCATTCAAAACTGTGATCGCGGCGAGATGGCATATCCTGAGATGCCGCGTGCTTCTCCTCCAAATCAGCGATAGAAATCTGCCGCGCTGCAAGAAACTCCTCTGCTAATACGCGCGCGCTGTCCAAACTGAGAAAGGCTCCGGACGCATCTTCTTCCAGATAGCGGGAGTATTTTACCAGTCGGCCGCTGGGAGTAAAGAGAACGTCGTATTCGAGCTTCTGCAAGGGTTGGAAAAAACGCAAATACCAAAACCAGACGGCAACCGAGTCCGCCATCAAACGATTGGCGCGCTCCAAACCTACCTCGCGTTCGAGGTAAATCGATGCCATCCTGTCCATAGAAAAGATGATGCTGCGATGATATTGGTGGGCAGCATCTTCGCCTTGTCCGCGCAGGAATTCTGTCGCTTTTTGGGTAGCTTCTCCTTTGGGCAAATCGAACTTTACGGAGGCTTCGGGAAAAGCATCATAAAAATAATTCGCAAAAATAAAGACTCCTGCCGCGACACAAATCACGGTCGCCAGCAGGAGTCCTCGCCAAGGATGACGCATATCGGCCATAAAGTTATCCTTTTAAAAAACCGCTCACTTTTGAGCCAGCGCGAGCCAACCTCCCCCCGTCGTGTTGTACGTTTGCACATCCATCGCCATGCAAAAAGCCGCCGGCAAATAGACCACCAGATAATAGGGAATCAACAGTGGAGCAAAGAGCTTCGATTTATCAAGAAGCAGCATGGGAATACGTTGAAGAAGCTGCCAAGATATCCTTCCCCAAGGACCATAGGTGCGCTTCATATAGAGCACACGGAAACCCGCTTTTTCGAGTTTCCGCCGCAACTCCCCTTCTTCATAGCCTTCGCGTACATGCTCTCCTACAACGCTGTGTACGTCGCCTGTTTTCTCGTCGGAAGGTTCGAGAGCTGACGGCGTTGACATCAGAAAATACCCTCCCTCTTTCAGCGACGCGAAGATATTGGCGAAGACTTTGTTATCATCAAGGATATGCTCCATGACATCTACGGATAGCGCCAGATGAAACGTATCCGGCTGCTGGAATTCCGTCAGGTCGCCAACTTCAAAGGTACAATTCCTATCCCCCACTCTTTCAGCAAACCAGTCGGAGTCTTCGATTTGTTCCGGCTTGACATCTATGGCGTAAATTTTTGCCTTCGGAAAATTCCAAGCCATAAAATGAGTGTATTGACCGAAACCCGAACCGGCATCGAAAATCTCCCAATCCGAACGCTCCTCTGCAAGTTCGCGAAGCGCTTTCTTCACGTGCCATTCCCGCAAAAAGAGAGCTCCGAGTGCCGTAAAAAAAAGGCGGCGCAACCATACGCACCGCGCGCCCAAGCGCCCCAATGGAGTCTTAACGGGATCATAGTCAATTTCTTTACCTGACATCCGCCTGTCTAAACCTCCCTATTTCAGAACTAAATTCTCGATAGTCTTTATTATGCCTTCCCAGGAATACTTGCTTCGCTGACGCAAGACTCCTTCGTGGAAAGCGGGTTGCCCTCCGGCAGCGTAAAACTTCTCCTCAGCTCCGACAATGGCTTTCGGTGTCTCCGGGGGAACCACAAAACCTGATATTCCCGACTCCACAGCTTCACCGAGTCCACCAACGGAAATCTGCTCAGGTTTGACTTTTGGGAGCCATTGCAAAAGGTCTTGTTCGACCGCTCGAGCATGGGTGACATACGCATCCGCCGTTCGAAGAGCCAGTCGCGTCAAGAAACGGCTGCAGGGGAGATTTTCATGGGGAATAACATTATGCAAAATATAGATAATCCGCGCCTTTGTTCCCCAGCGCACGAGCCTACTCACCGCCCAGAAACCCGGAGCGAAAAAGGGATTGAACCAGTTGAAAAGCACGACGTCCGGCTGTGCTTGCTTAATTCTGCGATAGCTTTGCCACCACGAAATAGGACTGAGGGGAGCGAAGATGGGATAGGTCGTCACCAGCAGCCGTTCCTGCGATGGATCCATCTGGGTTTTGCCCGGAAAAATCAAACGCGGAAACTGCCGCTTGAACGAAACCATAATCGCATCATGCCCAGCCTGGTTAAGCCTCAAACAGAGTACCTGGCCATATTGAGCGATGCCACCCCGGAAGGGATAGGTGGGACCAACAATAACAATCTTCAAAATGTTTGTCCGGGATTTCCTATATGACGTGAACATTAAAACTACTTGCTTGCAGGAGGCCAATAGAGAGCGTCAAGGTAGGCAGTTATATAGACCCCCAAAGCAAAATAACCAACGACATTGCGCGTGCGCCAAGCGTTCCGATAATCACCATAAGCGTTGGCGGCTGCGTCGCCTTCCGCTTCCATATATTCATCATGCTGCCGGTTCACTTCTGATTGCAGCACCGCCAGCACCACCAGCGATAAAAGCTGCGTCGCCATAAACGCGGT
Organism: bacterium; assembly: GCA_030622545.1. Classification (GTDB taxonomy): domain Bacteria; phylum Electryoneota; class RPQS01; order RPQS01; family DYHQ01; genus JAUXGA01. The sequence goes on along the minus strand of JAUXGA010000001.1, from coordinate 291,802 downwards.
GCCGCGAACCTTCTGGCCTTTGTAAAACTGCCCCCAGCCGGGCAAAATCGCTGAACGCCAAGACGCGCCGAATTTCAACTCGCCCGAAGACAAGCGCTTGTATGCAGGCTGTTTGCGCCGTTCTATCTCAGCAAAATGTGCTTCCAGGGCAACATCCTTAATCTTTGGTGATACTTCCGGATCAATCTTCCAATCGAGATCGAGCCGATAAAGATTCAGAAATTCCCGGAAAGCCTCGTCTCTCTGATCCCGGGCTACAAATGCGGATCCGAGCAGCTCATAACATCTGCACGCCTGTTCCTCGGTCAGCTCTGATTCATAATGAAGCGCCACCCTGGCTGTCGTTAACACCCGTTGGTAATCACGTTCTTGCCATGCCCGCTCTACGAGGTTGAGCAGACTATCGGCGTTAATACTCGCTTGGGCATGAGCCGCGGAAAACAGAAGAAATCCCAGCAATGGAATCAGTATGTTTCGCGAAAGCTTTTTGCACATTATTCTGTTTTAGCCTGTTTGATAGCTTCCGTTAAGACCGGCACGATTTTCAGAGCATCACCGACGATTCCGTAGGTCGCGACTTTGAAAATCGGAGCTTCCGAATCTTTGTTGACAGCCACGATAACTTTGGAACTGCTCATTCCCGCCAAATGCTGAACGGCTCCGGAAATTCCAACCGCGATATAGAGAGTCGGCGAAACGGTCTTGCCTGTCTGCCCGACCTGATCCGAATGAGGCCGCCAATCCGCATCGACGACGGCTCGGGATGCTCCAACCGTCGCGCCGATGGTTTTCGCCAGCTCTTCGATTAACGTAAAATTCTCCGCCGCTTTCATGCCGCGCCCGCCTGAAACGATAAAATCCGCTTCGGTCAGGTCAACAGTTGCGCCCGATTCCTGTTTGATCTCGACGACTTTCGCTCGGATTTTGCTTTCATCCAACGCGACATCTCGCGTCTCGACCGAGACCGTTGAGCCATTAACAGGTTTCGGCTGGAAAATCTTCGGTCGCAGCGATAGCACCGCCCAATCACTTTGCACCGCCGCCCGCAGGAGAACTTTCCCCGCATAAATCGGCCGCACAACGTGAACGTGTCCGTCTTCAACCATGAGTTCCGTGCAATCCGCTAAAAGCGGCTTGTCCATTTTCGCCGCCACGCGCGGAGCAAGGTCTTTCCCCATCGCCGTCGCGGAGAAAATGACTGCCACCGGTGATTCGGAATTGATGATTTCCGCAAGCGCTTGCGTATAGCCTTCGGTTGAGTATTTTTCGAGCGCGGGATGCGTGACCGCCATCAATCTATCCGGCCCGAACGGCGCTAACTCTTCGGCGGCATTAGCAATCGAGGGCCCAATCAAAACACCTAATACCTTCGCGCCCAAATCCTCCGCGATTTCTCGAGCCGCGGACAACGCTTCCTTGGCGACCGTTCGTATCTTTCCCTGTTTCGTTTCGCACAATACAATGATATTTGACATAAGTGGAATCCTCTTTCGACTACAGTACCTTTGCCTCTTCTTTGAGAAGCCGCACCAATTCCGGAACCGCCTCTTCGCCTTCTCCAACGATTTTCCCGGCGCTTCGAGTTGCCGGAGCTTCGACCCGGAGAACTTCAATCTGTGTTTCTGCGGCCAATGCGTCCTTTTCTTCAATCGGTTTTTTCTTCGCGGCCATGATGCCTTTTAGCGAGGGATAGCGCGGTTCATTCAATCCCTTTTGCGCACTGACCAGACAGGGCATTTTCATTTCAACAATTTCATGCCCGCCTTCGATTTCTCGCGTCACCCGCACATTTCCGTCGGTGATATCGAGCTTGACCGCCACGGAAACACTCGGAATATCCAACAACTCCGCCACCATAACACCCACCGAAGAGCTGTCATCATCAATCGCTTGTTTGCCGCAGAGAATTAAATCATAGTCCATATCTTTGATTGCCGCGGCAAGGATTTTGGCTGTGGTCAGAGAATCGAACCCCGGCTGGCCCTTGATATGCACGCCCTTTTCCACGCCCAATGCGAGCGCGGTGCGCAGAGTTTTTATTGCCATTTCATCCCCATAGCACAGCGCGGTGATTTCAGCATCGCCGTTTTTTTCACGAATCTGCAGCGCTTCTTCCACCGCGTACTCATCATAAGGATTCAAAATCAGATTGATATCTGAAAGTGCCACCGCCTTCCCGTCTGAAGTGGGACGAATCGACGCTTCACTGTCAGCGACCGTTTTTAAGAGCAAAAGGATTTTCAAAGCGACCTCCAAAAGAATAGGACAAAATTATGAATTGCACATTAAAAATTAGCTGGGAATAGCATCTGGTAGTGCCGCACGGCAGTGCGCAGTTTGAGAGTGTGTTATGTGGGCCGCGCAGTGCTACTTTGATCATCCTTCTTCTCTCCATGAACCACCCATTTGAATTCAAGCAGGTAGTCCAAGTCGTCGATCTCGTCGCGAAGTGGAGTCTCGAAATCATCACGTTCCTCCTCTCGATCCAACTTCTCGTCATACTTGTCCTCGCACGCTTCCTTGATGCGTTCGATGAGTTCGTCTTGAACGGAATCGGCATCATATGCAAGTACGTAAGAAGCTGCTTCAATCAGCATGGCCTTTGAGATCTTGACTTTCTGAAGCTTGTCAGTAGAGAGGCGAAGTTCAACTCTGACTTTAATATCCATTAATCTTCATCTCCCATTAAGGATGACATCCTTATCCTTTCGCCGATTCCGGTCGGGTTACGCGCGAAAGTGTTGTCGGTTGTACAAGCGCACTGCCGTGCGGCACTACCTGATGTTGCTCTCAAACTATCGTTACAAAATAACAAGAACTCGCGACAATTTCAACTCGCAAACCGCCGCATATTCTCTCGCCAGACTCCAATCGAAAAAAGAATAAGAAGCAGGAGTCCCAAGAAGACACCCCCGACCCATCCTCCCTGTTCGAGACCCGTCCAGAGAAGCAGCAGCGACATCGTTCCGCCTAAGACCATCAGGTGCAGCAGGAACGCCGCCCGGATACCGGCTTTGAGCACCAGCATCGCCGCGATGATTGACCAGACAAACCATAAACCCTGATGACAGCTCGGTGCGGCGCTACTACAGCCGAAATACGTCGCCAACGCTGCTGAGAACACCACCGCCAGAATATGACTGCGAAACCAATATACGAATACGGCAAGCGCGAAGAAACGGAATATTGTCTCCTGCCAGATGGCATGAAGGAGAGTCTGCAAAGTCGCGGTCAACAACGGAACCGGCGAGCTCAATACATACGCCATCTGCTGCGCGGCAATATTCATGAAACCCGCGGGTTTTCCCACCCGCGAGAAACCGGCTTCCACAAGCAAAATCAGAATCGCCCACGGCAATGCCGCTTTTGCCGCCGAAATCCAAACCGGAGACCATTGATCCAGTGCGGGAGGTAATCGTGTGAGAGTAGCGACTTTCTCCTGTCGCCGGCGACTTAAGGCTTCACCAATCGCAACAACAAGCCCAACGACGAAAGCGCCCTGCACTGCTGCGATTAAAACTCCCTTCGCACTTTCCCAGAATACCCCCTGAAACGTCGGCGCGTCGGAAACGGCGATTTCATAAAAATGGAGCCTGAGAAGATGAACCAGCAGGAAGAAAACGAAGAACACGCCACTGAAAAAAGCGGCAGGTCCCCAAGCGAATGCTCCTCGATATTGAATGAACACCGCTGCGGCCACCAGGAAAATCAGCAGCACTCCTCCCCATCGCCGCCAGGATTTATCTTCCTGATTTAGAGGCGGGTTTTTCGGAGCTATTCGCAGTGTATCTTCTATGACATCCAGCAATCCCAGATGCTTTCCGAAAAGACCTGCTCGAAGCCGCTGGTTTTTCGGAAGCACACCCGGCCATCGGAATTCGGCGATGAAATCGGTGCGCTGCGGTCGGGGAATTAGAGTATCTCCTGCGAGAGCAAGCTCGCTTCGAGGCAGCGAAAGAACGCTGTCCATCTGCTGATAGAGGCTATCGCGCGCTTGCTCGAAAAGCAGCCGTTCTCCCGGCGTGTCTTTTTTGATATTGTGCAACAGACGGATAATCCGGCCATCGCGATTGATATCCAGCGTCCAATCATCCCAGCCGCGCCGATAGAGGCGAAGCTGATGAGTGAACGCGGGACGCATCGCAAATGCCGCGGGAGCGGGGTGCTCGGACCACAATCCATCCGGATGGAGACGAACAACATGAGCCAGGCTGTAGTTTTCGGGAGATCTCCCTTGGCTGAGCACGAAATCATCGGCGCTTTGAATCACATCGCCGATAGATTTCCATGAGTGCTTCCACGGATTTCCCACAAGACCTACAACAAGAAGCGCGAGACCGAAAATCAGCGCGCGTCCTCCCATCTCCCGCGTCGGCACGGAAAAGATGCGTTTCGCACGCCGCCGGACTTCCCGCCGCGAACCGGGTGTTCGCGGTGATTCTTGTGGCTGTGTTGGAGTGTTCACATTATCAGAGAAGGATCGCCTTTTCCTACACGCAATATCTCTGGATCTTCACCGGTCAAATCGACAACCGTCGAAGGTTCACTGATAAGAATACCGGAATCTAAAACAAGGTCTATCGCGTGCCCCAGTCTGTTTTTGATTTCTTCAGGATCGTTGATTATCCCGCCTTCGGGCGTTGTAATGCTGGTGGATGTGATAGGGCGACCGAATTCGCGCAACAACCCAAGCGCGACCGGATGATTCGGCACGCGAATCCCTACGGTTTTCTGGCGCGTTAAAAGCAGTTTCGGAACTTCGCGTGTGGCCGGCAGGATAAACGTGTACGCTCCCGGCAGGCAACGCTTCATCAATTTATAAACGGGTGTCGAAACACGAGCGTATTTCGCAATATCACTGAGGTCAGCGCACAGGAACGAAAGCGCGTGGGATTTCGAGCGCCCTTTCAATGTCAGAATGCGCTCCATCCCTTTCTTATTGTAAATGTCGCACCCAAGCCCATAAATCGTATCGGTCGCATAAACAACTAATCCGCCATCTTCTAAAATCCCCGCAGCACGGCGCAAATGACGCCCCGGGGGATTTTTTGGATTTACTTCGAGAATCATGTACCGCTCACTCATGGAATTTTCTATATCATATAATAATAGCAAGATTTTCGAGAAGGTCAAGTAAAAAAAAGGAACAACCTAAATGGCTGCTCCTTCTCTCCACCGAAAAATTCTAATTTATTTCAATAATAACAATTTCTTCGAGACAATAGCGTCCTGCATAGGCTTTAAACGGACAAGGCAGGCCTTGTCCCTACGACTCGCAGCGGCATGTGTCCCGCACGCCCGGCTTCGTGTGAGTTTCAGTTCCGGCCGGGTTACGCGCGCTCCTGATCCTCGCACAGGGGAAAAGTGGAGAGCGCTGAACCCGGCTCGGCGAGTTTTCCCCGTCGTTGCGGATAAGTAGTTTCTTCAAACGAATGGCAAAAAAAATCCGGCGTGATGCCGGATTTTTTTAAGAGGCGAACAATATGCTTATGCCCGTTGCTTGTAAATTTTAGCGCCAGTGGCCGGGAATCCAGACGTGGCCGCGGCGCGAGTGTTTCCAATGACCGGGTATCCATGCGGAGTTTGCGCGGGGTCGCTTTACCCAGTAACCTTTCTTCCAATGATACGCGCCGCCTTTCCAGGCCCAATGTCCCGTAACCCAAACATGATTGTGACCGGGCGAAACACTGATGACTTCAACTCTCGCCGGAGGCGGTTTCCTTACAACATAGACTCTCGGTCCCGCATAACATGCCGAAGCGAATATAATGACCGTAAACATAAGCGCGATAAGTGTCAATAAGCGTTTCATGATTCTTTCCTTTCTTCTCCCTACCTACAAATCTACAACATCGTTTTGCAAAAGTCGTGTCATTTTTGTCTCTCAGCTATTGGAACCCAAAACCACGCGGATGGTTTAATGCCACCATCACTGACCCATGAGCTGCTAATATCTTGAAATTTTTCGGGACGAGTTTTGCATTGATTCTCAATGCGTTCATGCGTATATTATAATGGGTAGATGTTTGTGCTAATTATGGAGTTGGTGATGATGAAACGCGCTATATTAGTTTTATGCTTGTTTCTATTGAGCTTCGGGCTTGCCTCCGCTCGGGATATGCAACGTCCCATCCGGCGCCCGCACAGCAGAGCCTTGACCATTCGACATCTGGATGAGGATTCCACGATTGCTTTAACTATCACACTCTATTCGGGGAGTATACGATTGGACTGGAATGATTTCCCGGATGTCCCGAATTGGGCTGTACTACGCAGCGCGTCTCCAATGATGGCTTCCGCAGATACACTCGCTGTAACGGCGGATTCTTTCTGGGAAGATACGGGCGTTCTCCTTATTTCCGGCAACTCTTTCTATCAGGTTCTCCCGCTCTTCGAACAGCCTCCCCCGGATTCGGTTATCATCATCGAGGATTTTGAAACAGGAAGCGTGACCCTCCTGAGCATCGAAGGAGAGGATGATGACCCCTCGGATTGGGAGGTCATTGAAGGGGATACTTATAATGGCTCAGACTACGCGCTCCGTCTCTTCGGCGATACATGGAAAAAAGAAGACATCGAACCCATCGCTCTTGAATTCAACACGGTCTGGCAGGTGGCGATGAAGCTCGACGTACTCGGCGAAGTTCATGCGATTGGTATTGCCGATTCCCTGAACTTTATGCGCTATACTATCTGGGGAAGTGAAATGCCGGAATCGCAAAATTGGATTCCTGTCTATGAAGGATGGTTTGAGGAAGATACGTGGATTCCGATTTACCTGCCTGTCGGTGAAGACTGGCATGGGCGGTTCGGTTACCTGCCGCGCATTCGTGAAGTGCAGTACATCAATGACAATGACTACACTAATCCGGAAGGAGTCGTTCTCTATGATGAAATCTGGGATGTCACCGGCGCGCTGCCTTACCCTCCTGAAGCGGATTTCAACTGGACATTTCTCTCCGGCGCGCCTGCTGGCAGCGTTCGCGTGCAGTTTTATTCCGCCGCGTATGATCCTGACAGCCCCGTGCTTGACCACGTCTGGGATTTCGGAGATGGACAATTATCCACGCTCCAACATCCCGAGCATGTTTACCGGGAGCATTCAAGGTATTCCGTCACGCTGACAGTAACCGACGATACGGATAATGTTGACTGGTACACCGAAGCTGTCGAAGATCCTCCGGTGACGCAAACCGGCGAATTCTGGTACGCCTTTGTCGGGGATATTATCTTGTGCAGAGGGTATGAAGGTTGGAATGTCGAACCCATCTTTGATCCGACGCGCCACCTTACCGAGCCTTTAGAGCTCGCACATTGCAACATGGAATCACCGCTAACGACCGCCACCACTGAGCACCCGACGAAAGGTATTTGCTTCAAAGCCGACCCCGAAATGGTTGCCGGGTTGAAATACGCCGGATTTGATTTCGCAACTCTGGCCAACAATCATATCCTCGATTATATGGAAGACGGACTGCAAGAAACACAGTATGTCCTCGACACGGCCGGAATCGCTCACACCGGTTGCGGAATGAATGATCTATTAGCGCGGCGCACGCGGTTTTTGTCGTGCGATGGTATTTCCATTGCGATGCTCTGCTTCAGCGACCGCACAGGCTCCTACAATAATTATCAGCCGTTCCTCGATGCCGGGCGTTCTCGCGCCGGATTCGCGATGTGGAATCGCAGCGCGATTGAAGCGACAGTTCCGGAAGCTGTATCGCTCGCGGACTTTACAGTACTGAGCGTACACTCCGGCAGCGAATACAAAACGCAGCCGCAGATTCTGATGCAGACGGGATTGCCGGAGTGGGATCCGGAAGTGATTATCTTCGATGTCGTTCCCGACACGACCGAACGCCTGCTGCGACAATACGCGATTGAAAACGGCGCTGATCTCGTCGTGACGCATCACCCGCATGTCATTCAAGGCTTCGAAGTCTATCAGGGCAAACTCATTGCTCACAGCATGGGGAATTTTGTTTTTGATTTGAGCTATGCTGAGTGCTTCCCGTCGCTGATTCTGCATACACATTTCTCCGCTGAAAACGGCATTGATGAAGCCAACGTACACGCCGTATATATCGACAGTTGGATTCCGCGGCAGGCCACCGGCGGATTGGGGTGCGCGATTCTCGATTACGAATCGGAGATGTCCCGACGATTGGATACGTGGCTAGTACGCCAGCCGGGCGAAGACAGCGCGCGGATTATCTGGGATACAACGCTCGTCTCTCGCACCGGCAATGAATGGACAGATACGCTGACGCTTACAGATGATGATGGCTGGTGGATTTCTACAGCGCACAAAATGCAAGGCGATGGCTATCCGGTGTCGGTCGAAATAATTTCTCCCGAAGTAGCCGAAGTGCGCGTCGGGCGCGATATGCTGTGGTTCGGAAACATGGAAGATGAAGGCGCCCGTGAATGGTATCTGAGCAACGACCATGAAACATATAATGAAGACTACAGCCACAGCGGAGCTCGTTCTGTTCGCATACAAAATGAATCCAGTTCACCGTGGGATTATGAATCAAACCTGCACCACCGGAAATCTATTGACGATAATTTGTCATGGAGTTTTGTGGGTTGGATAATGACGCAGAACGCGGGCAACTCGATGATCGAGATAGCATACTGGACTCAGCGCGGCGGCGGCAGCCAACTGGGACGGCCTACTATCGGAGAAGTTCTCGACGGTGACAATTCATGGACGTACATGAGCGCCGACCTCGATGTCCCCAACGGAACGAATTTTTACGACGTTTTTGTTCACCATTACCAGCCGAGTTCCGGAACCGGCTATGCGTGGTTCGATGATTTGGCGCTGATTCAATGGGAAGATTGGCAGAGCAGTTCGACGGCTGTACCGTTTCCCAGTGATTTTACTTACCTGCAAGTTCGCGCTTCCTCTCCCGGAGCACAGGCTGTCGTGCATTATCGCCGCGAATGGATTCAGCAGACTCTCGCGGGAGCACAGAGATAATTTTAAATAATTTCCGGCCTGGTTACGCGCGCTAAAGTTCATCATTTGGAATACAGAAACCAGCGCTGAACCCGGCTCGGCGAGTTGGTGTACAACATACATTAATCGCAAATTCCCCACCAACAAACATTCAGAGGTAATGTGCATGAAATATTTTAGTTTGCCCCTCCTGTTCCTCCTGCTCTTGTCCTGCCTTGATGTCACTGCCAAAGAGAAAAGTTCGTATCCACCTGATGTGGTCGAAGCACTCGCGGAAGCCGGCGACAACATGCCCGAACTTGAAAGAATCATTACCCATTACACATCTCAAGCTGACTCTCTCGAACTTCAGGCGGCCTATTATCTGATTGGGAATATGGAAGGACATTGCTATGTGACCTTCAAACTCTGCGACACAGCAGGAACAGAGTTTGATTTTAACGTGCTGGATTACCCGGATTATAAGCAGATGAAAGTAGCTTGCGATTCATTGGAATCTCTGCACGGCGAGCTCGATTTCCAGAAGAAGGAAAAAATTTACGACCTTCATTCGATTACGGCTGATTTTCTAATCAACCAGATCGATTATGCTTTCAAAGCCTGGCGCGAAAAACCCTGGGCAAAGGATTTATCGTTTGATGCGTTCCGTGAATATGTCCTACCGTATCGAGGCAGCGGCGAACCACTTGAGAATTGGCGCGAAGTCTTCTATGAAAAATACAAAGACCTCGCAAGTAAAATGACCGATCCGTCGGATCCTATTGAAGCGGTTACGCTAATCAACAATGATATCAAGTCCTGGTTTTCGTTTGACCCGCGTTATTATTATCATCCGACCGACCAAGGGCTCTCTGAGATGCTCGAGAACCGCATGGGTCGATGTGAAGACATGACGAATCTGACAATTTACGCTACGCGAGCGAACGGACTTGCTGTCACCAGTGACTATACACCCTATTGGGCGAACTCCGGGAATAATCATGCTTGGAATACTGTTTTGGCTCCGGATGGTAAAATGACGCTTTTCATGGGAGCGGAAAGTAATCCGGGAAAATATCGTCTTGCTAATAAGGTCGCCAAGGTGTATCGCAAGACGTTCGGCAAGCAAAAAGACAATCTTGCTTTTCAGAAAAGAAAACAGGAAAAGATGCCGAAGTATCTGGCCGGTAAAAGCTATAGAGATGTCACCGCTGATTATACGGAAGTCCGTGATGTCCGGATTGTTTTCGAGAAAAACGTTCCAGATACGGTGGACATCGCGTACCTTTGTGTTTTCAATTCCGGTGAATGGAAAGCAATTGATTGGGGTAGAATCGAAGGTGGTGAGGTAAATTTCACAGACGTCGGCACAGAAATAGCCTTCCTTCCCGGACTCTATATCCATGAAGAAATCGTGCCCTTTGCGAATGCTTTTATTCTGCATTCCGATGGAAGCACTCAACAACTGCAGCCCGAAAAAGAGAAAACGGTATCCATAGAACTCACGTCCACCACACGCCGTAAACAAGAGATTTCAACGGACGGAATCGCAAAGGCGTTCTTTGCTTCGGGGCAAACGTATGAACTGTTTTATTGGGAAGATGGCTGGCAGTCGCTCGATAAATCCGTCGCCGCTGATAAACCACTCGTCTTTGAAAATGTTCCGGCGGGATGTTTGTACTGGTTGGTCGAGGAAGATTCCGACAACGAAGAACGGATTTTCACAATCGAAAATAATAGCCAAGTCTGGTGGTAAAAATTTTTCAGGGAGGAATAAGTGCCGTTTCTTGTAACCGAACGACTCGAAAAAAGCTACTCTCTCGGCAAAGTCCCCGTGCCCGTTTTGAAAGGAATTACTCTTCGCATCGAAAAAGGAGAGCACATTGCGGTCATCGGTCCTTCCGGCGTCGGCAAATCGACATTGCTGCATTTGTTAGGAGCGCTGGACCAACCGACGGCCGGTGAGGTTTTTCTCGACGGGAAAACTCTCTCGACGATGACACCGGACGAGCTGGCAGAATTGCGCAATCGTGACATCGGTTTTATCTTTCAATTTCATCACCTCCTCCCTGAATTCACCGCTACCGAAAACGTTTTAATGCCCGCCTTGCTGACGAACTCAACAAGCCGCACAGCAGCCGCTGTGCGAGCGAAAGAGCTCCTCGAAAAAGTCGGACTGGGAGCTCGCTTGAACCATCGCCCCGGCGAACTCTCCGGTGGAGAACAGCAGCGCGTCGCTGTGGCGCGAGCGCTGATGAATCGGCCGCGGCTTCTTCTGTGCGATGAACCCTCAGGAAATCTCGACGGCGAAGCGGCGGCAAGTTTGCACCGACTGCTTATCGAGCTCTCACAGAGCGAAGGCAGCACGCTGATTATCGCGACGCACAATCACGAACTCGCCGAAACGATGGAACGCGTCATCGAGCTTCGTGACGGAAAAGTCGCAGAGTAATCCCTTTTTCCCATGAAAAAATCTATATCACGCACTCGCTTCATCTCGTGGCTCCTCCTTGCTCTTATCGTTATCGTCGCTGTTGTTCTACTGGAGCGACAAACGAAACAACAGGATGGTCGCGAAGGGCCTTACGCTGTTGTTCGAGTCGTGGACGGCGATACGATTATTATTGAACGCAAGGGTAAACGAGAGCGCGTCCGTTTCCTGCGCGTGAACACACCGGAGTCTGTGCATCCCGACAAGAAACGAAACACACCGATGGGAAACGTCGCGTCAAACTTTGCGAAAAAACATTTGAGCGGCAAATCGGTGACGCTGGAGTTTGAGGGGGAACGGCGGGATCGATATGACCGGCTGTTGGCCTATATCTTCGTAGGGGAGGAAAATTTTGGTTTGACGCTTGTCGAGGAAGGCATGTCGCCGTACTATACGTCGTACGGTCTTTCAAAAAACTATGACGCTGAATTCCGACGGGCCGAACAGGAAGCGCGCGACGCGAAATTAGGTATCTGGTCTACGCCTGAGAGTACGCAGAAATATATGCGACTGAAATCGAAGTGGGGACGAAAGCGTCGCGGCTAATGAGGCTTTGAAACGGATAAAGCAGGCCTTGTCCCTACGACTCGCCGCGGCATGCGTTCCGCGTGTCCGGTTAAATTAACCAGCGCTCAAACCCGGCTCGGCGAGAAGTTTTAGAACAGGACGAAACGTGTGGTTAGGCCGCGGCGGCGGATTTGTATAATCAGGGAATCAAGGTCGGCGGCGGTGGTAACTAAGCGTTCATAGAGTTCGGGGTCGGTTACCAGACGTCCGAGTGTTCCTTCGCCTGCTTGAATGCTGCCAGTGATGCCGCGCAAGTCTCCGGCTAAGGCTTGTAATAGTGCTGTCGTGGTGTCGATTTTCGCGAATGAACGGTCGAGTTTTCCCTTACTGCTTTCGGCCACTCCTTCGAGAATTTCGAGTGTATTTTCCAAACGCATTATCGTACGGCTGAGCGCTTCTCGATTCTCCGCGATAAGCTGCACGGTTTCCGCACTGCTTCTATCGAGATTACTCAGCGAGCGCGACAAGTGAATTTGGTTCGCGCTGTCGCCGACAATCAGGTCAAGATTAGTCAGCACAGAGTTCATATTGGTCAGAACCATTCTGAAGTCGTCGGAGAATTCGTCTATAAGGGCGACGACATCGGAAATTCCCATCGACGGCAAACCGCGCAAGGGGATTTCCGTATGCACGAGATGCCCGTCGGTACCGGGGAGAATCGTCACGACTTTGCCGCTCATGAGCTGCACGGTTTCGATCACGATGCGATAATCGGTCAGCAGCCGGACATCTTTATCGATTAAACATCGCACCGCAACGTGGTCAGGAGCGAGCGTGATGCGCGTGACTTTGCCTTTGGGCACACCGTTGACCAGCACGAGCGCTCCGTTTTCCAATCCGGCGCTGTTCTGAAAATGAACTATAATCGGATAACGCTCGGCGCGGAATTTGATTCCCTTCCCCCACATAATCCCGACAATCAGGACAGCGAATGCGGCCAGAACGGCAAGACCGACTTTAATTTCAGTGGTGTGACGGTTCATAGTTCCTTCACGGGTTATAGGGCACGGGTTTTGTCGCAGGGAGGTCTTGACAGGAAATGGTCACTCCCGCCTGCGCGATTTCCCGCAGTGCAGCCCGATCCCACTGCGAGAGAAAAATATACGGCAGAAACTGTTCCCGCTCTTCGCGGAAATGCAGTCCCCCTAATGTCAGCGTTTTCACCGGCGCACCGAAGCGAAGGAGTTTGAGCGCATCAACGGGATGCTCGAGAATCAGCATCGTGCGGTCGTGATTCAGTTCGCCCTTGCGCCATTTTTGCGCGGCAGTTTCCAAGTTGAAAATGTTTCCTTCGATGTCGGGAGGAATCACCGAAAGCAGTGTTTGCTTCAGCGCTGGTTCATTTAGGATGCGGTCACACGCCAGAATCAGCCGTTCAAGCTGCAAAGCCTGTGCCCAGCCGACAATGACTTGACCGTGAAACAGCCGGTCATCCACCCGCACCAATGGGAAATCGTGTTTTTTCTTTCGTAGAGAGAATTTTGAGAACATTTGCTTCTATAAAAACCCGAAACTCAAAATCCGAAATGGTAATTCTTTTGGATTTTGGATTTCCGATTTTGGATTTTCCATTGCTAATTCGTTTACCCCCCTTAATCCCCCCTGCTAAAGCAAGGGGGAGATTCTATTCTGAAGAGAGCTGGATGCCGCGGACGGCGTCATCGCGAATTGTTTGCAGGAGCTGTGACAGCGGCATTTTTGTACGCTTCGTAAAAAAGGATGTCAGCATCGGCAGATTCACGCCGCTTATCACGGTGCATTCGCGCTTATCTCCTGAAGTTCGGCGGCAGGCGACAAACGGCGACCCTCCGCAGAAATCCACGAACAGAATCGCTTCTTCGCCGGAGGGAACATGCGCGTCCACCAAGTCACAAAGTCCTTCGAGGTCTTTTCCTTTGTTGGAAAGCACTTCGACGGCTTCCTGCGGACCTAAAAGCGATTCTACGACGCGCAGAAGTTCCGCGCCCAAATCTCCGTGTGTCACTATCAAAGCGTGAATCATGAGATACTATTCGTAATCCCCTTCCAGATAAGATTTCACGCGTGTCTTGTTCAGCAGTGTTTCTTTCAAGGCCTGATTGAAATCGCGCGCCGGATGAAACCCGTACACTTTCAGGTGGAAATTCAAAGCGATGGTTTCGGAGATAACGGTGATATTCTTTCCGGGGTAAATCGGAAGACGAATATGCGGTACTTTGACACCGAGGTAGTCTTTGTACTGTTCTTCAAGACCCAGACGTTCATATTCCTGAGCTTTATCCCATTCGACGAGTTCCACTTCGGTTTCCACGCGCTTTTGAAGCCGAATCGCCCGAACACCGAACATCTGACGCACATCCATAATGCCCACACCGCGGATTTCCATGAAGTGCTTGAGCATTTTCGAGCCGGAGCCGATAAGTACACCTTCGGTTTTTTTGGTCAGTGTAACGACGTCATCCGACACCAGCCGGTGACCGCGTTCGACTAAATCCAGCGCGATTTCCGATTTGCCGATAGCACTGCGCCCGGTAAATAAAAGCCCCGTTCCGTAGACATCCACCAGCGAGCCGTGGACAACGGTTGACGGAGCAAATTTATCGTCGAGGTAGTTGGTTAAAAGCTGAGTGAGTTCGGTTGTCGAAAGCTTCGTTTGAAAAAGGGCGATGCCTTTTTCATCGGCGACGCTCGGCAATTCGGGGGGAATATCCCCTGTACCGCTGATAATCAGGCAAGGGATTTCAAAGGAGAACATGCGCTGCAGGCTCTGGATGATGGCTCCGGAATCCAAACTTTTCAAGTATCGGATTTCGGTATTCCCCAGAACCTGAACCCGGTCGAAAGTGAAAAGCTCGATAAATCCGGCGAGAGCCAATCCCGGCCGATGCAGGTTTTTCTCAGTGATAAACCGAGACAACCCTTGGGGGGAACCAAGCAATTCCAGTTCCAACCGCTGCTGCATGTCCTGATAAAAGGCGCCGACTTGCAGCCGTTCCACGTCACCTCCTTAGGCTAATGTCTGTTTTGCAGTTTCCCCTTGTATTTCTTGATCTGCTGTTCAAGTTTTTCAACGGAAAGGGTTATGGACTTTTTAAAATCCTCGGACGTTTCGGAAGCTTTCAACAGACTCCCATGAACGGACACGCTAATGTCGCTCGTTTTATTGTCTTTCTGATAGGATAGTTCTACATTGCAATCGATGATACCATCAAAATAGCGTTCTAAACGCTGCACTTCCTGTTGGGCAAAAGCTTTGAGATCATCACTCAATTTGAAACTCCGTGCGGAGATGTTTGTTCTCATCGTACGCCCTTTCTTTGTTGAATCGATTGTCTATTTATTCCGGGCGGGTGACACACCCACCACGGCGGATTTACGCGGAAGATTGTTAGGCGCGCGGGTGGGCTTGTGTGTAAGCCGCTTTGAGCCGCTCTATGGAAACATGTGCGTAAACCTGTGTCGTAGCGATACTGCTGTGTCCCAACAGCTCTTTGACCGCTACAAGATCCGCGCCATTATCCAGCAGATGCGTGGCGAAACAGTGGCGCAGGAGATGCGGTGACACGCCTTTCCCCGCTGAAATCCGCGACAGTTCCCGGTGCACAATCCGGTACGCTCGAAAGCGCGAGAGCGGCGTAGCGCTGTTCGAAAGAAAAAACACTCCCGTATCGGGCTGCTCGCGTTCTGCCAAATAGGACTTGCGAAGCGCGAGGTACGTTTTTAGGCGCTCGGCAACGGTTTTGCCGAAGGGGCACACGCGCTCTTTGCCGCCTTTGCCCATGACGCGAACGGTTTGCCCGCCTGTATCCACTTTTCCCAGCGTCAGCTCCGTCAATTCCGAGACGCGAATCCCGGTTCCGTAGAGTAATTCAAGTAGCGTCCGGTCGCGTTGCGATATAAAATCCTCTCCACAGGGCGAGTTTAACAATTCGAGCAATTCATCGGACGAAATCGCCGGCGGCAGATGTTTCGGAATGCGCGGCGTGCGCAGGATACTGGGCGGATTGGTTTCCAAAATTTCCCGACGCACGAGGAAATTGCCGAATGCCCTCAGGGCGGCCAGCTTGCGCGAGACGGAACTCCGCGAAAGATGCACTTTCAAAAGAACGGATAGATAATCACGCACTCTGTCCGCATCAAGCAACTCCGCCGGTGCTCCTTCGAAAACATCCGATTCTTCAAGGAAAAGAAGATACTGGTTGAGGTCACTGCCATAGGCGTCAACGGTGCGCGGGCTGAGTTCGCGGTGACGACTGAGATCCAGAAGAAAATCGGTTCGAAGTTCACGAAGAGTGTTCATGGCGCTGTACGTGAATTCTTTTTATTCCGGCCGGGTTACGCGCGATAAGTTCATCGTTTGGTTTACGGGAATCAGCGCTGAACCCGGCTCGGCGATGTGTGGTTTCCCCCGCACGCGGGGGGAGATACTATGACTCAACGGCGATTTTGATTTTGCATTGCGGGCACACTTTAACCGTTCCCGATTTCAAAGCCCGCTCTTCCATATAGGGATGCCCGCATTCCGGGCATGGTTCCTTTATCGGTGGATACCACGAAACAAAATCACATTTCGGATAATTCGAGCAGCCGTAGAACGTGCGCCCTTTTTTCGAGCGTTTCCGACTGACTTTACCGTCGCAATCCGGGCGCGGGCAATCCACTTCGGGACCCGCATCAAGCGATAGGATGGTTTTGCATTTGGGATAGCCTGAACAACCCAAGAACTGACCGTAAGGCCCGTGGCGAACGAGCATGGGCTTGCCGCATTTCGGGCAGACTTTGTCGGTGGTCTGTTGTTCCGAATCCAGCGACTTGATGTTTTTGCATTCGGGATAACCTGAACAGCCTAAGAATTTTCCGTGCCGACCCCATTTGATAATCATCGGGCTGCCGCACTTCTCGCAGACCTGATCCGTTTTTTCTTCGTTCTGCTTGCGTAGTTCTTTGGTTTTGCCTTTGACTTCTTCAAGCGAATGATTGAAAGGCACGTAAAAATCATCAACGACTTTTTCCCAAGCGATTTTCTTGTTCTCGATGGAATCAAGTTCCTCTTCCATTTTAGCGGTAAAGGAGACGCTGAAGATATCAGGAAACTGCTCCACGAGAAGCTTGTTGACGGTTTCGCCGAGTTCGGTGGTATGGAAACGGCGCTCGATTTTTTCGATATACCGTCGCGCGGTCAGTGTCGTGATAATCATCGCGTATGTGGACGGCCTGCCGATTCCCAGTTCATCGAGTTCTTTGACGAGCGAGCCTTCGTTAAAGCGCGGCGGCGGCTGGGTGAAACGCTGTTTCGGCTCCAATTTTTTAAGCTTGTAGGTTTCGCCGACGGTGAGCTTCGGTAATTCCCGCGAGGCTTCTTCTTCCGTCCGGTCATCATAGAGCTGCTGGTAACCTTTGAACAACGTGCGGCGGCCTGTCGCGCGCAGTTCGCCTTTTCCGGCTTTGATGGTTGCGGTCGTACTTTGGAAGCGAGCATCCGCCATCTGGGAAGCGACGAAGCGTTTCCAAATAAGCTCGTAGAGTTTGAACTGGTCGGCGCTGAGGAATGACTTCACGCTCTTAGGTTCCCGATGGACATCCGTGGGACGAATCGCTTCGTGAGCGTCCTGTGCCCGGCGGCTTTTCTTGAAGAAGCGCGCTTTCTTGGGAAGGAAATCTTCGCCGAATTGCTCGGTGATGTGCGCACGCACCGCTTCGAGCGCTTCGTTTGCCGTGCGCGTCGAGTCGGTTCGCATATAGGTAATGAGTCCAACCGGCCCTTCTTTCCCAAGCTCGATGCCTTCATAGAGAGCCTGCGCGACCGCCATTGTCTTCTTGTTCGAGAACCGAAGCCGGCGCGCGGCATCCTGCTGAAGCGTACTGGTCGTGTAAGGCGGCGACGACGAACTCTTGACTTTTTTCTCCACTAAATCCGCGAGGGTGAAGGTCGCTTTTTCAAGCGCCTTGACGATCTTCTTTGCTTCGGCTTCTTCGGGGATATTTTTATCGACCTTCTTGCCCTGCCATTTGAAAAGTGAAGCTTGAAACGCTTCCTTTCCCTTGGTCAGCAGGTCTGCGGTAATCGACCAGTACTCCAGCGGTTTAAACGCGCGGATTTCCGCTTCACGCTCGCACAGAAGCCGCAACGCTACAGACTGTACACGTCCGGCTGAGAGTCCGCGGGCGATAATTTTTTGGATAATCGGTGATACTTTGTAGCCGACAAGTCTGTCCAGAATCCGGCGCGCTTGCTGAGCATCCACTCTCGCCTGATCAATTTTACCGGGCTTAGCGATACCGCTTTTCACTGAGGCCGGGGTGATTTCATTGAAGAGCACCCGGTGTACATGATTCTCGGTTGTGCGGATTAATTGCGCAATATGCGCTGCAATCGCTTCTCCTTCACGGTCAGGGTCAGTTGCGATAAAGATTTCTACAGCTTTCTTCGCTTTACGAGAAAGTGCATCAATAACGCTCTGTTTCCCTTGAATGACCTCGTATTTCGGAGCAAATCCATTCGAGACATCAACGCCGAGGCTTTTCTTCGGTAAATCAAGAATATGCCCGACGGAAGCTTCGACCATATAGTCTGAACCGAGGTACTTTTCAATCGTTCGCGCTTTTGCCGGTGATTCAACAATCACCAGCTTCGTCGTCGTCTTTTTCTTGGCCTTTGGCATGAATTCCTTTCAGATAAGCAAAAGCTTTAAGCTTACGCTCAAAGCTGAGAAAAAACAGATACTTCGTTTTTAGGCTGTATTTTCAAATTCACGACACCGACATTTAAGTCTGTGCATTAAATATGCCTCTTTCGCCGAAGCCTTTAGTGGACGGAATCCGATGGAGGCTGGGTAAAAGAGAGGTTCGTTGGCGCAACCCACCCTTGCGTATCGCTTTCCAAGAGGTGCGAGGCGACGATGAGCTTGACTTCGTCCTCGGTGACTCGCGAGTGTCCCACCATTAGAATCTGTTCCAAAATCATTTCGATGTCGCGGGCATCCAGAACACCTAAATGCTGCAATTGCAGCAGGTATCCGTAGGCCTTAGGATTCAGAAACAGTTTTTCGATACGGTGGAGAACGCGCTGGGAATGCGGAAGCTGAACATCATCCGGCTCACGGCGCTCGACACGTTTTTGAAACCGCTCGATGAAAAACGAGAGAGCGGTGGCGACTTCCCGCGGTGTGAAACCTCTCTGCAAAAGATCGTCAGACATCGTCTCAACTTCCTCTAATTCCACACGTTGAGAACGGATTTCTCCGATAACGTACATTAAAATCTCAACTAAACGCTGGTCCATTGATCCCCTTTCAGAACGACGCTGGTCAAAGATAATTTAGCAGGCGAAAAATCGTGCAGACTTTCGTAAGGTAATCAATTAATCCGGGAAAGGCAAGAGAAAAACGCAAGGAAATTATGTTATGTCATCGCACCGTGGCATTTCTTGTATTTCTTGCCACTTCCGCAGGGACAAGGGTCATTTCGACCGACTTTTTTGACACGAATCGGCTGTTTTTTACCCG
The DNA here is from genome assembly GCA_030622545.1 of bacterium. Taxonomy (GTDB): domain Bacteria; phylum Electryoneota; class RPQS01; order RPQS01; family DYHQ01; genus JAUXGA01. The sequence goes on along the minus strand of JAUXGA010000001.1, from coordinate 272,316 downwards.
CCGGAGCGGCCTTTCCGGGAGGCGGCGCTTGGCCTCCGGCTTGAGCATAAGCCATCCCGGAACTGTCTGCATGAGAATAACTGGCCCTCTGAACGGCCTGTTCGCGAGGCACGGGGGCTCCGACCGGTTCGCCTTCCGGCCTCGGCTGCGCACGAAAGATGAACCGCAGCGCCTCCTCATTGACCTCATCGAGCATGGACTGGAATTGTGTAAATCCCTCCTTTTTATACTCGATAAGCGGGTCTTTCTGACCGTAAGCACGCAGTCCGACGCCTTCTTTTAGACGGTCCATCTCATAGAGATGTTCCTTCCATTTCTCGTCGATGACGCGCAAGATAGCAATACGCTGCAACTGCTCAAAAAGTTCCGCCCCGAGGCTTTTGCGCCGACGTTCGTAGAGTTCGAGGACTTTTTCTTCCACAGCGTCCCGCGGGTCTTTTCCATCCGAAGAAAGCGCGCTGATACCGCCAAGACTGATGGTATCGAGGAGAAAGACTTTCAACAGGTCTTCTTGAAACTCCGGCGAGAATCCGCTTTCCTCTTCCTCAGAAACATGTTTTTCAAAAAGGTAGTCCAGGTAATCGGCAATCATTTCCCGAACCAGAGGATCCGGGTCTTTCCCCTGAAGCGCGATATTTCGGCGCGTGTAAACGACCGTGCGCTGCTGGTTCATCACGCCGTCATAGTCGAGCAGGTGCTTTCGGATTCCGAAGTTGTACGCTTCAACGCGCTTCTGAGCATTGCCGATGGAGCGCGTAATCATCCGATGCGTGATAACTTCTCCCTCTTCAATCCCCAAACGATCCATGATGGACGCGATGCGATCCGAGCCGAAGAGTCGCATTAAATCATCTTCGAGTGATAGAAAGAATCGACTGTAGCCCGGATCACCCTGACGCCCCGCACGGCCTCGAAGCTGGCGGTCAATGCGCCGTGCTTCATGGCGTTCGGTTCCAACGATATGCAGCCCGCCCTCGGCTTTTGTTTTATCTCCCGGCTCTCCATTCCAGTGAACCACGCCTTCGCCGAGTTTGATGTCTGTGCCGCGCCCCGCCATGTTCGTGGCGATGGTGATGGTACCGGGCTGTCCGGCCTGCGTCACGATATCCGCTTCCCGTTCGTGGTGCTTGGCATTAAGTACATTGTGAGGAATGTTGCGGCGTTTTAACATGCGCGAGAGGACTTCCGATGTATCGACGGTTGCTGTTCCTACGAGAACCGGCTGACGCGCCTGATGAAGCTCGGCGATTTCATCGATGACCGCGTTGTATTTCTCGCGCTTGGTGCGGAAGATAACATCGTTTTCATCGTCGCGGCGAACATCATCATTCGTTGGAATCACCACGACTTCGAGTTTATAGATATCATAGAACTCGCTTTCTTCGGTTTCGGCGGTACCGGTCATTCCGGCCAGTTTTTCATAGAGGCGGAAATAATTCTGGAGCGTAATCGTGGCGATGGTCTGCGTTTCGCGCTCGATGGTGACGCCTTCTTTCGCTTCGATGGCCTGATGGAGACCGTCCGAGTAACGCCGCCCGTGCATGAGGCGACCGGTGAATTCGTCTACGATGACAATCTTGCCGTCATCGATGACGTATTCGACATCTTTTTCATAGAGCGAATAAGCTCGCAGAAGCTGCGATACATTTTGAATGCGTTCGCTGCGCTGCAGGTAAAGTTCCTGAATCTTTTCGCGGGCTTCCGCTTTTTGTTCGGGAGACAGCGCCGCGTCATTTTCGATCTGGGCGAATTCATCGGGTAAATCCGGCAGGATAAACAGGTCGGGATCTCCACCTAATTGCTTCGTGAGAACTTCGCGTCCTTTTTCCGTCAGATCGACGACATGGGTTTTTTCTTCGATGGAAAAGTATAGCTCTTCATCCAGCTCGTGCATTTTTTTATCGCGTATATAGTCGTTTTCCACGCGCTGCATAAAGCGTTTCGTGCCGGTTTCGCCAAAGATTCGAACGAGGCGTTTGTGTTTGGGCTGTCCCCGGTGACATAGGAGAAGTTTTTTGCCGACTTCGTAATCCTCGAAGGCATCGTCTTCTTCAAAACGCTTTTCGACTTCCGAGATAATGGACGTGATGAAATTGCGCTGCAAGCGCACCACATGATCCACCAGCCCTTTCATCTCCTGAAAACGATGCGTGGAACGTGCGACAGGTCCGGAGATAATCAGCGGCGTTCTCGCTTCATCAATCAGAACCGAATCCACCTCGTCCACAATCGAGTAGTGATGCCCGCGCTGGACGACTTCCTCCATCGTGAGCGCCATGTTGTCGCGCAAGTAATCGAAGCCGAATTCGCTGTTCGTGCCGTAGGTAATATCCGCCTGATAATTCTGCTTGCGTTCGTCGGGCGGCATGTCCGAAATGATGCGTCCGACGGTGATGCCGAGAGCTTCGTAGATTTGCCCCATCCATTCCGAGTCGCGCTGAGCCAGATAATCGTTCACCGTAATCAGATGACAACCATTGCCTGTGAGCGCGTTCAGATAGAGCGGCATCGTCGCGACGAGCGTTTTACCTTCGCCCGTAGCCATCTCGGCGATTTTACCCTGATGCAGAATAATGCCGCCGATGAGCTGAACGTCATAGGGAATCATGTCCCATGTCGTTTTGTGGCCGCGCAGATCGAACTCATTGCCCATGGAGCGACGGCAGGCGTTTTTCACCAGCGCGAACGCTTCGGGCAGCAAGTCGTCGAGGGTTTCTCCGGCGGCGAGTCTGTCGCGGAATTCCTGCGTCTTCTTCGGTAAATCAGCGTCGCTGAGCGACTGCTGGTACTCTTCTTCGATGTCGTTTATCCGGCGGACAATCGGCCAGAGATGCTTAACGGCGCGTTCGTATTTTGAACCGAAGATTTTTGTGATGAAATCAAACATGTATTTGCGATGTTTGTGCTATCAATTATCGCGGGCAGGCAGAGCCAGCCCGTAGGAACTTTCTTATCGAACTAGGCAATACGCTCCTGCGTGTTACACCGAAAGGAAACCCCCTCTGGCATTCCCCCGCACGCGCATTTCAAAGGCCCCCCCATATTGTTTCATTCCGGCCGGGTTACGCGCGATAACTTCATCGTTTAGTTTACGGGAATCAGCGCTGAACCCGGCTCGGCGATGTAAGGTGTCCCCCAGCATGCGGGGGGAGATTTAGTTTTACATCCCCAATTGCAGGCGTTGGGCTAAGAATTCAGGGAGGCCGGCCTGACGGATTTTTTTGGCGGCACTCTCCACAGGATAAACGTCACGAATCCACCCGAAAGTTCCCGAGTCGGTTTCATAAAGCCCGCAGCAAAAGCGCGGGTCGCCGTCGCGAGGCTGTCCGACGGAACCGACGTTGATGATTCGTTTACCGGTTTTATCGTCTTTGAACTCTATCGGAATATGCGAATGACCGATGAAAGCGATGTCCGTATCCATGACGTCAAAATGCGCCTGCGCTTCTTTCGGAGAGAAGATGTAGTCCCAGTTGGCCGGTTCCAGCGGCGTCGAATGAACGAGCTGCATTCCATCCAACGTCAGCGAAACCGGCGCGTCTTTGAGGTATGCCATGTTCTCCTCTTTGATGATACGCAACGTCCAGACAATCGCTTCCTGCGCATAGCTGTTGAAATACTGGATGCCAGTGTGGCGGATGAGCGCGGCGTCATGGTTGCCCAGAACAACCGCCTGACATGTTTGCCGCACGCGTTCGACGCATTCGTTGGGATTGGCGCCATAACCGACGATATCCCCCAAGCAATAGAGCTTGTCAGGCCGGTGTTTTTCCAGCGCCCGGAGTGCGGCTTCGAGCGCCTCCAGGTTTCCATGAATATCCGAAATGAATCCGATTCGCATTTCTTAAGGTCTCCGCAACTATTCCACCTTACGGTTTTGCGGTCTTCTGTCCGAGATCCGCGCCGACGGCGTCCAGAATCCCGTTGACAAAACGACCGCTTTGCTCGGTGGAATATTTTTTAGCGAGTTCAATCGCTTCGTTAATGGATACTTTCAAAGGGATGTCTTCAAAAAAAATGAATTCACAAATCGCCATCCGCAGGATAAGATGGTCGAGGATAGCGATGCGCGTCAAATCCCATTTCTCGGCTCTGCGCTTGATGTGGCTGTCGAGATCCCGTTCATGTTCGACGGTTCGCTCCGCGAGTTGGAGCGCAAACTGAAGGTTGGCATCACGGGGAGCTTTCCCCAGCAAATCCTCATAAATCGATGCGATGGGACTGCCGGATAAATGATGCGCATAAAGAACTCGGAGCGCCCATTCGCGCGCTGCATGACGGGATTTCATCAGGCCTTAGCCTTTATAGATGAGTCAGCCAACCATATTTATCCGGACGCTTGCCGTCCACCACTTCAAAGAAAGCTTTTTGAAGTTTAAGAGTAATCGGCCCGGGGTTTCCTTCGCCCACCGGGATATGATCCACGGAGCGAATCGGCGTCACTTCCGCCGCACTGCCGGTGAAGAAAACTTCATCGGCGATATAGAGCATTTCGCGGGGAATGATTTGCTCGCGGAGTGGTATTCCTTCCTCTTCAGCCAACTTGATGATACTGTCTCGCGTGATGCCGGGAAGCACACTGGCTCCGAGTGGCGGCGTGATAAGTTCGCCGTCGCGCACGACGAAGATATTCTCTCCGGAACCTTCCGAAACATACCCGGCGGCATCGAGTGCAATCCCTTCCACAAATCCACCGGCAATCGCTTCAAGTTTGATGAGCTGCGAGTTCATGTAGTTCGCAGAGCATTTCGCCAGCGCCGGCATCGTATTGGGCGCCAAACGCGTCCACGACGATACGCACACATCGACTCCGTTCGCCAGCGCTTCCGGGCCAAGATATTTACCCCAACGCCAGACAGCAATGACGGCTTCCACCGGACATTTTCGCGGATCCACACCGAGCGAATGATACCCGCGAAAGACAATCGGGCGGATGTAAGCTTCGTCCAGTTTATTGACCTTGACCGTCTCAATACAGGCATTAAAAATATCTTCCTGTTTAAACGGAATAGTCATCCGATAAATTTTAGCCGAATCGAACAAACGCCGTACGTGAGCGTCCAGACGATAGATGACGGAACCTTTCGGAGTCTTGTAGCACCGGATACCTTCAAAGACGCCGGAACCATAATGAACGACGTGCGAACAGACGTGAATAGTTGCATCCTTCCACGGAACGAACTTGCCACTGAACCAGATCTTTAAGTTGTCATCGAAAACGGACATGAACACCTCCGGTTTTTCCGCGCGAACATCGACGCTGATGAGGCGCGGGAGTCTATTTTGAATGTTTGTGAACGCTGCTTGGTTAAGTGGGCAGGCAGAGCCAGCCCGTAGGGATATTGGGGTCGGCTGCAAGCAGCCAACACCGCAACGATACTGATTATTTTTGCATTCCGGGCAGATCAGGGGATCTGCCTCGGCGAGAGCAATCAGTCTTTTAAGATTGACCGGGCGATGACGAAGCGTTGAATTTCGGAAGTGCCTTCGTAAATTTCCGTGACTTTCGCATCGCGCAGGAAACGCTCGACGGGATATTCTTTTGTGTATCCCACGCCGCCGTGAATCTGCAAGGCTTCCTGCGTTACTTTCATAACCATATCGCTCGCGAAGAGTTTCGCCATCGCGGCTTCCGTGGTAAAACGTGCGCCGTGGTCCTTTTTCGTGGCGGCCAGATAAATCAGCATACGGGATGCATTAACGAGCATTTCCATGTCTGCAAGTTTGAACTGAATCGCCTGAAACGATGAAATCGGGCGACCGAATTGAACGCGCTCTTTCGCGTACGCTTTCGCCGCATCGAGCGCTGCCTGCGCCACGCCCAGTGCTTGAGCCGCGATGCCGACGCGACCGGAATCAAGCGCTGTCATGGCGATTTTGAAACCGTTACCTTCTTCGCCCAAGCGGTTCTCGACCGGTACGCGCACATTATCATAAACCACCGGACAGCAATCACTGCCCCGAATGCCCATTTTCTTTTCTTTCTTTCCGGGCTGAACTCCCTCTAAATCTCGTGGGACGAGAAAGGCGGTAATCCCTTTCGTTGTGGCCGCTTTATCCGTCGAAGCGAGGAGAATATAGAAATCAGCATTCTGACCGTTGGTAGTAAAACTTTTAGTGCCATTAATCACATAATCATCGCCGTCGCGCCGGGCTGTGGTTTTCAGATTCGCGGCATCCGAGCCGGCATCGGGTTCCGTCAGACAGAAAGCGCCGAGCATTTTCCCTGAAGCAGCGGGGATTAGCCATTTCTGTTTCTGCTGCTCCGTCGCGAATTTTTCCAGCGGATAACATATCAGGGAGTTGTTGACGGAAATCACCACTCCTGCGGAAGCATCCGCCCGCGATATTTCATCGACCACAAGAAAGTAAGACACCATATCCATGCCCGCGCCGCCGTAGCGCTCGGGGGTGTTGACGCCCATGAAGCCCAATTCGCCGAGTTTCTTTAGGATTTCGGCAGGGTACTCCTCTTTTTCATCACGGTCAGCGGCTCCGGGCGCAATCTGATCCGCAGCGAACTCGCGAATCGTATCGCGCACCATCTTCTGATCTTCGGTAAGCAAATGATCCATTTTATCTCCAAACAATACGAAACAGATAACGAATTATGCGCCTAATTTCACGGCAGTGCCGCTGGCGGAGACCATGAGCATGCCATTGTTCTGGCCCAAAACCTCATAGTCCAGGTCAATACTGAGAATCGCGTCGGCTCCGAATTGTTCGGCGCGCTGCTGCATTTCCGCTATCGCCATATCCTTCGCTTCGGTCAGCGTTCGCTCATAAGCTGCGGCGCGCCCTCCGACGACATCACGAATTGACGCGAATATATCTTTGAAAATGTTTGCGCCGACGATAGCTTCGCCGGTGACGATTCCCATATAGGTTTTTACCGGGCGTCCTTCGATAGTGGGAGTGGTTGTCAGAATCATGGTTTGTGTCCTTGAATTTCGGCGATTATCTATTGTAGGGGTAGACCCACGTGTCTACCCGCGAGCATATACAAAAGGTAAGGACGGGCGCACACGTGGGAACGCCCCTACGGAATTTATTCCGGGTGGGTTACACAACACGGCGAAAAATATTTACTTGCTATAGTCGTAGAAACCGCGGCCGGATTTGCGACCGAGGAAACCAGCGGCGACATACTTGCGCAGCAGCGGGCAGGGACGGTATTTCGAATCGCCCAAGCCGTCGTGCAGCACTTCCATAATCGCCAGACACACATCGAGTCCGATTAAATCGGCGAGCGCCAACGGACCCATCGGATGGTTCATGCCAAGCTTCATCACGCCGTCAATCGCTTCGGCATCCGCCACGCTTTCCATGAGACAATAGACCGCCTCATTAATCATCGGCATGAGGATTCGGTTCGCGATGAATCCTGGGAAATCGTTAACGGTAATCGGAGTTTTCCCAAGCTTCTGAGCCAGTTCGACCACCGTCGCGTGCGTTTCGTCGGATGTGGCCAGAGCGCGAATGACTTCGATAAGTTTCATCATCGCAACGGGATTCATGAAATGCATTCCGATGACTTTGTCGGGACGCTTGGTGTGCGCGGCGATTTCGGTGACGGAAATGGTCGAGGTGTTTGTCGCGAGAATCACTTCTGGCGGACAGAGCGCGTCGAGCTTCTCGAACAAATCGGCTTTCGCGGCGGGACTCTCGATAATCGCTTCCACGACGATGTCAGCTTTCGCCGCATCTTCAAGCTTCGTCGTTCCGGTGATGCGATTCAGGGCCGCGTCGCAATCCGCTTGGGAAATCTTCTCCTTCTTGACTTGGCGAGCCATGTTCTTCTCGACAACAGCTTGTGCCCTCTTGAGAAACTCATCCGAGACTTCCACAGCAATCACGTTGAAACCGGACAGGGACGCCACGTGAGCAATCCCACTCCCCATAGTGCCGCCTCCAATAACGGCGATGGTTTTGATATTCATCGGTATCCTCTTTTGAGATTTGCTTTATTTTCGGGCGCACACGTGGGAACGCCCCTACGGATTCGTGCAAGGCCATTGCGGGTCTGGAGACCCACAACGGCGAGTGCTTTTTCTTAAATCATTTCGACAGCGAGGGCCGTGGCTTCTCCGCCGCCGTTGCAAAGACTGGCGATGCCGCGGCGAGCGCCGTGCTCTTTCAACACATGAAGCAGCGTGACGAGAATACGGCAGCCGGACGCTCCGATGGGATGCCCCAGCGCCACAGCTCCACCCCAGATGTTGACGTTCTTTCCATCCAGACCGAGCATGCTATTATTCACGACGGAAACGACGGCGAAAGCTTCATTGAGTTCAAAGAAATCCACATCGCTGATTTTCCATCCGGTCTTTTTCAGAAGTTTCTCGACAGCACCGGTTGGAGCGGTCGTGAACCACTCGGGCTCCTGACTGTGCGTTGCCCAGTCGATAATGCGCGCCAGCGGTTTTGAGCCTCGCTTATCGGCTTCTTCCTGCGACATCAGCACAACCGCTGCGCCGCCGTCATTGATGGAGGACGCATTGGCGGCGGTAACTGTTCCATTTTTGTCGAAGGCGGGACGCAAACCTGGAATTTTATCGACTCGGACGCGTCCGGGTTCTTCATCGTCACTGACGACGGTATCTCCCTTGCGCCCTTTAATCGTCACCGGTTTGATTTCGGTTTTGAATTTTCCGTCCTTGATGGCATTTTGAGCGCGGGAATACGATTCGGCAGCATACACATCCTGTTCTTCGCGCGAAACCTTTTTCTCTTTCGCGCACAATTCGGCGCAGATGCCCATGTGACAATCGCCATAAGGATCCCAGAGGCCATCATTGACCATACCGTCCACGACTTTGCCATTCCCCATGCGATAACCTTCGCGAGCTTTGGGCAGGTAGTACGGAGTCTGATTCATGTTTTCCATTCCACCGGCGATGATGACGCGATGCTCTCCAAGCTGAATCAATCCTGCGCCGAGCATGACGGATTTCAGACCAGATGAACACACTTTGTTGATGGTCATCGCGGATTGAGAGGCTGGGATGCCTGCACGGATAGCCGCCTGGCGCGCCGGAGCCTGACCGACACCCGCCTGCAGCACCATGCCTAAAATCGTTTCTTCCACATCTTCAGGAGCGACATTCGCGCGCTCGAGAGCGGCACGGATAGCAACCGCTCCAAGTTCCATCGCGGGAACATTTTTTAGACTGCCGCCGAACGAGCCGATGGGAGTGCGCGCGGCGGAGATGATGACGGGAGTTTGAAGTTTTTCCATGGTCGATTTTCCTTTTTTATTTTTCTAAAGCGAATTTTTCATTCCGGCCGGGTTGCGCGCTGCTGCTTTGTCGTTTAGAGAACGGAACTCTGCGCTTAACCCGGCTCGGCGATTTAATGCGAATTTTTTTAATGCCAACCCAAGCGCACTGCCGTGCGGCACTACCAGACTGCGCTCTTTGATCTTATAGAGCTATCCAATCGATATTGTTTTCTGTGCGAAGATAGCCTGCTCGTTGACGGGGAGCGTGCTGGAAGATGAGCAGCCAGTGATTATCGAATGCTTCCCGGAGAATTTTGCGTTTTTCGCGCGTCAGGGTTTCAGGGTCGGTGTCGTAAGTCATCACTGTTTCCGGCGCAAGCATGGCAGCGGTCGGAATTAAATCTCCTAAGAAAACAGCGCGTTGTCGCCCGTGATTTCCGATAAGAACAATTTGATGGCCGGGCGAGTGCCCGCCGGTGAGCCGGACTTCAATGCCGGGTGCTACATCACTGTTGTTATCGAGTAGTGTCAAGACTCCGGCATCTTTCAAGACAGCGAAATCTTCGCGCAGGTAGCCTTCATCATTCGGGCGCGCTTGCATCGCGGCTTCCCATTCGCGCTTTTGTACAATATAGCGCGCCTTGGGAAACGCAGGCACAGCATTCCCGTTATCATCGAGACGAGTCGCTCCGCCAGCATGATCCCAGTGCAGGTGAGTCAGGATGACGACGTCGATGTCATCATGCCTCACACTCAACGCTTCGAGCTCCGCGTCGAGACGGCGCGGCCATTCCATTCGGTAAGTTCCCACGAAATCGCGGCGAGGTTTGGCGCCGACACCTGTATCGATGAGCACGGTTTGTCCATGCCCGCGCACCAGCAGACAGTTCATGCCGACGAGCAGACGCGAATTCGACCGGGAAACGGCGTCCTCAGGAAGATGAAACAGTCCGTCTTGAATCAGGTTCAGTGTGAAAGAGCCGAGTTTCATTTTTTCGTTTTAGCGCGAGAGGTGAGGGCACCCACTCGCGGCGTTATTTGCATGTCCTCCCGCACGCGGGGGGAGATTTTTATTTCTCGCCTAAGATGGTTCGAGCGATGACGAGGCGTTGAATCTCGGAGGTTCCTTCGCCGATTTCTGTCAGTTTGTTATCACGGAACATGCGTTCGACGGGATAGTCGCGGGTGTAGCCGTAACCGCCGTGAATTTGAATCGCCTGCAGGCAGACGCGCGACGCCATTTCGCTGGCATACAGTTTCGCCATCGCGGATTCCTGAATGAACGGCCGGTCCTGATCTTTGAGCACCGCGGAGCGATATGTCAGGTGACGCGCGGCTTCGATTTGCGTGAGCATGTCCGCTAATTTAAACTGCGTGGCTTGAAATTTTGTCAAAGGTTTGCCGAACTGCTTGCGCTCTTTCGCATAGGAGAGCGCCGCTTCGTAAGCGCCTTCCGCAAGCCCGAGCGCCATCGCCGCAATCGAAATACGGCCGCCATCGAGCGTCGTCAGCATCTGCTTGAAGCCTTCCCCCTCCTGTCCCAACAGATTTTCCTTCGGCACTTTGCAGTCTTCAAAGTGCAGCATAACGGTGTTGGACGCGCGGCAGCCGAGTTTGTTTTCTTTTTTCCCGACGGTGAATCCCGGCATGCCCGCTTCAATAATGAACGAACTGATGCCTTTCGTGCCTTTGGATTTATCCGTGAGCGCCGAAATCACGACGGTCTGAGCGTAGCTGCCATTGGTGCAAAACTGTTTCGTTCCATTCACGAGGTAATGGTCGCCTTTCAGGACTGCAGTTGTCTGCGTCGCTCCAGCGTCCGAACCCGCTTGAGGTTCAGTCAGGCCGTAAGCTCCAATCCATTTCCCGCCGCAGAGATTGGGCAGATATTTTTGCTTCTGTTCTTCCGTGCCGAAAGCGAAAATAGGCCAGCAACCGAGCGAAATGTGCGCTGCGAGTGTGAGTCCTGTCGAACCACAGACTTTGGAAATCTCTTCCACGGCAAGTGTATAGGACAGGTTATCCATTCCGGCTCCGCCATAAGACTCGGGGAATGGTATTCCCATCAGTCCCAGTTCACCCATTTTTCGTATCGGCTCGTGAGGGAAGGTCTGCTCTTCATCAATTTCCGTCGCAATCGGAGCTAATTCATGCTGAGCGAAATCGCGAACCATGTCGCGAAGCATCCGTTGCTCTTCATTCAGGTCCATGCTGTCTCCTAAAGGAAATGAAATCTATCGACGGGCGCACACATGGGCGCGCACCTACGAATTCGTGTATTGCCATTGCGGGTGACACACCCACAACAGCGAAGGAGTCTGTACTTATTCTTCGAGGAATTCGTCGAGGCGGTCGAACTCGCGGCCTTTTTCTTTTTTCTGTCGCCTTCGGATATCTTCAATCAGTTGATCGTATTCTTCCTGTGAAAGGTCGTAAATTTTCAGCAACTGCTCCAGTTCGTCGCGCGCTTTTTCGAAGTGTTTCGTTGCGGGAGAACTCGGACGAGACTTTTTCGGGTTCATAGAATCTCCTTTCCTTTCCTCACGGATTCGCGGGACTTTCTGTAAAACGTTAGGCTTTCTTCGAGTGTATCGAAGGGAACTTCAAAAGTGATTGTTGGACGTTCATCCAACTGCGCGAAGACTTCTAATGCAGCAGATACATCCACGGTTCCGGTGCCAAGTGCCCAGTGACGATCCGTTTCGCCGTCGTTATCGGACAGGTGCAAGTGTTTGATTCGTTCGCGGAATCGCTCCGCCCACTCTTTGGGAGGAACATCGCTGTAGCAATGCGCGTGTCCGACGTCAAAGCACATGCCCAGAGCGGGACTGTCGTATTCTGCAAAAATCCGCTCGAAGAAGGACGGGTCGGATTCGTATGTGTTTTCGACGAGCAACATAACGCCGCATTCCTGCGCTTCCGTCAGCACTCGCGGAAATCCTTCCGAAAAACACTTCCACCATCCTTTCGCTGAAGCCGGTGAATACTGCGGAAGATAACCCGAGTGCATCACCATGAAGGGCGAACTTACCATGCGCGCCACCTGAAATCCGCGCAGAATCACGTCGCGGCTGTAGCGCCGGATGTGCTCATCTTTTGCACCGAGAGTCAGATTTTGAAACGGCCCGTGCAGCCGCGCGGAAACTCCAGTGTCTTTGAGCAAATCCACGACGTGCAGAATATCTCCTAAGACGATATCCGGCCAGAGCATCCGTGTATCTTCCAGCATCAATTCGATTCCGATGCCGAGTTCGTGCAGGCGAGAAAGCTGCTCTTCTGCTTTATGGAAGCGGCAATATTGAAACGGAACATCCCAAGGGTCTTTGTTTGGCTGAACATCGCTCATGACGATGTGTCCTCTTCGAGGGGTTCCAAATCCAGCACGGTCGCATCGGCTTCGAGAATATCACCTTCTTTGAAAAAGATTTCGGCGACTTTCCCCGCGCGGGGAGCGCGCAGGTTGTGTTCCATTTTCATCGCTTCCAATATCGCCACGGTTTGTTTCTCTTCGACATTTTGTCCGGTTTTGACGAGCAATTTGCGCAGCGTTCCCGGCATGGGAGCGGTCAGGTGCGAATCACTACCTGTCGCGACGCTGCCCGCCGCTTCATCGCTGGGTCGTTCGAGGACGAGTGTTTCCCCGTTGATCCAAATATATGTTTTTTCTCTCGCGGGGCGCACCATGACGCGAAACTTGCGGCTGTCTTTTTCGATGACGAATTGTCCGGGCGCCATCTCTTCGATGAACACATTGCGATGGATTCCATCGATGACGCCGTCGAAACCATCGGCGCTTTTCTCAAGGGATACGCGGTGCGTTTCTCCATCTATAAGGAATTCGGATTTCAAAGTTTATCCTCTCATCCTTTGTGGTAGGGGCTGACCCGTGTGTCTGCCCGCAAAGTCTTCAAACGCAGCAAATACGGGCGCACACGAGGGAACGCCCCTACAAATTATTACTATTACGCGAAGAGTAAACGGCACCCATTCGCGGCGTGTGTTCATCAAGTGCGAGCGATTTCCCAAGAGCCGATAGTCTGCCAAGGCGTGGGCTGCGCTCGCGTTATATCTGAACCGCTGTGCTTTGCGCCTTTACCAGCAAGCAGCGCCGCAATCAAAGCGACTTCCTGAACGGCTTCATCCGGCACCGGCGGCACCCAATCCGCGAAGTGATGTTCGAGGAAGTGCGTTGACAGTTCGCCGGACACGAATGCGTGATGTTTTAAAATATTCTGCAAAAGGTTAATCGGCGTCGCGACACCTAAGATGACATACTCAGAGAGAGAGCACTGCATCCGGCGAATGGCTTCTGCGCGATTGTCGCCGTAGGTGACCAGTTTCGACAAAATCGGATCGTAGTGAACGGAGATTTCGAGTCCTTCGCGCAAACCGCTATCGCAGCGTACACCCGGTCCTTGAGGTTCTCGCAAACCGACAATCGTACCGGAAGACGGCAGGAAATTTTTTGCAGCGTCTTCAGCGTAAATGCGGCATTCGATGCTGTGCCCACGCGGATTCACGTCTTTCTGAGTGAAAGGAATCTTTCCGCCGGATGCGATTTCGAGCTGCAGAGCGACCAAATCAAGTCCCGTACAAAACTCCGTGACAGGATGTTCGACCTGCAATCGCGCGTTGACTTCAAGGAAATAAAACCGGCCGTTTTCATAGAGGAATTCGACGGTGCCTGCGTTGAAATAACCAGCGGCTTTCACGATGGCCACGGCGACGCTTCCCATTTCTTCGCGCAGCTCCGGCGTTAGAACCGGCGAGGGACTTTCTTCGATAATCTTCTGATGCCGCCGCTGTATCGAACACTCGCGCTCCCCCAGCCAGACAGCGTTGCCATGTGTATCGCGGAGAATCTGCATTTCGATGTGGCGCGGTTCGGCGATGTATTTCTCGAGATAAACCGTCGCGTCACCGAAAGCCGTTTTCGATTCGCGCATCGCGGCCTGTAATCCTTCCTCCAAATCATCAGGAGAGGAAACAACACGCATGCCTTTGCCACCGCCGCCCGCGGCTGCTTTCACGAGTACCGGATAACCGATTTTCTCGGCTTCCTTTTTGAAAACATCCGGCGATACTTCACTCGCCATCATCCCCGGAATCACCAGCGCTTTGACGCTGATGGCGAGATGGCGCGCTTCGAGTTTGTTGCCTAATTTGCGCATCGCTTCCGCGGGAGGTCCGATGAACGTGAAACCGGCTTTCGTGCAGCTTTCGGCGAACAGCGGATTCTCCGAGAGGAAACCATAGCCGGGATGAATCGCCTCCACTCCGGCACGCTGCGCAGCGGTGATAATTTTCTCGATATTCAGATAGCTTTCGAGGGGCAGCGGCGGGCCGATTTCAATCGCTTCATCGGCAAGTTCCACATGGGGCGATTTCCGGTCGGCCTCGGAATACACAGCGACTGTTGCGATGCCCATTTCGCGCGCCGTTCTTAAAACCCGGACAGCGATTTCCCCGCGATTGGCTATGAGTATTTTTTTGAACATGCTTCTATTTTATTTTCGAGTATCAATGAATCTCTGAATCTCTTCGGTAGAATATCCTCTACTCTTCTGAAGTCCACTTCGGTTTTCGTTTCTCAAGAAAAGCGTTCATCCCTTCGAGGCCTTCTTCGGAAATGCGGAGGTTGGCGATGATGCGAGCCGTGTGGTTACGCGCATCCTCTAAAGGCATGAGCGTCACATCTTCGAGCATTTTTTTGCAGACGCCAAGCGCTTGGGGTCCGGCGATGAGAAAACGCTGCACATATTTATCCACGGCGTTGTCGAGTTCTTCTTCGGAGACGACTTTATTGACATAGCCGATTTCATAAGCTCTCTCGGCTGACATGCGTTCGCCGGTCAGAAAATACTCGCGCGCGCGGCCTTCTCCGATTCGGCGGATGACAAAGGGAGAAATACACGCCGGAACGAGCCCGATTCTAACTTCGCTGAAAGAAAAGTGCGAGACGTCAGATGTTACAATGATATCGCAGCAAGCTGCGACGCCGACGCCGCCTCCGAACGCCGAGCCCTGGACTCTCGCAATCGTGGGACGCGGGAAACGATAGAGCGCGGCCAGCATGTCGGCCAGTTTTAAACTATCGGCGAAATTCTCCACGAAATCCGCTCCCGCCATTTTTCCCATCCAGTGGACATCAGCTCCCGCACAAAAGGTTTTTCCTTCGGCAGCGATAATAAGGACACGGACATCTTCGCGCGCGGCGAGTTCTTCGAGAGCGTCGAGCATCTCCGCGATGAGCACATCGTTGAACGCGTTGCGCACTTCCGGGCGATTTAACGTGAGCGTCGCGATGTTGTTTTTGACTTTGGTTTTGATGGTTTCAAAAGGCACGGCGTTACCGGTTTGTTTTCTTGTTTTGCACATTCCGGGCAGATCAGGGGATCTGCCTCGGCGAAGAATTTATCAATGAGATATTGTGGCTGTTTTCAGGGCGTTGAACAGAGCTTGCGGGTTGTCTGAACCTATGAGATGGTGTTTCTTTCCCGCGGAAACGATATGTACACCTTCTCCAAGACGCGCGTTATAAACCCAGCGACCACGACTGAAATGAATCCCGATTCCTGCCATCAAGGGAATGGGTTCGACACCGATGATTTCTATTTCTTCAAGCGGCAATCGCACGCGCCAGAATGGAAATCCGAATCGCAATTCCGTCGATGTAACCACGACTCTCATCACCATCGAAAGAAGAAGGATAAGAATTGCGATTCCCATTATCACGAGGAAAATCGTATCGAATATCCGCTCTCCTTTTACCATCATTACGGAAAGCAAGACACAACCCGCGATGATGAAAATAACAAACAAGAAGAATACTCGAGAAAGCGTTTGGCGTTCCTGATGAATCGGCGTTTCCATAGAGCTACATCCGGAAGATGCCCATTTTATAGTCGGGAATCGGAGCGCAGAGCGACATAGCGATAGCGAGTCCCAGCGCGTTTCTTGTGTTGGGCGGATCGAGAATACCGTCGTCCCAGAGACGCGCCGTAGAATAGAACGGATGCCCTTCGCGCTCGTATTTCTCCATGACGGGTTTGCGAATCGCTTCTTCGTCTTTGGAACTGAGCTTCTTTCCTTTCTTCTCGAGCTGCTCACGTTTGACCTGCACCAAGACGTCTGAAGCTTGTTCGGCACCCATAACAGTGATGCGGGAATTCGGCCACATCCAGAGAAGCCTTGGCAGGTAACCGCGCCCGCACATCGCGTAGTTGCCCGCGCCATGCGACGCACTGACAATAACAGTAAACCTCGGCACCTGCGCGTTCGCGACCGCATGAACCATCTTGGCTCCGTCAGAAGCAATCGCGCCGTGTTCATATTGTTTGCCGACAATGAAGCCAGTGATATTCTGCAAGAAAATTAAAGGAACTTTGCGCATCGCGCAGAGCGTGACAAAGTGCGCGCCTTTCTTGGCGGACTCACTGAAAAGGACGCCGTTATTTGCGACAATCCCCACCGGAAATCCGTGAATGCGAGCGAAACCGGTGACGAGTGTCGTGCCATAGAGCGCTTTGAACTCCTGGAAGCGAGACCCATCAACGATACGTGCGATGACTTCGCGGATGTCGAAGGTTTTTCGGATATCGGCCGGGATGACGCCGTAGAGTTCATCCGGGTCATAAGCGGGTTCTTCGGTCTCTTTGCGGTCGAGTTCAAAGCGATTGGGCGCGTCCAAGGTTTCGACGATGTTGCGGCAAATCTGGAGCGCGTGGTCGTCGTTCGCGGCATAGTGATCCGATACACCAGAAATGCGGCAGTGCACATCTGCGCCGCCAAGTTCTTCCGGTGTTACTTCAACTCCAGTAGCGGTTTTCACCAGCGGCGGCCCACCGATGAAAATCGTTCCCTGTTCTTTTACGATAATCGTCTCGTCGCTCATCGCCGGAACATACGCACCGCCCGCTGTGCAAAATCCTAAGACCGCCGAAATCTGCGGAATTCCCATCGCCGAGAGACGCGCCTGATTGTAAAAGATGCGACCGAAATGCTCTTTATCGGGGAACGTCCCCGCTTGTTCAGGCAGGAAAATGCCGCCTGAATCCACCAGATAGATGCAGGGCAACCGGTTTTCCATCGCGATTTCCTGAGCGCGGACATGCTTGGCGATGGTCATCGGAAAATACGTGCCGCCTTTGATCGTCGCATCATTAGCTACCACGAGCACTTCGCGGCCATGCACGATGCTGACGCCTGTAATCACGCCAGCGCCGGGAGCTTGATCGTCATACATTCCCCATGCCGCCATTGGCGAGAATTCGAGAAACGGCGAGTCGGAGTCGAAGAGTTTTTCGAGCCGTTCGCGTGCGGTCAGTTTACCGCGTTTTTTATGCCGGGCGATGGATTCGGGAGGGCCGCCGGGGCGAAGTTTTCCGAGCTTCTCGCGCAGGTCTGCGGCGAGCGCAAGATTTGCTTTGCGATTGGCGATGTAGTCGGCGTCTTTGGTGGAAATGTTCGATTCGATTTTGAACAAGGAATGACTCCGAGTTTTAGTTATGTTTCCTTTGACGCGAAGGGTTGCGGGACTTTTATTTTCGGTGCGACTTTCTGCAGTGTGTCATGAAGCGCATCAAAATCTATTTCGGAAAGGTCGCGCTTTTTTCGAAAAGTCACACTGCGGTAGCGCCGGGGCACGTTTCTTCCCCACTGCAGCACCAGCATTTTTCCATTGGGATGAAGTATAAAACCTTTCGGCAACGGTAACTGATAAAACGAACTATCCCTGCCGAATAGGGTCACACTTTCCTCGCGGATTTCAATCATCGCCCAAGGCGAAGGCTTCACTCCCTTCCAGAAATCACGAATCTGCTTGATGACGCCGAACAGAATAAACGCCACTACCACAAGCGGCAGCCAACCGCTGTCCATATCCCGGAACGCGCTGAAGGCCACCCACGCGACGTAGAGAATCGCCGCCGCCTGCAGCAGGAATCGCCACGGTTTCTGGCGTTCCTGAGGTTTATCAAGCGTTCGCGCTGAAAAGGAAATCATAGATAACCCTTACATGGGAACGACTTTGTAGCCGTAGCAGTGAATACCTTCATGGCCGTCATCGAAAATCTTGCGGAATTCAATGCGCACTTTCATGCCGATTTTGACCTGCTCAATCGGGCAGTCGGCGATTTGAGCGGTGATGCGCGCGCCGCCCGGCATTTCGATAATACCCAGCGCATACGCGCCTTGGTCTTCGAAACCGGCGGGTGCGATACGAATCACGGTGTAGGTAATCAGTTTGCCTTCGTAGTCGAGTTTGGTCGGTTCGAATTGGCGATTGCCGTTCTTTGGTTCGACCAGACGCGGCGGAAAAAATACCTTGCCCGTCTTGGTTGATTTCGCCGCTTCCCCTCGATAGCGCCGAGGAATTTCACGCCAGTAACGCGCGGTGATTTGTGACATGCGTTTATCTCCTTCTCTTTTAAACCGCTTTGAAGATGTGGACGATGGTGGAGCCGCCGGAGCCGCCCATGTTTTGCGCAAGTCCTACGCGGGCTTTTTGCAATTGGCGCTTATCGGCATCGCCGCGCAATTGATGAGCGATTTCGACAACCTGCGCCGCGCCGGTTGCTCCAACCGGGTGTCCCTTCGACTTCAATCCCCCCGAAGGATTAATGGGCTTGGCTCCGTCACGAGCGGTCACGCCTGCCATAGCCGCTTCGCCGCCTTTGCCTACTTCAAAAAATCCGAGCGCTTCGGTGACACACATTTCGGCGATAGTGAAGCAATCGTGCACTTCGGCGAAGTCGATGTCTTCGGGTTTCATGCCAGCCATTTTGTAAGCGCGTTCGGCGGCGACTTCGGTCGCTTTCAAATAGGTAATATCTTCACGGTCCGCCAGCGCCAGCGTATCCGTTGCAGCGCCGGAACCGATAATCGCGATGAGCGGATGATTCTTGAATTTTGTTTTCGCCATGTCGAGCGGGCAGAGAATCGCCGCGGCGGCGCCGTCGGTAATCGGCGAGCAATCCAAAAGCCGCAGAGGATCCGCGATGAGGGTTGAATTCATGACCTGTTCGAGTGATACTTTCGAGCGAAATTGCGCATTCGGATTCAGCAGACCGTTCGCATGATTTTTGACAGCGACGTGCGCTAATTGTTTGCGAAAAGTATTGAAGGGAATGTTGTGTTTCGCTTGATACGCATTGGCAATCATCGCATAAAGACCGGGGAACGTCACGCCGTTGTAGCACTCCCATTCTTGGTCCGCAGCGGATGCCAGTGCGAAGGTTGCGCCTGCGCCATCCACGTCAAGCATTTTCTCGACACCGCCGACCATGACGATATCCGAAACACCTGCGGCGACCTCCATCCATCCCATGCGCACCGCGAGTCCGCCTGACGCGCAGGCCGATTCGACACGCGCGGCGGGAATCGGGCACTGCCCCAGATAGTCCGCCAACAGCGAGGCCAGATGTTCCTGACCGACGAATAATCCCGGCGTCATCGAACCGACATAGAGCGAATCTATGTGGTCCACACCGGCATCATCCATTGCGAGGAGCGCTGCTTCGACGAAGATATCGCGCAACGACTTCTCCCACAGTTCTCCCCATTTGTTGATTCCGACTCCGATTACAGCTACATCACGCATAGATGAGCCCTTTCTTTTATATTTATTTTTGTTCTTTTTTCAACATTCCGGGCGAATCTGGAGATTCGCCGCGGCGAGTTTTCAGGGTCGGCTGCAAGCAGCCAACACCGCGACTGATTCCGGGCAGGCGGCACACGAAAACGCCATTACACCAGACGCCGCAAAGACGGGAAAACCACCGCCGCTGCGGCAATCTTGAGCACGTCTCCAATCAGAAAAGGATACAATCCCATTGCTAAAGCGTTTTCATGCCCGACAAAAACTGAAAGCCACGCAACTCCCGCGGCCAGAATGACCCCGGACCCTATCAGCATAGTTAGTGCCGTAAGGATAACATGCTTGTCCCAGCCGTGCTCGGCAAACATACCCACTAAGAATGCCGCTGGGACAAAGCCCACCAGATAGCCTCCCGTCGGACCGAACAAACAAGCCGCGCTGCAAGCAGCTCCGGCGAAAACAGGCAGGCCGATAATACCCTCAGAAAGATAGGCGATTACCGTCAGTGCTCCACGCCATCGCCCCAACAGGGCACCGATGAGCAGCACGCCAAAAGTCTGGCCGGTAATTGGCACCGGAGTAAAAGGAAGATAAAACGAAATCTGCGCGAAAAGAGCGATCAGCGCACTGCCGCAGAGCACGAGGGTAACTTGATAGAGCCACCATACCGCCGAGCGGGTTTGTCGGGGAGCAAGTACCTCAGCAACTATCATTGAATCTCCAAAAGGTTTGTTAGCCTGCTTTCAGGATTTTGCCGCGGAATTTGGCATAGGTGCCGTAGTCCAAGTAGAATTTATTTTCGTCGAGCTGCGGGCGTGTTTGCGGAGCAATCCCGGCCACGCCTTTGATTTTGTCGGTGACGGTGAAGATGAATCCGTCCGAACCCGCGCCGCTTCCATACGATACCATGAAGATTTTCTCACCCGGTTTGGCGACATCGAGAATCGCTGTCAGTCCTATCGGCGACGAACCGGAATAGGTATTGCCGAGCCACGGCGTTACCCAGCCGGTGCGGTTTTGTTCTTCGGTGAAGCCGAGCATCTTGGCGACGCGCATGGGGAATTTGCCGTTTGGCTGATGAAAAACACAGTGCGCGAAATCAGACGGTTTCAAACCTGACTTTTCGAGCAACGCATTCGCACATCCTAAAACGGTTCTGAAATACGCAGGTTCGCCGGTGAAGCGACCGCCATGCGATGGATAAAAAGCATGCTCGCGACGCCAGAAATCAGGCGTGTCCGTCATAAAGGCATAGGTATCATCCACCGTGGCGATAACATCCTCGTTGCCGAAAAGGAACGCGGCGGCTCCAGCGGACGCGCTGTATTCCAACGCATCACCGGGCGCGCCCTGCGATGTGTCGGCGCCGATGCCGAGGCCATACGTAATCAGACCGGCTTTCACAAGACCGTAGCAAACGAACATGCCTTCACTACCCGCTTTGCAGGCGAATTCCATATCGGCGGTGTGGATGTCGGGCGTCGAGCCGAGAGCTTCGGCGACAGTGGTGCCGGTGGGTTTCACTGCGTAGGGATGCGATTCAGAACCGACATAGACCGCGCCGATTTTTTTGGGATCGATTCCAGCGCGGGCGACGGCGTGGCGAGCCGCTTCCACGGACATCGTGATAACATCCTGATCAGGCGCGGGCACGCTTTTTTCATAGAGCTGCAGGCCGCGTTTTATGGTTTCGGGATCCATGCCCCAGACTTTGGCGATTTCTTCGACTTTGATTCGGTAGCGCGGAATGTAGCTTCCGTATCCGACGATACCAACTTTCTTTTCCTGAGCCATTCGTCCTCCGGTTTGGTTGGGATTATTTTGAAATATTATTTGCGAATCTTTTCACGCCATTGCGGGCCCATGAGACCCACAACGGCGGTTTTACTCATAGTCGTCAGCGCGATGGCGGTGGTGGTACGTCGAGGAGTGGTGTGGCGTCGGTGTCTTTATGAATCAGTGTCAGACCCTGTGTGCCGTAGCCCATGACGACGACTCCGTAAGGACTGACATCCGGTGATAAAAACAACTCCACGCGCGCGCCGTCATCACCTGAACCGCGGAAATGACCGCATGTATATTTGCCGTGAGACAACTCGACGATTTTCTCTTCGACATAGCGAGGATTGTCGAGTGCGTCATAGTCCACATGTTTCGTATCCAGCGCAAAGGAGATTTCGCGCAGCTCTTCGCCTTCCTGTTTCACTAAAGCACGAACTGGAAGCGCAGAGCCCTCACTTGAAGGCAAAATAAAATCGAATTTCAATCGCTTGTCCATTTTATCCAAGACGCGCACAGATGCCTGCACCCATTCGGCGTCCTCGCCCAAGAAGAGAATCGGCCCAAGATAGACGATTTTCAAATAGAGTTTGATAGGGCCGTGACTGCCGCGCACGAGCGACCAATCGGTAAGCTGATACTCCGCCCATGCGCCGATGATATTCGTGTTCAGAATGCCGCGAAGCAGCAGACGGCGCGCCCAGAGTTTTGCCCAGTCCAGCGATTCATCCGCGAGCGCAGGCTCAATCACAATTTCCTGCGGGATGTTCTCTTGCAGAGTATCCTGCTTCGTGGTGTCGGGACGAATCGGGCTTGGGTCGCCGTACATCTGCGCGAAGGCGGTTGCCGTCAGTAGCGTGAGAATTATCACAAGTCGGTGCATATTTTATCACCAGATTCCTTCCACACGTCCCCCGTCAACTAACAAAATCTGACCGGTGATATAGGATGCTTTCCCGGACAGCAAAAACGCAGCGGTGCTGGCGAATTCGTCCACATCACCCAATCGTTTCATAGGGATTTCCTCTTCGGATTCGCGGCGAACTTCGTCAATGGATTTATTCGTTCGCGCGGCGAAAGCTTCATCGAGTTCCTGCGTGCGCGCTGTGAGAATTCTTCCCGGTGCGATGACATTCACCCGAATATTTTCCGTCGCGACTTCTTTTGAAAGCGTTTTACAAAATCCGACGATGGCCGGGCGAAGTGCATTTGATACAGTCAAATTTTCTATCGGCTGTTTGACGGTGGACGACGTCAGCGTTAGTATCGCGCCGCCGCCGCGCTTGCGCATCTCAGGCACGCACAAACGGCATAGACGCACGACGCTCAGGAAAACAGTTTCGAAAGCGGCATGCCATTGGTCGTCTGTCAGTTCCAGACTCGCTCCCGCCGGTGGGCCACCGCAATTTGTGAACAATAAATCAATGCCGTCGAATTTCTTGAGGGTCGCGCTGATAAGATTTTCGATCTGTTTCGTGTCGCTTAGGTCGGCGACATGTGTAGCGTGCTCTGATAAGCCTTCTTCTTTGAGCTTTTCCGAGGCGGCCTGCAAGTTCGCTTGATTGGAACTTGAGAGCATCACGCGCGCGCCTTCGCGCAGGAGTTCCCGCGCGACGGAGAAACCGAGGCCTTTGGAAGCAGCGGTGACGAGAGCGATTTTATTTTGAAGAGCGATTTCCATTGATATTTCGCTGGCAGGCAGAGCCAGCCAGTAGGGGAATTTAAGAAATTTAGAAGACGGCTTTGGTGGTGATGCGGATGTTCATTTCCTTGACTTCGTTCGTGTCAATCGTGATGAGTCCCTGAAAACCTTGACCGTCCCATACGTTAAAATACCAGCCGCTGTCTTCCTCGACGAATATGCTGAACTTTCCCACCGGAAGCATCATACGGAATTCTCCGATGGAGTCGGTGATGGTCTCGGCGACTAACGGTGTGGGAACAGTATCGCGAAGCGCTGTCATCCCTCCAGCTTCAAGCGAGTTGAAAGGTTCGTGAACGCGGACGCGGCGGCGAACTGCCGGAGTTACTTTGCCGCTGGGATGAGTTCCGATCATCGGCATGAAGTTGCCTTCATAGATTTCAACTTTCCCGGCGACTCCCTGCTCTTGACGTGCAGGTTCGGCAGAGCGCGGAGCTTCTTTTCTGCCCATCGCCAGAAGCGATACGGTGATGATGAAAACACAAATTAGCGCGCTTCGCATCCGATTATTTTCCTTTCTTGTCCGACTCGGGCAGCTTGAGATCCTTCATGTTTTTCATCATTTGCCGCATGTCCATCGGGTTGACAGGCTCGCCCTTAATCTGGGATATCGCGCCTTTCGCGCCATGGTCCAGCAGTTCCATTTTCTCTTCCCCGGACTGCATTTTCACCATGCCGTAAAGGGATGCCTCGTCGCTGATATATATATCCGTGATGCGGTCGTCTGTGGTGGTTCGGAAATGATGACAAGTGAAAGTCCCTGCGGGCACCTTCACGGTTTCCGTGCCCAACTCTTCAATCTCCGGAAGTTCCGCGTCCTCTTCATCCATTTCCATACCCATATGCATCTCCATCGGAGGCTGCTCGTCCATCTGAATAATCATCTTCTCGATAGACTGTTTTTCAGACTGCGCACCGACGACCAACGATTTCACAATCATATGTGCTGCGTCTCCCTCGTCGGATTTGGGCATGTCCATTTCCATTTCGAGCCAGATGCCGTCTTTGCCGTCCACTTTTTCCGTCCCCACGCAGGACATTTTCCAGTCGAGTGTTTCAGGTTTGCCGTCTTCTGTTGTATGAATGCGGTAAGACGCCCAAGCGCCCGGCTGGACTTTTTCGGCGTCACCATAACGCCTCAGAAGCTCTCCCCACTTATCGCGGTTTCCGGGGCCTGCAAAAAGAGACGCGGTCAGAAACAGCATCCATCCTAAAAAGAGTATTCGTCGCATGGTTTCCTCCAATGAGACACAAGGGACTAAAACCACCTTGCCCTTGGTTATGTCGCAGTTACAAGGGGCTAAAGCCACTTGTTTATTTCAAATCCCGGATGCGCAATTGTACGGTTTTCCGGTTCATGTATTCGTTCTCTTCAATACCGTACACCATCTGGAGAGTCCGCATGCCCGCATCGACGCGATAGATGTAGTCGCCCAGATTGAAGCCGATAGTATCAAAGACTTCTCCCTGCTGTCGCGCTCGGAATTTCAGATGATTCGTACCGACGATGCGAGGAGGACCGGCTACTTCAAGATTTCTCGACAAGAAATTCGGGCGGGTGTTGCTGGGTCCGAACGGAGCGAACCGTTCCAGTGTTTCGACCACTTCAGGAGTAATCTGATTCAGGGTGATTTCGGCATCGATTTTGATGGTAGGCTGCAGGTCGGTTTCCGGGATGTGCTCTCGAGCGAAAGCATCGAAACGTTCACGGAATTCCGGCACACGAGAGGCATCAATGGTGAGTCCGGCTGCGTATTTGTGGCCGCCGAATTGCAGCAGGCAATCACCGCAGCTTTTCAGAGCGTTGTAAATATCGAATCCCGCAATCGAACGCGCCGAGCCTTTACCGACGTTGTCCTCGATGCTAATCATCACCGTCGGGCGATAGTACCGTTCGATCAGGCGCGAAGCGACAATCCCGATGACTCCGGGATGCCAGTGCTCCCCTGCCAACACAATCGAACGCATCTCCAGAGTGTCGTACATCTGTTCGATTTCTGCAATCGCCTGCTTAAGAGTGACATTGTCGAGTTCTTTGCGCCGCCGGTTTTCCTGTTCCAGCACCTGAGCGATTTTGCGTGAGGCGGCTCTGTCTCGTGTCACCAACAATTTGACGGCACGCAAAGCATCTCCGAGACGACCGACGGCATTGATACGGGGAGCGAGGCCGAAGATGATATGACCGACTTCAATTTTTCGCGGCTTCAAACCGGCGATTTGAATCAGAGCTTCAATCCCGACTTCGGGACGATTGTTGATTTTATCGATGCCTTCTTTGACGAACACGCGGTTTTCATTGACCAGCGGAACAATGTCGGCGGCGGTTCCCAGCGCGACGAGGTCGATATACTTCTCCGCATAGTCCGCCTCGAGATTCATCGCGACCAAGATTCCCTGAGCGATTTTGAAGGCGACGCCGACACCTGCGAGGTCTTTGAAAGGATACGGGCAATCCTTGCGTTTGGGATTGACGACCGCATGCGCATCGGGCAATGTTTCAGCCGGTTCATGGTGGTCGGTGATAATCAGATCCACGCCGAGGCTTTTCGCGAGCAGGGCTTCGTTGACAGATGTAATTCCGCAATCGACGGTAATAACCAAACCCTTCCCCTTGGAAGCGACTTCCCGAAGGCCCTTTTCCGAAAGTCCATACCCTTCGGACTGGCGATCGGGAATGTAGGCATACACATCTCCGCCGAGGTCGCTGAGCAGAAGATAGAGCATCGACACGGACGTAATTCCGTCCACATCGTAGTCTCCGTAAAGCGTAATCGGTTCTTTGTTTCGCAGGGCTTTCAGCACCCGTTCAACTGCGCGATCCATATCCTTCATCAGGAACGGATCATGCAGGAGTCGTGTTGAAGGATTAAAGAAATCCTCCACATCCTTCACATCAGTGAGTCCTCGATTGCAAAGGACTTGTGCGATGAGCGGGGGAATGCGCGCTTCTCGGCTTAGAGTTTCAATTTGCTCTGCGGAGACCTCTTCATAAAGTTCCCATTTTTGTTCCATGGGTTTTCCGATCTATTTTTGTTAAACATAAAAATCGCTCCTCATCCCTCAATCGCGATGCGGGCGTCGACAGCCATGCACCGTTCCGATTCGGGGAAGACCATAAATGGATTGATGTCCATTTCCCGGATGACGGGGAATTCTGTGATAAGCTGCGAGAGCCGTCCGAGCATTTCCACGACGGTGTCCATGTGAATCGAAGGCTCGCCGCGGACACCCTCCAAAATCGGGAAACCGCGCAGACTTCGCAGCATTTCCATCGCGCATACATCCGACAGAGGCAGCATATGGAAGGTGACGTCTTTGAGAATTTCGACGTAAATTCCTCCAAGCCCGACCATAATCAGCGGCCCGAAGAGCGGATCGAAGGTTGAACCCATGACGATTTCGCGTCCGCCTTCGACCATCCGCTGAACCGTGACTCCCCATTCGGTAACTTTATCAGGCAGCTTATGTACGCGCTCTTTAATCTTCGCATAGGCTTCGAGCAGTTCGCGTTCGTTGCGTAAATCAAGCACAACGCCGCCGACATCGGATTTGTGAATAATCTGCTCCGACGCAATTTTCATCGCCACGGGATAACCGATGGTTTCGCCTATGCGGCCGAGTTCGTTCGGCTCAGACACATACGCTGTCGGCGGCATGGGGAAACCATACGCTTCGAGCACAGCTCGCACTTCCGTATCGGTGAGGCGTGGCCGTTTATCGGCGATGACGGCGTCAAAGATTTCCGCCGCGCGAATTTTATCGACATCTTCGAAATGGCGCACGGTGCCTTCGGGACGATTCTGGATTTCGCGGTAGCGATTCATCGCCGCTAGTGATCTCGCGGCGGCCTCAGGAAATTCATAGACCGGCAGGTTTGCTTCGCGCAGGATGCGAATCCCGGATAGCTCGTCCTCCTTGCCCATAAAACAGCAGAGTACCGGTTTACCCAAATCGCAGCGTTTCTGAGCCACTTCGACAACAGCTTTCGCGACGAGACGCGCATCAATTGTTATCGGCTGCACGAACAGGACAATCACCGCATCGCTGTTTTCATCTTCGAGAATGATGTTCAGGATTTTCCGATAGCTTTCATGATCCGCGCCGGCAATCATGTCGAGAGGATTCGTCAGAGACGCTTCTTTAACCAGATGTTTGCCGAGCCGCTGAACCGTTTCGTCGGTAAACTCTGCGACCTGCAAACCATAGGCTACCACCGCATCCACGGCAAGAATCGCAGGCCCGCCGCCGTTGGACATAATCGCGACGCGGTCGCCTTTCGGAATCGGCTGATGCGCGAAGGCTTGCGCGTAGTCGAAGAGTTCTTCGACAGTATCCACGCGCAACACGCCCGCCGTTTCGAAGAGAGCGTCCGCGGCGATATCCATTCCGGCAAGACTGGCGGTATGACTCGACGCGGCGCGCGCACCTGCTGCTGAGCGACCGGATTTGACCGCGATGATGGGTTTCTTTTTGACGATTTCGCGAGCGAGACGCGAGAATTTGAAGGGATCGCCGAAACTTTCGATATAGAGTAGAATCAGTTTTGTGCGCTCATCATCCCGCCAGTATTCTAAGACATCAGAAACCGAAACGTCCGTTTTATTCCCCAGCGAAACAAACGAGGACAACCCGAGGTTCATATCGCGCGATTGTTCGAGAATCGCGACGCCTAAAGCGCCTGATTGCGACAAGAAACCGATGGAACCTTCGAGCGGCAGCGTTCCGGCAAAGGTGGCGTCCATGCGCACATCGGGAGCTGTGTTAATCACGCCCATGCAGTTCGGGCCAATCATGCGCATGCCGAACTGGCGAATTTGCCCGAAGATTCGTTCTTCCAGTTCTTTACCGTGCGCGCCGGTTTCTGAGAAGCCGGCGGTAATCATGATAATGGCTTTGACGCCTTTGCGCCCGCAATCATCAATCGCCTGCGAAACAAGCTGTTTGGGTACGCACATGACAGCCAGCTCGACTTCGTCAGGAATTTCGAGAACGCTGCGGTAGCATTTCATCGAATGAATCACGCGAGCCTTCGGATTGACCGGAAAAACCATACCGTCAAATCCGTATTCGATGAGATTATGCAGGATTTCGCGGCCGATGGTCATGCGCGTGCGGCCTGCTCCAATAACCGCAATCGATTTCGGCTCGAAGACGGATTTGATGCTGGCGCGCTCGATTTCTTTGGTGGGCGCGGGTTTGGTGGTGTCTTTTTTATTCAAGGTTTTTGTGTCGTTTTTTTTATCGATTTTTTCCGGGCGCGTCTGGAGACACACCACGGCGAATCGCGCGAGGGGTGAGGGCACCCACTCGCGGCGTTTAAGTTTTCAGGAGTCCGCCGATAAGCCGAATTCTGTCGAGGACGATCATCTATCTGGGATGCATGTCGCCATGCACCTCATGCGGCCTACCCACCGCCTCTTTTGCCCACCGGGCCGGCAGGACTGGCGGTTTACTTGGCTTTGCTCCGGGCGGGGTTTGCCGTGCCGTCATTGTTACCAATGACGCGGTGCGCTCTTACCGCACCCTTTCACCCTTGCCGTCGAGCGCAAGCGCTCGAGTTGGCGGTTTACTTTCTGTGGCACTTTCCGTCGCGTTGCCGCGCCCAGCTGTTAGCTGGCGCCCTGCCCTATGGAGTTCGGACTTTCCTCGACGTGATTTGCATCACGCCGCGATCGTCTGGCGGACTCCGAAAATCTATTTGTAAATTATTGGTTCCATTATTATGCTGTAATTTTTGCTAGCTCTCGCCGAACTTCTCAAATTTATTGCTGCTACTAAGTCGGCTGTCCCAACTGGGGCACCAGTACAGTCCAGCGTTTGTGAGGTAAAACTGACCTGAATCGCGCGCCTGATCAACTAGCCCGAGGGCAGCTAATTCCTGAACTGCTGACACGAAATCCTTGTATTCGGGATGGTTGATCCCCAATGTGAAAGTCCATCGCTTAGATAAGTCTTTCCCAAATTTCTTCTGATGATGCCACAACGTGGCAAGGAGTTTTTCTCGCATACCGCTGAGAAGTTCTGTCGATTCTTCCTCGGAGCGTGTTGGAAGAGCGATATGCTGTGCAATAGACGGAGGTGTTTCTTTACCTGTTATTAATAATAGCTCTTTTTCACCCGATTTCGCCTTGACCTCTTTTAAGCGATCAATGAAGTCTATGATTGGACGTCGAAATGCGAGAATGACAAGAAGCACAATTGCAAACCACTGATAAGCCACCATGACTTCTATCCATAACCGCAGCCAGTCAGTGACTGTCGATAACTCAATTGAGGACATCGGTGCTATTACACACACTTTTATGCTCCTGAACTTAACAGCGGCTCAGATTCCTGTATTGTAATCTATTTCACAGTCAGTTTGGCAAAAATGCCGTATGTATCCAAAATATTTCGCCGTAATATGACCCTTCCAAGATCTTTATTCTAGCCCTCTTTTTCTTTTCCTCTAGAATCACCACTCTTGTCCCTTCCGTAAGCAAATAGCAGGAATTGATTCTAGTACGAGGTGTCATATTCAACGCCGCATCAAACTGCGATTCAAGTCTTGTAGCCCAAATGAAGCAGGTGTCTTCCGTTTTATTTTTCGGAATGATGAGCCTCACTTCTTGTCCAGCGCGATTCTTCTCGCAACCCTGAAGTATCAGCAATTGGAGTAGAATAACCATGCCAGAAATAAGACATATCTTTCGGTTCATCTAATTTCCTTCTTGGGCTTGCATTAAGCTCGCCTCAACTACTTTCGCGGTCACGAGAAACCACGCCGCGACCGGCTTTAGTGGCTGGGATTCCGGTATTGTAACGTGCCTTCCGAGTCATTTTGGTAAAAACGCTATATGTGTCCAGACTATTTCGCCGCAATATGGCCCCTCAAGAATCCTTACCTTCACCCTTTTTTTCTTTTTCTGTTCCTCTAAGATAACGACTAATGTTCCCTCGGACAATAATAAACCATAGTCACCTAAGTCATTAGGATTCCCTTTCAGTGCAATATCCCACACGTCCTCACGCGCCACAGCCCAAATAAAGCAGGTGTATTCCGTCTTATTTGTCGGAATGATGAGCCTCACTTCTTCTCCGGCGCGATTCTTTTCACAGCCCTGAAGCATTAGCAATTGGAGCAGAATAATTGTGCCAGAAATAAGAAATATCTTTCGGTTCATCCAATTTCCTTCATGGGCTTGTTAGCATTCCGGGCAGATCGGGGGATCTGCCTCGGCGGAATTTTATACGGCTGCTTTGTCCAGTACTTCGTTGACTAATCTATCTGAGAGTGTGTTTTTGTCGCGGGTAACGTGGCGGATGAAAAGCTTAAAAGGCTGTTTCTTTTTCAACTCGGTGACCTGCGCGTGCAGTTCCTTCATACGGGGCTCTTTAACTTTCCAAGTGCCGGTGACTTGGTTGACAAGAAGCAAGCTGTCGCAACGGACGTGAACAGAATCGCCTTTTGTTTTATGGAAATCTTTGTGTTTTCCCAACCAGCGCAGAAGTTCAATGAGCGCCATGTATTCCGCTTCATTATTCGTCCGCTCCCCAAGGAAATAGCCTTGCTCGATGAGGACATTATCGTCTTCGTCGGTCAGGACAAAAGCAGCGGCTGACGGGCCGGGATTGCCGCGAGAGCCGCCGTCAATGTAGGCGTTAAGCTTCACCGGTTATTCGACCAGAATGCGCCCGCAGGTTTCGCAAAGAACAATGTCGGCCGCATGGCGAATTTCCACCTGCCGCTGCGGAGGCACCATCGCGAAACATCCTCCGCACGCCCCGCCCATCACGCGCGCGATGCCGCGACCATCTTTCGCGATGCGAATGCGTTCATAGTGAGCGTAGATGGGTTTTTTGATTCGCATCACGGTGGTTTCACGTGAATGGCGAAGCTCCAACTCTTCCTGCTCGGTTTCTCCCAGCTTGGTCTTCAATTCAGCGTTCTTGGCTTCAAAGGTTTCGCCAATCTCGGTGGACTCCGTTTCCTTCGCTCCGATTTCCGAAATGATGGCATTTTCACGTGCCAGAAGCTCCAGAACCCGTTCTTCGCCTTCGGAAATGGTCGTTTTGACCGCATCGGTTTCCGTCGTAATGGCGTCGTACTCTCGCGTGGTTTTCACCGAATAAAGCTGCTGCTTATATTTTTCCAGTTTGCTGTCAGCTTCTTCGGTGACACCGCGCAAATGCACCACTTCATTCCGGATTTCTTCTAATTCCGTACGCAGGTCATCCAGAGATTTGTTCAGCTTGTCGATGTCTCCTTTGAGCCGTTCGACTTCAATAGGCAAGTCGCCTCGATCCAGAGCCAGCTCACTGAGTTGATCATCAATGTCCTGCAAATCCACCAGGAGCATCAGCTCCTCGCGAATATTAACCTCCATTCGCACCTCATTTCAAAGAAAACGCCGGGGTTTTTTATCACTCCGGCGAATTTAGATAAAAAAAAGATGCACACAAACTCGCGCGCACCAACTGGATTTCACAAACAGAGTCCTCCCACCGCCGCGGCCGCGAGGCCGCTAACTCTTCGAACGCATTTTTCTTCAAGAGAAGGAACGGTAGAACCATTTATTTTGGGGGCCGCTGCCCGGCGGCGTTTGTTTCACTGTGGGCCCACCAGGATTCGAACCTGGGACCGACGGATTATGAGTCCGCTGCTCTAACCAGCTGAGCTATGGGCCCTTCCCCAAGCGACAATTTAACGCCCATACCTGAACGGAACTATTTAAATAACAATAATATATTCCCGTGATGTCCGTCTTTTATTTCGGGGGAGCCGTCGGTATTTCCTTAGACTTTCTAATATCGTAATTTTCGCACACATTGTCAAGTTTATTTTTCACTCAACTGCATCATGAGTTGGTCTCGGACGTGCTTTGTTGCCATTGGTTAAACTTCCTGCGAATATCTCTTAACAACTTTCCAAACGAAGGTCTGTCGCGGAGTCCCACCTTCACAAGATCCATAGCATTCACAATGCTCTCTGCGTGCTCCATTCCACCCAAATATGGTCTTACTCCAGCATCTTTCACAGCATTTGCCAGTAGTTGTTTGTAACGATCTTTGTCACATTTGTCATCAGGTGCCGCGCAGCCTTTTCTCAGAACCGTCCTGAATGCAGCGGAATCAATTAACAACCAGCGCTCGACGTGCGGATCCGGAACGGCACAGATGACAAAATCTAAGAATTGACTTGGCACTTTGCTTTCAATTTCTCTCCTTCGACTTTGAACACTATTACAGTTCGAGTCGATGGCAACAATAATTAGGTCCGGCAGATTTATGCGGCTATGTTCCAAATCCCGAAAGAATTGTCTCAACTCATTCAAAACCTCGCCATGTCCACCGCGCACACTCAGAGTTCTTATATCAATATCAATTCCTCGCAACTCGGCGAACCGCTCTACCAAAGCCTTGATGACTACCTCATGCCCGAAATCCTCCCCAAAAATGACTATCTTACGCATCAAAATCGCCTCGAAAAATTCTTTCGGAAACAGGTGACTCCTCTTCATCAGCATCAAGAGCTTTCTCAATATCAATGCGTTTTGGCAATTCTCCCCAAGTCAAAAAAGGCTTGATTATAGTGGATTTCTTCTTCTTATGACATACAAAGAGATACTTCTTGGGAATCAAATCAGGCAAAGTGGGAGAATGCGTGGTGATAATCATCTGGCTCTCGCCACTGCGAGCGCTTGTCAGCAGATACTCTGCAATCATCTTAATCCGGCGAGGATGAACGCCGTTTTCAGGTTCTTCAAATCCTATAAGAGATGGAGGTTCTTTGGCTCCACCAAGAGCGAGCAGTCCCAACATTCGTAGCGTACCTTCTGACAAAACCCTTGCAGGGATAGGAGTATCCTTTTCAAGGAGCTTTAATTCAACTTCGCCCTGATCGCTGACTTCCACGAGAATTTTGCTAACCTCGGGTATGAGCAAGCGAAGGGATTTCTCAACAGCCTGAAATTGGAGATTATCAATTGCTTTTAAAGTATTCAGGAAACAGGCCAGTTCTTCGCCCATCAGTCCGATGTGGCGAACCTCTTTTACCGGGTTCGGCGCGCGCATTCGTTCACGCGGCTCAAAATAGAAAAAATACCAACTGGAAAGTTCCTGGCGCATGGCAACAAGATGTGGAAAGTGCGGCGCATAAAGAGGAGTCGAAAGGACTGTGTGATCTAAATGGCAATCCTGATAAATTGGATGAGATTGTCTCTCCATCCGAAGGTGTAACTTATTACCAATCTTCTCGAGGAAAGCGGTCCGACTACTCTTGGGCTCGCCTCCCTTATTCAAAGCGGCAAGATATTCATCTTTAACGCGTAGAATACCTGATTTTGGAAAGATTTCCACCACTATTCGATAGCGCAAATAGCGTTCACGTACGAGGGGAATTCTACTAATATCTGAGCGGGCTTCCGTTCCCTCCTCAGTACCTCTTCTTCTCATTTCTATTATCTGTCGATTGACAGATTCAACTATAACTTGAGAGAGTTCAACATCGGCCTCTATTGAAAATGTTGCATTTTTTTGTTCAAGCAATCCTTTGGTCCCACGGGGGCCAAATGTAAATGACTCTAATGCCTTCCCGCGATAGGGGGGTTCAAACGCTTCCTTTAGGGTGCGGCTTTTAGCCATTCTCGATAGAAGCAGTAGGGCATCTAAAAAATTGCTCTTACCTGCCGCATTTGGTCCAAACAGTACGGAAAGCGGCTCGAGTTTGACATCCAAGTTGATTAGTGACTTGTACCCACTAATCTTGATTCGTTTTAGCATTGTGATCTCCCAAATTCGTATCTCGAATCCATACGATACCAACCTGTAGTACTCAGAATAATTGTATCATTAAGCAGAGCATTCAAAAAGTTCCTAACTTACTAAGTTCGCAAAAAAAGCTTTGAAAATCAAGTGGGTTTTTGAGTATCGAAAGGAATTATTTTAAGGCAGGTCACAAAACTGTCTCTACGACGTGTGTGGTATGAGGGTCGGCTGCAAGCAGCCAACACCGCATTGATTTTAAATTGGCGGTTCTTGTGTTTCTTGACTTTCGGGGAAAGCACACGTATATTATTACTGATTTTGCTTAACTGCTGGAGATTTATGGGAACGCTTACCTGTGATATATTGGTCATCGGTTCGGGTGTGGGTGGATACACGTTCGCACTGAAAGCCGCTCGCTTCGCTGATGTCATTCTGATTACCAAGAAAGAATCTGTGGAATCGGCCACAAACTATGCTCAGGGCGGGATTGCCAGTGTCGCGTCGCCGGATGATGCGATTACGCTGCATGTGGAAGATACATTGAAAGGAGGCGCGGGGCTCTGCCATGAAGATGCGGTGCAGCTTGTCGTGGAGCAAGGGCCTGAACGCATCCGCGAGCTGATGGAATGGGGTGTTGATTTTACCCGCGAGCACGGGCGACTTTCTTTGGGCCGGGAAGGCGGACATTCCCGCGCGCGGATTGTTCATCGCGCTGATCATACCGGTCGGGAAGTCGAAAAAGTTCTGACAAGCCTCGCCAAAGAAACCGGCCGCATCCAAGTGCTGGAACATCATCTGGCGATTGATTTGCTGGTCCGTCCGAAAGTGCGCGCGGGGGAACCGGTTGACGACGGCATCCGGTGTTTTGGCGCGTATGTGATAGACAAGAAAAACGAAACCGTCGGAATGATTTCGGCGCGGGCAGTGGTTTTAGCCAGCGGCGGCGCGGGACTTGTTTATCAGCATACAACCAATCCCTCCATTGCAACGGGTGACGGTATCGCGATGGCTTGGCGCGCGGGCGCGAAGATGGGAAATCTCGAATTCATGCAATTTCATCCGACCGCTTTATACGAACGGACAGAGCATACGGAAGAGCGGCGTTTTCTTATTTCCGAAGCGGTTCGCGGATTCGGCGCGGTTCTCCGCACGTCGGATGGTGAGACGTTTATGGAACGCTATCATCCTCAGAAAGAGCTGGCTCCGCGTGATATTGTCGCGCGGGCGATTGACGCGGAAATGAAAAAGCGGGGAGACAAATGCGTGTACTTGGACGGCACTCATCTCTCCGCTTCGGGTCTGCGGAATAGATTTCCCCATATTTACGAGACGTGTCTGGAGCGCGGACTGGATATCACAAAAGAACCAATTCCTGTCGTACCGGCGGCTCATTATATGTGCGGAGGCGTGGTGACAGACTTGCAGGCTCGCACAAGTTTGCAGGGGCTTTTCGCTGTGGGGGAAGTCGCGATGACGGGCGTTCACGGTGCCAATCGTCTGGCATCCAACTCGCTTTTGGAAGCCATCGTCTTTGCCCATGAAGCTGCCTGCGAATGCGAACGATGGCTCAAAGACGCTCCCCCACCGCCTCAAGCGGAACCGTGGTCGGATGAGGGCACGATTAATCAGGAAGAATGGGTACTTATCTCACACGACAGGCAGGAAATCCAGCGCCTCATGTGGGATTATGTGGGTATTGTCCGTTCGGATTTCCGGCTTCACCGGGCGGAACGGCGCATCCGGCTTTTAGAGCGAGAAATTATGGAGTTTTACTGGCGAACGAAAGTGACGGAGCCACTGATAGAACTTCGCAATTTAGCGCTCGTCGCCCGGCTGATTGTTCACTGCGCGCTCCATCGCCGCGAAAGCCGCGGCCTCCATTTTACGACGGACTATCCAAATCGGAATGATGTTCAGTATCAGAGTGATACGCTTCTTTCCTACGGCGCTTTGTCAGGAGATGAGCAATCAGAATCGCGAGTCCAATAAGGACGAAAATTAAGCCAACTCCCAGCGGAAAATCGGCTTCTGACCATGCTAACGCCAGCAGTCCCAGTCCTATCGCCATCCAAACCATTCCCCTCATCACATAATTTCGTGGTCGAGGTGGTTCAGCAGGCAGCGCGGGAACAGGGACTCCCTTTTCGATAGCGGCGAGTCGTTCTTCGTGAATCATCTTGTCACGAAGTCGCTTGCTCCGTTCCCGAAACCAGACAAGAAGAATGACCATAAGGATGATACCGACGATGGATACTAAGCCTAAGAACTGGCCTAAGATTTCCGGACGCCAAAAAAAACCTGGATACATAGGATATTCTCCGTGTTTATAGTTTAATATAACATTTTTTCGCCATGAAAGCACGTCGGCTGCTTTCTATCAATAAGACTACGCAACATCGGCACATGTTGCAGAGTATAAGAAGCGCAACATTGAGTGGGAATCCCATGTCTTATCTACAGAAGGAAAGGCAAAACTTTCAAGATGAGGCCTGTCTTGGCTGAGGACGAACTACTACAGCGCCTTCGCCAGGGCGAGACTCGAGCATTCGCACAATTAGTTGATAATTATAAGGATATGGTTATCAATCTGGTCGCAAGGATGCTGGGGAAAAGCGCAGAAGCCGAGGATATGGCTCAAGAGGTCTTTTTAAGAATTTGGAAAGGATTGCCGAAATTCCGAGGAGAGGCAAAGCTTTCGACATGGATATACCGGATTACCATCAATCTTTGTATTGCACAGAAAAAGACGGCTCGAGCGCGGGCGCAGTTTCTACCTGTGGACGAACCGGCGATTTGGTCACATCCCAGTATGCATACAACGGCGGGCAATCCCTACGGAGAGGAAGCGCCGCTCAAAGCTCGCATGGAGCAATTGATACCACAAATGCCTGAAAAATATAGAACAGCAATTACATTGTACTACTTGGAAAACCTGTCCTACCTGGAGATTGGCGAAATCATGGATGTCCCGATGGGCACTGTGAAAAGCTATCTGTTCCGAGCGAAGGCGTGGCTGCGGGAAAGGCTGTTACCCGGAGAGGAGAAATGATGACCCGCGAAAAAGCCATAGAACTGCTGCCCGAGTTTATCTGCGGAGGCTTACCGCCCGCTCAGCACAAAGAGATTGCAGCATTGCTCGAAATGGACACGGAACTGTACCAAGCATTTGAGCAGGAGAAACTGCTCGATGGAATGTTGCGAACTCAGAGCTGGGTTCGTGCCGATTCTGATTTCACTAATCGCGTATTCGAAAAAGCCGGATTACCGCTGCCGAATGGAGATATCGCAGTTGACCGCGTGCTGGGGCGTTTGTCAACGTATGCTCCTATTGGGACGCTGATACTGGTGGGTGTACTCTATGGACGACCGATCGTCACGAGGCTTTGGGGTTTGTGGCGCGACGCATTAGGATGGCTCGGCGGGACGCTTGGAGTGGAATCTCTCCAAACGAGTACGACATTTGCGGTAACGGCTCTGACGCTTGTTGCGATTAGTGCGATTGTGGCATTTGATTTTTTCGTTCGAAGAGACCATAGTTCCGCCTAATCCGTGCATGCTTTAGTCAGAAAGAGAAAAGCGCCTAAAAGGGGCGCTTTTTGTACTCCGGGCGGGCACACAGGCCCGCCCCTACAAATTTCTCGCGCGGTGTTGGCTGCTTGCAGCCGACCCATCCATCTCCCCCCGCCTGCGGGGGGAATTAAGGGGGGTTTCCTTATTTCACCAACACCATCTTCCGCGTCTGAACAAATCCTTCCGCATCCATCCTGCAAAGATATACCCCCGACGGCATCCCAGCAGCATCCCAAGTAACCGAATAAACACCGGCGGAATGTTCTTCGTGGGTAAGCGTCGTCACCTCACGCCCTAACAAATCGAAAATCTTCAGCGAAACCAGCCCCGCCGCCTCCACATCATAGCGAATCGTCGTCGTGGGATTGAAAGGATTCGGCCAATTCGGATAAAGCGCGAATTCAAACGGCGTCGCGTTTCTGTCTGGCGTTGCAGTCACGATTTGTTCATGAAACGTCTCATGTCCCGCCAAATCCACATCGGAAATTCGATATTCATAAGTCGTGCTATTCTGCACCCATCGGTCTATGAACTCATAGTCATGCGGCTCGGCGGTCGTGCCATAACCGGGGATTTGAGTTAATACCTGAAATGTCTCCTGTCCTGCTCTTCGTTTGTAAAGAACGAAATGGCTGTTATTAAGCTCGCTCGCCGTTTGCCAGCGAAGCGTTACCTGCCCATCACCTGCGAAAGCCTGAAATGTTGTCATTTCAACCGGTAGCGGTCCGTCAACACTTCCCGAACTGTCACCAACGGTCCAGTCAACAACATCACTACAATAGGGATGGGAAAGCCAGAAGGTATCAATGGTGCCAGAAGTAAGCGGTGTGCTGGTAGTGAAAACAATCGAATCGCTATAGTTTGTCGCTGTCCAGCCTGCTACCTGCGCGCTACCTCCGATAGAACCAACCGTTCCATCGCAGAAATTAGAA
Source organism: bacterium (assembly GCA_030622545.1). Classification (GTDB taxonomy): domain Bacteria; phylum Electryoneota; class RPQS01; order RPQS01; family DYHQ01; genus JAUXGA01. The sequence continues at coordinate 233,770 of JAUXGA010000001.1, read as the reverse complement.
AACACAAGGCGGGACAGGGAACCGCTGACCCAATGCAGGCGATAGCCCCAATCACTTGGGCCGGGGTGAATAAGAGTTACAAAACCTCTATTTGTAGGTGGTAATGAGGAGATTTCATAATGGTATCCCATGTCAACAGGCCAAGTATCCTGAACTCCATCCATGCGTGTGGTGCCATCAATCACAGGTGAGGAAGGATCTCCAGCGTTTGCGCAGGGGCTCTGCTCCAGTTGCCCCGCAATTAACTGTGAGAGATAGTAGAGTCCCTCTGGCCCAGATACAAATAGAGGATCTTCGTCAACGTTCCCAGTTCCTGACCATCCACCCTGAATGTTGCTATAGGTAACCAGGCAAGTTGAAGAAGATTCATCAATCTCTCTGGGTGAGTCGTTCCAGAGGATGCAATTCATTAGGGATGGTGAAGAACTAGAAAAGCAAGAGACCGCACCGCCATAATATTCTGTAAAGTTGCCGCTAAAAGTACAATTTGTGAAACTGGGGTCCGATAGATTTTTACAGTTAACACCACCGCCTAAATTGGCTCCATTGTTAACAATAATGCAATTGGAAAAGACCGGTGAGCAATTATGTCCATCACAGTATATTCCACCTCCCTGGTAAGCCAAACTGTTGTTGATATTGCAATTCGTAAAGGTTGGCGAAGAACGGTAACAATACATCCCACCGCCTTCAATATCTGCTGAGTTGTTGTGGAAGATGCAATTCGTGAAAGTTGGAGAAGAAAAATAGCAATATACCCCACCGCCGTAACTTGCTGAGTCATCGCTAAAAGTGCAATTATCAAATGTGGGTGAAGAATATTCGCAATAGACACCACCCCCACGATCATTCGGAGAAGCTCCTGTTGCAAAGCCATTTTCAATAAGGCAGCAAGCAAGCGCACTTCCAGAACTGCCTGAATCCTCAAATCGCAGGCCCTTCCAGCGGTTCGCACTTGGTTCGCGGGCACTTGTGAAGATAATGGAATCGTTTTCAGTTCCTTGAGCTGTCAGTTTTCCAAAGATGTAGAATGGATAAGGCCCATCGAAGTGGAATGTGGTTCCAGGCATGATGAGCAAGCTATCATCGGCGTTGACGTAAATTACTTCAACAACGTGATAGGTTCCGGGCCCCAAGATGCCGCTCAGAGCTCCCGAAATATCCGTCGCAAAAGTCACCTGCGCGCAGGCAAGAGTGAGTAAAACGATTAGAATTCTCTTCATGGTACACTCTCCTGATTTTAGTTTTTGAAATGTGATATGATTGACTTTCAATGATTCATTTCAGGTGGGTCTGTTGAACTATGCAAATCTTCGAGCTGTGGAAGGATAATAAAGAAAATAGATAGTTTTCATGTAATCTCAAAGGAAAATTTCTCTTGAAATGGATTTTCCTATGGTTGAATCAATTTATCGAATATAGCTAATATAGCGCGGGATTGGGATACCCGCTCACGGCGGGAATTACCCCTAGTGCCGTTTCTCGAAAGGTTGTCTCGCCGTTGTCGTGTCCAAACCGCCAATGCCCGTGTCCCATTGTGTCATTCCTGCGAAAGCAGGAATCCAGTATTTTCGAGGTTCTTATGGATTCCCGCTTATGCGGGAATGACATATGCGGCGTAACACGCAAACCTTTTTAGAAACGGCACTAGCGGCGAGCTCCCGCCCGTCGATTGATTTGTTGGACAGGCGGAGCCAGCCCGTAGGGAGACACGGGTCGGCTGCAATCCACCAGTACTGGTGGACAACACCGCGAATATTTTCTGTAGGGGCGGATCCATGTGTCCGCCCGCTGTCGATAAATCCCCACTTTTTGTCTCCGGGCGCACACGCGGGAGCGCCCCTACCACAATCCCGGCATATCACTCAGTCTCCAAAACCCGTCATGCGCTGAAAAAATGATGTGCCTTTCACGAAATTATTTCGTATTTTTTATATCAAAATCCCATAGAGATAGAGATCTCTCTAAGAGAGACATGTAAGTCTCTCTTAGTATCTCTCTTAGGAGAAGTTTAAAGAAGACTTACATATTTCTCTTAAGAAGAGAAGTAAAAGAAACTTCTACCTCTGCCCAAAAACACCAAAAACAATCCCGGACTCGGCTCTGACCGTTGAATATGTAAATCCGCATTGTTTATAATATACAAAAATAACTTGACAATGTCAAGGAATATTTGTATATTTACATCGAATCAAGAAGGACGTGTGCCATGTTCTATATTCAGCTTTTCCTCGCACTTGTCATAGCTTTTTCCAGTTCGCAAGCGGCGGATTTAAACGCCGTCGCGGAGGAATACGGCTTCAGCGAAGAAATCGCTCAGGTTCAAGTGGGCGGCCCTATTCAGGCCGTCGCGCCATTTCAAAGCGAGCACGGCGCCGGTGTGTATATCGTTTCGACGGCGGCGGATGGCAGTCTGGAGCTTGCGCGCTGGAGTGAAAACGAAGGACTCGCATGGCGGCGCAACTTAGAATATCCCGTGTTCATTTCGCTGTCAACTTCCGCGCGAGGCGAGCTGGTCGCTGCCTGCACATGGCAAGAGGAATCTGTGTTGGGATTTGTCTTTGATGAAACCGGCAACACGAAAGAACGTTTGTCGCTGAGAGCGCTCGAGCAGTTGCAGGTTTACCCGGATGGCGGCGACTGGAGCGTGTCATGGGCGCAGTTCGATTGGCACGGCGCTCGTTGGCCAAAGATTCCACCCGTCAAACTTGCTCCCTCGTGTTCAAGGGAGCATTGGAGTCGCAAACCCTTGCCGAAAAAAAGAACGATGTGGTGGTATCGCCCGGAACATCATCCAAGCGAACACGATACATCCTGCTATCCCGCGTTTGCCATGACAGACCGCTACTACCGCACTCCTTTCTTTGAACAGGAGAAAGCAGAGTTCGTGACGTCATTCGCCGATGTGATTGTCGGCGATGACAAATGCGTGCTGGTGAAAGAAGGCGAAGACGCGGAAGGCAAGCAGGCGCGGGAGATGCTCGCGTTGACTCTCGACGGCGATGTGCTGTGGCGCGTTCAGGCGCATCGGCAGTCCAGTCAAGTTTCAGGGTATTTTGACGAGCGGGATTTCGTACTGCTTTTCGCCGGGATGGACATCGAATATCGCAGCGCGGAAGATGGACATCTCATCGCGTCGGACACATTGCAAGTACCGCAGCGCGAGCGGCTCTTTCCCATTCAGAGTATGCTTGCAGGCGTAGATGGTTTGCTGATTTTAGGACGGCGGCTTTCGGTGAACATCGTGCTGCAACCCGGTGAGGGAATCATGGACTGCCAGACGCTTGACATCGGCGGAGCGGTGAGCTTCGATAAAAAAATCGGCGCGTTCTTCGATACATCACCTGGCGATTCGGAGCAGACGTGCATCATTTTCAGGCGAGATAAATGAACAGGCGACTGCTTTATATCACCAGTCTGTTTTTTATCGCGGGCGCAGCATTCGGTGCGCGCTGGCCTTTAGGAAACGAGCCGATGAACAGTCCTCCGCGACTGACCGATCCGTTCGGGCCGCGATTGCGTTCATCCGGTACTTATGATTTTCACATGGGACTCGACATAGGCGCGCCTCAGGGAACTCCCATTCATGCGCCGTTCGCCGGGCAGGTCGAAGATAATCGCTGGTTCGGCGGTTATGGAAATACGCTGTGGGTCAGTCATGACGAATCGTTCGATTCCTTTTACGCGCACCTAAACGACGTCGGGCATGCTATCGGGCCGGTCGCAGAAGGAGACGTCATCGGCGAAGTCGGCAACAGCGGCGGACCCTATGGCTATCATCTTCACTTCGCGCGCTACGACGGTTTGTTGTCTTATCCGTGGACAGGCGGCAATCGCATCTGGGTTCATCCCGCGCATGATTTGCCTTTCTACAACGCGCATCCCGACAGCGGCGTTCACGACACCGACAGCAGTTACTTTACTGATAACGAATCACTTTCTGTCAGCGGCGCGACGGGTCTATCGGCGGCTTTCGATTTGCATATTCCCGCGCGAAGTTTTTCGTTTCTTTCATTGCAATTACGCATCTATGATACGTTCGAGTTGTTTGCCGATTATTCGCTGGAGGATTTTCTTCAAAACTACGACTATGATTCGACGACGCCGCCTTCCGGCTGGGAAGAGTTTCAAACAGTTGAACTTCATGCGACGACGATTGAAGATCATCACCCGCCGGGAACGGTGACATTTTATCCCGAGTTCTACCAGAGTGCGCACTGGCCGAATCCGGCGCATCAAACGGTTCGCTTTGTCTTCGAATGGCTGCAGGTGGACAACCAAACGCGCGCATCGGTCATAGACGGAACAGCGCGCTGGTCAGTGGAAATCACCGGGCCGAATTACGGTACACAGGCGCGTTTTGACTGGAGCGTGTCGTCCGCAGACAATGCGCAAAGGGAAATTTCCGCACCCGAACTAACCTGTCACATCTGGCCGAATCCGTTCAACGAAACGACGAACATCACGTATTACATACCTCGCAATGGGGCGGTCGCGTTGACATTCTTCGATGTACTGGGACGACAGGTCGGTGCAATGGATTATCCTTCGCAAACATCCGGCTGGCATCAGTTGAATTTTCATGCGAATGGTTTACCATCGGGTACGTACTTCGTCCGCATCGAATCCGCCGCACAAATGCACGTGAGCAGAATGCTATTAGTGAAGTAGGGGTTGCATGTTCTACCGAATTGCAGCAGATATTACTGTCGCGGTTCATTTGCTCTGGATTGGCTTCATCATTTTCGGAGCGTTGCCGGGAAGAAGATGGCTGACCGTTCGGCTGTTTCATTTAGGTTCGATTATTTTCTCACTCATGCTGCAAGCGTTTAGCTGGATTTGTCCGCTGACGCATTTGGAAGTCTGGCTGCGGCAGAAACAAGCCATCGCGCTGGGTTACACCGGCGGCTTTATCGCGCACTACCTTGAAAAAATAATCTATCTCGACGCAGAACCGATTTATATTTTTATCGGCACATGCACTGTGATTGTCTTTTCGATTTTAATCTACGCACCTTGGAAACGCCCTTTCTTTCAAAGATAGACAGAGCCGTAGGGGCGCTCCCGCGTGTGCGCCCGTTTCCAATGATACATTGAAGAGTTTCTTCAGAATGAAAAAATTCGTATATTACAGACCCGTAAGGTTGGGAATTGTTCTCCTGACGTTGTTTACGGTTCTCGCCTGTACCAAATCGAAACGTCCGCTCGGTGAGGATTACGGGATTACGTATCTGCCGCTGAGAGATGGGCAGACTTACACCTATCAGCGGCAATGCGACGGAAGCACTGAACAATTGACGCGACGATTGCGCATCATCAAGGGTGATATCGAAACGCCGGAGTTCCGCGTTTTTGAAAAAGGCGGCGAGTCGTTTGACCAATTCCTGCGCCATCAGGGAAACGCCGTCGTTCATCTGACCGAGAAACCTCCGGCGCGACTGGAAGAATTCGACGAAGGGCAGCTCTATCTTTCGACATGGCTTTTAGACGGTGCATCACCGGGATCGTATTGGGAAAACGAAGAGACCGGTTTACGCACGGCGGTTGCAGGTTTTGAATCGGTCACGGTTCTCGCGGGAACTTTCGATGACTGCATCAAAGTCGTTACCGAGCCGACGGATATTCTGTTAGAGGTCATCGAAAAGCGCGCCGAACAAAGAGGATTATCTGCGGAACAAATCGCCGTCGAACTCGAAAGCGCGAAAGAGCTTTGTATTCGCTGGTTTGCGCGAGGCGTGGGATTGGTGAAGGAAGAAAAAGGCGACTGCCGATTGGAATTAAATTCATACATTCGTCAATAGAGGAGTCAATATGCGTGCGATGACGAAGAAAATCTTGTGGATAGTATTGGGAGCATTATTTATCGCCGGAGTTTGCGGTGCGGCGCTCAAGAGCAAACGCTACCATCCGCCGCAAGCGCTTCAGGATATGAAAGCGGCTATAGACACCGTGCGGAGCTGGGACGAGCAGATGGAAGTCGTGGCTGATTTCGTGAAGCAATATCCCAGTGAAATCGAAGTACAGCTCTATGCGCTGGGTTTCCAAATGGCTAATAATCCGAATCGGGCTCGAGCGAACTATAAAAGCCGAGCACAGGATAACCCGAAGGATGTCACCGCACTTCTTTTAGCGGGGCGCGTCGCGAAAGAACCCGGTGTTCGACTCGATTACGCCAATCGTATTTTGGAAAACGATAAGAAGAACTACTGGGGGATGTATCTCACCGCGTGGCATTATGCAGAACTGGAACCTCCTGATTTCGATAACGCAATCGAGAATTTTGAGAACGCGATTTCAATCGACAACTCCCTGCCCTATGCGTTCACCGATTTAGGAAGGCTCTATCAGCGAAAAGACGATAAAGAAAAAGCGGACGAAACATTTGTGCTGCTGGGCAAGATGATGCCGGAGGATTTCGGGCCGGTGAGACTAAGAATTACGCTTCGAGGCGCCGATTACAAGGAAAGCCTGTCGCTGACGCAGGAGTTCTTACGGAAACATCCCGAAGATGTGAGCGCGATTGAAATGGAAGCCCGGTTGCAGCGCGAGCTTTCCGATTGGCCGGGATACGTAGAAGCTTGTCAGCGACTTTTGCAGGTTCAGCGAAGTGGAGGGAACGCGTATAATCTCGCCTGCGCATTTTCCCTCGGAGGCCAAGTCGATTCCGCGTTCGCAGCGCTCGAATTAGCGTCGAGTCTCGGCTATAACGATTTCGATCAGTACAAGGAAGATGAAGATCTCATTCCGCTGCAAGATGATCAGCGTTGGAGTGACGTGCTGGTCATGGTGGAGAAAGCGTATCAGGAAGAGAGAATGAAGCTGATACGTCAGGCGATGGCGAATCGAGGGAAACGACACGAGAAAGCGCTCGCGAGCCGCTTGGACGAATCCGCGCCCGAATGGACGCTGAAAGATTTCGACGGGAATGATGTATCGCTTGCCGAGCTTCGCGGCAATATTGTAATTCTGGATTTCTGGGCAACGTGGTGCGGGCCGTGCCGGAAGACGATGCCGCTCGTGGATAAATTCTACCTGAATAACAAGCGAGATAATGTGAAAGTTTTCGGCGTCAATGTCTGGGAAAGGAAGAAAGGCCCGGACGATGTGAAAGCGTATATCCAATCGAAAGGCTATCAATTCCCGATTCTCTTCGGCGACGATAAAATCGCGTCGAACTACGGTGTGCGTGGTATCCCGACGATGTTCATCATTGACCCGTACGGCAAAATCGCCTATCGCCATGTCGGCTACAATATGAATATGGATGAGGTGCTGACTTGGCAAGTGGATGAGATTCTGAAATCCGAGAAAGAATAGCTCGCAGATTCAAACAGAGGCATGTGGCTAATCTGCTAAAGAGAGGCATTAAAAGAAGAGTTTCGACTCCTCTTTTTTTTCAGCCCATGCGTCGAATGTTTCGCACAGGCGAGTTTTGTATGCTATTAATAATAAGGTAGATAAAAATCATATAGAACTCTATATAAAGTTAAATAATACTTGATTCTTTCATTTTTTGGTTGTATCTTACATGAAATTTCAAAGGTAATATAGTTAATATAGCTTAAGCAATTCCAGTGGCCGCTGACACAAAGACAGTTCTCGCGCTTCAAGGTCACGACTGAAAATAGCTCTTATACACATAGATGCGGGTGCGGTATCGCAGCCCTCTGATTTTATGATGTTGTGGTGACTTTAGGATTCTTAAATGACCCCTCCACGGTCAAAGATACGATTGATAATACTCTTCTTCGAAGGCAGCGGTATTCGTGCTCACCATTTGCGATGAGTAGGATACAGCCTAACGATGGATAAACCTGGTGTCCCGCCAGGGTGATGTGAGGTGAGAAGCCCCTTCCGATTTTCGGAGGGGGCTTTCTGTTTTCTTGACTCTTATAGGATTAATTGCTATACTAAAAAGCAGTTTTTCCCACAGCAATCACCTGCAAATCACCATCACTTGACAACCTCGAGGTCATCTCATCCTAAAATTAAAACTACATTGGTGGATTTTCATCGCTCTAATTTTGGGCGCACTCGCTGGAATTCTCACCGGCAAAGAAGGCGCGTTTCTGGGCGTGAAATTCTACGGCATCTACGATTTCATCGGAGCGCTTTTCCTGCGCGCGCTCAAGATGATAATCGTCCCGCTGATTGCATCGTCCATTATCACAGGCGTCGCGGGCGTTGGTTCAGGCAAATCGCTGGGACGGCTCGGCGGCAAAACCTTCGCGTATTACTTCGCCACGAGCACGATGGCGATTCTGACGGGACTCTTGCTCGTCAACCTCATCGCGCCGGGAATTCAGGGCGGCGAACCCGTTCGAGATAAACTTGGTTTGACCGCCGACCTCGCGATGATCGAACAAGCTACTGGCGGTAAAGGAGCGGGCGACCTTATCGAAATCTTCCTGCGCATGGTGCCGACGAATCCGCTCGCCGCCGCGGTCAACGGCGAAATCCTTCCCCTTATCTTCTTCTGCCTTCTCTTCGGTTTCTTCCTGACGAAACTTCCCGAGCGTTACCGCACCGTCTTGGGCGATTTCTGGCAAGCCGTCTTCGAAGTGATGATGCGCGTGACGAATTTTGTGATGCTCGCCGCGCCCTTCGGAGTCTTTGGATTAGTTGCGCGCACGACAGCCTCGACAGGTTTCGAAGCGTTCAAACCGCTCGCGCTCTATGCGCTGACCGTTGCGTCCGCGCTGGCGATTCATTTCTTAATCACGTTGCCGCTGATATTGCGATTCCTTGCGCGCGTCAATCCGCGAGATCATTATCGCGCTGTCGCACCGGCATTGCTCACGGCGTTTTCGACCAGCTCGTCTTCCGCGACATTACCCGTTACGATGGCACGTGTTGAAAAGAAAGCCGGAGTGTCGAATCGCATCACAAGTTTCGTTTTGCCGCTTGGCGCAACAGTGAACATGGACGGCACAGCGCTCTATGAATGTGTCGCCGTGCTCTTCATCGCGCAGGCATACGGCGTTCATCTGGGCTTCACCGCGCAGTTCGTCGTCGTTATCACAGCGCTTTTGGCGTCCGTCGGCGCGGCGGGAATTCCGTCAGCGGGGCTTGTGATGATAACGATTGTGCTGTCGGCGGTGGGCTTGCCGCTCGAAGGCGTGGGCTTGATTCTCGCCGTGGACCGCATCCTCGACATGAGCCGCACAATGGTGAATGTCTTCAGTGACACCTGCGGCGCTATGGTCATCGCCCGCACCGAAGGCGAAGGAAATTTCTACCCGCAAACCGAAAGCGAGAAACAACCCTAATACGCCGCGCGCAAACGAAAACACCACTAACCAACACGCTCCTGCGCGTTGGACAACACCGCCGTTGTGGGTCTTCAGACCCGCAATGGCGACAAATCCATGAGGAAAACAATGCCTGACGAACACGGTATCCTAACTTATGAAGAGAAAGTCGAACTTCGTCGTCGTTGGAAACCGGAATGGGTCGAGGATGTCGTCCGCATCCTTAAGGAAGATCCTGAATGGGGTGCTAAGAAGATTGTTGAATTACCTTGGTACACTGGAGAAAATGGATTTGAGAGATGGCCTGAGGAGGAAGAGGAAAATAAGCACCCGCTTTTTGGGCGGCCGATTCTAGATTTGCGTGGTTGTCCATTTGCCGATAACATTGAATTGAAAAATGTTATCTTCCCTTTTTCTCGCTTTGATGGAGCGTCTCTCGGATGGGTGGATTTATCTGGTGCGAATCTCAGAGGTGCGAATTTCTCAAAGGCAAAGCTATATGGGGCTGTTTTTTCGAGAGCGGATCTCAGGGAAGCGATTTTTTCAGTGACAGATCTCTTTAAGGCGGCTTTTTCAGAGGCGGAACTCTGTGGGGCGACTTTTTCGAGAGCGGATCTCAGGGAAGCGACTTTTTCAATGACAGATCTCAGGGGAGTGACTTTTTCGGTGACGGATATCAGGGTGGCGAATCTGATTAAGGCGCAATTGAATGATGCCACATTTACCAATTGCAAATTATATGGAATTGATTTGCGCTCGTCGGAGGGTTATGCCGAATGCGATACGGATACCTATTTTGGCCGCGAAATAGGCAAAAACAACAGAAGAACACCTTGGCTTTTTAGTAAGCAAATTCTAAGAGAGCAAGGATTCGAACCTAAATACGCCATAAATGTCTGTTCTGAAATCCGTCTCTGCTTTCGGGATAACGGTTTGTTTCATAAGGCGGCGATTTACTATGAGCAGGAAGAGTACTGGCGAACGCGAGTGAAACTCCAAGGATCGTTGAAGGACAAAGTGCTTGGTGCTTTGCGTTTGCTCTTCTTTGAATGGATGATAGGTTATGGCGAGCGGCCTCAGCGTGTTATTGCCTGGAGCTTTGGAGTTCTTGTAATTTGTGCACTAATCTTCTGCGGTTGTGGTTTCCAATATGAAACTTCACCGGGGGTTTTTAAGTCAATGAAATATTCGGTCTTCGCTCCTTTTTCAGGTGAAGCTTGGATGAATTTTCTTAGGTGCATGCGCTTTTCGATTGAGAATTTCACGACACTCGGATTCAGCAAAATGCAACCGGCTGAAGGCATCAGCCATTGGGTGGCGTCGCTCGAAGGTGTCGTGGGTGTTCTGTTCGTCGCCCTTGCCACCGTCACCTGGGCGCGTAAGGCGATTCGGGATTAGTTGTAATGAGATCAAGTGTTGTAGGGGCGCTCCCGCGTGTGCGCCCGTGCTCGTGTATTCGCGGGTGTGTTTCGGGCGGACACATAGGTCAGCCCCTACACGGAATATAATACGGCGAGAAGCGGGCAGGCAGAGCCAGCCCTTAGGAGGGTAGGGGGCGGCTGCAATCCACCAGTACTGGCGGACAACACCGCATCACTGATGGAAGAGAAACTTTATGAACAAAAATCGTATCATTCTTCTTTATCTTCTCTTATTGCTTGCGCATGTCGCGCATGTTTTTGAGGAGGTGTGGGGGCGATTTATTGCGATAGACGTTCTCGGCAGCCTCGGCAGATTTCTGGTTTTAAACTGGGTAACGTTCTGTATTCCGGTTGTCTTTTTCTTTTTCATTCTGCGCCAGAAGCGGTGGGCATATTACGCGGGAATGTTTTACGCCGCCATCATGATTTTAAACGGACTCGGTCATAATATCATGACAATTGCAACAGGCAAATATTTCGGCGGTTGGGCGGGAGGATTCACGGGGATTGCGCTGATAATTATCGGATCGTTTCTCTTGCATGCGCTTTGGAAAGGGAAACCGGCCGCCATCACATAAAGAATAAAACAAAATAAATTGGAGAAAGACAAGTGAAACACACGTCTGATGAAATTCAATTCGTTCCCTATATCCAGAGCGGAGAACCGCCGCGGCGAGCGGGACTCGTTCGCGTTGACGTAAATCTTGACGGTCTGTCCGACCGCGAAATTCAGGTCATGGGACATTTGGCCGAAGCCGCTAACAGCATGAATCCTGTTTACCGCGACCAATTTGAAACGAAGACGCCGATGATTAGAAGACTTGTTCACCGACTCATGGATGTCGCAAACGAAGAAGAAAGAACCGCGCTGAAAAACTATAGCACGCTTCTCGATTTGCAGAACAGTCCGTTTTCGTTTCTGCCTCGCAAGAATCACCTGCTCGCGTTGGACACGTGTACCGTTGAAAAGCTCATCGTGAAATGCAAAGATAGTCAGATTCAGCGAGATTATGAAATTGCCGCGCCGTTTCTTTTTGAAGGACTCGAACTGCCGGATCGCGCAGGTTTCTATCCGCCCGACATCACCGATGACGAGTTGAAAGCTTTAGGTAACAAAGCGAGTCTTGTCAACAGCAGCGTGAAGCGAGATAAAAGAGGTTTGTCTGTTCACCTGAACGAAGAGCTGTATCGCAAAGACTTGGAGCCAGTGATTGGTCATCTGCGCCGCGCGCGCGAGTTTACGGATGAGCCGTCGTTTCAACTCTATCTGGATGCGAAAATCGAAGAGCTTTCTTTCGGGACGACGGAAGCGCGCAGACTCGCGGATTATACATGGGTGAGGCACACGTCGAAACTGGACTTGATTCTTGGCAGCGCTATCGAAGTTTATCTGGACAACTGGAAAAATGCTCGCGGAGCAGCGGCGGGAGCGGCGCTGATTGAAAATTCAGCGGCAACGGAGCAGCTTCAAGCGCTGATTGACCGCTATGAAGAATTCGAAGCCACCGCGCCGTGGAAACACAAGAAACTGGAAATCAATCCGGAAACACTGCCGAATTTGAAATTCGTCGATGTGCTGAGCTGGGCGGGAGATTATGTCAACGGCCCGATGACGATTATCGCGCAGTCGCTGCCGAACGACGATTGGGTGATTCAGAAAATCGGTTCGGTCAATATGGTCTATTACAATACCGGCAAAGCGATTCACAAAGTATCCGGCAAACTCGCCGCAAAGGAATTTTTACCTGCGCGCACATTCGACAAACTCGGCTCGCTGCTCTTCGACGCCAGTCAACTTCACAGCGCGCTGCACGAGCTTGGGCACACGACCGGCATGATGGATCCGCAGCACCGCGACAAATTGCCGCGCGAATATTTCGAAGCGGAATTCTCGCCGTTGGAAGAAGCGCGCGCGGAACTCTTTGGTTTGTGGGCGATGCCGCTTCTCGCGAAGGAAGGCGTTATCACGGCGGATTTGCTGCAGGCAGGATACACCGGCATGTTGCTGTCCATGCTCCAGAGCCTGAAATTCGAACCCAAGCAGGCGCATAACATGGCGCGCAATATGATGTGGCACTATTTCTTGAGTAACGGAGCTATCAGCGTTACTGAAGAAGACGGCAAGAAGAAATACGAAACGAATCCTGTGAAGATTCATGACGTCACCGCGCAGATGCTGCAAATCATCGGTGACATGAAAGCGTCCGGCGATAAATCTCACGCGCTTGAGTTCCGCAAGAAATGGTGTTACGACGATGAATTACGGCCGGTGATTGAAGAGCGCACGAAAGATTTTCCGCTGGGACGCGGCCTGATTTTCCCAAAGCTGAAAAAAGACGGCGACCGTTTCACCCGCGAACTTGTCTATCCGGATTCCTTTTCAGCACAAGATAAATTCGCACGGGAGTTGATCGTCTGATACAGCCAACACCGTCTTCCGCTTATCCAATGTTAAGTCCTCTACCGGACAAATACGCGCTGCACCAGAACTATCCGAATCCGTTTAATCCATCCACACAAATCAGCTACGGCCTGACAAAAGCAACTCATGTATCTCTGAAAGTCTTCGACTTGCTTGGACGGGAAGTCGCAATCCTCGTCGATGAAATACATCCGGCGGGAACACACAGTGCAACATTCGATGGTTCAAATTTCCCTTCCGGGATCTATTTCTACCATCTTCAGGCGGGAGATTTTACAATGACGAAGAAGATGGTGTTGTTGAAGTAAAGAATTTCGAGAAACAGTACAAAGTAAATCTACGTCTGCTCCCGCCAGATGCGCAGGATTTCGATTAATATTTCTTCATGGACGCGCTGCGATTCAAACGCGGACTCGCATCTCTTCACACCCGCCGCCGCGCCCACATGACCGTCACCGATATTCAACAGTCGCATGATTTCACCCACGTCTTTGACGTGGGTTTCCTTTTGCATGGATAAAGCGAGCGACATCGAAACAGCGATGTCGTGCGTCTTCAATCTCTGCCGAAATACCGGCTTGACTTCCACATAACCTTTCGCGTCGGGATAAAGCAGACCAGCAAGCTTTTTATCCACGCGCACCGGGCGACCGAATTTGGAAAGGTCAATGATGACGAGTTCTCTCGCTTTATCCTCAGAAAGAAAGCGGGCATATTTCTGAATCGTATCCAGCATGTCCGCTTCTTGCTGGCGAAAACGTTCAGCGCGTTCAATGACGTCCGACTGCTCGGCGGCTTCTTCCAAAGACAAATCGCGCAGAAGAAAAACCAACTCTCGCATGAACTCGCGCTGTTCACGCGGCGATTCCGACGAAGCTTTGATTGCGCTGTCGATACGCTTCGCCGATGTTTCGCGTCGCCAGTCATCTATGTTTTTGTACGCAAACGCATCAATGATGTCCGCTTCACGGGTGAGCTTCGCGAAATCCTCCGGCAACTCTTCTTCCTGCGAGAAGTAATCGAAAACAACGTGCGCGCATGAAGGTTCCGGCGCGAACTTACCCGGTATTGTCGCCGGGTCAATGCCGCGCAGCTTGAGTTCGTCGAGATTGCCCTTATGATGATCAAACCACATGCCGCATTCGAGCGGGTATGGCAAATCGCAAACGATATCCGACTTGGTGATGGAAATTTCCGAGTGGGTTATCGTCATCGGCCCGGCAAAACGCACATCTTCGATATCAAACGCCCACGAACATATCGCCGCCGACGCTATCCCGTCGAAATCGTTGTGTGTAACGATGGAAGAAAGCGAGGTGTCCATTCGGGAAAGATTATTTCTTCTTCCGGCGGTCGCGGATGAAGTTGATTTGGGAACCAGCCAGAACCATCTTTACTTCCCGCGTGGTCAAGTTATGCCGAACCGGAATATCCTGCTCCTTCGTTACATTGTGCACAATCATGTCTCGCTTTTCAGCCGAAAGGGCATGCAGGTTCGTCAGTTCAAGAATGTCTCCTTGGTCAATAGCGTCATAGTCTGCAGCATCCTTAAAAATTAGCGGTAGAATGCCGAAATTAGCTAAATTCGCCCGGTGGATGCGTGCGAAGAGTTTGGCAATCACCACTCGCACACCGAGATAGCGCGGAGCGAGCGCAGCGTGCTCACGCGACGAGCCCTGTCCGTAGTTATCGCCACCTACAATGATGCTTTTCCATGCCTCTTTAGCGCGCTTCGGGAAAGTCGGGTCCACGCGCACATAAACATGTTCGGATATTGCCGGAATGTTCGAACGCAATGGCAAGATTTTACTTCCGGCGGGCATGATATGATCCGTCGTGATATTGTCGCCGACTTTGAGCAGTACCGGAGCTTTCAGCTCATCCGCCAGGGGATCGAGCTCTGGCAGCGTGATAATGTTAGGTCCTTTTTTTAGCTCGACATTTACTCCATCAGTGGGATAGATAATCATCGAATCATCCACGAGCTCTTTTTTAGGAAGCTGCACGGGCGGATAACTTCCGAGGTCGCGCGGGTCGGTAATGACGCCCTTCACCGCCGACGCTACAGCAACTTCCGGACTGCAAAGATAAACCTTGTCGTTTTCCGTTCCTGACCGTCCCGGGAAATTGCGCGGGAAGGTGCGCAGGCTGACCCAATCCGTCCCGGGCGCTTGCCCCATTCCAATGCACCCCATACAACCACTCTGTTGAACACGCGCACCCGCTGAAAAAAGTTGAGCAATACTTTCCTGCGAGGCAAGATTTATTAGAACTTGCCGCGAACCCGGGTTAATCTGGAGGCACACATGTTTCGATAGCTTGTGGCGCTCGCAAACTTTGGCGACTGTCATGAGGTCGCGTAGCGATGAATTCACGCACGAGCCAATCAGAACTTGCTGCACAGGCGTTCCCGCGATTTCTCGAACTGTCTTGACCTTGTCGGGTGAGCTGGGACAGGCGATGAGTGGTTCGAGTTTGGATAGGTCAATTTCGTCGTGCTCATCATAAGTAGCGTCCGGGTCAGCGAGCAGTTCCTGCCAATGCTCTTCGCGGTTCTGTGAGTATAGGTAAGTACGCGTTTTTTCGTCAGAAGGAAAGACCGATGTTGTCGCTCCGAGCTCGGCTCCCATGTTGGTGATGGTTGCCCGGTCTTGTGCTGAAAGGTGCTGGAGCCCGGGGCCATAGTATTCGATGATTTTCCCGACGCCGCCTTTCACCGTGTGTCGCCGGAGCATTTCAAGAATTACATCGCGAGCCGACACCCAATCAGGTAGCTTACCCACGAGTTTGACGCCCATCACTTTCGGCATGCGCAGGTAAAACGGTTCACCGGCAATCGCGAGCGCGACATCCAAACCACCCACGCCAATCGCAAGCATTCCCATACCACCAGCGGTCGGCGTATGTGAATCGGAACCCACCATCGTTTTACCCGGACGACCGAAGCGCTCGAAATGTACATAGTGACAAATGCCGTTGCCGGGGCGCGAAAAATGAATTCCAAATTTTTCGGCGGCGCTTTGCAGAAACAGGTGGTCATCAGCGTTGCGGAAATCCAACTGCAACATGTTGTGGTCCACATAACTCGCTGAAAGTTCCGCTTGTGTTTTTTCGAGTCCCATCGCTTCCAATTCGAGATAGACGAGCGTCCCCGTAGCATCTTGCGTCAGGGTATGATCAATCTTGATGGCGATTTCTTCGCCGGGCACCATCTTCCCGGAAACAAGGTGTGATGAAATGAGTTTTTGCGTGACATTCATGCCCATTGTTGGCTCCTCTGCAAAGTATTGTTAGAATATTCCTTCGCCGAGCCGGATTCGTAACCCGACCGGAATGATTATATCTCTGCTGATTTACGAATCATTTTCAAATTCGCATTAATCCGTTTTGGAATCTCTTCCCTTAGGTCTTTCTCATCTTTGTAAAAGGTATATTTCATTTGCCTTGTGTCAAAGGCGAGACGATCTTTCAAGATTGTTTCCCCACTTGGTAGTACTAATTCTTCACTGCGATGCTTTTCGTCAAGGATTAATATTATTCGCTTTCCTAGTGCCATGGCATATCCGAGTTCCAAATAGCAATTTGGTCTGTGTTCCGTCATATCCGCGATGATGAGAGTTGAATTTTGAATGTTTTCAAAAATGTCGGCTTCAATGGTATTGACAGGTTCCTCGTCTTCTTGAAAGGTTCCTTCGTATCCGAATTTCTCCAGCAACTCTTTGTATACTTTGATTGTTGGTTGTAATTTTTCACTGCAAGAAGCAATTATGAAGGCTTTATTTTGAAATGATTGATACCTCCTTCATATTCTTGTCTACCCTTATAACTGATACGATAGGTGTCTCCTTTCTTTTCTAAGAGACCTCCAGATTCCAAGTTTAGCACTGCTTCTCCGAACACATCGAGAGGAAAGTTGAACTGATCTTCAGGCGGATCTGGTATCAGGAGCTCTCCCTTTTCATTCCTAACGGCAAAGATGCCTTCTTTACCACGCTCGTACGCGACTTCTAATGCTATCTTTCGCGCCAACTTGTTCTCTTCAATCATAAACTTTTCTTTTAGGGCAAAGGACACCTTATTATCGCCTATTTCAAGTGGACATTCGGTTCCACCTTCATAAGCAATCAGTACTTTGTTATCGGGATAGAATTTATCAAATCGGTTGGTTCTTGCCAGCCATTTTGCAAAAGGGATTATTTCCCCACTTAGCGCTTTTTCGTTTGTGAAGAAATCTCTGCAATTAACCATCACTTTATATGAAAACTCGATTCGGAAACGTTTATATGATCCTCTGTAGGGTTGATCAAAGTTCATAGGAATTGTGTGGTTTTCCGAAGTGGCGCATGCCTTTGCTATAGCGTTAGAGTCAAGCAGTATTCCAATTTTCATTGGTTCGAGATCGCGATTGCGATAACTGAAATGAATTTCTTCAGCCATTTTAAAATCCTCTAAATGTTCCCCGTCCTCGGGTGCGCTCGACTTTGATGTCACGTAGCTGGGGAGATTTCAGCGCGATGCGGACGAAGTAGCCGCGCCCGATGCCCACCGGATTCCACGTCAGTGTTCCTTCCCAGCAGTGCATATCGCGGTAAATTTGCACACCCGTCGAAACAACTTCCTTCGTATCAAGATTCACGCGCACGTTATAGCCAATGCTCCAATTGCGCGTCAGTTCCAGATTCGCGTCGGCGTTTCCCCACGTGGTTTTCCTTCCGCTCGTGAAGTTCTCGTTGCGATAAAGGGAAAAGCGAACGTCGTAGGGTCGGTTGAAGAGCGTATGAATATTTCTGCGCTCTACGGGCATCCCGGTCTCGGTCGTATCCTCCGGTCTTGCCTGTCGCTCAAAGGCTCCGAACGTGTTTCCCAATCGGTCATCCTGCAAACTGAACGAAACCGAAGCCGAAAGATTTTTTATCTCCAACGGACTGAAAAGGCCCGCATCCGGTCTGTCCCAGAAGAAACGATTGATGCGCCGCCCGTCCTCTTCCTGATAGAACGAATGCGTCGTTGTGATATCCAGCGATACGGTTTGAATGGGCCCGAAGAGCGCGCCGCCGGTGCTGGTGCGGAATGATGATGACAGGTCACTCCAGCGCAGGGAATCTTTCGCGACATCGACTCCGGTGGAAAAGTTCAGCGCGAAGAGGTCGCGCTTTACGGACGTTTCTTCATCGCCGGTGCGAATCTGGAACAGGTTTCCCAGTGAGAAGCTCAAGCGTTCCGAGAGTCCCTTGGGTGTTCCGCCGTAAACGAAATTGCCGAAACGGTCATATTCGTATTCTTCTCCCGAGGGAAGCGTGGCCGTTTTGTAGTAGCCCCATGCTTCGTCGGAGAAATCCGGGCGGTAGCTGAACGAGACGCCGGGGTCGAGAACATGGCGGAAGTCCGCTCCCATACCGAACGGTCGGAGGAATGTGCCGTAGAGTTTTGTTTTGAAGGATGTGCTGGCGTTGAAAATGTGCCGCGCGAAAAATCCGTTGCGTTCTTCAAGGTCGAACGTTCGCCCGGCGGGTTCGAAGTCCTGCACGCGCCGCGCCCAACCTTCGGTCAGACTGAGCCGTGGATTCATACTGAAGTGACGGAACAATCGCGCGGAAGCGCTGAAGCTCAACCGATGCTGAATACCGTCGCGCTGAGACGTCGTCGTGGGTTTATCTCCATAGATAGTCGTCCGCGATGTCTTGCCCGTGTAGATACTTCGCGGCGTCACGCCGTAGCCTTCGATGCGGCTGCTTTTCGCGTAAGCCATCGAGTTGAGCATCGACGCGGAGTAATCATACGTAATCGCGCGGTACCACGGTTCCTCTGCGCGAGAACGGAAGGTTGTGCGGCGAGCTCCCTTGGGAGGTTTCGGTCCCGGAAAAAGTTTGCCACTGCCGTGACGAACGGAAAAATTCGGCAGCGATGCACGCCACGTGTCGTCCAACAAATTCTGTTCGTGATGCAGGTTCAACGACATGGACCAAGGGGAATCAGGCCAGCGTCGCGTCAAGGTCGCGTTCGAGTTCAACGATTGACGAAGGCGTTGCGTCGTGGTGGCGTAGCGGTCGTTATAGGAGCCGTCGGACGCGAACGAACCGGAAACCGTCAGTTTCGTATATGGATCGATTTCCTGATTGTGTCTCGTTTTCAGAGCCCAGCGCCGGTTTTGCGTGCCTTCGCTTCTCTGAGTGTCGAACGAGAACTTAGCATCGCCGCTCAATTTATAACGCACAGCGTAGCGGTAATCTACATGCCCCAAAAAACCGAAGCGTTCGTAGTAATCGAACAAACCAGCAAGATCCATATAACCCGACGGCGCCCAGTAATATCCAAAATGGCGAAGAGAGCGACCCTGATGAGCGCTTTCACCGAATGTCGGAATAATGAATCCCGACTGCCGCCCTTTGCGACTGGGAAAGACACCGTACGGAAGTACTCCGACGGGAACGTCTTCAAAATACAAATACACGGGGCGCGCGACGACTTTGTCTCCGACGATGACTTTCATTTTCGTAGAAGAAAAGTGGTAATGGGGATGTTCCTTGTCGCAGGTCGTAAACTCGCCGCCTCCCACGATAATTTCTTTTGATGAAAGCCGTTTGAAACGCTCACCGTAGTAGTAGCCGTCCATGTATTGCGTCCGGCCATGTTCCACGCGCCCTTTCCGGGTTTTCATATTGTAGGCGATGGAATCCCCGTGAAATTGCTCCGCGGCCTGACGGAAATGAGGCACGCCAATGATTATAATGGAATCAATCTCTGTGGCGGCGCTGTCCGCCCACAGCGTATCGCGCAAGGGTGCGGCTGTCAGGAGCTGATTGGTCCAGTCCACTCGGATGACCGCCGCCTGAATCTCCATGTCTTTATAACGCACCGCTGCATTGCCGATGAGAGTCGTGACGCGATTTACTACATCGAAGTCAATCGAATCGGCGGAGTAGAAGACAAGGGTATCCACTTCATCTTTCGCCGGAGCCGCCGCAAGCGTATCCGTCTGAAGCGAGTCGAGCGCGGCGCTACTGTCCGCTGGCAGCGAATCCGGTAACGTGGTTTGGACGTCCGCCGCCCGGCCTGCAAGTGTAATTGCAAGGCAAACGATAAGTGACGCAATTACCCGGTGAGCTGACACTCGAAAGATTGCTCCCACTGACTTTGGGCTCCTACGGAAAGTTCCCATCGAAAAAGCAGTGCGATGCTCTGAAAAACGCGTTCAAATCCTCCTTCGGAAAGCGAAACACTCTCGACAGGGCAACGCCAGATTTCCACCGGCTGTTCGAATGAAAAGGAAGCGGATGCGCCTTCATTTTCATCGGTAAGAACCATGTTACGCACGTCCGAATGCCGCACCGTTTCATTCAGAGGCCGCTTCCGAATCGCGCTTCCGGGAATGGTGAAATGATGGTGCGGCGAGTTGCCGGAAAGAAAAGACAGATTCCATTCGATACCGAAAGGAATATGCAATGGAATGTCCGAATGATTCCGCACGCGGTATTTGACAGACAGCTTCTTTGCGCCGGGATTCAGTGAGATGCGCTTGCTGATTTCAATATCGTTATCCATGACTGCACCTCGACAGGAGAGCGTTACAGAGTCTCTTCCTTTTCTGTCCACGCTGTAGGTCGCCTGTAAAAAACCGGCGGGCTCGGTGAATTTTCCATCCCGAAAATCTTCGATGGAAAGCTCCCACGGGAGGAAGTGGTCAAGCAGAGCGCGGCGAGGATAGCTGTCGAGATGGAGGTACTCGGCGATGTTTTCTTCTTTCGAAAGCACTCGGTCATGTATCGAAGCGCCTTCCGTGGCTTCATTCGTCGCCTGATGAATGCGAGCGTGATAGCTTTCCTTGCGGCGCGTCAGTGTATTTAAAAATGGATACGTTCCCGCGTCCAATTCGAACAGCATCCCTCCGCGCGCAGGCGCAATATAAGCGTTGATGGATTCGCTCTCCATCAGGATTTCTTCTCTGCCATCACTGTCGAAATCCTGCCGAGAGATTTGTACCCAGTTCCGGTGATTATGCACAGCCGCATCGACGAGACGTTCGGACTCGAGCAACTGCTTCCAAACAGCATGGCGCAGATGCGGCAGATACAGCCCACCGAAAACGCCGTGCCAATACGGACAGTTGCACTGGCCGCGCAGAAGAGGCAGATACCGCTTCTTCGTTTTCTTGTTCGATGGAAGCGATGAAAATTTGCGGCTGACGTGCAGCATCTTTTTATGGAGCAGATTCGACTCGTCGTATTTCGCCATGAAGTTGCGCCAAAAACCGCCTTTTAAAAACGGCCGCAGCGTTTCCCAATCCTCGCGCTTCTCGAATTCATGGACGAAGTGCTCGAAATCAACTCCCGCTCCAGCCGGCAGCACCCATTCACCCATTTCGAAATACGAACACGTGGGCAGGTAGGTGCGGCCAACGGGAGGAATCTTATCGAACGCTTCTCCCAGTGAGATAACATCGAGCCAGTCTTCGCTCTCTTCAAGTGCGGTGCAGAAACGTTCGAGCCATTTCTTTTCATAGACCCATTCGTAGGTACCAGGCCAGAGTCCGAATTTCTCTCCGTCGTCGGCCATGACTAAAAGCGGCTGCGCGTTCTTATCTTTAAACTTACGCAGATAGCTTAGTGTTTCCTGCGGTTCCTGAAAAGGAATTGTGTATCGAAGTCTTTGGTGAATGGGGAAAAGACCCACGGGCGCGCTTTGGTTTTCCGTCAGGTAGTAACCGGCGAGGTCGTCCAATCGCAGTCCGCCGGAAAGGAAATGGTAATCGTCCAGCGGCAAATATTTAATTCCAGCTTCGGCAAGAAGGCGAGCCAGATGCGGTTCCCACACGCGTTCCGCCAGCCATGCTCCGCGCACGTCGACGCCGAACCGTTTCTTTAGGTAGGTGCGCATGATGTCTATTTGTGCGAGCGCGTCCTCTTCGGGAAGAATGCACAGAATCGGTTCGTAAAATCCGCCGCCGAGAAGTTCGATTTGCCCGCGCTCTACGAGTTTACCGACAAGGTCGAAATAGGCGGGTTGGTGTTTTTCGAGCCATTCGAACAGACAGCCGGTTGTATGCAGAGAGAACCGGATGTTCGGATGCCGTGCCATGACTTCGAGGAACGGTTTGTAAGAACGCTCGTAGGCTTCTTCGAAGACGTGATCAAAATTTCCAACGGGTTGATGATTGTGAATCCCGAATGCGAATTGAATTTTCGTCAAATTGATGGCTCCATTCTAATGCTTCGTATATTCGAACGCAGGACGCGGGAGCGTTCTGTCTAGAGCTTGGTGGATTATTGTTCCGCCGAGGCATGTGTCCCGTGTGCCCGGTTGAAATGTCTATCTTAAAAGGCGCTAATCCTGATACCGAAGCGCGGCGGCACCCAAAACTCCGGCCATGTATCCAAGGCCTGCAGGCAGAATTTCCACGCCTTCTCTCGCGGTTTCCATCGTATAACGAGCCACTTCCGCGCGCAGAACATCGAAGAGATAAGGCGCATTCACGACGGTTCCGCCGCCGATGATAATCGCCTCGGGATTGAAGCAGTGAATCAGAGTGGCGCATCCCAGAGCCAGATAATGAGCCAGATAGCGATGGACTTCTCGCGCCTTTTCGTTTCCGTCCGCTGCCAATTCAGCCATGCGCATGGGATTGGGCAATTCTCCCGTGGGAAACAGCCGCGACGCTTCTTTATCGAAAGCAGCGCGCCCGGCGTAAGCTTCCAGATGCCCCGGGAGTCCGCAATTACAAAGTGGCCCGTCTTCGCTAATTAGAATGTGCCCCAATTCTCCGGCAGTGCCGCGAAAGCCGCGAAAAACCTTTCCATCGATGATGACAACGCCGCCGACTCCCGCCCCGACAGCCAGTCCAAGCAGGCACTGTTTTCCTTTGCCCGCGCCCCAAAGAGCTTCCGCTAATCCGAACGCGTTGACATCGTTATCGAGCGTCACCGGCAGTTCGAGTATTTCCTGAAGTTCGGAGCGGAGCGGCAGGTTTTTCCATTCCGGGAAATTGGGGGCGGAGCGCAGCAATTCCCGCGTTTCATCCACCATTCCCGGTGCGGCGAATCCGACGGACGTGGGTCTGAGTTCGCTCTCCGCAAGAAGCCGGCGCGTGCTGTCGGCCAGAGCTTTCCGAACATCAGGCCATAACCGGCTTGCAGGTGTGGGAGTGACGCGGTCGGCGAGAATAGCGCCATCAGGCGCTACGACAGCGATTTTGAAATTTGTACCCCCTAAATCGATACCGATGACCGATTCTTCATTGCGTTTTGGAATGAGAGGCCTCCTTTTGGCTGGATAATGGGCATGGGCCTGAAAATTGCGGGATTTTAATTATAACAATCTTAGCGGACAAAAACAAGGCGCAATCTGCCCGCGACATCAAGTTTTTCGGGAACTTATTTCGAGTTTCCAGCATTTATTAGAGCGTAAACGGACTATGTGCGCAAAATTCTGCGCAAAGCTGTGAAGAATGGAGATTTTAGCAGCATGAGCAAACCGATAAATCCTGAAAAGATGCAGGAGGAATTCGCCGAATTCTTTCGCAGCAAATATGGCAGTGATACGCCAGTGCCCGAAATGGATCTTGGCGCACCTCATGACGGGGTTCCGACCTCTAAAGACGCTTCAGAAGAAACGATTGATTTCGATCTGAAGCCGACGGAACTTGAAGCGTTCTTAAGGCAGTATGTGGTGCATCAGGACGAGGCCATCGAGATTCTGGCCACGAAAATCTGTACGCATTTTCACCGCCGCAAGTACGAGAGCGCACACCCGCCCGATGAGATGGATTTGGGACATATCAAAGCCAACATCCTGATGATAGGCCCCACCGGCGTCGGCAAAACCTATATCGTAAAATTGATTGCCAAACGTCTGGGTGTGCCGTTCGTCAAGGGCGACGCGACGAAATTTTCGGAGACAGGCTATGTGGGGGGCGATGCGGAAGACCTTGTGCGCGAGTTGGTACGGGAAGCTTCAGGGAATATCAAGCTGGCCGAATATGGAATTATTTACGTGGACGAGATTGATAAAATCGCGTCGTCCGGCTCGTCGTGGGGGCCGGATGTTTCCCGTTCCGGCGTGCAAAGAGCGCTTCTGAAGCTGATGGAAGATACCGATGTTGACCTACGTGTGCCGCACGATTTGGCCGCTCAAATGGAAGCCGTCATCGAAACGCAGCGCACAGGCAAAGCCGAGCGCAAAAAGGTGAACACGCAAAATATTCTCTTCGTTGTGTCGGGAGCGTTTTCGGGCTTGCCGGAAATTGTACGGAAGCGGCTCAGTCGAGGTTCGATGGGATTCGGCAATGAACCTATATCGGGACGCAGTACCGAAGCGCTGTTTCGGCGCGTGTCAACGTCCGACCTTGTCGAGTACGGATTTGAATCGGAGTTCGTCGGGCGGTTGCCGGTGATTGCTCAGCTCCATGAACTCGATGCGGAAGCTCTATACGATATTCTGAAGAATCCGAATTCGGCGGTGATTCAGGGCAAGCAGCGCGACTTCGCCGCCTATGGCATCAAGCTCGAATTCACGGACGAGGCGCTGCGCGAAATCGCTCGCCGCGCTCATAAAACAGGCATCGGGGCTCGCGGGCTTCTGACCGTGACCGAAGGCGTGCTGATGCGCTTCGAGAAGCTGCTGCCGTCGAGTTCGATTAAGGAATTGCTTGTGACACGGGAGATGGTAGATGAGCCGCAGAAAAAAGTCGCTGAACTTTTCTTCGAGCAATCGTTTCTTGATTTCCAGCGGAAGTTCCTTGAATCATCCGGCGTCACGCTTGAATTCCCTGAAAAAAGTCGCCAGTGGCTGCGCGAGCAAACCGGAGGAGACCCGGAAAAAACCGCCAAATTCCTCCGCGATGCTTTGAACAACTACGAGTATGGTTTGAAATTAGCAGGCAAGAATTCACTGAAAATCACTCCCGAACTCCTGAAAGACCCCGAAGGCTACCTCGATACGATGGTCAAACAAGCCTACGCCGCGAAGGAAAAAGGAACGAAGAATAAAAACGGAAACAAAGAATAACTTTCCGCCGAGCCGTAGGGACAAGGCCTGCCTTGTCCGTAAATTGTCGCGCGTAATCCGGCCGGAACTCAAAATGAATAGCAAAAAGCCGCATGGAAATCCGCGCGGCTTTTCTTTATGGAGTTGCGTTCAACCGATTCTTCTTTGTATATTATTTAAAGGAACGGCAGGCAGGAGCCAGCCGCTAGGGTTGTTTCCTATATCCCCGACCTACGGGCTGGCTCCTGCCTGCCCGCCAACGAATCATAAATTCTCATCCGCAAAATGAACGATACAAATAATACACTATTCCCGGAAGAAAAAGGCAAACCACCTCGCGCTCCACTGGCGGAACGCATGCGGCCGAAATCTTTGGACGCATTTCTTGGGCAGGAACATCTTTTAAGCGAGGGAGCGGTACTGCGCGGGTTGATTGATGCCGGGGAGCTGCCGTCGCTCATCTTCTGGGGAGACCCCGGAACAGGCAAAACGACATTAGCGCGGATTCTGGCGCGGAACCTGAGCTATGAAATGGTTTCCATTTCCGCTATTGCTGTGGGAGTTCCGGAACTCAGGAAAATTTTGGCGAAAGCTCAGCATCGCCACTCGAAGGGCTTGAGGACGCTGCTATTCGTCGATGAAATTCATCGCTGGTCGAAATCGCAGCAGGATGCGCTGCTGCATGCGGTGGAGGAGGGAACGGTAACGCTGCTCGGAGCGACGACAGAGAATCCGTCTTTTGAAGTGATTTCACCGCTGCTGTCACGAGCGCGCGTGCTCAGGTTTCATCCGCTGAATGCGGAACACTTAAAGCAGCTTCTGCATCGAGCAATGCGTGAAGACGAGCATCTGAAAGAGTTGGAAATACAACTGACATCCAACGCCGAAGAAACGATGCTCGCGCTGTCCGGTGGAGATGCCCGCGTGCTTTATAACGCGTTAGAACTTACCGTGAACATTGCTCCGCGAGATGGGCGGCGTGTTTCCATTGAGAAATCATTGATTGAGAAGAGCGTTCTAAAGCGGTTGCCTATTTACGATAAGAAAGGCGACGCACATTACGACACGATATCCGCGTTTATCAAATCCGTTCGCGCGTCAGACCCGGATGCCGCTCTCTATTACATGGCGCGTATGTTGGATGCCGGGGAAGAGCCACTATTCATCGCGCGGCGGATGATTGTTCTGGCGAGCGAAGACATCGGCAACGCGAATCCCAACGGACTTGTTTTAGCAACGAGTTGTTTTCAGGCGGTGCATCAAATCGGAATGCCGGAGGCGCGAATCGTTCTGGCGCAAACATGCTGCTACTTAGCGTCAAGCCCGAAATCGAACGCGAGCTACATGGCGATTGAAGATGCGACGGCCGCCGTGAAGAATGAACAGATACCCGCTCCGGTCCCTCTGCACATGCGTAATCCTGTAACCGGCCTGATGAAATCAGAAGGTTATGGTAAGGGCTATATCTATCCTCACGACAAACCTGGACATTTCGCTGAGACGCAAAGCCTTCCCGACACCCACAAAGATAAAATCTTCTATCATCCCACCGACCAAGGCCAAGAACAAAAGATATCCGAACGCCTCCGTGCTTGGTGGAAGAAACGCCGGTAAACTACCCGCACACCAACTCGCCGGAATTGTATTGTCACCCCCCTTGTCCCCCGCAGGCGGGGGGAGATTTATGGTTTATGGTTTGATGCTGAGGACTTGATAGAATTTTGGAGATTGGGTCTGGAGAATGTTCTCGTCTATAAAGAAAGTATCCGCCGTCGAGGCTTCAAGGTTGGTAAAAGGTCCGATAGCGTTGGAAGAGCTGTAGATATTATAGGACGCGGCTCCGTTGGGATTCCATTGCAGAATAATATTATCACCCTGACGGGTCGCTACAGCGTCCGCTCCATTGATTAGGGTGAAACTTTCCGAGGCTACCGCACTTTCGTGTTGTCCCAAACACTCGATGACGATGCACGCATTAAAACTGTTCCATCCGAACACTTCCCAAGACTCCGTGAAGTCGTTGGCCGTTATCGCAATTGTTTCGCACGGCCCTTTCGGATATGCTTTGCAAATCATGATCCGCACGGTTTCACAGTCGCCGATACAGGACCAGGTAATCGTTTTTTGTTCTCCGGTAACCCAGACATTCTCACTGGTCGGAGATAGAACTTCAAAGTTGGGTATCCGATCATTACATCGAAAAGAGATTGAAAAATCTCCATCAGATAAATCACTCGACGTCGTAAATTCATCTCCTCTGATCTGGAGTCGGGCATTTGAAGTTGGAGGCCCGGTCACTTTCCAAAGAGTGCTTCCCAGATTATCGACATGAACGAGGATGTCTTCCCACAGACCGTCTGGGTAATTCCGATTGATGGATAGTGTTACAGTTGAACCGGGATGGGAGGTTGTCCATGAAATCCTGTGCCAATCACCAATCGTAAGTTCTTCGCCGCCATCCGGACTTAGAAGAGTGAAGTACGGTTTCACCAAATAGGAAAGAATCCCAATCACAAAATCGTTATCCGATGAATCGCATATCATAGGAGCAAGTTCGCTTCGGATACGGAGGCGCGCATTCGGGCTTACAGTGCCGGTTACGATTATCGTCACGGAATCGGCGTTCGGTGTGCCCGTATAAATATCCTCCCATTCTCCTTCGGGATAATTGTAGTTCAAGCTGAGTGTGATATCTCCTTCGATGATGTCACTTTCCCAGCGGACCGTCGCCGAATCTCCCAATTCCCAAATTTCTCCACCATTCGGACTCATGAGCGTGTAACTGCCGGTATTCATGAGTGCGAGGTTGAGGTTCAGGCGACCGGAACCGAGCTGGCCGATATAGTCAGGATTCAAACTGTAGATATCATCCACTCCCGCTAACAATGCAGCTATGATTTGCTCTCGGTTCCAACCCGGTTGCTGGCTCTTAATTAAAGCGACAGCACCGGCTCCCATCGCTGACGCCATGGATGTGCCACCATCATAGGCATAGGTATCTGTGTAATGATATGAATCAGTCGAATAGATGGATTGGCCGGGAGTGCAAATATCCACCCACGTTCCGTAGTTGGAGGACGACGTTTTGACATCGTTTTCATCGACAGCGGCGATATCGATGCAGTCTCCGCGTGAGCTCATATAGTAGGGCTGGCTGGAATTGCTGTTCCCCGCCGCTGCACAAAAAATAATACCTTCACTAATCGCCTCATCGACAGCGGCGCCGAGTCCCCCGGTATTGCTGTTTGTCCAGGCACAAGTGAAAACGGTGACTCCCTTCTGGCGTCCGTAGTTGATGGCTCGAGCCGCATAGTCCATCGCCACATACGCATGGCCATTGACCGCAAACCAACCGATGCGGAGCGGCATGATTCGTGCCCCATCAAATCCGCTTCCCCCTCCGGCAATTCCCGAAACGCCGGTTCCATTGTTTAAAACGGCGGCGGCAATTCCCGCGATATGCGTTCCATGTCCGACGAAATCCGTCGGATCATTGTCCTCGACTCGACCATCCTCCCCCGGGTAGGCCATTTCATAAATGATAAAATCCCAACCATGATAGTCATCGATAAAGCCATTGCCGTCATCATCATAGCCTGAAATACCATTGTATTCGGCTTCATTTATCCAGATATTCGCCGCCAAATCAGGATGGCCGTATTGCACGCCTGTATCCATGACGCCAATAAGTGCATCCGGGGTTCCGCGCTGCACGCTCCAGGCTTCCGTCGCGTCAACGTCGTGGTCTCCCGCACTGTCCTGCAGGTACCATTGATAGGTGTAGTCGGGGTCGTCAGGCTGATAGCAGACGGAATGAATCCCCACCGGCTCGACGTGTTCAACCGCGAGCGCTTTTGCGAAATCTTCAAGCAGGTCTTCGGTTACGATACCTGATTCAAGCCAAAAGCGCCAGTACGTCGAAAGCCGTTCATTTTTCGGATTGCGTTCAGAAGAAATGTCGGGGAAAAGACGCTCTACCCGAGTGATGCCCCACTTTTGATTTAGTGAGGTCAACTCGGGATCACTTAGAATGACGAGGTTTTCTGTGATTTGCGGGGAGAGATCCGCCGACTCGGGCCATGTTTGAACAATGAACCGGGTCGAGGCATATTGTATGGAGGGCTCAAGATAGCGCGCTTGCGCAACAACAACTATCCCAAAGACAAGAAAGAACAACGTTAAAAAACGACGCATTCAGATTCTCCTCAGGCTCCCATCAAGTTCAGTTTCCAATAAGCCATGCATTCATGGATACTTACATTCCTACTAACCCAGTAGAGAATTTACAAATCTCTGGGCTTAAAATCAAGTCCTTTTACACAATTAGTTAAGATTATAACGCGATTGGAATCGCTCTGATGCATGAGATTATGGTAGTATAATTAGTATATTAGATTTCACTTGCGGCGGTTTGTCTTCTACCTGCAGCCATATTGGGAAGATTGCCTCTCTAAAATTTCGAGTTAGGTCAGGCGACCTGCTTCGGCGAAAGTGTTGTCAGTTTAAATGGGTCTGGATTGTTGAAATTCGGGCTTTTTTTGCACAGATGAAGATTTTACTTGACTCTTTCGAGGATAGTCAGTATAGTTAAATAAACAGGAAGGAGATCGAACC
The DNA here is from genome assembly GCA_030622545.1 of bacterium. Taxonomy (GTDB): domain Bacteria; phylum Electryoneota; class RPQS01; order RPQS01; family DYHQ01; genus JAUXGA01. The sequence continues at coordinate 204,083 of JAUXGA010000001.1, read as the reverse complement.
ATGAAAAGGCACATTACTTTTTGCGCATGGGTGGCGGCAAGTTTGTTTCTGATTGTTTTTCAAGCATTTGCCCAGCCGCCGGACAGCCTATGGAGCCGCACCTACGGCGGAAGTAGCACCGACCGTTGCTATTCGGTTCAGCAGACAACCGACGGCGGCTATATCCTTGGGGGAGATACCTATTCTTACGGGGCGGGCTCTTATGATTTCTGGCTGGTGAAGACGAATGCGAATGGCGATAGTCTTTGGAGCCGCACTTTCGGGGGAAGCGATAATGATAGATGCTATTCGGTTCAGCAGACAACCGACGGCGGCTATATCCTTGGGGGGCTTACCTATTCCTACGGGGCGGGGCAGGCTGATATCTGGCTGGTGAAGACGGATGCGAACGGTGACACTACGTGGACACGCACCTTCGGAGGAAGCAATTGGGATTATTGCTATTCGGTTCAGCAGACATCAGACGGCGGCTATGTCCTTGGGGGGAAAACCGATTCCTACGGGGCGGGCTCTGAAGATTTCTGGCTGGTGAAGACGGATGCGAACGGTGACACCCTCTGGACACGCACCTTCGGGGGAAGCGGCTCTGATCCGTGCCATTCGGTTCAGCAGACCACCGACGGCGGCTATATCCTTGGGGGATTTACCGGGTCCTACGGGGCAGGCAGTTTTGATTTCTGGCTGGTGAAAACGGATGTTAGTGGCACAGAGGAGTGGAGAAGCACCTTCGGGGGAAGCAGCAGTGAAGCTTGCTATTCGGTTCAGCAGACGTCAGACGGCGGCTATATCCTTGGGGGGAAAACCGATTCCTACGGTGCGGGCGGTTCTGATTTCTGGCTGGTGAAGACGGATGCGAACGGCGACAGCCTCTGGAGCCGCACCTTCGGGGGAAGCAGTTTCGATGAATGCTGGTCGGTTCAGCAGACCACCGATGGCGGCTATATCCTTGGTGGGTTTACCGAGTCCTACGGGGCGGGCAATTATGATTTCTGGCTGGTAGGCGCGGATGCGAACGGTGACAGCCTGTGGAGCCACCCCTTCGGGGGAAGCGATTACGATTTTTGCCAGTCGGTTCAGCAGACCACCGATGGCGACTATATCCTTGGGGGGATTACCTCTTCCTACGGAGCGGGCTCAAATGATTTCTGGTTAGTGAAGACGGCTTTCAGTTCTCCCTTCATTACGTCCATCACAGATGTCGGCAATGATCAAGGTAGGCAAGTGCGCATCCGCTGGAATCGTTGCATCTACGATGGCTTCTGGCCGGATTATGTTATTGAAGACTACAACATCTACAGAAGGATTGATCAATATCTGACAGAGGACGACGGGAAAACCAGATACGGTGGTCTTGATTGGCCGCCCGGCGAATGGGAGTTCATCACCACCGTGCCGGCTTTTGAAGAGGAAACCTACGCCGCCATCTGCCCGACGCTTGCTGATTCCTCGTCAGAAGGCATCTATTGGTCCACTTTCTTTATCAGAGCGGGGACGTCGAATCCGGGAACCTATTTCGACTCCGAACCTGATTCCGGTTATTCGATTGATAACCTTCCGCCGGATGTAACGATGATGACGGCGATGGTGCCGACGTCGCCAAATACAGTTAAGCTTCAATGGCAGGAAGTCACGACCGGCGGTGGAGGACAGCCGGAACAGGGCGATGTCTGGTACCAAGTCTATGGCAGCACGGATCCGATGTTCACACCAGCTCCGGAAAATTTGCTCATCGTGACGCAGAGCTTGGAATTTTTGCATAACACCGGCGCGAATGATAAGTATTTCTACATCATTCAGGCCAGCGATGACCATTGATGCGCTTGCTTAAAGGAATGCAAAGCCCCTTTGGAATTATACGAAAGGGCTTTTTCTTACCATTTTTTTGGACTGTGCGAGTAGGTAAGTGTCCAAGCGAGTAGGAAATCTTGTTGACAATTTTCGGGATTATGTTTATCTTGAATGAGTTAAGCACTTGGCCTGGCAGCTCCCCGCCGATTGAAGACGCTAAAAGTTCAACAGACAAGGAAAACGAATGATAGTCCATCGCGACTGCCGTTATTTTTTAGGCGACCGGCCCTGCAAACCGCATAAAGAAAGCGGAGTTCACTGCCAAGATTGCCCACAATACGACCCTGTGGAGGAGCGATTCCTTATCATCAAATTAGGGGCGGCAGGAGATGTAATTCGAACAACTCCCCTGTTACGAGTTATCAAAGCTCATCATCCGAAAGCTCACATTACATGGCTGACCTGCTCACCCGAAGTGCTGCCGAAAGAATGGGTTGACCGCATGCTTCCCTTTACTCTTGAAGCGGTCACCTGGGTCACTGAAGCCTCTTTCAGTCATCTTCTCAGTTTAGACAAAGATCCCGAGGCTATAGCGGTCGCTGCGCGGGTCAAGGCGGAACATCGAAGGGGTTTTCTGATGGGACCCGAAGGGCTCTGCACCCCCGCAGACAACGCAGCTCAGGACAAGTTCCTCACCGGCATCTTCGATGACATCAGCAAAGAGAATCGCAAGAGCTATCCTCAGGAAATCATCGAGATTTGTGGATACCCTTACAACAGGGAGCGTTATGTCTTGGAACCACCGGATTCTCAGCCGGACTGGAATCTTCCGCAAGCTTCCCCGCGAGTTGGATTGGCTACAGGTTGCGGTGCGCGCTGGCCTCACCGAAACTGGCCCGATGAACACTGGACGGAACTCGCCACGCGGCTGATAGTGGAGGGGTATGGCGTGGTTCTTCTGGGAGGAGCGACCGAAGACGAGAAGAATCGCCGGATCGCCGATGCCGCGGGCGCTCACTATCCCGGACATTTTCCGCTGTCGGGCTATTTCTCACTGGTTAACCAATTGGATTTGGTGGTTACGGCAGTATCGATGGCGCTCCATGTGGCTCTCGGACTCGGCAAGAAAGTTGTTCTCTTCAACAACATCTTCAATCCGAATGAATTTGAACTCTACGACCAAGGGGTCATTCTCGCACCGGACTACGATTGCACCTGCTATTTTGATCCGGTTTGCCCCATCGGAGGATGCATGAAATATCTCGCACCTGACCGCGTTCTTGAAGCTGTCAAGAAGGAGCTGGTGCGCTGATGCGGTTTGTGTTGGTGGGACCGGCGCACCCTTTCCGTGGGGGAATCGCGCAATACTTAGCGGTTCTTTACCAGAAACTCCGTGCGCGAGGGCACGATGTTCATTTCGTTTCCTTCAAGCGGCAGTTCCCACGCCTGATCTTCCCCGGACAAACACAAAAAGACACCGGCTCTCCGACCATTGATGTCAATCCCGAACCACGGCTCGCTCCTTTGAATCCACTCAGTTGGTGGACGACCGCAAAGGCGATTCGTGTGCTGAAACCAGATGGCGTCATTTTCAAGTGGTGGGTTCCTTTCTTCGGTCCTTCCTATGGCTGCTTGGTGCGTCTGTTGCGGTCGAACCAGAATCTCAAACCTCTCGTCATCTTGGACAATGTTGTTCCCCACGAAGGCTGGCCGATGGGAGAATTTTGGACTCGCTTCGGGTTGAACCCTTTCTATGGATATTTTGCTCAATCGGAAACCGTGCACAAAGAATTTCTTGAGAGGTTTCCGCAAGTTCCCACGCATCGGATCCGTCGCGTGCATCATCCCCTCTACGATTGCTATCCTTCGAGCTTGAGCCGAGAGGAAGCGCGCCAAAAATTGGGCATCCGCGAACCGAATGTCCTGCTCTTCTTCGGATTCATCAAACCTTATAAAGGACTCGTGGATCTCTTGGATGCGTTTCCAAAGATTCACCAGGAATTAGGGGGCAAGGTTCGGCTTCTTATCGTAGGAGAAGTCTACGGAGACAGAGAAGAGTATGACCGGCGATTGGCCGCGTCTCCGCTAAAGGAAGCCGTGACTTGGATTGATCATTATGTGCCCAATGAAGAGGTGGGAATCTATTTCCGGACGGCGGATGGGGCGGTGCTTCCTTATCGTAGCGCTTCTCAGTCGGGAATCGTTCAAATTGCTTACGCACAAGGGATACCGGTCATCACTACGCGAGTCGGCGGACTTCCGGAAGTAATTGACGAAGGAGAATCCGGCTTGATGGTGCCGCCGAACAATCCGCGAGCTCTCAGCGAAGCCTGTATTCGTTTCCTGCGAGAGGGATTAGGTGACAAGCTCAAACCCGGAGTCGAAAGTGCGGCGCGCCGATTCGGCTGGGATCCGCTGCTCGAAGCCATCGAAGAACTGGCGGCCAAGGAGAACTCCCTATAGCTCTCTGACTTTTTTACATAAGCTGCCTTCGGAACAGGGCGGTGTGTGGTATCGCGTCTATGGCAGCACCGACCCGATGTTCACGCCAGCGCCGGAAAATTTTCTGACGACAACGCAGAGTTTAGAATTCGATCATAATACCGGCGCGAATGATAAGTACTTCTATATCATTCAAGCCAGCGACGATCATTAAACCAAGTTCCGGCCGGGTTACGCGCGATAGTTTTATCGTTCTATCCAAGGAAACCTGCGCTGAACCCGGCTCGGCGATTTTGAAGTTGCTGGTAATGGCAGCAGATTATTTCCTGACCCAGAGAGTCAGAACAAAACCAAAAGCGGCGAAAATGATATTGCCTCCCCATGCGGCGAGTTGCGGCGGGATGGTGCCGTGATAGCCGAGGATTTTTCCGATTTGCATGAAGCCGAAATAGATGAAACAGACTAAAAGCCCCAGCCCAAATCCCAGAACCAACCCTCCCCGGCGTCGAATCGCCGCTAAAGGTACGCCGAAGAAAACAATAATCACGTTCGCGAAAGGCTGTGAAATTTTGAACGCTAAATCCACGATCCATTTGGCGCTCCGATTGCCGCTGTGCTCGAGTCTTGTTATGAAAGATTTGAGCTCCGCATAGTTCATCTCCTCGGGTTTGGTCTGCACCTTCGTCAAATCATCCGGCTCAAAGCCCAAATCTTCCCGCCGAAGAGCTTCAAAAGGCTCGACTTCCTCTCCTTGAACACGAAAAACCCGATTGCGACCGTCTTTTAGTCTCCATGCATCCCCTACCCAGACGATCTGTTTGGCTTCAAGGCGTTCCAGAATTCTATCCGCTCCGACCGTTTGAATGGTGACATGGTAACCTACTCGAATGGTTGGATCATAGGATTCCATGTTGAGGAATTCGTTATGCCCCACCTGCAGGTAGATTCGTCCCTGACGTGCGGCTGAGGGACGTTTTCGCTTGACTTTTTCGCGGTAGATGTCCTGCCTTTGTTGATTGGCTTCCGGAACAATTGTTTCGCCGAAACCCAGCGCAAACGCTCCTATCGGAATCGCCACTAATAAATGCAATACCGCCACGCGGTACAAACTGTAGCCAGCGCCCTGCATCGCGGTGAGTTCGTGTGTATGCACGAGTCCTCCCACGGTGAAAAGTGTCGCGAGAAGCATGGAAACGGGCAGCGTCAGATAGATGATGTAAGGAAGATAGAGCAGATAGTAGCGCAGAACCAGCCAAGCGGGGCATTTTGCGTCGATGAATTTATCCAAGTGCTCGATAAGATCCACCGTCACAAAAATGGTTATCGACGCGAACGTCGCGAAGACGAGGATGTTGAAGAAGCGGTGGAGAATGTAACGGTCGAGGATTTTCATTACATGCTTGAACTGTCTTTTGTTCCGGCCGGGTTACCGCGATTGCCCTTTTTGATGAGGTTGCGAATTCTGCGCTGAACCCGGCTCGGCGAGCTATGCTTGTAAATCAGAGTTCCGATAACGCTCGTTTCAGGCGGCGGATGCAAGTGGATTTTCCCAAGACTTCCATCATCTCAAACAGACCGGGACTCGCTGTTCGACCGGTCAGGGCGAGTCGAACGGGATGAATCAATTTCGCGGCTGAGATATCCCATGATTCGCAGAGGGAACGCAGTTGAGTTTCTAAGGCTTCTGCGGCAAATTCCTCGGACGATTCCAAAGCAGTGATATACTGCGACAAGCGAGTTGGAAGCTTCGAGTCTGACCAGTGTTTCTTGCGGCCTTTGGCATCCCACTCGTCGGGTTCCTGAAAAAAATACGAGCCTTTTTCTTGAATTTCCGACGGCAACGTGAGGCGCGGTCGCAGAAGCTCGGCCACCTTTTCCAAGTAATCATCCTCAACTGGCGGTGTCACGTAGAAACGCAGCGAAGCGACGAAATCCGTCAGCGGAAGATTGCGCAGGACTTCGCCGTTCATCCAGACGAGTTTGGCTTCATCAAAGACCGCGCTGCTTTTTTGAATACCGCTTATAGAGAAAGCATCGATGAGTTCCTGTCGGGTGAAAATTTCTTTGTCGCCTTTGCCGGGAGACCAACCCAAGAGCGCGATGAAGTTGAACAATGCTTCGGGTAGATAACCTTTTTGCCGGTAATCGCCGACGGATGCGGCTCCATGTCGTTTGGATAGACGTTTTTTATCGGGGCCTGAAATCAGCGGCACATGGGCCACGCAGGGTGGCTGCCAGTCCATCGCGCGGTAAATCAACCATTGCTTCGGCGTGTTGGAAATATGGTCGTTGCCGCGAATCACATCGGTGATGCCCATCGCATAATCATCGGCAACGACGGATAAGTGATAGGTCGGCGAACCATCACGCCGCACTAAAACGAAATCATCGATTTCCGTACCGGGAAATCGAATATCGCCATGAACGCCGTCCGTAAACGTGACATCCTCGTCGAGCGCGAGAAAACGAATGGCATGCGCTCCGCTGCCTGAAAATTCACCACGGCGGAGTTTGTCGCGGTCAGCTCGGAATCGAAATGCAGCTTCGCCTTGCTCCTGAGCTTTCTCGCGCATCGCCTGCAATTCTTCAGGCGTCGTGTAATCACGATACGCCGCGCCGCGCTCGATTAAGGTTTCGGCAATCTTGCGGTAGTGAACCAGGCGCTCCGATTGATAGACAATCGGTTCGTCCGATTTCATTCCCAGCCACGCGAGATCCTCGAGAATCGTGTCCACCAATTCTCCGCGTGAACGTTCCGGGTCGGTGTCTTCGACACGAAGCAGGAATTTGCCGCCGGTGCTGCGGGCGTAGAGCCAATTCAAAACGGCTGTCCGTGCACCGCCGATATGCAGGCTGCCGGTGGGACTCGGAGCGAAACGAACGCGCACATCGGTCATGGCGTTCCTCGTGGTGTGTGCTTCACTTCACCGGAAGGTTCGGAAGGCTCTTCGTTTATGTGAAATTCGACTCCTCCGAAATGGCGGACTACGAGATTATAGAGAAGCGCGATGATGCCTCCGGCAATCGCGTAAATCACGGAACCGGCCAGCGCGAACAAGAAAGCTCCGAGCAGAACTTCTACCCAAGTCATTGGTTGGAAGGGCATCTCACCCTTCGGGAGGAAATCCGATCCTGACTCTATGGCTCCTTTTAAGAAAAGGCCCCAAATCAGGCCTAACAGGAAATTTATCGCGAGTCCGAGAAAGAAGAAGACTTTGACGACGGACTTTGGTGTGATTCGGGTTAGTTCTTTGCGCATGGTTTTTTCGTTGTTGTTGTATTAGTTCTTATAAGGATACCCCCCTTGTCCCCCCCCCGCAGGCGGGGGGAGATTTCTCGCGAGAGGAATGCTTACTCGGGTTTCAGGCGGACGGTTTGAGAAGCTTGACCGGGCCGCAGGAGCACGGTTCCTGTTGCGCGGCGACCGTCAGGCCAGATGAGTTCAATATCATGAGACCCGCCTTCGAGCAGGAGCGTCAGAGGAGGCCGGACATGGACTTCCCGTTCATCGATGCGCACGGTAGCGTTTGCGGGTTCGCATTCGATATGGACAATCCGCCAGTCCCAATCGCTATAAGCACTAAGAACTTCTGGGAGTTCGCGCGTATCATACTTAGTAATCGGCGACATAAAGAAGACGGTGCGCGTCGTCTCATTGGCTTGGATGACGACATGCTGTATGAATGGGACAGGGCGGTGACCTTCGCGCCGGAGTGTCACGATAAAAGAATCAGCGGGCAGGTTCGAAAGGAAAGCCGGTGTCAGTAGATTTGTAGGTCGGCGGTTCAGAATCACTTCGGCTCCCGGGGGGCGCGAAATCACAATTAAGACTCCCGCTTCGCGATGGAGAAGCGCCCAGATTCCGTACCAAGTAGCACCCAGAATCACCAGAATGCAGAGCAGCATTCCCAAGAGTAGTTGCCGCTTTTTGTGCGGTGATTTTGTTTTTTCTGTCAAGGTATCAGGCCATCCAATTTCTTACACAGGTCGCGTCATTCGATTTTGTGTATTTTTCTTACTGTTTCATGCGAGCGATGATGGTTTGGAATTCGCGTTCGAAATGGTGAGTGCCGCGTGTGCTTTCTCCGCCGATGACAGCGCGCATCTTACCGTCGGATTCAGGTTCGAGCCAGATCCAGAAGCGGCGATGAATCAGATAGAACGCCAAGAGAAGTCCGATTGTCATGACGATGAATCCCGCCCAGATGACGCCCCCTCCCCAATCCCGACGGAATGAAAAAATCGTGCGCAGTTCCTCTGCCGCAGTCGCACCCTCTATATCCAGAATATCAAAAATGAACGGCACCTGTTCGCTTGTACTTCCGTGAAACGCGAATTTCTGGAATAGAACCGTCGAGCTGAGTTCCTTATCGTTCCGGGAAATGCCTATCCGAATCGCCGGATTGTTCATCATCGCGGAAAGCGAATAATCTTCTCCTTGCCCGCGCCTATAATCAGGATAGAATCCTCCAGCGGTCAGAGCAAAATTATCGGCAAACATCGCGGGACTGTCGAAGGTCAGATACAGCGTATCCAATGCCGTGCTGTCGGCGGCGCGCGACACTTTTATATAGGCGGTATCGAAACGCGCGGCCACGCGAGGATGCTCCGGATCATAGGAACTCTGGTAAACTCGCCATCCTTTGTGCCGCAACGGATGATTCACTTCGATGTGCGCTGTCCGGATAGCCTGCCCTTCTTCGAAAACGGAAACGTTTGCGATGTAGTCGCGTATATTGCCGCTGTCAAAGTTGCGATCAAATTGATTTGCAAGCTGGGATGCTTCAACCTCGATTCGGTCTGATTTTTTCCCGTGGGGTCCGGTTTCCACGAGCCAGATATCATCGCGGATTCGTTTGAGGGTTCTTCCGAGAAATTCGTCGTCAACCAGCACAGTTTGTCCCGGAGCGAGCGGGTAATACTCCACGCGGAAACTGTCGATTTTCAGTTCGAAGGGAAGATCTTCAGCCATTATGGTATCGCCGGGGAAACCGCCCATCTGAAAGGTGTTGACGCCTAAGGATGCCATCATGGCTCCGATTGCAAGAAGGAACATTCCGATATGCGTCAGGGCGGGTCCGAGATGAGCATAATGTCCGAATTCTCCCCGCCAGAGTTCGCCGTTTTCTTTGACTTCTTCTCGACGACTAAACTTTTTCGGCCATTTGGACTGCAAGGTTTCTCGTGTGGTGTTTGAAATCGTCGCATGCAGGGGCAAAGCCAAAATGGCGGTTTTATCCAGTTTCGCTGGCCCTTGCTTCAAGCGGCGAAGAATTCCTGGAAGTCGCTGGCTGACACAGGCCAGAATACTCACCGCAAGCAGCGCGACGAGAAACCGGTACCAAGGCGCTTGGAACGGGCGCGTGAGTCCGATATTGCGCAGCGCCATCATTCCGTCTGCCCCGAGCTTTTCCCAGACATATTCTGACCACGGTGAGGCCATCGGATTATCGGGCAGAAATTCTTCGACGAAGAGACCAAAGACGGAAATGACCGCCAAAATGACCAGCAGCAAGATGGCGAATTTCATCGACGCCAACGTACTCCAGAGTCGGGCTGTCAAAGATCGGGGCGGTGGTTGTGTATTTTGATTCATCAACGATATAGTTTGTGAGTGTAAATGTACGTTTCGACAGCTTTCGGAACAAATGAATCGATGGGTTCGCCCGCGGCGATTTTTTTTCGAATGTCAGAAGCTGAGATATCGATTTCAGGTGTCCTAAGAAGACGCGCTCGCGTCAGAAAACGTTTCGGAGCAAGCGACGGATCCCAACCCGGTCGCGGCAAGACAGCAAGGCGGCAATCACGAAAAAGGGCGTCCGGATCTTTCCAACTTTCCAATTCAAGCAGCGGATCCGCTCCGATAATAAGCCAGCAATTCTCCGCAGAAATATTCATGCGCGCTCGCACATTGCGCACGGTGTCAATCGTGTAGGCCGGACCTTCATTCTCCTCTTCGAGCAGCGCAAGCTCAAATTCGGGATAGTCCTGCAGAGCCAAGCGCACCATTTCGCGGCGGTGAACATAGGGAGCTAAATGATGTGCGGGTTTGTGTGGAGGCACAGGATTCGGGATGATAAGCACTCTGTCCAGAGTGAGTTCTCGCGCCGCGGCTTTCAACGTCCACAGGTGCCCGTTGTGAATGGGATCAAAGGATCCTCCGAAGAGACCGAGTTCCACAGGGGTCGCTATGGCCTCCGATTGCGAATGTCTTTGAGCAGCGCCCGTACTTCCGTTTCTTCTTTTCTCCCCACATATTTGGCGAGAAACTTTTCAAGCTCTCCGGCGGCTTGCTCGTCATCTTTCAGCGCGAGATAGCATTTCGCCTTTAAAAGCTGAGCGGCTCCCGCCCATTTTGTATCGTAATAATTGGCGAGCACTTCATCGGAATAGAGCACACAGGACGCGTACTCGCTCATTTTATAGTAAAGCAGCGACGCCGCATATTCTTTGCGCGCCAGTTTGTCCCGACATTCTTCGAGACACTTTTGCGCTTCCGGTTTCCAAGCGTGCTCATTGTAATCCTCGAGGAAACGCTGGAATTCATCAAGCGCTTTCGCGGTATATTTCTGATCCAGAGCGTATGAAGGAGCCATTTCCAGATAGCTCATGGCCAGATAATATTGCGCGGTGGGAGCGACCGTACTTGTCGGATAAAGCTGCCCAACTCTTTGGAATTCGTCAGCGGCGGTCAGGTAGTCACGCATATAATAATACGTCAATCCCAGATACAACTTGGTCGAATCGATAATCGTGGAGCCGCTATAGTTGAGCGCGATGTCTCTGAAAAGCTCCTGAGCTCGGTAATAGCGCTCCCGCTCGAAGAGATTCATGGCTTTGCGGAAGCTTTCTTCAGGGCCGGGAATTTCGCGCCGAGCGTGCTTAGCGCATCCAGCCAATACTGCTATGAGAAGCAGCAGGGCAAGAAGTCTGATGTAATGTGATTTTTTTTTCATTCGATTTATTTTGAAATGATTTCCTTCCATAGTACCAGTTACAGAAAGTTTGATTTAGTCCGTACCGGGCATGCTAACGCCATGCCGCGGCGAGAATAACGATGATGGTTTTATTTGCTGCGAACGGTAAAGAGCAATAGAAATGCTGTTCCGACGACGGTGACAACTGTCAGCGGCAGCAGCCATGTTTGGGTGGTCGATGGTTTCTGGTTCAAGCTGTCGGTTTGCGCACGAATCTCAGGTTTCGCGGGTGGAACGCGCTGGGAATCCGGCGGCGCGCTCCAAGCAAAGGTGATGCAGACTAATAAGCCGAACAGGAACGATTTCATGGGTAAAGTGTCGTGTTGTTTAGCATTCCGGGCAGATCAGGGGATCTGCCTCGGCGTGATTTTTTTCTGTCTCCTTCCTTCTACAAGCGCCAGGCGAGTGTCATGATGCCTGTGACGGAAAGAGGAGTATGTTTGCGGTAGATGACACCAGCGGCCAGTTGCAGGATGTCATCGGGTGTTTTGAGCCTTCGCAGGGGTCCGCGCAGCCAGTTTGCATCCAAGAGTCCCAGCCCGGCTGTCCAAGCCCAACAATCCGACCGCGAAAATTGCGCTCCTCCGGCTCGAAAAGCAACCGCTCTAAATGGTCGCCATTCGATTCCGGCGTGAGGCTCCAGTAAGGCAGGTTCGGATTTCTGCGTGAGGTTGAGCACTTGAAAGGAGACTGAGAAATCGTGTCCTTTCCAGCTTAACGCCGCGCTGGTGGTTTGGTCTCCACGCCGGTCGAGGGGATGCTGGGCGAAATTTCCCTGCGCCGGATACCTCTGGTATTGCAGGCCTACTTGCACGCTTTTGCGACGCAGAATCACTCCATAGCCGTGTGCGCTTGCCATCGGATGGCGGTCGTCATAGAAACGATCCACGCGACCACCGACGGCGACCTGCGGATGCAAATCGAGTTTGAAAAGAACAGAGTTGCGATAGAGTCCGTCGAGCGGATTGCCCTCGAATGCTTCGCTTTCCGGAAATTCACCTTCACGCAAAACAGGCTGAGCAAAGAGTGCCATCAAAACCAGAATTGATTTCTGCATCCCAACACCGTGTACCAACATACCCGCGCTGTCGAATATTTTATCGGGAGTGTCTTGAGAACCGTCCCGCCAAAGTTTCGCAACTTGCGGCACCGCTGCCGGGGAAAGAATAATTGTCCCGCGAAGGGGCGGCGATGGTTCGAAGAGTTCGAGTCCTGCCGGATTCTGTCCCACGGATTGGGGCGCCCATGACAGGGCAATGGTGCTGCCGCCGAGAGCGAAATCGCGCGCCGCGGACGGGTGCGGAATCAGATAACCCGTTTGAACTTCCGCCCGGAGCATCCCCACACACATGAAAACCATGAAGACTGCGAGCAGGTTCCGCAATGTTAACTATTCTCCCGCCGGTTTGGCAACGGTTTCATTCTTCGGCAGACGACGATTCCTCCCACAAGCAGCACAAAAAGGAGCAATTGCAGCCACGCGCTGTAACGGACGGCGAATGTTACGCTGTCGTTTAGCGGCAGCTCCCGCGCGAGAGCGCTTCGTCGTCCGACACCCGCGCTGCAAAGAACTCGCCCCGCCGGATCAATCATCGCCGAAATGCCTGTGTTGGCTGCTCGAGCAATGGAACGCCGCGTGACAATGGCACGCAATCTCGCCAGCGCCAGATGCTGATACGGGCCGGAAGAATTTCCATACCACCCGTCATTCGTCAGGTTCACCAGAATTTGAGCGCCGCGACGAACCTGCGCCGCTGCAACCTCCGGAAACACCACCTCGAAACAAATTAAACATCCAACCTGAACATCCGGCAAAGGTTCGAAAAGACTCACTTCCTTTCCGGGAGCGAATTCCGCTTGCCCCAAACGTATTTTCCCCAAGAAAGGAAAAAGCTTTTGTCCCGGAATGCGTTCGCCAAACGGCACCAGATGAATTTTGGTCGAACGGGGCAGTTTGCGCGAATCGGGCGAGAACAAAAACGCCGCGTTTAGAGGCAGCGCATCGCCATCGGTATTTCGATTATAATCCAGCGCTCCGGTCAGCAGCGGAACGCGGGCGCTGTCCACCCATTGATGCAGTTCGTTTCGCGCCCAATGCCTGTAGCGCACCGCCACAGGGACGGCGGTTTCCGGCCACACCAGAAAATCGGGACGGGCATTCAGGACGATATCTGACTGCTGTTTGTAGAGCGCAATCGTTTCATCGGCGGGGATTTGCCATTTGCGCACGGCTGGGATGTTCGCCTGAACAACGCCGATGGACACCTGTTTCAAAAACGCAAGCCCGGACAGTCGAAGAGCGCCGTAAATCCACGGGCCTGTGAAAAGAATTACGCCAAACAGAATTGCCCGTGTCCGAGCGGCTCCTTTCAACTCGATGGCAAGGAAAAGAAACGTGTTTATCAGCACGACCCAGAGAGAAAGGCCGAAAACGCCGGTCAAGTCGCAAAGCTGACAGGGCACAAATAGAGGAACTTGCGACAAAGCCCATATCGGCCAGCAGAAACCTATCTCCCCCAGCCCAAAGAACATTTCAAAGCTGACATAAATCGCCGGAAGCAGCAACGCTCCCCATAACCCGGCGCGCCGTATCGCCCATGAAGAAACCGCGGCGGACACCGCCCAATTGAGAGACAAGATGGCGATGGTCGCGAGCATGGAAGCCCACGCGAGCGCGGGAGGCGCTCCGGCGTTGAGTCCAATCCAATAACAAATCCCCCCAAAGAAAATCAAGCCCGCCAAATATGCTCGCCCGAAAGCCTGTCGGGGAGAAAAATACCTGCAAGCATAGAGAAACGGGACGAGGCAAACCCAAGCCAAAGGACTCAGCGGCGACGGCGGAAACGAGCAAACCCCCAGAATTGCCGCGAAGAAAAACCCGAATCGTGCCGTACGAGTCAGCACTGTCAGGACTCGGCCATTGCTATTTCCTGACCCTCGGCGATACTGCGATACGTAGCTTCGATGATGGCCATCACACTCGCCGCGTCTTCCACCGAAGAGATGGTTTTACGCTTGTGCAGCACGGATTGAACGAAGTGATCCACTTCGAACTCAAATGATTTCTTATACAGCTCCAATGGTCGAAGTGATTTCCCCGGCGTCACGTTGACAAGGTCGCCGTGCATTTCTTTGGTGATTTTCAGGGGATTCAATTCCGCCGAACCTCGTTTTCCAGAGAAAAGCGTGTACGCCACACTTTCATCCGCCATCAAAGACCACGAAACATCCACGGTCAAACAGGGTCCCCCACGAAGCCGGTAGAAGGCGAAGACGGAATCCTCTACTTTCCTCCCCGCAAGAATTCGAGCGGAGGCGGCGGACACTTTTTCGACTTTCGGGCTGCCCAGAATCCAGAGGCAGATGTCCAGCATTTGCAGGCCGAGATCCATCAGGACGCCGCCGCCGGAAATTTTCGGATTCATGACCCACGGCGGGCGCGTCCATACATGTTGCTTTTTCAACCAACCCGCGCGGACACGCACCATTTTGCCCAGTTCATTGGCCTCGAGGAAATTGCGCAAAATCATGGAATCGGGACGGAAACGATGATTCATGGCGACCATCAGCGTTCGCTTGGCTTCTGCCGCGGCTTTGACCATGCGCAACGCTTCGGCGTGGTTGCGCGCGACGGGCTGCTCCACCAACACATGTTTGCCTGCGGAAAGCGCGGCCAGAGAAAAAGCCATGTGAGAGTTGGTCGGAGTGCAAACGAAAACCGCATCGAGTTCATCAAGTCGAAGGAAACGCTCGACATCCGAGAAGAAGTGTGGGACCTTGTTTTTTTGCGCGACTAAAGCGGCTTTTTTGCTGTCAAGGTCGCAGATGGCGACGAGGTTGACTTCGGGATGTTTACGCAAAAGCGGGATGTGGACAACCTGCGCCATCCCTCCCGCTCCAAGGATTCCGACATTGATTTTTTGGGTCATGGGGTCTTTCGTTCACGAGGGGCTTGAGGTACCCGCTCGCGGCGATTTTTTCGTAGGGTCAGACCCGCGTGTCTGACCGTGAATACATACACGCGCTATTAAACGGGCGCACACGTGGGTACGCCCCTACAATGCCATTGCGGCCACAACGGCGGGTTTATGGATGAGCGTCGAGATAGCTTTGCAGCATGAGAACGGCTGCGGACATATCGAGGCGACCGCGCTGTTTTCGTTCGGACAGACCGGCTTCGCGAGCATCGCGACTCGCCTGATGCGTCGTGAAACGTTCGTCCCAACGTTCGACGAGAATTCCTGCCGCTTCGAGCTTTTCGATAAAGACATCCACCTCGCGGGCTTTGGGGCCGATTTCTCCGCGCAAAGTCAGCGGATAGCCAACTATAACGCGTTCGATGTCTTCATCTTTGACAAATTTTTCAAACCGGTGAATTGTTTCGGCGCCGCGTTGCGTCCAGATGCCGACTCCAACGGCCACTCTGACGGCGTCATCGGCGAGAGCAATGCCGATGCGGCGAGCTCCATAGTCAATTCCCAGCAGACGCGGCAAAAATTACGACTCCTCCGACAACGGCCTTTTGAGCGCCTCCTTCAGCAGTTTGCCGGGTTTGAAATGCGTCTTACGGCGAGCGGCGACGTAAATGATTTCGTTGGTTTTTGGATTTCGAGCCTTGGGTTTCGGCTTGGTCTTCTTCACTTCAAAGACACCGAAGTCACGAATCTCGATGCGGAGTTCGTTATCCGCTTCAGCCATGATTTCCCGCAGGGTCGTAAAAATCTCGTTGACGATTTTCGCGACGGTGTCGGGTCGCTCGCCACTTTTCTGTGTGACTTTTTCGACAACATCTTTTTTAATAAAAGTACGCATGGAGCCTCCTCTGGCATTTGCGCAGGTAGTTTATGTTTCTGGATTTCGAGTTTGCTTCGTGAATGGAGTCTCTTCGCCGATTCTTTCCACGTGAAAGACTCCCCGGATGGCCATAATGCGCTTAATCACGCGCGTCAAGTGCGGCAGGGATTTCAATTCCAGCACCATGTGGCCGACGGCGATGGCATCTTCCCTTTTCATGTCAAGGTAGATAATATTTACATCCTGCGACGCGATGGCTTCGGTCATATCGCGAAGCAGGTTTTTGCGCTCCTCCGCCATGCAGCGGATGCGAACATTGAAATGCGAATCCCGGTCAACATCCCATTCGACCTGAATATTCCGCTGCGGCTGCCGCATGAGTTCGGAGATATTCGGACAATCTTCACGGTGAATCGAAATACCCTGACCGGTGGTAATGAAACCGGTGATGCGGTCGCCGGGCAAAGGCTGACAGCATTTGCCGAAGTGCAGGGCCATATTGTCGAAACCATGAATCCGCACACCCGTTCCGACGCCTTTGACTTTGCGGATAACTCTGGTTAAAACGGATTCCGCCACTTCCGGCCGGTCGGGAGGAAGCAATTTCCGAATGACCGAGGGTACTCCAATATCTCCCGCTCCGAGAGCAGCGTAAAAGGCGGGCAAATCGCTTCGACCGAAAGAATGGGCAAGTTCTTCGAGTTCTTTCACCGTTCTTTTCAGGCGCAGTTTCGTCAATTCGCGCTGAATAATTTCTTTGCCGAGCGTTATTGATTCGTCGAAGTGCTGCTCTTTGAGCCACCGTTTGATTTTTGCGCGCGCGCGGGATGTGGCGACGAATTTGAGCCAGTCGGGATTGGGTTTCTGCCCCGCCGAGGTGATAATTTCCACCATGTCGCCGGATTTTAACGGCCGGGAAAGCGGAGAAATATTGCCGTTGACTTTCGCCGCCATCGCGTGCAATCCGATGTTCGTATGGACAGCGAAGGCGAAATCCACAGGCGTTGATTGCTGGGGAAGCGTCAGCAATCTGCCGCGCGGTGTAAAAACGAAAATCTCATCCTGAAACAGGTTGATCTTAAGATTCTCGAGGAACTCCCCGGATGATGTGCTGTCACTTCCGGTATCCAGCAGTTGGCGTATCCATGCCATCTGCTGATCCAAATCATTCTGGCGGGGCGTTCCTTCTTTGTAACGCCAATGTGACGCGATGCCGTACTCCGCCGTCCGATCCATTTCTTCGGTGCGAATCTGAACTTCGACTTTGCGACCATCCGGTGCGAAAACTTTCGTGTGCAGCGATTGGTACATATTCGATTTAGGCGTCGCGATGTAATCGGAGAACTTATCCTGAATCGGTGTGAACAGAGAATGAACGACCCCCAGAATGAAATAGCAATCCTCCACGCGCTGAGCGATAATTCGCAGCGCAATCAGGTCGAGGATTTCATCAAAAGCATAGCCGCGAATTCGAATCTTGTTATAGATGCTGTAGAGGTGTTTCGCGCGCCCGTAGACGCGGCCTTTGATTCCCAGACGATCGAGTTCATTCCTGATTTTTTCGGTCACCTCTTCGACAATCGCTTCCCGTTCTTCGCGTTTCAGAGACACTTTGCGAACCAGTTCTCGGTAAGAACGAGGTTCGAGCACTCTAAAAGCCAAATCCTCGAGTTCCCACTTCAATCGTCCGACGCCCATGCGATGCGCCAGAGGAGCATACACATCACGTGTTTCCAGAGCGATGCGTTCCTGCGCCTTGCGCGGGAGGTGCGAAATCGTTCGCATGTTATGAATGCGGTCGGCGAATTTGATGAGAATCACCCGGAGGTCTTTCGACATGGAAAGCAGCATCTTGTGGAAATTCGAGGCCTGCTTCTCTTCGGTTGATTCATATTTCAATTCAGGGATTTTCGTCACGCCATCAACGAGCATGGCGATGGTTTCTCCAAATTCCGCATCGAGGGTTTCAATCGTCACCGCCGTGTCTTCCACCGAATCGTGTAAAATCCCCGCAACGATGGTCAACTCATCCAGTCCGATTTCCGCCAGAATTCGTCCCACTTCGATCAGGTGCACAATGTACGGCTCTCCCGATAAGCGAAACTGCCCTTGATGCGCTTCATAGGTGAAACGAAACGCACGATCCAACATCGCAATGTCGGAACCCGGGTGATTCGACAGCACCAGACCGGCGATTTCCCGAAGCGCTTCCACGTGTGTCGGCTCCACCTTGCGATAAAGCGGGTGTGCCAGCACCTGCTCGATTCGATCCGTATTATGAGCGGGAATCGCGTTCATGAGTTCGTTGTTACGTTTAAAAAGGGTGTTCGGTGTCGTCGGGGACTTCTTCCTCTTCTCCCTCTTCTTCTGTCGCCGGAGGAGCTTCTTCAGTCAGTGATTCAAAACTCGTATATTTTTTAACAAAACTAAGCAGGAAATTTCCCGTCGGGCCGTTTCGATTCTTCGCGATATTCACTTCCGCCAAGCCCTCGATATCGTATTCCGCATTCTTGAATTTGTATTTCTTATTCTTATAAATCTGCGGATAGAGTTCCGGACGGAAAATAAAAATTACAATATCGGCATCCTGCTCAATCGCGCCGGAATCGCGCAAGTCTGAAAGCACGGGTTTGTGTTCACCGCCGCGTTGTTCAGGCGCTCGCGAAAGCTGCGAAAGCACGACGACCGGAACCTTGAGTTCTTTCGCCAGAGCTTTCATTGAAGCGCTGACATGAGCGATCCACTGCTGCTGATTATCGGTGGGTTTCGGCGGCTGAACGAGCTGCAAATAATCCAGAACCACAAGCCCAATCCGATGCTGCATCCAGAGTTGCCTTGCACGTGCACGAATATCGACAATACCGATACCCGGCGTATCATCGATGAAAAAGGGAAGCTCGGACAAACGCGCCGCCGCTTTGGAAAGGTCCTGATATTCTCCATCCCTGAGTTTTGCGCTCGAGCGCAACCGATGACTGTCGATACGCCCGTCACTTGAAAGCAGTCGCATCGCGAGCTGACGCCGGTCCATCTCCAATGAGAAGAACGCCACACCGCGCTTATACATCGCCGCGGCGTTGCGGGCGATATTCAGAGCGAGTGCTGTTTTTCCTACGGAAGGGCGCGCAGCAATCACGATAAGTTCGCCGTCTTGGAAGCCCGTTGTTAAATCGTCCAGCCGGTCGAATCCCGTCCCGACACCGGTAACATAGCCGCCTTTTGCCTTGATGTTATCAATCTGGTCGAGCGTTTCATGCATGACGGCGCGCAACTCTTCAGCGCCCGAAAAGCGTCGCTGACCGATGAGCTGCATGAGCTGCGTCTGGAGTTTTTCCAGTAAGTCCTGCGATTCCGCTCCGGGCTCATAACTGGCGGATGAAATCGTCGCGGAAAGCGAGATGATTCTGCGCAGGATTGCTTTTTCCAACACCTGACGCGCGTAGTACTCGATGCTCGCGGAACTGGGAACGAGTTCGGTCAATTGTGACAGATAAAGTTCGCCGCCGATTTCTTCGAGCTTATCCATCACACGCAGCTCTTCGGTCATGGTCAGCAGATCAATCGGCTTGTGGGCGCTGTCGAGCTGAGACATCGCCGTGAAGAGCACCGCGTGCGCCGGCCGGTAGAAACATTTCTCGTCGAGCAGGTCCCGCACGCGGGCAAAACTATCGGCGTCAATCATCACCGCGCCCAAAACGGCTTTTTCCATTTCGATGGTTTGCGGCGGAACTCTTCCGGTTGTTTCTTCCATAGTCGCACTTCCGAACGTCTGAGTACTCATCTCACCAAGCCTGTTTCATGTCGTCATAAAGTCGGCGCAACATCGCGAAATCCTCCTGCCCAAAGGAAATTCCATTCGGATTTCGCAAGTAGTACGCCGTATGATAGGTCACTAAAACTTGCGCTCCCTCCCACGGGAACATGCGTCCACGCATGGACTTCATGCTGTCTTTGACACCGAGCAGCACCTGCACCGCGAATCGCCCAAGACAAACGATAATTTTCGGTCGCATAATCGAAAGCTGCGTCAATAGATACGGTTTGCAGATTTCGATTTCCGTCGCTTCCGGGTCGCGGTTTTTCGGCGGACGGCATTTCAAGACATTACAGATGTAGATATCGTCTCGACTGAATCCGATTTCCGTCAGAAGCTGATCCAGCAGTTTGCCCGCTCGCCCGACGAACGGAATCCCCTGCAAGTCTTCATCGCGTCCCGGCGCTTCGCCCACGAAAACGATTTCAGCATTTGGATTGCCTGCGCCGAAAACAAATTTCGTGCGTGTTTTGCCCAGCGAGCAGCGCGTACAGTCGTGTATCTGTTCTTCAAATTCTGCGAGTGTTTGCGGCAGCGGCGTCAGCGCTCCACGAAGCACGCGCAGTCTTTTCACTTCAGGCGGCGCGGGAAGATAGATTTCATCCTCAAAGAGAGACTGCTGCCGAAAATAGAGAGCGGCAAGTTCCCGCGCTTGCTCGCTTGACGATGAATCCTTCGTCATACCCGCGTCTTTTTTGGTTTCGTATTAGCGGATTTCCGTCGTGCCGAAGATGTCGTTCTTCTCCTCCGAGGTGGTGCAGGTTTCTTTTGCTTTTCTATCTCCGGCTGTTTCTCGTGCCAGAGGCGGACAACAGCGCCGAGGATTTCGCGCGCGACTTCTCGCTTCGACAGCAGCGGCAATCCTTCCACGCTGCCATCACGGCTTATCAGCATCACTTCATTGGTGGCGGTGCCGAAGCCGGAGCCTTCCTGAAGCGGATTATTTCCGACGACTAAATCAAGTCTTTTCTTGTGCAGTTTCTTCAGAGCGTTTTCCAGAAGATTCTCGGTTTCCAGAGCGAAACCAACGATAATCTGTTTCGGTTTTACTCGCGGAAGATTCGCTAAAATATCTTCAGTCTGTTTCATCGGCACCGAAAGCGAGTGTTTAGTCTTCTTAATTTTTTCCGATGAAACGTCCGTAAAGCGATAGTCGGAAACGGCGGCGGCCATGAGAATAATATCGGCATCGGGAGCTTCTTTTCGAACGGCGTTCGACATTTCCGCAGCTGTAACGACCGCATGTGCACGGACTCCCGCCGGCGGCATGACTTCCGTGGGCCCGTGTACGAGGACAACATCCGCTCCGTGTTCACGAGCTTCCTCGGCTAAAGCAAATCCCATACGGCCTGTGGAACGATTCGTCAGAATGCGCACCGGATCCCATGCTTCTTCCGTGCGACCGGCTGTGACGAGAACGCGCATTCCCTTTAGGTCGCGGGGCGTTGTTAAAAGATGCGCAACTTCGTGGAAAATATCTTCTGGTTCCTGCATCCTACCAAATCCGGCATCTTCCCCCGGCCGCGCCATGTCGCCCTTCGGCGGCTCCAAAATTGTGAAGCCGCGAGCGCGCACCGTGCGCAAATTTTCCTGCGTGGCGACGTTCGCCCACATCCGATGATTCATCGCGGGCGCCAACACGCGGGCGCGGTCAAACGTGAGCATGATAGTCGAGAGCAAATCATCGGCAAGACCGCAGGCAAGTTTCGCGATGTGATTCGCGGTCGCCGGAGCGATTAATGCCAGCTCCGCCCATGACGCGAGTTCGGTATGCCACGGAGAAACTTCGCGGCGCTCGGGAAACATTTCCGTATAGACCGGGCGCGCGGTGATGGTTTCGAACGTCAGCGGCGCGACAAATTTCGTCCCCGCTGCTGTCATGACAACCTGCACCTCCGCGCCTGCTTTGATGAACAGACGGCAGAGGTAGGCAGATTTGTAAGCGGCGATACCACCTGTTACACCGAGCAATAACCGGCGGCTTGACAAGTCCTGTGATGGATTATTCAACATGTTTCCAGTCTACCTCGTCGTTCGCCATTTCGCGCATTGCCTGAATGGCCGGCTTTTCGAAATGGAGCTCCGGGCGCTCTTCAGGCTCGAAGATTCTCTCCATCTCTTCGCCCTCAAGCTCCTGCTCGGCCTGCTGTTCCATCATTTCCGTCTGCCCCAGAGCACGGTCGATCATTCGTTTTTGCAGTTCGCCGATTTGCCGGGCTCTCTTGGCGACGACGAGAATAACTTCGTAAATATTCTCACCTTTTTCTCTGAAATCCTCAGCTAAGAATGTACTCTTTTCCATGTGAATTTATTTCTCCTGTCTTGTGTTTGCTTGGTCGGTTATGATTTCGTTTTATCAGGTTTTACTCACCATCTTACGAAGCGACCGTCGTCGATAGCTGTTTCAAGTTTCTTGACTTTGCCCTGGAGCCAGCCGATGCTTTCGACGTCGCTCGCATCGAATTCGGGAACGTAAGGTTTGACATCCAGCAGCGGCGTTTCATCAATCATATCGACATCGCGGATGTGCAGCACGTTGCCTTCGATTTTGTCAAGCCGCACGACAGAAACGCCGATAGGATTCGGCCTCGACGGCGCACGCGTGGCAAAAACACCGCGCTCCTTATCGTCCATGTAAGGTTTAATTTTTAATTTGCATCCCTTCGCCAAATGAAAATGATAAACCAGAATAATATGCGAAAAGCCTTCGAGGTCTTTCAAACCCTCCGCATAGTCAGGAAAAACCTCGACGGTTCCTTTCGTTCCCTTTGCCCCTTTCGGCTGAATCGGCGTCCCCTTCGGTCGTTGGAAGGGAGAATGGATGATACCGATGGGTGTGTAACTTATTAATGACATATTCATCACTTAAGCCAAGCAAGAAAATCAAGAACTAAGAATGCTCGAATAGTATTATCACGCCTCCCGTATCGCAGGAATTCACCGTGTAAGATTTTATGACGATTGAAAATGAAAGGATCTTTCAAAGGTACAAACGGATAAGCCTCTTGGAGAAGAATATTCAGGAAAATATCATTAGCTGCGTTGAAGAGACTGTCATTTGAAGTAAGTGACATGAACCATGCCTTAGGATCAGTATTGATATTTCCTCGGGGTTTATAGGTCAAGTGACATTGCAATCCCTTTTGCTTCATGAATTCGCCTTGAATGCCGTCGATCTGAGCAATTAAAGTGGGTATTACCAAATTCGAGGCATTGATATGGGATCTTGCAGTCGCTAGTACTAGTATGGAAATGCAGTCTCTGATAATCTTCATTCTCGGCATAAACAATTGATTTGATTCCCAACTCTTCGCCATCATTGATAAGTGCATGAAATTGTTAGAATAGAAATAATCCACAAACAATTTGTCAATAGCACGCTGTTGATTGGGCCCTTGACTGCCAGCCTCTACCACGCTATAAACGAAACTAAACGGTAAGGAAGGGGTTAAAAACCACCCGTGCTTTGGCAATATCTGGTTGGCTACTCCCTGAGTAATTCTATATTGTTGTTCAAATCTCCGTAGATGATTCCGAAAAGGATCGAATAACCTGCTATTCTTTTCAATCCAAGATTGCCAAGCTTCTGCGAGAAATTTCAGGGATTCAAGTAAATTTTGAAATGGCTCAATCCCCTTCTTGATAGCAGCACCGAGCTTTCCTGTCCACTCTTGATAATATTTTTCAACTGCCGCCCTAAAATTGTCAAAGAACTCTACGCCATTTGTTTCTTTGAAATGCTCGAATACGCTTTGCTCTTGTCGTATAAATTGTCTTCCAAATTGCCTTAATTTGTTTGCAGAAAATTCGCTGAAATCTTGAAAAGATTCCTTACTAGAAGTTGACTGATTTTGAAGCAATCGTACCGTAAATTCTCTTCCGTTTTCAATCTCCTGTAAGAGATTAGAGATAAAATTTATATCTCCCAATACAAAAGGTCTAAATTGGCCGTCTTCGAAGTCCTTTGACTCATTTTGCTGTTCACTATTCAATGCCACAATCTGCGATCCAGTTAATTCACTTATCTCGAGGTGGGCGTCGGAGCGTTTTGTGCAATTTTCTCATTCAATATGGCCACGACACGGCCAAGCGAATCGTTCACGATGCAGATGTCGAATTGGGGTGCCAGACTCAGTTCCATGTCCATGCGTTCGAGGCGGCGTTCCATTTCCTCGTGAGAGTCGGTCAGGCGGCCGCGCAGGCGCTCGATTAGAATCTCTTTCGATGGAGGCTTCAAGAAAATCAGCAGCGCTTCGGGAATCAGTTCTTTGATGTGCAGCGCGCCTTTGACATCCAAATCGAAGCAGAGTGTCTCGCCGTTTTTCAGGCGGCGCAACGTTTCGCTTTTCAGAGTACCGTAGAGATAGCCATGAACTTCTTCGTGTTCGAGGAAATCTCCGTCGGCGATTTTCTTTTCGAATGCTTCGCGCGAAACGAAATGGTAAATCTGCCCGTCCACTTCGCCGAGACGCGGTGCGCGCGTTGTGACCGACACCGAATAGCCCCAGTCGGGATGGCGCTTGCGCAGGGCGTTAATGATTGTATTCTTGCCGCCGCCCGATGGTGACGAAAAAACCAATAGTCGCCCGCGCTTACTCAATATTCTGCACCTGCTCGCGCAGTTTTTCGATTTCTTCTCGGACGCGAACCGACAGATGCGAAATATCCAGACTGCCGGCTTTGGATGCAATCGTGTTCGCTTCGCGGTTCATTTCCTGCAGCAAAAATCCCAACCTCTTCCCCGCTCCGGCGGGAGGCGATTCGAGCGTCTCGAGGAATTGCGCTTCATGACTGCGCAGCCGCACACATTCTTCCGTGATGTCCATGCGGTCAACCAGCAGCGCCAGTTCCAATTCGAGCCGGTAAGGGTCGAGGTTTTCTGGCAGATGTAACCTGCTCAACCGCGTTTTTAATTTATCGAGCGTTTGCTGAGGAAGGTCTTGTTGCTGCGCTTCGATTTCATCGGCAGCTTTACGAATCGCACTCAGGCGGTCTTTCATATCATCGACGAGAGCTTTGCCTTCCACGGCGCGCATTCTCCGCAAATCCTCAAGCGCTTTTTCCGTTGCGACTTTCGCCAGTTTCAGCAACGCGCCGTTGTCACCGCTTGAGTCCGCGGGTGCGAATAAATCGGAAAAAGAGAGTAGATGCTCCAGTTTGACCTGCCCCGCTAATCCGAGTTGATTGTTCAGTTGCCGAAGAAGCTCTACATAGTGGGAAGCGAGATTTTCATCGTAGTTCAGTGAGGGAGGAGCTTCCGCCGAGCGCGATTCCGACAGCAGCAGTGTCAACCGTCCCCGGTCCACTTGGCGGCGACATAGTTCGCGCAGTTCTATTTCGTAATTCTGCAGCGAGCGCGGCGCGCGGAAACCGAAATCGAAGTAACGGTTGTTCAAGGAGCGAATTTCGGCGGTCAGTCGGATGCCGCTTTCTTCGGCTTCACCGCGACCGAAGCCGGTCATGGAATAGATGGCGTTCTTTGTTTTTTTCACAATTTTTCTTGCGTTGTTTTAATAAGGAGACCCCCCTGACATCCCCCCGCACGCGGGGGAAAATTAATATCGCCGAGCAGTGTTAGACTATTTCCAGCTAAGACCCAGGGAGACGCGGTGCGTGTTGCCTAATTCTTCGTGGGCTTGAAAGGCGTAATCGAGCGTCACGGATGAAACGAGAATGCCTGCGCCTGCGGTGACGTTCTTGCCTAAAAGTCCACCGCGTAAAGCCAGTACTTCCGAGATGATATACTCCGCACCCAAACGAGGATCAAGACTCAAGATACCAGCGTTAATTGCTTCGGCGTCGCCGCGGTCTTCAAAGCGACCGACGGCTTCCGCTACGATGCGAGCTCGCGCGTGCAGATTCGGGATTTTCGTTCCCCACGCTCCACCGAAAGCTACGGACGGAGGAATGATTTCCGTGCGACCGGTTGTCCAGACGAGTGCGCTACCGGTTACATCACGCAGAACGACTCCGAGCGCAACATGAGAGAATTCGCGCGCAAGTCCGACGTCGAAACCGATGCCATAGGCGGATTTACCCGCGACGCTTTTCATCAGAAGTTTCGCGGTGCCGCCCCATTTCCAACCCCAAGGCCCCGGCGCTCCAATCGAGCCCATCAAAGCCAACTCGTTCGAGCTGGTCATATCCGTGACCCGAACGCGGTTGTCATCTCCCAGAGGCTGCGACGGATTCTGCAAAGCGGTCAGCGGAATGTCACCGACGCGAGCGTACAACAGCGTAATTCCGGCGCTGGCTCCCTTGCGGATTGGCTTTGCAAACCCCAAGAAATCATAGGTATAGAGATTGTCGAAATAGGAGGCATGCATCAATTCGGCGGCATGCTTCCGGGCGTACGCCAACCTCGCCGGATTATGGTATCCGCTTGTTTGTATTGAGGATACGGTTACACCGGTTCCGCCCATCGCCAAAGAACGAGCTCCCGCTCCCAGGTCGAGGAATTCCCCGGCGAATCGTCCGACTGTTATGGCGCCTGCGTTTGCGAATCCGGCACAACAGAAAATAAAGGCAAGCGAAAACATGAGAGATTGCATCCGAAGTTGCTTGGCGAATGGCTGCATCACAATTCCCTCTTTCTAATCTTAATAAATTTAAGGAAAAGCATAATCAGAGTCAAGGCTTTTTTGGAGAAGATGAAATTTGGTCGCTTTGAACTATCTTCTTTAATTTAAACAACTTATCGAGAGCTTCGCGTGGGCTAAGTTCGTCTATATCCAACTCTCGGAGGGTATCAGCCAACTTTTGGGAGGCAGGCTCGAACATGGTTAACTGCATTGTTAGGTCAGGGTTAGAGTCATTTTCGGACGGCATATTCTCCTTCTTTGCCGCTTCCAATTCCGGCAACAGCTCCCGGGCACGAGTGGTCACTTCCCCAGGCAGCCCTGCGAGCCGGGCGACTTCAATGCCATAACTTCGATCGCATTTCCCCGGCGCAATGCGGTGGAGGAAAATGACGCGATCCCCCCATTCTTCAACTTCCACCCGGTAGTTTTGGATTCGTTCAAATACCTCTTCCATGCGGTTAAGTTCATGATAATGCGTGGCGAAAAGGGTTTTGGCGGCCAGTGCTGGTGTCTGGTGAAGATATTCGGTGACCGCCCAAGCGAGCGCCATTCCGTCATAAGTGGAGGTGCCTCGCCCGACTTCATCGAGGAGAACAAGGCTGCGCTGTGTCGCATTGCGCAGGATATTCGCCACTTCGGTCATCTCAACCAAAAAAGTGCTTTCCCCGCCCGCCAAATTATCCCCCGCTCCGACGCGGGTGAAAATCCGGTCCACGACTCCGATGCGAGCCTTTTGGGCGGGCACAAAGGAACCGGCTTGCGCCATGAGCACGCAGAGCGCAATCTGACGCAGAAAGGTCGATTTGCCCGCCATATTGGGGCCGGTTAGAATCATGATTTGGAAGCGTGTACCGTCCATTGCTAAATCATTCGGAACGAAGCCTTCTCCAGCCGGCAACAGCGATTCCACGACCGGATGACGGCAACCGATGAGCTCCAAATCCTCACCGTCGTGAATTTCAGGCCGCACGTAATCTTTTTCTCGAGCGACCTGCGCCAAAGCGACAAGGCCATCGAGCTCGGCGAGCGCTTTCGCTATTTCCAAAATACGCGGCGAGTGCGACGCGATTTCCGAGCGAATACGACTCCAGATTTCCGCCTCGAGTTCTTTGACTTTTTCTTCGGCGGACAGGATTTTTTCTTCCCATGTTTTCAATTCGGGCGTGACATAGCGCTCGCTGGAAACGAGGGTTTGTTTGCGGATATAATTCGATGGAACGCGAGATTTGTGGGTGTTGGTGACTTCGATGTAATACCCGAAGACTTTGTTGTACGAGATTTTTAGGGAGGTGATGCCGGTGCGTGTCCGTTCCGCTTCCTGATGCTCCAGAATCCAGTTGCGCGCGTTGCTTTGAAGCTCGCTCAGCTCATCTAAGTCACTCGAAAATCCCTTGCGAATTGCTCCACCTGCCGAAAGCTGCGCCGGAGGATCGTCCACCAGCGCACGCGCAAGAAATTCAACCAAATCCGGCATGGGCGCAAGCGCTTCAACCGTGTCTTTCAGCGGTGACGAGGAATCTTTTGCGAAAGCTTTTTGAATTTGAGGTAGACGCGCCAGCACGGTTTTGAGCGCTACCGCGTCACGCGGAGTTCCACGTCCTGTGACCAGCCGTCCTAAGAGTCGTTCGAGGTCACCGATACCTGAAAGGATTTCCACGAGACCTTTGCGCAGGTTATCCTGCGAGAAAAGAAATTCCACTTTATTCAGGCGCGTGTTGATTTGTTCGGGGTCAGCCAGAGGCTGCATCAGCCATCGCCGCAACAGACGGCTACCGGGAGGAGTGCGGGTGCGATTTAGAACTGCGAAAAGAGTCGCGCGGCGGTCATCACCGGTGAAGGATTCCACGATTTCAAGATTGCGGCGTGTGACGGGATCCAGCACGAGCTCCTGACTCAAATTGAAGACCTGCATGTGCGGCAGAATCGGCGTTTCTTCCCCCAAATTCGAGCGGGCATAATGCACGAGCGCTCCGGCGGCTTGCGCGGCGCTTTCGAGTCCTTGAATACCGAAACCTTTCAGCGTCACCACATCAAAATGACGGCGCAAGGTGCCTTCAGCGGCCTCCTTTGTGAAGTGCCAGTCGGGCAAAATCATTAGCGTCGCATCGGAATTGGGCAAAAGCTTGCTCAAGTCATCGCGCTGACTGGTCATGCAAAGAATCTCCGAGGGTTCCAGCGCCGCTACGCGTGCTGAAAGCTGTTCCAGCGGCAAGACTCCTGTGAAAAATTCACCTGTGGTTACATCGGCATAGGCTAAACCTGCTGTCTCTTGCGTTAGATAGATGGCGACCAGATAATTATTCTTGCCGCCTTCAAGAACTTTATCGGAAAAGGTTGTTCCGGCGGAGACGACTTCCGTGACCGCGCGTTTGACGATTCCGCGAGCGAGTTTCGGATCTTCGATTTGATCGCAGACCGCGACACGATAACCTGCGCGAGTCATTTTGGCGAGGTAATTATCGAGCTGATGATGAGGAAATCCCGCCAAGGGAACGCTCGAAGCTTTGCCGTGCGCACGCGATGTGAGTGTCAGGCCGAGGACTTTACTGCCGAGCTTTGCGTCGTCGTAGAAAAGCTCGTAGAAATCTCCCATCCGGTAAAAGAGCACCACATCGGGGTATTGAGCTTTGATTTCGTGGTACTGTTTCAGCATTGGAGTGGATTTACTCACGGTCGCCTCGTCTCAATAGACAAAAACCGTCTCCAAAGAGGGAGACGGGAAAGATGTTATGATAAGCCTGCATACGAGCAAGCCTTTACTTTTTGACAAGATAAAAATTGAGTTCGAAGTTTTGCTTCAGTTGCTTGCCGACAGCCAGAGCGGCTTCGGATGATGAGTAGGCACCGACGCGGACATGATGCAGTATGGATTTCGTACTCTTTTCAGACACAACCGTTGCAGGGAAACCTGCTGCCTTCAATTTATTCACCAGAGCGTCGGCGTTTTCACGGACACCGAAAGCTCCGACCTGAACCCAGACGTTTCCGCCGGGTGCGGGCTCCACATCGTGCGGCACGAGGGGCTGTTCAGGAATCGGTTTGACTGAGGGCTCTTTGATTTCCGGCTCAGGAGACGGCGCTTGTGCGGGCGTCTCTACAATCTTGGGTAACGGTTCTATCTCCGCTTTTTTTACGGGTTCTGAAAGCACCGTTTTTTCGACGACCTTTTCGGGTTTCAGAGAGAGTTTCTCCGCTACGTCCTTTTCCGGTTCGAGAACAGGCTCGGTGATGTCCACTGTGACCTGCTGTTCGACAACGGCCAAAGTTTCAGGCTCAAGCTCTGCTTTTAGTTTACGGCTGGGTGCGATAAACGGCGACAGACCTTGTCCCCATTTCTGGAAAGCGAGGAGACGCTCTTGTGCTAACCGGTCAACATCGGTCTCTGGGTACCGCCACGAAACCAATTGATAGAGAGAACAGGCGCGCGCGGCATCTGTTTCAAGCAGCGCTTCCAAGTAGTCCTGATATTTCGCCAGAGAGTCAACATCCTGAACCTTGGCGATGGCTTCACTGAGCCGACCTTCTTCAATCAGTTCAAGAGTGGTTTCCGCGTGGAGCGGCTGCAGGACAAACGCGAACAAGGCTAAAAGAATGATAATCATTTTAGACTCCAAAACTGTCCAGAGCTCCGCACTTGGGACAGTGCCAGAGAGCTTCCCGTGTGACGAAGCCGCACTCTGTACAGGTGAATTCGTAGGCTTCTTTCATGACGCGACTTAGAGTATCCCGCGACAAGGTACGCAAGCGATCCAGATTTCCTAATTCGCCGTAGATACGTATCAGACGCCGTCGCAGCCAGAGACTTTCCGGGTTTTTATCGAGTCCATCTTCCAGGACGGCAATCGATTCGGCTTGGTCCCCGCGCTTATCCAAGAATTTCGAAAGCGCTACGTACGCGTGGACATTTTGCGGATGGCTGCGCAGAACTTCGCGGTAGATTTGTTCGATTTCGCCGAAGCGACCGAGTTCGAAGAGATTGTCAGCCAGCATCTGGAAGACCAAATAGGAATGAGCAGGATTTTTGTCGAGCAGCTTTTTCCATGTGTTCACAGCGTCTTCGATGCGGCCTTCGCGAATATAAGAATTGCCCCAATACAGAAAAGGAGCCGGACACGTTCCATCGAGTTTGACAGCTTCTCTCAGGCGCAGCCGTCCTTCGCGTTCCTTGCCTTTTTCGGCGAGCGCAAGTGCTTCCTGCACTTTCAAAATCGCGAGACGACGGTAAGAAATCGCGCCATCGACAGACTGGAGTTTCTTCGCTGTTTCGAAAGCCGCCGCCCAGTTTTTTTGCTTTTCGAGCAGAGCCTGTTTTGCTTTCAAGGCTTCGACATCCTGTTTAGACAGTTGAAGAATCTGGTCAAGACTCTCGAGAGCACGTGGGAAATCCTTCATCACTGTGTAGTCTCGTGCCAATGCCCGATAGACTTCGATTCGCTGAGCTTTCGTTAAATCGACGCGGAGAGTCAGCATCCGATGAATTTTCAACGCTCGCGCATGTTCACTCATCTCGATATGCAGATTTCCGAGACGAATATAGGCGTCGATGTTGCTCGTATCGCCTTGAACCGTCTGCCTGAGTTTTTGCAAAGCACGCGGCTGGTCTCCTATGAGTAGAGCATGCAGCGCTTCGGTATAGGGCGACTGGATAGTCGATTTCCGGCGTTCGCGTCGCTGTAGGTAGAGAAAGACAAAGACCGCGCCGATGACAACAACGAGGAGAAAGAGAAGAAAACCCGTCGTCATTTTTTACTCCTGAGCTTGGGTTTGAGATTCTTCCGGCGAAGAGGGGGATGTCATATCTTCTTCAACCGCCAGATTTCGCAGGCGATCCAGTTCTTCGCGCACCTGTCTGTTCTCTCGTTTGAGGTGACCGATTTGAGCGCGCAGACGAAGCTGATTGATGACCGCACCGAGGAGAGACAACAGATACCCTGCGAGACCTGCCAGTATGAGGCTGTAGGAAATCGGCCAATCAGGGGAGGTTTGCCATTTAAAAATCTTCACCGTCTCCGCCGTCTCCAATGTCTGGTTGTTCTGCGTGAAAATCGCCACGACTAAAACGAGAACGACAATCAGGATAATCCAATGGAAAATCCGCATAAATACTTCCTTCCTTTTTTTGAAGGAGCCGCGATTTTATTTTATAATATGCTCACCGACGAACGTAAACCCGCGCAGTTCGGTGAGCCGCAATTTTATCACCTGACCCGGCCCTTCACCGTTGGGCGAGAAAACCACCGGCCGGAAATCGGGTGTGCGCCCGAAAAGCCATTTGTTATTTTTAGGTGAAAACCCTTCAATCAATACCTCATCTACTCGCCCAATTTGCGCTTTGTTCCGCTGTCGGGAGATGCCGTTTTGCTGCGCGATAAGTTTTTCGAGACGGCGGATTTTTTCAGGCTCGGGGACATCGTCCGGCATCTTTGCGGCTTTCGTATTCGGACGCACTGAATATTTGAACATAAACGCGCTGTCGAAACGAATTTGCTCCGCGAGCTCGAGAGTTTCTTCAAATTCGCGCTCGGTCTCCGAAGGAAAACCGACGATGATATCAGTTGACAGCGCTATACCCGAAACGAGCGCCCGTGCTTCTTCGATGATGTCGATGTAGCGTTCGCGTGTGTAGCCGCGGTTCATCAATCCGAGAATCCGGTTGGAACCCGATTGCACCGGTAGATGAAGATACGGGCAGATTTTCGGATTCGCCGCCATCACTTCGAAAAGACTGACATGAATATCCTGCGGATGCGATGTCAGAAAACGGACTCGCTCGAGTCCTTTCACTTCCGCGACAGCACTCAGACAGTCGGCGAAAGACTTGCTTTCCCAGCGATACGCATCGACATTCTGACCCAAGAGCATCACTTCGCGCGTCCCGCGAGCGACCAGCGCTTCCACTTCAGCGGTAATCGACGACAAGGGCCGCGAACGTTCTCGCCCGCGCACAAAAGGAACAACGCAGTACGTGCAGAATTTGTCACAGCCGCGCGTAATCGTCACGAACGCAGAGACGTCGCCCGTGACATGCGGAAGAATTTCGTCATAAAGCTCGCTGCGGCTCAGACGAGTTGCCACATAAGCGGGTTCATCGGATGCGAGTCCGAGCCGTTCGTCGATTAAGCGCGGCAGCTCACGGTAATCATCCGGCCCGACAATTAAATCGAGGAACGGCATGCGCGAGCGTAAATCTTCCTTCAGCTCCTGCGGAATGCAGCCCAATATACCGATGATGCGCCCTTCGGATTTCCAGCGGGAAAGACTGTTCAATTTTCCGAAGGCGCGCTGCTCGGCGGAATCACGCACGGCGCACGTGTTGACCAGAATGACATCCGCTTTTTCAATCCCATCCGCTATGTGAAAACCGGCGTTACGGAGAAGGGTTTCCACAGTGCGGCTGTCGGCGAGATTCATCTGGCAGCCGTAGGTCTGGATGTGAACGGTTGTTGCCTTGTCGCTCAATGCTGTTCCTTTTGTGTAAGATTCAAAGCAAATTCAAGAATTCTTCCACCGTAAGGCCGGAATGGCGAATCAAAGCACGGAGTGTGCCAACTGCTAATTCCTTGTGCAAAGGAACCGAGAGATTCACTCTTATACCTGCTTTGACCATCACGAAGTGACTACCAACCTGGCCAAGGGGTTGCCAACCAGCTTTTTGGAAGGCTTTGACGGTATCCTTTCCTGAGATGTTGCTTAGCTTACCCATGTCGCTATACCGCTACGACAATAGGCTGCTGTCCCGGCTTCTGTGGCAATAAAGCCGCTGCCTTCTGGTCTTCGGCCCATAACCAAGCCGTGATGGCTTCCTTGATATTCTTCAGAGCTTCTTCTTCATCTTTGCCCTGAGAGACACACCCCGGAAGCGCCGGACATTCTGCAACAATCCAGCCGTCTTCGTCTTTCTCGAGTGTCACGTGAAAAATCATGCTCTATTCTCCTGTTTATCAGCACCATTACGGGCATATAAGATCCAAAATGACGGAGAAATCCATGCGTTGGCTGCAAACAGCCAACACCGCGACTGATTCCGGCGGTTCTTGAAAATTCCGGGCAGATCAGAGGATCTGCCTCGGCGATTATTAGCGAATGAATCAGCGACGCGTTTTCTCTGGCCGGCAAATGTCTTTGGTATCCACCGGTGTTCCAGTGTATGGACCAAATATTGTGGGATTAACTGTGAAACGAGTGACTTCGATTGTTCTCGGGTCGGGTGTAATAGTCCCGTTGTACGTTTGGGTCTGACCGTTAGCAACGACACGGACGTCAAATCCCTGAGATGTCATCCCATTGCCACAGTCCGAATACCAATCGACTTGAACAATATACTCTCCGGCCGGCGCCGAACTCCAGAAGATGTTTTCCGGTCGGCCATTAATATAATTCCCACACAGGTTATCTCGGTCGAGTTCGCCTCCGGAAACGGTTGTCTCGTTCGCATACCAGCACCGCTCTGAATCGGGATCGGTGACCCACAAATCGAGGTCGATAGATTGATAATTATGCCACGTCAGCGTCACTTGAACATCGCCGGTTCCAACGGAAGGTGTAGGAGTAGGGTTGCAAGGGCAAGGGCCTTCATTGTCTTCGTTCAGTGGAGTGACATACAGCCATGTACATTGTTGATTGTTGTAGAGCCAAGGGTCAGGCACCTGAACACTTTCGAATACATGTACATAACACGAGTCCGCCATACAGTCATTGGATACATTGGATTTTAGTGTCGACTTACAAATTGTATAGTTTCCCTGTGGGACGAACCAATCACCTTCATTAACCCATCCGATGGTGCCGGAAGGCGCCCAGAGGGAATTCAATTCCGTGCTGTTTCCATCTTGCTCCGGGTATTCGAATTCATATTCCTCCACACACAGATACAGCCACTCGCCAGAATGATTTTGTACATGGATGCAACCCCAGACCCTTTCATCGGGATCTCCTTCTGCACCAAACCAATCGGACAGTTCGTAGGTTTGAACGATAATCGTGTTGGTGGTTTCATTATAGACACCGCCCTTGAGTTCCGGCTCGCCGGTCGTGGGATTCACTCGGTAGATTTTCAACTGCCGAGGATCTCCCTCTCCCAAAAACGGAATTCCGATTTCCACCGGCCGTGCAAAAACGAATCCGTCCGGCCCGAAACGATAGATATCCGAGACCATCGTTTCGCCTGCGGGAGGATTGACCTGCAAAGCGGCATTACGCTCGATAGAGAAAACCATCGTGCCGGTTTCACCATCGGTTGTCAGGGGAACGGCTCCCACGGGCACGGTAATATTAGCACCGCTTGTTGTCTCAACGGTACCGTTTGTTTCAGACGTGAAAGAGCCCGAAGCTGAGTAATCTTCCGGATTCGGACCGGGAGGCAGTTCTTCGTCGTCACTGCTGGGACAACCCGTGAACACGAAAAACGCCATCGCCATCAGCGCGATTAGCATGGCAAAAGTGATTTTTGACTTTTTCATTGCAAAACTCCTATGATAGAAATGGACGGGTTTTAAATAAATTGCATTTTAATCTGTATCGTGCACTGGTGTTTCGTCGGTGGTTTCTTCGGGAGCGGCGCTTCCCTCGATCAAAGGCTGTTCGGCAGGGATTCCCTTTTGTTTTCGTAAATCTTCAATCTGTCGCAAGGGACGCTCGAGTTGGTTGCGGCGCGTGGATGTCAGCTTGTTGTATTCTTTCTGAGTATCTTCGAGCCTCTTCCCTATTTTTTCAAACGACTCGATGAACAACTCCCATTGTTTATGAAATGTTCCAAATAGGGATAACATCTGAGCGGCGGTTTTTTCAAGGTTGAAATTGTCCACAGCCTGCCGAATGACCGCAAGGATGGCGTAGAGTGTCAGCGGTGAACAGATGATGACTTTATTCTTCAGAGCTACATCGAGAATTTTGCTGTCGTTTTCATTGATAAAAGCGTAGACCTGTTCATTCGGAATGAACATGATGACATAATCCACGGTATTCTCTGCAGGGTTGATATAATCACGGGTCGTGACTTCCTTGATTCTCCCTCGGACATCTCGAAGAAATTGCGACTTGTATTTTCTTTTATCAGTTTCTCCATCTTCTTCAAGGTAACGCCGGTAATTATCCAAAGAAAATTTCACATCCATGTTGACCCTTAAACCTTGGGGCAAGAGAAACGTGTAATCCGGACGTGTCCCTGTTGTTTCCAATGCTTTCTGTTTCAGATAATTTATGCCTTCGACAAATCCGGCGAACCTCAAGACATCTTCGGCCATCCGTTCACCCCACTGTCCACGAGCTTTTGTACTCGCCAACGCCTCACGCAATTGATGAGTGGTTTCTTGCAGTTTCCCCGTCTGCATAGCTGTGTTTTTCAATTGATTAGTAAGTTCACCGAACTTCTGCTCTCTATCCCTCTCGAAATTTGTCACAAGTTTCTGAACATTTTGCAGGTCTGTTTTCATCGCATCAAGTGTCTGATTAATGAGCTCTTTCTTACCTTCAAGGTCTTTCTCGCCGCTTTGTGTTTGCTTTGAAAGGGTTTCATTGGCAAGCTTAAGAAAATCCTCTGTGTTTTTGGACAAAGCGTCCCTCGAAAGCATTCCAAAAGACTCCTTGACTCTGTTCTGAAGAGCTCTATTGATAATAAAAACTATAATCGCTCCAAGAACGAAGCCTACTATGAAAGCTAATAATTCGATGTGAAACCTCCATTAGGGTTATTTATATTGAAAGGAGATAATCCGAACTAATCAAAAATGGACGTTAGGCAATTCACCCCTTTGCCGAGTCCAATAGTGCAGTAAGTTCCGCCTCCGGAATCGTTTTTTGCTCGCCGGTGGCGAGGGATTTGACGGTGACTTTGCCTGCGGCACGTTCGTCGGGACCGAGGATGATGACGAATGGGATTTGCTGCCTGTCGGCGTAGGTGAACTGTTTTTTCAGTCTATCGGATTCATACCAAACTTCGACATTGAAATCCGCTTTGCGAAGCTTCGTTGCGAGGGCGAGTACCGCCGGAAGGCCCTCTTCGTCAAACTGAGCGATAAGTACGTCGGTTTCGCTGGGGACTTCGGTGAAGATGCCGAGTTCCTTCATGGCGGTTTGGATGCGGTCGAGCCCGAGTGTCGTGCCTGTGGCCGGGACGTTTTCTTTCGAGAAAGTTGCGACGAGACCGTCGTAGCGACCGCCGCCTGACAGCGAACCGATATGCGGCTTGTCCGGCAGCACAGTTTCATAAATCGGCCCGGTGTAGTAGTCCAGCCCTCGCGCCAGTGTCAAATCCGGCTTCAAACGCTCGGGAGGAACACCAAGCTGAATGGCGCGCTCATAAACTTCGCGAACTTCTTTCAATCCCTCCAGACCGATTTCGACATTTTGCAACACTTTTTCTGCCGCAGACCAGTCGAGATTCTCATCCCACAAGCCGCAAAATTTCTCAACTTTCGCGCGTACGTCATCGGTGAAACCGCATTCCGCAAGCTCTTTTTGCACGCCGTCCCAGCCGATTTTATCCAGTTTGTCAATACAGCGGCACAGAGGAAAGACCTTTTCTTCATCGCCACATATGAGAGATGCCATGCCGCGCAGCAGTTTGCGCGATGAAAGCCGGATGATGAAGCCTTCGAAGCCTAATTTTGCGAGGATTTCGTTCGTCAGAGCGATGATTTCGGCGTCGGCTAAGAGCGATGCTGTTCCAATAATATCAGCGTCGCACTGCACGAATTCGCGGAAGCGCCCTTGGCGCGGCTGCGGCCTGTCAGCGCGCCAGACAGGTTGAATCTGATAGCGTTTGAACGGGCGGGGCAGTTGTTTGTGCTGCGCCACCACCCGCGCCAGAGGCACGGTCAGGTCATAACGAAGCCCCAGCGCATCGCCTTTGTGTTCCAGCTTGTAGATGAGCTTATCCGTTTCATCGGATTTGCCCGTCAGCACGTCGAAATACTCGATAGCGGGCGTTTCGAGAGGCTGGAATCCGTAGCGGCGGTAGGTTAATTCAATGATTTCCTGAATCTTACGGCGACCGATAAGCTCCGGCGGCAGGAAATCCCGTGTTCCGCGGAATGTGCGCGGCTGGGTCATCGTTCGAACAGGGGTGATTTTTCAGAAAATTGCAGATATTTTATCATGGGCTGTTCCAAATCCTATTTATCACTTTCGCCTTTCTTCTTGAACACATCCTTGGCACCTGCAAAAAGACCTTTTGCAGCATCTTTTGCCATTTCAAGTGCTTTATCCCCTGCCTCACCGGCAGCCTCGAAAGCAGCCTCAGCAGCATTTATGGCAAAGTCGGAAGTTTTTACACCAGCCTGTTTTGTTCCTTCAACGATGCCCTCGGTTGCCTGCTTCGTCAGTTCCGCGGCTTTTACTTTCGCTTCTTTGGCACCCCGCACAATGCCTTTCATCGCATCCCGAGCCAACACTTCCACTTTTTCTTGTGTAGGCTCGGTCTTTTCCAATCCTTTCTTAATAGCCTCTCGGGTAATTTCCGCTACCTTAGTTCCAATATCCCCACCCTTTTTCACCGCCTCGACTACAGCTTCTCTGACAGCCTTAGTTACTTTGCTTTCTTCTTTTTCCACGGTTTTACTCCTTAATATTTGGTTCAACAATTTGGAGAACACTATTCCCAAGGTTCTCGCTTTAAAAACGGATAATGACGAAATAGAATCAGGGATTTCATCCATTCCACAGCAATTTAGAACTTGAACGGCTTCAGCGTCATCTGTGCGAGAGGCTTGCCTCCACTAACTTGTTAATTTCGCAAAAAAAGCTTTGAAAATCAAGTGGGAATTTGAGTATCCAAAGAACATTATTGAGGGCGGGTCACAGGCCAAGCCCTACGCTCGCAAATCATTTTAGCAATATCATCTTCCGCGTCTGCACAAATCCTCTTGCTTTCATGCGGCAGAGATAGAGCCCGGAGGGGAGGTTGACGGCGTTCCAGAGTATTGTATAAGAACCCGGCAGATGCTGCTTGTCCACGAGGCGTGTGATTTGTTGGCCGAGGAGAGGTTGTAGATCGTCAGTGTGATATGGTTGGTCTGCGCACCGTCATAGCAGATGTTTGTAGTTGGGTTAAAGGGATTGGGCCTGTTCGGATGCAGGGCATAGGCAAACGACAAGATTGCATCGGATTCTTCGATAGCGACCTGATGATTATAGAAGGCGCCCATGTCTGAAATAGTGGTATCGGGATCATAGGGCAATTCCGGATCACCAGCATCAATACAGGGTGAACCAACAGCGAGATGATAACCGCCTGATAACGTATCCACTGTCGGGATTTTTCAAATAATCCATGGCGACAGATAGCAAATCGCCGAAAGTCCCCACCAGTCCTTATGGCCTGTCGCGACGATGTAAACAACCAACCCAAGCAGGAAAGCGGCTCCAAAAACCACTTCCCATGCGGTTAAGAGTTTCGATGGACGATTCATTACTCCGGATAATATACGACAGAATCGTCCTTCTTATCAAGTGCGACTTCCGAGCTTTGAACGGGCAAGTAAATATCGAACGCTGCTCCCTCCCCTTCCGAACTGTTGAGATGAATCCAGCCGCCGTGCTTCTGGGTGATTGCCCAGACGGATGCGAGTCCCAAACCGGCATGACTTCCCTGCTTCCAGCCAGTGAAAAACGGTTCGAAAAGATGCGGCCTTTGTTCAGCGGAAATCCCCATGCCGCTGTCCTGAACTCGAAGGCGCACGTAGTCTCCGGAAGCCGCGGACAGCCACGCACCCGCAGGCGGCTCTTCCACATGAACTTTCTTGGCCGATATTTCAACCCGACCGCCTTCAGGAAGCGCTGCGAAAGTGTTGTTCACAAGCAAATCCAGCAATCTTTGAATTTGCGGTTTATCTCCCGATACAATTGACTCCGCAACATCGTGGTGGAAATTCAATTCAACCGCTTCCGGTTTGCATTCTCGGAGCGATACTTCAAGAGACTGGAAGATGTCGGGAAAATCCAGGGGCTGGAATACGGGCTCTTGTTTGTCACCGAAATTCAGGAGATTCTGAATCAAGGCCGACGCTTTTTGAGTCGCCTCAATCAGGCTCACGATATCCGTCTGAGACGGGTGGTTCGAGTCCAATTCTCCGGCAAGAAGAGATGCGCGCCCCATAATACCGGTGAGTAAATTATTGAAGTCCTTTCCGATAGTGGACGCCATCTTCTCCAAAATATCGAAGCCTTTGCTTTCGCTGCGCGGTTCCGGTTTCGAGTCTTCGGTCTCTTGCTTCACATTCGGCGTCTGCTCCACACTCAGTATCCATGTTCGATTTTCAGCGTTCTCTTCCCGTGTGGATTTCAAGCTGCATTCATGTGATTCGGCCTGAGCGCAGTGAACGACAATGGCGGCGCGTTCAGCCAATGCTTCAAAGTGGTTCAAAAACTCCTGACTCATGGGATGAGAAATTTCCGAGAAATAAAGATTCGCAACCGCGAGTACTTCTTCGCCTACGATTAAGGGAAAGGACCAGATGCTGCCGAATCCGATGTCTCTGGCGAGATAATTCCAAGGGATATAGTTTTCATTTTCAGGAACATTCTCAAAGTACAGGGGTCTTCGTTCCAGTGCGCTGAGTCCGCTGGGAGGCTCCCCGATTTTCATCGAGCCAATATCGGTTCCCACCACGTTTTTGAAGAACTCGGGCGCGTTCCAGTGACTCACAATCGAGAGCTTTTGCTGTGATTTATCAAGAAGATTTAATGTAGCAAACATCGCAGAGGATTCTTCGGAAAATCGCTGGATAATGAGCTGATACAGTGCTTCTGGTTTCGTATGATGGAGCCAGAACTGTTCGCTGTCGCGGGTGAGGAGCTCGTGATAATTCGTCGCTGATTGCAGCGCTTCTATAGTTGTATGCAAGGTATGTTTGCCGACCAGAATACACCCGATAAGCTTGATAAATCCCAAATCGGATTCCTGAAATTTCTCCTGATTGACCGATGCCAATAGCAGCAAGCCTCGTTTCTCTCCCTGACACATCATAGGTGTAGCCGCAAACACTTGCGCGCCTAACGTCTTGACAAATTCAGCGACCGGGCTTGACTGTCCCTCGAAAGGAAATCGAGAAATACCCGGTTGAATCGAATGCACAGCTTCTGTATCGTTCAATTCCCTGAATTCATTTGTCTGTTCCGGCGTGATACCGCAAGATGCTTTTAGACGAAAACAGCCGTCCTGAAGCGTATAGAACGCACCATATTCAACCTCCAGCGATTCGACTAAATTCTCCAAAATCTGTTGAGACGTATCCACGGCTTCTCCATGACTTGCCAGAATTTTCCAGAGTCGCTCAAAGAGAACATCTTCACGGTGGTATTGCTCGATATTTTCCTGCAGAATCGCCAGCTTCCGCTCTTTTTCCATGAGTTCGAGCCGGGTACGATATTCTTTGGTGCAATCCACCGCATGAAAAAGAAGTCCTTGAATGCCTCCCTGACCTCTCAGCGGACGAATATCGAGATGAAAATGTTGCTGACCCTCCGGAGTGGAATTGGTGTCGATGACCTGTGAGAAATCCTTCACATCACCTCGCAGAATATTGCGCATGACCTGCTCGTAAAATGTGCGTAGCGCCTCATCACTCACAGCGTCGAGGAGAGGCTTGCCGATAATATGTACCCCTAAAATACCATCGGCGGCGAATTGACGGGCAGCTTCATCCCAAGTATGGTTTACCGCCTGCACACGCATTTCATTATCAACAACATACGCGATTCCGGGCAGGGCATTGAGGATGTCATCAAAGCGAGGCGAGTTCCATCGCGACGAATCCGGTGGTATGTAATCGAGATTTGGGGGCATGGTGTTTCTCCAGACAATTGGTTCGACATTCGACACTTCTGGGAAATTCCTTGCAAAAGTCCGGCCAGCCGTAAGTCTCGAAAAAAGGGCTTGCGAAAAAGCAATCCAATGATTATATTTCTGCTTAAGCGATTCTATCGCTTTTTTGGGGAGTCGTCTAATTGGCAAGACAGCGGACTCTGGATCCGCCAATCGGGGTTCAAATCCCTGCTCTCCAGCTCGTAAAAAGGCCTATTCCATCTGAGGAATTGGCCTTTTTCTTTTTATTTCGAGGTTGTATTTATAGAAATATCAAGGACTATTGCATTTTATTGTGACATTGCTGCGGGGAAATGGTAACTCGCCGAGCCGTAGGGACAAGGCCTGCCTTGTCCGTTTGTTGCTATACGCCAGCCGATAAACTTTTCGCGCGTAACCCGGCCGGAACTCGCCATTGCCGGTCTGGAGACCAACAACGGCGAGACAACTTTAACATTCCGGGCAGATCAGGGGATTTACCTCGGTGGAAAACGGTGATTATTTTTTCTTCTGCGCTTTCTCGATTTTCACCCAGGCATCGCGCAAGGTGACGGTTCGGTTAAAGACGAGGGCGTTGGGTTTTGAATCGACAGAATCGACGCAGAAATAACCCATTCTTTCGAATTGATAGCGACTTCCCAGTGTTGCTCCAACCAGACTCGGTTCAACTTTACATGATTTCAATATCTCGAGTGATTTCGGATTCAAATTAGATTTGAAATCAGAACCCTCTTCCTCCTCCATTGGATTCCGTTTCACAAACAGATGAGCATACAGACGAACTTCGGCTTCGATGGCATGGGCGGCGGATACCCAATGTAAAGTCGCTTTAACTTTTCGTCCATCCGGAGAATCCCCTCCCTTCGTCTGCGGATCATAGGTGCAGTGCAGCTCGATTATTTCGCCGGTCTGTTCATCTTTGACGACGCTGATGCAGGTGATGAAATACGCGTAGCGCAATCTCACTTCACGACCGGGAGCCAACCGGAAGAATTTCTTCGGCGGGTCTTCACGGAAATCGTCCTGCTCTATGTAGATGACACGCGAAAACGGAACCTTCCGCGTTCCCATAGAAGAATCTTCAGGATTGTTGACAGCATCGAGTTCTTCGTCCTGACCTTCGGGATAATTATCAATCACCACTCGCAGAGGACGCAGCACCGCCATGACTCTCGGTGCTCGCTGGTTCAAATCCTCGCGAATACAGTGTTCGAGCTGCGCGATTTCAATCATGCTGTCCTTCTTGGACACACCGATACGATTGGAAAAATCGCGTATGGATTCCGGTGTGTAGCCGCGCCGACGCAAACCTGAAATGGTCGGCATGCGCGGATCGTCCCACCCGGAAACATATCCTTCCCGCACCAGCTCCAACAGCTTCCGTTTGCTCATCACGGTGTAGGTGAGATTCAGCCGCGCGAATTCGATTTGTTGCGGATGATAGACGTCCAACTCATCAAGTGCCCAGTCATATAGCGGACGGTGATCCTCAAATTCCAGTGTGCAAATCGAATGGGTTATTCGTTCGATGGAATCCGAAAGGCCATGGGTGAAATCATACATCGGATAGATGTACCATTTGTCGCCCGTCCGGTGATGCGTCGCACGAAGAACGCGATAGATAATCGGGTCGCGCATATTTAAATTTCCGGATGCCATATCAATCTTCCCTCGGAGCACGCGGGAACCGTCGTCGAATTCTCCGGCGCGCATGCGCTCGAAAAGATTCAAATTCTCTTCGATAGGACGATTTCGATAAGGGCTTTCCTTACCCGGTTTCGTCAACGTGCCGCGGTATTCCCGGATTTCATCTGCGCTTAAATCGCAAACATACGCCTTGCCTTTTTTAATGAGCTGCACGGCGTATTCATAGAGCTGCTCGAAGTAATCGGACGCGTAGTACAGTCTATCTTCCCAATCGAAGCCGAGCCATCGCACATCCTCTAAAATTGATTTGACGTATTCAAGCTCTTCTTTGATTGGATTCGTGTCGTCGAAGCGCAGGTTGCAGAGTCCGCCTTCATTCTCGGCGGCAATTCCGAAATTCAAGCAGATGGATTTCGCATGTCCGATATGCAGATAACCATTCGGTTCCGGCGGAAACCTCGTGTGAACCCGGCCTCCATATTTGCCTGTCTTCAAATCATCCGCGACA
The DNA here is from genome assembly GCA_030622545.1 of bacterium. GTDB lineage: Bacteria > Electryoneota > RPQS01 > RPQS01 > DYHQ01 > JAUXGA01. The sequence continues at coordinate 160,732 of JAUXGA010000001.1, read as the reverse complement.
ATAGCTCGGATAAAATGAAGAGACGGAGGTATTTTTTCTGTGTTCATATTTTGTTTATCTTCATTCGGATTCTTCGGCGATTTCACAATGACTGTTTCCTTATTTCTGATAAACGCGATCTTGAATTTCGGTCAGGCTCCAGTATTTGCCGTTCAAATAAACAACCTGTTCGGATGGACAAGGATCGGGTCGTCCATTGGGGAGAATGGCTTTCTCATCGCCGTGAATGCTGACGACTTCGGCGATGAAAATATCATGAGAACCGAGCTCAAGCGTCTGCGTAACCTTGCACGCTAAAACCAAAAAACACTCGGCAATCATGGGAGCGTTCTCAAGTGGCGGGCACGGCACTGCTGTTAAACCGAGCTTCTTGAATTTATCAACATCGCGCCCGGATTTTGTTCCGCAATATTCGATAATATCAATTTGCGAGCGGAGCGGTAGGTTTGCGGTGAACTCGCGGGTTTCATGAATCAGATGATAGCTGAAGCGCGGTTTTCTCACCGAGACGCTGACCATCGGAGGCTCTGAACAAACGGTTCCGAACCACGAGCAGGTGATGATATTCGGATGGTTAATCGTCCCGCAACCAATCAAAACCGCAGGCGCGGGAAACGAATGCACGAACGGAGGGAATTTCACATTGCTCCCGAAAATAATTAAACGATTTCTACAAGCTCAATCTCGAAAATCAAATTTTCTCCGGCGAGAGGATGATTGGCGTCCAGAGTTACGGTCTTTTCCGAAACGGCTTTTACTTTAAAAGAAACTCTCTCACCATCTTGTTTGCCGCCTTCCAAAATCTGTCCCACTTGAGGATCCAAATCCTTCGGAAGTTCATGTCGCTCGATTTCAAGGAGCAATTCCTCGTTGTGGGGACCATACGCCTGCTCCGCGGGAATTGTCTGAGTTTTTTTATCGCCCGGATTCATACCGGAAACCATCTGTTCAAAACCCTCGATGACCGCCATCTCACCGATTTTAAATTGCAGCGGTTCCCGGTCCAAGGAGCTGTCGAATACCATTCCATCCTCCAATTTCCCTGTGTAATGTACCTTGACGGTATCACCCTGTTTCGCTTGTGCCATTGTCTGCTCCTATTAAGCTAAGGTATGTGCTTCAATCTTCTCGAGCGAATACGAGTACGCTCCCGCAACACTGTCTTTCTCTCGCAAATAGTTCATGATATGTTGTCCGCAATTGCTGCCGATGTTATTTTCGGTCAGCTCGCCGATGCTCAGGATAACTTCGTAGCCCAAATTCCTCAATGCGGAAACAATTTCATAATCCTCGCTCTCTGGAAGGATATGCGATGCTATTCCGTTCTCCTGTGCTCGATAAGTTGGATTCACAGGTGTGATTTTTATCAAGAATTGAGCGGGGTCGAAATGGCGCAATAGAACATCCGCTTCGACCGGCATTCCTTCCGCAAGTGCAAAATTCAGAGCGATTTTCTTGCTTCCACTGTCGAAAAATTCATTGCTGTAGTCGGCAATTCTTTCAAAACTCCATTTCTTGACGGGTATCAGCCAATCTCTCTTTTTTGTATCCGTGGTATGAATCGAGAATTGAAGCTGAAATCTCTCCGTGTAGTATTTCTTCTTGATATCCAGCAAGCGCTCGAAGAATTTGTCACACGATTCCGGTGCGATGGAAGAAATCGAAGGCAGCAGCCCCGGAGCGTCATACAACTCCGGCAGAGCTTCAAGCACTTCGAGCACATGGGGATTCAAAGCCGGATCCCCCATGCGCGCGAACTGAATCTTGAATTTCTTGACAGGTATTCTTCTATTAGAAAAACGTCTTGTGACCATGTAGTCTATCTGCGCGAGTAACTCTCCTTTCGAAAGCTTTCCTTGATAGAAATTCCCCGCATCGCAAAAACGACAACCGACAGGACACCCGTACAGCGTTGAGATAATGAGCACCCATTTATCTTCGCGCGAGAGCGGCGGCTGTACGGATTCGACAAATTCGATAAGCCGTTCGTTTTTAAGTTGTGCGATATAAACCATCGCAATGTTTTCCTCGCCGGTTTTCGCAAGGATTTTCACTGAGCATCCCTCTCCATCGTTTTAGCAATCTCCATCGCGGCTTTCACGCCATCTCCCACACTAATCGCAGTTTGTCTGAAGAGACCATTCTTAACATCCCCCACGAAATAAAGCTTTTTTTCTTGCTGTAATCGCTCAGAGTCCTGCTGCAGCATTGGGCCAAGAAAATTCAGACACGGATTTCTTCCGACAGCGAAAATCACATAGTCCGCAGTTATGCGAGCACGTTCCGAATTATTCCTTGTGCATTCCAATAAAATACCCGAGCCGTTCTCTTTAATTTCCTGCACGTTGATATTCTCCATGCAAGCAATATTTTTAATCGCTTCGCATCGTTCCCGAAGCAACGGCAGACATTTCGTGCCCACTCCTCTATTCAAAATGAGAACTTCGTTTTCGGCTGACAGCGAAAGAGCATAATCGAAAGCGGCATCTCCTGCTCCAATGATAGCAATTTTCTTATTCCTCGAGCCGAGTATCGGATAGACTTCGCATAGGATTCGTGACTTAATGTTTTCCGGAATAACGTGCGACGTTGTTTTCGGTACTGTTCCAGTAGCAATGACGACGATTGGAGATTGGACTGTTCGTCGTTCTGTTTTTGTGAGAAATGTTTCCTCTCGAAATTCCAATTCCAGAACTTTTTCATTGATGACCGGCACGTTGGTATTTCTTAGTTGCTGTTTAAAAAGTCCTGCGAGAGCCGAGCCGGTGATGCCTTCCGGGAAGCCGGGGTAATTCTCGACAAGATTCGCATTCCTTAAAAGACCGCCGACATCATTTTGCTCGAAAAGCACCGGCTCAATATTGTGACGCTTCAATTGAATCGCGGTCGCGATTCCCGCGGGACCTGCTCCAATGACAACGACGTTTTTCATGTTACTTGCGAGGAATCATCACACAGAACAGACTCGATTTGTCCACCTCCTCGATGCGAAATTCAACGGGGAAATCTTTCATCAGCGAAAGGAATTTCTCAGGTCGCACAGTCGTCGCCGTGAAACCATTTTTACTATGAATCCTTACGATAATTTCTGACCATAAAAAAGATCATCACCGTACACAGAAACAGTACGCGCAAATGAAGAGTGACGAAGGCTGGTACGTACTATGTTATGCACAAACGTTGGAGGATGGCTGAATGGGCAAACCCTCATGCACAAACCGCAATCCGTGCCAAGTATTCGCCAATGCATAAGACATTTCTCTACATTCAGTTTCCACTTCTCCACGCCGCGAACCAGTACCTTGTTTCCCTTTTCAATGGCGCCAGCGGGACAATTCGTTGCGCATTTTGAGCATTTCTCACAAAAATCCTGAACGCCAAACGTAATCGGTTTATCCGGTATGAGCGGTAGATCGGTTGTCACAGCGCCCAAGCGAATTCTGGCGCCGAATCTGGGTGAAATCAGAAAGCCGAATCGCCCAAGTTCTCCGAGTCCAGCATCGTGCGCTACCGGAGGAAGCATGATCTGATAATTGCTGTTAGCAACGTGAGCGCGCGCCGAATAACCCCACGTTCTAATCTGGTGCGCCAAGAAAGTTGATATTTGAGCTCCCCGGAAGTACTGCAACACTGTCTCTTCTGTAATAGGGAGTCTCGGTGCAACTCGAACCGAATTATAATCCATCTCAAGAGCAAAAACAACAGCGAACCGATGGTTGTTTTCAATCGGCGCGCCCCAAGATTCAGGTCCGCGGCCAACGTGAGAATAGATATAGCGTGATTTCAGTTCGGCGATGCCGACGTCACCCGCGCCCATTCGTCGAACCCACTCCTTAACTTTCAACGTCATCTCGGCAGATTCAACTTGAATTCGGTCTGAACTCACATTCCCGTCGACAGTGCGAGCGAAATCCTCGAGTATTTTAAATGCTGATTTAATGTGTTGAGAACGAGACGAGTCATAGTAACGCCCGCCTGGTTTTAAAAAACTTGGTAATGCTCGGATCCTGTCATCGATTGCCTTAAATTCCGGATGCATCGCATAGTATTTCTCATACTTCTCGGTGCCGGGAAGATATTCTTCGCGCGCGAAAATCACATCGCGCTCGTCGACTCTCTCGCCATTGTCATCTATGCGCAAGGATTTTCGGGCTCCACTCGGCAAATAGAAGAGTAATATAAAAAGAACCGCGACCAACAAAGGAATAATCAAAACATTATCGGTCGGTGAGTTGAAAACGTATACCGCTAACCATGCAATGCTGAGCACCAGGAATCCAGCGATACTGATCAAGACTGCCCGGGGCTTTTTCTCGCGGATGGCGCTGATGGCGAACAAACCGACGAAACCTATTACCATCCCTCCAACAGGCAAGGAGATCAGTTGAATAAAATTCATTGATTCTCGGATCTAATCAGCGCTTGAAACTGAATTTAATCGCGTTCTCCTTGCAGACATTCAGACATTCGCCGCAGGAAGTGCAGTCGGGTGCGAACTTCGTTTTCTCATCGACGAGTTTCGCGATGGTCGGACAGGGACTGGCGTCAACGCATTCCAGACATTTCGTGCAAACTTTATGATCAACGCGAACTCTTCCCGGTGCGATTATTTCAAAGAGCCACGTCAACGCGCCAATGGGACAGATAAGGTAGCAGAACGGCCGGTACAGAATCAGGCTCGAGATAATCAAAACTGCAAACATGATAACAAAAAGCGTGTCGATATGCCAGTGCAGAAGCTCGAAAAAATTGACCGGATCATAGAGATTATACGCCGAAAACGCGGTCCACATGCGGCTTGAAAAATCAGCGTCCACCCTTTCGGCGAGCATTCGTATTTGCTCTTGCGCCATGAAAAACGTCAGGATGAACATCACCAAGAGCGACATCCGAACTGAATTGAAAGCAGTGAAATTGAACTGTTTCCAGCGGAATTTAAAAGGAATCTTATTGACCAACTCTTGAAGCGCACCTAACGGGCAAACCCAGCCGCAGAAAAGTTTTCTTCCGATGAGACTCGGGATGAACATCGCCAGCACAACCGCGGTGAACGCCGGGAAGAATTTACCCCACGTGAATTTGAACATGAAGAATTTCGTTAAAGCACACATCGGGCTGGGATGCAGCGGGAAAATGTAATCCAATCCAAACAACACGAACGCGACCGCCATCACGCCGATTCGAATCCAGAGATTCACCTTGCGAGTGAGCAACAGCACCAAACCGACAATCATCAGAATCAGAAATGCGAGATATTTGCCGGTGAATAGGAAATCGGCCAAACCCAGCGGCTTCTTTTCAACCGGTTTCATCTGTATTTCCGCGCCTGCCCCGCCGTGGGTTTCGGTCATCTGACTGTCCGGTTGCGCCTGAACAGCAGCCGTGCTTTCAGGTGGCACGCTGTCGGCGCTCGCCGAACTCTGGAGTTGCTCGGCGTGGGCTATGAACGTCATCGTTAGCAGAGCGAAAAGACATAGGAATGATTTACGCATGGGACTCCTCAGGATAGTTTTCATTATAAGCTTAAAAATATAGCATTTATTTCCATATTGTCAATAGGAATTCAAAACGTGCGATAGAAACATTAATAGCAGGGATAGATACATAAGCTAATAATTATAAAAGAATTGCAGTCGAAAAGAAACGCTTGACTATGACAAGAAATTCTTGTATATTTAAAGTTCGTAAAAATGCGCCCGTAGCTCAACTGGATAGAGCGTCTGGCTACGGACCAGAAGGTTGGGGGTTCGAATCCCTTCGGGCGTACATGGAAAACGGCACCCCGCCACCGGAAATTCTCTTCGGCAGCCACGAACGCTGGATGCGAGAAGCCCTCGCCGAAGCCGAAAAAGCCGAAGCCGTCGGCGAGGTGCCGATTGGTTGTGTGGTCGTGCACGGCCTGTCCGTTATCGGGCGAGGCCACAATCAGACCGAAACTCTTCAGGAGCCCACCGCCCACGCCGAGATGATTGCGATTTCGGCGGCGGCGGCCAGCCTCGGCAGCCGCAGGCTCGAAGACTGCGTGCTGTATGTCACGCTCGAACCGTGTCCGATGTGCGCGGGCGCGATAGTGCTGGCGAGAATTCCCGTCGTGGTTTTCGGCGCGATGGACCCCAAAGCGGGAGCTTCCGGCTCCCTTTTTCGCATTTTGGAAGATGAACGACTGAATCACCGGTGCGAGGTGATTCCCGGCGTGATGGCGGACGAAGCATCGCAGAAACTCAGCGCGTTCTTCCGCAAAGTCCGCAAGACGGAAGGAAATTAACACACGTGAAAACGATTGTCATTCACAGCGAAACACTCGGACATGGCGATGATGAACTCGGCAAGAAATTGATGGCACCTTTCCTGCGAAAGCTGCTCATCGCGGAGAAGAAACCGGCTCGAATCATTTTTTATAACGCGGGAGTGAAACTGTTAGTGGAAGGCTCGCCGGTGTTGTTCGAGCTGGAGGAACTCGCCGCGTCAGGAGTCGAACTTATCGGCTGCGGCACGTGCATCGGACATTTCAAGTTGGATGATAAAATCGCCGTTGGCCGCAAAAGCAATATGCAGGAAATCGTCACCTACCTGACCGAATCGGATAGCGTGATTACTGTATAGAATATCCCCCCACCTTCGGGGGGACAAAGGGGTTTTCCTTTTAAAAATCCGAAGTATCATTCGCATAAAGGTAGTTAAAAGTGTCATTCCCGCGAAAGCGGGAATCCATAAGGGACGCCTACGCGGGGAGTGACCAACTGCATAACCATAGAAATAAAAAAGCAATCGCTGATAGCTGGATTTCTATGATGACTTCCGAGGGAGTGGATTCCCGCTTTCGCGGGAATGACAATTAAAGGGAATCCTTCAATAAGAGTACAAACATGTTCGTATCCATCGGTATCCACCGGCCATACCCGGATAAGGAATCGCTGCTCATCGATTCGATGCGGCGCTTCGGCGAGGTGATGAAAAAGCAGAAGGGCTTACAGCAGGTACATCAATTGAAAGACGAGCGTTCCGGCGCGCTGGTGGGACTGGCCATTTGGGATTCCAAAGAAGAGTGGGAAGCCGCCCACGATGTCACCCTTGAAGCCATCAAAAACGACCCCTTCGAGGAATGGGAACCCGAACCCCCGGACGTGTTTTGGTTGGGGGAGGTGTAGTAGTAGTGTACAACAGAACACAATTATCATAAGAATAGTTACTGTCAGTTCGGCAATCAACAATCGAGGAGGATTACCAATGTGGATAGGCGACTGGTTAAATCTGGGATTAGTTGTTGTAACTCTTGCATTAGTAATTGTCGGTTACTCCTATACACGTGAAACTCGTCTTATGCGCATGCAGAATGCTGGTCAGATGGAGCTTCTTCAACACCAGATGAGAGTAAGTGTCGCACCTTTTCTCTTCGGTTCAATAAAAGTGTTCGATCGGGACGAAGAAAAGGCGAAGATAACATCGGATAAAAATCTCGAGGAGAAGGAACGCGACCTGAAATTGGAGAATCATGAGAAAGCTAAAACATTAAAGTACGTTGTTGCTGTTAATAATCCAACTGATAAGATTGCACATCACGTGAATGCTTACATATACGACACGCAGACGAAGAGTTATTTGGAATGTGATGCTTCTCTCGAATGGGTTGAGCCACAAGAAAAAGTAGCCTTGTTTATAGATGAACCATACTGTGAAAAGAGACAATTATTTGATATCCTAACGCGGGAATATGGAGATTCTGCGACTTCACTTATAAGACATTTGGATCATGGAGAAAGATCTTTTATAGCCCTAGTATATCGTGATGTCGAGGCGCGAGTCTATTTGGTGAAAAGAGAGTTCCAAATTGATGAAGATGGTGATACGCAACACAAACCGGGAAAACTCTTTTTTGCGATATAGAGTGGTGGGAGATAAATATTTGTTCATGAACATACCCTGCTTGCAGCCGACCCAAGCGCACGGCCGTGCGGCACTACCGGGTTTGCTCTCGCGGGCGCATGATACATACACCGCGGCGAATCATATAAAATGAGGGGAATCATGTCGATAGATAAACGTTATCTGATTCTGGCGCTGCTCTTAATCGTGGCACTGATTTTCATGGGGTGCGCGCCGGGGAATGAACGGTGGGCTCAGGACATTCATCCCGGAGAAACAGCGGGATTCTGGGCGGGACTGTGGCACGGATTGATTATTATCGTTACCTTTATTATCAGCCTGTTCAACGGTGATGTCAGCATCTACGAAGTCAACAACACGGGCTGGCCGTATAATCTGGGTTTCTTGCTCGGACTCTGTTGCAGCATCGGCGCTCCGACTTGCTCTGGGAAAAAGAAAAAGAAGACGCATCGATTCAGTGACGACGACTGCAATCAAATCGGAAGCAATATCGAAGAAAGCGTGCGTACCGGAATTAAGGACTGGCTCGACAAAAACGAACAGAAAAAAGACGAAGACTGGGAAGAAATCGCTCGCAAGATTGAAGAGAAAGTCAGGAAGTCGTTAAAGGACTGGTTGAATAAGCCTTGTTAGATTAAGGTTACCCCCCCTGTATAAGGTGACCCCCCTGACATCCCCCCGTAAACGGGGGGAGATTTGGAGAGGTGGCAGAGTGGTCGAATGCGGCGGCCTCGAAAGCCGTTGTACGACTTGTTCGTACCGGGGGTTCGAATCCCTCCCTCTCCGCTAATCTCGGGCGGGTTACAGACACCGCCCCTACGAAATTCCAGGCGCATGTCACATGGGAAAGCTACAACTATGACCGATGATACCCGCGACCTTGCTCCAGCTATAATCACGCTTCCCACAGATGGAAGCGATTTCTTCCCGATTCTTGATGGTGTTCAGACCATCAGCATGAAATCCGGACTGGTTACTCTCCATCCGGGAGAGAGCGTGGGAGAGCATTCCACCGGCCAACACGAAGAAGCGCTGGTCATTCTCGAAGGCACAGGCGAGGTGGAAGCTGAAGGCATGTCGCGACAGAGAATCGAGCATGGCCAGATGGTTTACATTCCACCTAAAACGCGGCACAATGTATTCAACTCCGGAGACGCCCCCCTGCGATATATCTTTGTGGTTGCGCGGATCCCGTGATTTTTTATACTTGTTCTGATAAGACGTTCTTTTGGAGAGATGGCCGAGTGGTCGAAGGCACACGCTTGGAAGGCGTGCGTGCGGGCAACCGTACCGTGGGTTCGAATCCCACTCTCTCCGCAATATAATCAATAACTTAAGGCCTCACGTGAAGTGGGGCTTTGTGCTCATAATTTATTCTGCGCCAACACTGCGCCAACACTTTCATCTAATAAGGCAATTTGTCCATGGCCTCTTGCCTCCGCGCTGCAGGAACATGCGCATAGACTGTCTCGGTGATTCGAATGGATGTGTGCCCCAATATTTTACTTACCGTGTGAATATCAACCCCTGCCAATAACCAATGCACTGTTGCTGTGTGTCGCAAGGAATGAACAGTTATCTTGCGACCGAAATCGCACTTATCAACGTACCGCCTGAACATATTGGTAATAGAACAGGGCTTCCATCTGGGAAACACCTTTCCTGATGGTTTCGGACCTTGTTCAAGCAATAGTCCATATAGCTTCTCCCCCACCTGAATGATTCGGTTTCTCTTGTTCTTTGCCGACCGTGACCTGATCACTACAGTTCTCCCCTCCATATCAATATCCATCCAATCCAACAGCGCCACTTCTGATCGACGGCATCCTGTCAGCAAGTAGAACCTAATCAACCGACGGAATTCTTGGTCGTTAATCACTGACAACAATTCTTGAACTTCCTCTTGTGAAAGGTACACCGGATAGTCTGCTTCGGGTACCGGAACCTGTTTGACACCTGCGAATGGATTGTTCGAAAGCCAACCTAACTTGACAGCATATTGGAAACCAGCTTTCAAGGCGCGAAAGGCGATGTTCAAGGTTGTAGGTTTAACCGATTCCAACCTCCACACTTTGAACCGTTCTATGATACGCACGTCCACCCTTCCCAACGCTATATCGCTTGTGAAACGAAGAAAATACCTGAAGGCTTCACGTATAATTCGACACGTGTTTTCTGCTTTGTTTGTCTGACTGTATTGCAGATATTCGTTCATAAGGTCACTGACATGGTATAGTGACTTGGATTTCATGGATTCAATTTCACTGGGGTCAATGCCCCGCAAGTACTTTGAACAGAAATCATGATAGATTTTCCTAGCTTCGCTTGCTTTCAAATCCCCAATTGTATACTGGTAAAGCTTTCCTCCAACACGGTAGTAAATCACCCACGCCGCTTTTCCACTTCGGTACTTTCGCTTTCTTAGACTGGGCACTTTTCTTCCCTCCTGAAACAAAAAAGCCCCAAGGCGATTATTGTCACCTCGGGGCCTCTTGGATTAATGGATATGTTTCTATCGTCTCACGCCAGTGGATCAGCGACACAGCTTACCTTGAATGGGCAATCCACGCACTGCCATCCTGGGCTTGGGTAAAAAAGCTCCTCTCTAATCGCTTCACTTATCATCAGCAGCATTCGCACAAATCGCTGGGCATCCTGATAAGTGCGCTGTGTTTCGTATTTCAGGTACAAGGGTGTTTTGTTCTTCAACAGCACATCAAAGCGCAGGTGAACGGTCTCCTTTTTCCCGGTTGAATAGGCCTCCCGCGCCCAAAGGCTGTAAGCTGTCAGCTGTAAGTTTCGTTGCACGGAATCTTCATTGTAGCGTGAACTTGATGTCTTGTAATCTACAAAGACGATATTGCCATCCTCGGTCTGCTCGATCAGATCCACTCTCCCGACTAAAGGCACATCCAGGGTTTCGCCAGTTGCTCCGTCCACGACGTCCAGGGTGAACTTTTCCTCCACACCAAGCACTTCTCCGGGGGTGACGTTCTTCATGAAGCAGTCTAACATCGCATGACCTTGTTGTTGTATCTCTACCGGATCCTTCCCCGTCTTGAATTTCATCTCGACTTCGGCACAGTCCTGATAAAGTCTCGTATCAAAGACGTCCTGCAGGTCCGTGATGGATGTTCTCTTACTCTCTAAGTGATTGGTGTAGTACTTCTCGATAGCCGCATGAATGGCCGAACCAAGTGTAAGGGCGGCTGGCTTGAATTGCCACTCCTCTTTATCGATGTACTGGAAGCGATATCTCAGCGGACAGATTAAGTAAGTATTCACCTGACTGAAGCTGATGTGATCGGGGATGTTTTCATAGTTCATGATGTTCCTCCTTCTGGGAAAAGGGAAGCGGCGCGGCCGGTGTTATTCGACCACGCCGCCTCATTGTGTTGATTCGTTCGATTAATTAGCACTAAGGAAATGTCTTGATACTTGTCTGTTCCAAGTCTCAGCGCGGAAGGACTCCTGCTTTGTGAAGACGCCTGTAAAGGCATTGTACAAGCTCCACAGGTTATCTCCGTCTAACGCCATGAATACATCCGCAGTGTACGTCTTCGGTAGCTTCAACTCACGGAAGGTGTTCTGGATATCGGCTCTCTCGATGGGGATGTCCACAATTCTCTTTAGACAAGTGACTAATCCAAGCATCTTGTTCGATAGCTCTCTGATGGTGATGGCTGCCTCAGATAGCTCCTCAGTGAAGCCTTCGTTCCCATAATGCTTGAAACGGAAACTCCCTAAGCGGAAGTCAACGACCATTCCGTTGGAACACACTAACCTCTGCGCATTGAAGGCCAGTCCAAAAGTGGTACTTCCATCATAGGAATTGAAAACATCTACGGCTATCTGGACGATGTCGTCCTTCTGCGGCTCGAAGTTGATCTCCGGGATGATCCACCGCTGCTGGAATCGCTTGCCGTCAAATAGATGTTTGGCTAACTGATAGTCATAGCCAGTCTTGTCCAGAACTTCGGTTGCGATCTCACAGACTGTGTGGTTCTCGACCAGCTGATAGTCACCGGATACGATACCAACCTCTCTGTTCTCACAGTAGGGATCAAGTATCACGGCATAACGGGAAGACTGCGCTCCGTTCTCGGTAAATAGGGGAACCTTCTGCACAGCGGCAAAGGGATCCAGGGATTCGATTGTTTTCTGTGACATGATAGTTTCCTTTCTTGGGTTGATGGCATAAAAAAAGCCCCGACTTTCTTATGAAGCCGGGGCCTTACGATACGATAATTCTTGTTACATTCACAACGGCACGTCCTCCAGGATTGTCAGTAGCTCGTCTGCCTCGTGTGTGGTCAGTGCATACAGGGATTTGGAAAAGCGATTGCGGATCTTCTTGATCAGCTGATTCTGGGGGATGCCCTTCTGTTTTGCGATCTGGAAGATCTTGCTCATTTGGGCGTTGGTGACGCGATGGGATTGCTCTTCGGGCTCTTCTTCCTCCAGATGCGGTGTAGTGGGTTCCTTGCCTCCGTTCCCGTTGGGCTTGATCTCAAGGCCATAAAGGTGAAGTCCCACACCGAATTGCGTGGCGCACTTCTTCAGACAGTCCGATGCGGCTCCTTTCAAATCATCGCCAATGGAAATGGGTTGATTGTCCTGCTTGCCCCGTGTAATCGACGAAGACCCAAATTGCTGGTGACTGATTCCGTGCGAAGATAGCTCTCCTATGACGATCACTTCATCCTCAAGGATCACGTGCTCCCGAATACAGAAGGACCATTCTCCTTCCATTGCTTGATTCAAACGCTCGATGACATAGTGCGCTCCTACGTAATCAAGCATCTGGCCGAAGCGACCTTTCCTCTGCTGAATCACCTCGCTCTCGAAGGGCTTGGTCAGGGCCTCAAGATTCAGCTTACCGTTACCGGTTGCTTTTGTTGTGTCTGTGGTTTCCATGATGGTCTCCTTTTGTTGGGTTGATGGGTTGAACAGTGAATGTAAAAAGCCCTCCACGAAGGGGTGGGGGGCTCGGAACGTTTCGGATTAAGTCGACTCACCCAAGAATAGGGCTTGGGAAATATAATCCAAATTCAGGCCTCTATGGGATTCGTCCCAAGTCTGGCAAGGACCTGGTCTGCAAAAATATGTGTGTGGGATTTCTATAGAAGGAAGGGATTTGCTGCTTGGTGTTCGAAAGGCCTTTAGGATGGCTTCGCTTTCGGGGTCAAGGGCGGCCAAGTCACGGTAAATCCGTCACGTAAACGGCCAAAAACAGCAGCAAGCAGCATTGATGTAAATAGCTGTTCTTATGGGACAAAGCTTGAATGGCTGCTGTGTGACTGCGTGCCTGATGCGAAAGTTTCGGATATGCTGCTTTCAGATGGACGAAGCCGGGGGAAGTCGGTGTGAAGGGCGCTGGGGATGGCTGGATGGGACTGGATATCAGTGTAAGATATGTGGCCTTTTAGGGGTAGGAAACTAAGGTGGGCTGCCTTCGGCAAGGGATCTAATTGCGGATGCCCGCATGGGGGGTGGTAAGCAAGGGGATCCCGGCCGCAAGGACAGCTTTTGCCCTGTGGTACTTGGCTTGGGCTTACGCCCTTATGGGTGGTGGCAGGCTAAGCAGTCCAGGGCCGTAAGGTGCCCATAGTCCTGTTGTGGTCTTGTTGCCTTTAGCCCCGGCACCTTTGTCAAAGTACCGGTTTCCCTATAAATATGCCATAGAAGATCCGGTACTTTGGGGCTGCAAAAGCAAGACAAGTCACCACAGGGATGACTGGGCTTCCGGCCGCCCTGGGCCTTGGCTTTCTTAGCTGTGGATGCCCCGTGATGGCTGGCCCCAGACGAAAGTCTGGTGCTGCACCTTAATCCCAAGCTGGTCAATCCACCACTTGGTGTACGGTGTCCCAAGTGCATCAGTCAGTCGGCGTTTGTCGTTCATCCCCGCCGCTTCCCGGATATGCCCCTTAGATACTTTGTCAACACCGGGGTCACAGAAAGCTTCTATCAACGCATTTACCAAGCGCCTGCTGCTATCAGGTGCGCTTAGCACCGAATGCCACTGTTCCGGTTCTATCCCTTCCAGTGAATCTCTTAACCGCCGGATGAATTCCATGTCCCTATTGCCCATGTACACCGTCACGTGACCCTTGATCCCATATTCCCGCAGTTGTGTTCGGTATATCTGCTGCACCACATCCACCAGCCAGGACTGTTCCCGGTAATGTTCCGCATGGCCATTCAAGAACCTGCGCACTTTATCAGGGCCTGATTCAGCATCAGGTACATCTAGAACTTCCCTTCCGTACAGGACGGCTGCTTGGGCCAGGTACTGATCTTCCTGATATCGTAAGTTCCCTACGAAGAACATCACCGTAGCGTCGCGGAAGTCATTGGATCCGGGGGTCTGGCCATAGTGCCTTGTCTGGCACCTTGCCTTTACTTCATCAGATAGGTGCGCTTCAATCTTATCTTCCCATCCTTTGAAAGTCAAGACGAAAGCCCTTTCTTCGGGGTGAACATGGGTCATTAGACGGCTAATTTCCTGGGCAAACATGTTCAGATTCGCACAGTCATTCTTGCTAAGGGAAGTCTTGGATATGCTTCTATCCGCGTCCAATCGGATTACAAGCTTATCGATATTCCTTGGCTGGTACGATCCCAGAAAGCGAACGCCAGGCCGGCTGTTCAGAAGCACATCGTAGTGGACATTGCCCAGTGCGGTTCCATCTAAAATGGTTGTCTTCACATCCAAAGACAAATCCAGTGTCCTGTAACCGTAGTTGATATGCAAACCCAAGTTGTCCCTTCGATAGGTTCCGCCTTTTCTGATTAATCCCAAGCTTAGTAGCAGAATATCATTATCGTCTTCCACGACGTTGTGCACGGTATTAATATAGGCATCACCGATCCCGTAGTCCGGACTTATGGGCGGAATGAATCCCTGGTCTTGTTCATCATCGGATGCCCGTAGTTGTTCTAATTGCCGCCGCAGTGTGTTCATAATGGGCAAGTATAAACCGTCATGGGGATTCTTCTTATGGTGGGCATGCAATCGATCCAGAAAGTGGATCAGTTCATCATATCTTGACGTCTTCACGTCAATGAATTTTGGTACTTCATCGATGATAATTTCTTTTCGGGGATGCCGATGCCCACTTGAATCCTGCCAGAATAGCAAATCTGATATATCCTGCATGGCCAGACGCGCATGGGTAATCGCCAAGATGGGACTATGACGCTGTCGTTCCTTGTTGTATTTCACACGGCAGTTATAATTCTGGCACATGGCGCACTGCGAGGGCTTATATTTTTCGAATCCCCTGCCTTCATAGTGTTCACAGCCGTTGCATTCCGGTAAGGTTCCATCGCCCTTGGGACTTCGGTCACAGTTAACGTAACAGTAAGCCGTGCAGATTTCTTTGGCATAGCCCAGCATGGGATAGACGGTTCTTCCACTTACATTCTGTTCCCCCGGCACGAAACGGTCAGCTTCGCTAGCTAAGGCTTCAGCGTCATCCTGTAAAGGCAATACCACTATAGCGCCATAGTATCGATCTAGGCGGCGAAGTCCTTCGAGATATGTACGGTAAATAGAGGTTTTGAAATTCCCCGGTGCTGCTGGCACAATGGCAATATCATTAAGGTTACGGCACAGAGCCTTGACAACTAACGTCCAGTCAGATCGATATCTAGGTTCAACTGCCTTGTAGCGGTCTTCGAGCCTGTCGCGTATTACTTTATACACTTCACCTAGTATGCGGACTGAATTCGCATCAAGGTTAGCCTGAAATCTTTCTTCGGGACGCCTGCATTCCTTCAATTCTTTGTAGAGCCACTTCGCCCTGAGCAATCCCCATTGAATAGTGGGTAGCAATCCGTTTGGGGGATTCCATCCTGCTGCTTCAATCAGTTGTTCAAAATTGTAATCCCTGTCGTCACAGGAAAAGCAATGGGACAGACCGGTCTTTAGGTTGATCGACCAACTGGGATTTGTGTCTGGATGGTGGAAAGGACAGCTGGCATTAAGTTCATCGCGACTGCGTTGTGCATTTTCGACTTTGTCTTGAAGATATTCTTCGATGTCAACGCCATATTCAGAAATGATGGGGGTAGCGGCTTCCCGGTCGCCTTCATCCCTTCTAGTGGCTACACGTGCCGGTCGGATAGTGCGGGATTCTTGCGCTTCGGTCCGCTGTAACGATTCATGCACGTCAGCCACAAAACGCGCCAGTTCATCACACAGCCCTGGACTTCCCTGATCTTCAAGCTGTCGGTCGTCTTTTGCCCATTCTTTAAATACGGTTAAGTCGTGGCTAAACAGTTCTTCAATGGATAGAGGAATCTTGTACAAACCAGTTTTGAAATGTCAGACGTGTGGTGGTACAATAGCCGACGCGCCCATCTTGTAGATTTTCATATCAGGAATGATACCAGCCATGCCGGCAATGCGATGCGCGCTTTCCCTTATATCGGTCATGGTGTACGGATCAAGTGGATTCGCAATGACCTGATGGGGTACGCAGATGTGAAAGCCATTACTGCCGGTGAAATAGATCCGGATCTGCACTTCATTCAGATGGAAATATCCTGCCAGAAAATCAACTAGCCGTCGCGCATCACCTATCCTATCCTGTGAATCAATATCAAACACCATATCAATATCGCTTGGGCCATCCCGTGGTTCCCAGTAATCTTGAATCGACCATACCGCGCCGATTCTTTGTTCGGGATCGCAGGAAATGTCCTTGACAGCTTGATGGGCTTTTGGTAAAGGAAGAAATTGCGGTCCCTGCCGTCTAATCGCCCAGAATTTCTTGTAATATGTGACAGGATTTTCCATTAAAGGGTGTCGCCGCGTATATTCTTATCAGACAAATCATCCTAATTTAGACAAATGTTCCGGTAGATGCAATAGGGATGGATTGGCTTGTACTTCATGTAAGCTTCACACGGAGTCTGTAAAATGCAAAGGCGGTGAAACAATCACCGCCTTTGCTGCATTAAGAAATATGATAGCTGATTCCTCTTCCGAGTCACTGGAATACCATCAAATATCAGAGGGTGGGATATGCGCACCCACTTATCATTTCCTTTTAGCGCACGACAAAAAGGAAAAATTTCTCTTGACTTTTACAAAACAAAGCTGTACATTAGACGAAAACAGGATAATCGTCTATTTCGTCTATTTGACATCCTGCAATCCAATATTTCTATTGAGGATACGAGGTGCTGTAAAGCAATTCCATTGTTCTTCACTGGTTTAAGTATAATATAGTGATAATCACAAGGATTTCACAATGAATCAACCACTGAGCACAAAAAGAGATAAGATCGTTGTGGCAGCGCAACGCTTGTTCTCTCGCTTTGGTCTTAAAAAGACGACCGTGGAGGAGATCATCCGGCTGACCAAGATCGCCAAAGGGACTTTCTATAAATATTTTCCGGACAAAGAAGCTTTATTTCTGGAAGTTGTGGAAAAGGAAAGCGCCAGCTTGGTATCCACGATTCGAGAGGAAGTTGCCAAGGCTTCAACATCACAAGAAAAAATGCGAATGTATCTTTTAACCAAGATCCGCAATATTGCCAAGCTGGTCAATTTTTACAAAGTAACCCATGAGACACTAGATGAGTATTGGCCCCAGATTGAAGAAGTCAGGAAAAAGTATCTGGCCGAGGAACAGAAATTAGTTTGTGAGATACTTAAAGACGGCACGGCCAACGGGGAATTAGATGTGGCTGCTCCAGAACTTACTGCTTTTGCCATCACCATAGCAGTGAAAGGACTTGAATCGACTTGGATGATCGAAGAAAGTCCTCTGGAACTTGAAGAGGGGATTGAGGCTCTTCTTAATGTGTTGTTCAAGGGAATACTTAAAGTTTAAATTTTTTTACCCAAAGTGACGATAAAACTGATTTCGTCCAATATGGAAAGGATCATCAATTGGATAGATTAGCTGCTTGGATCATGCGATTCCGATTCCCACTCCTTTGTGGGATAGTGTTATCAACTATTTTCTTCACCTATCAACTGACCAAACTGAAAATAGACAGCGACATCCTAAACTACTTGCCTCAAGACGATCCCGTAGTGGTGTTGTTTCGGGAGGTGGGCGATAAGTTTGGCGGAAATTCTCTGGCTATGGTTGCTTTGGAAACTGACGACGTATTCAATCCTCATACCTTGGCCAG
Organism: bacterium; assembly: GCA_030622545.1. GTDB lineage: Bacteria > Electryoneota > RPQS01 > RPQS01 > DYHQ01 > JAUXGA01. Next base: position 142,696 of record JAUXGA010000001.1, on the reverse strand, counting down.
GATCGATTCTATTACGACCGGATTTCAGGATCTTCCCGAAGTCAGCCAGGTTTTGAGCCTAACCGATATTCTTGACATTAAGAAAATACCAGACGGGATAGAAGTCGGAAAACTAATCCCAAGAGGCCGCATTCCCCAGGATTCACAGGAACTTGAAAAACTTCGTGATTATGCCATCTCGAAGGATATGTACCGTGGAAGCCTCGTTTCTGCTGATGGGCGTATTACACTGGTAATTGCCAGAATTCGCGAAGGAACGAGCAAGACTGAAGTTGCAGGGAAACTGAGAGGGATTGTCGAATCCACTGATGGAAATGAGAAAGCCTATTACGCAGGGATTCCCTTTCAGATGATCTTTCTTACTGATATCATCACCGCGGATCTCACGCGATTAATTCCTCTGGTCATCCTGCTGGTTGTTCTGGTGCTTTATTTGAGTTTCCATGGCTTTCGGGGTGTGCTCCTGCCTCTGGGAACGGTGCTGATAAGCACAATCTGGACTTTAGGGTTGATGAATTGGATGGGGATTGAGCTTACGATTGTTACAGCGGCAATCCCGATACTTCTAATAGCGATTGGCAGCGCTTATGGCATACATCTGCTCAGTACGTATTTCGAAAAAGGAGGATTAAGCAAAGACAAGTTCGACCACATCCGACAGTCCACAGCCGACATTGCACTTCCCATTATCTTGACCGGGGTAACGACCTTAGTGGGTTTCCTGTCGTTTCTTTTTTCTTATCTGACCATGACTCAGAATTTTGGAGTGTTCGCCTCTTTGGGGGTATTCTTTGCTATGGCGTTGTCGCTGGTTTTTATACCAGTCGTTCTTTCATACCTCCCTGCTTGGAAACCACGAATGAGCGCCAAGGGTCAGCAGCAAAGCTGGGTCACCCGGCTCATGGATCGGCTTGCCGAACTGATTTTAGCGCATGAAAAGCTGATCATCTCCGGTGGTATTCTGATGATAATTGCCGCCATAGTCACCATCCCGCAATTGCACCGAGAGGTCAATATGGTGGAGTACTTCAAGCACGAGAGTGAGATTCGTCAAGCGGAAGACATGATGGAAGAGAGCTTCGGTGGGGCTATACCATTGCAGATCTTAGTAAGCGGTGACATCAAAGATCCCCTTGTTCTTAAGCAGATGTTCAATTTTGAGAAATATCTTCGCAGTCTCCCCGATGTTAATGATCCCCAATCCGTGGCCGATCTGATCGCTGAGCTGAACGAGCAGATGAATGGACGCCGAATGATTCCAGACACTCGCGAAGGTGTTGCAAACCTCTGGGTTTTTATCGATGGGAACAAGGTTATGGATCAGTTGGTCGCGGACAATAACGAGCGAGCTCTGATTCAGGCTAAGATTGGTACGGTGAACTCGACTCGGATTATCGCGGTGGTTGACAGTATCAACCGGTATCTCGAAACGAATGTTCCGCGAGAACTGTTCAGACTGGAACTCGCTGCCTTACCTGAATCCATAAGGACGGAAGTTCAGAGGCAACGCATAGCTGAAGTTGCTGCAATGATCGTTCTTGACGCCAAGCATTTCGGAGTTGACCAACTGGATTCAAATCGGGTTTTATCTGTGCTCAAAACTGTTGATTCTCACGGTGTTCAAAAGCTTAGCAGTCAACAAGTTGACACTCTCAGCCAAACCATCGCCGTCTATTTTCGGAGTGATGCGGCGGACCTACCGCTTGATTCCGACTTTATTATCCAAGATGTGATCTCCAGCCTGAAGCCTCTGTTTTTCGATTCTATGCCGAGTGAAACCGCGATAGACTCCGTGTTGCGACAGCGAGTTCCAGCATCAATGTATGCTGATGATCCGGAAGCTGTAGAGTATGCAGCTTTCGCTTTGCGAAGTATCATTGCCGAAGGTCGTCAAAAGACCATCGTTAAGGGTCTGACGGATAAAATAGTGGAGAACACTTCCGACATTCCAGAAATGGAATTATCATCTTTTCGGAAGGATGTCCAAGGAGACATCTGGTTACTCGTGGAGGACTATGCGGGTTTGCCGTTCCCGCAAAACCTCCAAATGGCGGCTTACGGACTTCCTACTGATGACCGGGTGGAGCTCACCACCTTGCAGACCGGTATGCCTATGATCTTTAAGAATCTCGATCTGAGCATCTTGAAAAGTCAGGCGCTCAGTCTGATTGTGGCAATGACACTGGTTTTCTTTCTCCTCGCTTTTCGTTTCCGCTCCTTTACTGGTGGTTTGATTTCTCTGGTGCCTATAACAGTAACCATCCTCGGTAACTTCATTCTGATGGTGGTTCTAAATGTTCCTTTGGATGTCGTAAGTGTGTTAATAGGGAGTGTTGCTATCGGCATTGGGATAGATTATACCATTCATTTTTTGACCCGTTTTCAGGTGGAATTTCAGGCTGGGAAGTCAGAGCAGGAAGCGCTCCGTGTGACATTGGAAACGACTGGTAAAGCGATTCTCATTAACGCTGTTACAGTGATGCTGGGGTTTTTAGTTCTGATTTTTGGAAACATTGTTCCTATGCAGAGATTTGGCTACCTGATTGCTGTAACAATGGTCACCAGCGCTTTCGGCTCGATTACTTTGCTACCAGCGCTTATCCTAATAACCAAAGCTCGATTCATCGGTGAATTCGGTCGAGTGGTCGAACGATTGAACCGCCGGATGAATGGGTTGCCCTCGCAGCTGGGAAGCCTTGGTCTGAATAAACGACGAGAAGTCGTCAAAGACTAACATGAAGATTGTGCCCGTAAGAACGAAGAAGGATAGCGAATACTTCGTGGAATTTCCATTTCAGCTCTATCGCAATGATTCAAACTGGGTTCCTCCATTGCGAAAAGAAATAGAGAAGGTTTTCCATCGCCAGAGCAATCCGTTTCTGGAACACGCGGTTATCGAACGATTCCTATGCGCGGATGGCTCGCGAGTCTTGGGAAGGATCGCAGCGATTATAGATGATAACCACAACCAATTCCATAACGAAAGGACTGCCTTTTTCGGATTCTTTGAATCAGTTCATGATGTGAATGTAGCGGCTATATTAATGGACGCCGTGAAGGACTGGGTGAAGGCAAAGGGGATGGAACGGCTGCGCGGCCCCATGAATCCTTCTATAAACGCCGAATGCGCGTTTCTGTTAGAGGGGTTCGATTCTGCGCCCGTGATTATGATGCCTTACAATCCTCCCTACTATTTGGAATTAATGGAAACACTTGGGTTTCACAAAGCGAAAGACCTATACGCGTTTTACAAGGATAACACAAAGGGTATTCCTGATCGATTTGAACGAGCCTGTGAGGTGATTCGCAAACGAACAGGCGTAACCGTGCGCTCTATCAATATGAAGAAGGTAAATGATGAAGTCCAGATTATAAAGAAAATCTATAACGAGGCGTGGGAAAAGAATTGGGGTGCCGTTCCGATGACTGATGCAGAAATGGATGAGATGGCCAAGTTTTTGAAACCACTGGCTATTCCTGATCTGGTCCTTTTTGCGGAAATTGATGGACAACCTGTAGGAGTCAGTATCACCATTCCCGATTACAACCAGGTGCTGAAGCACTTGAATGGAACTCTTGGGGTGGCTGGATTAGCCAAGTTTGCCTACTACCGTAGAAAAATTACCGGACTGCGCGCGTTTGTCTTTGGAGTGTTGAAAGAATTTCGCCACGCTGGTTTGCACGTAGTGCTCTATTACGAGAGCGAAAAAGCGGCGGCTCGTCACGGATTTCAGAACTGCGAGCTTTCATGGAACCTCGAAGACAACCACGAAATCAACAGCTTCGACACTGCGCTCGGTGGAGAGATTTACAAGAAATACCGAATCTACGAGAAAGAGTTATGAAGAAGTTCGATATTCGTCAGCCTGTAGGAATCGCTCTCGGCAGCGGTGCTGCGCGCGGCCTGGCACACATTGGGGTCTTAAAAGTACTGGAAGCTACCGGAGTCCGAGTAGGCTGCATAGCGGGATCCAGCATGGGGGCACTCATTGGCGCGGCATACGCCATAGGAATATCCCCAGCAGAGATGGAAGAAATCGGCCTGCAGATTGACAGGAAAAGACAGCTTAAGTTTTTTACACCTAAATTGTCAAAGCAATCCCTCTTTGCAGATAATACTATTATGAAATTCCTTGAATCCCTATATGGGAATAAAAGAATCGAAGACCTGCCTATCCCTTTCCGGGCAGTCTCCGTAGATTTCGCCACTGGAGAGCGCATTGTCATTTCGCAGGGGAAACTGGTGGATGCGATACGCGCCAGCATTTCGATCCCTATGATATTGCGTCCATTTGAATGGGAAGGACGAATATTCGCGGATGGTGCTTTGGTAGATCCGGTGCCTGTTGGAGCACTGTGCGAAATGGGTGCTCCTTACACAATCGCCGTGCCACTTGCGAATCCACGTATAGACGAAAAGACGCCGCCTGCACATTTGATTTCAGAAAAAGATAAGAGTCGAGAAAACAGTAAATATCGTTTAGAGAAACATCCTATTATAGGCCGTTTTTCGCGGTTCTTAGTAGAGAATAAGCTATTAGAGAAAATTTCTAGTAGGAATGCATCGAAAGAAGAAACACTACGTCATCTCAATATGTTAGACGCCCTGTGGCAAACCTTCAGTGTGACGGAAAGTGAATTGACTCGCCTGCACCTGGAAGCAAACCCGCCCGACCTGATTATCCGTCCGAATGTTAGTTGGATTCAGATGTGGGAGCTGCATAAAGCCCGCGATATAATTGCTATGGGAGAAGAAGCAACGAAAGAGGCTTTGCAAAATCTTCAACAAGCAAATTGAAAGGATTCACCATGTTCAATCGTTTGAAACAACTTCTATCCTGCTTGATTCTTATCGGCAGCGTCAGCGTCGCATCTGCCGTTGACCCTGTTCAGATATTGCAGTCGGTCGAAGATACTTTGAACGCTCCCGAAGACAGGGAAGCTCTTTTAACCATGCAATTGATAGATAAAAAGGGAGAAACAAAAAACCGTGAGCTTACTCTCCTGCAAAAGGGTCCGGATAAACGGCTCATTCGCTTTCTATCACCGGCTGATGTTAAGGGTGTGGGATTTCTGGTCTTGGAAGATGATATGATGTACCTCTATATGCCTGCATTCGCCAAGGTGCGACGTATCGCATCCCATGTGAAAAACGAGAACTTCATGGGAACCGACTTCACCTATGACGATATGGCACAGAATGATTATGTGGAAGACTACACCCCCACTCTTCAAGAGGAGACGGACCAGCATTACATTCTGGAACTTGTGCCGAAGCCGGATTCAGAAATCGACTACAGCAAATTGGTTATGTGGGTTAATAAAGAAACCAGGTTGCCTGACAAAGTCGAATTCTACGACCGTTCCGGGCGGCTCCTGAAGGTTATGACCCAGACCGATACGAAGCGGATCGATGGTTACTTGACTCCGCAGCACATCGAAATGGAGGATGTTCAGGACAACCACAAGACGACTATGGATTTGAAAAATGTTGTGCATGACCAGAACATTCCTGATAAGCGTTTCACGCAACGTTATCTGAAGCGTTTCTAATTCATGTAAGATTAGAAAGAAAATCTATGAATCACATATCAACATCGATTGCAGCACTTCTTTTAGGAGGGCTTGCTCTCTTACTTGGGACACACCCTGTTGGGGCCGTAGTGGATGTGAGCGGTAATCTTAAAGCAGACAGTCGCTGGCGTCCTGATGATGAAAGGTACACAAGGAACGAAACCCGCCTTGCTCTTAAGTTAGACGCACGGTCAACGAAAACCTTCTTTCATGCTGAATCGCGCCTCCGGTATTTTGCCTATCCGGAAGTGAGTAATTCGGCGCAGCTTCGTGATACTGACTGGATTCAACCTTGGCGCCACGAGTTGTACGAAGCCTATGCTGATGTTTACGGCTTTCTTCTTGACAATGTGGATTTGCGCGTTGGGAAACAACGAATTGCATGGGGAACGGCTGATAAGATGAATGTCGTTGACAATTTGAATCCGGACGATTTCGAAGACATTCTCGACTTCACCGAGAAAATTCCGACTCTGGGTCTTCGTATGGATTACTACCCCGGTGAATTCACGGTTACGGGGGTCATCATTCCGGTGTTCACACCAGCGCGTTCCTTATCATCAAGTTGGGAAGTGACTCCAGCGTTCCCGTTACCACAGGGACTTGCATTGCGCACCCTCGATGACAACGTGCATCTCCCTGAAAATCGTCCCAGGGATGCTGCGAACCTCGGCATCAGAATACAAAAACCGTTCTTAAACTATGATTGGTCGCTTTCCTATGTGTATAGCCGTGATGAATGGGCGCTTCCAACTCGTGCGGAAATTCTCCCTGTTGACACTCTCGGCACAACAGATGTCCACCTGACCTTGGAATATCCAAGACAGCATATCATAGGAGCGGACATGGCCGGGACAATCGGTGATGTGGGAGTATGGGCTGAAGGAGCGATGTTCTTTCCTGAAGAAGAGATTTATACGCATGTCATTTCCCCGTCCGGCACCCAGAGTCAATTAGCTCTTGATGATGAACCCTATTTCAAATTTGTTGTCGGAGGTGACTATACTTTCACAAACGGACTCTATGTTAATGCTCAATACATGCACGGCTTCTTCACTGATCGAGGTGTTGACAACCTGGAGGATTATTTTCTCATCGCTCTTGAAAAGAAATTCATCCGTGATGAGCTGAAGGTACGAATGACAATGGCTGCTGAAATTGCAGATTTCGAAGATACTGGAGACAACTCCGCTTACTTTGGAGGGCCGGAGCTGACCTATTCCCCCGTAGATGATTTTGAGTTTGTGATAGGTGGTTTACTGCTGGAGGGTGACGCTTCAACTCAGTTTGGACAATTCAACAACAATGACGAAATCTACTTCCAAATGACATTTTCCTTCTGAGTCTAATAATTTCCACCAACTCGAGGAGTAAATTGCTTCAGCTCTCATCGCAAAATCCACGAGTTCAATAAGCAAGCGAAGTATGAAGGCATCCAGGCCCTGTGCTGGACAGTGGACGATGTTTGCCAAGAATAAGACAAAACGAACTACAGAATTTGCCTCAAGGACAGAGCTCTATCGAGAAATAGGAAACAATCCGATATCCACCAGGATACTCTATGACAGCGCTAAAGGGGGAAAAACAATTTACACATATAATCCTTGTTATTACTGCCGTTCTTCTTAGTTTTAGTTCTACCTTTGGTTATACCCTTGAACTTCTGCCTTCAGTACATGGACAAGGGATGTGGTTCAAATACTTGACAGATGATGACCGATTCAACTGGAACGGCAGCATCGGTGCTGATATAGATTTATTGCGATATGGAAACTACTACGTTCCACTGAATGCACATATTGAAAGCATCATTGAGAACAAGCACGATATAACAAGATTTGATCCGATTTTTATTCGCTACCATATAGTATCTGGCATTGGTTTCCCTTTTCTGAACCGACAGTCGCTTCTATTATTCCATCACCGATGCCATCATGATGTTGATAGGGGTGGGGCTTCGAACCTGAAATGGGAAATGATTGAATTCAAAGTTATTGATAAATTCATCGGAAATCATGTCAAGAATTCCGGCCAGGGAAATAGGTTGCAGTTTCTTGGAAATTCGTATTATGAAGTCTCGTTTGGTAGGTATTTTCACAACCTACAGAATGATTACAAGTGGGATTTCGGGTTATTGTTGAAGGTTGATATATTCGATTATCGAGGCGTATTGTTCACGTTGAGTCCGGAGATTCATGTTTTTACAAAAGGGAGTGGTACAATACAAAGTTCATTGAATACGGATTACGCATTGGGAATGGAAAGTAATGTCTCTGGAAAAAGTGGCCTTGTAATATTGTTTATTCAATATGAAAGATGCAATGACGTTGACTACTACAATGGACTAACCAAGAAGTGGGGCAAAGCAGGATTAAAGATCAAATGGTAATGATCGTATCTCTGATGGTTTTTGAATTCTGCAGGTGTCGGATTTCGGATGGGACAGTCGCGAACACTTTTAGGTTATAAGAAATGTTCAACACTCTAAATCGTCTATGGATTTTTCTTATTGGTGTCATCACATTTTCCTTGACGCCTGCTGTTTCCACAGTCCAAGCCGGTGTTGGGGCACGCCACTTTTTAGAGGGTGCATTGTTCGCCAAGTACCTGACAAAGCCTCCCAAGGAAACAAAGACCAGCCGCGTGCTCACCTACAGTTCCGCGTTCTTCGTCGGTGTACTGTCGCATGGAATTTCCGATCATATCGGCAACTATGAACCGCATAGCGACCAACCGGAATACTACTATTTTATCGGTGAAGGACTCCTTGGCTGCGCGTTACTCATCCCGGAATGGCGCAAAGATCCACGTCTGTTTTGGGGGTCTGTCGGAGGCGTCGCTCCTGACATAGACCAAATAGAACCGTTCGGACGTAAACTCTATCCTACGCACAGCGGCGAAATACCACATTATAAGGTGAAGAAATTCTGGCATGGCGTCGTGATGAATCTGGCTATGAATAGTGCAGCATATCTTGCAATCCACTACGATTTGCTCTCGGATGAGGATTTTCGTTCGCGTTTCAGTGTGGGTTATTCGTTCGGCTATTGGGACAGTAAAGGTGCACTGCGTCATGGCATAGACACATGGCCATCCGGCAAGAATGGTTCGCCATTCAGAAGAATTCATCTTTTGTATAAGCTGCAGGATTTCCTGACCGTGAATTTATCATTTGGCGACTGGATTCGCGACATTTGCTGCGCTGAACCCACAGATAAAGATTATCCACCTCGTGTGAATCTGGATTCTTACACGCTCTCTATGGAGCTATATCCATATAAACTCAAGTGGCTTCAACCTTATGTTGCAATCGGTCCGGCCATTTACCACACCAGCATCAGCCGCACGGTGAATAAAGGAGAAATTTCCTTTTCCACGCATATCACCACGACACTCGGTATGCAAGCCGGAGCCGGACTAAAAATCAATTTGAGTCGCTCGATGCGATTGGTCTTCGATGAGCGTTACCATGAAGTACATTTTTCTAAATCCGTAGATGGCATGCAGGATTATTCCGGTTGGTCAACAGGACTTGGCATCGAACACCAATTATAGGAATAGATTTTTCAATATATGCCGATTGGACGAGGCTAGCCACAGTTGGCTGAACCGGTATCGTAAGCTGCTGGTTCGTTTCGAAAAAACCCTTGTGGCTCATTATGCTTTACTCTGCTTTGCTGCCGCCAATTTGATCTGGCAACGCGTATTTTGAGATAGGTTCTAAAGATCAAATGGTAATGATTTACCTCCAGAGGATGTGACAGGTTAATCTACGGCAATAAGAACGATGAAATCTATTTCCAAATAACATTTTCTTTCTGAGTCTAATCTACATAGAGATGCAGGAGACCGATATGAACATTGCAAACCTAATTCCCATCCAGACAGGAATCGGTATACTGGATTTTGCCTCATCAACGCCGATCCTGCGGCCATCCATTGGGAAAATCCTGGAACACTTCGCCTATCATAAGCTAGTCGAAGAGAACAGTTGCGATTATCCTGAACAAGTTCAGCGGGATAAGGCAGCTATGACGATGGCTCTTATCAATTCTATTGAAAGAGGTCTTTCCAGGGGACTTATTGGCGCGAGTCCGCGTCACAAGTTGGCGGAGGTTTTCTTAGGAAAGATCATGTTTAAACCCGTTGAAGCTCGTCGGCGGTTTATTGAAGAACACACGATAAGTCCCCCCGGATTTATCACGATCAGCCCCACGGCTTGCTGCAATCTTAAGTGTCAGGGCTGCTATGCCGCGAGCGATGCGGCACAGAGGGCCACTCTCCCCTTCGAAGTCTTTGATAGAATATTAAAGGAGAAAGTAGAGCTCTGGGGCAGCCATTTCACGGTTATTTCCGGTGGGGAGCCGTTTCTTTACCGTGACGGCGTGAATACCCTGTTGGATGTGTTTGAACGGCATTCCGATCAGTATTTTCTCGTTTACACAAACGGCACCTTGATCACTGCCGATGTTGCCAAGAGGCTGGCTGAGTTGGGAAATGTCACACTGGCAATATCCGTTGAAGGTCTGGAGCGGGAAACGGACGGACGGCGCGGTAAAGGAGTTTTTAAACGGATTCTGAATGCCTTTGACAATTTGCGTCAGGCCGGTGTCCCATTTGGTATTTCGGCCACCGCCACACGGGACAATTTCAGCCGAATTCTCGATGACGAATTCGTCAATTTCTTTTTCGAACAACAAGGCGCATTGTATGAATGGATCTTCCAATATATGCCGATTGGACGAGGTTTCACACTGGAAACAATGGTTACTCCGGAACAGCGGATAAAGATGTACGAACGCACTTGGGAGTTGATACGAAAGCGCAGGCTTTTCATAGCCGATTTCTGGAATACGGGTTCGGCTTCCAATGGGTGTATCTCAGCAGGTGGTGGAAACGGCGAAGGATACCTCTACATTGATTGGAACGGTTCGGTCGCCCCTTGCGTTTTCAATCCTTTTTCCATCCACAACATAAAGGAGGTGTATGCTGCCGGTGGGGATATAAACACCGTGGTACTGTCACCTCTATTTACGAAAATCAGGCAGTGGCAAAAGGATTATTTCTATGAAAGACCGAATCACGAAAAGGGGAATTTAATCGCTCCTTGCCCGTACAGGGATCACCATCGGGAGATGCGGGCAATCATTGATAAGGTTCACGCCCAACCCATTGACGAAAACGGACGCCTTGCTTTGGAAGATTCGATGTATGGCGAAGGAATGATGGAGTACGGAAAAGAATTTAGTCGCCTATCCGACGCCATATGGGAAACTCGTTACCTTGAGCAGGAACGAAAAAATCACGGGTAACAATCCGTGCAGAAGTGGTTTTACAATTCTTGGGATAGATGAGATGATTGTTTCACTGATGATTATTGGAATAGTCACGTTTCTGGGAGGGATTACCATTTCCTTCTGGCCGGAATTCTTTATCAAACATCTCAATTTATCAGAACGGGTCAGTGAAACAAAGATGTCCAATATAGGATACGCTATGGGATTCGTTGGATTGGTCTTTATGTTTTTTTCCTTGAACCCTGCGGGCGGAGTTCGATAATTAGTCATAAAGGAAAGAGAAAGTTACTGCCGAGATATGAAATCATTTAAGACTGCGAAAATCCTCAGTACAGGAAGTTACCTTCCCCAAAGAGTTCGCTCCAATGCTGAGTTGGCCAAAGTCCTTGACTTCGATGAAGATTGGATTTTGAGCCGCACGGGTATAGAAACTCGACGGATCGCTGCTGAAAATGAGAACACATCTGATTTGGCAGCAAATGCGGCGTTAGCGGCGCTCGATAAATCAGGCGTTAAAGCGTTGGATATTGATTTGATCATTCTGGCGACGATCACACCTAACCGCCTGCTGCCGTCAACGGCATCAATCGTTCGAGAGAAGATAGGCGCATTTAAAGCCGCTGCTTTTGATCTGAATGCAGCCTGCTCCGGCTTCATATTCGCACTGAACATAGCGGAACAATTCATTCAGACGGGTGCCGCCAGGTACGTGCTTGTCATCGTTGCCGATACTTTGACACGCTTTGTGACTCATGCAGATCCGAAGAATGCTGTTTTGTTCGGGGACGGCGCCGGTGCAGCATTGGTATGTCCTGGGGAAGAAAACACGGGAATAAAAGGGTGTATGTTAGGAATGGATACTCAGTATCCGGTTGATTGGTTGACAATTCCCCTCGGTGCAGAATTTATAAACGGAATATCTGATAACAATAATAATAGGTCTCTTTTTCAGATGAATGGTCGAGAAATATTCCGTTGGGCCGTCAAAACGGTGCCTTCGGCCATTCAAAGGTATCTCGAAAAATACGAGATTTCGCCCGATGATATCAAGTTGATTATTCCGCATCAAGCAAATCTGCGAATCATATCAGCTATTGCTGAGAAACTGAATCTGCCGATGGATAGGTTCGTAGTGACAATCGAGAGATATGGCAATACTTCTGCAGCCTCAATTCCTATCGCATTGGATGAAGCCATTGACGCTGGAAAATTGAAACCTGGCGATTTATTCATGCTTGTTGGATTCGGTGGTGGACTCGCGTGGGGAATTTCAGTCATAGCATTATGACAATTATTGCCAAATGGACATTACGATCATGAGTCGCATTTTCGCCCTAATGGTGATCTCCGTGCTTATCCAAGGAGCTACTACACTGCGGGAAACCACTCTGCCATCTCCAATCCCTGCATCAATTTCCCCGCAGAATTGAGCTGGCTTCTCCCGTAACCTCCCTCCTTCTGCGCCAACACTGCGCCGACAGATTATGGAAAAATGGTGGATTCTAATGCCCTAACATCAATGAATACAATGCCGAGTGGTCGAAGGCACACGCTTGGAAGGCGTGCGTGCGGGCAACCGTACCGGGGGTTCGAATCCCCCCCTCTCCGCGACAAACCCACAAGTCTGATTTTTCGGCTTGTGGGTTTTGTATTATATGGAGGATGTGCCATGAAAAAACCCGAAATGCCAGACGTGCTCGATAAACCGTTGGTCTAAGGAAAGCGGATACGAAGAAGTGTGTGTTATATTCCATTGATGGCTATCGCTGTGTTGTGCAACCTGGTCAAAAGATACGTCAACGATGACATTATTCCCAATTGTGTTGTTCTTGATTTTGCGACGTGGAGTGTGATTGTGGAATAAGAGCATAGAACAAACATTAGGAGTTCGTATGTCTGGAAAAAGCATTTGCAGTTACATCAAAGCGATCTGTGATGGTGCTAAAACTGTCTGCGATCGCATCTCTGATGATGAGTAGTTATCGTTGAAGATAGAGAGAAAGCCCGTGATGTATGTGGGCTTTCTTTTTAGGTGAGATGGGGAAGGGTTAGTGGTGTAGTTCTGAGCGTGTTGTTTCTAAGTAGCATTGATTACTTTGCCATGCGTGAAGATTTTCGCAATAGCTTTGAAAGCTCTTCTCGTCTTGGATGATCGCCGAGTTCCCGGACTGCACTTCAAGTTTACATATGAAAGAAAAGCCATATCGATATAATCACTCCTGTAAAAACCCTATCCTATTCAGGCATGCAATTAGCACTGATTTTGAATTGTGAAAACAATTACTTTCTTTTACTTTTTCTATTGATTTTATTAATAATATGTTGTAAATTGTTATACTTCGCTTTCTCGCCATAAGTCAGCCAAATTCGTCTGTTTTCAAGGTGGATAAAATGACGGGAATTTGGAGTGAACTGCTATTCGTGCGCCATGACTACCAGCGCTTATCGCGGATAAGCTATCTTATCAATTGGATTCTGTTTCTAATCTGGCGAAAGGGGTACACACAGGAGGAAATACAATTATGAATAAGCGATCTACAAAACTCACGGTCATTTTCTGGGAAATTACCGGGTTTGCAGCGGTCGTCCTGCTGTTGTGGTTGGACGAGATACTCGATTTACCTCACAATCTATTAGGAACAGCTGCGACACCAATTAACTGGGCAGAGGGTTTGCTTGAAACCTTTTTTGTAATCATCTTGGGTTGGATTGTTATTGTACGCAGTAAGCGAACTCTAAGGCGAATTAGATATCTGGAAGGTTTCCTGCCGGTCTGTTCTTTTTGCAACCGCATTTGCGCAGATGGCGTGTGGATGCCAATCCATCAGTATCTCGATCAACAAACGGGAGTGCGGGCTTTCCACCGATTGTGTCCTGAATGTGAGCAGGAAAGATTCGGGTAGAAGTAAAACCGCTCTGCGATACCGAGTTCCAAAAGAGGTAGAAGCATACGGTTCGATAATCAACCGCATGAGAATAGCAGCATGAAGATAGTATCTTTACAAACACTGATAAATCCCCGATCACGGCTAGCGTTCGTGTTATTTTTAATTGCAATCCATTCATTCTTAGTCGGTGTCGGTTTGATTGTCCGGCCGGCTATGTTAATGAAGCTCCTTGGTTTTGGACTGTGTTACGAACGCTTCTTCCCGACTCAGGGCGGTGTCTTTCATATCGCGATGGCAATTGGCTATACTATGGCCGCACTTAAAGTTGATAAATATCGATGTCTGATACATTTTTCCATTATAGTAAAAAGCATCGCGGCTCTCTATCTATTTATCTATTATTTCATCATAAATTCACTCTGGATTATTCTGGCGTCCGGGGTCGGAGATGGACTTATGGCATTGGTCATCTTTGTGTCGTTGCTTTCTTATATTAGATCCGAAGAGAATTCAAACGGTGACATGAAAAAATCCGAGAGTAGCAAGAACTACTCTTGGGATCAATCAGTACCGTCTGGGGAAAAGAAAAATGGATAAGGGATTACCGGGAATTGTCGTTACAGGAGCTTCAGGCTTCATCGGCCGGAATTTCATAGAGTCTGTAGCAGGTAAATTCCGCCTGTTTTGTCTGGCACGGCGCTCGCCCGAAGAAGTGGGGATTCAAAGACATGAAAATATGCGATGGATTCACTTGGACATTGAGAATTGGCCTGCATTACAGGAAGTGGCTCAATATATCAAGGATCACGGAGGTGCCGATTATGTATTGCACCTGGCGGGCTATTATGATTTCAGTGGGAAGGATAATTCCGAATATGAGCGAACCAATGTAACAGGAACTCTCAATGTTCTAAAACTGGCCGAGTTGATTGGAACGAAACGCTTTCTTTTTGCCAGCTCACTGGCTGCATGTGATTTCGTATCTGCCGACAGGGTATTGAATGAGCAAAGCCCTGCCGATGCCAAATTCCCCTATGCTCAGAGTAAGCGGCGTGGGGAAGACATGATGAAGGAGTATTCCGAAAAATTCCCATGTACGATCATTCGTCTGGCCGCGGTTTACAGTGATTGGTGCGAATATCCACCGATGTATGTTTTTCTCGATACGTGGTTGTCAAACAGATGGAGTGCTCGAATTCTCGGTGGCTATGGCGAATCCTCCGTTACTTATATTCACATCCAAGATCTTATCAGGCTGTTACTCAGGATAATTGATATTGATAAGACCTTGCCCGGATTTTGTACATACATTGCCAGCCCCAGTGGCACGATTTCCCATATGGATCTTTTCAGAACGGCCACAAGATATTATCATGGGCAAGATATTGAACCGATTCTACTACCTAAACTCTTGGCTACCTTCGGAGTAGCCGCACGTACTTTGTTGAGTAAAATCACAGGGAAAGAACCCTTTGAGCGACTTTGGATGATGAAGTTCATTGATAAGAAACTCAAAGTCGATGCCTCTTTTACACATAAAACACTGTCATGGGAACCAATCCCACGCTATCACATATTGCGACGATTACTTTTCTTAGTCGAAAAAATGAAGCATTACCATGATGAATGGAACCTACGAAATGAAGTGCTGCTCCGGCGGGTTACTCAACGACCCAATACGATAATCTATCGTGTCATGGTTGAATCTCGTCAAGCAGTGATTGATAAAATACTGACATTTGCGCGAACGCCGAGACGCCATAAGCGGTTTACTCGCTATCAACATGCGAATGTGGATTTACTGAAATGGTACACGACTTTATTCTATATGGTGATTGCCGCCACAGTAAGAAGCAGGGACCATCTGTTCATGCGCGATTACACCGAAATTATCGCTGCTCGGCGCTTTGCAGAAGGATTTACAGTTAGAGAAGTAACCGATTTTATACTCACGATAGGGAATATAATCAGCAACGAACTACTCGCCAAGCCTGAATTGAAAGATATGCAAGAACGAGTCTATGACAATATTCTATTGACGATTCAATTGGCGGCTGATGAAATTGAGGATTCCTATGCACTTCTACAAGCTCAATCACCGGAGGTTATTCAAAAAATAAAAGAGATGCGCTCTCCAGCCGACAGTGATGACCTGAAAAGAATTGTCCGTCGGTTGGAAGATATTTGTACCGATGCACCCGATATCGGTCTAAGTATCGACAACCTTGATCATCGAGAAGGAGATTCCGATAAACCATAACTGAAATAGATAAAGGATGGCTCAATAAAACTTTCGTTGAAAGAGCCATCCTTCAGCCAGTCCGCGCCGAGCCGTTTCCGGGAGTATGGGATTTGGTTCAGTGGGTTGCAATTACGGGCGCACAATGCTGTGCGCCCGCTCAATTTTTATCTATGATTTTATCTTTCATTTACCAGCCAATCTAACCAAGCCATCAATCCTTCGCCGGTTTTTGCGGAGATTGGGAGGATACGCATCGCGCTGTTCACCTTTTGAATGTTGGATTCCAGAAGGTCGAGATTAATGTCAAGATGCGGCGCGAGATCCATCTTGCTGAGCAAGCACACTTGGCACTCACGGAACATAAGCGGGTATTTGGTGGGTTTGTCTTCGCCTTCTGTGAGCGACAGCATCATCACCTTGCGATTTTCACCGAGATAGAACTCCGCCGGACAGACAAGGTTGCCGATGTTTTCGATGAACAGAATCTCGATAGAAGGAAGATCAAGATACTTTAGCGCCGCCTGCACCATGTGAGAACCCAAATGGCAGTCACCACCGAAAGGTTCCGTGTTGGCTTGAATCACTGGAATTCCCAGAGGCGCGAGGCGTTCGCTGTCCAGAGTGGACGAGACATCGCCCTCGATGACTGCGCATGAGATACCGCGCGCTTTGAGAATCGGAATGGTTTTTTGGAGCAGGGTGGTTTTACCCGAGCCGGGTGAACTCATGATGTTCACCACGAATACGCCGTGACGGTCGAAGGCCGCGCGGTTTTCTTTTGCGAGTGCGTTGGATTCCTCTAAAACATCACGAATAACTGGTATTTCCATGTGTCTCTCCTTCAGGCTCGTCGGCTATAATCCTGGTAAGTGTGATTCCCCGTCCCTGTAACACTTCCACATCCCCCCTATTGCACGCCGGGCAGATAAAGACCGGGAGGTCTATTCCAAATTCGTGGGCGCAGTCGCGGCACCGGCACCGCACCGCAATTTCTTTTATTAGAAGCTCAGCACGCGGCATTCCGCAGGACTGTTTAATTGCATCAAACGAGAACTTCAGAGTTTCGGGAACAACGGCATCAAGTTGTCCTACTTGCACGCGCACCTGCGTAACCAGCGTCGGCGCAACATTGCGAGGAAGCGATGAGTTTACGGATTTCACAATACATTCAGCAATGTAAAGCTCATGCATGACCACTCACTCCTGCAAACTCACCATTGCGGGTCTGGAGACCCACAACGGCGGTTTTTTGGGATAGCTTCTAACAAATACGTGGTAAAAGTTCGCCGCTTGGCCGCTGAAGACGGCGAACGCTTCCTACCATCGTTTCTATCCTGACATGACCCGGGCTATCAGAGGTGATATTGCCGATGATGGCAGCGTTCCGTCCTAACGGATGTGCGCGAAGAATTTCTAAAACACGGTCCGAATCCTTCGCTTCAAGCACCATGAGCACCTTCCCCTCGTTGGCGAGGTAGAGCGGGTCAAATCCCAACAGTTCGCACACGGCATGAACATCTTCGCGCACCGGAATGGCGGTCTCTCGGATGATAGCACCAAAGGGTTTCTGCTCCACAAGCTCGGTGAGCACAGCCGCTGCGCCGCCGCGCGTAGGATCGCGCATCCATTTTACACCGGCGGATTTGCTCAGTACGGTGTGGAGCATGTCATTGAGCGGCGCGCAATCACTTTCGATGTCCGTCTGGAAGGTCAGCCCTTCTCGCGCGCTCAACACAGCGATACCGTGGTCGCCCAAAGTGCCTGAGACGATAATCACATCTCCCGGTGCAATGGGATTACTTGAAAGTCCATTTCCCAGTGGCTGCAGACCAATGCCCGAGGTATTAATGAAGATGCCGTCGCACTCGCTCCGCGCCACCACTTTGGTGTCGCCGGTCACGATATCTACGCCGGCTGCACGCGCCACATCAGCGGCAGATGCCACGACGCGTTCGAGAAGATTAAGATTCAGTCCTTCCTCAAGAATAAAACCTATTGAAAGGTAAAGAGGCCGCGCCCCCATTACGGCGAGATCGTTCACCGTGCCGCACACCGCGAGCTTGCCGATATTACCTCCCGGAAACTCCACCGGTTTGATAACATACGAATCAGTACTGAAGGCGAGACGACTGCCGTTTACCTCAAGCAGAGCAGCGTCAGCGAGTTCTGATAGCGCAGGATTATCAAAATGGCTCACGAAGAGCTCGGTGATAAGGTGGCGCATGGCCGTTCCACCCGCACCGTGATTCAGAGTAACGATTTTATCTGTCATAATTGACCGGCGCAAAATGATAAAGTGCCGCGCACGCGCCCTCTGAAGAAACCATGCACGCGCCGCGGGGCGTTTCGGGCGTGCAAGCCGTGCCAAAAAGAGAGCACTCCGATGGGTAAATCCTCCCGCATAGCACATCTCCACATCGACAGCCGCGATGCTCTTGGGGCGGTTCTACCTCTACAGTAACATTCTCCGAATCCCAGAATGCAAACTGCGGGCTGAGTTTGAGTCCGCTTTCAGGAATGATGCCAAATCCGCGCCACGGCATATCGCATGGCTCGAACATTTCATCTATTACCGCTCGCGCCTGCGGATTACCGCCATCGCGCACCACGCGCCGATACTGGTTTTCTACATCTGCATGATGGTCTTTAATCTGTCGGCAAAGCATGAGCACGGATTCCATTACATCAATAGGTTCAAATCCCGAAACCACACAGGGGATGCCAAATTCGCGCGGAATAAAACGAAAAGCACTCAAACCTGTGACAGTGGTTACATGGCCGGGCAAGATAAGCCCGTCAATGTGCACATCCGGAGCAGAGAAGAGCGCTTGTAGCGCGGCGGGCATTGTCTTAAGTGCGGACAGGAAACGAAAGTTTTTGACACCACTTTGAACGCACTCGGCCATAGTAGCCGCCAGTGTGCAGGCTGTGGTTTCAAATCCAATTCCGAGAAACACAACCGTTCTTTCTTGATGTTCGCGCGCCCACGTGAGGGCATCGGCGGAAGAGTAGAAGACACGCACATCGCCTCCGCGAGCGCGAACTTCGGCCAGAGAGCGTGTCGAACCGGGCACACGCACCAGATCGCCAAAGGTAGCTATTGTTACATCGGGCAATTCACATAGAGCAATAGCGCGATCTATAAAATCATTGGCGGTCACACATACTGGACAACCGGGACCGGATACGAGCCGTATCGTTGAAAGCAGGAAATCGGTCAATCCAAAGCGATAAATGACCGCCGTATGACCACCGCATACCTCCATGAACCGCAGGGGGCGGTCTATGTCAAACTGCCGGATTTCAGCGGCGATACGCTGCATGACATCTGCATCACGAAACGGCAGAAGGATATTCATGTCTCCGACTCGCCAAGTTTTCGCAGGAGTGTGAGGGTGCTCTCGGCTTCCTGCTCATCGAGGATTTCAAGCGAATAACCGGCGTGCACAATCAGCCAGTCGCCGACCTTCGCGTCGGGAGTCAGCGTGAGCATGACTTCCTTCCGTGCGCCACCAATTTCCAAAACGCCGCTCTGGCCATGGTGTTCGAGTAGTTTCATAGGCACGGCAAGGCACATAGTTTAGTCTCCTTGTGTATTGGCTACGACTGCTTGACCGAGAGCCACACCGCCATCATTGGTGGGCACATGATGATGTGTCAACACGCGAAATCCTCGTGCAGATAGTCTCTCAGTTAGAATGGATTCCAAGAACGCGTTTTGAAAACATCCCCCGCTTAGCGCTACTGTATGAAGGTCGGTAGACTCGCTGACTATTTCACACAATCGAGCAAATCCTTCTACAACCCCTTCATGGAACCGTCGTGAGATAACTTCCGAGGGGACTCCTGCGGTAAGATCATCCACCAGCGCGTGGAACATGGGTTCAGGTGAAAGGATGAAGTGGCTGTCCGACGGGCGAATGCCGAAAGGATATGGCTTTTCAGGCGTGGTGGACATCCGCCATTCGAGCTGCATGGCCGCCTGTCCTTCATATTGAGAACGCACACCGAAGAATAGAAGCGCGGCGACCGCGTCGAACAATCGTCCGAGACTGGATGTGGACGGAAAAGCTTTGGCAACAAGGCCGGAATTCAGGAGCATTTTCACGGCGTTTTCGCCGACCTCTGCACACACCGATTGAATGAACTGAAGCGGAAGGTCGAACAGGCTTTCTCCGAAGACTTCATACAGCCATGCCAACGCCATGCGCCACGGCTGGCGAATCGCCTGCTCACCTCCGAGCAACGGAACTTCCTGCAAGTGCGCAGCTCGCGAAAAGCTGTTAGCATCCCCGACCAGAATCTCGCCGCCCCAGATGGCGCCATCGGTGCCGTAGCCTGTGCCATCGAGGCACAGTCCGATGGCAGAATCCTTCTCTCCATTCTCAGCCAAACACGCTGCGAGATGTGCGTGATGGTGTTGTACGCGAATGAGGGGAATACCACGCGCGTTGCACCACTCCTTTGCAATGCGCGTAGTCGTATAGTCGGGATGGAGGTCGCACGCCGCCAGTTTTACCTGTGCATCGAAGAGGTGAAGAAAATGCTTGAGGGCTGCCTGCTGAGCCTCGATGGCTTGCTCGGTGTCCATGTCTCCCAGGTGTTGCGAGAGCAACGCGATCTTTTCGCGACCGAGGCAGAATGTATTCTTGAGTTGTGGGCCGAAGGCGAGGGTGTGCACGCGGAAACGCTCCGACACCTTCACAGGTTGCGGGACATAACCGCGCGACCGCCGCCAGATGCGCGGCGAACCATTGATTACGCGAGCCACCGAATCATCGGCAAAGATGTGGATTTCACGGTTGTGCACAAGGGCTACATCAGCCACGCCTTGTAGTCTAACCAGTGCGTCATCAAGTTGATAAGCAATCGGTTCATCGGTCAGGTTGGCGCTGGTCATGATGAGGGGATGACCGAACTCCCGGAGCACAAGCAGGTGAATCGGCGAGTATGGAAGCATGCTGCCGATGAAGGGATTCTCAGGAGCTACTGCCGAAGCTACAACACTTCCTGCGCGTTTTCTCAGCAGCACAATGGGTGCGTGTGACGAGCGCAGAAGTTCCAATTCGGCTTCAGTAACCTCGCAATTCTCTCGGACATGGCGTTCACTGGGAAACATCACAGCGAACGGCTTTTCATCGCGTTGTTTGCGCCGTCGCAGTTGGAGCACAAGCTCTTCGTCGCGTGCATCGCATGCGAGGTGGAATCCGCCGATTCCTTGAATGAGCGCAATCTTCCGTTCCTTCAGAGCTTCGACTAAATGGGCGATTACTGTTTCACCTTGCTCTTTTTGTACCCATTCATGGGACGATGCACTAAGGAACCGCAGCTCAGGGCCGCAATCGCGACAACACACCGGCTGTGTGTGATAGCGTCGGTTGGCCGGGCTTACGTATTCTTCTCGACAGTCCGGGCACATCGCAAACACATTCATGGTTGTCTGCGGGCGGTCGTAGGGCAGGGTGCGAACAATGGTGAAACGCGGGCCGCACTGGATGCAATTAATAAACGGATAGGCAAAGCGGCGATCCTCTTGCTCGTTCAGTTCGCGCCGGCAATCGTCGCAAAGAGCAAGGTCAGGCGGTATCAGCGTGAAACCATCGCTTTCGGCTTCACTGGGAAGAATGCGAAAATCCACATACGGCGCCAGAGGCAACGATGTCGTCTGCAGGTCTTCCACACGGGCTGCGGTGGGAGCAGCGTAGCGAACAGCTTCGACAAACGCCTGAAGACGATCCGCGGGACCCTGTGCGCGGATGTGTACTCCACAGTTGTTGTTCAGTACTGTTCCCGATAGTCCATGCAGACCAGCAAGGTTATAGATGAAAGGACGGAATCCCACGCCCTGCACCGTGCCGAATACATGGATTGCCACGTGTCGAATCATTGCAGACATAATAAAAATATCGCCCTGAACTTCACTCTCGAAGGCCCGGGCGACCTCAGTACATTCAAGCAAGAATCGGCCAATTTCTATCTTACAGCAGCAGCAAGAACTATAGACCGAACTGGATTCCCGCTCCGCATGCTGCTATCATGAATCCCGCCAGCGCATGGGAGTAGCGTGCGGTGGTGCGTACTGGCAATACAGCCAATCCGCGCTGTGCGACATAGACGAGAGCCATCATCGTGCCCACAGTAAAAAGACCGAAGGTAGCGATGACAGCCAGCAAGCATGGCACATTAGCTGTGGCCGCGGGATACATCAGCACAGGAATCAGCGGCTCGCAAGGGCCAAATATAAAGACTGTAAAGAGAATCCAAGGTATGATGTTTCCATCCTTAGCCTGCTCTTTAAACTTGCTCAATGCAGGTGCGCTTTGGCGGGCGGCGCGGCGAATTCCCCAAATCATATAAGCCAGCCCAAAGCCAAGCAGCAACCATCCGGCGATATTACCTCGTGCCGACTCAAATATTTCGAGCTTGAGTACCTTGATGCCGAACAACAAGCCAGCAGCTCCAATCAACGCCGAACCCAGCACATGAGCTACCCCACACAAGAAAGTAATCCACAACGCATGGCGAGAAGACCACCGGCGAGCTCGCGCCATCGCGATGAATGGCACATAATGATCAGGGCCAAGCACCGTATGGACAAAGCCCAGAGTGGCGGCCGCCCCGAGTAGTAAAGAAAGTTCAGTTGACATGCTTCTCCAGAGTAAAGCTATACTTTTTTACCGGGATGAAACGCGAATTGTTCTATCGTCATGGATTCAGGAACAGGATAGACTCCAGCGCCCTGACATAGTGGACACGGACTCTTGTCCTCCCGGCGCACTTCAATCAGTCCTGTGCCTCTGCAGGCGTAGCATTCCTTTCCAGCCGCATCGAATCCTTTGCCATCACAGTAGCTGCATCGGTGA
The DNA here is from genome assembly GCA_030622545.1 of bacterium. Taxonomy (GTDB): domain Bacteria; phylum Electryoneota; class RPQS01; order RPQS01; family DYHQ01; genus JAUXGA01. Next base: position 119,832 of record JAUXGA010000001.1, on the reverse strand, counting down.
GCGCGTTCTTCGGTGATGCAGAGGTTATCCGTCCAACCCCGACCATTGCACTCGGGGCAGGTTTTGGGTTCGCCCGTGGATGGTTCCCGTTTTCTCTCAGTTGGCATGAGTAATCTCCTCTGTGGCGTTGCGTGATATCCAATCCCATACGAATCGTATCGCTTGGTCCACAGCCGCCTGAACGGAGGGCGTAAGCTGTTCACTCACCGTCTCGAGGTCTTCTGCCTCCACAGCAATCACATCTATATCGTCAGGCATATCCAATCCTAACTGCCGCCCGAATTCCAGCGCAGTGGGCAAACTAATCTGATGGCTGGTGGTCAGGTTTTTAGACGGGGTAAGAACTCCAGCAGCAAACTTATGCAGCGTTCCCGGCGCGGCGTTGCCTGTGCGGATTGTGTCCACAATAAGCACTTTCGCGCGGCCCGCCAATAGATCAAGGAGAGCAAAACCTGCGATCGGCGCAAAAACTACTTCGACGGATTCTGGTATATTACCTACATCCGTGAGCCGCCGCGCAATCTCTACACCGAAGCCATCATCGCTGACAATCTCGTTGCCGAGACATAATATGAGAATAGGTTTCAGCAATTCTGTTGTGCCGTTTGGATGACTTCACCGCTTTCAGCATCGTGCACAATAACCTCAAGGGGCATTTCACCGGCCAGCGAGTGAGTGGCGCAGCCAAAGCATGGGTCGTAGGCGCGGAACGCCATCTCGATCCGGTTTAAGGTTCCTTGAGTTATTTCAGTACCCTTCTTAATCAAACCCTCCGCAGCCCGCTTAATGGACATCGAGATGGCTGCGTTGTTATTAGTTGTTCCCACGATAAGGTTAGCCTCGGTGACGATGCCGTTCTCGTCAGTCTTGTAATGATGGGTCAAGTTCCCGCGCGGAGCCTCCACGACGCCCACTCCCTCACCGACGATGCCTTTCGGAGGATCAAATATATGGTCTGATGTAATCTCATCGTCCTTGGCCAGCTCTAACACCGCTTCGCATGAGTAAACCAATTCGACCACGCGGGCCCAGTGAGTGGCCAGCGTGCCATGAACGGGAGTTTTACCGCTGCTGTCCCCCGCGAGCGTTTCATAAAAGCGTTCGTATTCGGCTTGCGCCAGCGGAGTCGCCATGCCGTCGGACACATTCAACCGGGACAGCGGCGTGGCTTTGAACACACCAGAATCCACCCCATCCACAAAACCTTTCCAGCCGACCTTCTTGAGGTAAGGATATTTGAGATAGCTGTAAGGCTCTACATGTTCGGCCAGATACTCGAGATAATCTTTTGGTTCGTACTTACAGTGTTCTTTCCCGTCGGGATCCGTAACGCGCACTTTGCCATCGTAGAAGTTCACTTTGTTGTTCTCATCCACGAGGCCTATGTTGTAAGTTTTATGAGCGTAGGTATCAGAGAGAATCATATCTACATACTCTTCATTCGCCAGTACAACATCGTTCACTATTTGGATAGAGAACTTGGCGAACTCGACCATGTTTTCGCCGATCTTGATGAGCTCTTCCTGTTCTTCTTTCGAGATGCGCTTAGACATACCACCGGGGAGTGCGGTTACGGGATGAACCTTTTTTCCGCCGATAATCTCAATAACGCGCTGGCCGTTCGCACGCTGAGCAATCACCTTTTTTCCCGCATCAAGACCAACCTTGGCGATAACCCCGAGGATGTTGCGTTCGCCCGGAGGTGCATCAGGCCCGCAAATGAAATCCGGACCGGCAAGAACGTAAAAGTGAGCGGTATGGTCGCTGGCGTAGAACCCGTTGTACAGAAGGTTGCGCAGTTTATGAGCCGCCGAGGGAATCTCTGCGCCGAACACCGCATCAATAGCCTTGGCAGACGCCATGTGGTGAGCATCCGGACAAACACCACAGATACGAGTGGTGATACGGCATAGCTCCTCAACTGGCCGCCCCACGCAGAAAGCTTCAAACCCACGTAATTCAGGCACTTGAAAATAACAATTGGCCAGCTCACCGTCGTCCTTTATGAACAGGTGGATTTTCCCGTGACCTTCGAGGCGGGTGATAGGATCAATCACAATGCTTTTCATATTTGCACCCTCCTCAGCATAGAATCAGCCAGTGAAAATCGGTAGAATGTCCCTATCGGGTCGGGCACTGTACGGATAATCCGTTCGATTTCTTCGGGGTCGGTGGAATCAATCACACTGGCCAGCGCCGAAATCATCTTCGCGCCTTGGTCGCGTATATTCTGCGGCTTGCCATAACAGCCGCGGCAGGGCGCACCAGCCAATACGCATTTGGCTCCGCACCCCGAACGAGTCGCCGGGCCGAGACATACAATCCCTTGCTCAAGGAGACAGAGATCGGGATCTGGGATGATTTCATAGGGACGAATAAATTTGGTAATCTTCTTTATATCACGCTCACGCGTACACTCATCACAAACGCTCTTGTCCGTGGCCCCTAAGACGGTTCCTTTTTCAGGTAGAGGTTTATCATTTTTCAGAATATCAATGATAGTGGTAAGCACCTCGATAATCTGATCGGACTGCGGCGGGCAACCGGGGATAATGTAGTCAACATCCACCACTTGCGGCAACGTGCGCACGGTGTTCCACAATCGGGGTATAGTGAGTTCTCCTTCGGGCACTTTTGTCTTTGTCTGCGGTATAATCTTATTCGAGTTGTTCACTGATGGAGATTTAATATACGCATAGTCGAGAATGGAGTCAAGATTACACAGGTTGGCCAAACCGGGTATGCAACCTTCGGAGGCACAGCTTCCAAAGGCACACAGGACAACAGATTTTTTACGCAGGAGCTGCGCGATGCGGTAATTCTCATCGCTGCGAATAGCTCCATTAAACAGCGTGAGGGTGATAGATTTATCTTCCATCGCTTCCACATCGGCATACTTGAAGTCCATCGCGCACGGCCAGAAAACGAGGTCAAAGAATTCGGCCACATCGAGGATTTTCTCCTCGATGTCGAGGATGGCGATATCACATCCGCCACAAGATGCTGCCCAATATATGGCAAGTTTTGGTTTCGCCATGATTTCTCCTAATGACCCGCTTCAAGTTCGTCGTGCGCTGCACTCTCGACGGCGACATGGTTATCGCCTCCGGCTGGATGGTCAGGATCAAAGTTTAGCTCACGTAGCTTGAGCGGGCCAAGAGCGCGAAGTTCTTCTGTAAACTCGGTGACTACCTGCTGAAAGCGTGCGCCTTCGCTGGCGGAAACCCATTCGAGTCGAAGTCGCCGGGGATCAATTCCCATGTCTTCGAGCAGGATTTTCGTCAGCGGGATGCGCCGCATACACTTGTAATTGCCTTCATGGTAGTGACAGTCGCCGGGATGGCAGCCGCACACCAGCACGCCGTCGGCACCCGCGCGCAGTGCGTCGAAGATGAACCCCGGGTCCACTCGACCGCTGCACATCACCCGCACGCTTCTCATGTTGGCAGGATATTTCATGCGGGCGGTTCCCGCGAGGTCTGCACCCGTGTAACTGCACCAATTGCAGAGAATACCGAGGATTTTCGGTTCGAAATTCGTCATGCCAGAATCCCCTCAATTTGTGCGTAAATCTGGTCGTCCGTGAAATGGCGAGCCTTGATGGCACCGGTCGGACAGGCAGCCACGCATGTTCCGCACGCCTTGCAAAGCGCCGAGTTTATTTCACTCACTTTTTTCTCTTCGTCAAAGGTAATCGCGTTGTATGGGCACAAGCCGTTGCAGATGCGGCAGCCGCTGCAGAATTCCTCCACGATTTCGGCGTAGGCAGCATCCATCAAGACCTCACCCATATTAAGCAGCCTTATCGAATGAGCCGCGGCGGCGGTGCCTTGTGCCACCGTATCAGGAATATCTTTCGGTCCCTGACATACGCCAGCCAGAAAAACTCCTTCGGTGGTCGTGGATACCGGAGCCAATTTCGGGTGAGCCTCGATGAACCAGCCGTCTGCTCCCGTCGAGATGTTGAACTTCCGGGCAATGTCCTCTGCATCGCCCCGGGCTTCAAGGGCGGTGCATAAAATCACCATGTCCACCGGAATTTCGCGGAATTTACCAATCAGCGTATCTTCGCATCGCACTAGGAGATTGCCTTCACTGCTGTATTCAGGCGGAGCGGGAACGATCTCGCCACCCTTGCCCCGAATGACATTCACTCCTTCCGTAAGGATTCGCTGATAAAACTCCTCGTAGCCCTTGCCAAAGGTGCGCATATCGATGTAGAGTTGGTACACTTCAGCGTTGGTCTTTTCCTTGACCAGATGGGCGAATTTGAGGGCATACATACAGCAGACGCGGCTGCAGTACTTATGGTGGTCTTCGTCGCGGCTACCAATGCAATGCAGAATAGCAATAGAACGCGGCTCCTCGCCGTTTTCCATTAGAATTTTCCCATCCGTGGGACTGGCCGCATTATTCATCTGCTCGAATTCTATGGAGCTAAGAACATTCGGATACTTGCCGTATCCGAATTGCTGCATAGGGGTGGGGTCAAAGTCCTGGAACCCCGTGGCGATAATGATGGCACCAATCTCGAGCTCTTCGAATTCGTCCTTGTCCTCATAGTTGATGCATTCCTTGGGGCAAACTTTGGAGCACAGCTTGCAGCCGCCGGTTGCCATGTGGATGCAATAATCTGGGTCAATGCGCGGGGCGTTGGGAATTGCCTGCCGGAATGGAATCGATATCGCTGTGTTGGGTCCGAGTGTAAGCTCCGAATGTAGTATCCGGCCATTGGTATCCGTCATTCTGATATGCCCCGTGGGACAGTAGCGTGCACATGCTCCACAGAGAATGCAGTCCTCGCTTTCAAGTTTGAACGGAGTCGAGACTTCACGGTCAATCCCGCGGCTGCTGAATGTGAGAGCGTGAGCGCCGACTACCTCGTCACAGATACGCACGCAGAGACCGCACATAATGCAGGTGTCTGTGCCGATGCCCCAGCGCGGCTCTTTGACGCCGAGTTCGTCGGCGAGCTCTTGCAGCACGGGAGCAGGGGCACAATGGCTCATGAGCATTTCGAGGTTGACTTTGCGTGCGGTGATTACCCGCGGTGTGTCCGTGAAAATTTGCAGGCCATCCCATGCGGGATAGTTACAGGCGGTTACGATTTTTGTCCAGCCTTTTCCGTCCCGCGCTTCTACGGAGCAGATTCGGCACGCCGCGTAGGGAGTCATATGCTCATAGTAGCAGAGTGTCGGGATTTTAATCCCCAATTCCTCCGCAGCTTGGAGGACATAGCTTCCCTCTTCAACTTCGATGGGCTTCCCGTCAATGGTTATGGACACTTTTTCCATGAATAGCTCTCCTAAGCTACGGCGGCGGCTTTCTTTTTCACGGGTGGATGCCACTTCTCTTTCGCCACATACTGAATCGCGTCACCTTCGCCGCGCTTCACTCGTTTGATGCTGTCAAACCTGCAAAGCTGATAGCACGCGCCGCATTGGATACAGGCATCCTGGTCGATGACATGGAGGGTCTTGGTTTGGCCGATAATCGCGTTTGTGGGACATACACTAAAACAGACATGGCAACCGGTACAGGTTTCATCAATCGCATGCGATACAAGCTCCTTACACACCCCAGCCGGGCATCGTTTTTCTACAATGTGAGCGAGATATTCTTGTCGAAAATAGCGAATCGTGGACAGAACCGGGTTGGGTGCGCTTCCCCCCAACTGACAGAGGCATGTGTCAATCATCACCTGCGAAATTTCCTCAAGAGTGTCAAGGTCTTCCATTTGCCCTTTGCCTTCGGAGATGCGTGTCAGTATCTCCAACGTGATGCGCAATCCCTCGCGACAGGGGGTACATTTGCCGCAGCTCTCCTCCTGCAGGAAGTTAAGAAAATATTTGGCCACATCCACCATGCACGAGTCTTGGTCCATGACAATCATGCCACCCGAGCCCATCATGGACCCGACTTTAGTCAGTTCGTCGAAATCCACCGGCAAATCGAGCAGACTTACGACTTCCTCCTCGTCGCGAATATCGCCGTGTGCCACGAGGCTTTCATGCACCTTCGGCTCGCGTGTTTCGACGACGAGGGTTCCGCCTGATGGGCCGCCGGTCTGAACCGCCTTGAATTTTTTGCCTTTCGGAGGCCCGCCTCCGATGTCGAAGATAATCTCGCGGAGGGTAATCCCCATCGGCACTTCTACAAGACCAGTGTTATTAATTTTGCCGGTCAAAGCAAATACCTTGGTTCCCTTTGAGCTCGCGGTGCCGATCCGGCTGTACCAGTCAGCGCCTTTTTCAATAATCAGCGGGACATTCGCCCAAGTCTCTACATTGTTGAGATTGGACGGTTTATCCCAGAGACCCGCATCAACGGTATGGACATATTTAGCCCGAGGCTCGCCGATTTTTCCTTCCAACGATGCCATCAAAGCTGTAGATTCGCCGCACACAAACGCCCCGCCGCCACGGGAAACATCGATATCAAAATTGAAGCTGCTTCCGAAAATGTTATCCCCTAAAAACCCATGCTCGCGGGCAGCGTCAACGGCGATGTTCAGGTTCTTCACCGCCAGAGGATACTCGTTGCGCACATACACATACCCGTCATGACTGCCGATGGCGAATGCACCGATGACCATACCTTCAATAACCCCGTGGGGATTGCCTTCAAGCAGTGAGCGATCCATGAAAGCTCCCGGGTCCCCTTCATCGGCGTTGCAGATGACATACTTCGGTTCTCCTTTAGCTCTACGGCAGGAAGCCCACTTCTTGCCCGCGTGGTATCCTCCGCCACCACGGCCTCTCAGTCCTGATTTCTTGACTTCGTCAATGACTTGTTCCGGTGTCATCGTAAGCAGAGCCTTAGCCAGAGCCTGATAGCCTCCCAAAGCGATGTAGTCATTGATGGATGTGGGATCCATGTGTCCGTTCATACCGAATATCAGACGCATCTGCTTGCTGTAAAACGGAATATCATCTTCCTTGACAATAACTTCTTTGGTTTGGGGATCGCGATACAGAAGTTTGTTGACCAATTTCCCGTGCTTGATGGTCTGCTCTACAATTAGTTTCGCATCCGCTGGTTTTACCCGCTGATAAAAAGTGCCTTCCGGTCGCAGAACAACCAACGGGCCACGCTCACAAAACCCGTGACATCCGGTGGTTCTGATTTCAACCTTGTCTTCTAACTGGTTTTCCTTCAGCGCCTCCCGGAAGGCTGCCGTTACCGCTTCACATCCGCAGGCGAGGCAACCGGTACCGGCACACACGGTAATAATGATTCGGCCTTCCTCGCGCTGCTTGACCAAGCGCTCTCTCAGACGATTGAGGTCTTCCGGCGAGGTGAATTTATTGTTGTTCATTGCACTTCCTCCACCATTTCCTCAGCCGTCTTTTTACCGCGCAGGTCGTCCAAAACCTTGTTCAGCTTGGCGACGGTCATATGACCATGGTATTCGTCGTCAACGGTTATAACGGGGCCCAATGCGCAAGCGCCTATGCAGTTCACCGTCTCAAAGCTGATTTCCCCGTCTGGTGTTGTCTCACCGGGGTTTATGCCCAGAGAGCGGCTAAGATTGTCCACAATAACACCAGCCTGTCGGACATGGCAGGCGGTTCCGGTGCATACGCACATGTGATGCTTGCCTTTGGGTGTGAGGCTAAATGCCTTGAAGAAAGTAGCAACGCCAAAAAGCTGCGCGACAGGCAGATTCATTTTCTTCGCTATCAGTTTCAAGGCCTCTATCGGAAGGTAGTGATAGTACTTTTGAATATCCTGCAACGCCATAATCAGCGCCGTCGGTTTTGCCTTGTAGCGGTCAACAATGCTGGTGATTATCTGCTCGAGTTCATCTTGGGCTTCGACAGGGAGACTCATGGTAGTTCAGCTCCTTCCTGCTCGGGGATGGGTTGAGCATCAGTTGGGGCGGCCAATTCGCTCGCCTGCTTCAGCAATTCCGCCAAGCGCGGCTTTGGACGGGGACCTTTCTTATAAACTTTGTCCCCGATGATAAGCTGGCGGTCCTTGGGGTAAGGCTGACTCGGGCACACCTCGTAGCACGACCCGCAACTATTGCACAATTCGGGATCTACAAACCGCGCTTTCTTTCTAACCTTAACCTTGAAATTGCCGATGTAACCCTGAACTTCTTCTACTTCAGAAAAAGTCATAAGACGAATGCGGGGATGTGTTCCCACCGCAACCATCTTAGGTGTCAAAATACAAGCGGCGCAATCGAGAGTGGGGAATGTCTTATCGAATTGGGCCATGTGGCCGCCGATGGATTCCTCTTTCTCTACCAGAATCACTTCGTAACCAGCATCTGCAATCTGCAAGGCCGCCTCGATACCGGCGATGCCTCCGCCTACGATCATAACGCGCCTGCCAATGGTAACTCGTCGCATTTCGAGAGATTCGTGGAACTTCACGCGCGCCAGAGCACCCCGAATGAGGGCTCGAGCCTTATTCGTGCCGTCTTCGCGATTCATCGATACCCAACTACACTGCTCACGGATATTGACCATCTCGAAAAGGTATCGGTTCAGGCCGCCTCGCTCTACGGTGGTGCGGAAGGTAGGCTCGTGCATTAGTGGGCTGCAGGCTGCCACCACTATGCGGTCAAGGTTATGCTCTTCAATGTCCTTAATGATGAGCTCCTGACCGGGTTCGGAACACATGAACTTGTATTCCCGAGACACCACCACATCAGGGTGGCTCGCCATCTCTTTGGCGATGCGTACCACATTCACCATCTTTGAGATATTCGTTCCACAGTGGCAGATGTATAAACCGATTCGGCAGCGAGGAATCTTGCCGTTGCCGTGCGTCTTATTCTCGCTCATGCTTCGACCTTCATCCCTTTAGGTATCAGTTTTAGGTTTTTAGGTTTTACCAACATTGACTGTAAGCCTAATCTCTTGGGATTTACGCCAAGCGCCAGTCCGATCAATTGGCTGAAGAAAACGATTGGCATGTTGTGCTTTTGACTGTAACGCTTATTGATTTTTTTCTGGTAGCCTTCAAGGTTCATTTGACACAATGCGCAAGCCGTAACCATGATTTCAGCGCCGTTGTCCTCTGCATCCTTGAGGATACTATTGTTCAGGTCCAGCGCGACCTCCTCGCATGTGGTCATCAGACTACCGCCACAGCAGCGCACCTTAGAGGCGAACGGCACAACGTCCGCTCCCAACGCCGTCAGCAGATTGTCCATGGTCATAGGATCGTCCACATCGTCAAAGTGGTGTTCAGGGCGGACAAGCTGACAACCATAATAGGGAGCCACTTTAAGACCATCGAAGCGATATGGCGCTGCCTCTTTAATAGTATCGAGTCCCACATCGTTCACCAGAATGTCCAGCGGATGGCGAACATCCACAGGTGTGTCATATGTGAGGTTTGCCGCCTTTAAAACTTCGAGGATCTTGCCACGCATCTCTGGATCGTAGGCGAGATAGCGGTTGACCTTGCGAAGGATTGTGTAACAGCTATTGCATGGCGCACAGATATCGCAGCCCATGTTCTGCGCGAGGGCAAGGTTGCGGGCGGCCACGGAACAGGCGACGATTTTATCAATTGACACGTACATTGTAGCCCCACAGCAATTCCAGTCCTTGATGTCACGCAATTTCACACCCAGCGCTTTGAATACTTCGCGAATGGACTTATCATATGGTTTGCCCGAGTATTCGAGGCTGCATCCCGGATAGTAGGCGTATTCCATCACACACCTTCCAGTTCTTTGGCGCGATTAATGATAGCCTTGACCTCATTCGCCTTTTTGATTCGCTTTGGCAATATAGCCATCCGGCCTTTGATGATCATCAAGAGACCAAAGCCTATGTTCGCAAGAAGCTTCAGGGGATGAGTTTTGAGGAAGTATCTTAATCCCAACTCCAGCTCGTAAATCCGACCGAACCTGTATAGACTGGAAATGAAAGTATCCGACAGCGCATGGGCAGGGAAGCGACTCGGATAAATCTTTTTGTCCGTTGCAAGCCGCTTCAGAGCATACAGCAGATCTGTCACTTGGATGCCCATGGGACATCGGACCGTGCACGAGTAGCACGAGGCGCAGATCCAGATCGTGCGGCTTTCCAAAATTTCCTCGAGCATTCCGGCCCGGAATAGGGCGACCGTCTCACGCGGAGTGATGTCCATCCAGCGAGAGACCGGACAAGTGGCGGTGCAGGTGCCGCATTGAATGCAGTTCTTTATTTTTTCACCAGCGGGTATGCCTGCGACCTCTTTTAAGAAGGCCTCGCGCAGATCTGCCTCGCGCTGTCGCTTTGGCTCTGGAATGGGCGGAATGGATGGCATATATCCTCCAGAATGAGGGGTTTACGGTTTGAAAAGGTGTACAATGACTTCCCGCTTTCAGCGAGCTGTGAAATATTTCACATGTAAATCTAAAATCCATCTATTCATTACAAGGGCAACTCTCATGCCGCTATTATATGTACTTTATTAATAGGTTATTGCGATAGATATTGAGAAAAATTTCGCAATATTTTGCGGCAAAACACAACTCGATTGTAGAGAATTCCAACACCATCATCCTGCGTCGGTGAAGGAAATTCTCTTTTCGAGGTTACCATGGCCGCAGCACCTCTCATACCTCTTGGCAAGTATTATTTATGCCGTAGACAGGATTAACAATCTTTTAGAATTGACAAGTCTATCGCTGGCCGTCGTTCAAATTGCAAATAGGACTGTGATGGCCATTTAGGCGATTCAAGGGCTCTGTAGTTAGAACTCGTCAAACTGGAGATATAGAAAACACGGACAATTAAGCTGATTTATCTTGGATCACGGGGAACGTTTTCATTTCCGAAACCATGCGCCGAAAGAAGTGTTGAGATTCTGGAAAGTGCTGATGTATTTCTCTACAAAAGTTTGGGAAAAATTTCGCGATATGATTTCAAATATCCTGTTAATAGAAGGCTTGCAAAATTGGAATGAGAGTTGCACTTACTGTAAAGCGAGTCTGTATTTATCACCGAGGATAGCATCAACGATATTTAACCCGCTATTAGGTGGAGGATAAGACGATGTTCTATATAGAATTACCATGGTATGCTCTCATTATTTGGATCGTCTTTGCCCTGCTGGTTCTCTTGCCGTGGATTGCACTTCCAATCATCGGCATTAGCGCCCTTTTCCAAGGTCTCTTTGGGGCTAAACGGTCCATCGCCAAGTCACCAATTGGTTTCCAGCGCCAAACCGGGCAACTGGGGCTTACGATGGCTGATGGGGGTAAAAAGGTCGACGACGACTCGAAAAAGGAAGACAAAGACAATTCGTAATCCGCCCCGCGAAGAGTCCACTTGACGGATGAGGAGGAGTCATTCAAATATGGCTGCAATTACCGCAATCGGAATCGTTATCGGCTTTCTGCTGCTGGACCTTGGAATCCAGTACTTCGGGAAGAGAGCAGAATAACCTTCCGCGTTGGAATTATCGTGCGGTATTTTCCTATCTTTCCTGCAGAGGCACCGGTAGTTACCGCAGCTGCCGATGAAGAGGGGGAAGGGTATGTAAGGGTAGGCTGGAACGTTTAGCTTTCCCAACAGGAGCGATTCTTATGAATCCGAAACCAAAAAACGAAGGCCGGTTTTCCGTCATTCCGAAAGGGGATAAACCCTGTGTCTGGATGGAACTCGGTGTGGTCGCTTATAAGATCTGCGATCGAGATTTCAATTGCGATACTTGTCCTTTGGATATTGGATTGAGAGGACTGGCGGGAACTCCCACCACCGATGAAGCGAAGGACAAAAGCCCGGTTCCAAGTGTGGAACCGGTTTCAAGACGAGGACAGAACTACGATCCGACGCGGTTTTCGCTCGTGTCACACTTGGAAAATTTCCGCGACGACGACCGCTACTTCTACCCGAAGCACACTTGGATTCAAGTAAAGGCTCCGGATCGGGTGTATGTTGGTATCGACAATATTGCAGCGATTGTTTTGGGATCTATTGATGACGTGTCGTTACCCGCACGCGGCCAACGAATCCTGCGTGGAGAATGCTGCTGTCAGATCATTCAGGGAGTCAGGGTTTTTTCAATCTTGTCACCGGTATCCGGTCGAGTTGTAGAAACGAATGAAGATCTGCATGCCTTTCCCGATGAGCTGGTTCTTGATTCACTGGGTAAGGGATGGCTCTGCTGTATCGAGCCTGACAATCTTGAGGATGATTTGAGATTCTGCCGCGTAGGAGAAGCTGTTTTTCCATGGTACCTGAAAGAACTCGAATGGCTCGACTCCATCTTGACCAAGAGTCTGCGCCGCAGCAAAAAACTGCTTGGCCATACCATGTACGATGGTGGAGAACTTTCAAGGAACTTGCAGGATCTGCTTTCTCCGGATGAATATCGCCGTCTCGTCTTGAGTTTTATTGGCAAAACAAACGACACTGCCACGAGCTAATCCACATAGTACACTTCAAAACCGCTTTCCTCGATAGTTTTAACATAGGATTGGTAAAAAGAGACTCTCTTTTCATCCATATCTTCAATGTAAGTAGAACTGATTGTTGCACATACAGGGTAGCTGCAATGGTACAATCCATCCTTCTGTAAAGAACTCCGCCCATCAACTTCAGATTCTCGCAGCCCAAGAAGGGTTTCTGTACTGGTTTACGATTGGAAAAGACGGGGTGTTGGAATTTACGGGACAGCTTGTGCGTGACAAGGACGGATTCTTTGGTAAGCTTCATTCGAATCTGAAAGATCCCAGCCTCCGTGCTTATCTGGTGTAACGCTCCCTTGCGAATTCTGAAGTGGCTGTGGAAACGATTAGAAGCACTCCGGATATCATGAACACACGCGAGGCAGCGGACTACCTGCGGATCTTACCATCGACCTTGTACAAGAAAGCCCAGTCAGGTGAAATACGCCGAACGCAGAACAAGAGGTTTCGCAGGGAGGAGCTGGATAGGTACTTGAGAGGGGAGAAAAAACGCAAATGAACTCCCGAAATGTGCCATGAAATGTGATAATTGAGGCAAAAATCGGACACGATTTCGAGCGAAAAATCTCTTTATTTACAAGTGTGTGTTCATACTTTACTTGACTTAGCAGAAATTGGGTGCGTAGAATCCCACTCTCTCCGCAAGAGAATGATGAAACAAGGCCTCGCTGAAAAGTGAGGCCTTGTTGTCTCGGATTAGCAGATAAGACAGACTTCATACCGTGTCCTGATTGAACTGTTAAAAGACATTCAAGCGATACGTGAATGACAACGCCGGTTCTTTCGATTCAATGAGTAAGCCGGAAATCGTCATCCAATCCGTTACGACCCAAGAAAGACCCAAGTGTGTTTTTCGACCATCATACGAGGCGAATGAGCTGAATCTTTCCGTGACTGTCATCGTAATTCCGGCAAGACCATAGCCCCGTTTAAAATCCGGAATCAGACTGGCGATACCGCCGGACAATCGGAGAGCGAAAAATTCGGAGAATTCCCATCCTTTCGTCAACTGAGCAAAAACCGACTGGTCGCTGTTCCCTGTCTGGACACTTCCGGTGCCCACTATGAAAGCCGGTCTCCAGCCTTTTTCGTTCTCGGAAATCGGTTGCAATCGCAAACTCCAGATTGGCTTTTCAGCTTCCACCGTATATCCTGCCCCAATATCTAACCACGAAAAGACTCCATAACGAAGATTAACGACTCCGGTCTCTTCTTCACCTTCGGGGATATAGATTCCACTCGCTAACAATGAACCGGTTGCCAACAAAGCTCCTCCCTGGCTTCCGGAACAGACGGGGCAAGAAGGACCACATTCTTGTGCAGCGCTGATACTCGCCATCAAACATACCAGAAGCAGCGCCAACACAAATTTTGTCTTCACTTATATACTCCCTTCATAAATCAGCTTTCCGCGAGTGTCGCCTGATGCACTTGTTATCGACAGCAAACTTATTCTTCTGAATTCTGTTTGGTACTTCTCTTCGTCCCGAATCGGTAATACAGGGTTGGAAGAACGACCATATTGAGTGCGGTTGACGTCAGCAATCCTCCCAAGATGACAATCGCCATTGGCGTCTGAATTTCCTTGCCGGGCTGGCCGCCGCCAAGCGCAAGCGGGACCAATGCAAGCCCGGCGCACAACGCCGTCATCAGAATCGGATTCATACGCTCGAGACTGCCGCGAATGATTGCCTCCCGCCGAGGAACCTTCTCCTCGTCCATCAAATGATGAAAATGTGAGACCATGAGAATACCGTTGCGCGCCGCGATGCCGAACAGGGTGACAAAACCCACCAGCGCGGCTATGGTGACAATACCACTTGTAAAGAAAATGGCAAACACGCCGCCAATCAGAGCCAGCGGTAAGTTTACCATCACCAAAAAAGCGTCGCGGAATGTTCCAAACTCCGTGAAAAGCAAAGCAAATATGGCTCCGATAGACAGCAGCGACAATAGGAAGATGATCTGTCCTGCAGCTTCGGCGCTTTCAAACTGCCCACCGTAGGACACGAAATAACCGGGAGGCATCTTCACATTGGCTAAAACTTTTTCGCGGACTTCACCGACAACGCTTCCAATATCCCGGCCTGCGATGTTTGCTTGAACCACAATTTTGCGGCTGACATTTTCCCGGCTGATTGTGTTGGGACCGCTGTCACGGTACACTCGAGCAAGCTCGCTTAAAGGCACCTGCGGTCCTGCCGGCGTTGCAAATAAGCTGTTGTGAATCGCATCTTCGCTTTCGCGAGCGTCTTCGGCAAACCGAACCACCAAGTCGTAAGGCCATTGCCCTTCCAACACCTGCCCAACCACTTCTCCTCTGAATGCTGTTTCGATATTTTCGGCAAGGTCAGATACCTGCACGCCATACATCGCCATCGCTTCGCGGTCCATTTTGATGCGAAGTTGAGGCACGTCCACCTGAAACTCCACTGCGAGATCTACAACGCCGTCCACGGTGGCCATCTCGTTCTTTATCTGTTGAGCAATGCGACGCAACTCATATAAATTGCTGCCGAAAATCTTCACTGCCAGCGCAGCCTGAGTACCGCTGAGCATGTGATCAATCCGGTGAGTCAGGGGTTGACCTACACTGATAAAGGTGCCGGGGATGTCACCCAACAGCTCGCGCAGTTCTCCAAAAATCTGCTCCTTATGATAGCCTTCCTGCTTGAGTCTTACTTCCATTTCTGTCTGGTTTGAGCCAAAGGTGTGCTCGTCGAGTTCCCCTCGCCCTGTTCGCCTTGCGACAGACAGAACCGCCGGATGGGTCAGGAGGCGGGATTCCGCCATAGCTCCAATATCGGTGGATTCCTGCAGAGAGGTGCCTGGGGGAGTGATTGCGATAATGGTAGCCGATCCTTCATTGAATTCGGGAAGGAATGATTGGCCGAGTTGCGAATAGACAAATATGGTAGCTGCAACCAGAAGCAGCGCTCCCACGATGACCCAATTGCCGCGTTTCAGCACCCACTCCAAGACCGGATGATAGACTGCTTTAAGTTTACGCACGAGCCAAGGTTCATTGTGCGCTGATTTTTGTTTGAAACGCGGCAGAAGATAATACGAGAGGGCAGGAATGACCGTCAGCGCCACGAGTAGCGAGGCGGAAACGGAAAGCACGAAGGCAAATCCCAGAGGCTTTAACAATCTTCCTTCTAAGCCGGACAGAAAGAACAGAGGCAGGAAAACCGAAATGATAATAAAGGTGGCGATGACGATGGGTTGACGAATCTCACGTGAAGCTTCAAACACGATTGCAAAGGGTCGTCGCCGTTTTTCCTGAGGCAAGGCTCGATCCTCGCGCAAGCGGCGAAAGATGTTTTCTACATCTATAATCGCGTCATCCACGAGCACACCAACAGCGATAGCCAAACCACCAAGTGTCATCGTGTTCACGGTCAATCCCAGAGCGCGCATCGCAAGCAAGGCCATGACCAGAGACAAAGGAATCGAAATCATACTGATGAATGTCGTGCGGATGTTCCCGAGGAACAATAAAAGGATAATGATGACCAGAATGGCGCCGTCTCGAATAGCCTCCATCACATTATGAATCGCAACCTCGATGAAATCAGCCTGCCGGAAGACATGGGTATCAATCCGCAGATGCGAAGGAAGCGTCGCCTGAATCTCGGCGATGACTTCATCGATTCTCCGACTGAGTTCAAGCGTATTGGCCGTCGGTTGTTTTTGCACCGGTAAAATCACGGCATCCTTTCCGCTAACGGACGCCGTGCCCAGAACCGTCGCCGGACCGATTCGTACCTCAGCCACTTGTTCGACGAGCACGGGGACGCCCTCACGCATCGCAATCACCGCCCGTCGCAAATGGTCTAAATCGGTGACTCTGCCGATGCCACGAATCAGGTTCTCAGTTCCCGCCGCGACATAGAAGCCGCCGGAAGAATTCAGATTTGATTTCCGCACGGCTTCTTTCAATTCATCGAGACTCACGCGATAGGCTGCAAGCCGCTCCGGCCGAGCGAGCACCTGATACTGTTTGAGTTCTCCACCAATCGCCAAAACCTGTGACACACCTGGGACTGCCAGAAGTCTGCGGCGAAGTGTGTTGTCAGCGAACGAACGAAGATCCATCGGAGATAGGGAATCGCTGGAAACACCAATGAGCATGATCTCTCCCATCAGAGACGATACGGGCGCCAGAAAAGGAGGATCCATATCTTGAGGCAGTGAACCTGCGACGCCTTGTAGCTTTTCGGCAACGATTTGCCGCGCTTGATAGATGTCGGTGCCCCACACGAAATCAACCCAGATGATCGCTGTGCCCATAGAAAGCGACGAACGCACGCGCCGCACTCCTGAAGCGCCATTCATAGCCGTCTCAATGGGAAACGCAACCAGTGTTTCCACTTCTTCGGGAGCCATGCCGTGGGCATCGACAAGAATGGTCACTGTCGGAGCAGTCAAATCGGGAAAGACATCCAAGGGCAGTTGCCGACTTACCAGCAGACCTAAAAGCAGAACAAGTCCCGCGGCAATCATAACGATGAGCCGCTTCTCCAGTGAGAATTTTATTATTTTGTCAAACATAGCTGCTCCCTTTAGTGTCCGTGTCCAGCATGTCCACCTGCACCTTCCATACCCAATTTCAGGGCAGCCAGTCGAACTTTGTACGCCCCCGTGGTGACCACACGTTCGCCTTCGCTGATTCCGGAAAGTACTTCTATGTAGCCTTCATCCTTGATACCTGTCTTCAAGATTCGTTTCACAAAGCTTTCGCCTTGCTGTTGAACATAGGCTACGGGCGTACCGTCTTCGTCTAAAATCGCAGACTCAGGGATAGCCACGGCTTTCCGAGACGCCGAGGTTTTCAGTACCACCTGTGCAAAGCTTCCGGGTCGCAAAACATTCCGTTTATTTTGGAGCTCGAAGATTACCGGGATGCGCCGCGTCTGTGGATCCAGCAACGAACTTGCCGAAATAAGCCGACCGTCGAAATCGCTGATTCGCAGAATGTGGTCGGACCCACTGACGGTGAAATAAGCATCATTAATTTGATCGATGTGCGAACTCTCAGATACGGGTACTTGCGCTTCGAGCCAGATTTTCGAAGGGTCTACAATATCGAACAGGTGCTCGCCTGTTTGAACGTGCTGACCATAACGCAGGTGAATATCCGTCAAGATACCGTCTGCGGGCGCTCGCAAATGAAAATGCTCGCCGTTCATGAAACGTTCGTCGAGTTCGATATCACTCCAGCCAAGCGCACCGCGAAGACGCACCTCCTTGTTTTCCAAGTCAAGCTTCGCCTCCTGAAGCCGCCTTGCCGGAATGGCGTCCATATCGTTCAGTCGCTTTACGCGCTCGTATTCCGCTTTAGCCAGACGGTAATCATTCAGCAATTTATTCCAACCGCTTTCCGCTCCTCCCGAAGGAGCAAGGCACACCAACACATCCCCTTTCGACACACGCTGACCGGGGTGAACGACTCCGTGCTGAGGATTTTGGAGTAGGACAGCGTCAAACGGCGCGAACACCTCTGCCTGTCCGATGCCTGCAGGTTTGATTTCACCTAAAGCACGAATCGTGTTGTGGAGCGTCCGGCGGCCTGCACGTTCCGTTCGGAAGTCAAACTGCCATTGCTGTTCCTTCAGGAAGGAAACGGTTTCGTCGTCGTCGGTGTCATCGTGCTCGTGAGGAATCTCAGCTTCACTCGCGTAAACACGCACCGATGGCACAACGATTCTTCCGGATACCTTCGATGTATTCAGCGATAAGACCAGCTCATAGACACCCGCTTCTGGGGGAATCAACTCTTCGATGAAAATTCCGGGATGGGCAAGCTCCTCAATGTGTTGGGTCTTCACCGCTGTGGATTGCCGCATCCAAGAAACCGAGAGTGTTCCGCTGTCCACGGCTCGAAAATCACGCAGATCCGTCAGATGAATAATAGCATCGGTGTGTTGTTCCGCTATGAAATCCCCCCATTCGGCGAACAGTTCAAGACTATCCTGCCATAGTGTGACAGAGTGCGAATGGGATTCATGTTCATCACCATGCTCATCATGCGCGTGTAACCCATGATTGTTTTGGTCAGCCTCATGCGATTCATCGTGATGTGCCGAATTCTTGCAGCCCACGACGGAGATTAATGCTGACATCGCTAAAATAAGTAGAAGTTTGTAATGTATCATGAAACTTACTCCAAGATTTCAAGACCGATGGAACGCCGCAATTCCACCTGAGTGGCTATCAAGGCATTTCTGAGCTCAAACGCGGTTTCCTGCGCCTCGATTCCCGTATGAAGCGCATCAACTAATTCAAAGATGCTAAGCTCACCTTCGAGGTAAAGCAAGACGCCGCGTTCCATGTTCAATTGAGCACCCTCCACCATGCGGATGCTCATAGGAACATCTATGGTTTGCAGGTGATTCCACTGCTTGTATGCCGCGCGAATTTCCTGTTCGACAAGCTGGCGTTCTGACAGGAAATGAACTCCGGCGCGCCTTTGAGCAGCGGCGGCAAGTCGTCTCTGACTTCGACGTTGACCGAAGATTGGAATCTCGAGCTCGGCTTCAATAACGCTGCCATCCTGTCCGGGTTTTTGAGATTTCAACCCGAATCCAATACTGAAATCGGGAAGCTGCGAAAGTCGGGCAGCTCGATGTGACCAATCGGCGGATTCCACTTCGCGAGCCGCTGCGATAGCGCGGGGACGGTGTTCCAATCCGTAGCTTGAGGCTTCTTCTAAAGACATCTCAGACGGATGAATCTCTATATCGATGTTGAGGGCTTCAAGCTGGCGCTGCGACAATCCGGTCAATCGAATCAGTTCCGTCAACGCTCGTTGTTCCTCGGCGAATAGCTGTTGTCGGCGATGCTGGAGTTGAACCAATTCGATTTGCAGCCGTTGCTCATCATAGAGAGAAACATCTCCCAACTCCCGCCGAGCCGCCATCGCATCCGTTAGTTCGCGCGCGCGGTTCAATACACTGTCCAGCACGACGCTTTGCCACCGGAATCCATCATATTCATAAGCGGCAACGACAACCTGAGCGGCAAGTTCATTTTGCAACTCTTCAAACTTCGCGAGCTCAGATTCGTAGGCGAGACGCGCCGCACGGACTCTTGAACTTTGCGACCAGAGAAAACCGAAATTCTGTCGAATGCCGATGGTCGTTTCTGTTGGAACAGAATCATCGTCCCAACGTTCCTGCTCACCGACAAGATAAGGGTTCGGCAAAGCTCGATTAGAGGTGTAATCGGCGCGAGCTTCTGTTAGCTTAAGCCGAGCATCGGCAAGCACCGGCGACGTTGCACGAAACTCTGTTAGTATCCAGCTCAGGTTTTCGGCGTTGGACGCAGAACAAGCGATAACAAAAGACATGACAAAAAAAGCCGCTCGAGTCAGGAGCGGCACAAATAAAACGGGGAAGTGCATTCCTGTCCTCCAAATTCACAAGATAATAGTGTCCAGCACACTCTTCGCGCTGGAAAAGCAGTGAATCAGGAGAATAATTTTGGAGGTTGATATAGAGGGAAAACGGGAGGGTCAGGTGGGGTCAAACTGCAGCGATCAGTAATGGAAATCGCCGGAGAATAATTAACTATTTCTTCGCTATCTACGACAGCCTGAAAGCTGGTATGAGAAGCGCACCCACAGTCACAATCCGACGGCGGATGGGTTGCAACAGCTTCCTCGTCAGAGTGGTGATGTGTGAACTCCAGTACAGGAGTCACCATGATAAACAGTAATGAGACGAGGGATAGTATGATTGCAAGTTGCTTCATCGGTACTTATACTCGACGAATTCCCATAAGTTCCAATTTTTAAGAATAGCATTAGGCACCCTCTCATATTCCCCCCGCCTAAGGTAAGGGGCTTCAGCCCCTCGCCCTTTTTCACACGGAGGGTATGCCGGACTATTCTTGGAAACCCATGTACTTTCGAGAAGCGTGCAACAAAGGCGGTGCTCGAAACACCGCCTTTGTTGTGCTTGTATCGGAATTTAAGACATTCGCCTGTTTGTGATTTTATTTCACTAACAGGAGCTTCCGAATCTGAGTGAATTCTTTCGCTTCCATACGGCAGAAATAAACTCCCGATGGGAAACTCGACGCATCCCACGCAACCGTGTAGGAACCGGGCATAAGCTTCTCGCTCACCAGAGTGGCTGTTTCCCGTCCTAAGAGATCGAAGACCTTCAAAGAAACAAGTCCGGTCTCTCTAACATCATAACGAATCGTTGTCGTCGGATTGAACGGATTCGGATAGTTCTGGTGAAGCGCATACTCGGTCGGTACCAGCGCTTCCGTCGGGGATTCCACTGTCAACAAAACATCGCTTTCAATGACGATGGTCATCTCGCCGCAGCTCGTGCTGAAAACCGACTTCGAGATGAAGTAGGTTCCGGCGGGAAGGCTCAAACCGAGAATTTCTTCATCATCTCCGGTAAAGGTGTTGTCCGCTGAACCCATGCAGGTATTTGTCGGATCTGCGCAGTCCGTAAAGACCATCACCTGATTATCTCCGGTGCCTGAAGCGATGATATCAAGCACTCCGGGTTCCCCGATGGAAATCTGATAGACCACATCCGGACCCGAAGTATAATCAGAACCGGAACAATCGTAATCAGACCACACGATGGGTACAGGATTCGTTCCACAACAGGTACTGATGGTGTTCTCATAGTGATACACGTTGGGAACGATAATCGGATCTTCGCAGTAGTCCGTAATTTGACAGCACTGCGTCACAATCTTGTACTTCGCCCAGCAGCCGGGACTGGTCTGATAGACATCCAAATACAGATACCACGGTTCCGTGAGTTCATTCGTCAGTTGCCAGCCTGCCGTATTGCCGCTGCCTGCCACAGAGCAATCGTCATTTAACAGATCGTTAGCGATACAGGTCGTAGGTCGCTGGCTGCAGTCGTAGCCGTCGTAAATCGCCAGTGACATGATGGTCTGTGGAGGAACCACGATGGGGTAGATGTCATGTTCGACGTCCGGACAAACCTTGCCGCAAATCGTATCTTCGCAGGCAATCGTATGCGGATCGACAGGATCGGGGCAGATATCGTTAGGCTCGGTTTCTCCCGGTTCGCAGCAAAGTACCCAGTCATCACAATCCGTCGCGCCCGGCACGCAGTAAACCGACAGGATGTAGGGACCGGTCGAACTGGAGAAGCCTTTTACATGGACATAGTAGGTACCGGCAGAAAGCACATCCGTTTCAAGATAACTATCGAGCCCCTCGCCGCCGTCGTCGTTGTAAAAGATCTCGACACAATTCGCGTCGTAGACGCGGACTTGCGGATCCAATCCCGTACCATAAGTCCAATAACCCGGCGTGTCATCCGCGAAAACATCAAGGAAGAGCTGATAGGTCTCTCCCGGTGCAATCACGAACTCGTAGTAATCCTCATCGCCACTGACCTGAATTTCTCCGCACAGTGTATCCTCGCAGATAACGTAGCAAGCAGGACTCATCGGCGGACAAGCACTATTGTCGGGTTCTATGTCCCGATCTGGATAAGGGCAAACCGGTTCGCACGGATTCGGATCGCAGCCGATGCCGGGATGCCAGGTCAGACCGGGAGCTTGGCAGTTTTCATAAAGGGTCAAGTCGCATTCGGCGGTAAAGTCATTACAACACGCACCGAGGCCGCACGGAATTTCGAGCTCCGCGCAAGTCATATCGCCGTAGAAAATACCCTGACAATCCGCTGCGGCAACACCGTCCTGACAATCTCCGGTCTCCGGAATACAGCATGCTCCGATTAAATCTCCTGTTCCAACCAGACACATGCTCAAGTCGAACGCTTCTTCTAACATAACCGAGCCGTCCCACATCAGAGACATGCCGTCTCCCATCCCAGAACTCATCCACAGGAACCAGCAATCCGTCGGGGAACCGACACTGGTGCCTTGAATCGAAACCCAGCCGTCCGCGATATAGCAGCAGGGATCCAGAATCGCACTGTAGTAATAGAGCGGGAAGTCCAAATACGTGAGACCGGTTCCCTGCCGCGCAACGGTCACGGTATTGAAACACATTTCAGCACCGGGGACTCCAGCAGCATCTTGATAGAATTTAATTTCGAATGTCATGGGGTCTTCATCGCACTCAGCCCAAGGATTCATGAGACTGAGTCCCCAGAAATGGATTTCACAGGTCGGACTTGTGACACCCGAGAAGCTGTCATAGCGTATCAAGGGATCATTTCCCGAACCTGTACGCAAATCGCTGACTCCGGCTGTCCATGCTTCTTCCGGCAAATGTACCACCTGCCCGAACGTTGTGTTTTCCGGGCATGCAGGCGGCACACTCAGACAGGGCGTACAATCGAGCCATGCTAAATATTCCACCCCGCACGGAAATCCTTCAAAAGCATCCGGAGCGACGAGAAGCCAATAGATCCCCGGATTCACGCAGGCTGATACACGGAGAGTATCACAGTCGTTCGCCGCGGCTGTGATAATCGCTGTCGAGTTGTCACAACCCTGATTTCCATCGACAATCCAGAGCCTGAGATCGAATTCAGCGACTGCACCCAAAATAATACTGTCACGTTCGGTCACGACGAGTTCGTACCAGTCCATTTCACGGTAGTTGGAGCCATCAAACAGATACGTTCCCGACCTTCCGCAAATCGTATCGCCGCAGGAAATCGATTGAAAGATCGGAGTCGGCTCCGTATTGCAGCCTCCATTGTATTGATCGTCATAGTTTTCCTCACAATCGGGTTCTCCCTCAGCAATTGCGCTCGCAGGACAATCAACGCTGCACGGTACGCAGCAATCAATCTCAAGCAGATACTCGCCACAGTCCGTAACGCCAAATCCCTCGATGAGCAGGTAATAGGTTCCCGGCGATAGATAGATGCAATCGATATCGGAAAGACCAAATATGGTGCCGCAACCGTCATCATCGGAAGTGACATGCCCGGACGAACAACATTGGTTATCCAGATATATATAGGAATCCCATGCTGCCGGACCTCCGGATGTATTGCAGAGCGTGAAGGAATACTGGCGTTCTTCCGGAATTACGATTTCATAGATATGGTCTTCGCTGCCACGGGTGTCGCAGTCGTTCACCGCACCGCAGGTGTTGGCTACATTCCTGTAGCCCGTCGAACAGTTCAAAGCAACGGTGAAATCCGGAATACATGGACCCGGCGTGGAAATGAGCATGGTATATACGCCGGAGTTGTCGTCATATCCGTCAATGATGATGAAATAATCCGAACCAGCGGTCAGGGCGAGATTTGAGATTTTCGAATCCAAACCATCGCCGCCGTCGTCATCACAGGCAACAACGTTTACTGCATCGCAGGTTCCTTGATAAACCCACATTTTCGTATCGTAGTCGGAACCACTCAAATCGATAGTCACGACCACATTCGCCGTAGGCCGAAAGATATAGACAACTTCCGGGGCCGCGTCGTCGAAAGGACATCCATCACCCCAGACACCGAGGAAATAGTCATCGAGGTTGTCACTGGTGTCCCCTCCGTCGTTATAGGGCAGGGGTTCGTTGACGGGCACTGCGCTTGCGCAATCCTCTCCACCCTCGTCAAAATGACCGCCTGACGGTTTTTCGACAGCGGTTAGCCTGTGATACTCTTCCCAAAGCACGGCATCGTAGCCGCCTTGAGCCTTGATCTCCTGTATTCTCTGAAAGAGCTCCTCGACACGCCGCATTTTCGCATTCTTCGCCTTGGTCGAAACGGGAGCTTTCGCAACCGTCAAGGCTGCAGGAGGCACGGAAGCTGTTGCAGGAGCGACAACCGGCCTGACGATTTCCGTTTCAAAAGATAGTGCCGCTGCGGATTCGCTTGCCGCCTTTTCCGGTTCTACCGTTTTTGCAGCACGAATTGGTTCACTTGAAATCGGTAATTGGAGCGGTGTTGCCGATTGGCTTGTTACCGCGTTGCCGCCGGTTTTCTTTTGAACGACATCCGCCGTCACCAGCGCATAACAGCAGAGCAAGGTTATGGCTGTGATAACGCCACAAAATAATAAGCCCTTTTTCACTTATCTTCTCCTCCATGAAATGAAATTATATTTGCCTTCTGGTTATTCTATTTGTGTACGCTTTTCTTTTTCTCGACCTTGTCAGCTTGAGATGCAACGCTATTCTATATATAGGCTCGAATACACCTGCCATTTCCAATATACCTAATGAATAGCGTAAATTCAAGAAAAAAATTCTTTTTGAAGAAACTTTCGCATAGATATAGACCCAGCAGGTCATATGCACCTTTTTTTGCCTATCACCGCGGTAAATTACCGTCATCCGGGGGTTTATCAACGATTCGTCATCCGCGTATTCCGCTGAGATGGCACTCGAATCGCGAGGGCTGTGGTGGGTCGGAAAAGTTCAGCCCACTTGCTGGGCAAAGGTTGTGCCTCTCACAAACGCGCTCATTAGCGGTAAGGGGGCAGGTATCTATGGATATTTAGCTATTTTAACAATATCGTTCGTTAATCAAGCTTTCTTAAGAGAGTCAAAATCTCCTTCCTCCAGGGTACTTCCGAGCTTAGCAGGATTGCCGATGCCCCATAAGAGACCACGATTCGGCATGTTCGCTTGGTTGGAGATGTTGTCGGGGAAAGCACACGCTAATAACTACGCAGAAAAAGGACATAGGATTTTTTAATAAATTATACTTGACATTTGCGAGTGTAAGGTGTATATTTTACAATATGTGAGAAATTCATAAGATTGGGGGATTCGGCGTCTCTTTTAGCATGTTTTCAATGCTTCGGCAGACAGCAGGCAACAACTACTTTGAAGACAATTACATTTGTATAATTCGCACCGGCCCATCCGGGCTGGTTAGCTGCAAACTTTCTATGGAGATTTTCTCATGAAGCGTTTTATTTCTTTTATCATGTTGCTGAGTTTCGTGGCGATGCTCGTTATCGCCTGTGCAACTCCGGAACAGCGTGCCCAGAAGCTGTTTGATCAGGGCAAGTATGAACAAGTCCTGTCAAAGTTCCCAGACCTCCCCATCGCACAGGAAGCGAAAGCTAAAATCGCCGAAGGAATGTGCGAAGAGGGCAAGTATCAGGAAGTTTTGGACGCGTACGGCGATACCCCTTCGGCCAAAGTCGCCCGAGACATGCTGGCTGAAAAGCTCTTCGAAGAAGAGAAATTCGATGAGCTTTTCGCGACCTATCCCGGAACTCCCGCCGCAAAAAAAGCAGAGATGATGATGGCGGAGAAACTCTACAACGAAGGGAAATTCGATGAGCTAATCGAAAAATACCCCAACACACATTTCGCCCAAAAAGCACTCGGTGAAAAAGGAGCGAAGAAATCCAAACCCAAGGCAAAACCCAAAACTGAGACACCGCCCAAGCCAAAGGCTCCCCCAAAGAAGAAATAGCTTGCCTCTTTACCCTGACACAACAAATCCCGGTTCAGATAAATCTGAACCGGGATTTTCTTCTCTCAGTACGCGCTTCCTTCGACTTGACTTTATCGTAAATCCGTTGCATTGTTGATACAGGTAAGGAGTAAATGGATTGCCGGATATGACCATACCTTTGACACTGAAATGGTCAGCTCTCAAGCTTAATTTTTCTACACGTAAAAGGTGAATTAAATGGTTCACCTTTTCTTTACGCTATGGAGAGAGACTGACTTGACTTTCAGTGGGAAATGCGTTACATTCAGACGAATAACTTTTTTAAATGAATAGGCCAACTATGAACACGAAACAAAAACTGAAAGCACTCCGCGCGCTGATGCAAAAGAACGGCGTGCAAGGGTATATCGTTTTGAGCACCGACCCGCATTCGAGCGAATACGTTCCCGACTGCTGGCAGCGACGGCGCTGGCTCAGCGGATTTACCGGCAGCGCGGGAGATGTTGTTGTGACGACGAGAGAAGCGGCGCTCTGGACGGATTCACGCTACTTTCTTCAAGCGGCGAAACAGCTCGAAGGTTCCGGAATTTCGCTGATGAAACAAGGCGAACCCGCTACGCCGAGCATGACCGCATTTCTTGCTTCGAAACTGCGAAAAGGTTCTCGCATCGGTGTGGATCCCGCGATTATGACACACACCCAATACATGACGCTTCGAGCTTCGCTCGGCGAGCGCGGATTGAAACTGGTCAGTGTGAAGAAGAATTTAGTGGATACCCTGTGGACTGAGCAGCCGCCCATTCCCTTGGATAAAATTCATGTTCATCCGGTCAAGTTTGCCGGTGAAAAATATCAGGCGAAACTGAAAAAGCTGCGCGCGGCGATGAACGACACGGGAGCGAAAGCGCATGTGATTACGATGCTGGACGCTATAGCATGGCTGTTCAATATCCGGGGTACCGATGTCGCTTACAATCCTGTTGCGATTGCGTATGCGATTGTAACGGATAAACGAGCCACGCTCTACACCGCGCCGGAAAAAGTAACCCCGAAGCTCCGCCGCACTTTCGGGAAACATGTTCAACTGAAACCCTACGAAGATTTTCAAAAGGGATTAAAGCAGCTTGCCGGAGGTCGCGGCAAAGTCTGGGTGGACGGCGCTACGGTCAATCAGTTGACGGTGGACACCCTCGGCGCAAAGACGAAGCTCCTCAAAAAAGATTCGCCGATTACGTTGATGAAGGCCTGTAAGAATCCGGTGGAAATCGAAGGCACGCGCGCGGCTCACATTCGAGACGGCGTAGCGATGGTCAACTTCCTTTCGTGGCTGGAACGCAATGTGGAGAAAGGAACCGTTACCGAGATATCCGCTTCGGATAAATTAGAAGCATTCCGCGCGGAGCAAGACCTATTTCGGGGACTCAGTTTCGACACCATATCGGCGTACGCAGGGCACGGAGCCATTATTCATTACTCATCCACTCCGCGAACAAATGTCAGACTAAAACCGGAAGGAATTTATCTTATCGACTCCGGCGGACAATATCTCGACGGCACGACCGACATCACACGCACGATTTGTCTTGGAAATCCGAGCGCCGAACAAAAAGATAGGTTCACGCGAGTTTTAAAAGGTCATATCGCTCTGGCGATGGCGAGATTTCCGAAGGGAACGACCGGCGCGCAATTAGACAGCTTCGCTCGCAGACCTCTCTGGGATGCGGGACTCGATTACGGTCACGGGACCGGTCATGGCGTAGGCTCTTACCTGAATGTTCACGAAGGACCCCACAGCGTTTCCCCGAAGCGCGCGCTGACGGTTCAGCTTAGAGTCGGGATGATTTTTTCAAACGAGCCGGGCTATTATAAAGCCGGTCGCTACGGATTTCGCACGGAAAATATGGTCGCCGTCGTAGAAGACAAACCGGCGTCGAGACGCGGGCGAACATTTTATTGTCTCAAACAACTTACCTTCGTTCCTGTTGACGCGAAGCTTATCGAAATTAAACTGCTCTCGGATATGGAAATCGCGTGGATCAACGCATATCATGCCGCTGTTCGCAAACGGCTGCTCCCCTTGTTAGACCGGAAAGCTGCTGCATGGCTGAGAAAGGCGACCCGACCGATTAAATAATCGTTCAAATTCATTTCCAAAATAAAAAAAACGTGGGCAGCGATTTCTGTCCACGTTTTATCTTTCTATGGAAGAGAATATCATTCTTCAAGAATTCGCTCAATTGCGACTCGGGAAAGATGATGATAACGGTCTTTCACCTCACCGAAGATGTCCGCTGCAAGTTTTTTGGTATCCGGGTTTTCATGGAGAGCTTTGTAGAGCGGTTTCAGAAATTTGCCGCGTCCGACTTCTCCTAAAAGCTCGCGGATTTTTTCATAGGCCGGTTCATAGCTGCTGGCAGCGGCTTTGCACAGCCAAGGGACTTTCAATTCTGAATTCCGGGAATCGGCCAGATTGAAAAGTTTGTCGAGTGTCGAGATATCTTCATGGCTAAGCTTCAGAGGAAGTTCACTCAGGAATAATCTCTTCTGCGTGACATCCCATGATTTCACCGCCCGCTGAATATCGCGCTGACCGGCTTTCCATTTGCGGACAACATCCATAACGTCGTCAATCAGTTTCGATTGAAAGGCGGGAACGTCGGCAGGCATACCGTTTCCATACACCCATGTTTCGACATCGACTTTATCATACGCTTCAGGCAACTCTTTTTTCAGAAAGCGAAGAAATCCGTCGGTCGTGAGAGATTGGAATTTGTAACGGTCAATATACTTCTTCAAGAAGCCGCCGAATTTTTCTCGACCAACGGCTCGTTCGATAGCCACTAAAAAGAGGTAGCCTTTTTCATAGGGAATCTGCGAATAGACATCGTCAGGATCGTGTCCTTTCAAGTCCGTTTTCAATCGCGTTAGAGGCGAATCCTTTCCGAAGTCGGCAATCGCTTCATCGAGAGCGTGACGTCCGTTCACCGCATGTAGATGCGCGGATTCTTCGCCTTCAATCCGCTCCAAAATGCGGCGTTCCGCCCAGACTGTCCAGCCTTCATTCAGCCAAAAATCTTCCCATGTAGCGTTCGTGACCAGATTGCCTGTCCATGAGTGCGCCAGCTCATGCACAACCACATTTACCAGTGAGCGATCTCCGGCGATTAGAGTCGGCGTTAAAAACGTCAGCGTCGGATTTTCCATGCCGCCGAATGGAAACGACGGCGGCATTACCAACAAATCAAAACGATCCCAAATATATTCGCCGAACATCGCTTCCGCGCGTTCCAGCATGCTGTCAACCCCTGCGAATTCCCATGCGGCATCTTTCAGAACTTCGGGCTCCGCGTAAATCCAAGACTTCTTGCCGATTTGCTCCGCGGCGATGTTACCTATCGCGAGCGCAAACAGGTAGGATGGAATCGCGTGCTTCATGTGAAAACGCCAGAGAGTTCCCTGCTTGGTTTCTTCTGAGCCGAGTGATTTCGCCGCCATAACGGCTTTAAAACCCGTCGGCACTGCAAACTCCGCATCATATGTGAAACGAACTCCGGGAGAATCCTGACATGGGAAAATACTGCGGGCTAAGATGGCTTGACACTGACTGAGCACAAAGGGATGCTTCTTCCCCGCTGTCTGTTCCGGGCCCAACCATTGAAGCGCGTCCGAATCGGGTGAAGTGGAGAAGTGGATGGCAAGCGCGCGCAGACCTTTCACGCCTGAGATGGTGAGCGTTTGCCCGAGAAATGTCTCATCCGCGAGTTTCCACTCAAGCTTCTTTTCGTGAGAATCGGTTGAAGCGACGGATTCGATATTCAGCTTGCGCGTATCAAGAGAAAGAGTATCCGAAAGAGGTTTGTCAAAATCGTAAATCGCATAGCCTGAAAAAATCTGCCGCTTGAAATCCGCGGTCAAGTGGAAATGAATGTGTTTGATTGTACCATTTTGAGGAATCCAACAGGAATGAGGGTCAGGTCTTGTCATAGGTTTGTCCATTCTTTTCTGAAAGCGAATAATCTTCGCCGATAGTTACATTGTATTTGTTAGAACTCAGATTCTGTCAGTTTGTTTCGTTCAAACATTCGGTTTTCCTTAACATATAATATATGATGAATTTATGACAACTGCAAATGCGGTAGGGGCGCTCCCATGTTTGCGCCCGTCATGCCTCGTTGTGTGATCGCGGGCGGACACGCGGGTCCACCCCTACATAGTGATATTTCGGGCACTTAGGAATCGGAATAGAAAAAAGCTCCGCAGAATTGCAGAGCTTTCTTCGTAAAAAAATTACCTGTTAGGCCGTCATTAGAATCGGAAAAGTCTTTTTATTCCTCCGGTTCGTTCGGACGAGCAAAGGCATAGGCAAGGCCAACGGTAATCGTTTCTTTCAGGCGTCCGCCCAGCGAGATTTCTTTGTCGTACAATAACTGCCAAGCCAGACTTACCTGCAGCAGCGACGTCACGTTTGCGCGAAGAACATTGTCCCAGTTCATATCCACCATTTTCCAGTAGTCTTCATTGGGCAAGCCCTCCAAATTCTCCGATTCGGAATAGAACAGCGCTTGAAACAGCGTCAGCTTTGAGGTAAAACTATACTTCGTCTTCGGGGAACCCAATGTCAAGTCTGTCACCCATTCCAAACCTCCATCCGTGGTGGTCTCTGAAAGTGTCTTGCTGGAATCCGCGGGATCGTCCATCTTAATCAAATGCTGGCGGAATCCTGCTCCGACGCGTGACGACAACGTGCGCACATCGGGAACGTCCACCAGTACGCGCGCAATTCCCGTGGTTTCGGTCAGGTCAATCGGATTAACATATCGTTTCTCTATTCCCGATGCATCCAAAAACTGCGATTCGAATGTTCCCGCGACATACGGATCCACAAACCAGCCGCGCGTAAAACGAAGAATGCTGTCGAAACGAATCTTGTCCGCGGACTTCTCCGGTTTCGACCATTGCTTGCTCTCTTTATCCTGAGTATGGCTCTGACCGAACTCCAGCTTCAGCTCGTTTCCATGAAACCAAGAGGAGGAGTATTGACGATCAGCGGTGGCATGAAAACGCCATGCCCAGATAATTGAGCCGGCTTCCCCGCCGGTCCAGTTATCGGAATAGGACGCTTGCGTCAATCCGATTCCGGTTTCGATGCCGATTTTCCATGGGCCGGGTTCGGGTAACTCCGCCAGAGCTGTTCCTGCACTAAAAACCATAAAAATTCCCAACGCCAAGACATAAATGCGCTTATGTACCATGCTTCTTTTGCTCCCTGTCCTCTTACGACATGATTGCATCGCTAATCTGAAATAACACTAAGCGTTCATGTCATCCCAGCGTTTCGCCATTTTGGCGAAGATGATGAGCGCAATGATGGCAACAATGCCGATGGCCGCGAAAGGAAGCCAAACATAGAGATGAGGCGAATAGGTGTCCCACAGCAGTTTCGTCGCCTGCACAGCGTCAATCCCGAGAACTTCCTGCAGCTTAATCATGGATTCCGTACGAGAAACACCGATAAGCTGTTCGAGTTGATTCGGATCGCCGTTCCAGACTTTCCCTTCTCCAAGCGCAGTGTGCTGCAACAGATATTTCTGAGCCAAGACAGCTTTTTCACCGAAATGGCCATAGAGATAGCCCGCAAGCTTCGAGCCGGTGAATCCTCCGATTCCAATTGGGATGTTCACATAGCCGAGGTAGAGTCCCTTTTTTCCGGGAGGAGCAATAAGACCAAGGTATTCGTTCTTTTTCGGACCCGTGAGCATCTCACCCGCTGAAAAGAAAACGACGCCCAAGAGAAAAATCCAACCGTTCGCGGTCAAACCGGCAACCAGTACACCAACAGTAGCGACGGTCATGCCGATGACCATTGCTTCGAGTGTCCTCATGCGGCGTACCGCCCACGAAACCGGAATCATGAACATAACGATTAGAATCGCGTTCAGATTCAGCAGATTCTCTTGCAAGACCTGCAGTCCGCGGTTGGTCATGTGCGACATGCCCTGAGGAATCAGCCCGGCAATTGAACCGCTGTCGGTCCAGTCGGTCAGGAAATTCGGATGCAAATCCCAGAGCTGATACATCATCAGCCAGAAGCAGGACATAATCAGAAGCCAGGCAATCAGGCGAGGCTCGACAATATTCTTAAGCGTCCTCTTGAAAACCTGCCAGGGAGTTTCAGTTTTGGACGCCCCCGATGGGAAATCTTTGAACGTCAGCAGCATCAAATAGTTCATTGACGTGGCCATCGCACTGAAAAGGAACACCCATTTCCAACCAATTCCTGTACGCAACAGACCAGCTATGGGGAAAGCAATCATCGAGCCGACATTGACGATCCAATAGAAGAATCCCCAACCCACGGATGAGTTATCTTTCGTCAGGTTCTGCGCCAGTGAACCTTGCAGAGCCGGTTTGAAGAAAGCCGTTCCCGTAGCCAAAACCATAATCGCCGTAAAAAAGCCGGTGTAGGAGCGCATGTACGCCATCAGCACATAGCCGAGGATGTTCATTGTGACCGAGAAAGCGAGGATTTTCTTATAGCCATAACGGTCGGCAAACCCTCCGGTGAACATCGGCAGCACGGATTGAAACACAAACCACCAGGCGTAAATACTGCCCTTTTGAACGGCGGTGAAATGCAGCCCGCCGGGGTCATCGGCTTGCAGGATGTAAACAGCAACCACCGAGCGGACGCAGAAATAGGCCAGTCGCTCCCACATTTCAATGGTGCACAGCATCCAATAGCCGAACTTGAATCCGAACATTCGGAATTCTTTTTTCTCTTTGTCGTTTGAAACAATGTTAGAAAGCAGCACGATAAGTTGCTCCTACAAGTTTAGTCAAATCCTATGTATGCGTGAGATTTTTCCTAAGTTACTGAATTTGAAAAGATACGGATTCTACTTTGGAAAGTCAACCATTAGTAGTTCTGAACAATGATTCTTGATGGCGAACTGTCAAAAAGGACAAGGTTCCGTTTCAATATCTTTCACAATAAAAACCCCGGCCGATTGGTCGGGGTTTTCAAAATTATCGAAAAGCTCAGCCTCATGAAAGCATATCTAAACTGTTGAAGCACGAGCTTCGCGGTGACTTGTTCGGAGATGATGGAAGATAAGATAAGTCGTTATGAAGAAAGCAATAAGAATCGCTGCCAACACGGGCAGATTCAACGTCACCCAGGGCTCTCGAAAAAGTCCCCACTTCGCGAGAATTTCAACGCCGTTCCAGGTGATAATAACCGTGGGGATAGCATAACGAATCGCAAGACCCAATTCGCGAATACGAAATAATCGAAACAGCAAATACAAACCACATCCCAATGATAAGATGAACACTCCATAAGTCATCGGATGGTGAGGTCCAAAGATTGACCTGTCGAAACACAGAAGAAGAACCACATAGAACGTCCACATAACAGTGATGACTTCAAATGCGACGCGCGGCCCGTAGTTTTGAACCTTGCCTTGAACAGGAGCTCCTTTCATCAATCGCAGTTTCCGCCTGAGCCAAAGAATCATGTTACATCGGACATCTTCATGGTAAAGAAGGTAAAAGAAGACAATCAATACCAGACCCCAGGTATGTTCGAGAATCCGGTACTCCCCATAGGTGAAGAGCTTGCCATCTACAACTAAATCCGAAACCCCCAAAGCGCGTTTGGCAAGGATAAAACCATATTCGACAGCGCCCGTCCACAGCAGGATACCCCCGACCAAACCGGCGAGGCTTTGGTGCAGGTCTGTTCGCAGCCAGCGCGTCCAGACAATCATACCCAGACCAAGAAGAGTTAAGCCGATGGCTCCGATAACCTCCGCTGAAGAGCCACCTTTATTGATGATAATCATCATCGCGTGACCCAGAGGCATCATAAGAAAGATAAAGAAGAAAGCTTTTAGTCCAACCATTTGAAATAAACCGGCTTAGCAAGAGCGATATTGCATCAAGTTAGTTATACCTAACATAAGGAATAAACGGCAGAAAGTCAAGAACTTTTTTTCACACATTTGCAGAGATGGTTTCGGTCGAAAGGATAGGATTAGGTTTTGGCAGGTTCCTCTTTCGGTAAGGCTTCGCGCAGGGCGGTCAGAGCGACTTCGCACATTTCAGGTTCGGGTTCCTTCGTCGTGATTCTCTGAAGCCAGAGTCCGGGAGCGATGAGCAATCTTACAAGCGGGTTATCAGTGCGTTTGCCGGAGAATTTCAGGATTTCATACGAAAGACCTGCAACGAAGGGCACGAGTGGCAGATGCGCGAGAAAACGTGTGAAAGCTCCGGGATACTGACCGACGAAAGCGACGATAATCGTATCGACAACGGCAAAGAAAGCTATCGCCGATAGTGCAACAATCAGCAGGAACGACGTTCCGCATCGAGGATGGAAACGGGTCTGCGCCATTGCAGTCTGAACGTCCAAGTTGCCTTCTTTCTCGTATGCGAAAATGGACTTGTGTTCCGAGCCGTGATATTGAAAGATGCGGCGAATGTCCTTCCAGAATGAAATCAGAATCATATAGCCGAGGAGCAAACAAATCCTCAGCGCGCCCGCCAACAGATGAAAGGTAAGCTGGTTCTTCGCCACGTCCCCCATCGCACGGGCAAACCAGTAAGGAATGAGCATAAAAAGAAGAAGCCCCAGCGCCAACCCCACGAATATGGAGAAACCCATGCCGAGAGTCTTTTTCCATCCCTCGACCTTCTTCTTTTCTTCCGGCGGCATCGCATGGTCTGCCGACCAGTTCAGCGCTCCGATACCGATAACGAGCGCTTCAATCATACTGACAGCGCCGCGGACAATCGGCCAGCCAAAAAATTTGTTCCGTCGGGAATAGGGAATGTGCGGCCGGCTTTCGACAACTATATCACCCTCCGGTGTGCGAACGGCCATCGCGATTCGATGCGGGCTCCGCATCATCACACCTTCGATGATTGCTTGTCCGCCCATCGCTAATTCGGTGGACATCGAGCTGCGGCCAGCGTCGTTTACCGGCTGTGCCGTTTCGCTTTGTTTATTATCGTTGTCGTCTGACATAATCTTTAGCTAAAGAAAGAGCGCTCCACGGTCTATGGATCGCCCTTGCGTAGAATTCAAAAATTGCGAGAACCTATTTCGTTTCGCTGATTTTGTACTTGCGCAAATATTTCTCGACACGACCGGCGGTATCGATAAGCTTCTGCTTGCCGGTATAGAACGGATGACACTGCGAACAGATTTCCACTTTGAGCGTATCGTCTGGAATGGTCAAGCGTGTCTGAAACGTGTGCCCGCAAGCGCACTGAACTTCAACAAGATGATAACCGGGGTGAATATCAGGCTTCATGTAAAACTCCAAAAAATTTCGAACTTAAATATACGACTTTTTTAAGACTTCGTCAAGTGCGATTACTTAAGTTCTCCCCTTGTATTATCTCGCTTATTATACGTTGTTATTAAATAAGTTAGGTGTGTCTTTCCGTGAAATTCTTTACCGCTGGGCTGGAGAATTGGAGGCATCAGCTCGATTTGTTCATAATCTCAAAGAACTCGGCGTTGCTCTTGGTCATGCGCATTTTTTCGATGAGGAATTTCATGGTTTCGACGGGAGTATTGTGGTCGAGGACCGAGCGCAGAAGGTAGATTTTGGGAAGCACCTGCGGATCAATGAGCAATTCCTCTTTGCGGGTGCCGGAGCGATTAATCTCGATGGCCGGGAAAACGCGCAGGTCGGCGAGGTGACGATCCAGCACGAGCTCCATGTTCCCCGTACCCTTGAATTCCTCAAAAATGACATCATCCATTCGCGAACCGGTTTCAATCAAAGCCGTTGCAATAATCGTCAAGCTTCCCCCCTCTTCGATATTGCGCGCCGCTCCGAAAAAACGTTTCGGTTCATAGAGCGCGCTGGCATCCACACCACCTGAAAGAATTCGACCTGAATGGGGAACAACAGCGTTGTGCGCGCGGGCAAGGCGTGTGATGGAATCGAGAATAATCACGACATCCTTACCGCATTCGACAAGCCGTTTTGCTTTTTCAAGAACCATCATCGCCACTTGAACATGCCGGTCAGCTCGTTCATCAAACGTCGAGGAAACGACCTCCGCTTTAACCGAACGCTCCATGTCGGTGACTTCTTCCGGTCGCTCATCAATCAGGAGAATAATGAGAACCACTTCCGGATGATTCCGAGTGATGGCGTTGGCGATTTTTTGGAGAAGCACGGTTTTTCCTGTTCGCGATGGCGCCACGATAAGCCCGCGCTGTCCTTTCCCGAGCGGCGTGAAGATGTCCATGATGCGCATGGAGAGTTCACCCGGAACGGTTTCAAGTTGAATCGCTTCCTCGGGATAAAGGGGCGTCAGATTATCAAACAGGACGGTTTCTTTGATTTTATCCGGCTGTTGATAATTAATCGCTTCCACACGCAGCAGCGCGAAAAACCGTTCCCCTTCTTTGGGTGGACGCACCTGCCCGGAAACGACATGCCCTGTGCGCAGATTGAAGCGCTTGATTTGAGACGGACTGACGTAAATATCGTCCGGACTGGGCAAATAACTCGCCTTTGGGGAACGCAGGAAGCCATAGCCATCGGGAAGGATTTCGAGGACGCCACTGGAGAAGAGGAGACCTTCCTCTTTTGCTTGTTTTGCAAGAATTTGAAAAATCAGTTCGTGCTTGGGAAGGCCGGGGATTTCTTCAACTTCAAGCTGCTTGGCAAGTTTGGTGAGTCCCGGCATCTTCAGAGATTGGAGTTCAGCAATATCCATGGTTTTCTCTTCGGGATTTTTTGGGAGGTTTACGGAAAGGCTACAAAATCATCGCGCAAAAACTATGTCAAAAAGGTTCTTATAAGAAAATCATTCTTTCATCAACACATCAACAGGTGGGAAAGATTTAATCATGCGCCAAAGAAACAAGTCCGATATCATCGAGCGGCTGCCCTAAGAAACGCGCTCCGACTTCCCGGAAGCGACGCGGCAGGTCTGTCAGAAGCACTGTCAAACGCCCTTCTGATGAGTCCTTCGCCGTCATCTGTTTCTCTTGCAGGAGATTCGTTAGGATGTGTGCCGTTTCAGAGCCGGAATCGACTAAAGCGATGCGACGTCCGACGACTTTCTCAATCACCGGCGTTAGATAGGGATAGTGAGTGCAACCCAGAATCAGCGTATCAATTCCCGCCGAGCCAAATGTATCCAGATAACGATGCGCAATCGCCTCGGCAATAGAGCCATCGAGCAAGCCTTCTTCCGCCAGAGGCACAAAGAGCGGGCAGGCGACCGACACGACTTCGAGCACGTGATTCTGCTCGTGCAAAGCTTGCGAATACGCGTTGCTTTCAATCGTCGCGACAGTTCCAATCACACCGATACAATTCGTTTTCGTCGCCTTGACCGCTCCAATCACTCCGGGCTCGATGACACCCAGAACGGGAATTTCAAGCGATTTTTCCAAAGCGGGCAGCGCAACCGCTGAAGCGGTATTGCACGCAACGACGAGCACTTTCACGTCCCGGCGCAACAGGAACTGCGCAATCTGATGAGCGTAGCGAGACACGGTTTGTTCGCTTTTCGTTCCGTAAGGCAAACGCGCCGTATCGCCGAAATAAATCAGGTCTTCCCTGGGGAGCTCTCTGCGGATGGCGCGTGCGACCGTCAGGCCGCCGATACCGGAATCGAATATTCCTATGGGACGGGAATCAGACATGGATTGTTTTTTCAGGTTCGTTTTTTTTCCGGGCACGTGGGACGCATGCCGCGGCGGGAAGCGTCGCGGGGGTGAGGGGCACCCACTCGCGACGGTTTATTAACGCAAAGCTTCCACTTCGAGTTGCGATTTTAATTGTAGGATTGAACGAGAAAGAGCTTCGGCGATTTTCTGGCGACCGCGCTTGCTGGTCAGATATTTCTCGTCTTCTGAATTCGTCAGGAAACCGGCTTCAAACAGAATCGCCGGCATGGATGCACCAATAAGAACGTAAAAGCCCGCCTGATCAACTCTGCGTTTCGGTATGGGCGTGACTTCCGCGACATCCTGCAGCGTAAGGCTAGCCAGATTCTCGCTGTCCTTCAAGTACTGACTGGTTGCCATCGTCAGCAGGATGTAATTCTCATCGGTCAGGTCTTGATATTGAGCAGGATTCTCTTCAAGTTTCACGACGGAATTTTCAAGCAGGGCGACAGAAATCGCGTTTTCTGTTCGCGCGGGACTTAAGAAATAGGTTTCAACACCTCGGGCGCTGCGTGCCTTCGACGCATTGCAATGAATCGAAACGAACAGATCTCCGCGGTTGGAATTGGCGAATTTAGTGCGTTCGGCAAGAGGAATAAAGCGGTCATCGGTTCGCGTCAGTTTCGCAACCAATCCTTTCTTCAGAAGAATTTTAGCTAAGCGACGCGAGATATCCAGAACGATATCTTTTTCCATCGTGCCGCTGGGACTGACCGCTCCCACATCCTTTCCTCCATGACCCGGATCGATGATGACCGTGTTCATGGTCCAAACCGATTGAGATGACCGGCTCAATTCTCCTCTCGATGGAATGTCGTCCATCTTGATTTTCTTGATTTGAAGAGAACCGTCTTGAGGATTCTGACGCAGCAGTTTTTCAGGGAGCGCTTGAAACAATCCTGACAGCGGCACCCAGAGAGCTCCGTCCCATTCTTGAGGCGCGCATGTAAATTGACGACATTGCGCGTTCAAAAAATAGAACGGATTATTACGTCGAACTCGAAGAACGAGGGTGTCCACTCGCAGCACTTCGACGCCGGCTTCCGTATCCAGAGCCCATCCGGATTTGGAAGCGATGGCCGTCAAAGGAACCAGCCGTTCTTCTCCCTGTACCATATAGGGAACTCTTCCCAGAGGCACTCCCTCTGTGTCCAGCAACAAGAGAGAACTTGCCCATAGGGAACCACTCCCCAGAAAAAGGAAGACGAAACAAACGAAAGCTCTTTTCATAGCAGAGCCTCTTCAGCGTTTAAGAAATAACAATATTAGATAAACCCATTGCGGGCCCATGAGACCCACAACGGCGAATACTGTGCGTAGTTATGTATCTTTTTGAAGGTAGCGCGCCGCCGCACGCACGGGTTCGTTAATCATAAAATCAAGAAGCGCGCTCGCTCTTTCCCAGCGATCAGGTAGATGTTTTTGAAGAAGTACTCGAAGACTGCGCCATTTCAGCGATAGCTTCTTCCACGATAGATTCCCTCCGACTGCCGCGGAAACTTTATGCCAGATTCTTGCCAATGGGACGTAGTAGATCTCGAAGTTCGCGGCTTTCGCACGCAGGCAAAAATCCACGTCTTCGTTGTAAAGCCCCAGTGTCACATCCAACAGACCTATGGTATCAAAGATTTCGCGGGGAGCGAAAAGCGCACAGCCAGTCGCCCAATCGGTCGGCTCGAACGCATCATACTGCCCTGTATCTTTCTCTCGAATGCCTCGATGACTAAACTGCGCGCGTCGCAGATTCGCCATGCCGCCCGCATACCAGAGAACATCCGGTTGTGATGCATAATAGATTTTCGGAACCAGAATCGCGCGCGGTTTTTCCTGACGGGCATGTTGAAGCTGCTCAAGAAAATCAATAGCGACATACGTATCATTATTCAGGAGCAGAATTCCAGTATGACCATCTTCGATTGCTCGCAGGATGCCGACGTTGTTACCGCCCGCATAGAGAAGATTCGATGGATTGCGAAGCAGAGTAACGGCGCTGCCGAATTCCCGTTCAATCGCCTCCGCTGTGCCATCGACCGAAGCGTTATCCACGACATAGACAGCCGGGCGTCCTCCGCGCAATCCCGCGATGCTTTGCAGACATTCGCGAGTGTAGGCAAGACCGTTATAGGTCAAGACGATGATGGCAATCGACTCATTCAATAGGCGACAAAACTTCCAAAGCGCAGTTTATTTTCTTTGGCGGGGGCGGAGCGAAACCGCTCTCACTGTTACTCTGAGACCTTGCAAACACTGCCGCCCATGCCGCCAGACTTACTTCACGTCATCCGTGTAACTTCTCACCAGCGCACTTCCCCTTGCAGAGCGAATTGCCAGTCCCAGACGAATGCATCAAATTCTGTTTTGTCGGTGCGCGCGACTTTCGCTCCCAGATGGAATTGTCCGAAACGTCGAGAGACGAAAAACATTTTCCGGCTGCCTTCGCCAAAGTAGGAAACAAGAGGATAGCTGCCGCGCAGGTGATTTTCGTAAACTGTCAGCGCGGCTTCACTATTGGTAACATGGAAAACCGTCAGCCGGGTAAGCCATCTCCAGCGAGGAAGTTTTTGGCCAATCTGAACGAAGCTGAGCGTGCCGACGCCTGAATGACCGGGTTGTTCAGACTCCGCGCGGCGAAATCGCGAGTAAAAACGTAATTCAAATACGGATTGAATCCGAAGACTAAGACGACCGCCGATGATTTTAATGGGGAAACTTGCCGCGTCTCCCCCGCCCGACTCACGAATATCGCGTTCGCCCCGAACTTCACATCTTATTATGCGCCATGATGCTCGCCAACGAGCATCGATTTCGCTGGAACGCCGCGAGAGTAACGATGTCGCGGTGCGAAAAGGAGTCGCTGATGTCGCCGTGCGAAATGTCAGCAAGTGATTCGTTAGAGCCAACCGCAGAAGCGTTCCGACGGTTTGGCTGTTGCCCGCTTCGGCGTCAAATTCGTCCCAAGCGCGCGAACGAGGACTGTGGAAGTCGGCATCGGCATGGGCGGCGAAGAAAGCAATTGCCATCCGCCCGGCGTTGAAACTAACCGCCGATTGAAGCGCCTTGCCTCCCGGCGATGAGCTCGCAACTTCGCTGCGGAAAATTAATCCCTCGCGTGCCCACGACAAGTAAACCGAGCCAAGTCGTAACAAGTTTCCGGTCAGCGGTTCGGGGGTTTCCGGCGTGGGCGCCTTTGAAAAACCGGGGGAATAGCGAAAAGCAACGCCATTAAGCCCGATATCCCAGCCGCCGCGGGAAGCGGAAAGCGCTATTCCAGAGGTTTCTTCTCTGATTTGCCCTGAACGCGCGTCCAAGAGCGCACTCGACACAAGACTGTAGCGATAAAGCTGTGCAGGCTGCCCGTCTTCAAGAATCGCCGCTAATTCGCGTGAACTCAGCA
This sequence comes from bacterium, assembly GCA_030622545.1. Taxonomy (GTDB): domain Bacteria; phylum Electryoneota; class RPQS01; order RPQS01; family DYHQ01; genus JAUXGA01. The sequence goes on along the minus strand of JAUXGA010000001.1, from coordinate 78,964 downwards.
GGAACGATACCCCGATATTCTTTCGGCGATATTCCAGCCCGGCTCCGCGATAATATCCTAAAGACGAAGCTGTCGGAGCACTGTATAAGCCGCGCGGATCCGGCGGAGTCACGCGAAGTGCATCCCGCGTCCAGCCTGCCTGTCCCCAAGAGGCGGCGAAAACCAAACCTGAACCGAATTCCGCTTGATAATCGCCCAGAAGAAGGCGAGCAGACGGCCAGCGAAATTCCAAACCTGCGGATGTGAACTGGGAAAGTGCCGGTGATGCCTTCGGATGCCGCGAGAGCACAAATCCATGCGCTCCTGATGCGGTATGGAAGCGCGCCCGGGACTCTCCGGAAAGCTGCTCGGGAAGCAGCGCTTGAGCATGGCCGTGTTGCCCGCTCCCGCTTATCCGGGCATTGCCGCGAAAGGAACGGCCAAGAGGTGCGCCTATAGTAGTAAACTGTCGAAGTAAGGCTATTTCCGCTTGGGATATTTCCGGAATCCTTGCGAACTGTCCGAAATCCTGAAAACCGCCGAGCCGACTGCGCTCGCAGAGAATTGCCGCCGCCGCGTGTCTTGTCAGCCAGACCAGCGAGAAAAGCTCCTCGCGGCTGACTTGATTCAGGTCAAGAGGCGCGGAAAGCTGTTCCTCAATCGCCGCCGTGCGATCGCCTGCTTCGGTATCCCCTTCGAGGTAATCCTCAAGGGGCGAAGCAGCGACCACGCTTGTGCCAAAGAACAATAAAACCCATAAAACCGCTACCACGCAGTCACCTCAAGCCCCAAGGAATGCGACGGTCCGAGGTCTGGGTGTAAATCGCCTGCGTAGTGAAAATTCCAGCGCCGCACGTTTACGGTGAAACCCACAGACGGTCGGACGGGTTCAAAAGATGAGCCTACGCGAAAAGTAAGCTGTGGTAAAACCGGCGCTTCCGCTCCAAACCGGTACTCTGTGGCGAATCGCGATTCTTCCACGATATCCAGCACAAAACTGCCACGAGGTAGCCGCAAGGCCAGCCCCAGATGCAGCGCTTCCGGCATTTGCGAATTCCAGCGGCCAAGCTCGGCGCGAGGGAAATTGCGCCAAACAGCGGCGGCGGTCAGTTCGGGAATCGGTCGGCAGCATAACCCAAGAACCGCACCGATAGCGGCTGCATCGCCGTAATGTTGAATCACGACCTGATTCAGCGAAACCTGAGCGCCAGCGGATAGAACGCGCGAAAACGATCTTGCCACTGACACCATCAGCGATGTTTCGCGGTAGAGTTTCCCGCCGAACTGGTCAACACCTGCACCTGCGGCAAAATCGGAAACATTGAAATTTCCGGACAGTTGCAGGTGGGACATTTCAGGCAGGTCAAAGAGCCGCTGCCAAGCCAGACCGATACGTGGAGATTTGTTCGCTAGCAAAGCGGGATTCCTGTTGGCGCACCACGCATCTCCAGCGAGCGCCACTCCAGCCCCGCCAAGCCCAGCCGACCGGGGACCGCCGCTGTTCTTTTCGAACGCCGCCTGAGACCCGGCGACACATCCAACAAGAAAAAGTAGAACCGCCAGAATTTTCAGGCTGTGCATCCCACTTGACTTTGCGTGAAAACTTCGATAATTTGTAATATCTTTTTGGGGAATCGGCACGAAAATGAAACAGAACCACTATTACAAAATACGACTAAAGTCAGTCCTTCCGATGGCGCTGCTCTTGTCAGTGCTCCTTGCGCCTCTGGGAGCTTTCGGGCAACGGTTGATTCCGGAAGTGCAGGTGAATGTTGATCAGGTCCCTCAAGAAGCTCAAGCGAAGCTTGAAGGCCTGGATATGAAGCTGCAGGATTATCTGGAACGGAAACGATGGGGGAGCAACGAATATCGGTATGATTTGAATGTACGGGTCAGCATTTACTTCACGGACTACATCCCCGGCCCACCTGAAGATAAGTTCAAAGCCAGCCTTATCGTCACGAACTTAATGGACGCGAACGCGCATTTTGAAGACCGGCGCTGGGATTTCAGTCTGGCCGCGGGGTATCAGTTTCGGGAAAACGAATACTCCCCTTTAATATCGATGATCGAATTCTATATCTGGATGGTTTATGGAATTGAATATGATAAACTGGAAAAACTTGGAGGCCGACGCTATTTAGACAAGGCGCGGGATGTTATCCTTCAGAGCAATCGCTCTTTCTTTGTCTATGGGTGGGATAAGCGTAATGATCTTCTGCGGGATTATATCAGTACGGACAACACGATCCCCCGTGAAATGAGCTTCTTTTGGTCAACGGGACGATATTTCTACGAGAAAAACGATTACCCGAAAGCCAAAGACTATCTGTATTACACGTTGGTAAAATTAGAAAAAGTTCCTGTGGGTGTCCAGAACAAGTTTTTAGAATCAAACTATCAGGAATTAGGGGAAATGTTGGTTCGTGTGGGATATGCCAACGGCCTTAAAAAGTTGAAGCGCATCGATCCCGGCCGTGCATCCGAATATAACCGGATATTAACAGAAGGTGGGAAACCATAAGAATATATTCATTTTTGCGCGCATTGTCAAGTTCATCCGCTTGACGTCGTAGTCGCTTCAAAGGGTGCGGATTTATCAAGAGACATCGCATATCCCCAGTCGCGATAACGCGGATCGCGGGTCAGTAAAATCACCTGATGCCGCTGTGAAAAAGCGGTTAGAAGTTCCCGCACTTGGGACAGATTTTCAGAATCCAGCCGAGAAAATGGATCGTCGAATACAATGGGAGGAGCCAATTCTCCCATTTCGTTTATCATCGCCATCCTGAGCGCCAGCATTACCAAATCACGCTGCCCGCCCGACAAGTTCTCTATCGCCAACTCGCGTCCGGACGCCTCCCGCACAGTGAATCGCTCATCCGATTCGAGAAGCACCTCCCGCAATTTTCCTTTCGTCAAGCGCCCTAAGAATTCTTTTGCCGTTGACAGTACTCTCTGTGGCAGCGTCTCTCGACAGCGCGCTATCTCCTGCTCTATTTGCGTTAGGTCTGCTTCAAGCTTCTCACGTTCTTCGTTCAACTCCTGAAATTCCTGGCGGCGTTTTTCGAGTTGCTCTGATAAGGATTCCACAGAATCTTCGGCAGCATACCCAAGAGCATCTATCGAAACCGGAAGAGTGTCGCGGGAATTCTTTAACTGCTCGATTTCGTTCTCAAGCGCATTAAATTCCGTTTCAATACGTTCCAAATCCGGCTCTTGGTCTGTTTCGATATCGGCGTACTCGGACTGTAGAGGATCCAATTCCACCTTCAGAATATGTTCTCGACTCTTGAGCTCCTCAAGCGTCGGTCGCGCCGAAAGGCTGTCTCGAATCTCTCGCAGTTTCGAGCGCAGGCTTATCATCTCGTTCCACTTTTCTGATAGGAGAATCGGGTCTTGTCCCCTGACGGATTCCGCTTGTTTCGCTGACAGTTCCCGGATTCTCTCGCTGAGTTCTTCGCTTTCTTTTTGAGGAGCCGATAGATGATCTTCGTTCAGTTCCGCCTGAAACTGCTGTTCCTTTTCGGCAAGCTCAGCGAGTTCCTGTGCAAGCTGTTCCCGGTCACGAATCTGACTGGCTTCCCAAACTTCCATCTCGCTTAATTCCGCGGAAAGCTGCTGAATTTCATGATAGACCTCGCCTTCGGATTCGTAGTCTCGCAGGCGTGATTCAATGTCTTCGATTTCGCGTTGTACTCGCACGTAGAGACCTATATTCTGAAGAAGCTGCTCCGGGGACAGGGCGCGAAGTTTTTCAGGAAGGGCGGCAGAAAGAGAGGCGATTTCCTCTTTGATTTTATCCAGATGCGGGAGCATCGACGCTTCATGTTCACAGGCGGCGAGACTGTTGTGAAGTCTCAACAATTTTCGCTTCCGCGTGTTATAGTCTTGAAAAGCTTGGCTTGCGGAAGCAAGGTCAGGATAATTCGACAGCGTTCCGAGTTCGTGTTCCAGCTCGTCTTTCGTGATTAGAATGCTTTTCCAATGTTCTTTGCGATTCTGTAAATCGATTTCCAATTTCTTTCGCACTCGAGATGGAAAAGCCATCGCCCCGCCGAAGATCGTCAGCAGTGCGCCGCTGCTGACCAGCGCGGCAAAAAGCCCGACCGCCCAATCCGCCAAGACTAATCCCAAACAGAATCCAACGAGCGCGGTTACAAACGCGATACCTCCCGTAGCGAAGAGTCGCGGATTGCGATGAAAATCAGCGAGACGTCGCTGTGCCTCCACCATGCGGCGCTCCGCGTCTCGAAGCTCGCTGCGCGCACTGTCAAATTTATCCAGACTGCCCTCGGGAAATTCCGGCAGGTTGTCGAAATTCGGAAATTCAAGTTCACAGCTCCGGATTTGTTCTCGTTCCTCCTCCTGCAGCGTCAGCCATCTTTTTTCTATTTCTTCTCGCTTAGCAACGACATCCTGTTGCTGCTTTTGAAGTTCAGCAAGACGCTGAGCTTTATCGCAGAAATTTTCCCAATCATCACAATCATCTCCAAATTCTTCCCGGAGATGCCGGCGTTTTACGTCGCGTTTTTCTTCGAGTTCGCAGCGGGTCTGATGCAAGCTTCTCAATTGTTTCTGGATTTCGGCGGCGCGTTCGTTATCTATAGCCGGAGTCACAGTCTGCGCTTTCTGTTCAGCTTGCTCCTTTCTTTCACGGATGGTCGCAAGTTCCGATTCTGTGTTCGCTCGCGCCTCTACAAGACTGTCAATACGGATCGAAAGCGTCTGTCGTTGCCGCAGTAAATCCGAGATTTCCGCCAGCCATTCCCCGAAATTTTCAGGAAGCCCGCGGAAAGGACGGTAGCTCTCCTCAAAGCGACTCAGAATCTCGACATGCTGCGCTCGAAGTTCCTCCACAGCCTGACGTTCCTCCGCCACTTCGGCGAGCCAATTCTGTAAAACATCCAGTCGCTCCCGGAGGCGCTTTCGATGTTCAAATTGATGGCGTTCCTGCTGCAACTGGCGGAGTTTATCCATTTGCTGCACCATTTGAGCTTCCAGAGAATGGCGCTGCTCTGCGTTGTCTTCTATCGTCTGGCACGCCTCAGTGAATTTCGTCAGCCGTTCCTCTGCACGGGCGAGTTCCCATTCCGCGTTTGTCAGCAGACCGTGCTCTTCTTCCGATGAGGATACGAGACATTTCAGCCGGTGCTGGGCACGTGCGCGCGCCGCCGCCCACGGATGCAGCACAACTTGTTCTAAATCCTTTAGCAAGCCTGAATTAAATCGAACATTCATATCGCCATCAATGACCAGAAATGTCTGAGAAATCAGCGCATCATCCAAGCCCTGCCAGAAAAATGGGTATTCCCTGTCATTTTCGCCCTCTGTTTCGGGAGAAAAAGAGGCTTCCTGAATCCGACCATTGTCATCTTCGACCGTCCAGGATTCCCTTTTCCCTGTTGCGAAATCCTTCCTAATAACATAGGACTCCTGGCCCATTCTGACCTCGAGTCTCGCGCTCTCGAAGTGCGAACTCCAGTCGTGGGCACGGCCTTCAGCGCTAAACAGATCTCGTAATATTCGGACAAACAAGGTTTTACCGCTGGCATTCCGTCCGAAAATTGTCAAAGGGTTCTCATCGGGAAGTTCGAAGGACAGTGGAAGGGAACTGTTCTGCGACGGAGTCGCTTCCAGTTTGAGTTGGCGTAGTTTGAGCACGGGGGTTTCTCACTTTTTGCAGTTATGGTAAAATATAATATATATAATTAAGCAAAACAAGAATTTTCTTGCCTTGGGCAGGAATTTTTTCCGGAAATTCCGAACTACCTTGGAGGAAATGCCTCTTTCTTTCGCGGGAACCGGTTCAAGTTGCGATTAAAAGAGATTTTCTGTAGATTATTAAGTTCTGACTGGGTCGAAAAACCGGGCCGCTGGACGTATCCCGCGGCGATTGGTAGGGACAAGGCCTGCCTTGTCCGTTCGTTGCCCGTCTGAAATAATGTATACGGTCGGGTCACAGACGCCGACCCTACGCGTCTATCGTCGGAGGACATCTTGTGATAGGAAAAAAGGGACTGGCCGCTTTGCTGATGCTTTTGTGCATAGGGCAAATCGCATCCGCGCAGGACTACTTACGCCTCAAGAACGGCAAACTCATCCCCGGAGCGATTGTTCGAGTGGATTCGGCGGCTGTTTTTCTGGCTAACTGGGATGAGCGCCATCTACCGCTGCCTCGCCTGCAGGTTTACGAGAAGCAAGAAATCGAAAGCATCTGGTTTCGCCCTCCTCCCCGATTTGACATCAAGGCAGAATACCGACCACGGGAACGCGGCTGGGAATTCGGCGGAGGCATGACGTTTCAAAGTATGAAGCTGAGCGATAACTCCTCGCGCCGGATGCTGCAATTCTCCATATTAGGCGGCTACACCGTCCTGCCTTTTGTGGGAATCGAAGGAGAAGCGGATTTCACGTTTCTACATGCGGCTATAAGCGATAGTATTTGGCATCCATATCAATCCGCTTATCAGGTTTCGATGAATATCCTATTCCATCCGGTGCAAATTGAGGGTACAACGCCCTTTTTTCTGATTGGAGGCGGGACGGCGCTGGATATCCCGCTTAGTCACACGGTTCTGACATTATCTCAGGACAGCCGAAATCTGCTGAATCTTGGAGCGGGGCTCAAATGGGGACAAGGCAGTCTCGGATTCCGATTGGAATACCGATACCAGTTCTATTCCTGGACGCCTGATGACTATATCCCGATTTATGATGCTGGGGGAACCCGGATCGGAGAACGGCGCGTGGATGCTCAGGAAGCGTTCTGCCATCTGCTGCGTCTCGGCCTCTTCTTCTATCGTTGATTACTTTGATTTGAAAGGATAAAAACAATGTTCACGAAAACATGTCTTTGGCTCATTGGGTGCCTGATAATCGTTTCCATGGGATTTGCCGCTGGTTCCTACGACTGGCCGGGCGAACTTGACGCGGGAACGCTGCACAACGCGCAGCTTTTGGAGCAATCCACGCGCGGAGCGCTCACGGGCTGGCAAGGTGTCTGGAACGATGAACACAGCACACCTCTGACCGCTTACGGGTCTCCAATTGCGCTGGTCTCGCCACGAGCGGATGATGAAACACGTCAGGCGCAGACGCACGCTTTTCTGCTACAAATGGCGGCTCTTTTTGGAGAACCGAATGTGAATCTTGAACTGCTCAAGAGCCAAGACGTTTTGGGAAAATGGAAAGCGCTTTTTCAGGAGACGCGTGATGGGAAACCCGTCCTATCTTCTCGCGGAGATATCACGCTCAACTCCCGAGGCGAAGTGATGCGCTGGGGATTGCGTACCTATTCAACTTGGCCGCTGCTCTCGGAAGCAAATCTTCCCCTTGACATAGCAGGTCGGAAGCTGCAGGATAAAATCGGACAGCAGGAGTGGCCGGTTTCTCCGAATGAATCCTTTGCCGCTTTCTTTCCGGATAGAGCTCTACAGGGACTGCGTCCGGTCTGGTGGATACGGCTTGCGGGTCAGGCTCCCCACGCCCGCTGGGAAGGTATTGTGGACGCCGCCACAGGAGACATCCTGCTTGACTGGCCGGGCATTCAAAATGATTTGGTTTCCGGCGTGATGCAGGGACAATTCTGGTATCCTTACAATTCAAGCCCGACCGATACCGCAGCATTTACTCAAGAGAGCATTATTATCAACGGCATTGAAGTCCTTTCGGATATGGAAGGGAATTTCTCTCGGGACATTACCGGAGATGCTTTCCTCGTCACTCGCTTGGAAGGACCTTTCTGCAACGTTGCGAATGAAGACGCCGACGATGCCGAGATGGAGCTTGCTCTTGAACCGCCGTTTACTCCTTTCAGTTGGACATGGTCATCGGAAACCGCTGCACGTGAAGAGATGAACGCGTACTATCATACGCGCTTTATTCATCAGTGGTACAAAGTTATCGATCCGGGATTTACAGGATTAGACTACTCCATGCCGGTGACCGTCAATTACGGAACGAACTACGACAACGCTTTCTGGAACGGCGTAGGCTGCTACTACGGTTCCGGAGGAATAACTTTTGAAAACCTCGCGATGTACTGCGATGTTATCTATCACGAATATACTCACGGAGTGACCGGGAGAATTTATCAAGGCTATCCGCTGCCTTATTCCGGGCAATCCGGCGCGATGAATGAAGCATGGTCGGATTATTTCCCCTGTACGATTACGGATGAACCCTTAATCGGAGAAGGCGGACTTTTTAACGGAAATCCGAATCGCTATATGAGGAATTTGTATAACGACATGCACTTTCCGGAAAATTGGCAGGGTGAAGTACACCGCGACAGTCCTTTCATTTCCGGTTCGCTCTGGCGTATTCGTCTCGCATTGGGTGCGGACATCGCCGACTCTCTCGCGCACTACTCTCGCTATGGGCATGCGGATAATTTCTTCGACTATCTGGTTGAAGTGCTGGAAACAGATGACGACGACGGGGATCTTTCCAACGGCACTCCGCACAGCGAAACCATCTACACATGCTTCGGCCATCACGGGATCGGCCCGGGGCTTGATCCGAATTTCACGCTCCAAAATCTCAACTGGTATGAAAACGGTATCGGCGGAAGCAGCGGTGATGGAGATGGCTGGCCGGAAGTTAACGAACGCGTGGAGATGACGTTCCAGATTTACAACGAAGTTATTCTCTTCCCTCCCGCCGCCGAAAACGTAGTTCTCACAGTGACAAGCTCGAATCCCGATTTAACGATTACGAGCGGCGAACAAAACTTAGGCGATATCGAGCCGAACGCGGTCGCCACTCCGGCGCCAATACATTTTGATATCGCTCCGGACGCTTTGGATCGCTGGGCAACGATTACGATATCGATTACAGCGGAGAATACGAGCCGTGTCTTTGAGTATGAGGTGACCATCCCGATTGGCTATCCAGAAGTGCTTCTTGTCAAGGATGATCCGACCAGCGATGTCGAATCGTATGTCGTTAGTGCGCTGCATGACATTGATTTTTTATTCGACGAGATTGAACTTTCGGAACACGAAAACCTGCCGGATTCAATCCTGCCCGAACCCGGACTTGTTATCTGGCTTTCCGGAAATCTTAGAGAAAGCGCTCTGACGACGAATGACCAATACCTGATTCCCGATTATTTGAGCCGGGGCAATCGCGTGGTTTTATCCGGGCAAGATTTCATCGATGAACTGAGCGGAGGTCCCTTCGCGCAGGATGTGCTTGAAATGGAAGTTGAGCAGGATAGTTTCCGCATCGCTTCTCTGCGACCAACTCCAGACAGCCCGTTAGGAGAGGAGAATATGTTTATCCTGACCGGCACAGCGGGAGCTTCAAATCAGGATCGTATCTCTATCCTTTCCCCGCTTGGAGATAACTCGGCGCTTTGCGGCTACGGCGTCCAAGGGGACTATGGCATTGCCGGTCTGGATTTTTATCACGGGTACGGGATTGTGTTCGGTTTCGGCATGGAAGCGATTTCGGGAATGGCGAACTCGGAACCCTTGGGTGTTTTCTTGCAGGAACTCTTTCAGAATTGGGCGTCGGATATTCTGACTGTTGAACCAAGAATTTCCGAAACGCCTGTTCCGACTGTAATGACACTTGGTGCCGCCTATCCCAATCCGTTTAACGCTTCAGTGACATTGCCTTATTCGATTCCGATGGGTAGCGATGCGGAACTGGTGATATTCGATGTTCTTGGACGTGAAGCTGACCGGTTTACATTAACCGAGCAGCAAGGCACTATTACATGGAGAGCAACAGAAGCCACAGGCATTTACTTCGCTCAAATTCGCGGAGAAAAGATTTCGTCCCGCGTCACGAAACTCATACTGCTGAAATAATACGCGGGACATTATCAAATACAAAGCCACCGACAGCATCGCTGTTAGGTGGCTTTTTGTTTGTATCTCCCCCCGCCTGCGGGGGGAATTAAAGGGGGGTTACATTTGTTTTTCAATCCGAGCTTCGCCATCGAAGGTATTCGCCCGCCAAAATAAATGAACCGGCGATGACAATCAAATCAATATCAGTGCGAAGACGCGCTCGCTCAAACGCGTCCTTCTCGTTCATCACGATCTCAGCTTTGATTCCTATAGATAGAGCGACGGACGCCAAGTCTTCAGGCCAACGCGCGCGAGGGTGAGAAAGTTTTACGAAAACCGCCTCGTTTACATACGGCTGCACAGCGCGCAAACAGGAACGATAGTCCTTCTGTTCTACCATTCCCATGATGAGCAGGATTTTCTTGCCGGAAAATTTCTCGCGCAAGAGCGTCGCCAAAGCTCGAAACGAAGCGGGATTGTGCGCAACATCCAAGAGAACCGGTGGCGTGCCCTGCAGCAGTTCCAATCGCGCGGACGGACGTGCTATGTTCAGTCTTCTGCGAACATCGGCTACTGAGAGATGCATGCCGACTTTTTCAAACATCGTTAAAACACGCAGAGCTGTCGCGGCATTATCCCTCTGATGTTCTCCCAGCGCAGAAAGCTGCAAATCCTTGTAGAAGACTGAGCCTTGTTGCCAATAATCCCACCGGTTTCCTTTTTTACCTATCCACCGAAAATCTTTACCAAGAATCACTATTGGACTTTGGTTTTCTCGGGCAATACGAGAAATCTCGCGCTGGACAGTCGGTCTTTGCTTGGCGACAACCACCGGACGTCCCGGTTTAATAATCCCCGCTTTATCGCGGGCAATCTGAAGAAGGTTATTCCCTAAAATCTCAGTGTGATCATAATCAATCGGCGTTAGAACACTGACGGTCGGCGTCAAGATATTCGTGCAATCATACGTTCCACCCAGGCCGACTTCCACGAGCGCAACATCTGCCTGTAGGTGAAAGAGCGTCCAAAGAAAATGCAGGAACAATGTTTCGAAATAGGTCAGAGGCTCATGGAGAAATTTTATTTTTTCGAGAACAGGAAATAATTTTTTGAAACCGTCAATCCAGATGGATTCCTCAATCGGTTTTCCTGAAACACGAATGCGCTCGCGCACGGAAAGCAGGTGCGGACTTGTAAAACTGACTACACGTTTAGCGGGCGATAATAACGCTTCCAGATACAGAAGCGTCGAACCTTTGCCCTTTGTTCCCGCGATAAGAATCGTAATGGGGGGAGCTTTCCAAAGTCCGGCCGCTTTAATTGCGCGAAGCATCCATCGGAAATCCGGAGCACCTGTCTTGGGAGACATCACTGCGGAGCGTTCGAAGTTAATCAGCCCATTCAAGTAGGCATCAATCTGTTCAGTGTTTGAAAACACGGCAAACTTGAAGTTGTTTTGAAGATGCTATAAGATAGTAAAGTACTCATACATCTTCAAGTCAAAGAAAAGACAAGCCGGACAAACCTGAGATTTAACTCTACGGGTTCATCCGGCTCTTGGATCGTGCGGAGAGGCGATCCTTATCGAAATCTAAATCCTCGGAGACTTCAGAGAGGCATCCGTGGGTCTTTTGACATGGAATCTAAAAAATTTTAGCGACGAAAGTGTAACGAACGAAACAGAGTTTGTAGTCGTCGATATAACAACTTCAAGTTTTTCATGAAATCGGTAGAACTTGTTCTTTCCCACTTTATCAAAGAAGAGACCCCCATAAAGGGGAGATGATTTGTATCCGTCATATCTTCTGATTTTGGCTCAGGCCGTCGCATGGGAGACTCTCGAACTTTTTACTTCTGGACAGTTTTCCTCTTGACTCTCGGGTTCTGAATTGGTATATTTAGTATGGTAATTCGTAGGAGACATTTTTTTATAGCGAAGGCCGCCGCGAAGCCCTGGTCCTTCATCTTTGAAAGTGTAAGGAGTGTGCTTATGTCAAGTTTTGATGAAACGATGGGAAACAGCCGGATCTTCCTGACTTACAGCCTCGCCATGACCATGCTTGGGAAGTCCGCCCAGATTCTGGCTGAACGGGGCGGAGATCCAAAAGCTATGAGCTTTATTACAACGGGTATAGAGCTTTTAGCGAAACAATTGCGTGACTATGCTGATAACAAAGATTTGGAGGAAAGTGCCGAAGCAGAATTGAACAAGCTTTGTAAACTACTCGACATCCGCCGCGCCTAAAGTCGATTTCGCCAACCATATACCCGTTCCGCCTACGATATTTTCAAGGAAAAGCCGAGAGATCCTCTCGGCTTTTCCTTAGTATCCACCTACGTTCGCTGCATTTTCCGCAGCTTTTTTTCCATCTGTTGAAGAACTTTCTGAGCGACTCTATTGGGAGTTGTCCTCCCGTTTTCCCAGCGATTCACCGTCGCAAAGGTTACTCCAATCTCATGGGCGAAATTCTCCTGAGTCATGTTCATACTCATACGAAGTTCGCGAATGCGATCACGATTGAAATCATTCACGCCGCTGAGGCGCCGACGAATGTAGGTTCGGGGCAAGACTTGGGGCATGATCAAAATCTCCTTTTATGTTTCAAAAAAATCGTTGCAGTCACGTTGGCAGCTTCCGGTATTTTTTATCAGATAACTTCTATGTTTCGTGCTATAAAGTAAGCAAGGCCTGTGCCAAGCATTTCACGCTCGTTTTCCACCTTCTCGCATCTTCTTAACCCTTTGAATATATAAGCATTTGATGCTCTTCTATGAGCTGAAGAAGATTTTAGAATGATAGGCAAGAATTACCAAAAGAGCATAAAAAAAGCCCCAATCTTTTCCGGATTGGGAGCTTCTTAAAGGCGGGAGAGGAACTCTCTATCGGAGCCGTTTTCGCTTCTTCAAATATTGAAACAGCGCTGTATCGAAGGGTGTGGACGTATCTAAAAGGTTGTAATCCACAAGCTGTTCGCGACAGCCGCGCTTCAGTGTCTCGACAAACTCCTCGAGCAGTCGGCGGTAGTCCCGGCGGATGTGCCAAGGTTGAGTGGGCATTTCTTCGTCAGTTTCCATATCAATAAACCGGCTGTCGCTGCGAAAGGCAAACCGACGTTCCATCGGATCGAGAATATGAAACACGAGAACTTCATGACCGTCGTGCCGGAAATGGCGAAGCCCCGAAAGAATTTTTTCAGGCTCATCCAAAAAATCAGACAGGACAATAACCAAACCGCGCCGATGAATACGTTCGGCAACGGCATGCAGATTTCGGCCAATATCCGTCCTGCCGGATGGGCGAAGATTTTCCAAATGCGAAAGCAGAACATTCAAATAGCTTCGCATCGAACGCGGCGGTAGATACGCGCGCAGTTCCGTGTCGTAATAGACCAACCCAACAGCATCCCGCTGCTGAATCATGAGAAACGCGAGTGCCGCTATCAGAAAACTCGCATACTGGAGCTTGGTAACCGAGACCGTTCCATAGTCCATCGATTTTGAAATGTCGAGCAGCAAATACGTTTTTAAATTGGTCTCTTCTTCGAACTCCTTCACATAAAACCGGTCGGTCTTTCCGAAAACTTTCCAGTCCACATGCTTCAGCGGATCGCCCGGCATATAGGGGCGATGTTCGGCGAACTCCACCGAAAACCCGTGATAGGGTGACTGGTGCAAACCTGCGACAAACCCCTCCACGACCAGGCGCGCTCGAAGCTGCATATTCTTGAGTCGTGATACGACGTCCGGTCTTAAGTATTCGCGTGTAGAAGCCATTCGCTGAAAATACCTACTCTTTACGCCTGCTTCATCTCAAGAAGTCGATTAACAATTTCGGGAGCCGAAACGTCATCGGCTTCCGCGTTAAAGTTTGTGACGAGACGATGGCGGAGAACCGGCAATGCGACATTGCGCACATCTTCAATTTCCGGTGTGGGGCGACCGTCAAGCGCCGCGTTCGTTTTGGCACCCAGAATCAAATACTGAGAAGCGCGCGGCCCGCAGCCCCATGCGATATAGTCCGTAACAAAACTCGGCGTGCCATCCAATTTCGGACGAGTCCGTCGCACGAGTTCCACAGCGAATTTAATAACGTTGTCCGCTACAGGAATCCTCCGCACCAGCGCCTGCAAGTCAACTATCTCCTGACCGCTAAGCACCTTGTTCACCGGCAGAGAATAGCGGCTCGTTGTCGTTTTCACGATTTCATTTTCTTCGTCTGACGACGGATAGTCCACCCAAAGATTAAACATGAAACGGTCAAGTTGCGCTTCGGGAAGCGGATACGTTCCTTCCTGTTCAATTGGGTTTTGCGTTGCCAATACGAAGAAAGGTTCATCCAGTGTATAGGTCGTTCCCGCCGCCGAAACTTCATGCTCCTGCATCGCCTGTAAAAGCGCCGCTTGAGTTTTTGGCGGAGTTCGGTTGACTTCGTCCGCCAGCACGATATTGGCGAATATCGGTCCTTCAACAAACTTGAAGGTTCGTTTACCCGTCGCTCGATCTTCTTCGACGATTTCCGTGCCGGTGATATCGGACGGCATCAAATCCGGCGTAAATTGAATCCGGCTGAATTTCAAATCGAGCACTTGCGCCAGTGTCGAAATCAGAAGTGTTTTCGCAAGGCCGGGCACTCCAACCAAAAGGCAATGCCCACGTGCCAAAAGGGAAACCAATAATTCGTGAACGACTTTTTCCTGCCCAACAATCACTTTGCCGATTTCTTCTTTCAGTTTTCCGTGGGCGGATTTCAGAGAGCGAAGGATTTCCAAATCAGAAGAGGAAGCGTTTGTCATCAGAGCTCCAAATTTCCAGATAGAACTTGATTTTCGAAAAACATCTGTCTATATTGATGAAGGATACTTTAAAGAAAAAAATGAACAACCTCAGAGATTTAACGCTCGGCGAGCTGGAAAGTTTCCTGACCGCTATGGGGCAGCCTGCCTACCGTGCGCGGCAAATTTATCGCTGGGTCTTTTCGGCGAAAGCGCGTCGTTTGGATGAAATGACCGACCTACCTCAAGACTTGCGAAGGGAACTGTCACAGGCGTTTCAAATCGACACGCCTCGTATTGCTCATCTTTCGCCCCGTGCACCGGATGGGACGAGGAAATACCTTTTTGAATTTCAACGCGGTGATCGTGTCGAAGCGGTTTATCTCCCTGGACCTTCCAGCCAGACGGTTTGCATTTCCACGCAGGTCGGATGTAGTTTGAACTGCGAATTCTGCGCGACCGGTCGGATGGGTTTCTCGCGGAATCTCTCTGCGGGGGAAATGGTCAGTCAGGTTTTTGAAATCGAAAAGGAAGAAGGCGCGAAAATCAGAAATGTCGTCCTGATGGGAATGGGCGAACCGTTTTATAATTTCGACGCGGTCATGAAAGCCCTGAATCTCTTCACCGATTCGAAAGGTATCGGCTTATCCGCGCGGCGTCTCACCGTTTCAACGATCGGCATCGTTCCCGCTATCGAAAGAATTACGCGTGAAGGCATGAACGCGAAACTTGCGATTTCCCTGCATGCAACGAACGACCACCAACGCTCTCGAATCATTCCTGTCAATAAAACATATCCGCTGGAAGCGCTGATGAAAGCTCTGCGGGCCTACGCTCACGTGACGCGCTACCCCATTACATTCGAATACATCCTTATCAAAGACCTGAATGACCGGCCGGAAGATGCGGAGGCGCTGTCGCTGCTTTTGCGGAATATCCCGGCCAAGATTAATATTCTTGGCCTCCACCCTACCGGCAGCACATGGCTGCCTTCCCCCCAAGAAAGAGTCGTCGCTTTTCAACAGAAACTGCGCGCCACCGGATTGAACGTTACGCTGCGCACCAGTCGAGGATTGGAATGCAATGCCGCTTGCGGGCAGTTGGCGACACCAATTCCTTCCTCAGTCAGGACGGGTTCGACGAATCTCACGGATGACATCAAGAAGAAGCGTGCGCGCTAAAGCATAAGCGGACTTCCCTTTCACGACAGCATCGTTCAGAAGCTGTTTTCGTTTCGCAGTCCAGAACGCTCCAAGAATTTCATCATCCACAACCCGTTGATACTTCCTAAGCCCGCGTTCATAACGGCGCTTATCCCAGAGTCCTTCCTGTTTGAGATAATCGACGTGTTGCCCAAGAACGTTACTGAGTTCTTCGACTCCCTCTCCCGTTGACGCGATGGTTGAAAGAACCGGCGGAATCCATCCCTGCCATTGTCTGAGGTTCATCACGGTATCGATTTCAATTCCGAACCGCGCCGCGCCCTCTCTATCCGATTTGTTAATCACAAACAGATCGCCAATCTCCATCAAGCCTGCTTTCATCGCCTGAATTCCGTCACCCGATTCCGGTACCAGAATCACCATCGTCGTATCGGCATACTGCACTACTTCCAGCTCCGACTGCCCGACGCCGACCGTCTCGAAAACAATCCGGTCGAAACCGAACGCATCCATGACGTCCGCCATTTCTCCCGCCGCTCGCGCAAGTCCTCCCAAACTGCCGCGTGTCGCAAGAGAGCGCACAAAGACTCTCGAATCCAACGAAACACTTATCATCCTTACGCGATCTCCGAGCAGAGCTCCGCCGGAAAAAGGACTTGTCGGATCCACAGCCAATATGCCAACTTTGAGGTTTTTCTCGAGCCAGTGCTGAGTCAGTTTAGTTACCAGTGTAGATTTCCCAGCCCCCGGAGGACCGGTCACGCCAATACGAATCGCATGACCGATGCGCCCACTGAGCTCCGAAAGAAACGATGCCGCTTCGGGAGAGCGATTCTCGATGAGCGTTAACGCGCGCGCTAAAGCAGTTCGAGAGCTGTTTTTAAAATCCGTCAACAGGGAATTCATCAATCAGAGAATCTTATTTACAGTTTTCAGATATTTTATTTACGGCTGAAAGCACGGACGAAAAAAGATTAGGCTCGTGGTCAATCGAAAAATCGAAATGCTTCCGTCTGTCCGCATGACCGTATTCCATCTGTGCACCGCCTCGAAAAAGTCCAATGGAAGGAACATCGAGCGCCACAGCGAAATGGCGAGGCCCGGAATCCATCGACAAAAACCAGCAAAGCGTTTTTAGACAGGCTCCGAGTTCCCAAATCGGACCGGTGAAACGGTAGTGACGAATGCCGGGCTCCGTCACCTGTTTTTCGTCGGGGCCTGAGAGTAGAACAGGAGAGAAACGCCGCGGCTTTTCTTTGTCGAATTCCCGATAGAAATTCAGGAAATCCTTCATAGCAAGACGCTTATCGTAGCGGCCTCCCACCCAGAAACCGCAGAGTTTCTCTTCTGCTCTGACTTGGAGCGCTTGTCGAAATTCCGACGCAAGAAATTCATGCCCCGGTGGTAAACTGAAGCAAGGTGAAGAAACCGGAGACTCTATTCCCAATGGCTGAAGCAGAAGAAGCTGTTCTTCGATGTAGGAACGCGGTTCGGGCGCTGGAACCGTTTTATTCAGCAGACGCTCGCTTCCTTCGCGCGCAAATCCCAATCGCACTCGCGCACCAGAAACACTCGCAATCAGCAGATTCGTCGTCGAAATCGAGCGCGGATGAGCCGAGTCAATGGCAATATCCCATCGCCGCTGACGAAGTTTCCGTATCCAAGGAAGAAGCCGCAGTGGATTTCGAGCCATCTTCGTCTGAGGAAAAACGATAACTTCGTCAACAACCGAACCGGGACGGTACAATTCCGAAAAAACCTCCCCTATGAGAAGAGTGATGCGTGCTTTCGGTAAATTTTCTTTTAAGCCGCGTAAGAGAGGCTCAATCAGAACAAGATTCCCGAGGCGGCTGTCTTGCCGTACGACGAGAATTTCTCTGCATTCGTCCGGCTGCAAACCATCCACATTCGGCGGACGAAGTCCCCATCGGGCAATCGACAAAAATCCTTTTTTGCCGAATTGCTCTATGCTTTTAAAAAGCGACTTGCTAAACAACACGCTTTCTTAACGGAACATTTTCATTAAATAATTTCGCAATCTGGCTTGGGATACTATGTTGATGCAGTGGTTTCCGATTCAAGAAACCGACGTACTTCCGGTAAGAGATACAAGCCATCCAGCTCGTTCTTCTTCAATGCCTGCGAAAAAATCTCGATTCGTTCTTCGACATTCAATTTTTTATTGATAATCACCATCTGCTCGCCGGAAAGGAGACACGCTCCCCCTTTGAAATTCCCCTTTTCCTGTCGGATCTTCCATCCCAATCGAATCAGGGCATTTTCAAGTTCAATGCAAAGTTTCTCTGCTTTCATTCTTTGGCAACGTAAATGTTATTGTAATTTCTCACTCTCTAAGTTGCGCTGTAGTTATAGATTCCGGCCGGGTTGCGCGCGATAGCTTCCGCACTCAGGTTCAAGATAGAGAGCGCTTAACCCGGCTCGGCGGAGAAAAGCGTACAGCTTAGAGATACTTCGTTTCTTTGCGTCGCTCCAACTCATCAACAATCTCGCGCACCTGCTGTATCTTTTCGCGAGGACAGACAAGCACGGCGTCTTTGGTTTCGATGATAATCAAATTCTCAACTCCAAGAAGGGCGTAGAATTTATCCTTGGCATCGATCAGGTTATTTGAGGAGTTGATAACGAGATGATTACCCAGAATCGCATTCCCCTGTTCATCCTTATCGCAGAATCGCCACACTTCTTCCCAGCTTCCCACATCGCTCCAGCGAAACTTTCCCTTCACAACACACACATCCGCTGCTTTTTCCATGACACCGTAGTCAATAGAAATCGGCTTCAGGGAGCTATAGACTTTCGTAATCGTCTCTTTTAAATGTGTCTCCTTCTTACACGCCGCAATGTCTCGAAGGCCGCTGTGCAAATCCGGCAGGTGTTCAGCGATTTGATTTAGAATTGTGGATACCTTCCAAATAAACATTCCGCTGTTCCAAAGAAAATCGCCGCTTTTCAAAAACAGTTCCGCCGTCGGAAGATTTGGTTTCTCCGCGAAGGTCTTCACACGAAACACATCCGGCGCAATCTGAGATGACGCCGCATCCATTTGAATGTAGCCGTAGCCGGTCTCCGGACGTGTGGGACGAATCCCGATGGTCGCCAACATCTCGCTGGAGGACACGACTTTTTCTGCGGCGCGAACAGCTTTTTCAAAAGCGTCAACGTCCGGGATGCGATGATCCGCAGGGAAGATGACCATCGTTGCTTCCGGGTCTTGCCGAGCTAACGTAATCGCAGAAAGCCCAATTGCCGGAGCGGTGTTTTTCCCACATGGCTCGATAATAAACTGCTTATCGGTGAAATCAGGCAGGACTTTTTGAATCTCCCGTTTCAATTCCAAATTCGTTACAATCCAGATGCAGTCCGGTGTGGTAAGGTGCCGGGCTCGCTGTACGGTCTCTTCAATCAGGGTACCTTCACCAAAGAGATCCAAAAGTTGCTTTGGAGCGTGCTTTCGGCTCTTCGGCCAAAACCGGGCTCCAATTCCCCCCGCCATAATAACGACATGAAGCATAATCACTCTCTATTGTAAAACAGGAAACTTCAATTGAATTCCCCCGCGATCCCAACGTGGACGCACGACAAATGTATCCCGCGCAGTCCAAATCGGCTCCGAAAACTCCCAAGGGTCCATACTCCCTTTTGAGAAATCGCCGGAACCATCAACATCTCGAAGCACTTCAATCAGATAACCGCCCGCCGGGAGTTCTTCAAGAATAAACTCCCCGGAAGGAACACCGCTTACCGTTCGAACTACTTCCTTTCTCCGCAAGGAAAAAGCGGAAAGAACATGTTCATACCCTTCCTCATCCTGCAGCGTTCCGGAGAGCGACCCCAGACTGTCATCCGGGAGAATCTGGAAACGAAAACTCGATAGCGTATCTCCGAGGGAATTGCCGGACAAATCTTCCAACGCCAGAGCATTGAATGCTATCGTGTACATACCGCCCCGTTGAAATGGTTCTTCCGACGTCAGAGACAGATGCGCGGGGTGCTTCCAATTCGAAATCAACTCGAACGTATCTTCTGACATCTGGGAATAGAATTCGAATTTCGCAATCGAATCAACAAGAAAAATCGCTTCCGAGAAGAAGAAATCCAATTTGTCCGGTACATCAATCAGACGCTCTCCAGATGAAGGGAATTTGCGAAAGATTTCAGGCCGACTTGTGTCGGGAGATGTTCGCACGTTGATGGTATCAAGGAACGTTTGCGCTGCTCGCATTCCATCGGATAACGTTGTCGTGAGTTTCCATTTTTCATTGGTCAAGGAACGTGCGGTGAAAAGCTGCCAATGCGTCGAATCTTCAACATCTTCGTAGGTTACAGCGACCGACAAGGTATCGCATGAAAGGTTTTCGAGATGAAAAGCCACCGCCGGGGAAATCTGTTTCGAAAATTTCACAACGAGCTGTCTATCGGATTTTACGGATATGCCTCGGATTTGAACGGCCGTTGTATCGAACAAGGAAGTTTTAAAACTCAGATATGGTTGGGATTCATCCGTAACCACCACATCCCAGGGAGGAATGCCAATCTGCTCAACGGATGGATTCCAAAAACCATCTCGCCCTACATCAAAGACAGCAAAAACTCGGTAGGTGTCCGTTTTTAAATAAGTGAAACGAAACGTTCCCGAAGCATTGGGCTGAGTCCGATAGTCAGGAACATCTTCCTGTGGATTCGGCGCCGCGGAATCACTTAAAGAATATGCCCACAAATTCAGATTCTGAGGAGTTTCCTCTCCCGTAATCTGTCCAAAAATGCGTCCTTTATCGATGTGTGCCCCCGTCGAGAAAGCCAATGTGAACGACCCGCCAACAGGGTTCCCTCGAATATCTCGCGCACCGGAACCAATCGTAATCACATAGGTTCGGTCGACGCTCAGTGAATCAAGATAACGAATGCGAAGCAATCGTCCTCGCCAATAAAACCGAACTCGCTCGCCGGGATCCGGAGAGAGAAAAACAGCATCCTCAACAGAACGCCGGTTGACTGCTTCATCGAAGCGCACGCGGACTTCAATTTTTTGTGACACGTTTGTCGCACCCGGCATAGGAAAGACGTCTTCCACTTGCGGCCCACGTTCGTCTTCCGGTCCTCCAGGGGGCGATCCCATTTTCGCGCACGAGGCGACGAGGCCGGTAAGCGCGAGGAGAATCCCCAACCTTCGACCTAACTCTGTCGCGTTCACACTCGACCAATCGAATAGTAAGTGAAACCGAGTTCTTTCATCCGTTCAGGTTCGTAAAGATTGCGACCGTCGAAAATGATAGCTTCGCGCAATCGCGTTTTGATTTCATCGAAATCAGGTTCGCGAAACTCCGCCCACTCTGTTAAAACAAGGAGCGCGTCAGCTTTCGTCAAAGCGTCGTAGCTGTCTTCGAAATAGTCTATGCGCTCACCGAACAGCTTTCGAGCTTCTTTATGGGCTTGTGGATCATAGGCTTGAATCTTCGCACCGCGTTTGGTCAACTCTTCGATGGTGTAGATAGCCGCCGCTTCCCGCATATCATCCGTTCGTGCTTTAAACGCCAGACCCCAGAGAGCGAAGGTCTTTCCTTTCAAATCTTCTCCATAGTGACGAACAACCTTCTCTACGATTTTCAAACGCTGAACAAGATTAACCTCGTCCACTGTTTCCAAAAGCTTCAAGCGAGAACCTTCTTCAGCCGCCGTTCTGATAATCGCATTGACATCTTTCGGAAAACAGGAGCCGCCATAACCAACGCCCGGAAAAAGGAAATAGGGGCCGATGCGTTTGTCGGAACCGATGCCAAAACGAACAGACGTAATATCTGCTCCGAGGACTTCACAGAGATTCGCCATCTCATTCATAAACGTAATCTTCGTAGCCAAAAGGCCATTCGCGGCATACTTCGTAAGCTCCGCAGAACGAACGCCCATCACAATTACTGGATGACCGGTGCGAAGGAAAGCCGCGTAGAGTTCTTTCATGAGTTTTTCCGCGCGCTTGCTTTCTACACCGATAACAATCCGGTCAGGCTTCAAGAAGTCATTTATCGCATCGCCTTCTTTTAAGAATTCCGGATTGGAGACGATATCAAAATCTTTCCCCCCCGCTTTCTCGATACGTTCACGGACACGATCTCCGGTGCCGACGGGGACAGTCGATTTATTTACAACAATCTTATAGCCGTTTAAATTCTCTGCGATGATATCCGCGACCGCTAAAACCGCCGACAAATCCGCTGAACCGTCAGGAAGGGGCGGCGTTCCCACGGCAATCATGATAATCTGGGCTTCACGGACAGCTTCAGCAATATTAACGGTGAAATGGAGTCGCTTTTTCTTCGTATTTCGCTCGACAATTTCTTCCAAGCCCGGTTCATAGATTGGAATGATGCCTTTTTGAAGCTGTTCGATTTTTTGGGCATCAATATCCGCACAGATAACATGATGACCTGTTTCGGCAAGGCAAGCGCCGGTTACCAAACCCACATAGCCCGTGCCAACAACCGCGAGCTTCATAAAGTTCTCCTTTGCATTGAATGTTCAGAAGGTGCGTGTTTCCACAGACTATCAGTAAATACGCTGTAAAAATGAATAATTTGTAAAGGAAGTTTGCAGGAGGATTTCCTGTTAGCGGCTCTTTTCAGTTAGGAGAGACTTATGCCATTCTATCGTGCGTCTTAGTCCCTCTTCGAAAGAAATCTTTGTTTCCCATCCAAGGATATTTTTAGCGAGAGTTGAATCCAGATAAATATTCTGAATCTCTCCCGCTCGCGCCGGAGCGTACGTCGGAGCCTTTTGAAAATCAAGTAAACGCGCAAGTATCGAAGCGATTTGATTCACGGATGTTCCCATCCCTGATCCAATATTCAGTACCTGACCACTCCCCTTATTGAGTGCCAGCAAATTTGCCTTTACGATATCGCTCACATAGACATAATCGCGAAGTTGTTCGCCATCACCATAAATAACCGGCGGTTTTCCTTCTAACATATGATCAATGAAAATCGCATTGACGCCGGCTTCTCCCTTCGGATTCTGCCGAGGGCCGTAAACGTTGGCATATCTCAGAATCGTAAAGTCGAGCGCACGGAGCTGTTTGTAAAGATAGAGATAGTGCTCCGGCGTATGTTTCGTAATTCCGTAAGCACATTCGGGTTTTATGGAATTAGTCTCTGTTACCGGTAAGGAATCGGGTTCGCCATAAACCGCGCCGCCAGAGGAAACATAAATGAATTTATTAACGTGAAGTTCTACGGCTGCCAAAATAAGGTGAAGCGTTCCCAAGATGTTCGTTTGTGCATCGAACTCCGGTTCTTCAATCGAAAAGCGGACGTCCATCTGCGCTGCGTGGTGACAGACAATCTCCGGCTGGAATTCTTTAAAACAGCGATGGACGCCTTCCTTGTCTAAGATATCCTGCTCGAAAAAACGCGCTTCGTGAGGGATATTTCGACGGAATCCTGTCGATAGATTATCGAGAACAGCGACGTCGTGACCCTGCTCGAGAAAAGCATCAGAAACATGAGAGCCGA
Organism: bacterium; assembly: GCA_030622545.1. GTDB lineage: Bacteria > Electryoneota > RPQS01 > RPQS01 > DYHQ01 > JAUXGA01. Next base: position 55,721 of record JAUXGA010000001.1, on the reverse strand, counting down.
TAAATCCGGCTCCACCGGTAACAAGAATTCTCATACGATTTTTTACAAAGCCGCTTTATTCGGCTCCTTTACCAAAGACAACAACGGGAATGGTTTTAAAGAAGATTTTAAAATCGAGCCAGAGAGACCAAGTGTCGATATATTCCAAATCCAAGCGAACCCACTCATCGAAATCAGTGATTTCAGAGCGACCCGAAATCTGCCAAAGACACGTCAACCCCGGCTTCACAGAGAGTTTTCTTCGATGCCAGCTTTCGAATTTATCCAGTTCGGATACCAGAGGCGGTCGCGGTCCCACAACCGCCATGTCCCCTCGAAAAACACTCCAGAGCTGGGGAAGTTCATCCAAACTGAATTTGCGCAGAAATTTTCCGACGGATGTGATACGCGGATCATCTTTCACCTTAAAAACGATTTTTTGCATTACGTTCTGATCCATCAACCGTTCCTTTAATTGCTCCGCTCCTGCAACCATCGTCCGGAACTTATAGAAGTTGAAGGTTTTTTTATTCAACCCGACACGTTTCGAACGGTAAATCACCGGACCTTTCGATGTCAGCTTGATGGCTGCTGCAATAAAGATGAAAAGTGGGAGAAGAAAAATTAACATTGTGCCGGAAATCAGAATATCAAAAATCCGCTTGATTATCTGCTGCCATACTTTGAGTGGAGTCGTTGAATAAATGAGAACTGGAATCCCATAGATGATTTCGCTTTCGACTCGCGCGATGAGCCCGCTGAAGAAATCAGAAATAATCAGCGTACGAACTCCCTCTTGTTCACAGAGCGCGAGCATGTCCACACATTCTTCCAATTCCCGCATCGGAACAGCAAAAACAACTTCATCAATCGCGTGACGGTGCAATATATTCGGCAAATCCTTCTGCCCCCCCAGTACCGGAGCACCGTAATAGTCTTCACGAGCTCTTTCAGGGTCACTATCCACAAATCCAATGAGATCCAAACCCCAGTCGGAATGTTTCCTTAAGGATTCCATATAGCGAGCGGCTTTCTCGCCCGCTCCCACTACCAAAACCGTTCGCGTATATTTTCCAGATGCCCGTAAATAACGACGTAAATAATGGAAGAATATCTTTCCAGCAAGTAATAACGGAACATTGACAGCGACGAATAAGATGGATATGCTTCGAGGAGGAAGTTCGATTCTCAACAGGTAGCTTAACGCAAAAAAAGCCACCATCCCGAAGAACACCGTTTGCAAAACGCATTTCAAGTCAAAAAGGAGAGAGAGATTTCGCTGGGGTGAGTAAGCTTTTTGCACGTCAAAGAAGAGCACCCAGATAATCACGATCACCAGAAAGGAATTGAAATAATCTCGAACATCCAACGCTATACTAAAAAGATACACCGTTCGTATCTGGGCGCGGAGTCCAAAGGAAACGAAAAAAGAAACGATCGTTAGAAAAACGTCCAGAACCAGTGAGAGCAACCCGATCCAACGTGATTGTAAAGGAATTCCTGCCATACTACGCTAATCCATCAAGCATGTGCTTTCCCAAAGAAAGCATGAATTCGAGCAATGACTTCATCCTGACTTTCTTGGGAAAGCTCCGGATATGCGGGAAGCGCCAAGGCTTCTTTTGCGCATTGCTCCGCTATCGGAAAATCTCCTTTTTTGTATCCCAAATCCTGAAAACACTCTTGCAAATGCAGTGGAATCGGATAATAAATATCGTTGCCGATGCCATGCTCCCTCAAGTATTGCTGCAGACGATCTCGATCCGCGAGTCTGATGACAAATTGATGATAGGTATGATAGAAGCCGGGGCGTTCTATGGGAAGAGTTATCGGCAATCCCGCGAAAGCTTCCTTGTAACGCGAAGCAATCGTCCGACGTGCTTCATTCCAGCGTGCAAGGTGAGGCAATTTTACGAGAAGCACCGCTGCCTGCAACTCATCCAAGCGACCATTGATTCCCACATAAGAATGGACATACTTATCCCGTCCACCATGTACTCGAAGTATTCGCAGACGGGCGGCGATATCATCTTTGTCGGTTACGACCATCCCGCCATCTCCAATGCCACCCAGATTCTTCGTTGGATAAAACGAGTAACATGCCATCGAGCCGATCTCTCCCGCTTCGAAACCGCCTCCTCGCGCTCCAATTGCCTGAGCGGCGTCTTCAATTAGAAGAGCGTTCTTTTCCGCGGCGATTGAACGAAATTCTTTTCCATTAATCAGGTGGCCAAAGAGATGAACGGGCAACAGTACTCGCGTCTTGCTTGTGCATGCGGACGCTGCTTTCTTCGGATCAATGTTGAAAGTGTCCGGTTCTATATCAGCCAGAACAGGTTTTGCGCCCAAACGGACAATCGAACTGACTGTCGAGAAAAAAGTATAAGGAGTCGTCACAACCTCATCACCAGGTCCGACTCCCGCCGCCATCAGAGCCATCAAAATAGCATCTGTGCCGGACGAAACTCCAACGGCATGACGGACATGGCACAGCGCTGCGATTTTCTCTTCCAGTGATTTTACTCGGGGACCCAAAATAAACCATTGATCATCGAAAACCTCATGAACCGCCGCCAAGACATCTTCTTTAATCCCAGCAAACTGAGCTTTCAGATCGAGCATGGGGATTTGCATTTATCACCCTCCAAAAAAATACTTAACCGTCTCTTCCAATCCTTCTCGGAAATCTGCGACCACCTTGAAATTCATTGCGGCCTTGATTTTACTAATCCCTGCTTGTGAATGGAGAACATCTCCCGGTCGCGCCGCCTCGAAGTTCGGTTGAATATTCGTTCCCAGAATCTCCTGTAATTCACGCAGGAGATCAAGCAGAGAGAAACGATATCCGCAAGCGACATTAAACACCTGCCCGGCAATATCCTTTGCATGACAGGCGAGCAGATTTGCTTCGACGTTGTTCGATACAAACGTGAAGTCACGGGATTGTTGACCGTCTCCGTAGATAACCGGCGAGTCTCCCGCTTTCAACGCCATAATAAAACGGGGAATAACAGCGGAATATTGGGACGTCGGATCTTGACGCGGACCGAAGACATTGAAATAGCGCAGGGCAACGACTTCCAAACCGTAGATATGCGCAAACACGCGACCATATTCTTCGCCTGCTAATTTCGAAATCGCATAGGGAGAAAGAGGGTTGGTGGGCATATCTTCTATTTTCGGCAGCGTCGGACTATCTCCATAAACGGACGAAGATGATGCAAAAACGAATCGCTTTACTTTGGCATCTCTCGCGGCCATAAGAAGATTTACCGTCCCATCAACATTCACTTGGTTGGATGTGATGGGATCGCGTACGGAACGCGGCACCGATGGCAAAGCCGCTTGATGCAAAACATAGTCGACTCCTTCCACCGCTTCGCGTACCTGATGGTAGCTGCGTACATCTCCTTCATAGAGCGTTATCTCTGAAAGAAACGGCGTCAGATTATCTCGTTTTCCTGTAGCGAAATTGTCGAATACGGTGACTCTTTCTCCGCGTTCAACGAGCCGAGTAACGATATTCGATCCAATAAAACCGGCGCCCCCTGTGACCAGATAATGGGCTTTCTTTTTCAAAGTTCTCAAGAGTTCTCTTTTCTTCGATAGGTGTAACAGGGATTTATCATGCCGCGGAATGCCCCAAAAATATAGTCGAGCTGTCCCTTATCAAGCCCCGCATGGCAGGGCAACGCGACAATTTGTTCTTTGACATCTGTCTCGACAAACACTCCAAACGGCTCAAGGCGCGCTGAGATTTTCTTTGCCGAATAAGGCTCATCGCATTTTAAAAGAAATGCTGTGGGAGATTTCGATGGCTGTTTCCCGCTAACTGATGTCATTCCCACTTGTTGAAATAGTTCTTCGAGGTACGACCAGTTATCTTTTCTTTTTTTCGCGAAATCCTCTCGCACAGGCCAAAACGAAAGCAGTTGTTCTCGAACGACGTTGCGCTTTGTCACATCCAGGCAATGCAATCTGTCCCAGACTTCCTTGTCATTGAAATAATGTCCCAGCAGAAGCGCTCCATGCTGCATAGGAAAAATTCGCGCAAAATCAAAAACAGCAAACGTTCCAAAACCACCGACGCGAGTTCCGCCCACCTCCGCATCAATCGTATCTCTGCAGTCCTCGATAAGCGGCAGCGCCGTTTGAGAAAACTCCTCGACGCTTTCATCCGCAATCCCCCATCGGTGACAAATGAGCACCGCATCCGGAGTCTTGCTGGAGGCAACAAAACGAAAATCGTTTCCGAAGGACGCCTTCAAATCATCCATGTAACTTGAAAGCCCGACAGATGACTTAACGAGAATAGAGGAACCTCGCGGAACGTCCGCAGCGCGAAAGGCGGATTGAAGAGCGAATATCCCGGAAGGAAGGAACGTGAACTCCGTTTCAAAGTACTCCAAGAGCTGCGTGTTTATCGGAGGAGCCGTTCGGGCGTCCCAATGCAAGTGTTCCGCACCGACGGAATTCAGGCGAATGACAGGTCGTACTTCAACCGGAGGTGGATGAAACAGGATTGGATAGGATTGCGTACAGTACTTCCGAAAATAATGCTGCAGCTCTTCTCGATAGGATACGCCGACATCGAGGTACTCAAAAGGACTGTCTTCGTAGGTTTCCACAATATGCCAGAAAAGATAGGCATTGACCTCATGACACCGCCCCCGTTCGTTGGTTCCTCCGTAATGATAAAAGAGCGTGTTTGACGTTACGGGGGTAACGATGATCCCTCCGACCAGTTCCTCCCCGATGTACGCGAGAAAAAGCTTCTGCTCTTCATCTAGATGCTCCGTCAGTGTCTCAGGGTCATACCAAACCTGTGCCATCAGGCTGAGGTCGCGGCTTTCCACCATACGAACGCCTGCTCGCTGCGCTTTTCGAATGCCCTGTTTCGCGCGGGAACGCAGTTTTCTCCATGCCGTTTCCCGGTTCAGGTGCAGCAGGGATCCTTCTGTAAGAATATCTTTGCCGAGGTACTGCATCAGCTAATTCAGCATTCAACACCCGCACTATCGGGACAACTTGGTAATTCAGGCGTAATGAAAACATGGGGACACGGAGTATCCGGGTCATCTATATAATCCCAGACGGGATTAGCCACTTCAGAATCCCAGTAGTTGCTGGGAGCTTGAATATCATGGTCATTCCAGTCGCAACTGCTGACATGAAGACAATAGCGATGAGAAGCTCCTGAAAGGCAATTGTATCGAATCGTTGGGTAAGACGGTCCGATATTGTCCTGAGTTACGCCAATGAAAATCCCTGTACTTATGTCCGCGAAATAATTCGCCTGGATAAGATTCGTTTCATTGCACTGCGAGCCGACATTGATTCCGTATTTGCAATCGAGTATTTCATTGTGCAGGATGTGTACATCATTACTCAGCAAGACATGGATACTTGCCTCGGAACCGGCGCTGCCGCATCGAACGAACCAATTATTATAGATAATTCCGCCGTCGCAATCGAACGCCTCAACACCGTATGTGATGATATCATAGAGCACATTATGATCAATCTTCGGATCAACGGCCGTATTCACTGTCACACCAGTACCGCCAACTTCGTAGAAGACACTATTGGTAACTCGGATGTTTGTTCCGGAAAGGTTCAAACATGACGCACCCGCCTTGCGAAAGAAGCAATGGTCAAACTCACCGCCGACATAGGTGGAATTGATTCCCTGATAGGTTCCTTCGATACGATTATAAGTCAAGTGCGGTCGCTGAGCAGTAGCTCTGAACTCAATGTTATTCCACTGAGAACTCAGAAGCGTATCCGAGTTCGACGTCCATACAATCCACTTCTCCGGTGTCCCCTGTGCCAAGAGGGTTCCCTCGACGATTAGCATCTGTTCCTGTGCGAGGCGAATCACGGCTCCCGGTTCGATTGTCAATGTCACACCATCTTCAACGAAGACAAGACCCTCAAAGATGTAGTGGTGTCCCTCTTCGAAAACCGTGTCTTCTTGAAAATATTTGAAATTATACGACGTTTCGTGATACAAAGAAATCTCGCCCGCCGAAACATCTCCCCCCTGAATACTCACCGGAACCGGAGAACTCCAGCCGAAACTATCATGGCGCGCACAGAGAATGTAGTCACCACTTGGAACATCGGAGATAGCAAAATCTCCGGCTCCATCCGTTGTTGTCGAGTGCAACGGTTGGTGCATTCGCCAATCGAAATGAGCTTGGGCGGAATACGGAAAAGCCAAACAGGAACGGCCTGCTATAATCGGCCAGATGGGCTCATCAGAACCGCTGCCGTACAATTCAACGGTTGTTCCAGCATGTGATGATCGCCCTTCAAGCATGACACGGCCGGAGACTCTTCCTCCCGTTTCTTCGGATGCACATCCCGCAAAAAGACAGACAAACGCAGCCAGCGCAATGTTCCATAGAGTTGATTGTTTCTTCATGGGAACCTCCCTTACCGAGACACAAAATACACTATCAATGCTGCGGACAGCACCCAAAGTAACGCATTGATCATCATCGGACGATCTCGTACGAGGATTTTCGTGGGGTCTCCGCCTTCCGCTCGATGATAAATCAAGTAGAGGTATCGGAAAAGCCCATAAACAACGAAAGGAATGGTCCAGAAGAGCGCGCGTGTTCCATAGTGTTCGAGCGTGTCATCTGAAATAGTATAGAGACTGTAGGCCAAGAGCGTCGTTGCCGCAAGAACCGCCAGCATCTGGTCAATGAAAACGGTCGAATAATGCGACAAGGAGGCTCGATGCGATGAAGCCTGCTCTCCGAGCAGAGAAATTTCATGCCGCCGTTTGGCCAGCGCAAGAAAAAGAGATAATAGAAACGCACATAGAAGCAGCCAATACGATAAATAGAAATCCGGAATATCGCGCCAGATAACCGCAATTCCGCCTAAAGCCCTCAGTACAAATCCGACGGAGAGAACAAGAACATCCAGTATAACGACGTGTTTTAATCCCAGAGAGTACGCGAGATTGGTGACAACATAAATCGTCCCGATCCAGCCAAACCAGATATCCAGAGCAAAAGCCCAAAGCAATCCACCTGAAACAAGAACCATGGAAATGAAAAGCCCCGCACCCGGAGGAATACGCCCCGATGCCAGAGGTCTCTTGCTCTTGACAGGATGTTGTTTATCGCTTTCGATATCCTTCCAATCATTGAAAGCGTAAATCGCGCCGGAAAGACAACAGAACGCCACGAAAGCTTGAACAACTTCGATGACGACAAACGGGTTTTCAACTGCAACTCGAGCAGGTGAAAATAGAATCGCTGCAAAGACCACCAGATTCTTGGTCCATTGCTGCGGACGAATCAATTCAATGGCGTCACGAATTCGCTTCATACGACCTTTCAATGGATATAAGATACTGTTTCTCTATTCCAAGGAAAATCCAAAACTCAGAGTTTGACGATATTCCCCCGACGACCGATCTTTGCTGTTGCATTCCGCGTATCGACAACCAACTTTGAAAGCTTGACAACCCGCTCATAGTCAACATCTGTATGATCCGTTGCAATGACGGCGGCATGTTGAGACGCCAGCATTTCATCGGTGAGTTCCACGGATTTAAAAGTTTTATCGCTAATCGATACTGTGGATATATACGGATCATGATACCGAACATCGGCGCCGCGTTTTATTAGAAGCTCGATAATGTCAAGTGCAGGTGATTCTCGCGGATCATCAATGTCTCTTTTGTAGGCAACACCCAGCACGAGAATTTTTGAGCCTTTGATGGAACGTTCGTGTTCGTTCAGAGCTATCGTCACTCGATTGACGACATATTCGGGCATAAAGGTGTTAATCTCGCTGGCGAGTTCGATGAATCGTGCTCTGTAATTGAGTGTTTTTAGTTTCCATGAGAGATAGATCGGGTCAATCGGTATGCAGTGGCCACCGAGACCCGGACCGGGATAAAAAGGCATGAACCCGAAGGGCTTCGTCGCCGCCGATTGAATCACTTCCCAGACATCGACATTCAAGAGATGGCACATAATCGCCAGTTCATTGACAAGGCCGATGTTGATCGAGCGGAACGTGTTTTCAAGAAGCTTGCTGAGTTCTGCTGCACGCGTTGATGATACCGGAACGACCTTATCGATAATCAGGCCGTAAATTTCCGACGCCATTTCAAGGCATTGTGGTGTCATACCTCCGATGACTTTGGGAGTGTTGTGGGTTCCGTACACAGGATTTCCCGGATCGATTCGTTCAGGTGAGAACGCAATAAAGATATCCTTCCCGACGTGAAAACCCGCCTTCTCAAAAGCGGGAGCAATAACTTCTTCCGTCGTTCCCGGATAGGTCGTACTTTCCAGAACAATGATCGTTCCCGGCTTTAGATGTTTGATGATTTCATCGCGAGCGGAAATAATCAGAGAAATATCCGGGTCTCCGATTTTATTCAGTGGGGTTGGAACGCAGATGGAAATCGAATCGAGTTGTCCAACAACCGAATAATCCGTCGTTGCGGTAAGTAATCCTCGAGAAACCAAATCCGAGAGGACTTTGTTGTCTACATCGAGGATGTAGTTTTCTCCACGATTGAGCTTCGAAACTTTTTCCGCATCTTTTTCGACACCAATAACGCGGATCCCTTTTTGGGCGAATTCCACAGCCAGAGGCAAGCCGACATACCCCAAACCGATCACACCAATTCTGAGTGTTTTTGCTTTGATTTTCTCTTTTAACACATTGATATCCATAGATATACGTCTTTTGTTTACCCCTCTTTTCTCAATCTTTTAATATACACATATATTCCGAAAAATGCAATCAAAACACAGAGCGAGACGCCCCTTTTTAAAAGAGGCGTCTCGCTGAAAAAACTCAGGCAACTTTTTTTACTTCTGAAAAGATAGAATATAGACTCTCCCGGCATCATCTCCATTGGTATCATTCCATGCGGCACAAACGGCTACGTCCTGCGTTCCATCCTTATTGTAATCTCCCAAATTCACAACACAGTTCCCCAGTCGATCCCCCACGTATTCTCCGGTCATCTCATAGAAAGGTCTTTCCCATCCTCCATAATAAAAATAGACAACTCCACGACCTCCCCCTGCGCTTTCCGCTTGAACGGCAAAATCAGCTTTGCCGTCCTGATTTAGATCTCCGATGCCAAAGAGTCCGGAGCCGAAAAGGTTAATCTCTTCTTCCCCATCCAGTTGTAGATCCGGTTCGCTATCCAGACTTTGCCCTCCAGAAAAGAGATAGACTCTGCCCTGATCGCTTCCCAAAGTCTTCACATTCGGAGCGCCAACCAACAGATCATCCGAACCATCTCCATTGACATCTCCCGGAATAACCAGCGTGGCTCCGAAATGGTCTTGGAAGGTTGTCGTTTCTCCATTTAGAATAAGGGAAGGTTTGCTCCATTTCGCGTTGTCCCCTCCGAAAAAGATGAAAACGGATCCCGGAAGGTCTTGCCCGATATTATGTTGGGGCGAGCCGACAGCTAAATCAGCATGGCCGTCGCCGTTTAAATCGCCAACAGCTAAAGCCGCTCCATACATATCATTTGTTGTCCCGTGGTTCAAAGTGACATCCGGTTTCACACCACTCTTTAAGTTTTCACGTCCCCACCAGATATAGACTCGACCCGCCAGGATTCCTCCATGATTCGAATACGGAGCTCCTACGATTAAATCCGCCAGACCGTCTCCATTCAAATCTTCTACGCATACGGCTCTTCCGAATCCATTCCCTTTCTCATTGACACTGAACTCGAGTGGCTTGGGTTCTCCGAATCCACCGCCTCCAGCGTACAGATAAACCTTGCCGGGCCTTTTTGACTGGGTTCCCATATAGGGAGCAGCTACAGCCAAATCCGGGATTTCGTCGCCGTTCATATCCGTCAGTCCGGCAAGCCGGTATCCGAATAGGTCTCCATCCTCTGGGCCCTTTAAAACCACGACAGGCGTAGCGGCATCCAGCGTGTCGTAAAGATAAACAGCTCCGCGATGAATCAGCCCGATGCCCCCTGAAGCCGCAGCGGCGACACATGGCACTCCCACCCCTCTCCAATCCGCAGCTCCTAGAGCAGCGGAACCGAAATAGGCCTGAGACGCTTTCCCTGTCAAGACACTGAAGAGATGTGATTCTGTTTCAGCGAAAGATGCTGTAACGAGAATCAGAATCGCAATTCCAAAAATCAAGCTACGTTTCAACATAGTACTATCTCCTATATTCGAAGAGACGGCTGCTTTTGGGTGATTCCACTTCTGAAAAGAAAAGAGCACACGACGGGTCGGTGCTCTTTTCCAAAGAGAAAACAAGAAGCTTCATTTACCGTATGCGTACGAGATCAACCCGGCGATTCTGATAGCGTCCCTCCGTTGTCGCATTCGACGCAACCGGCTTCGTGCTCGCAAAGCCCTTCGCCTGCAGGCGACTGGCATCTACGCCGCGAGAAATCAGGTAATTTCGCACGGATTCCGACCGCGCCGCCGACAACGGGACATTAATCGCGTCCGTACCGGTATTGTCGGTATGACCCTGAATTTCAAGGAGCTGAATCTCAGGATGCTCGTTAATCAGTTGTGCAACTCCATCAAGGACACGACTGAATTCGTCGGTAATCTCCGCTGAAGCTGTCGCAAAGTTGACTCCTGGGAAGGAAATCGTTCCGCCGACCTCTTCCCATACCTTTCGAATACTGTCTTTCTGGGTCGGCCGCAGGATTTCGAGGGACAGCTTCATGGAAGGACTTCCCTCGAAGATATAGCGGTGAATGAATTCTTTGGGTCCTGCGGGAGGATGAGGCTTGTGAGCTGCCGCGGGTTTCGCTTCACGCTTGAGCGAGCCAAAGATGCTCCGGAACGGAGTGCACCTGTCTTGGAAGAAGAAGTTCACCGAAAGGCGATGATTCTGCTCCAGGAATTCTGCTGGCTCGGTCACATAGGCGTATTGAATCGCCCAGTTGTTGAAGTTGAATCCCAGACCGGCGGTGAATCCACGACTGTCGCGCAACATGTCGTTCATTCCAGCCGCCAGATAGAAGCTGCTATGGTCACTGATATCGAAATCAAATGCACCACCGGTGCACACCGTTGCCTCTTCTTCTTTCACCTTGACGAAATCACCGGTCAAAGTGACACTCTTCCAAGGGAGAATTCCCATGCCGAAACGCCATTCATACGGCAGACGATCCGGGCCGAACTTCCCATCGAGATCGCGGACCATGGCTCCAAAGAAGAGTTCATCATAGAGAGGAATGTGAAGTCCTGCATCGATGCCATAACCGTCGTTGTCCGCCAGATCCTCCTGCAAGTATCTTGCGGAAATCCCGAAAGCGATTTGTCCGAGTAAACGCGCGTAGGAAAGTTGGAAAGCGTTATTCGCCACGTCGAACATCGCATCGGGTGTTTCGGTCGGGCCGGTTCGCTGTTCAATGCCCGTAATTCCGCCGTTCAACCAGGAGAGGCTGAACGATCCGATGCGGTCCAAACACAAAGCAGCACTCACATAATTGTGGTTTCGCTCGGCCTTCATCCCCGCTGTATACATGAGTGAAGCTTCGAACTTCCGAAGACCCGCGAGTGCAGCCGGATTCCAGTAAGCCGCCGTGGCGTCTTCAGCAACCGCCGTCTGAGCAGCGCCCATTGCCATTGCTTTGGCACCAACACCCATACGGAGCCACGGACCTGCGTGGTTTTGCGCGAAACCGGTCGTGGCCAGCATGAGAGCTATGAGAGCCGCGCTTAGTACGATCATCCTGTATCGGGACATGTTATCCCTCCTCCTGTCGAACGGAAATAGATTTAAAATCTTTTAAGTCGGTGAGGCCGCTTTGCAGCAGCCCCACCGTATTTGTTTTCTTACTTCACCTTCTTAAAGGCGACCTTGACGATTTCGTCAGAGACCTGACCACCGGTTTCGATGACAACGTGCGCCAAGTAGACGCCGTTAGCGACTTCCTGACCCTTGTCATTGACACCTTGCCAGATAATCGCCTGACCGGGCTCATACTGGCCTTCGTAAACGGTTGCGACGAACTGACCTGCAATGTCGTACACCTTCACCATTACAAAAGCCGTGCCTTCACCGGTAACACCTAACTCGAAGTGGGCTCCACCTTCACCCGGCACGAACGGATTCGGCCAGACATAGGATTTCTTGCCGGTAAGAACAGGGATTTCTTTGCCGACACGATAGACCCATTCTGCCATCGCCACATTACCGCCCATATCCGCCACACTGGCGCGCAGCAGATACTTGCCGGGTTCCAGACCTTCATCAGGTTGGAACGAAACGTTGCCTGATGCACCGGATGGTGCAACGTTCACCTCTGTGGCACCCGCCTGGATAACGCCGCCCAACGTTGCCAATGTGATGGAAACCGCATCGGCATCAAGACCCGTTCCGCCTCCTTCTTCATGGAAGGAGACGATAAAGGTCGGACGGGAATCAATCACCAGCGGATTGTCAAGCGATGGAACGACACCGTCAATGTCAATGAACGGATTATCCTGATCAACAGTGTAGTTCTTGGAAACACAGCACAGGTTCTCATCCAGATCACTGGCACACAGCGTCAAGCGGACGCCAACATCCTTGACCGTCATGCTGTTTTCAAGGAAGAAGTTAGCGACGTAGGTCACCAACAGCGAATCTGTCTGACCATCCCAAGCAATCGACGCATTGTCAGTGATAACGACGTAGTGTTCGATATCCGTCGAATCCGTATGAATCCGCTGCAGCTTCTCGACGAGCAGTCGCAGACTACCCACATCGACTCCAGTGGAATCGACAACGTCAATCAAGAAGGTATGCGGCATTGAGGATACATAATACGGTTCGACAAATGCAATGGTCGGACAAGCGCCGTTGGCCACGCGGAAGTTCCAGATGGCAACGCCTTCGTTGCAGACATAGTCGCAAACCTTCACGGTAATGACATAATCACCGCGATCAAGGTTTCCAGACCATGTAATGCTGGTAGCGTCAACCGTCGACGCACTTGTCAGGTCTGCAATAGTGCCATCCGGGTGACGCAGCAGCAACTGCACGCAGTTCGCATCGACACCGGCATTTCCGTCGAAGTCATCCAGACCACCCGTCATAACCGTCGACCAGTCACCGAAGCCGCCCGTAGCGGTGCTCCGTGTACGTGTCGCACGAGTAATCCTGCCATTCTGCTGCGGAGTGCCTGAGAGAATACTGCTCGGACTGGCAAACCTGCCGCGATCACCACCCGGAGCGGTTGCAATCGCCGGAGGCGGATCATCACTGAACACTGCATGAATCGTAACCAGCTCACCTTCCGGAACAACTTCCGCCGGCGAGAGAATATCGATCCACGGAGCCATGCGATCAATCTGGTAGGTCTTGTTCATTGTCGCTTCTGTTCCATAGATGTCAGCAACAATCAGCTCGAAGCGAACAGCGATATCCGCAGGTTCAGGATTCAAGCTCGGGGTTGCCATCAGTGTGAACACCTGCGCGACATCTCCGTCATTCGGTTGCGGACTCAAGGAGTACGCGGCATAAGGTACCAGCAACTCTTCCACGCTTCCGCTGTCCGAATTATAGATACGGTAGATATTCAGATGGATGCCATCTCGGGTTATATTAACACCGTGAACTTCTTCGATGGTCGCTTCCACAGTCAGCTGTTGGTCTGGATTCCAGAAACCGTCATATTCGCACTCGCCAGAGCGGGCTACGAATTCGACAGCTGGCTCATCTGATGACACGAAGAACGGCCAGCTTATCGAGTTGTAATTTCCGATGCAATCCCAAACTATGACATTGATCGTGTACCTACCCGGTATATGCGGCTGTAGCATCGTGAACTTAAGGTGATCGTCATACCATTCATAGTATGGACCGACTTCCGGAATGATGTACACACCGTCGGGACGAATAACCTTCACAGTCGCGCTGTCAACACCCGAACCGACATCGTCAAGATGAGCGCCGCCGCCATCCAAAATGGCTCCCGAAGCGCCGCGACTACCCGGACGCTCGATACCAAGCGGTGCCAAATCAGTGCGACTCGATGAAGCATTAGTTTTGCCGAGGGCAGTCCGTCCTGCGCGTGCAGGTATTGTGATGTTCATACCTGCGTCGTCTCCACCAGGATTCGCGCTTAGGAGAACACCACCATCATCCATATAAGACGCTTCAATGACGATTGCCTGGCTGCGGTTAAATACCTCTCCGCTGTCAGGTATCACCGGTATAATCGTTGGGCCAAGGTCATCAATCGCATAAGTATGACTGCTAACGGTTACGCCGTAGTCGTCACCCGACATCTGGGCGCGCGCCGTCACTTCGATGGCAATACCCAGATCATCATCCTGGAACGGATACGCAATGGTAACCATTTCCTCATGATGAGTTGGCGTTTCCGGATTGATAACCGTCGGGCCACTAATCAACTCACCCGAAGGCAAGATAAAGACGCTGTATTCAATTCCGTTGATAGCGATTGGAACGCCCGTTCCGTCAACCACGAAACCGAATTCATTGACACCTTCCGGATCAAACCAGTCACCACAACCTTCCGGTGAGAGGAAGGAGATGGCTGGGCCGGGCACCATGATGTAGTAGGTCCAACTGAACGGATAGCCCGCAATATTGCCGCAGACAGAGTCACCCGCAATCACCGTAATCCGGTGCTCTCCCGGCTCGTAGAATTGATCGAGGATTTCGTTGTCCGTTCCTCCAAAGAGGAAGAACGCATCATCGTTGCCGGGCTGGAGAACTGTGAAGTTCAGGTCCGCGTTTGCGGTATCCGCAATGGTGAAGTCAACACCATCAATGAACAGATGGAAGGTTTCAAGATTGACTCCGGATGCACCGGAACCGCACTGCGGATTATCGTTCATCGCGCCCTGGATCGTTGGACGCTCACCAAAGAACAGAGTATCCGGTTCGTAGTCAATCCAGTCTTCGTCGAACCGTTCCTGCCACTCGCCGCCATACCACCAGTAGTCACCGTCGTTGTTGATGCAGTCACGCGGATCCTCGTTGGCAACACCGTCGCCGTCATTGTCGTAGGCTTCACCAACCGGCGAAACCGGTACAATCACAGGTGGTTCAAGGTCAACGATATAGAGGAAGGTATTCTCTGCATTTTCCAGAGCGAGTGTGTTCTCGACATACCAGGTAACTGCCAGCTCATTGATATCATTGCCTTCAAGAAGGAGAAGCTGATCAAGGTCATCGAAGGTGAGTATGAAGTTAACCTGGTATCCGTTTTCCACCTCCGTGATTGTCATCACATCGTGGTAATAGTGGAGGTGTTCTCCACCCGGATCCAGCAGATTCCAAATGGTAAGTTCGAGAGATTCGAGATTGATACAAGCCTCGAGATCGGTTATCGTCGCAATCATCTCCGTGTTGTGGCAGATGTAGCGACCCCACGTAAAGACATCCGGTCCGGTGACATCGACATAGAACGGTGCTGCCGCTTCAACCTCGTGGCCGACGCCGTCATAGACGCGGAACCGAATGGTATGCGGTCCTGCCTGCATCTCACAATGCCACGGGCTGTGGATACAAGCCCACTCAGCATGGTTGAAGTAGACTTTATAGATGCCAGAGACATCGTCATAGTCATCAAGGAAGATATCCGGGTAGCCTACAAATTCAACAGCTACACCATTATGGATGATTCGGATGTCGTCAAGCCAGACATCAATCCACTCCTCTGGCGGGACACCATCACCGTCACACAGCACCACCCAGTAAGCAGGATCATCGCCAATCGTCGGGCCGCGTTCAGGTGTGTAGTAACAGGAATCCGGATAATCCCAGTAACCTTCATACGCATCCACGAAGTACGGTCCGTCAATCGTGAAGCCGACCTCACGAACCATAACCGCGAAGGTTACGAAGAAGCATTCTTCTCCTTCTGGTGCGTAAGTTACTTGATCAATCCGGGACTGGAAGGTAACCGTCCAGTTCACCGTATCAACTTCGGCGTATTGGATTCCTAATTCAGACCATACACCACCGACTTCATTCCACCAAACCGGGACGATCTGGTCAGGTGCAGCTCCTTCCGGAATTCCGTAGAAGCGGAGCTTAAATGACGAAGGAACAAGATCCGCACCTTCCAGGTCACCACCAAAGTAGATGTTCTCGACATCACTTGCCAGCGTGTAGTAGGGCTGCTCAACCGGAATCAGGTTGACCGTTTGAGCGTCAAGATACGGCTCGAAGTAAATCGTACCATCTTCCCACAGACCATGCGATGGCACATAGATTTGAGTCTGACCTGTCTCGGATGTGAGCCAGCCGTTCGAACCACCGAGGTTGTCTGTCTGGTGAATGTCCATGAAGTATCTACTGATCATCATGTGGCCGGTTTCTTCATCGTAAACTGATGAGAAGACCGTCAGCATTCCATCGGTATTGTAGATACGGCAAGGACTTGTCCGGTTCGGATCAAGCAATCCCGCGTAGTGCATCGGATCGCCCTCGACCGGATTCACACAAACCAGCTCGTGATCCGTGAAGCACACCTCACTGTGGTCTTCAAGGACACTGAAGACCCACGGTACCTGGCCTTCCATCACCGGCACCTGAACCCAATCATAAGCCCAGACGACCGGTTCCGGAGAATCGGTAACATCGGCAAAGGCGAAGACCGCAGGTTCCGGATCATCATTTCCGGATTCATCCGTTGCAATAGCGCGGAAGATTGCGCCTTCTGGGATGACGTCGAATTCAAGCTGGACGCTCCAGATGTGATACTGGAAGCATTCCAGACAGAAGTCTTCACCCGTTTGATCTTCACCCAACGCGACCCACGTCTCGCCTTCATCTGTCGAATACTGGAAGCGGACGTAGTCTGTGGTATTTTCGTCACAATCGTCGGTTATCGCCCAGAGCGTATCCGGACAAGCATAGTCGTCATCGCGATCGTAACCGACAATGAAGGCACGCTGATAGAGCGCGTCTGTAATATTAATGGTTATGGTTGTAGTGGCGCAGTTGCCTGCCCAATCCGTCGCTACAGCTTGGAGCTCATACGCACCGAAGCTGAGACCACCGGTATTCCATACAACATCCCAAGTCGGTGACGTCGGGCAACCGAGATAGAGCCAGCTTATATCGCCTTCAGCACGGTAGTAGATGCAAACTGATACGATTCCGGAATCACCCTTGACCCAAGAATTACCGCCATCGGCGAAGACATCGTATGCCGTTACAGCAATATTGACCACCTCACCCTTCGGGATTTCCATGTTGGCAGGTGTCAGATCGCCGTTGATATTGGTGATATTGACAATCGGATCACAGTTATCCATGTGAACGGAATCGGCAAAGATGATGTAGCTGCGATTCGGAGTCGGGACTGACCTATCCCAAGTGACGGCACGGATGCTGATGAGATTGCAATCCTCGTTAAAGGCTTCCCACTGATAGGCCCACTTGCCGGTCGCCTCGTCCCAAATGGCACGACCGATAGGTGTGTAGAGCGGATCAAGATCAGGATCTGCCGTCCGCTTCCACTCGAACCAAACCGTATCAATCATATTGTCGGACGGCGGCGTTAGGAATTCAACAATTAGGTCATCCGGAATTAGCGCGCCGCCCGTCAAGATCTCACCGGCGATCTGCTCGTAGATGTCAGCAAGGTCGGAAGCTTCGGGTGCATGGTAGTACTGTCCACCTGTCTCGTCGGCAATCTGTTGCAAAATTGCCCCATTTGCAGCGCCAAGCCCAACCGTGTAAACGGTGGCATTTGCGTCATTGGCACATGTAATTGCAGCATCAACACTACCAGAACTTTCGCCATCGGTCATAGCTACTATCACCCTGCGGTTTGTCTCTGGAGTGATTAACACTGCTGTTGAGCAAATGGCGTCGAACAGATAGGTCGAACTTCCAACGCTTGGTACTGCATCGATTGCCGTATGCAGAGCATCCAAGTCGTCTGTGAAGTCTTGCATGACCTGCGTCGTGGAAGCGAATTTAATGATCGCGCCGCGATCACCTGCCTGCATGTTGTCAACAAAGAGGTGAGCAGCATCTTCAAGATCATCAATTGCACCAGACATAGAGCCGGAATAATCAAGCACCAATCCGACCGAGGCGTTCAATGCAGCAGCCTCAGCTCCACAAGCACCACCCAGGACATCATGCGACACAGGAGTATGATCACCAAGACTCAACACGAGGCTGTGGTCAATTTCCACATCGCGGTAGTCGTAGCCAATGGTGACAAGCTCACCGCCAAGATCAGCCGAGCCAATCGCGCCGACTTCACCCGGTCCTTCCACCAGAGCGGTTACATCCCACGGACAAGCGTCGTTGGTTGCAACCGTATCACCGATGGTCACCGGGACCGTGCAGATAGTTGTCGTATCACCACCGCGTATCCAGACGAACCGCACATAATCAAGGTTCGGTTCGAAGTGAGCCACGAGCTCGACATCTGTGCCATGCACGTGCGGAACCGTTGCCGCATCCTGACCACCAATCGTGAACAGAGTAATGTAGGCATCGGTATCCGTGATTTCGGCAGACCAATCAACGATGTAGTTACCCTGATGATCCATTTCGTCTGTCAAATTAACAAGGTCTGTCGCAATCGCCGCGAAGTCATAGGTCCATCCAACCACTGCGGTCGTCGGAACCACCCAGTGGATAGTATAAGGCCAGGCAGTCACGGTATCAGGGATGAGTGTCCAGTTATCCGGATTGCCACCGGATTCGCGATAGTAGAGTGAGACATTCCTGAGACCGAAGTTATCATTGGCTTCGATATAGAAGATGGCTTCCGTGCCGCGTTCAAGCGTCGTCACGGTCACACCTTCCTGCTCGACATGGTCAACCAAAGCCTCCGGTTTTTCGTTATCAATGTTTACAGTACGCGTATGCTGCGGCGGGACTCCACCGGCAGGATCACCGTCCATGTTACCCAGATCATCCTCGGCAAACGCGCCGACAACATAGGTACCATTTAGAAGTTCTGTATTCCAGTAGCCTTCGACCGGCGCAAACGGCGGCAGCAAGCTGTCGCCTTCCACGCGCTCGATTTCCGTAAACGGACCGGTCTGGCCATATTCGCGAGTTCCAAAGGTTACGGCTTCAACATCCGGATCAGCCACGGTCACTTGCAGACTGCAAGAGGCTGTCAAGAAGATGACCGAAGAATCCGGAGTCTGGTCAGGCCACAGAACCAAGTCATAGGCAACCGGAGCGGTGTAATCCACAACCTTGAAGCGCTTGACGAAGCCGCGGGCAATCAGGTCTGCCCACTTCTCTTCGTAGGTCATACCTTCGCCATAATTCAGGAACCGATCCCAAGTCATGATATTGCCAAGCCTGTCATTCGCCAGAATAGCGATATCATACCAGACACCCGGCTGCGGATACGGACATGGACCAATGGAACCATCCCAGAAGTTGACGTCACGCATCGAGAATGGTGCGGTCGAATCATCACCGATAACACACCACGAAGAATCTCCAAGCGGATAATCCGTCGCGCGCTTCATATACCATTCGGCGCCATAGACATCCCAAGGCGTCAGCGGATCGGGACAGCCACCCAGCGTAAAGATGCTGAAGCGTTCTGCGCTGTCCGGAATCTGCTCTTCATCCCAGTCCTCACAGTAAACCGTATCGACATTGACGCCTTCGTACCACACGAAGACTTTCGCCATCGGCGGCGTGGCATCAATATGAACGGTGTAAACGACCGGGTCTGTTTCGATATTCGCACAGAGGTCTTCACCCCAAGTGCGGATGTAGACATCACCGTCAATTCCGGAGATATCCCAGAGCATTGACCAGAGAATCGGATGCTCGGTATCACACCACCACGGCTGCGGCGGATCCATACCTTCGCAATATTGCGACGGATCCTCGCCCTCGTAATCGGTTCCGAGCTCATCCCAAGTGATGCCGTCGAAGCTCATTTCGAACACGACGCGTTCGAGGGAACCGTCACCGACCTGACTGAAGGCATGCAGATAGACATCCACAGTATCGCCACCGACGATGGTGACTTCGTGCGTCTGCTGGTTAATGACCACATCCGTACTCGGATCATTTTCCGTGCCGACACCCCAGATATGTGTCACCGGCGGTTCGGTATCATGGATGATTCCGACGTCGTATCGACCTGTATTGAAGACTTCGTAAGCATACCACGGATCATCCAAATCAAACTCCGTCGTATTGCCCCAGCGATCTTCCGCAACGATGACGAGGTCGAGCGTATCACCGCAGTGGTATATTGAATCAATCCAGATGATGAAGTGCGCATTACACGGGCTCGGAATCGAATCAACTCGCGTCCAAACTTGGTCGTATGTATCGGAATCGTTCGGCCAGTGATGCGGCTTCGCCCAGAGAGCTACCTGATTGCCGACCTGAGTCGAATCGTTGGGATCAAGATTGTCAGCCCATTCGACCCAGAAGTAGGTCGGATCATGATCACCGGACCACATCTCGACTTCGAAGGTATCTACAACAGATGGTCCTTGTGTCGGTACGCCGTTAGCGGCAGCAATCCAGCCGTAAGGATCGTCGCAGTCCACATAGGCCCAGAATTCGTCAATCGTTGTGCCTTCCTGCTGCGTGCAGGCATCGTCGTAGGCAATCACCCAGACACGGTAGTATCCACTGGTGTCCGGAACCCAATCGAGATGATAGTCGGCACCGTTCGAAGTCCAGGAGGGATTCCAATCTTGGTCATCTTCCAGCGTGCTATCGCCGCCTTGACGCTGCACCCACAATTCGACATATTCGATGTACTGCTGATACTCGGGTAGTGAGCCATAAACTATAACGCTATCATCACAGCCGACCTCTGTTGTGCCGTCAAAGATGCGGTCGGTAAAGAGCGCAAGAGTTTCGGCAACGCAATCCCATGCCCAGTACGTGATGCTGTCAATCGCGGCATGCTCCGGAGGCGAACCTTCGCGAAGGATGAATACCGTATCGCATACCTGCTCATTATTCTCAGCGGTGTCAAAAGCATGGAGCCAGAGGACAACAGCCGTGCTGTCGTCGGTAACCGTCTGGGTGTTCCACGTGAAGTAGGCGACGGAATCTCCCACAACGGAATCAGGCATCAAGCTATCGGAGGCAATTTCATCACCCCCATTATAGTCCGCGATGAGATATACGAGTTCGAGGTCAGTAAAGGTGTGCTCGCCGTCAAATGATAAGGTCCGTTCAAAGATTTCCCAACTGAGATGCACGGTCTCGCCGCCGTTAGCGACGAGGTTTTCGCAGTCATCGGTGCGATAGAGGTCACCACAGACCGGCTCGATGCAGTCAACAGTCAAGACGTCGAAGACACCAAGATCGCCACCAGCATCAATCAAGACACGCCTGTCGCCAGTATTTCCGGCACAGTCAACCGTGTAGATATCGAAGTAGTATTGACCTGATCCACCGGCCGCGGCAAATGTGCTACAGATATTGCCGCCAAAGTCAAAGACCCAAGTACCGAGCGTATCCCATACGAAGTAGCCCAGATCATATGTTGTCGGGGACACCGTATCAACCTCGGTGACTTCGAGCCAGGCTTCTGCGACATTGACTTCGCAGGAAACCGGATCCGGCTCATAGACGACTGTCAGGAGTGCATCTTCATTGATAATCACAACACCCTCATGGAGGATCTCATAGTAAACCGTCGGAATATCATCCTCTGCCTGAGTTATTGGGGTTTCGTCAACCCATAGCGTCCAGACATCCGACGTATCATTGCCATTGTAATCTTCCACGATGACACGCAGGTCAAAGCCCTGATCGCCGACATCTTCCGGACGCGGCTGGAAGGTAACACTATCTGTTACATTAGCCGTGTCGTTTTCAATCGGCTCCCAGATGGTTTCGATATTGCGCCACTCACTAACCGTGTAGATCATATCAGCGCAATCGCGAGTACGATATTGGAAGGTAAGCGATGCCAGACCTGTATCAATAGAGGTTGGCGCGAAGACACCCCTCAAATAGTACGGCGGATCTGGATTAATGTAATAGACAGAATCTACCGTGCAGGTACTTGCTGTATCAGTGTCGCTGTAAACTATGTACATTTCAACGCGAGCCGCCGGCGTAATGTCATTCAAGCGGAAGGTAATCTGGCAAATGACATTATCGCAGGAATCGTTATTGTTAACGGTATCCTCAGCGACCACTCGGCCTTGATACCAGTTTTCCGGATCCGGACTACCGGGCAGTGCATGTAGGCTGTCAAGATCCCAGATAAAGGTGAAGACACCATGAACATGGCGGACCACTGAGGTTTCGCCGCTGCCCATCATAGGCTGCATATCCATCCATCCGTTGGTATCCGGCGGGAGTGTACGATACTGGAAGCGACCGAGGATCGCCTGATCAAACGGAGCCGAATGATCCGTCGCGATAACCTCGATATTGTGGTCTTCCGGAATAATGATGGTTTGATTATCCGCAGGTGAAACACCTTCGATTTCCGTGATGCAGGCCTGCGCTTCGGAGACGTCGAGCCAGAGGCTGTCGGGTTCTGTGTAGAAGGTATTGCCGCATTGATCAACAATCACTGCACGCACCCAGATGCGCACATTTTCCTCGCCGACGCCGTCGCCAGCTTGAACATCAGCGGTTTCGTCGACCAGACCGTCGCCGTCGTTATCGAGGTTATCGATCAATGGATTAACCGCTACCCATGAGCCAGGCCACGCTTCTGTCCAACCACTGTCCTGATTCGAGTATACAGTATCGACATTCTCCCAGCCCGTGCTGTCTTCTGCGAGGTAATTATCGTAGTTTGTGTAGCTGCGCTGGTAAACGACCTTACAGATGTCTTCCACCGGCAGGTTGTAGAAGCCGTCAATCGCCTGAATATCCGTCACGAACCAAACGATATCCGCCGGGTTGCATACCCCTCCTTCTCCCGGAGCCTGCATACCTGCGGCGACGCGCGTCACGTCGAACTCGATATCGCTTGTGCCTTCGGCAGGTTCATTATCCACGAAGAAGACATGAGTGCTGTCACCTTCCGACGGATTTTCGATCACATGATAGCCGACTGTATCGTGCCAGACAACCTCTGTCCAGAAGTTGTAGCTGCGGTTGGTCAGCACGCGCGTATCGAAATCAAGCGACCAATCCCAAACTTGCACCACAGCCGTATCGGCGCCTGTGCAAGTGTAGCGAGGATCATTGACGTGACGGTCGTACGGATTGGGATCCGCCTCGTTGTTATCGTTAGCGTCAATAATGAAGAAGTATTGGAAACCAGCTGGGTTGTAGCTAAGGTACGCATTATAGCTCCACCTGCCACCTGAATATTCCATATCGAATGTGTTATAGATAGAACCATTAGGATTCAGTACGCGCACCCAAACATCCGGGAAGAGGTCACGTTCCGCAAACCACTGGTAGCTGTTGGCAACATACCAACCCGCCATACCCGGCACTTCTTCTTCATACAATTCGAAGGTATAAACGGCACCCGTGGTATCCGTATCAAAGCCTAATAGCGAATCGCCGCCGTCTGTTTGCGTCCAGAAGAAGACGGTATCAATTTCGCCGGTGAAGTAGGTTGGATCGGTCGCATCTTCAGCACTTAACAGGATTTGCTCATGGACACACGTATGACCATAATCCGGCTGACGGATGACCACCTGCGGCTCATTCACGTTCACCACGCGGACAAACAGGTCGATCTTGGTTATATCCGGATCAGCGGGTCTACCACCGCATGCTATCGTCAGCGTGTCATTCATATTAGCGTCGCCTTCGATATTGCCATAATCGTCGGTGGCAATGAAGGAGAAGTGATAGGTACCGGGTGTATAGGTGTTGTCCAGAAGCAGTGCGATTTCATAGCGATCATTCGCGTCATCATCCGGCGGATACTGATCGAACTCTTGCGCCTCCTTAAAGGTGTCAAACAAGACGGAATCGCTTGGGAGTGTATCCCCCGGACAGACATGATTCCTTGAAGTATCCTGGCAGAGTTCCCAGAGCTGGACATTATGGATATCAATCGGATCTCCAGTGCAATTGAGAACTTTATCTGCATCGCAGTAGAAGATCACGAACGCTTCAGGATCGTCGCCACCCGGATCCGTGCCGCGGTTATATAAGATTTCAATCGTGTCGGGATCGGAATCCCTAAGCCATGTCACCTCGTGAGTCACGCGCACGCGGTTTCCGGGATCACCCGGGTCGTTCTGGACATAGCTGACATGTGTAATCGGAGCATACGGCGCTTCGTTGTCAACCTCAACTTCCACCATACATGTGTCAACATTGCCGACATCGTCTGTTACGACCATCCAGATTTGACCGGTTCCAGCTTTGTAGCCTTCTACCGTGCGGAATAAGGTGTTATTCCACTCGACATTAAACCTATCGTAGTAGCAGCATCCCCACTGGTCGGTTGAATCACGGTGCCAACCATAGGGATCCGGCCAGCAACCAGCGTCAAACAGATCGCTATCTACCATACCGGTATCGTTTAGCGGACCACCAACATAGGACCAGTACCAGTGCGTTTCCCAGAGGTCGCCAACAGTCCAACCCCATTCCCACAGCTCACGATTGGCTTCGAGGGAACTGTCCATGTATGCCTGAAGCGCTGTATAGGTATCACAATCGTCATTGGTTGCCCACAGAGGATCTCCAGCATCCGGATCTGTAATCTCACAAATCGGCGCCTGGCAGTCCCACCTGATCGTGAACTTGCTTGTATCATCCATTAACGGAGATGTATTACCAGTCCAATCGGTCACATAGGCGGCGAAGGTCAAGTCAACATTCGTATAACCGTGCAACGCTGCGTCGTTTGCAATCCACTGACGGATATCCGTCCAGATTACGTAGAGGCTGTCCCAAGCGTTAATCAAGCCAATCGGACCCAGCGCCGGAGCACTCGGGTTCAGCGAGATGTCGTTCGGGATGTACATCGTGTCGCCTGGTACGGTTACAGTAGTATCAGCATCCCACGCACCTGAACGCCAGTAAACGAAGTGCAGAAGCCACTCGTCACCCGGAAGCGTGTCATACTTGGCAACAAAGAGCACCGTATCCAGTGCGTACGGGTCGTTACAACCGAAACGAGCGAGCGGAGAGATGCCGCCGCCAAATACCGGCAGGTCATCATCAAAGTCAGAGTGGTTGCGCGCCCACAGATAGACGCCTTCCGGCAACTGGTCGTAAATCATCAAGCTGTTCGAGCAAAGCACCGCATCGCGGTCAAGTCCGCAGTCGCGGTTGCGGTCTCCCTCCCAGTTCGGATGACCCCAATATTTATCGCTTTCAGGCGGATCCGGCCAAGTTCGATCCGTACCGTCGGCGCAATACGCCCGGAAGCGGATAGAGTCGAGCGGACTGTTGCCGAAGTCGCTGAACATCACATAGCACTCGTAAATTCCAGCAGTGTCCGGCACGTTGTCGCACGATATGCCGTTATAGACACCGTTGGCGTTCCCGACATAGATATCCGCACCGTAGAGCGGATTATAACCCATCGGATCAGTGAAGTTCGTGTCCAGGTCTTCCCAGACACCGAAGCGTGTCAGCACCTGGAACTGAACCCAACGGATGTCTCCATAGTGGGTGACTCCCCACATATCTACGATGCTGTCCTTTGCAGTTGCCCGCAGGACAAACATGGTATCCTCTCGAGTCGCATCGATTTCAAAATACTTGTTCGTAGCATCGCTGTCAGGATCAGAGATCCAGCAATCCGTAATCTCACCCGGTGTGTTATCCAACATCACACGAGACCAGTGCGGATTCGCATCGAAGTTACCGGAGCTATCCCAAGCAATGGCATAGAGCCAGTAGAAACCCGACAACAGGTGCCGCGTATCCCATAGATCGGTGCTGAAGTAGTGCGCCCAATTCCAATTGACCGAATCTGCCTGAGTCACCGAGCCAATATGGATATGCTGTCCTATACCCGGAATCGTTAGGGAATCGACATACCAGAATTCAACAGAGTCGATATCGAAGTAGAATGGAACGGTCGCACGAATCGGCACGAAGCCCGTGGAACAATGCAGATCAGTAACCCACATATCGGGATCCGGCCATGTAATCGAAGCAATCGGATTAATTGTGTCTTCCTGGACCCAGAAGGTAACGACCGGAGTATTCAGCGGATCGTTATTTCCACAAACGTCAAAGGTCCAGAATCTCATATTATACTGATGAGACGGCCAGTCGGCGATATTCAGACGGACATGGAAGCTGTCGTCCGGAGCCCGGTAAGTAGATGTGTCTCCACCGAGGGAATCAGGCAATCCTGTCCGAATCGTTACCCAGCCAGCAGCCGGGTCGTCGTTGCCGGACACGTAGGTGCCAGGCGCTTCGTAGTACTTGTACTGGAACATGCCCTTGGCCAGATCGAACCAGCGGCCAAGCGGATTGAAGGTAAAGGTGTCGCCCGGCATCGGATCATAGGTTCCACCGACAGAGTCGTATGCCGTGACAACCATTTCGCTGTCAATCTGCGAGTTGAATACCGCTCCCTGCGGAGGATAAACAATATAGGCCAGCGGAGCGATGTCGTCGATGATGTCCACCGGGATGTAATATTCGCACGTATTGCTGAAGTGGTCCCATGCCTGGATTCGCACGAAGTAACGGTTGATGCAGCGACCAAGCGTATCTACCGGCGGCATGCCGAGGGTATCTTCCGACGACCACGGCAGATTCATGACGCTCCAGTAACATGCCCACATATAGGTCGAATCCGTCGCGGAGTTCGGCACACTCAGAATGTTCGCCTGAATCCAGAACGGATACGCGTCGAGCACACCGTCGCGATTCGCGTCGAAGCAGTAGTCGAAGACGACACTGTCAACACCGTCAAGCAAGTCATTGACGTGTGCCTTGATTTCGACATAATCCCACGACGCATAGAGGGTATCCTCCGCAATGCCGAAGCCTGATTGCGTCACATAAAGCGAATCAATCGACGGACAGGTGCGGTCGAGGATAAACTGCCATGTGTAAACGCATGAATTCCCGACACGGTCAAGGGGATCGAGTACAATCGTATAGATGCCGTCCGGCAGGGACTCCAAAGCCGTACCGGTTGTATCCACCAAGGTGGCATGCGGGAAGTTTGCTAGATCCAAATAGTAGCGTTGGACAAAGTGAGGCACCGGCGTCATGGTTGGATCATAGAGTACGATACTGGTTGCCAGGCCGTTGTTCCAGTTCGTGCTGTCCGGTGTCGTGCTTGTATCCGTATCAACACCTGAACCCGGAACCGGCGGAATGCTGTTGAAGATCGTCGAATCGGTCAGTTCAATATCCAACCAGGCAAAGTTCTTATAGACAAAAAGACTATCGGGGAGTTGATACAGGCTCAAATCAAGAGCAGTCACGTCCATACCGTTATAATTTATCGGTACGTCTACCATATTGGTGTCTGCAAATACCATCTGGACACCCATCGGGCAGGACTCGTCTTCGAAGAACTGCAGAGCCAGGGTGTCGGGACTATACATCGCCAGCCCAAGCGTATCGCGGTGACCGTAAATGTCGCTGATAAAGAGTTCGACATTATACTGGCCTTCACTGAAGTTGTCTTCGAACCATAGGTAATTAATCCACACGCCGCCCGAATTCATCGAGTCAACATGCGCGACCTGCGGATAGTTGTTGATGCGCACATCCGCAGTGTAGAAGTCCACACCTTCGCCAAGCTCATCGACAAGTCCATCGGCGTCGTTATCAATGAGGTCATGTTGGAGAACCGGATCTTCGACAAAGATGAAGAAGCGTGTGCTGTTGGTGTACCAGCGCCATTCTAATTCTTCCTCGCTCTTAGCACCCATTGGATGCCAGATCTTATAGAGGTTTTCAGCGGTATCGGGGCTGAGTTTCTCGTTGTTCCACTTGTTCATGCTGTCAGCGAGAAGCACCATACCCGGATTCGGGACATTGTAATTCTGAATCGTGAAGACAATCGCGCTGTCCAATCCTTC
The DNA here is from genome assembly GCA_030622545.1 of bacterium. GTDB lineage: Bacteria > Electryoneota > RPQS01 > RPQS01 > DYHQ01 > JAUXGA01. The sequence goes on along the minus strand of JAUXGA010000001.1, from coordinate 27,822 downwards.
ATCAGAACTGTCACAGAAGAGCGTAGTCCACTCGCCCATACTGTTTGTATCACCGATGCTGTTCCCGAATGTATCAGAAAGCTGCAGAGCGAAGTAATATTTGTCTGAAGGAATCGTTACGTCAAAGAGCTCCGAGCCATAAAGCGGCACATACCAAACGATACTGTCGCGATGCATGCCGTCCGTATTGTAGAACACGACATCCGGATTCGCGACTGTATCCGGTCCGTCAATCATGAAATTGAGCGCCGGATGGTTCGTTGGATGGCGGAAATCAATCCAAGTCTGCGTAAAGCTGATAAGCGTATCGCCCGGCCAGTTGTCTACGACCACATAGACAGTCATCAGGCTGTCCCAGTCAAGGTTATAGATGCCTCGACGCAGCACAAGCACGCTGTCAATACCAACGGAGTCCGGATCGCCGGGGAAGGGCGTCTCAAAGGTATAATCGCCGCGTACCGCTGAAAGTACATATTCCGGCGGACGATCGTCAGTAGTCACTTCCTTGGTCACCGGATAAGCCGGATTCGAGAGACAATCCTGAATATAGGCCGTAACACAGCCATTCAAGTTATCATAATCTACAAGATTACACGTGTCGTCATAAATCGGCATCCCGATCCACCGCAAGCAAACGGTATCGCCACCGTTGTATTCAACACTAAAGCTGGTCGTATCCCAAGTCCACAGATCACGCAGAGCATTTTCTGCTCCCGCGCAGAAGCTGATGTATGGACCATCGGGAGGATCACCCATAGCCAGATCAAAGCCCGGCTCGTTGCCATAGCCCGGCCAGCAGATCGTATCCACGGCACAAATGTCAACATAAACCGGGAAGTTCGGGCTGACCCAGGTAGTATCGTCAGGACTTACAGTGGAATTATAAACGCGCATATCGTAGATGTACGGTCGTGTCGTGTCCACCCACGCCTGGCCGTATTCAACATCCAGATAGTAGCCGTGGCTGCCGCCTCCGCCGGTTTGACGGATGCCTTTCACCGGCACAACAACGGAATCACCACAGCCGAGACCTTCCGCGGTCAGATTGACCCACTTGGCGACCAGTCGCGTCCGGCCTTGACCGTCCATGACAAGATCCCAGAAAGCTTGCCCGTGGTTCGGATCATTGGCGTCACCATAAACCGGCCAACCACCATAGTGACCGGGCATACCCCAATCGGTCCAGCCATATAAGGTTGGATTCAGACCAGCGAGGTCTGCCTGCAAGCTATCGATACGCAGTGTGTCCTCGTAACCATTGAACATGGTATCCATCCATGCCCAGACCTCAATATGGAGGCTATCAAGCGGCTGCGAGGAAATGAAACCTAACGTTGTATCGCAGCGGTTCGTCATTACCCAGACGGAATCCACATCCGGTACGGTCGAATCACCGCCGCTGATTTCAAAGATATTATAATGAGTACCGACATTGCAAGCCGAGTCGGTCACATGGACCCATAGAGTGTCGTATAAGCCTTCCGCACCGACATCGAGACCGATCGGATCCGGTCCATCCGGTGGCGACAGATTGGCCGGCATGTGGAGACTGTCGCAAACATGGAGGAAGAACGGAGTGATAGAATTGTATCCAAGAGATACATAATAGAGGGAGTCGTAACCCCAGAAGGCTCGCCAGTTACCCGGAGATGTCTCATAAACCAAGTCAGCGTAGAGCGTGTCATATCCCGCACGCTGCGCGGAGTCGCACATGAAGCGAGAGAAGTCCGCCCAAACGTCCTTGGGCCCGCTGGCCATATAGGTATCACCCGGAATGAGATCTGCGTAAACCGTTACATGTTCGTCCGCCGGTGTAACATAGGCTCGGACGGAGTCGTCTCCGATCGTGTAAATGAAGTCCACAATCGGCGGAAGTGTATCTATGACACCTATGGCAACATGGAAGGAATCCACATTACCAAAGTTGTCCATAGCTTTGAACCAGACCCACGCTGTATCGAGATTATCAAACGGCTGGTTCAGAACATAAGAAGTCGTGTAGCCCCAATATCCACAAACAGTATAGAAGGAATCCGCCCAACAGGTATCCTCCGCCGCAATCCAGCCCGACGTCGTCATGTCGAGTTCGCTGAGGTCCACCCAAAGAGAATCGATTCCAAGACTCGAGTCGGTATCCGGATCATTGAAGCAAGCAAGCAGATAGATCGGATTGCCGGGGCTTAAATAACCATAAATCGGCATATTAACACAAGTGGGAGTCGGCACGGTAACGGTATCTGTATCACAACCCGCTACCGCGTAGTCAAACACCGGCGGCATACAATCGCTATGGAAGCAAAGAGTATCCCGGAAGAAGAGCTCGCGGTCATAATGCCCAATCGAGTCTGTCAATGCGAGCGCGTCCCATGTAACAAGCGTCTCGGCATGGCACCAGAAAGCCGTATCCGGTATTACGGTCCAGAAAGCATATCCATAAGGAGGAACCCCAAGATCTGGCCAAATCGAATCCGGCGCTACCTTCGTGTCAGTAGTGTCGCCCGTAATTCCGCTAATATCTGCCCAAATTAAAGTGTCAACCACTCCAAGGCCGTTGCCAGTGGGACAATCGATCATATCATCTGTGAAATTGGCCCACAGAATGATCGGGGCATGTGGATCAGCGCAAGTCGTGTCGGTAATCTCCATTGTACCGGCTGTATCCTCTGCCCAGGCATTGACCCACACCGGCTCGTTGACATCCACCTGCACGCATTCGTCGAAGAAGCCGGTGTCTGATGCGCCACCAAATGTATTGAAGCGGATCCAGAAGTCAAGCGTATCGCCATCACAATGGATCGTCGCCAGATCCGAAGAGTCCGCAACGAGCCACCAGTAGTAATCACGCGCCCAGAATTCGAGCGAATCACAAACTGATGTATCCGCCCACAGATACCAAGCACCTACGGAGTCCGCATTCAACCACGGATTCGGATCATCCGTAATTTGCTGGAAGTTACCGCGGATATGCTGAATCGAATCCGGTATCGTTCCGAGCGTGCACGCCCAGACTTCCGGAGTCTCGATAATACTTGCGATGACCTCGACATCCAGGTCTTCCGGCGCAATCCAACCCGGAATAGAATCCGTCAGATTCCAAACCAGCGGACATCCGATAATAAACGGATCGATATTGACGATGTAAATCGCGAACGATGTATCTTCACAAGCATCCGCTTCATAGGCATCCGTATAGACAGGGTTGTTATAGCGACCGGGGTTCCCTGCCTGATCCCACGCGGAACGAATCAACAGATTAACATTCGTATTGCAATAGTCATCCGGAATGTTCGTAAAGCGACCTATTAAGGTATAATAGGATGAATCATACGCGACGGAATCTTCAATGACTTCATCCAGCCAGACCTTTATCGTATCACCGGCAACAATCAGAAGGTCTTCTGTCATGTTGTCAATCGCCGAAATCTGCCAGTTCCGAGTAAGCTTCCATTCGCCTGTACCCGGATCACGCCATGAGCCATCCGTATTCGGATAGGCTGCCGAATCAAAATGAACCGATTCGGAAAGCTTCACTTTCAGCTTGAAGGTATCGCCCTCACCGAAACGGAAACCGCAGTCATTATCCACACCCAGATTCCACACAGAAGGCGTCGAACCGGTGTTCGGATCCCGAGTTCCGGCTGCTATACCCGTCCAATCATAGAATTCCGGGTTGATATTGTCAACATCCAGATCGGCGAAGACGGAGTCGCATTCAAGAGCATCGTTGCTGTCAATCACTGTGACGGTGACAAGCACGGTATCCTGTTTATTGAAATCAACCATCTCAATCGAGTCCATGCCGCCGCTGATAAACCAGGTTCCGTTCCACATATAGATAAACTGGAAGTACGGGGTCAGGAGCCCATCGGCGGGATTGTAGTAGCGCGTCAAACGACCGTGATAGATCGAGTTGTTCGCCAATGTGTCGGGCTGATGATAGAGCGGTCGCCGAATCACGCGTTCGCGCGTCGGTGTTTCATTATCATTCCGGATGGAGATTTCAATCGTATCTCCACCGAGGGCATTAATGGTCAGAGAGTCGATCAATACTCGCATGAAGACGGTATCCTGAACATTATCCTGCGCCCAGTTGAGTGACGCGCTGTAGGCATGGTCCAGGTTACCGGGAGATATGGCATTCCAATCGGGTTCAGGCCCCCACGGGAAGCCAAGATTCGCCGCAGAATCAGCCGCCATAGTATCCGGATTATAGAAGAAGAATTCTGGGTGACCGGATACAATACGCGGACACGGCGTCAAGCCCAGAATGGCTTCCTGACAACCGTCGGGTATCTGATGGCAATCAACCTGATAATACCTGGACATCACACTGTCACTATCCCACGCGTAAACACCAATCGTCTGTAATCCACAATCATTGGTGTCACAAACACCCTTTTGTGCCAGAGAATCAAGTTCGTAATGGTTGTTGTCGGTATCAACGGTATCAATATAGTCCGCAAGAATACCTTCAATACAGACCATCCACTCCGCCAGACCGCCTGCGATATGAGTCGAATCATAAGAGACGGTATGTACAAAGGTGCAATCCGTATTCAGGTTGGGGATACAACTCCAGTCAACTTCCACAAATTCCGCCGTTGTGTCCGTTACAATATAGACGCACATCGTATCATCGGTGAAGAAGTGCAGCGCACACGCGGTATCCGGGCCTGCCACTCGAACCGTATCAAAGCACGGACCTGTACCGTTCAGCCAGACGTAGCACGGGTCTGTATATATCATACCGGCGTCGTCTAATATCTGCAACTCCAGACGATACAGTCCATCATTTAGGTATCCACCGCCGGGGAATTCGTGTCCCCAATGGAATTGAATTATAGGTCCGTTCACATCATTGGCGTAGAAATCAATCGGAGACCATAGCCAAGTGGCCGAGCCGTCCGTCGAATCCTCATGGGAGTAGAAGCCAGCGGTATCATCGGGATTCGGCCATGTACCACAACCGAATTCGACGACGCGCTCGACGAGAACGTGGGCAAAGAGTCTCTCAACCAAACACGAATCGTGCAAGCCCTGATCAAAGAACCGTTCCGGACGGAATCGGAGAATCGGGTCTTCATCACCGGTAGTCCACTGATAGGTCGGATAGCCAGTTTCCGGACCAATCGGTACGGGGGCTCCTGAGCCCAGCACAATGTTCATCACCGTCAGGGTATCGGAGAGCACCACAACATCCGGAATACAGGTATCCACCACGGCATGAATCCGGTTGCGTTGCGTATAGTTCGGTAGAACGGTTGTACTATCGTTATCCCATCCCCAAATGCAGTTATTACCTGCACGGTCCATAAAGCGGGCATACGTGAGGCCTACATTAAACCCAAGCGGGCAGATATTTGTCAGATCCAGCCATGGATCAAGACTGTCTGTTCCCTGCTTGCCATACCAGTCAAATGCAGCGCTGTCATATGGTCCTTCAGGGAAGAGCCATGTATCTCTTTCGAAAGGAATATACTGAGGAGCCAACAATGGATTGAACCAATCCAATACCGCTACGATATCGCCGGTGATTTCATCCGGTTCTGAACGAACGTCAATACCGACGAGGAAGAGGTTCTCCAAGCTGTCCGGATTCCCAGCCGCATCGAGACTGTCGAGCCAGACGCGAATCGAGTCCGGAGAAATACTCCACCATCTATTTTCTGTGCTGTCATAAGGAGAGAAGCGGCGGCACAGAGTATCTTGCCTGAGGTCCGCCAATGGTCCATCAGGACACACATTATCAATACAGAATTCACACTGGTAATCCTCAGGTCCATAATCATTACCCGCATCATCTATGAAGTAGAGGTCTGGCGCATTGCCGGTTTCGAGCGTCGGGTCAATGCAGCATTGAATCAAAGGCCAATTGACGATATCAATCGGGATATCTACCCATAACAAGCTATCGCCTTCAATTCCACCATACCCACCAGGACCACCAATCCAAATCTTGTGGGGCGCAATCAGGCTGTCACCTGGGCCCATGTAGGGACTCGTCCCGCCAGGAATACTATTGACCGGCCACCAAGTGGGATCGGCTCCACAGCTGTCCACAAAACCACTGAAGTCAACACCAATCCATGCCGCATCGAAATTCCGAAGTCTTTCGAGCGTATTACACAATGCTACCGTGTCACCCCTGCAGGAGGACAGCGGCGGATAATTACAAGTGTCCGCGTAACCGATAGACCAGAAAATTCGAAGCGTGTCTCCAACTCCCAAATAGGGCCACCACGGGCTTCCGTAATTAGGCCACCAACCCATCGTATCATTCGGGATATAGTTGCCGTTTACGATATGGCAAGAGTCGTAACAGGCCAAACAAGTTGACGGGGGATTGTTGTCTATCCAGCGAAGTACATAGCAGGTATCCCAACATGTGGTTGATAGATCACCATAAAAAGTATCCCATTCACAGTAAGTCACAAAAAAAGTGTCTGTCAGACTGTTTTCCAAAAGATCCAAGGCATGGACCCGATACTTTCCAGTGAAACCGGAATGGACTTTATCACTGCCCAGATCACTTGAAATACAACTGAAGTCAATGTAAAACGTGTCCATATCGGCTGTATCCGCTGCGAACACCCACCAAACCGAGTCGTCAATCGCAACGATGTTGTCATTGCGAAATCCACCATACTCGTCCCAGAGAATGGTTCCACAGCCGGTGACCGTATTGATCGAACAGGGCAAGACAACCGTCAAAGGATCAGAACGACACCAGGGGCCATTATCCAGATCATCGTTACTCTTGACTGTAACGCTGAAGAGCGCGGCATCACCCGCGCTTGCGATGAGGTTTTGCGGATGGAAGGTGAGGGTCGCAACAATCAGACAGCTGTCGGCATCGTAGAGACTGTCCAATCCCATATTCGCCGTTACCTGAGTCTCCATCCGGTAGAGCGTGACGGGATTACACAAGTAGCTAATCTGCGGTACAGAAGCGTCGAAATCACCCAAACCCGGGACTGGCCAGAGTCCCGCCTCCACGGAATCCTCGAAACAGAGATTGTACGGGCCGGTATTCCCGTTAGGTATTGCGGCAAACACCGTCACTCGCACACTGTCAGTGCCTTCGTCGATAACGCCGTTTGGCGTTGTGCCGGCCGTGTCTTCTACACACTCAATGAATCCGCCATCAATGATGATGTCCGGTTGAGCTAAGGCGCTTGCTCCGCCAAAAAGGCAGACCATGAGCGCGCTTAGCACAAAAACATGAAAAAGAGCTGTGGATTTCATCATGAAGCTCTCCTCACTATTTGAAGTTTTTCGATATTCGACTGATCGAGGGCTGAGAACCTTCCGTCCGTGCCCTACGGGATTTCCAATGGTGCTATGTTTTCCCAACAGGTGAAGCAGTTTCTGCCCGATTCCTGGCGATAAAGAGGGTAGTGAATTCATCATTCGTATAATCCCGTTATTTAATTAAAAACAAATAGGAACAGACGCCACTCTGGACGACTTCCGATTTTCCCCGTTGACATTTGAACTATTTCGAACACACTTATCGCAACCACAAAGCGGCTCTGAGCCCGTCCTGAGGTGCGTTCTTGCTCTTAAGTTCCTGAAAGTTTATATCCTATAAAGATTTTGAAATATAACGAATGAAAAAGAATTTGTCAAGTAAAAAGTTTAAATTTTTTCACTTAAGTCTAAATTCCGCAATGCCCGTGAAGGGTTATCAGACGCGGCCTTGCGGATTCTTGCCTCTCAGCAAATGCTTTGAAAAACCCTATGTTAATAATAAAACAATAGTTTGTATAGAAGATTACAGCACCCGACTCAACAGACTGCCGTAAGACTCATAAGTGTACGTACGACTTTGGCGGCAACAATAGACGAAACATGGGTAGGATCCCAATGTGGGGCTAGTTCGACTACATCCCAGCCGATGATGTTTTGTCCAGTCAGCGAGAGAAGCCAATCTTCTAATATTCCATAACTTACACCACCCGGTTCCGGCGTTCCCGTGCCCGGAAAAACGGCCGGATCCAGCACATCCAAGTCCACTGTCACGTAAACAGGCCGGTTGGAAATCCAGCGAGGGATGTCCTCAGCGTTAGCCTCCAAATTCCGGCACTTTCTGGAAAACTCGTATTCTTCTAATGTACCTGACCGGGTGCCTACCTGCAAAATCCGTGACGGAGGTAGAAAGTCCGCAACACGGCGCATGACTGTTGCATGACTCAGACGATCACCTAAGTACTTGTCTTTTAAATCCAAATGCGCATCAAATTGGACAAGCACCATATCAGAAAAAAGAGCATGCGCCGCTTTCACAAGCGGCAAAGAAATCAAATGTTCGCCGCCTAAAGCGGCAGGAATTTTCCCTTCGGCCAATAAATCCCTTGCTGCCGTCTCGATTTGCGAGAGGGATCCGGTTTTGTCTCCCGGAGAGATTTCCAAATCCCCCAGATCGCAAAAAGCGCAATTGTCCAGATCAATTTTCGTTCGGAGGTCGTAGGTTTCCAGAACCTGCGATGCTTCCCGAATTGCCGCGGGGCCAAATCGCGCTCCAGCTCGATAACTGGCGGTGCCGTCATACGGGCATCCAAAAAGAGCGACACGAGCAGCTTTGCATTCTTGAGAGGCTCCAAGATAGGCTGCTGTCTTCAGAAAATCACTCAAGCCTGCAGCTCCGCTGCGAAAGCCGGCAGAACAAAAGCAGCTCGCTGATGCTCCGGTGTATAGTAACGACACGTTGCGCAAATCCGGCGCTGGCGCTCTTGATTCACATCAAAGGGATTCACATTATCGGAGGCCCAAACGAAATTCCAATAACCGGTCGGATAGGTGGGTACCGTTGCTCCATACAAGCGACAATCCTGAAAATTCTTCCTGAGAGCGCGAGTGACTTTCGGAATGATATCTCCATAGATAAAAACACTCTCAATCTGCGCAACAAAGATCCCCTTCGGTTTCAGCGCCTTTTTCACTGAGACGTAAAAAGGTTCTTCGAATAGGACGACCGCAGGACCAATTGGGTCTGTCGTATCACCCAGAATAACATCGAATGCATCTTTTTGAGGGCGGATATACTCCGCGGCGTCTCCAATCTGCACGGTCACTCTCGGATCCGAAAACGAGGCCCCCATGTCCGGAAAGAATTCCTTGCAGACGCGGATGACTTCCTCGTCAATTTCACAGAGAACCACAGATTCCACTTCGGGATGCTTCAGTATCTCCCGGATAACTCCGCCATCTCCTCCCCCCACAACGCACACACGCTTCGGATTGGGATGAGCCAATAAAGGAGGATGCACAATCATTTCGTGATACACGAATTCATCCTGACTGGTGAACATGGTAAGTCCATCTAAGAGCAGGACACGCCCGAAGCGTTCCGTTTCGATAACATCAATCTTCTGAAAACGACTCTTGCCCTGATACAAAGTCTTTGTAACCCGGAAAGAGACTCTCAGGCCGGGGACAAATTCTTCGTTAAACCACAAATCCATTAATCGATAACTCTATAAATAATAACGGCATCCTATAGCGAACCGCTTTGGCTCTCTTCACTTCCACAAAACAACACCAGCAAAAGCAGTCGCCAATTTAACCACTTTTGTTTCCACGGCAACACTTCGAATCTCCTGTAGGGCAATTCCCCGGTTCTCGAAAGCTGAACGAATTAATTGCCGGGCGACTTCTTCGCAATCTTCAGCGTAGCCGCGGATGTGATGTTCCATAATCACTCCCGGCTGATCTTCTTCTTGGGGCAAGCCGACCGCCACCGCCGCTGCAATGAGTTCTCCAGGGACGTCGCTGCTCTCGCTCGTGTAAGCCATCGGCACGAGGCTCCCAAAGGGCAACGTGGTGGCCGGAATTTCACGTGCGCCGGGAGGAAGAATAGAGCTGATGCGGATAAGATTCGTATTTCCGATACCCGCCGCCAGGAGAGCGTTATCAAAGGAGTTCAAGAATGTCGGACCTTCCGCGCTTCCACTGACAAGAAAAAACTTATCCGGCATCGGAAAAATCATTTACGTCGCCACCGGTTCAGGTTTGAACGGCAGCTTTTGGCCGCGTGCGACTTCCAGCATTCCCCGTTTCAGTTCCATCGCAGAAAAATTGCCTGCTTCCAAAGCATCCCGCAGATACTCGAAAGCGACCTCGGGATTGATCTCTTCCCCGCAGGTAAACAGATCCACGGCGGCATATCCATATTCCGGCCAGGTGTGAATCGCCAGATGCGATTCAGCGATGACTACCACACCGGATACACCGTGAGGATTAAACAGATGAAAAGCTTCCTGAACGACCGTAGCGCCGCACGCGTTCGCTGCTTCGCGCATCGCACGCTTAATCAACGCCGTATCGTTCAACTTTTCCGGATTGCAATTGTAGTATTCGACGACAATCTGGCGACCAAGAGCCTGCATCTCTCTGTTCTCCTTACAATAAACGACCTGAGGTGAATCTTCCTTCAGGAATCCTTATTTTAGAAAAACGGGAAAATACCCGCGACTGTCCTTCACCAAATCTCTGTCTAATGCTTCGTTTCGCTAATATCTAAAACATCGGTGGTGTTGTCATCCAAATCAACTTCGCAAGGCGCTTGCCGCTGTTTTCGAGACAGTGTTCCCTCGTGGCTTCAAAATAGAAGCACTCTCCCGCGCGAGCCTGATACGATTTCGTCCCAAAGCAAATCGTCACGATTCCCTGCAGCACAAAACCAAACTCCTCACCCTGAAAAGGTTCCAAAGTCCGGGAACGCTGCCCCGGCGCTAACTCCATCAGCGCCGGTTCCATGCGACGATTTGTCGCACCGGGAATAAGTAATTCAAAAGACTGTACCCCTTCTTCGGCGAGCGGCGTGCGCTGGTCAAGCTGATAGATAATGGGTTCTTCAGGGTCTTCTGCAAAGAAATCCGTGACCTTGACATTCAGCACCTGAAGAATGTCCAGGAGACTGTCCACCGAGATAGAGGTATGGTCCCGCTCAAATTGCGAAATGAAACCCTTGGTAAGATCAGCGCGTTCCGCCAGCTCTTCCTGGGTCAAATCACTTGCAATTCTAAGGTTGCGAATTCGGTCGCCTATCTTCACGTGAACCTGTCACAGTATATTAAACTGGGAGTTCATTTTAGTGCCCCATAATATAGCATCTAAAGAATGAAAGTCAAGAGTTTTTTAGCTTCTTTTACTCTCAACACACTGTTTTTTGGTTCAAAATGGTAACTCTATACTAAACAAAGGAGAACAGTTTATCGAACTTGACTCCAGCAGAATAAATAGCATAAACACGGGTTTTTTCATATATTTCTTTCAGTTTCTTTATCGAATCTTATATCCAATGGCATAATACTCGGCTCCGACCTTCTCTGCCGAGCCGGGTTCAGCGCTTTCTACCTTTCCCCTGCGTGAGGACGCTATCGCGCGTAACCCGGCCGGAACTTTTTGCAATCCCCTACCGGGCGGGTCAATCTTCACGAAGTAACAAACCCTTCACTTTTGACTTCGAGGTTTGCGTTTTGTATATTGCGTGCGATGTTGGAATTTCGATTGCAACGCGTTACGCGGCGCAAATCTTATATAAACACTGAACAATCTGTGAAAACCGTCGTTGCGCTCGATGAGGTTACCGCAGATATTTGCTCAGATTGTATCACGTGCATTTTGGGACCGTCCGGCAGTGGGAAATCAACTCTGCTCCGGCTTCTCAATGGACTTGAAAGCCCCGATGACGGAGAAATCTTTCTGCGTGAAAAGCCACTGACGGATTACCCACCTCGCGAACTCCGTCGCCGAGTCGCGCTGGTACCTCAAGCTCCCGCGCTGTTTGATATAACGGTTGAACAGAACCTCCGTTTCGCTTTCCTCCATGATAGAGAGGCTTCGCAACCTTCAGCGGAACATATCAATGATACGCTTCAACTTGTGAACCTTGACCCGGCGACTTTTTTGGACCGCCCGACGCTGGCGTTGTCGCTTGGAGAGAAGCAGCGCGTGATGCTTGCGCGGGCTCTGCTGCGCTCTCCGGAAATTCTGCTCCTCGATGAACCGACCGCAACGTTGGATACGCAATCGACAGCCATCATTGAATCAAGCATTCGGCAACTACATAAAAATATTCAAATTACATGTATTTGGGTGACACATTCTCCGAGACAGGCCCAGCGTGTTGCCGATAGGATTCTGCTCCTGAAATCCGGCAAAGTCATCTATGCGGGCAGCGTAAAAGACGCACAACCTCATTTGGAAGAGCTTGAGAAAACTCTTGAAGCATGAATTACATCGACCTGACATATTTCGATTTGGTAATTGCGGCCAGCCTTATAGCTCTGGCGGCAGTCGTGCTGTGGCGGGAGCGGTTGGGGCTTGTGCGGGATTTGTTGTGGGGTTCCGTTCGAGCGTTTGTTCAGCTTTCGCTGGTAGGGTTGGCGCTAAAATGGATATTCGCCGCGAATCATCCTCTGCCGGTTGCCGGATTCTTCATCCTTATTATAGCGGCGGCAACCTTGACAGCCGGAAGACGGCAAAAGCGACGGCTGCCGCATTCACTTCTCCTCTTGGCAGGAGCCATCTTAAGCGGCGTTGTGCCGGTTTTAGCTATCGGTGTTCTCTTGGTGGTGCGTCCGGAACCGTTTTGGCAAGGGCAATACCTGTTGCCTCTGGCAGGAATGACGACGGCGGGTGCGATGAATGCCGCGAATCTCACGCTGAACCGGCTTGCAGGCGAGATGAAATCCCGGCAGCATGAAATCGAAGCCGTGCTCGCACTGGGACTCAGCCCACAAACAGCCGTGCGAGCGCTCACGCGAGATGTCGCGCAGGCCGCTTTGATTCCGACGATAAATGCTTTGTTAGCAATGGGGATTGTACAACTGCCCGGGATGATGTCCGGGCAGATTCTGGCGGGGGTGCCGCCGGTGGCGGCAGTCAAGTATCAGATTGTGATTTTATTTATGATTACAGCAGCGGCGGTGTTGACGACGGTACTCACATTGCGCTGGGCAACGCACCTCTACTTTACGAAACGGGAGCAGCTCCGCTATGAGCTCGTCAGCTAAGATGCGTCAAACCCACAGACCGCCGTGCACATTGATGACAGCACCGTTGATATAGTCTGCGCGAGGAGAGGCAAGGAACAGAACAGCATCTCCGATATCCGCCGGGCTGCCGACGCGATCAACCGGAACCTCCTGCGGCATCCATTCCCGTTTTGAGGGAGTCATCGCATCATTTTCGATGAACCCGGGATTTACGACATTAGCGCGAATTCCATAAGCGGCTTCTTCCCGCGCCAGAGTTTGCGCGAGAATGACAAGCCCTGTTTTGGCAATCGAATAAGCGCATGTTTCAAAAGCGCTTCCGATGCGCTCGGCATTCGGAGCACCGATAAAGATGATATGTCCCTTTTTCTGGTCGCGCATCGTCGGAACCACATGGCGGACTCCATAAAAAGCGCTGGTCAAATTCCCGTCCATCATCAGGTTCCAGTCCACCGTGCTCATGTCTGCCACACGCTTCATTATAAAAGGACCGACATTATTGACAAAAATATCGATGCGGTTGAATTTCTTTCGAGTGCTGGAAATCATCCGTTCGACTTCGGATTCCTGAGCGACATCAGCGCGGATAGCATGAGCCTGACGTCCCATCCCTCGAATCCAGTTGACGACTTCCCACGCGGAATCCTCACGCTCGAGGTAATTGATAACAATATCCGCTCCCGCCTGCGCGAGCTTAAGCGCGATACCGCGTCCGATTCCTCGAGCTCCGCCGGTGATAAGCGCAACTTTGCCGGTCAGTTCATCTTGTGTGACCATAGTATCCCCACAAAGAAAAAAATTGCTCTTATGTCATGAATGATTTGCAAAGATACGAAAATCAAAAGAGGAATGCAACCATGAACTGGAACAGGCCTGTGTTCTGGTGTGCGCTTCTCCTGCTTGCTCTGGCCGCGCTGCCTCTTCAGGCTCAGACCGAATTGGATGTGGAGGTGGCTGTTGGCGATTCCATCTCGCGCTTCTGGCTCCAGATTCCAGCCGGATACGATTCAACGCACCCCCCTGCTCTTTTAGTCTGGTGGCATCAGTGGGGTGGGACTGAGCATGAAATGCGCGACTTTACCGAGTTCGATGAAGAAGCCAACCAGCGCGGATGGCTGGCGGCCTCCCATTTCGGTTGGACCGACCATCATTGGAACAACCCGATGGCTCAGGACTACGCCCGCGCCATGCTCGTCTGGATACGCGAGAACTTCCCTTTCGATGAAGACAGTCTCTATTTCATCGGCGGCTCGATGGGGGGAGCGGCCGGGATGGTTTATCACAACAATAACTGCGACCCGCGGGATTTCTTCGTCGCCGCCACCGCTTCCGGTTCGGGCATTATGGATTGCTATCGTCGCGCCATGGAATATCTGGCGCAGGGCGACACGAACCGCACGATGCGATTAGTCTTCGGAGGATTGCCTGAGGAAGCGCCGTTCGAATACCAGCGAAACAGCGCAATTCATTTTGCCGATACAATCTACAGCATGCATTTCAACAGCCGACATCTCCCGGTTTTGCTGACATTCGGACTGAATGAAAGCTTCTGGAAATCCCATGCTCTGGACATGGATTCCGTCCGGCAAGGTTTTGCGGATACGACGTTTACCTACGAAAATCCGAATCCCGGCCACGGTTTCCGCATCATGTGGCCGCCGGGGATTTGCGACTGGCTTTCCGGTTTTCGCGCGAACCGTTATCCCGATGAGCTTTCTATCAATGCCGATGAAGATGGCCGCTATTATTGGGTATATTGTCACTCCACAATTCCGGAAACCACGTTCACCCGCTTCGAAGCCCGGAAAAACATGGAGGAAAACCGCGTAGATTTAGCGGCTATCCGGCATGTTGCACGACTTGAAATTGATGGCGCGGAAATCGGATTAGACCTTCAAGACGTCATTACTGGCTCATGGAGGAATCTTGAAACCGGTCAGACGATGGAAGTGGTTTTGCTCGGCCTCGCCGACGAACCTGACAGCGTCACACTTGATGGAAACATTTTCACAAACTGGAATTATGATTCGACGGAACAGCAACTTGTCGTTATAGTCGGTAACGGCGGTCTATTCCAAGTTTTTCCACATCGCTCCAGCGCGCGAAATCCTTTGCAGCCTCTTCCCACCGCAATAAAACTGAGCGGAAACTGGCCGAATCCGTTTAACAGCACAACCTTTTTTCTTCTCGAACAAGCGCGCGCGGGGCAAGTTCGCTTCGCGGTCTATAATGTGCTTGGACAGGAAGTCTGGCAGTGGTCTTCATGGGTTATTCCCGGAGTCCACCGGCTGACGTTCGACGCCGCCGGACTGCCTTCGGGTATCTATTTTTATCGTCTCGAATCGCCGATTCAATCCCCCATAAATCGAATGGTGCTCATCCGATGAAACACTTGATACGTTCTTTTCGTTTTCAAATTTTCTTAGCGCTTCTATTAGGGCTGACATTCGGGCGCGCTGAAGCGGCGTCAAGACCGGTGATTGTCACCAGCGTCTTTCCGATTCAAAACCTCATCGCGCAAATCACCGGCTCGGCTATTCGAGTTGACGCTCTTGTCCCGCAAGACGTTTCCCCTCACGGCTATACTCCCACGAAGCAGGATGTGGAAAAGATCAAACGCGCGAGTTTAGTGGTTTGTATTGGTCTGGGACTCGATGACTGGATTTTGGAGGAGGCCGAGAAAACCCAAGCATCCACCGTTGTTTTAGCGGAACTGCTACATGAACCGGCGGCTTCTGATCCGCATCTATGGACGGATCCGATGCTGATGGCCAACGCGATCAGCGCGTTGCAAACGATACTCGTGAAACATTTTCCCTCCCATTCACCGACGATAACGGCCGGTGTCCGCCGGACAGTGGACTCGCTCTTTGCCCTCGACCGCTGGATTTCCGGTGAGCTGTCCCCTTATCTTGGCGCGGGCTTCGTATCATGCCACGGCGCGTTTAAGCGGCTGGCTCAGCGATATGGCTTAGCTACTATTGCTGTAATAATGAAAACACCCGGCGTCAAACCCTCTCCTTCCGACCGCGCAGATGTCACGGAAAAATTAGAGAGATTTTCACGTCGGGTGGTTTTCTACGAGCCGCAATTTGACTCGGAACCCGCACAAAAAATTGCGGCCGATGCCGAAGCCTATTTAGGAGAAGTTGATCCGATAGGTCATATGCGAGCATCGGGGCGCGAGAACTATTATCGTTTGATGCGCTATAACGTGCGCCAGATGGTCACCGCATTCCAAGGGAAAGAGTAATCCCTCCGGTTGTTTCGATTCCTCAGATGATTTACTCCCGCCGCTTTCCTGCCTGCGATCATTCCGGCCGGGTTACGCGCGATAGTTCACCGTTTAGCATAAGGAAATCTGCGCTGAACCCGGTTCGGCAAACTATTTGGTAGTTCCGCACGGCAGTGCGCTGGGGTCGGCTGCAAAGCAGCGGGGCACCGCAGGAAATTTATCATTCAATTAATGTATGAATCCGTCGCACCGCTTGAAACGTGAGAGCAAGAGAACTCTCGAAATCTTTCCATAGAAGCAGCGAATTCGGGCCATGAATATAGCGGCACGGAACCGCGATAGCTCCGGTCAAAACTCCCGCGCGAGATTGATGAATCGCGCCCGCGTCTGTGCCGCCAATAGCAGGCATCTTAATCTGGCAAGGAACCTTCGCAGCTTTCGCGCAGGCCACTAAGAAATCCGTCATGCGCCGCGGAAAAACCATTGTTCTATCCATGACGCTGATAGCAGGCCCGGCTCCCAGACTGCAGATGCATTTTTCTGGAGCGATGCCCGGAAAATCCGCGCCGATGGTTCCTTCGAGCGCCAGCGCCACATCCGGGGCAATCCCGAAAGCTGCGACGCGCGCTCCGCGCAGACCGACTTCCTCACTGGTCGCGAAATTCGCTTTCACTGTCAGCGGCGTGCGCACTTTCCCCGACGCTAATGCTGCTAACGTCGCAATCAACAGAACGCATCCCGCGCGATCATCGAACGCCTTTCCAATATAGACACCTTTCGCGATTTCAGAAAACGGATACGCCAAGGTGCCCACATCTCCGACACCCACTCCCCGCCGTTCGGCTTCTCGGCGGCTCTTCGCGCCAATGTCAATAAAATAATCTTCCGCGGCAATCGCTTTCTTGTCTCCTTCTGTGATATGGGGAGGCGGCATGCCAATCACGCCATAGTAGAATTTACCTTTCGCGGTTCGCAGCGTCACACGGTGCCCCGCGAAAAGCCGATCGTCCCAGCCGCCGATTTTCGCAAAACGGAGAAAACCTTTGTCATCGATGTAACGGACGATAATACCCACTTCGTCAGTGTGAGCGTCGAGCATCAGAACTTTGTCGGACGTTCCTTTTCGCGTGGCAATCAGATTGCCGAGAGCGTCGGTTCTGATGTCATCCACAAACGGTTCGATGAGTTGCGAGACATGCTCCCGGACATCATCTTCATGTCCCGACGGGCCAAACGCATCCGAAAGGAGACGAAGAATTTCAACATTGGAAGGAAGATTCATGGGTTTTCCTAAAGATTAAGAATTTACTTCAGTTAAAAAATCTACGGCAAGTCAAACTCCCGGCGAACAGCGCGGCAACGAGCGAGCACAACCGGGTCTGTTTCGGTTTCGAAATCTTTCGCAAGCTGCGTTAAAATATCGCGCTCCAGAAACGGCGCGGCAGCGACAAAGGAAGCGGAGCGCACTCGCGGCACCGGATGCGCAAGATAGCGATCCGCCAGCGACCTCAGACGCTTCACCGATGACGATGTATTCTCTTTTTCTTTTACCCATTTACGCGCCAATTCACCGGTTAGCAGCAGAACTCTTTCAAGCTGAACCGTGTCACGAGTTCGGAGGGCGCGTTTCAGGGGTTTGATAATCTCTTTATCGAATTTCACAAGCGCATAAAGCGCCGCTGAACGCACGGTAAAAAATGGGTCATTGAGTCGCTCGAAAAGCGCCGGAATCGCTTCGGGCTCACCAATTTTCCCTAACGCAACCGTAGCGGCAATCCGACGTCGTTCGAGAGCGCTTTCCGTGTAGGGTATCAGCGCCAGAATTGTCTCGGAATCGCCGATGTCTCCCAACCCCGTGATAATCGCGCTGCGCGCTTTTTCATAACGGTCATCCGAAAGACATCGCAACATCACGGGCACTCCTCGCTTGAGCTTGCCAAAGAGCCGCGCCGCGTTTTTTTGTTTCTGCAATTCGGAATTCTGAAGCGCTTGAGTTAAATACGGCATCGCTGCATCCGGAAGCGCTTTGAAAAGCTCGCGTATGGCACGCATTTCCAGACCGCTCTTCGTCTCCATTTTGTTTTCAGCGACCCATTCGACGGCGACGTCTCCTTTGGCGATTAATGCCTTTCGCGCCCGGCGGACACGCTCGCGGTTTTCGGCGACTTCCCAGAGAGCCGCTGTCTTAAAGATTTTCTCTATAGACGGCAGCGTATCTGCGGGAACGAGTTCCACTTCCACAGGTTCTTCGTCCGGAGTAACGCTGTCAAAAGGCACATCGACACCGATGCCCCAGTACGCTTCGAACCAGACCGCACTGTCCTGCCGCGCAATATCAGGATAGTGGTCGAGGCCTTCCATATCCACAAACAATCCCACATTCCCAAACCCTCGCGCCGGTCGGACTCCTCCCTGACCATATTTCGCCTCGGTCGTCGAATACGAATCATTCCCCTCGCCGTCCAAGAGTATCGCGACGGAATTCGTCAGCGCCACTCCCTGCCCCCCGGAAATCGAGTACGTATCGTCACCGCCGTCATCGATTAATATCCCCACCGAGAGGTCATGCGCTCCGCCCTGTCCGGGACCGAAGCGAGACCGGTACGAATCATCTCCTCCCGCGTCTAAGAGGTATCCAACGGCGAGATGAATTCCCGCGGCTTGCGCATATTGCGTCGCGTTATAGACATCCTGTCCTCCGCCATCCATCAACATGCCGAGGCTGTACCAGTAACTTGCTCCCTGAGCGTAAATCTCGGCATTGTAAAAATCATTTCCCGAGCGGTCATAAAGCACGCCAATGCCGCCGCCGGCTCGCGGGCGAAAACCAATGGAAAACCCTTGCGAAAAACTTCGGAAATCAAGCGGCCGCAAAGGATGATGTTTATAATGTCCCCCCGCTCGATAGACATCATTGCCGCCAAAATCCACGAGAGTCCCCGACGCAAACGTACCGGCGAAGCCCTGCGCGCATCCGTAGGCGTCATAAATATCGCGCCCGTCGCCGTCCATCAGAAGTCCGACACCAACCGTCGCGGCTCCCTGAACGCACATCTGCGCTTCATAGGTGTCGTCTCCGCTGTTATCATATAGAAGTCCGCTGCCGAAAAAACCGCATCCTTGCGATAGAAATCCGGCGCGGTAATTATCGTTACCTCCGAAATCCAGCAGCGCACCCAAGCCTAAAATTCCAACACCTTGATCCGCCAAAGCGCCGCTTGTGTAGTCATCATCCCCACCCAAATCAATCGTTGCGCAGAGAGCGTGTCCTAATTCACCAACAGCACTCCCAGAACGCGCCAGATATTGATCATCTCCTCCCAAGTCGAGAACGAACGCGAAAGAACTGTGATAGACATTCGGGCCTCTGCCTCCGATAACGAAAAGACCGAAGGGAGTCCGCTGCTTCGCAATCACGAGACCATCCACGCCATCGACTTGAGTGGCCGCGAAAGGACTCTGAGTTTGTTGCCACTGCTGCGCCACCATCCACAGCCCTTTCCAGTACGCGTACGTCGCCGCCATGAGCGCGGAGCGATTTACCTTCGCCGCAAGCGACAGCAGCGTATCGTCATCGGCGCGCACCGTCGTATCGACAGGCTGCCCCCAGATGTGGTGAAGCGCTCCTTTCAACGTATCATCGGTTTTGTCGTCCTCATCCGACCAGAGAAGAGGCGCACCGATAAGAATCACTTGCCGCTCTTCAGGGCTTAGAGGCGCCAATGCTGTTTCTAAAAATTCCGCTGATAACTGAAAAACGACTATGGCCAAATCAAACGGCGCTGCCCGACGAGTGAACGCTTTCTTCAGAGCCGCGTCGATGCTGTCCGTAACATTCGAGGAGAGAGCGCAATCCAAATCTTTCGCGCGTGCTTTTAAAAACAAGCCAAAGCCTCCCGTATCATTCGGCAGCGACGCTTCAAAATTGTCGCCATACTTGGGAAGCGCCAAGGGACGATTCATCAGTGTGTCAATCAGCGACAGCCGAAATGTATCATCTTCGACCCAAAGTTTGTCGAAGCCGAGTTCGTATTCATGCACGCCGATTTTGTCTAAAGCACTTCGGAGCGCGGCGCGTTTATCGGGTGACAAAGCTTCAGCCTGCAGCAATCCGACGCAAAGAACGCTGCTTATTATAAAGGTAACTGTCCGGTAAAATGTCGTCATCGTTTCTTTCATCTGTGTAATGTCATCCTGTCTTCTTGGGGACTTGCTTTTTCTAAAGTATAGCAATCCTGAAACTCAAATGCAAGCACGAGAAAAACCGCCCAAATCAGGCGGTCAGTCTATCGCAATGATGTTAGTATTATAAATCATGTCTCTTTTGGATGGCGCAAAGCGCAATGCTCGCAGCCCGGTCCGGCGGCTTTTGCTTCGCGCCGCAAATGACGAATCACCACCCAAACAGACAGAACAAGTAGAACCGTTATCAGTATCCATTGAAACATGTTATCACCCCATTAATCCCAAAAGCGCGCCCCCCTGAACAATCACGAAAGCCAATCCCCAAGCGAGCACGAGTCCATAGCCGGCGCAAAAAACCGTCCAGCCTTTCGATTTCGTTTCTCGGTAGAAGGCGACAATCGTTCCGATGCAGGGAATATAAAAAAGGATAAACACCAGATAGGCATAGGCGACCAAAGGAGGAATACCCGTTCGCCTCAGTGCGCCGCGCAATCCTTCTTCCGAGTCGGAACTCACTCCGTAAATAACTCCCAGCGTTGACACCACGACCTCTTTAACAGGAGCTCCGGCAACAAGCGCGATGGTCATTTCGCGCGTAAAGCCCAGCGGTTTGAAAATCGGCTGAAAAAATCCGCCGATTCTGCCCAGCGCACTGTAGGCGATTTGCTCAGCCGTCTGCAACGCTCGCAGGGAATCCCGCGTTGCGGCGAGTGTTCGTTCCACCGACTGGATTGCGTCCGTAAGCGCTCCTTCGGCTTCCAACCGCGTGATATGCTGCGATGCTATCGTCTCGGCAACCGTGAGCATTCCGTTATAATCCTGCGAATAGGAAGCAGGTTTTGGCCACGTCCCCAAAAACCAGATGATAATCGAAAAAGCGAGGATATATCCTCCCATTTTCTTCAGGAAATGCGACGTCCTTATCCAGACATGAATGAGAATCGTGCGCATGGTCGGGAAGCGATAGGGAGGCAATTCCAGAACAAAATGACTCGTCAATTGGCGAAAGAATGTTTTTCCCAGCAATTGTCCCACGCCAACAGCGACCAAGATGCTGAGCAGATAGAGAGAGAAAATGATGTTTCCCTCCTGTCCCGGAAAAAAAGCTCCCGCAAACAAAACGTACACATAAAACCGCGCGCTGCAGCTCATCAGCGGGATGAGAAGATTAGTCAGCAGTCTATCTCGGCGAGTTTCCAGCGTCCTTGTCGCCATTATCGCCGGAACATTACATCCAAAACCCATGAGAAGCGGAATAAAGGATTTGCCGTGCAGACCCAGCGTGTGCATGACACGATCCATCAGAAAAGCGGCGCGCGCCATATAGCCTGTATCTTCCAAAAGCGACATGCCCAAGAAGAGCAGGACAATATTCGGAAGGAAAATCGCGACTCCCCCCACACCTCCAAGAATCCCCTGCGTTACCAGATCCCGAACAGGCCCCGGTGCAAAGTTCGACTGAATCTGACTCGAAAGCCCTGCGATGCCGCTCTCGATCCATCCCTGCGGGAACGCACCCAGATAAAATGTCAGTTGGAACAACGCCCACATGAAGAAAAGAAAAAGCGGGATTCCCAGATACGTGTGCGTCAGGAAACGGTCGATTTGCGACGTATAAGTCACTCGCTTTTCCGGAGGCAGAGTAAACGTCTGTCTCAGCAGCCCGGCTATCAATCCATAGCGCTGCTCTGCGATGAGAATCTCAGTATCTTCGTTGTAGGTCGCCCAAATTCTCTCTCGCAGATTCCGGGCAATTCCGCGCGCTTTATCTCCCCCCGATTCCAGCGCCACTCGTGACTCGACAACCGGGTCACCCTCCAAGAGCTTCAACGCCAGCCATGAGAGCGGATATTCTTTTGCAAGCTCTGTTGCATCTTTCAGGCTTTCTTCAATTCGGACGCGAGCCGAATCGAGCGTCTCTCCATAGCGCACCGTTTTTTGCTCTTCCACCCCGCCCGGCTCCGATGCGGCGCGAACGATACTTTCCAGCAGCCGGTTCAATCCCTGACCGCGATGCCCAATCGTAGGAATCACCGGCACGCCCAAAGCCCGTGAAAATTCGCGCACGTGCAAACGGGCTTTGCTGCGCAGCAGCTCATCGTACATATTCAGAGCAATCACAACGCGAAGGTTCAAATCGAGGAGCTCGGTCAGCAGATAAAGATTGCGGTCAAGATTGGAACTGTCAATGACATGAACAACAATATCCGGACGCACATCTAAGAGCAGGTCGCGCGCAATAATCTCTTCTTCCGTATGCGGAGAAAGGCTATACGTTCCCGGTAGATCAATGACGCGCAGCTTTCGATTCTTGTACTGGACGAATCCTTCTTTTATCTCGACCGTAACGCCGGGATAATTTCCCGTATGCTGATGCGCTCCCGTCAGAGCATTAAACAGAGTCGTTTTACCGCTGTTGGGATTCCCCGCTAACGCAATGACGATTTCGTCCCGCTTCGATGTTGTCGGCAGCGGGCCTTTTCGTTTTAGAGCTGGGGCAACGATTTTATCGCTATGCTTCTGTGTCATTCTCTATCCGACGTACGACAACACGCGCCGCTTCTTCTCGCCGCAGCGATACATGGTATCCTTTGATGACAAATTCCATCGGGTCGCGCAACGGCGCTACTCTTTCAAGTGTCACAACTTCACCCGCAATAAATCCCATCTCGAGAAGTCGGTGCCGAAACCATCCCGGAGCCTGCACCCGCACAATCTCACCCCTTTCCCCCGGCGAAAGCTCCGAAAGTCGGGACAGGCCATCACTAATCTGCGACATCTGCTCATCGACAAAACGCCGCAAGCGGTCATACGTGTCTTCCGAAATCGTATGTTCGATCCGGCAAGCTTCGGCGGCCGCTCGCGCAGGAGGAACGCCTAAGATACGCGTGAGGAAAATCGACAGAGTTTTATGTCGCTCATAAACCCGTTTTGCCAGATCCTTGCCTTCGGGTGTTAAGCGGACTCCGCGGTATTTTTCATGCTCGACAAACCCTTTCGATTCCAAATTCGTCAGAGCTTCCGAAACGCTCGGCTTCGAAAAGCCCAACGCTTCGGCAATTTCGGCAACGCGCACTTCTTCATCTTTACTGCTAAGCAGGTAAATGGCTTCCAGATAATCTTCTAACGATTCACTGAGACGGGATTCCGGCATTTTGATTGACCTTATTAGGTGTTCCTAATCCTATAATTTAACAAATCGGATGCGAATTGTCAAGAGTATCTTTCAATATGCTCGTTCTACTCTGTTGCCTATCTTATTAATATACAGGAAACTAAAAAAAGCCATACTCTATTAGGAGAGGCATGGCTAACTTTAGTGACTCATTTTTGCTGTTTCAAAGCATGACTGACCTATTCCCCTTACCACTCAAACCGGACGCCGCCTACAAAGAAGAAACGGAACTGATAAGCGGTGTTGCGTTCGCCATCATCGGCGTAGAAATATTGCGCGATGTTCGCCCGGTCTAAAACATTCTGAACTTCGAGAAAAACGATGAGCGCTCGTTTGCTGAAAAACCATTTGCTGTCCCAGCGAATATCCCAGCGGCTGTAGTCGGGATAACGACTAGCATTGACGAAGCCTTCTTCCCAATGGAAATCGAATTCAGGGCCGTCCGTCGTCCAGATTCGCGGTGTGTAAGGCCGCCCGGAAATATATCGGAAACGCGTGGACGCGGTCAATTCATCACCGGAAACCGGCAGTAAATGAGTCCACCATCCGTACCAACTGCGCTCGAATTTCTGGAACCACTCGCGATGACTCCAGTTCGTCTTGTAACCGAAAATCAGAGTAGACACATGGCGAAAATCATACGATGCCGGAAAAGTTCCACGAACCGGTTCGGAGGTCTCCGCGTTTCCATAGGAGTAGCTGAACGTGCCGTACCAGTTCGTCGCGAGTTTTTGCTGGGCGAAGAATTCCAGACCCCATGTCTGTTTCTCCGCTTGTGGGAGAAAGATATGCGAACGGAAGGTCGGGTCGTCGGACATGTCTTCTTCCGAAACCGGTAGGTCTCGGTAATTTTTGTAGTAAGCCTCGAAACTGAGCTTGGTCGATTCTCGGGGAAGGAACGTAATGCCGGTGATATAATGATCAGCGCGTCCGTGAGGCAAGTTTCGGTTGCCGCCGTCAGGATCCGATGTGTAATTCAACATCGGCATCGCTTGATAATAGGTTCCGTAGGCGAGATTAAATGTCCACCGCGGCTGAAAATCCCATCGCAGGGATGTCCTCGGTCCTACGCCATATTTCCCTGAATAGTCAAATCCATCCAGTCGAACGCCCGCCATCAGAGACAGCGACTGTGACGGTCGCCATCGGTACTGCATAAATCCCCCATACTTGAACGACACCGCCGATTCCTTGACCGCCCACGGCGGATACGCAATCGTATCAATCCTGCCGTCACCGGTGAAATCATCATAGGCAACCGTATCCGGTTCCGCCCACCAGTCATAGTTAAAATCGATGGGCTTGATAATGACGCCGGATGACCATTCATCACGCCCAATGGCTTTGCCGTTGTAACTGAAACTGAGTTGGTCTGTGCTTTGCCGAAAACGATCCCGGTAAATTAAGCGCCGCTCCGGCATCTCTTTCACGATATCCTCAATACCGACCGCCGTTCGCGCGATGACGAATTCACTGAATCCCACTTTCCACAGGCTGCGCAACCGAACGCCACCCACCCAGCGATAGCCGACGAAATCTACAGCTTCCGCTCCCCGACTCCATGCATCGGCTTCCTCCGCTTCAATCGTGATGCGGTCATCTATATAGAGTCCCAGCACCGATAACTTGTGCCGGGAGGATAGTTCATAAACACCTTTGAACTGCGTGTCCCAATATTTGGGGATAGCAGTCAAGCCGATGGTTTTGTACATGAGGTCAAGGTAACTTTTTCGAAAGGAAAATAAATACGATCCTCGAGCGTTTGCAAACGGCCCTTCCAAATTCACGCCGATTCCCGCCATGGACAACACCGCATCACCGCGAAAATTTTCGTGGTCTCCTTCCTTCAAGTCAATCGCCAGCACACTGGAACCGCAATCTCCATAACGCGCCGAAAAACCACCCGAAGAAAACGTCACTTCCTGCAGGAAATCCGGATTGAGAGCGCTGATGGGGCCGCCGGTCGCGCCGAGGTAACCGAAGTGATTGACATTTTCCACTTCGATGCCGTCGATGACCGTCAGGTTTTCATAGGGGCTTCCGCCGCGAACGACGATTTCGTTGTTCTGATCATTCGCTCCAGCGACTCCGGGAAGCGCCTGAATCATCCGCTGTACGTCTTCAGCAGCTCCCGGCGCGCGGCGGATTTCTTCATAACTTAAAGTTCGGCTGGAGGTTGGTAAATCCGGTGACGCCTCAAAAAAATCGGTCGTCACAGTCACCTCTTCCCCTTTTAGAACTGACGGCTCAAGCAAGAATTCGACCTCAGTCGAACGATTCGGATGAACCAGGACTTCACTTTGCGTATCCGAGTTATATCCCATCGCGCTGGCGCGCAGATGATACACGCCGGGCGCAAGATTGTCGATAACGAACTTTCCATCAATATCCGCCGCCGCTCCGAGCGAAGAGCCAATGACCACGACACTGGCGAGCGGAACCGCTTCGCGAGTCACGCGGTCGAGCATCACACCATGCACGCGACCGGAAACAGGCTGTGCTGCAAACGCTTCGGAAACCAACAATAGCAAAAGTATAATCAGAAACGTCTTTCGAAAACTGAACCATCTCATATCTACCCTACCAATCGTGAAGAGAGATTTTGTTTTAGTTCCGGCCGGGTTACGCGCGCTGATTTCATCGTTTGGCCTACGGGAATCGGCGCTGAACCCGGCTCGGCGGAGACAGCCGTAAATTAGGAAATAATTCGGAGCGACGCAAACCTTTTCATTGATATTGTCATTTGATTTTGTGCAATAGAAAAAGGGCTGCCGAAATCGACAGCCCTTTTCATAAGAGATTCTTGGTGGAACTATTACTTCATCAGCATCATCTTCTTCTGATCCACAAAGTCTCCGGCTTCGAGACGATAGATATAGATGCCTGACGGCAAGTCCGCCGCATCAAACACCGCCACATGACGACCTCGTTCCATTATGCCACTGATAACCGTCACGACTTCCTGACCCAACAAGTTATACACTTTCAAACTTGCGAAACCGCTTTCCATTAGATCAAAGGAAAGAGTCGTCGTCGGATTGAACGGGTTCGGGTAATTCTGATGCAGGGCGTATTCCGTGACGATAGCCGCATTGATGGAAGGAGTCGACGCCCAAATTGTATTTCCATCATAAGAAAGAACATTGCGCACACCAAGTTCCTCCGCGACAATCACGTATTCATAGCGGCGGCCGTTCATTAGATTTGCATCCACAAAGACGTACGCACCATCGCCATTTTCAAGCTCCGCCACCTTGGCGCCGTCACGCATAATTGTATAAGATGTCACATCGTGTTCGTCAGCCACGCGAAAACTAAGCGTCAACTGCCGATCCCCCGGAATTAAGACCGGCGCTGCCGTCAGTTCAACGGGCAAATATTCATCGCAATCTTCTTCAACGACGTAGCCAAGGCTTGAATCACCATCTACGAAATTGTTGTTTATGGCGTCAACGACATCGTTCAAATCTGAAATCGATATCCCGCCAGGAAGAGCTGTCATATTGCCGCCAAGGACAATATTCGCGATTGCGAAAACTTCGTTAACCGTATACCCTGCAAATGGTCCATAGGGTGTATGCAATCCCGTCATAATAATGAGACTGCCAAGATCTCCAAATCCCGGCACACTCGCATCGGAGAAGCCGAGAGATATCGCCAGAGCAATCACTTGACCGCCAAATACTCCGGCTTCTGTTGCCGTTGGATCCACATGATTCATCGTCAACATTGCCGGAGTTGCAGTCGTCGGCAGAAAATCGGCTACAGCCTGAGAGGTCGTCAGGAGAATCGTAAAATTTCCTCCGACAAGCAATCCGGCGGGAAACACCGTCGGGAAATAGGTATCACGAACACATGCGGCATTGTTACCTTGACAATCACCGCCCCAGCCGCCCTGAGTCTGCGTCCGGTAGATTCCCGGAGGAATCTCACATGGGTCATATTGCGCCGCCGCGTCACTAATCGCGAAACC
Source organism: bacterium (assembly GCA_030622545.1). Lineage (GTDB taxonomy): Bacteria > Electryoneota > RPQS01 > RPQS01 > DYHQ01 > JAUXGA01. The sequence continues at coordinate 253 of JAUXGA010000001.1, read as the reverse complement.
CAGCGCAATGACCAAAATTACTGAAATCCTTAACCACATCATCTTCTTACTCCTACTCCTAAATTACAAATGCTTAGCTAACATGAACATACTACAGCAACTTCCTCAATCTTTCCGAATGAAGAATCCCGTATCTCGTACGCGGATTTTCACTGCTGATTTTTTGCATATGCTAACTTATCCTTTCTTCTGCAAAGCTTCAAGAGAAATCACAACCCGCTGGAAATTATCCCCTTGTTTTTCCTAAATTCGG
>JAUXGA010000017.1 GCA_030622545.1 bacterium | reverse complement strand
TGGGGCAGTTCCGCCGCATTGCCACGCGCTACGACCACTTCGTCGAAAACTACATCGGCTTCCTGCACCTCGGATGTATGATCATTCTCCTACGATGTTTTTAAGATACGCTCTAGTCACTGTGGGTCGCGCCCGCAGCAAGAAAACGAGCAAATCCTGCCACTGAATCAGCGGAGAATTCGCTCGTCTAAAGGTGCGTGGCAGAGATGAATCTCCAGCCGAAGTTCTTTGATTCCAAATTAATAAAATAACCCGCCAGAGTCAATAACTCTGTACGTCGTCAGCAAGTCTCTGATTTGATGGCCTTTTTGAAGCCCGGTGATACGTCGCTTATGGGAATGCTAGCGGTTTCCACATTGTGCAAAGGTCGATAGATGATGTTTCGGAATCTATTGAGTCTGCAACAATCAGTTGCTACCGTGATAGAATTTGATTTCAAAGAGATATGCTGAAACGGGCGATCATAGTACAGATCGACTGCGCGCGAAGGTTAAAATGCAAGTGCCGTGTAAGCAGTTAACTGCACTGTTTGTTCCCGGTATTTCCACTTCACAGTTGCATCTTATGTTTTATTTGTGTAGTTTGGTTTGACATGTGTTTTCGGAAAGTACACTCCTCGACCACATGCTTAAACAGTTGCTCCATACGGAGCTCTTCGCAGGCCTGGGTCACGGGAAGGTATGGTTTGTATGTCCTTTTTCGGCTTGTCGATAGGTCAGTAGGTGGCAGTTTGGGGACACCATCCCCACAAGTTGAAAAGGCTTAAGCAATGGTAAACATTTATGTCGGCAATCTGTCTTACGAGACATCGGAAAACGATCTCCGCACCATGTTCGAAGAGTATGGCACGGTAGACCGCGCAAGCGTGGTCATGGATCGGATGTCAAACCGCAGCAAGGGTTTTGGGTTTGTGGAAATGCCCAATGACTCCGAAGCCCGTGCAGCTATCGGCGCATTGAACGAGAGCGAGACGCAAGGCCGCAAAATGACGGTCAACGAAGCGAAGCCCAAGGGAGAGCGTCCGGCTCGTCGCGAACGCTACTAAATCGTTCTTATGGTGAATGTAAAAGGGCTGTCCCATCGTATGGGTTCAGCCCTTTTTTCTTGTCTTGTGTGATCAGGCGCAACGTCTGCCGCTGTCCCAAGTGAATGCATATGGAAGCAAGCAAGCGCAAGTGACAGCCAAAGTGGGGACCCAGGACGAGAAATTGGGATCGGAAGCGCTTGTTTTTCGGTAAGTGTTACGGATTAGGGTTAGACACCGTGATTGATGCGATTTCGCATCTGCGATAGGGTGAATGCCGAGGGACTGAGGTTGATTCGTAATCGGGGTGGGTCAGCAGTTCAACTCTGGCCAGCGGCTCCAAGAACAACGATTTGGGGCGGTTTGAATGTCAGAGGCTAATCTTACCGGGGGCTGGATAGTATACCCGTGATCACGTTAGGTGATCGGCACAATGATGCAATAGGTAAGGCAGCTCAGACCTGTTTCATGCTGTCCAGCAACATGTTCAGCTTCGTGGTTACAACTCCCGTGTAGGTATCGGATACAGAGTACGGAATGATCAGGTTATCGCCATGCACCATCGCACCGCAGGTGTACACGACATTAGGGACATAGCCCTCGCGCTGATACTCATTCGGTACGATCAGCGGTTCTCCCAGTCGCCTGATCACCCGGGAAGGTTTCTCTATGTCCAGCAGCTCTGCTCCGATGCTGTATTTTCGCATGGGTCCGACGCCGTGTGTCAACAACAGCCAGCCCTGCTCTGTTTCAATGGGTGCACCACAGTTGCCGATCTGCATAAACTCCCAACTGTACTTCGGTACCTGAATCTGCTCACATTCATGCCAGAAATGCAGATTGTTCGAATGCATGATGAACAGGTTTTCGCCGTCTTGCCGCGAGATCATGCAGTAGTTCCCGTTGAGCTTGCGCGGGAAGAGAGCCAGGTCTTTTCCGACCGCTGCCTTGCCGTTTAGTGTGCGCATGTCAAACACCAGAAAATCCCGGGTCTCTAGCAGCATCGGGAATATGGAATGGCCATCAAAGGCGGTATAGGTAGCGAGATAGCGAACTTCGCCTGACTCTTCCACGAAGCGCACAAAGCGCGCATCTTCGATGCCGTTGCTTTCCCCGCGGGCCACGGGAAAGATTACTCGCTCCGCGAGGTCCGTGTCTTTGCGAAAGGTCAGCGTGTAGTTCGACTCGGCGATCGTCTCGATGGTTTCGATGGTTTCACGCTCCGCCTGCGTATGTTCTCCCCTATTCTTTTCTTCCTCGAGCCGTGCAATGAGGTCTTGTGACGGAAAGTGATCAGGAAGGCCAGCGAAGATCCGCTCGCTGGTCTTATTGTGGGCACGCATCTCATCCAGCTTGAGAGTAAACGTGTGCTTATCATAGTAGGGGTCGAACTCCGGAATCGGAATCTCGGCGATGGGGCTGACAGCATCATAGATCATAGGGCCGTCCTCATGCAGGGTACCGCTGCGAAAGACAATCGACGAGATGTGACCTTCCCCTACTGCGCGCAGACTCATGACAAACCGTATCGCCCCCGTCGGCAGGTTGGACTGGTCCGGGTGAGGCACGATCGACGGGTTGAACAGCGCGGTGGACTCCACCGAGTATTCGTGCGTGAAGTACGCACCAATCAAGAGCTGGGCATCGGATGGCACCTTGCCGTCCAGATCGTGCAGATCGGCGACTCTGCGGAAATTGGTACGGAGAACGCGCTCGATGTTGTGGTGTCGTGCAGCGAACTCCTCCAGCACCGATTGCATAGTCTGCTGTCGCTGCTCACTATTCAGGGACAGCACGCGCTGCACCACACGCTCCGCGTGCTTCTGACCGCTCGGGTAGTAGAAGCGTGTAATGACTCGCGACGGGTCGCTGGTCAAGGACCGCCGCATTCTGGATAGAGTGATTGGACTCATGCTTCCACCTACGTGACGATATCCTGCTGATCTTTCAACCGTACCTCCTGCCTCAATAAGTCTTGGACTGTAAGCAGTGACATCAATCCCGCGAGAGTGGACTCGGCTCCCATGTTCTGATTCACGCCATGCTGCTCGAGGCCGTCACAGCAGCCGCCGGTCTTGGAATCATACAGCGGCAGGCACAATTCGTTGCGGCCGAAGAACCAGTCAAGACAGCGCCGGGCTTCCTGCACAAACTCGCCATCGTCCGTAACGCGATACGCCGCAGCACACGCATCAATCAGAGCCGTTATCTCGATGGGCTGTTGACCGAAATGCGCCCGGTGACCTCCACGCGTCATCCATCCATCATTGCCGATTACGGACAACTGACCCCGCTCGTTCGTCTGGATGTCAAGAAGCCATGTCAACGATTTCCTCCCGGTCTCCACCATTTCCGACTCGCCCAGATCCTGACCGGACAACATTAGCGCTTCCGGGAGGCGGCCGTTGGCGTAGGCCAGCATGTCTTCGCACCATGGCCAGTCATCAGTTGTGTTTATCTGGAACAATTCGAGGAGCTTCATCGCCAGATCCTGTTGCAGTTTTCGTGCCGTCGTATTGCCCGAATAGACATTCAAGTAGAAATGCAACCCGAGGAGCGCAAAAGCCATGCCTCGTGGTGAGGTGAATTCCACCACGGCATACATGCTCTCAATGAACAGAGCTGCACTCCCGGCGCGAGTCAGCTCATCCGGCGCCATCGCCGTCGCCACACCCAAGCCCCAGAGCGCCCGGCCGTGGCAATCGTCGTCGCCCGCCGCGTCCATCCACTGACGACCATAGGACAGGAAATTGTGATAACGCCCGCGCTCGCGATTGAGAGCGTGCCGGAGGAATGCGAGATAGGTTTTAATCAATGGAACAACCGTATCGTCCAGTGTCCGCCGATAATACTTGCAGCTGACGATCAATGCCCGCGCGTTGTCGTCTACACAGTAGCCGTGGTCCGGGTCAGACATGGAAAAGAAGGCATGCTGCAGGATACCGGTATCGTCGGTCAACACTCGCAGGTGGTCCAGTTTTATCGTGGGCAGGGCCTCCGGCTCGCGAGTTCGCAATATCTTGGCCGGGGAACGGGGAACGGCAGCGTTGTGGTGCAGAGTCTCGCGGATAGTTTTCATGTAGGTACGAGCGACCTCTTTCCATACCATGGATCGGCAGTACTGGTATGCCTTCTTACGCATCGTGTTGCGGGCCGCGTCGTCGGACAGCAACTTGGCAATCGCCTGGCCCATAGCGCCCGGATCGTCAAACGGAACCAAGACTCCACGGCCGTCGGCAAGCATCTCCTCCGCATACAAGTACGGAGTAGAGACGACCGCTGCCCCGATTCCAAGTGCGTAACTCAGCGTGCCGGACACAATCTGATTTCTCGATGGATACGGGGTTACGTAAACGTCGGCCGCCCTGATAAACTGAGCCAATGACTGCAGATCCAGGAATTGGTCGTAGAATCTCACATTGCTGTCGACAGCGAGATCCCGAGCCAGTTGCTGCAGGTTGTGGCGATATCCTTCGCCCACGGTTTTCATGACATGCGGATGGGTGGCACCCAGAATAACGTATAGGACGTCCTTATGGTGCTTCGTGATGTGCGGCATCGCCCTGATCACACTTTCGATCCCCTTCCCCGGCCCCAGCAATCCGAACGTCAGCAGGACCTTACGGCCTTCAATTTCAAACCGGCCCTTGCAGGAGATCAGATCTGTGAAGGGAACATCAGGAATACCGTGGGGAATGAAGGTAACCTTGTGTTCCGGAACCCCGTAGACATCCTTCAGTACTTCAATGGATTTGCGGTTCATCACGATTAGTTGATCGGAGATCCGTCCGAGCTCCGAAAGTATCCACTTCTGATCCTGCGTGGGGTCCAGACCAATCGTGTGCAATGTGGTCAAGATTGGCATTCTCAGGTTGTTCAGAAGCTGAAAGATGTTGGAACCACTCGGTCCTCCAAAGATCCCATATTCGTGCTGGAGGATTACCACATCAGTTCCGCTGAGATTCAGAAACTCCGCCGCGCGCAGATAGTCGGATGGGTCTTGGTCACGAACCTCGAACTTCACGCGATCGGGATATGGATATCCTTCATCGATGTCGTTCATTGCAATCGCAATCACCTTATCAGCGCTTGGCAGCTCGGCCGCCAGCGCTTCACACAGATCGGTTGTGAAGGTCGCGATGCCGCATCGCCGCGGAAGATAGTTGCCGATCACGGCAATGGAATTGAGTTTGGGTTTTGAATACACCGGCTTATCGTTTGTTATCGTTGTCGTATGATTAGTTTGGCATGGGTGGCCGGGAATGATGAAGACAAAGCTCGACGAGTCGCGAGATATCTGCCACGCCCGTACACATCACGGTATCCGCTCCTCCCCAGTAGATCCTGACGGTGCCATTTTCCTCGGGGATGGCGCCACAGGTGAAGACCACATTGTGAACGTATCCTGCGATTTCCCATGGATCCTCGGGCTGCAGGATCCAGTCGTCGGCCACGCCGAGGATTCTGGAGGGATCATTGAGGTCATGCAGCGCGACTCCGAGGCGATAGACGGAACCATCCATCGTTGAATACACCCCGTGGAAGATGTGCAGCCAGCCGTCATCCGTACGAATCGGAGTCGCCCCTGGGCCGACCTTCATTTCGTCCCAGTGATACTTCGCTGGCTTCATGATGACCCGGGAGTTCCCCCAGTGAACGAGATCCGGCGAAAAGGAGATCCAGATCGACCAGGGAGAGATCTCCGAATGCGGCCGGTCTAGGCGTACGTACTTGCCATTGAACTTCTGCGGGAAGATGATCACGTTTCGCATATCCGCTTGACTGATGGGAGCAATGCGTTCTACCTTCTTAAAATCGTAGGTCCGCGCGAGTATGATGCGCACGCCGTGAGGTGAGTAGCCGCTGTAGGTCAGCAGGTATCCTTCTTCGGGCATAGGACAGATGCGTAAGTCCTCTACTCCGAAAGCTTCATACTCGGCGAAGATTCCTTCCGTCGCCGGAGTCAGGAATGGTTCCGCAACTACCTTGAAGTGAATCCCGTCCGTGCTCACAGCTTTCCCGATGATCGAGCGGCCGTTGTGCCGGTGAGACCGGAAGAGCATGACGTATTGCCCGTTGTGCTTCACCACCCCCGCGTTGTGCACCGTCGCCACGGGGTAAGGTACGTCGTCCTTTGTCAGAATGGGATTGCGTTTGTATCGCTTAACAACAGGTGACTTACTCATCGGTCGAATCGGGATGGACCCGCCTTTCAAGAATAGCTTCGTAGACCTTGATGTACTTGGTTACCATCGCATCGACTGTGAAACGTTCTTCAACGATCCGCCGACTGACGGCTCGATCTAACCGATTGATCCTGGCCACGGCCTCCACGGCACCGTCCACGTCGTTCACGAGAAACCCATTACGGCCATTCACGATGATCTCCGGCATGCTGCCCCGGTTGAATGCAATCACGGGAGTGCCGCAGGCCATGGACTCCACAACTGACAGACCGAACGGCTCGGCGAAGTTGATCGGGTGCAGCAGCGCACAGGCGTCTCCGAGAATGCAATCCCGGTCCTTCGGCCCCACACTGCCGACATACTCAATATCCGGATCGTTCAGATGCGGCCTGACGAACTGGTCGTAGTATTCTTCGTCCTGAACGATTCCGGCCATGATCAACCGGCGACCGGAACGCCGGGCGATTTCGATGGCCTCCTTTGCGCCCTTGTCGTGATGAATCCGGCCGAAGAACAGGAGGTAGTCACCACCCGGCTTGGACCGAAACGTGAAGTTCTCGATGTCAATGCCGTGATGCACGGTGGCGACGTAGTCCAAATCTTCGGCGCGGTGGGCGTCGCTGATCGATACGTAGTACGCCGTGTTGTTGTACTTCCGATAGACGGGCAGGATCTTCGGTGATGAGAACCCGTGGATCGTGGTGACAACTGGCGTGTCAACCAGCCGGCTGTAAGTAAGCGGTAGAAAGTCAAAGTGATTGTGAATCAAGTCGAACTCCGCCGAACGCTCGAACACCTCCGAGATGTGCAGGCACTCCACCACCTTGGGGAGGATGGTGTCTTCCTCTTCGTACCCTCGTTTGGTCACCGAACACAGCTTAGCGCGCGTAACGGAATCCGCCGTCGCAAACATCGTCACGTCCACACCCGAGCGTACCAGCCCTTCCGTGAGCAGGGAAGCGACGCGCTCCCACGGACCGTAATGCCGGGGCGGAGTCCGCCAGGCAATCGGAGACAACATAGCAATGCGCATGGGTCGATCCAGGCTTTGTATATCCTTACGACGTGATCGTCTCTATAAATATAGGAAAAAAAATCGAAAGATTCCATCTCCAGCATAATCATTCGTAAGAGGTGTTGACATCTATATGTCAGTAGCCTTCTGGGCAGCAGCAGCGTCAAAGTGACCGAGAGGCACTATCTGGCATTGGATCCGGCACATCTGCGGGAAGCGGCCTACCCCCCGACAAAAAGTTAGTTTCCCCAGAGAGCCCAACCGAATTTCCTACATAACTTCCCTCCCGGGGCTCCAACACAGCCCATAAAAAAGCGAACCGAAAAGGTTCGCCTATTCACAACTTACGAAGTGTCTACCGTAGACACTTTCGGTCAATTTCCGCCCAAAATATTGAACTTACGACTACACGCAACAACCGCAATAAACCATCTTTGCCGCCACTTATTAGATAATACACAGATACTTACATTGAGCGGCTGACGGGACTCGAACCCGCAACACCCAGCTTGGGAAGCTGATACGCTACCATTGCGTCACAGCCGCAGAGTTGCCCGGAAAACGAACCGAGTTCTGGTCCGTGCGTGGCGTCCAGGGAACGATTCGTCCGGGCAAATGGAACATAGGAAACTTCCTTGAAAAAGTCAAGAGAAAACGCAAATTGAGCGAGGAAACCTGGAATTTGTTCCTAAACTATTGTAAATGAGAGTTGAAAGTTTGCAGAAATTTCGGTATAATAGTAAGCTATGGAAAATTTGGATTTTACGCGAAAAGCGGGCGTACACGTGGGGGCGCCCCTACGGTTGGGCGAGTTATCTGCAAACCATAAACATGATTCATCCTCTAATTACACGACTCCTTCGGAACCGCGCCGCATTCTATCGGGAGCTTTTTCAGCGAATCGAGTGGGATGAATTGCGGCAGGCATTAGAGAGCGCCATAGGAGATTTGTCCGAACCTGAACAGGCCATAGAAGAGGTCATCTCTACGCAGACTGAAACACCGTTGCTTTCCGCATTAAAGCTTGAAAAGTGGCTCAAAAAGGATGACATCGGAGTTATCACAGCTCGGCGCGTGATTTCAGTCGAGAATGCGTTGGGCGAAGCCTGCGCGCTCGAGAAGACGGGAATCCTTCTGTGTGTCGCTCTTGAAGAGGCTTATCCTGAGTTCGTCAGTGAATGGACATCGGTGAAAGCCGCGCATGAGCGTGCATTTCTTGCGCTTTGTCAGCTTCGCGATGCGCTGGAATATCACCGAATGACGGTTCCTAAGCCGGTTAGCTCTTCGCAGGATAGTGGTTTAGCATGACAGGTAAGTAAGGCGTGTTTTTTGCTCATTAACAGGGTTTAGAATAAGAAAAAGTATCGGCTTTTTGAATAAAAATGACCCATTGAAAGTTGGGTTTCCTGTGTTTCGGGCGGGTGACACCCACCACGGCGGGAATTACGACCGTATCAGGCGATCCGGCTCGGCGAGTGAAAGTTCATCCGCGACCAGAGGTCGCGGGTAGTAGAATCAGCAGAATCTCCATTGTAATCCTTCACAAGAACTGCGAGACAAACCACCAAAAAAATATGGACTGCGAGATACTCAAAAGGACTATGTGATGTTGAACTCTTTACGATTTATTATTGCTTTATGTATGATTGGTTCAGGAATTTTGCCTCTATATGCGACGGTTATGAGCGACGAAACACCTGTTGCCTCAAAACAGCTTTCTATTTCTGAAGTTTACAGCTCCAGCTCCGGAGCGGAATTCGCTGTTCGGGAAGAGCTGCCTGCGCTCGATGCGCCGCTTGATCCCCGCGCGGATACTCAGGCTCGCCCGTTTTCGGCGGGGCTGTTGTGGGTTTTGCCTGCCGGAACCGAAGCGGTGACGGTTGATGTGATTCCTTACGCTTGGCGGGAAGCCGCGCCGGGAGAAATCAGCGATTCGCTCAGGCAGGTTGTCCGGGATGAACCGTTGCCACTCGGCACGGCCGGGCAAGTTGCGATGATGCGCGGAATCCCCCTTTCGACATTCAGCTTCAACGCTCTGCAGCCATCGGAAGATGGACAGAACGTGCGCATCTGTACGGATTACCGTGTGCAGATGACTTATACGCGCTCTGGCAGTGCGGCATCTACGCGTAATTTATCACCGACGTTTATGGATGTCATCGCGTCTGTCGCGGGGAATTTGGATGAATTGCCGCCTGTGCCGGAACGCCATCCTGAGCCGTACCTTGTTATCCATAAAGCCGGTTCGAGTGTGGATGCGCTGCAGGATTTTGCCGACTGGAAACGCCAGCGCGGTCATACGGTGACGGTTGTTTCCACAGATGATATTGGCGGCACGACTAAAGAGGATATCCGTGATTATATTCAAAACGCCTACGACACATGGGATGAACCGCCGGTTTTTGTCGTGTTGGTTGGTGATAATAATGGCAGCTATGCGATTCCGACGTTTATGGTTAGTGCAACCTATACACCTCTGATGTGTACGGACCATCCCTATACGATGATAGACGGTGAAGATTATTTGCCCGATGTTCTTATAGGTAGGTTGTCCGTCGATACAGAAACGGAACTTCGCACGGTGGTTGCCAAGACCGTTTATTATGAGAAGACACCTTACGAACCTGACGGTGCTTGGCGGACACGTGCTTTGATGATTGGAGCGTATCGCTACTACCCGAATTTGACTTCCGCCTGGGAAACGAAGCTGTGGATTCGCGACCGTCTGCTGGATCATGGATATACAGTTGTTGACACGGTTCGCTATCCGGGCGGTAGCCCCGGTCAGATTAGCCAGAGAATTAATAATGGCGTCAGCTTTGTCAATTATCGCGGTTTCGGTTCGCCATCGGGCTGGTGGCCGCCAAGTTTCGAAGTAGAAGACGTCCAGAACCTTAGCAATGGCTGGAAGCTGCCTATTGTAACCGGTATCGTTTGCGGCGGCGGCGATTTTGTATCCTATACTGATCCATGTTTTGGTGAAGCATGGATCCGTGAAGGCACACCCAACAATCCTAAAGGCGCTGTCGCTTTTTGCGGCCCGTCGGAACATGATACGAAGACGCGGTGGAACAACACGCTGGATGCGGGAATGTACTTGGGAATTCTATACGAAGGTATCAATACATTCGGTGCGGCACAGTTGCGCGGCAAAATGGAAGTCATGCGGCAGTTCCCGAATAATCTTGCACCGGGAGAGTCTTTTAATTCCGTTCATTTTTACTTTCATACTTACAACATTCTCGGCGATCCGGGTCTCACCTACTTTGTTGGCGCGCCGCGTGAGTTGAGTGCGGATTTCGACGCGGAAGTTGCGCTCGGCCAGCCGGCTCTTGAAATCATCACGATGAGCGAAGAGGAACCGCTTGCAGAGACATGGGCGACGGTGTCGGTGGGTGATGAAGTTTTCAGTCGGGGAGTTGCCGATACGGATGGTCGCCTCAGCCTTCCTCTTCCGCAATCAGATGCGAGTGATGTGACGGTTACGATTACGAAGCCTCTCTATGAGCCGATTATCGAGACGGTGGTTCTATTGTCATCCGCGGAGAGTTTCGTCGGCGCGACGGTGACGGATTTCGTTGATGACGGCTCCAACGGAAGCTCAGGCAACGGCGATGAATTTGCCAATCCGGGAGAAATAATTGCTCTGCAGCCGCACCTGTATAATTTTGGCGGCGCGGCTTATGGAGGAGGAGAGCTTATTCTGCAAACGTCTCAGGTTTCCGTTACGATTCTCGACAGCGTTCTGACCGTGCCGTCGCTTGCGTCCGGCGCGGATGCGCTGCCGGGATATGTGCGTTTTAAAATTCTTGAAGCGACGTCGGATGGAGCGCTGTTACATCTCGAGTGGCGCATTGAACCCAGTGATGTTTCCTGGGTTCAGGATGTGGATGTGATGAGCCCTGTTCTATGGATTCAATCTACGCTTATTGGCGGGGAATACCGGTTTGCGAATCCCGGCGAGACAGCCATTGTTGATTTCAGTCTGGGAAACATGGGACGTGCTTCTCTGCCGCTGGTCAGCGTAACACTGCGAGCTTTGACAAGCGGAGTGGATGTCATTGACAGCACGGCAACCTTCGCTGAAATCTTACCGGGAGATTCTTCTTATTGCACGGATGATGGTTTTCAGCTTACTGTTTCGAGCGATTTGATTCCCGGCGATGTGGCGGACTTGCTGCTTGTACTGCAGGTGAACGATGATGAGATTCATGTGCCGTTCTCTGTGTCCATCGGCGAATTGACCAGCGACGACCCGACACCGAAGGATGCTTATGGCTACCGCGCGTATGAAGACACGGACATTGGCTACCGCGAAGCTCCTGCTCTATCGTGGGTTGAAATCAATCCGAATGATGGAGGGCCCGGTTCGGTGATTTGGGGTTTGACAGATGATGCGGAGGGCGATGATAAATCGCGAACGGTTGATTTGCCGTTCCCGTTTAAGTACTACGGCCAAACCTACACACAAGTCACGATTTGCACGAACGGCTGGATTGCGATGGGGAATACTAACCGGACAGATTTTCGCAATTACGCTTTACCCGCGCCACTATCGCCGTTGACTTTAATCGCTCCTTTCTGGGATGATTTAGTAACGGAGTCGCATGGCCGAATCTGTACCTGGCATGATGACGTGGGACACCGTTTTATTATCGAATGGAACAACCTGACATTGCTTCATCGCAGCGAAGAACAGACGTTTCAGGTGATTCTTTATGATCCTGCTTGCTGGCCGACCGCGACCGGAGACGGAGAAATCCTTTTTCAATATGAAGCGCTCAGCAATTCCGATACCTATGAGAACTTCGCGACGGTCGGAATTCAGAAACCGGATTTAACCACAGCTTGTCAGATTACACATGCCAGCATCCGAGCACCCGGCACGGGAATGATGCGCGCTAATAAAGCGATTCTCTTTACGACAGGCCGCAGTGGTGAACAGGCTTATGTGCAGTGGGTCAGTTTTGAAATCGATGATGATACTCAGGGAGGCAGCAGCGGCAATGGAGATGGCATTGCACAAAACGGTGAAACCATCGAACTGACGCTTCAACTGCAAAATCTTGGCTTGGTGAATTCACCTGCGGTTATAGGAATTTTGAGTGAAGATGATTCGTATGTGACGCTGCTCGATAGTGCGGTAACGATTCCTTCCATCCATCCGGGAGAAACGATTACAACCACGCCGCCGCTGCGGCTGCAGATTTCACCTACCTGCCCGAACGGACGAGGGGTCGGTTTTCTTTTGACATCAGATGGTGATCTTCAGCCGTGCGTGATGCTGCCGACATTGCAAGTTGTCGGGCCGGAGCTGACGATGCTTGACGTGCAGATTGATGACGATAACAGCGGACAGAGTCAGGGCAACGGCAACTCGGAATTCAACGCCAGCGAACGAATCGAACTCACTCCGGGTGTGTCCAATTCAGGCGGTAGTCCCGCTTTTGGAGTTTCTGCAATGGTTCAGCGCGTCAGCGGCCCCGCAACGATGGAGGATTCTCAAGCGGATTTCGGAGACGTCCCTATTGGTGAAGATATGTATGCCAGCGATCCCGCCGTCGTTCGCGTGTGGAGTTCTGCTGAAGATGGCGATGAGATTGTGCTTCGGTTTGTGGTCGAGGATCAGTATGGAACGGCCTGGGAGCTTGAGGAAACTTATGTGGTCGCCGAACCGGAGCTTTATCCAGTGGAATTTGAAATTATGGATCCGCCTCCGGGAGGCGACGGCGACGGCTTCCTCTTGGCGGGAGAGATCGGAGAGTTGTACCTTCGCGTCGCTAATGAAGGCTTGGGAACCGCGACGAATGTTCACGCTTTTATCGAAAGCATGGACCCTAACGTAACGGTTTTGGATGATGAAATCGTGATTGGAACGGTTTCCGGTCACGCGGAGGTTGCCAGTCAGGATCCGTTTGTCGTATCCGTCAGCGAGACCGCGGACGTTCCCGCGACGGCGCATATGCGTGTTACCCTTTATGGCGATGATGACGCGACCGGCGAGGGAGATATTTACTTGATATTGGGCAATGCCTATTTCTTTAATGACTTCGAAAATCCGATGACCAACAACTGGGGGCATTACGGTCGCCAAGACTACTGGCATTTGCAGACGCGACATTCCGCATCTCCGACTCACGCCTTCTATTTCGGGGAATATCCAACGTATCCTGAGCTGTCGGATGGCAGCCTTTTCTCCACAGCGTTTCCTTTCGATGGTGACGGAACGCTGCAATTCAAGACGCGTTATCATATGCAGGAAGGCCGTGATAACTGCCGTATTGATATTCAAGTGAGTATGGGCAACTGGATGCCTGTCGATACACTGACCGGCCATCAAGACGAATGGATTCAGATGACGATTCCATTAGAAGGCTTCCCAGCATTTTCGAGTACGCGTCTGCGGTTTACGTTTTTTTCGGATGCATCGGTCAATGATGAGGGATTCTATCTGGATGACGTCATCGTTCTGGATGATGTGATTTCCAGTGTGGAAGAGGAGCGTGTTGTTGTGGTTCCCGGCGAGGTAACATTGGAACAGAATTGGCCGAATCCGTTTAACGGCGAAACGAAAATCCGCTTCAGTCTGCCTTCGCGCGATAGAGTACGCATAGCTGTCTATGATATTTTGGGGCGTCAAGTTGCCTTGCTTTTAGATGAAGAACGCAGTGCCGGAGTATTCGATGTTTACTGGAAACCGGAAAGACTTGCGTCCGGCATTTATTTTGCGCGACTTGAAGCCGGAACAGCGCGACAAACGCGGAAGATGCTCTTGCTTAAATAGGATTTCTTACGCGATTTAGTTTGTGTGAATTTTCAAAGAGGCTCACGGCGGTGAGTCTCTTTTTTTTGGTGCACTGCCGTGCGTTTGGGGTGCGAACACCACGAGAAATTCCGGCCGGGTTACGCGCGACAGCTTGTCGGTTGGCCTGCGGGAACCTGCGCTGAACCCGGCTCGGCGAGGTATCAGCTCTCCCTCGAAGGGGTTGCCTCTAACGGTCGGGAAAATGCCATGCTCGTTGTGGACTTATTTCGAGGAACTTCAGGGAACACTGGCAAGGTTTGCACTCTTTATTGGCAACTATGTATGGCTCTTAGAAGCGGTGTAATAAGTATAGTTTCTTAGAAAGTTGTTGAAATATTTTAATCCGAAGGCTTGAAATTCAGAAGGAAAAGGGCTAACTTAAAAAGCTTTTGTTTGATGATAATTCTTTTGAAGGAATTTAGGAAGAGAAATAGCGGACGGACAAGAGTTCGGGGTTCCAAAGGAGGGCAACAGCCAGAATGCCATTGAGAGAGAAGATATGAATAAAGAGGAAGAAAGTGTGATGATGGAAGAGCGCGTGAGAATTTTACTGGTAGACGATGACCATTTGGTACTGCGTGGATTTGAAGAAATCCTTGAGCGGGAAGGATTCGATGTTGTATCTATCGACAATGGACAGGAAGCGCTCCGGCTTCTTGAAACGGCCACGTTTGATCTTGTTTTGACCGATTTGGTCATGCGGGATGTCCATGGATTGGTCATACTAAGGAAAGCTCAGGAGTGTCAACCAGACACCGTGGTCATTGTGATCACGGGTTTTGCTTCTATTGGGTCTGCGATTGAAGCGCTCCGTCTGGGCGCGTACGACTATTTGATGAAACCCTGCGAGGATTCGGAGCTGATACTTCGGGTCCGGCGTGGTTTGGAAAAGGTGCAGTTGCAGCGTGATTTACAGACGAGCGAATTAGAAGAAGAAAAGCTAAAAGCGATTGTCCAGACGGCTGTTGCTCTAAATGATCAGGTCAATACTCCTCTTAATGTTATCCTGAGCAGTACCGAATACTTGCAGCTCAAGTTGAAATCAACCGATGTTGAAGTTTTGCAGTCTTTGGACTACATACGGCAGGAAGTTGCGAAAATCAAGGGAGTGATTCAAAAGCTGGCGCGTATTGCAGATCCAAAGATTAAGGAATATGCGCTTGGGAAGATTTTTATGGTTGATGTTGATGCCTCGGTGATGAAGAGCGCGAGCGAAGTGGATGAACTGAACGAACGGAGAAAGAAACGCATATTAGTGGTGGATGATGAGCAATTTATGGTGCACATGCTGTCTCGAATTTTGAGGCTGCTGGGTTATGAAACTTTCGGAGCGTTCAACGGACAACAAGCGCTGGATATTTTTCATCGGGAGTCTGTTGATTTGATACTTTCGGATATTCATATGCCCGAAATGAATGGGTTGGAGCTTCTGGAAACGGTTAAGCGCGAGAAGCCTCAGGTGCCGGTCGTCCTGATCACCGGTTACGGTGGTGACACGGGTAATGGGGATCAGCGCAGGGGGCAGGCCAGTGCTTTGCTCAGCAAACCTTTCAAAATCGCCGATTTAAAAAGGGCGATTGACAATGCGTTGGGCGTAGGAGTTTCCTATGCCGAGTCCACCGCCCTTTAGTCAAGGAGAAACTATGGGCTTGCAGCAAGGGGAGTTTTCATCGGATACATCTACCTTGGAACACGGGCACCCGTCCGGCGATGCAGTAGAAATTCTGATTGTTGATGATGAAGCCGCGGTTTGCGAGTCAATTTCAGAGGTGCTCAAGCACGAAGGCTACGCACCCCGGAGTAGTCTGGATTTTGATTCCGCAACCCAAAGTCTGAATCAGCGATTTTTCCCGGTCGCGATTGTGGATATCTATCTTCCGGGCACGAACGGGATTGCGCTGCTGAGCTACATTCAAGGGCTTCACAACAATACGCAGGTCATCATCATCACCGGGGATCCGACGATTGAGACCGCCCGGGAAGCCATCCGCCTTGGAGCCTATGACTATATTTCGAAGCCGTTTAAAAGCGCGGAACTGCTGACGGTTGTCGAACGGGCGCTGGCACGGTATCGTCTTTTTGACGAGAAACAGCACCTCGAAAAAGAGAACGAACTTTATCAACAAGCACTCGAGCAGCTTGTCGAACACAGGACAAGTCAGCTTCGCGAGAGCGAAGAACGCTACCGGGTGCTTTTTCATCATGCTATCGACGCGATTTGTCTTTTAGATATCCCCACCGGGACGATTCGCGATGTCAATCTTGCGGCATCGCGGCTCATCGGCGTACCCACGGAAAAACTTATCGGACAGCCTATCAAGCGCTTTGTCGGAAGACAACTCGACGAAGTATTCAGTGACATAGCCAGCGGCAAGCGCGAAGCATGGCATCTGGATTACGTGCAGCTTCATCGCATTGACAAAGAAGTTCGCCGCGTGCAGCTCTCCATCGGCGCGATTGATTTCCAGTATCAAAAAATCCTGCAGGTTATCTGTCAAGACATCACCGATAAAGTTGCTCTGATTGAGCGGCAACGGCAGATGGAGATAGAATTTCTTTCCGAGCAGCGCCTTGCATCCATCGGGCTATTGGCTTCGGGTATCGCGCATAATATCAATACGCCTTTGATGGGCATCTATGGTCTCGCTCAGATTATGAAAATGAAATACTCCACTATGGCGGAAGTGGATGATATTCTGGTCCAGACGGAGCGAGTTCATCAGATTATTCAGAATATGATGTGGAAGAGTCGTCAGGATCAGGATAAGACGGCACAGGAGCTGAACCTCAGCGAACTTTTGCTGGAAGAGTTGAAATTCTTGGAAGCGGATTTGGAATTCAAACATAACGTCAAGAAAGAATTCCAATTAGCGACAGACCTCCCGACGGTTCGAGGAATCTACAGCGATTTTTCTCAGTCTATTATGAACATCGTTCGCAACGCTTTGGATGCGATGTGGGACAGAGACTCGCGCAAGCTGCGAATAGCGACCGCGCGGGACGGGGAAGGAATCGCTGTCGAAATCGAAGATACAGGCTGTGGAATTCCGGAAGAGAAATTGGATCATATTTTTGCGCCGTTCTTTACGACGAAACCTGTTTTGGGTAAAGAAAAAGAGAACGAACCGACCGGAACAGGACTCGGACTTTCCACCGCGCACCGCCTTCTCGAACCTTACAGCGTCACCTTCAAGGTGGACAGCGTAGTCGATAAAGGAACGAAGTTTACATTGCACATCCCGGTGAAAAAACCAACGTCATCTTAAGGCTCAAAAGCTGAGCTTCCTGATTATTATAAAACAACAAGCCGCGTGGTTCGCTTACCACGCGGTTTTTCTTTGTTTTGGCAAGGGGCTTCAGCCCCTTGCCTTTTTCCGGGCGAAGAGAATTGTTTGACAAGCACCATTCGTTATTGTATATTGAGCCATACTTAAACTGTGAGAAATGATGTCTCTTCCTGTTGTCGCTATCGTGGGACGCCCGAATGTGGGCAAATCCACGCTTTTCAATCGCATAATCGGTAGCCGCAAAGCTGTGACCGCCGCCGAATCCGGCGTGACCCGCGACCGCCATTTAGCTGAAGCCGAATGGAACGGTCGAAATTTTCTGGTGATGGATACCGGTGGATGGGTGCCGTCCTCGGGCAACATTTTCGAACAGGCTATCCGAGAGCAGGTGATGTTTGCGCTTGATGAATGCGCTATTGTGATGTTCGTTGCTGATGCACACATCGGTGTTTCGGATGTGGATATCGACATCGCGCGGATTTTGCAGCGCGGCAATAAGCCGGTGATTTTCGTCGTCAATAAAGTGGACGGCGCGAAACTCGAACCCGAAGTTGCCGGCTTTTATTCCTTGGGGATGGGCGAACCTTTCGCATGCAGCGCGGTCGGAGGCCGAGGGGTCGCTGAGTTTCTCGATGCGATTGTGGAAAAGCTGCCTAAAGCCGGTTCCGGCGAGGAAGTCGCTCGGCCTCGCCCGCGTATCGCGGTTGTCGGTCGCCCGAATGTCGGCAAGTCGTCGCTGGTGAATGCGCTTTTAGGTCGGCCGGAACGAGTTGTCACACCTGTCGCCGGAACGACGCGCGACAGCTTGGATTCTATCTTGACCTACTACGGTCAGAAAATGACGCTAATTGACACGGCAGGTTTGCGGCGACGCACGAAAATAAAAGAAGCGGTCGAATTTTTCTGCACGCTGCGAAGCAAGCGCGCTATTCGCGAATGCGATGTCACGGTGATTATGATTGACGCGGTTGACGGGGTTGTCGCGCAGGATGTTGAAGTACTCGAACAGGCGGCGGTGCTCGGTAAAGGTTTAATTTTCGCTTTGAATAAATGGGATTTAGTGAAAAAAGATGAACACACAGCGATTCGTTTCGAGAAAGATCTGCGCGAACGCCTTGCTACCTACAGTTATATACCGATTCTTTTTATTTCCGCGTTGAAAAAGACGCGCATTCACCGCCTTTTGGAAACCGCCATTCGCGTTTTTGAAGAACGACAGAAACGCATTTCGACCGCCGAATTGAACCGTTTCCTTGAAGCCGTCATGAAGCATCGCCCACCGCCCTCGACGAAAGGCAAAGACATGCGACAGACTTACATGACGCAAGTCGAGATTGAACCGCCGACATTCGCTTTCTTCTCCCACCATCCCGAACTTGTCTATGAGCCGTACAAGCGTTTTCTTTCCCGCAGGCTGCGTGAAGCTTACGGATTCGAAGGAGTGCCGCTACGCCTGAGATTTCGAAACAAATAACCGCAAATTATCCAGCGACTGCGGAGGTTGTTGTCCCGGCGGTGCCGGGCTCTTTCAGTTATGGCCTGAAGGAGGAAATTATCGCGCGCGCCCAGCCGGGTCAGCGCGTGCTTGTTTCATTCGGGCACCGTCGCGTCACCGGTTTTATTGTGGGAATACACAAAACACCTGACGCACGCGCCACAAAACCTGTCTCGGAAATTTTGGACGGCAAGCCGGTTTTTAGCGCGGGGCTTTTACGATTTACGCGCTGGATGGCGGATTATTATCTTTGTCCGTGGGGGGATGTTTTAAAGGCTGCTCTTCCGGCGGGAATCACATTGGATGAGCAGCAGCGTTTCATTCTTGAGAAGCACCCGGCAGGAGAGAAATGGCGGGACTATTGCAGCCGGCATGCGGACGCCGAGCGTGTCATTGACGCTCTGAAATCCGGGTCGCTGACGCCGCAGGCGCTTCGGCGAGCTCTTGGGGTTTCGCGCTTGCTGCCGGAAGTTCGCCGTCTGAAAGAGGCCGGAATAATTTCACTGCGACCGGTGCTTCTGCCGCCGCGCATCAAGTCGAAGATGGAAGCGTTCATTACGCTCGCTGAGGATAAAGCATCCGAAGACTCCAGCGCGCTTTTGGCGAGTCTTGACAAGCGCAGTCAGCAGCGCGTTCTTAGGGATGTCATGGAAGCCGGACCTGATGGTATTCTGCGAGTCGAACTGCTGCGCGGAGCTTCGACCGCACGCCGTCAAGCGTTGGGCTTTCTTTTGAACGCCGGAATTCTTCAGTTGCGACTCGAAGAAGTCTCGCGGTGGGAGCCGTCGCGTGAGAAAGCGCCCGAAATTTCTTCGCCGGAACGACTGACCGAAGCGCAGGAAAATGCGCTTTCCAAAATCAAGCCTGCGTTGTCAAGCGAAAAATTCAAAGCGTTTCTGCTCTATGGAGTTACCGGCAGCGGCAAGACGCAGGTCTATATCGAAGCGATAAAGGACGTGCTTCAAGCCGGGCGAACTGCGCTCGTGTTAGTACCGGAAATTGCGTTAACGCCGCACGTGTGGGCGCGTTTTCACGCGGCATTCGGTAATCGCGTTGCGATTCAGCACAGCGGGCAATCTCCGGCGGTGCGTTATGATTTATGGCGAGGAATTTTGCGCGGCGACTATCCGATCGTGATTGGCGCGCGCAGCGCTGTGTTCGCACCGCTGAAAAATCTCGGGCTTGTCGTCATTGACGAAGAACAGGAAGCGAGCTACAAACAGGAAGAACCGGCGCCGCATTATCACGCTCGCGATGCCGCGCTTGTGCGTGCGCATTTCGAAGGAGCGGTCGCGCTTTTAGGCAGCGCCACGCCCAGTATGGAGTCGCTTTATCAAGTGCGGCAAGGGAAATACGAACAGCTGACACTTCCCGACAGAGTCGGCGGGTCGGTGTTGCCGGAGATACATATCATTTCCCGCCAGCAAGAGGAAGATAAAAAACTGGAGCCGCTTTCGGGTGAATTGGTCGCTGAAATTCAAACGATTCTTTCGAATGGAGCTCAAGCGATACTGCTTCAAAATCGCCGGGGGTACGCGCCGTTTTTAATCTGTCGCCGTTGCGGATTTATCCCCGAGTGTGATGATTGCGCGGTCAGTTTAACCTATCACCGAAAAGGTCGCAACCTTCGCTGTCATTATTGCGACCGCCGCGAAGAAGTGCCGGACACGTGCCCGCGATGCAGTGCGCCGGAATTCGTCTATGAAGGCATCGGCACGCAGCGGTTAGAAGAAGAACTCGCGCTCCACTTTCCGGACGCGCGACTGTTGCGCATGGATTTGGACACGACGTCCCGCCAAGGCGCGCATGGAAAAATGATAGCGGCATTCGCAGCGGGCGACTATGATATTTTGCTCGGTACGCAGATGGTGGCGAAGGGATTGGATTTTCCGGGCGTGCAATTAGTCGGTGTGGTGTCGGCGGACACGGAACTTTTTTATCCGGATTTCAGGGCGGCGGAGCGCGGCGCGGCGTTGCTGATTCAAGCGTCCGGTCGCGCGGGTCGTCGAGGGCGCATGGGGAAGGTGCTGCTGCAAACACTCGCGCCGGAACATCCGGTGTTGCAGTCTGTTATTGAACAGGACTGGCTGAAGCTGGCCGAGGAAGAACTGCATAGACGCGAAGCGGCGAATTTTCCTCCCTATGCGCGGTTTGTGTTGGTGAAGTTTGCGGGGAAAGAAGAAAGCAAAGTTGCAAAAGCCGCGCTGCGTTTCCGTTCGCTGATTAAGCAAGGGAACGGCGTCGAAACATTGGGCCCTGCTCCGGCGATTCTGTATAAACTGCGCGGCAAAATTCGGTATCACTTGCTTGTGCGTTCGGCGCGCGCGATAGATGAAAGTGGTGCAAATCTTCGCCGGGCGGTCAAACAAGCCCGCGACGAATTCCGCCGCACCCGCGGAGAACCGGGCGTTGAGATTGAAATTGATGTCGATCCGGTAGCGATATCGTGAGATGAGATTATATTCACACCATAGAGAACGAGGTAGAAACTAATGGAACGTAATCAAATAAAGTTAACGATTCCACTTGAAGAAGCAGAAAAGAAAATCAATATTCAAATTCAGAAAGGAAAAGAAATAAAGGATGCTCCTATTAATTCGCAGGAATCCTTGGATAGAACTCGAGCCGAGCTCACCAAGTGGAGTGAGTTTAATGCCACACTATTGGATAAAATCTTTAATTCAATCGAGGTATCAAACAAATACCAAGGAATTGGAGCAGTTTATGGTTCAGTTTCTAGTCAACTCAAAAGGCCAACTTTAGCAGAATTTATACAAGATTTCCGCAAATTTGCACAAGAAAGAATAGATAAACTTGAATCAATAAGAAATCGTTTAGAACTCTATGTAGACCAAGAGCAGGAAGAAGGTCGACACGATGATGAGGCAAAGGTTATAGGCGCTAAACAACTGAAATTGACCATCTCTCAAGCAGAGGCTAGGGAAAAGATTTCTAATCAAGTTGAGAAGGGAAGGAGTATCAGAGATACTCGAGTTGATTCTTTAGAATTGTTGGAAGAAGCAAAAGCTGAATATCGTCTGTGGGACGCCGACAGTTTTAAAATGCTGAAGGACATTTTTAACGCATCCGAAATGTCTGAACAATATGGCGCACCAACAGTTATTGAAGAGGCAGATGCTCTATTCGGTGAAGAAGGCAATTGGGATGACCGAATCAGGAATTTTAGGGGAATTGTAACGGAGAAAATAGGGCGACTTTTCACGCTAATGGAACACTTAGGCTCCTTTGAAGAAATGAAGAGTGCGGATTCCAGTAAAAAGAAAAAACGAGAATCGCAACGCAGATTTTTTAGAAAAGTATTCGGAGTACTTTTCCAGTATTTTTCTGTCGGTCTCATCTTCTTTCTCTTCATAATCGGTCGCAATGCTTTTTCTTTAGATTATCTCACCTTTGCAGGAATCTTCATAGCAATATTGTTGGGTGCTCTTGTTGTTCTTAGACTGCTAAAACCACTTCAAGTGATTCTAATAGTTGTTTTCGCGTTCATTCTCATCATTCTTCTTCGTCCTTCTCCTTTATAGGTACAATACGCGGGAGCGTATTGCCTAGTATTTTTAGGGTCGGCTGCAAGCAGCCAACACCGCGAGTATTTATTATGAGGTAGAAGATGAAGTTGACTTTTCATCCACTGACAGCAGAAAATTGGAAAGATTTTGAGAAGCTTTTTGGGCCGAAGGGGGCGTGCGGGGGGTGCTGGTGCATGTGGTTTCGATTGACGCGTGCTGAGTTCGAGAAGCAAAAGGGCGCTGGCAATAAGCGAGCGATAAAAAAAATCGTGAACTCAGGTGAGGTTCCGGGGATAATCGCTTACGCGGATGATGAACCGGTGGGATGGTGTTCGGTCGCGCCGAGGGAAGTTTTTACGTTGTTGCAGCGCTCACGGATTTTGAAGCCTGTGGATGATAAACCGGTCTGGTCAGTCGTCTGCTTTTTCATCGCAAAACCATTTCGCCATCAGGGAGTTTCAGTGAAGCTTTTGAAAGCCGCAATCCAATACGTTCGGAAGCAGGGCGGCAAAATCGTCGAAGGTTATGCGATTGAACCGAAAAAAGGTTCGACGCCTGATGTGTTTGCGTATCACGGTTTAGCGGCGGCGTATCGCAAGGCGGGTTTCAAACAAGTTCTGCGGCGCTCTCCAACGAGGCCGATTATGAGGTATGTGATTAAGAATTGAGTTGGTTTGCGCGAGAGGTGAGGGCACCCACTCGCGGCGAGGCGACGTGAGAGATTCCGGCCGGGTTACGCGCGGAGACTTCATCGGTGTGTTGGACAGTATTTTGCGCTGAACCCGGCTCGGCGAGGGGTGGTTTTGCGCGAGAGGCTCAAGGCACTCACTCGCGGCGAGAAATGGGTCGGCTGCAAGCAGCCAACACCGCAATATAAAATGGAAGCGAGTTTAATCGACTCGCTTTTTCATTTCCGGGTAGGCTTCGAGATAAATGTGGCCGTCTTCTCCCCGGATGTTGATCGATGGCCCGCCGCCGCCCAAAGAATAATAGAAATTGTCGCGATGGCGATTCCGTTTCAAGCCCGGAAAATCGGTCGTGATAGCGCCGTCCGACATTTTAGCTTCAATGTCAGCGGCGGTGCCTTCGGGGAAAGTCCAATCGAACCGTCCGTCATCGAAGCGCACCCGGTAAGGTCCTTCGCCGGAGATGCCTGCATCTAACTCCGCGCGCCCGTCTGAGAAGTGTAATCTTAAGCACGAAAGCTCGCCGTCACGAAGTTGAAATCGACCGTCATCGAATTCGACGTCCAATGACGTTTGAATCTGATAAAGTTTCGCGCTGCCGTCCGAGAAGTGTACGCGGAATTCCGGCCCAGTGATATTTTCGGCGCGCAGGCGGCCATCATCAAATTCCACACGGACAGAGCCGCTCAAATCCAAGAGACTAAGAGAACAGTCGTCTCCCTTTACGTCCACCGTGATGCTATGAGGCACCCGAACCACGACTCGATTGCGGGAGGTGCGGTTCATCATAATGCCGAAGATGCCGGAGCCTTCTTGCTCTTCCCAGATTCGGAGTGTCGAACCTGATTTTCGAATATCGAGATCGTAGGATTCAGTCCCAGACAGGAACCAACCGGTTCGTTTGACGTGGTACTCGGCATGAATGACGACCGAATCGATATCCCAACCCTCTACCCGCAAGTTCTCGGCTTTGATACTGACCCGGCTCAGCCCGGAAGCGTCGAACGCCTTGTCAATCACCTTGTCGAAACGTTCGGTGTGTGCCCAAGCTGGCGCGGCCAACATAGCCACGAGAAAAACGATAAACAGACCCTTTTTCATATCTATCCTCCGCAGTGAGAAATAACCCTTTCCTTATGAATCAGAGCGGCTGTTTCGGGAAATGTTTCATTTAAGAGATGGCCGTTACTCGACCAGAACCGCCTCGTCGATGATTTCGCCGGTGAAGTTGCGCGCTTCGAGTGAGACTCTCTGACCGTAAACTTTGATAAGAGCGTAATTGAGCTGCGTGCTAAAAGCTTTCACCCAGTTCGTCCACGGAACATCTTTTGATTGGGCATAGTAGGGCGCGCCCGCTCCGGCGGAAACGATATGCCATGCTTCGTGCGCGAATCTTGAATCATAATCCGGCGAGACAAGCATGCGGCAATAACCATGCTCATCTCCGAAAAATCCTGCAACCGCTTTTCCTGTTTCGACGAACGCCTGCCAGATTTCATCGCGGCGCTCGACGACATAGGTGCGGTCGTGCCCCCAATTTTTGTCCGGGTCGCCGCCGTGATACCACATGGCATCTTTTGTGTGTCCGCTGTTGGGAAACATGGGTTCCTGCGCTGCGAGGAACAGATGCTGCACCGATGGATTCGCGGCCGTTTCGGTGAAGATTTTTTTCAGCCATTCAAACTGATCATCCAAAACGTAGCCTTCTAAATTGCCGCCCAAATCTTCGGGTCTGTCTGCCCACCAGTAATTATTGTTCATGACGACGAAGCGGCTATTGCCGTAGTCAAAATAGTAAACATTTTCCTTGTAAGTGGGCGCTCCGGTTACTCGCGGCATCGGGCCGTTTGTCGGATTGACAAAAACATCCGCAAAAATCGCTTCACTGCTGACATCACCTTGCTTGTCGAATCGAATGCTCCATTTACTTCCATCGTCGTATTTGTCAACAACCACATCGTGGTTGCCCATGACTTCGTAGATGGTAAGGTAATGCCCTACGGGTTCGCAGGCATTTTTGAAGGATTTCAATTGCATTCGGAAATCCAATACGCTGGTGGTGTAGCCGTCCACGAGGTCGCCGGTGATGATGATGAAATCGGAATCGTCATGGTAGGTATCTATCAGGAATTTGCGCAATGTTTTCAGATTAACGCCGCCAAAATCTCTCTCGCCGCCGCCGATTCCCTGTCTGCAATCACCCATAACCGCGAAGGTGAAAGAAGTCGCATCACGTTCGGGAGTGCGGAAGGAATAGTCGCGGCTTGATGTCGCGAATGCGTCCGCGCTGATTTCCGCGTGATACGGATAGACCTTGCCGGGTTCAAGATTAGTAACATCAACCTCGAAGTGCGTTGTTGGCGTGTTGTTGCCTGCGGGAATGACGCGGCCATCAATATGCACACTTCCGGAGACAGGCAAATCCGTGTCCCAAGAAATCATCGCGCTGGTTTCTGAAATCATATCCACGAACGGGCCTTCGATAATCGTGGGAACGATTGATATGTCACGGAATGCGAAACGCCGATCGTAGAAACAAGCTGTGGCTTTGTTAGGGTTGTAGATTTCGATGCGATACGCGACGATACCGCCGCCTTTTTCTTTCAGGCCTGACACATCAACGCTTTTTCGCATCAGCCTTTTAAGGTCGATGGTGACTTGATGCTGGGTGCTGTATTCCTTGAGGTCTTCTTTCGACAGGTGGCGATAGCGGGGCAGCGGCAGTTGCTGGTCAGGTTCGAAGATGCCAACATAAATTCGAGTGGCCGGACATGGCATGGCTGTTTTGAAGGAGATAATCGCCTTTTGTTCTCCGGTCAAAGTCACGACAGGTTCCCCAACCATGACCAGCTTGGTATCTTCTATCAGGGGAAACTGGGTCGGGTAGTTCGGCGCCTGCCCGACTCGGCCTCTCCCAGAGGAGAAGCTGGGCGCGGGTGCGAAGACAATAACCGCTGTCAGGATGATGAGAATCACTGAAAGGGCGGATTTTTGCCCGCGGAAATGCTTATAACGTTCCATGTATTCCGTCCAGCATTTCTTTGGCTTTTGGAGCGACACGAAAAACGACGTCCAGTTTATCACAAGGGTAATCCATGCAATACGCGCAATTGATAACTTCCCGTGCTGTTCCACATGCGCGAACTTCGCAGGCATTGCAATAAGAAAAGTGCCTGCTACTCTCCGCAGTACAACCGTCGCAGTTGATGTCTTCGGGTTTGATATCGGCTTTCCACTGTTTTGACCAGTCAGCGGCAATCCGGACTCGCTCGGTATCGTCATTGTTTTGTGTGGCGATGTAAGCATCGCAATCGTTGCAACATATACCGCAGAAAGCAATCAAATTTTCCATGAGGGTCTCCTTTTTATTAATAGAAGAAGTCAATTTTGAGGATCGAAATTAGTTTATGCCGGGTACGCGGGACGCATGCCGCGGCGGATGTCTTCTTGTGGTGTTATAATATAACACTTCGCGGACTCTTTATGCAAGCGGCCTGGAGCCGTGCCCGCGAGAGCGTCTGATATGCCATTATATAACAGAAAACTTGACTTATTATCTTCATAAAGCTATATTGTAGGCTTAGATGCGGATTTGACAAGAAGCGGTTTCTGCTGCTGAACCATCGGAGATTCTTTTTCTAAAGCACTATAAAACTTAGATATAATCATTCTGGTATATACCAACCACAAAGGAAGACATCATGCACTACCGAAACATTTTCATCGCTGCCTTGCTGCTGTTCGCAGCCTTGGGCACGTCTGTTTTCGCCACAGAGCGATCTGAAATCGACGATAAGTACAAGTGGAAGCCCGAGCATGTCTATGCCAGCGTCAAGGACTGGGAGGCAGACATGGATGGCATTCGAGCGAACGTAGAGAAATTGCCGTCATTCAAGGGGACATTCGCGGGAGATAAAGCAACTGACCCGCCGAAGAGTCTCATTGCAATGAACAAACTAACTGAAAGTATTATAGGCAGACTTGAGAGAGCTTGGACCTATGCGATGTTCAACTTCCATGTTGACATGGGAAGTTCGGAATGGGGCGGTCGGATGCAGCAGTTGGAATTTCTCTCGACAGATTTAAGTCAAAAGACAGCTTGGGTGGAGCCGGAATTACTGCAGATTCCTCAGGAGACGCTACACAAATATATTGACGAAAATCCTGAGTTGGAATCCTACCGCAAGACCTACGATGATATGTATCTGCTGCAGGAACATGTTCTCTCTGAAGCGGAAGAGGAGATTTTAGCGCTTTCCGGGAATATCACCGGAACGGCTTCAGATGTCTATCGAAAGCTTACTGATGTTGATTTGGATTTTGGATACATTCTCGATGAGAACGGAGATTCGGTTGAAGTGACCGACGCTGGTTGGGTAAGCTGGCGGACAAACTCAGATCGCCGCGTCCGGGAAGATTATTTCAAAACGGTGTGGGAGAAATACAAGCGATACAAGACGAGTATCGCCGCTTTGATGGCGGGGAATATCAAGAAGAATGTTTATTTGACAAAGGCTCGCAAGTATGACAACACTCTCGAACGGGCATTGAGCTACACGTTTGTCCCGGAAGATGTGTATATCAACCTCGTTGAAACGACGCGCAAGAATACAGCGCCGCTTCACAAATACAACGAAATCCGCAAGCGAATGCTCGGACTTGATCACTACCGTCATTGGGATTACTACGTCAGCCTGATTGATGCGGAAGAACCGCGCTATACTTGGGAAGAAGGCGTGAAAATGGTCACGGAAGCGGTTGCGCCTCTTGGCAGCGAGTATGTCCGGGATATTGCTCATGGCCTGGACCCGAAAAACGGCTGGTGTGATGCGTTTGCCAGCGCCGGCAAGCGTGGAGGAGCGTATTCCAGCTCCTGCTATCAAATCCATCCCTATATGCTGTACAACTTTGATTATGAGAAGGGTTTGACGCTGGAAGATGTCAGCACGATCGCGCACGAAGGCGGTCATTCGATGCACACGTTCTATTCCGAGAAGACTCAACCGTATCCGACAAAGGACTATGTGATTTTCAATGCGGAAGTGGCTTCCACCGTCAATGAAGCGCTTATGTCGATGAAACTGCTCGATGAAGCGCGCGCCGCTTACAAAGATGCAAAAGGCAAAGATAAGGCAGCCGCCAAGAACTATCTCATTTCTCTGTTGGAGCAGAATATCAATTCATGCCGGGGCACGTTCTATCGTCAAACCATGTTCGCCGCATGGGAATGGGAAGCGAATAAATTGGGCGAACAGAGCCAGCCCATGACATCGGAAAGCTTCAATGAGATTTATAAGAAGCTGCTTCAGGAATTCCATGGACCTGCTGCCGAATACGAAGACCTGTCGAACTATTCTTGGTCTCGGATTCCGCATTACTATCGCGGCTACTATGTGTACACTTATGCAACCAGCTATGCGGCGGCGGTGGCTTTAGCAAAAGATATTCGCGCCGAGGCGATGGGCGATGCATTGAAGAAGGGCGTTACGGCCCGCTATCTGGATTACCTCAAGAGCGGAAGCTCCAAACATCCGGTGGAGCTCCTCGCGGATGCAGGAGTCGATATGGCAACGCCCGCGCCGATTGAATCATTCATTAAATACTTCTCGGACTTGGTTGATGAAATGGACAAGCTGACGCGGTAGGTATTTTCACGAAACGCATTTTTAAATAAAAAGCAGCGCCCATGATTTTATAATCATGGGCGCCGTTGTATTTGAAATATTGAGCATATCCTATAAATATTATAAATCTACGGATATTTTCGCCGAGCCGTTTACAGCGAGTTGTTTCCATACGGTGAAAACGAAAGCCCCGCCAAATTATGGTGGGGTTTTTTAGGATATTCTTTGTTTAAACAGATTCTATGGACAGCTCGTGACAACCACATAGTTGCGGTGGGACTCAACTAAGCCATCAACATCTTCCCATTCGATGGAACAAGCGGGAACACTTGGCAGCGTCACCTCCAGAGTCCAATCCGGGCTGGGAGGACTGCCATCGTGATTAGGATTGGTTGTCGAGTAGATCAGGTAGTTGCAGGTTTGCGGCGCCATCCAGCGGATGATAGGATTACCTGCTACGCTGTCTGGATATATCGTTGTGTATTATGGCCTTTCCGGCCCCATCTTCACCAGCCAGAAATCCCAACCGCCCGCCCCGAAGGACCTGGTATGCCCCCCAAGGATATAGCCGCCGCCCGAAGTCTGCTGAACCGAATAGCATTCATCCTCACCGCTTCCCCCGAAGGTGCGGCTCCACTCCTCTGTGCCACTGGCGTCTGTCTTCACGAGCCAGAAATCAGAAGAGCCCGCTCCGTAGGACTGGGTAAGCCCTCCAAGTATATAGCCGCCGTCGGTGGTCTGCTGAACCGAATTGCATCCATCCATACCGCTCCCCCCAAAAGTGCGTGTCCAGAGGGTGTCACCGTTAGCATCCGCCCGAACCAGCCAGAAATCATTTGAGCCTACCCCGTAGGACTGGGTAAGCCCTCCAAGGATATAGCCCCCGTCGGTAGTTTGCTGAACCGACATGCAACCATCCCCACTGCTTCCCCCGAAGGTACGGCTCCACTCCTCTATGCCACTAACATCAGTCTTCACCAGCCAGAAATCCCAAGAGCCAGCTCCGTAGGAATCGGTATATCCCCCAAGGATATAGCCACCGTCGGTGGTCTGCTGAACCGACTGACAACCATCATAATTGCTTCCCCCGAAGGTGCGACTCCACAAGCTGTCTCCGTTCGCATCCGTTTTCACCAGCCAGAAATCTTTACCGCCCGCCCCGTAGGATTCGGTCCACCCCCCAAGGATATGGCCGCCGTCGGTAGTCTGCTGAACAGAATAGCATTCCTCATCGCTGGTTCCTCCAAAAGTTCTGCTCCACAAGCTGTCTCCGTTCGCATCCGCCCGAACCAGCCAGAAATCATAACGGCCCGCTCCGAAGGAAGAGGTTTTCCCCGTAAGGATATAGCCACCGTCGGTAGTCAGCTGAACCGAATAGCACCTATTATAACTGCTTCCCCCGAAGGTGCGGCTCCACTCCTCTGTGCCACTGGTATCCGTCTTCACTAGCCAGAAACCAACAGCGCCCCTCCGGAAGGACTCGGTATACCCCCCAAGGAAATAGCCGCCGTCAGCCGTCTGCTGAACTGAATGGCAATAATCAAAAACACTCCCCCCGTAGGTACGGCTCCAAAGGCTGTCCGGTGGGGATTGTGCAAATGTCAGAACCGGCAATATCAACACCAGCAAAAACATCAGATAACAACGCATGGATTTCCTCCAATCCCAAATGCAGGTGGGTCTCTTGTGCTCAAAATACCTTGGCGTCCTCGATGTCAAAAAAGTATCCTTACTCGAACATCCCAATAGACGCCTTCCAGTTACCGTAATCGTCTTGAGATAATTCGAAATCACCAACTTTATCAAAACGGCGTGTCTCTGTCGTTAGAATAAGTTTTGCCTCACATGTTCCTTTTACTCTTGCTTTCACTGGCCAATAGTTGCCTTGCTTGTTGAACCTCCCAATCGCTTTTATCTCGATGAGTTCAATCTTGGCATTCTTCCCTCCCATCAAACTTCCCGACCAAGATATTGGAACTTGCAGATGCAAGTAATCTGTAATGGCACTTTTAATAACAGTCTTGGATGGCGGACGAGCGCAAGAAGTAAGCAGGCAAACCGAAAACACTGCAAGAATGAATACAAAAACCGATCTGGACCTCATTGGAATATTTTCCTTGTAGTTTGTGTGAGTTGAAGCTATTGAGAAACGAGGGCGTAAAATGCCAAATTGGTATAATATGTTTATTGTTTATAAAAGATATTAAAAATAGAAAGAAAAGCAAGCAAAAACTTGATAATTTTCTATTTTAATAAAAACAGGTTGTTATGCGTATTATTCCGAATTTTATGCCATTGCGGCTTCTGGAGAGCCACAACGGCGAGGTTTTATTCCGGCCGGGTCAGGAGACCCACAACGGCGAGTTTTTTAGAAAAAGTCTATTTCAGTTTCGTCTGATTGGCGACAGCTTCGGCGGCTTTTCGGATCTCTTCCGGGTCGCCGAGATAGTAGTGTTTTATCGGCGCGAGGTCGTCCTGCAGCTCATAAACCAGAGGGACGGCTGTCGGGATGTTGAATTTGACGATCTCATCATCAGGGACATTGTCGAGGTGTTTTATCAAGGCTCTCAGGCTGTTGCCATGCGCGACGATAATCGTCTTCTTTCCCTGCTTAATGGCAGGCGCGATGACGTCGTGCCAGTACGGCAGGAACCGCGCTTTCGTGTCTTTCAAACATTCGGCGAGTGGGAGTTCATCTTTAGAGAGGTGTTTGTAACGCGGATCATTTCCGGGATACAGCACATCAGTGACTTTCAACTCCGGCGGTCGAGTGTCATAACTTCTCCGCCAGATTTGCACCTGTTCTTCCCCGAATTTCTTGACCGTTTCTATCTTATCCAAACCCTGCAATCCTCCATAGTGGCGCTCGTTCAGTCGCCACGAACGCTCAATAGGAATCCACATAAGATCCATTTCATCGAGCGCAATCCATAATGTTCGAATCGCTCTTTTGAGCAGCGATGTAAAGGCGATGTCGAACGTGTAGCCTTCTTCCTGCAGCAAAATCGCCGCTTTTTTCGCTTCGGCGACGCCTTTCTCGGACAGATCCACATCCACCCATCCCGTAAAGAGATTTTTCTTATTCCAAATGCTTTGACCGTGTCGGAGCAGAACTAATTTGTGCATAGTATAATCCTTCGTTTTTAGATGCTATCGAGGCAGCTTAGTTTTCTTAGTACCGGGTACGCTAACGCCATGCCGCGGCGAGTCGTAGGCCTGCCTTGTCCGTCTGTTGCCCGTCCTGAAATAATTTTCGCGGTCGGGTCACAGACGCCGACCCTACGCGTCTATCGTTGGATGAAAGCCGGGTACGCTAACGTCATACCCCAGAAGGTTTGAGAAAACCGCTCATTCATGTTGGAGCCTCCGACTCTCTATTTATCGACTTGAACAGGGCAGAAGATTAATTTAGATGAGAATAATATAGCGTAGCTTTTCCGAAAAAGCAAGAAGAGATATAAGACACGATTTGTAAAAAATATTATAACGATGTACCGCAGAGGAAGATGTAATATTTACGGTCTGGTCACAGACGCCGACCCTGCAGAATATCGTTGAATACAGGTCGGGCGGGTGTTTACACCGAAGATTTTGGTCGGAAAAGTGAGTGAATGTCTTCGAGGATGAGGTAAAGCGCTGGGACAAGCACCAGTGTTATCACCGTCGAAAAAAGTACGCCGAAAGCGAGGCTGATGACCATCGGAATCAGAAAACGTGCTTGAATGGCGGTTTCAAGAAGCATCGGCGTCAAACCGAAAAAGGTGGTGAGCGAGGTCAGAATAATCGGACGGAAGCGCCGAACGCCTGCTTCCATAACCGCTTGGCGAATTGGCGTGCCGGCGTCTTTCGCGCGGTTGATGAAGTCAATCATCACCAGCGAATCATTGACGACGATCCCCGTGAGAGCCAGAATGCCGAATGTCGAAATCAGACTCAGGTTGTATCCAAGCAGCATATGACCGATAACGGCTCCGACGATTCCGAAAGGAATCGCGCTCATCACTACGAACGGCTGTGTGAAACTGCGGAAAGGCACGGCTAAAAGACTGTAAATGAGAAGCAGGGCAATCGCAAAACCTGTGAACAAGCTTCCCATGGATTCGCGACGATCCCTGCTGCTGCCTTCAAGGTCGTACGAAAGTCCGGGGTATTCGAAAACCAATTGCTTCAGGATTCCATCTGTCATCTCTGAAAGAACTTCATCCGCATTCGTGATGCGGTTATCGATTTTAGCGGTGACGTTGATAACTCGTTTCCTGTCCGCGCGGTCAATCACGCTGTAACCTCGGGACTCCTCGACAAAAGCCGCCTGTTCAAACGGAACTTCTCCTCCGGATGGAGTGCGCAGATGCATATTTTCCACAGAAGCCATCGCCCGGCGAGCCTCCTCCGGATAACGCACCATCACCTTCACTTCATCGCGGCCTCGCTGCAGTCTTAGCGCTTCCGCACCGTAAAAAGCTCCCCGAACTTGAGACGCTAAATCGGTTTCCGTAATCCCAAGCGAAGCGGCTTCGGGTTTCAGGCGGAGTTTCAGCTCGCGTTTCCCTTCGCTGTAACTGTCATTGACGTCCGCAACGCCGGCATATTCGGAAAGTTCCTGCTTGGCGCGCCGGACGGCGACGAGCAGCGCATCGTAATCATCATGAGCGAGTTGAATATCAATGTCATTTGCCTGCCCGATGAGCTGAGATTGAAACGTAAGCTGCTCGACATTTGGAATCGGTCCCAATCGTTTGCGCCACTTCCGAGTAAAATCGCTTAGATCAATCGCGCGTTCGTCCGCGGGAGTAAACAGCATGCTGATTTGAGCTAAATTGGAAGCCGCGGAGATGGACGTTCTCGAATGACTTCCCCGAAAGGACTGGGAACCGATTTGCGTGAATGTGTGAAGCAAATCGCTCTTTCCATTCGCACGCGCGCTGTCATATTCCGCGCTCAGATTCATTCCGACTCGCTGAATTTTCTGTGCCACGGATTGAGTTTCCTCAAATGGAGTCCCGGGTGTCATGGTGAGGAAAACGTTGATGTGATCCGCTTTGATGATCGGTCGAAAGACAAACTTGATATAGCCGCCGGTGATAAATCCCGTTGTTATCAGAAGCACCGCGCCGGCGATGGCGATAGTCGTGTAACGATTGTGCGCGACCCACTTCAGGGTTCCCTTGTAGGTGTGGTTGACAAGCCACGCGATAACTCCGTCGAATTTCTTGCGGCGATTTTCAATATGTTCCCAAATCGGCGTGCGGCTTTGAAGAATTCCGCCGGATAGATGAGATGGAAGAATGAAGAGAGACTCTATGAGGGAAATCAAAAGGACACTGATGACGATAATGGGAATGACATTCAGGAATTTCCCCATCGTTCCGGATACGAAAAGCAGCGGTGAAAAAGCGGCCACGGACGTTAGAATAGCAAAAACGACGGCGCGCATGATTTCGGTCGTGCCATCCACAGCAGCCTGATACAGCGACTTCCCTTTCCGGTAGTGTACGAAGATGTTTTCGCCCACGATAATTGCATCGTCCACAACTACCCCCAGAACGATGAGAAATCCAAACAGGGAAACCATGTTAATTGTAACACCAAAAGCAGGCATAAACAGAAGCGCACCGGCGAACGAAATCCCGATGCCCAGTGCTACGAAAAAAGCAAGGCGAATTTCCAGAAAGAGCGCTAATATGATAATGACTAACAGGTAGCCTAAGAGACCGTTGCGTATTAGAAGATTGAAGCGGTCTGCAAGGTGCAGCGACCAGTCTTTCCAAACGGCAATCTGCATGCTCGGCGGCAGTTGAAGATTTCTCTCCTCGATGTATTCGTTGACGGTTTTCGATATATCTTTTGGGGTTTGATCTCCGACCCGGTAAACCCGGACCATCGCCGCGCGTTTCTGGTCGAAGCGCGCTTCCATATCCCATTCGGCGAAGCCGTCGTTGATGGTCGCGATATCCTTGAGTAAAACTCGCCCGCCGTGAGGGGAAACAATGACGGCAATCGAATCGAATTCACTGCCGGTCGTCCGCTTTTCATTCGTTCGAATGAGAACTTCTCCCCCGCGCGTTTTTACCGAACCTCCGGGAAGATCCAGCGAAGCTCTTCGGACAATCGAAGCTACTTTACTCAGCGTAAGGTTGTACCGCTGGAGATTTTCCTCGCTGACTTCAATCGAAATCTCCTGCGGCCTGACGGCGATGATGTCAACCTGAGTAATATTGGGCTTGGCGAGTAAATCATCCTGAATGCGCTCGGTTTCTTCGAAGAGTGCTCGTTCAGAGACATCTCCATAGACGACCAGTTCCATCACTTGACGTCGATTAGTCACTTTCGAAACCACCGGCTCTTCCGCTTCTTCCGGGAAGATGAGAATGCGGTCCACTTCCGATTTGATATCGTTTAGAGCGACATCCGTGTTGCTCCCCTCGATGATTTCGAGGACAACGGTACCGGAACCTTCGCGAGCGGATGCGGTTACGCGTTTGACGTTATCAACGCCGCTGACAGCGCGTTCAATCGGCTGGATAATTCCGTCTTCCACATCAATCGGGCTCGCGCCGGGATAGGCGACGGTGACTGTGATGGTGTCCAGCTCAAATTCCGGGAAGACTTCCTGTTGGATAGATCGTCCGACAATTAATCCTCCAACGATGAAGACCATCATCAGGATATTGGACGCGACATGATTGGCGGCCATCCACTGGACGGGTCCCTTCATGGTGTCGCTCCTTTGTGAACCGGGCGAAGCTTCAATCCGGGCGCCGCACCGGAAATGGAGGACAAGATAATCTTTTCTCCCGATGTCAATCCGGATGAGATAAGCACTTCCGTGGGGGTCATGCGCTCAATGGTTACCGGGCGAATGTCCAGCGTGCTGTCTTCGCTCGCGACCCATACATTCGAATTCTCCCGCAAGGCGCGGCGGGGCAGAGGAATGATTTCTTCGAGTCGCCGCCCTTCTATTTCCACTTCGACGAATGTCCCGATATTCAATTCGGGGCTGTATTTCGACAGGCGCACGAAAGGATTTTCGACTTGCACAACGAGCCGCGCCAGTCGTTCCGTTTCATTCATCACACCTAAACTCCGAACGACAACGCCGTTCCAAACGAAGACATTGTCATCAAGATTCAATTTTACAGTGGCTGGAGCGCCGGGGATTTCCAGCCAGAGCAATTCCGACATCGGCAAGCCAACTTCGATTTCCACTTTGTCCGTGGCATAGAGCGTCGCGATGGGCGCGCCGGTGTTGATGAGTTGTCCGGGATCCGCTGATTCGTTTTTAATTCTGCAATTGAAAGGCGCTGTAATCACTGTGCGGCTAAGCCTAAGCTCAGCCATTTTTAGAGCCGCTTGCGCTGAAGCAAAATCTGCCTCTGCACGGCGCAATTGCGGTTCGTGCAATACCAGCGCGTCCGGAATTTGATTCGTGTCTATCGCAATGCCGGAAAGCTGCTCCTGAGCCGCCTGCATCGTTTGCCATTCTTCCTGAGCGATATTTGCGTTAGCTTTGGCAACCGCTAAAGCGTACTCGGCTCCGGCAACCGTGGCGTGAGCCTGCTCAGCAGCGAGTAGGTAATCGGTCTGTTCGATACGCAGCAAGACGTCGCCTTTTTTGAAATGTCCGCCAGCAGCGAAATCCGGAGACACCCATTCCACACGCCCGGAAACCTGCGGGCTAAGGCTGATTTCTTGGAAGGGTTTCACGGTACCGTGTCCGCGTATCGAAATCTGCCGCGTTTCAACCGTCGCTTCGGTGACCTGTACCAAGACTCTTGGAAAGATAGGTTGGCTCCTTGGAGGTTTGCGTCGGCTGACGGTCATGCCAATCAAAATAAGTAACCCTACGATGATGATGATGTGAGGGACAAGGGCTCGCTTGCGCGACTTGGCTTTCTTATCGTTCATTGCTTTGAGAGCTCCGAATGTGACGAGTGGTTACATACTTTTCAACAATATCTTCTGACCAGCCGCCTCCTAACGCGGTGACGAGATTTACGCGCGTCGAGGCAAGCTCGCGCCGGGCGGTAATCAGATTCCGCCGCGCCGTATAGTAATTGGTCTGCGCCTGCAGCACGGGCAGGTAATCCGAAACACCTTGCATATAGCGGTCAGTCGCCAAGCGCAGTGAATTACCGGCGGCGAGTTTCTGCGCTTTCAATTCATGGACATATTGCTTCTGCGTTTCCCCGCGCACAAGCGCATCTTCCACTTCGCGAAACGCATTCAGCAGCACGTCTTTGTGTTGGGCGGCGCGCTCGCGGAATACTGCTGCATTGCGATCAGCTTCGGCTTTACGTCTCCCTCCCTCGAAGATGGGAAGCGTGATTCCGCCGATGATGTTCCATGCGATGTGTTCCGGATCTACGATATCCGCGAGGTCGTTGCTGTTGGCTCCCGCCGAGCCGGTGAGCGTAATACTGGGGAACCGATTCGCAACCGCTTCCGCCCATCGCCGATCCGCCGCGCGCAATCTCTGGTAGCTTGCGCGCACATCTGGTCTCCGCTCAAGAAGTTCCGACGGAAGTCCGGGCTGGATTTCGGCAAGCGAGTCCGGCAATGTTTGAGAGAAACTAATTTTATCCGTTTCAGGATAACGACCGAGCAGCACGGAAAGCCCATGCTCCGCCGAAGCCACGTTTGCCTCGTAGAGAACTTTTTGTCCGCGCGCCTGCGCCAGCGCGATTTGCGCTTGATAGACATCCAGAGACGGAGTCACACCAAGCGAGTAGCGTTTGTGGACAAGCTCCAAGTAGGACTCGTAAGATTGAATCGTCTGCTCGAGTAATTCGAGTTGCGCGCGGAATTCGATGTTTTGAAAATAGCTGTTGGCAAGCTGCGAAGAAATGGAAAGAACCGTGGCGAGTAAATCATTTTCCGACGCAAGAAAATCCGCATAGGCCGCTCCTCGCCGGGCAGAAAGTTTGCCCCATAAATCCACTTCATAAGAAGCGGTTGCGCCAGCGTCATACTTCGGCAACGTGGGTTTGAATCCGGCGGGCATTCCGCTGATAGCTCTCTCGCCCTCCTGAATGCTCCCCTGCGCCGAAACACTCGGGAAATAGGTCGCACGCGCCACATCGCTCAAAGCACGGAATTGATCCAACCTTGCCGCCGCCTGTTCGAGTGTCAGATTCGACGTAAACGCTTCTGTCATTAGGAGATTCAACGTGGTGTCATTGAAAGCAATCCACCACGGACTATCATCAAACACGCCGGACTGTCGAGCACTGAGAAACGTTTCCGGCATCGGCTCCACTTTCGGCGCGTTGTGACGCTGAAAATAACCGCAGCTTGTCCATGTCAGCGCGGATACTCCCGAAAGAAGCATCACAAAACAGATTCGTCTAAGTGTCATTCTTGCTTCCATCAAGATTCCGGATTAGGTGCATCAAGTCCGCTCCTAATTGTTCAGTTTTTTTCGGGCTGAATCCTGTCGTGGCTTTTTTATGAATGCTCTTGGCGATATCCATCACGGTTTTTACTTGAGCTTTGCCTTTCGCTGTCAAATGAATCACTTTCACGCGGCGATCCTTCGGATGAGGTTTTCTCGATACGTAACCGGCTTTCTCCAGTCCGTCAATATGCCGGAGGACGGATGGGTGCGCGAATCGCATCTCACGAGCCATCTCTGCGAGCGAACTGGGGCCGCGACTGTTGAGATACAGAAATACAAGGGCTTCCGCGAAGTGCAACCCCATTTCTTGGGTTCGCTTCTCCATTTCCGTTCGGAATGCCTGACTAACGCGTGAGCATAAATGCCCTAAATTCTTTTCATGTGCTGTTTTC
Organism: bacterium; assembly: GCA_030622545.1. GTDB lineage: Bacteria > Electryoneota > RPQS01 > RPQS01 > DYHQ01 > JAUXGA01. Next base: position 3,503 of record JAUXGA010000017.1, on the reverse strand, counting down.
ATGGGGTAACTTCATAGAAAGGTTGAATGATACAATGTAGCATGCTAACTACTTAACTACAAAATCCGTACCAGTGTTCCAGGTAGTCGGAAGTCTATATCATTGGATTTCATGAAGATGGGATTAAGCAGGGAATGTTTTTGAGAGAATAACCTGCCTGCCTTGTCCGTTCGTTGCCGTGGGGCTGAAGTTCTATCATATCTTTGACGTTTGAAAATCTGCATTTATTCCCTTAGCTTATAAGCAGGTTGAAAAACATTTAAGGGATAAGATATGAAACGCCATTTATTTTTAGCCGTATTCTGCGTGTGCTGCAGCGTCCTGATAGGCGGCGCGCCAGTAAATGCGTGCACGAATCTTTTAATCACAAAGGGAGCGTCGGCGGACGGTTCGGTTATCATCACCTATACATGCGATGGCGTGTTTCATCCTCGCTTAACCTATACACCTGCCGCTGATTTTGAGCCGGGAGATTCGCTGGACATTACCGATTGGTATGGGAATAATAAAGGGAAGATCGCTCAGGTTCCGCATACGTATGCGGTTGTGCGTCTGATGAATGAGCACCAGCTTGTCATCAGCGAAACGACATTCGACGGTCGCGAGGAATTGCAGAATCCCGAAGGTGTTTTACACTACTGGGATTTGATGATACTCGCGCTGAAGCGAGCGCGAACCGCCCGCGAAGCGATTACGGTGATGACGGAACTCGTCGCTGAATACGGTTATCGTTCCACGGGCGAAACGTTTTCCATAGGGGATACAAAGGAAGTGTGGATAATGGAGATGATTGGTCCCGGTCCCGGCGGGCAGGGAGCTGTCTGGGTGGCGCGGCGCATTCCCAACGGCATGATTTGCAGCCATGCAAACAAAGCGCGTATCGGAGAATTCCCTTTGCATGATGCGAAGAGTTGTCTGTATTCCGACAATGTGATTTCTCTTGCGATTGAGAAAGGATACTATGATCCGGGTTCGGGTGAGCCGTTCCGGTTTTGTGATGTTTATTGTCCGGCCACACCCAAGAATCAGCGCTACGCCGCGACCCGCGTGTGGAGTATTTTTCGGCGAGCGGCGCCATCGAAAAAGTTATCACCGGATTACCATCGCGCTGTCGAAGGAGCCGAGCCGTATCCGTTATGGATAAAGCCGGATGAAAAATTGTCTGTCGCAGATGTGTTCTCTTTGATGCGCGATCATTACGAAGGCACCGATTTCGATATGACGAAAGGAATGGATGCGGGACCTTACGGAACTCCGAATCGCTGGCGACCGATTACATGGACGGTGGACAGCATTGAGTACGCATGGGAACGTCCGGTATCGACTCAGCAGACTGGTCTCTCGTTTGTTTCGCAATCGCGCTCATGGCTGCCGGACGCTGTCGGCGGTGTTTTGTGGTATGGCGTCGATGATACGTACACGACATGCTATGTGCCGTTGTATTGTGGCATCAATGACGTTCCAAAATCATTCACAACGGGCAGCTTAGGAAAATTCTCGTGGGAATCGGCATGGTGGGTCTTCAACTTCGCCGCCAACTACGCCAACCTGAAATATTCGTACATGCTGCCGGATATTCAGAAAGTGCAGCGAGAATTAGAAGAAACATCGTTTGCGCTTCAGCCATCGGTGGAGAAAACAGCCGTCGAGCTTGCCAAAACGAATCCGGAATTGATGACACGCTACCTGACGGATTACTCGGTCGAGCGCGGCGAACATATCGTGGCGAGGTGGCGGGAATTGGGCGAGTATCTGATTACGACATACAATGACGGCTACGTCCGGGATGACAGCGGTAAAGCGCAGGAGTTGAGTTATCCTGACGAATGGCTCGAAAGGGTGGTGAAATCCCGCCCGGAACAGTTTCGTCTAAAGGAAAAACCGGAGGACGTGCCGGAATCGAAATTGCTGGATTAGAACGATTTCGAAAAGGTGATCGATACCCCCCTTTAATTCCCCCCTGCAGGCGGAGGGAAAGAGAAAGGCCGCGATTTTTTCGCGGCCTTTGTTTAAAAGGAAGATGAGTTATTACAATTTAAGGTTTCAAATGCTTGTCGAAGAATTCGACTTGCTTGCGGTATTCGGCGATGACATTAACGCGTTTGGAAGCGCCGTGGCCTTCGTCGGGGAAGATTAAAGAATCAGCGATGCCGCCGCCGGAAATTACCGCAGCGAGAATCTGACGCGCTTCACCGACCGGTACGCGAGGGTCGTTTTCACCATGTACGACCAACAACGGAGTCTTAATCAAGTGTGATTTGTGAATCGGTGAGACATCTTTTAAGAATTTCGGATCTGACAACGGCCCGTATTCGGTTTCGCGCAGATGCCGCCGGTAGTCCGCTGTGTTTTCGAGGAAGGTTTTGAAATTGGCAATGCCGACGACATCCACAGCCGCGTTGAACAAATTCGGATATTCGGTAACCATGCCGAGCACGACATAGCCGCCGTAACTGCCTCCGCGAACACCGATCATACCCTTCTTGGTGTAGCCTTTTTCGATAAGCCAGTCCACCGCGGCTTTGTAATCCTTCAGTGAATTCTTGCGGTTCTTGTAGTTGTCGAGGTTCATGTAATCGATGCCGTAGCCGGAGGAGCCGCGCGGATTTGGAGCCAGAACGCCGTAGCCGTTGAGCATCATGTATTGGAAATTGCGGATGAAATAAGGACGGAACTGACTTTCGGGTCCGCCGTGGGCGTGAATGATAAACGGAATCGGTTGCCCTTCTTTGTAGTCGGGGGGCAGATAGAGAAACGCCGGAATTTCGATATCGTCGAAAGTTTTGTAGCGTATCAGCTTCGGATCGCGGAACATCTCGCGGTCAATACCGGCGTAAATCGAGAAAGTCAACTGTTTGAGTTCGTGTGTCGCCGGATTCCACTTCCAAACATCCGGCGCGCGCGTGGGGCTGTAAAACGAGAGCAGGACGTTGCCGTGTTTGTCGCTACCTCCGAAGCCGAGGATGCCGTCGAGAGGCGGATTGGGAATTTCGCGTTTCGTTTCCACTTCGCGCATCTTAAGCCGAGCATAGCCGTCCTCGTTCATAATCGCGCCCATGTTTTTATAGTCGCGAGAGAAACCGATGCCTTCACATTCCCAGCACGGATCAAGCCAGCCATCATCGACGAAAGTCAAATCCGGCGAGCCAACAGTCATCGTCGCCAGTCGCTGCATTCCGTCGTCGTTGTCGTTGCAGGTCAGGTAGATGGTTTCATTATCTGGCATGAGTGTAGGACTGTAGTAAGCGATGTCGCCTTCGTCCTTGTTAAGTTTTTGGTACTTGAGGTTCTCCAGATTTAACAAATAAAGATCATTGGTTACGTTGCTGATAAAATTGTAAACGATGAGCTTCATACCGTCCTGAGAAATATCCGCGAGAGCGTTATACCCTTTGACCTTTTTATTCTTCGGGAAGACAAGGCGAGTATCTCCGGAAGAGATGTTCATTTCATAGATAAAAAAGTCGCGCCCGTTTTCTTCGTTGGAACGGTAGAAAATCCGG
>JAUXGA010000002.1 GCA_030622545.1 bacterium | reverse complement strand
GGTTATAAAGGGTCGGCTGATAGCCGGCCCTTATTTGTTTCCAATCCGCTATAACGAGAGGAATCATGCAAAAAGCCTCCATTGAAAACGGACTCAGGACAACAATACTCTTCTTTTTAGTTCAAGAAAACCATAGGAATACATGTTTTTAACCGATTGTTTTGGAGAATGAAAATTTTTGTAAAATGATAAGGAGTATTGACAAACCGCGCAACTCTTACTATATTACTTATATGGGGAATCAATCCTGAGAGGAGGATTTTGTGATGTCGAACCACAAATCTTTTCTACAAGGCTGTGGGATACTTGTCATCCTGCTGATGAGTTTCTCGAGCACTTCTGCACAGAACATCTGGTCTGTCGGAGATGGCGACTGGAGCAATCCCAATACCTGGAGCCTTAACAGAGTTCCTCAATGGGGAGACTGGATTCTCGTGAGTGCCGGGGACACGGTAAGATTAGACCGTGATGTAGGACCGTTCCCTCTTTTTGACCAAATCGATGTGGATGGGCTACTATATCCAGAGGTGCAGGTTGATCATGTTCCCCCTATCGTATTGGGGATTGGCAGTAGAATCCAGATCAATGCTGAAGGTCGCATATTGGGGTATGATCCTGCAAATCTGGAAGCACAATTCCCGAGGAGTACCGGTGTTTCAATACCCATTCTTCTTTCAGCTGAAACGGTGAGCAATTTCGGAGAAATACGAGGGGGAAATAGTTTTCAAGGGGTTTGGGGGCAAGCCTGGTGGGCAAGTCCACCTTCAACGATCCTGATTGGCACAGCTGGACCACAAACAAGAAATTTCAACAACACAGGAGGCACGGTAATAGCTGGTAGCGGCGTCATGGGTGAAAACTGCTCCATCATGGGCGGATTGGTCGATATCGTAGTCCCCGATAATATTCAGAACAACGGAGGCACCATTCGTGCCGGAGACGGTTGGGCCGATAGTACTCAGATTCCCCCTCTCCTCGGCCCTGGAGGGGATGTTATTATGTGGAGTCGGGAGGAGCCCTTCTTTGGAGTTCACATCATCAATGGTGATGGAGGCCAAATCATTGGCGGAAGAGATATGGGACCTACGGATTCATTCAGAGTTGACTCAAACTTTACGAACTTCCTTTATGTTGAGGGTGACGATGGTCTGGGTGATAATATCTCTTTCAGTGGTGCGGGGACACGAATCGACCAATTCGGTATGGTATTCATCCGGTCATGCAATTCAGAACCTATCACCACCATTTCATTGTCTGCGCTTGATCCTTGGTCGATATATGCCAGGAGAAATTATTGGGCTATTGACCACGCCTTGCCCGAACCAGCAAATGGGGGATGCATGTGGATCGATTACCAACTAGCCAGTTGGGTTGATATGACCGGCAATCCAGCAGGAGACAATGTTTTAGTCTCGGAGGATTCATTGCCGGGTGGAGAGCCTGCCTTCATTCGCTTCGAACATATGGCGGAGCCGGCAAATGTGCTGCTGGATAATGGAGTCACTTTAAATTCGATATGCGACCCCGATCCAATCTTCTGGGGAGCAAGACAGACTGAGACTTTCTCGGTTGGCCGCCTTTGCTTTGGCCTTCCCGATATTTCTGCCATGTCGGAACCCTATCTCGTGCCGGGATTGGGATTTCCCGGTGACACGGCTGAAATCTGGATGCGGTTCATCAATGTAGGAGAACGGCATGACTTCCGCATTCAAATCAGCGATGAATTGGGATATAACTACTCACCCTATACGGTCTGGGTGGACTCTACCGATGCGCCGGATACGACCTTCATGGTCTGGTTCAAAATACCGTATTCAGATACCGTTGGAACGACGAACAACATATGGGTTAGATCGGCCACTTATCCCGGCGGAGACCTCGCGGACTCTATAAACTGGAAAGTAGTCGTCGTACCGCCGGTGAAGGTTTACCCTGAAGGAGACTTTTGCGGCGAGCCCGGCATCACGGATACCATTTCCGTCATCGTCCGAAACCATTCGGAATTTGGCGAGAACTTTGATGTCAATCGTACCAGTGAAAGCTGGTATGTTTTCCCCGGTTATCAGAGCGTATGGATTCCCGGTCATGACAAGGACACCGTGGAATTCCATGTTGAAATTCCACCCGGCGCTCTGCCGGGCGACTCGAATTGGGTGGCTTTCAAAGCATCCGTCTCAGGCGGACGTGATGACTTCTGGGACTCCGATACAACGAACGTTACAGTAACTTCCCCGCCGATTCCATCCGGACTTGTCATCACCTCCTCCGGCACCGATATTATTCTGTCTTGGAATCCGATCACTGGTGTGCCCAATTACAACATATACGAATCGTCTGTCAGTCCAGAAGGTCCGTGGTCTTTCTTTGATACAACTTCCGATACCACCTATACGCACTATGGAGTAATTAACAGTTACGAAAAGTTGTTTTACTATGTAACGAGTAGCGAATAACGCTGATAAAGAAACCACTACAAAAAAAGCGAGGAGCCCTTTCGACTCCTCGCTTCACGTTTTTATGGTTCTTCACTCGACTCTATCATCGAGCGTCTTCGTTAGTACCCCATCCACACTTGGTAAACCCTGCACCAATCTCTCAGTGCTTTATTCACAAAGGCAACCCGTGTCCATTTCGAAGGCCAGGGGCACTGTTTCACAGGACATCTCCATGAGATGTGGCTCGGATACATTTAGGCAAGAGTATGGGAGACGCTGAAATATGTGGCAATATCAGTTACCATGAATTATTCTTATACTATTCAGTATTTATCGTGGATGTAATAAATGTCATGCTTAGATTCTATCGCAGGACAGGTGTTGAGTCCTCCCTGCTCCGGCTTGACTTTCCAAGAAATTCTATTAGCTTTATTATGATAAAATCGATATTTTCAACCCGAGAATGATTGGAGTTACAATGAATTCGCGTCTTGCACTCTTCACCCTGCTTTTCGGATGGCTCATTGGGAGCGCGTTTGGTGCCGACCCAAAGGGACTCTCATCTGAGCAAATCAAAGGACTCATGGATTCCTTTAAACTCGATGCACAAACCCGCACGGCGATAAATGCCGTCAGCAACAACGACCTTCGAGAATTGGCTCTCAATCGCGAAATCGTCGCTGTAAAGGATGACATTTTCTCGCTGAGGATTCCTACGGAAGGCAATACGGATCAGGAAAGCACCGGTCGCTGCTGGATGTTTGCGGGAATGAATCTTTTGCGCCAGGAAATGATTGACAAATATGAGCTGGATGAATTCGAACTGTCTCAGAGCTATCTGGCTTTCTGGGATAAACTGGAAAAAGCGAACGTGTTCCTCGAATTTTTCATCGAGAATGCCGACCGCGATTTACTGGACAGAGAAGTTTCTTTCATGCTCGAGTATCCCATCGGAGACGGCGGTTACTGGTCGTATGTGATTTACCTTGTCGAGAAATACGGAGTCCTCCCCAAGCAATTTATGGGCGAAACCCACAGCAGCGCAAAAACCCGCCGTATGAACTACATACTGGATACAATGATGAGACGCGATGCACTGATATTGCGCAAGCTGGCCGCGAACGGTAAAACCGAAGCACCGTTGCGCGACGAGAAAATGAAGATGCTGGAAGATGTCTTCCACGTTTTAGTCGTCAATTATGGAAAACCTCCCACGGAATTCATCTGGCGCACCGTAGATGAAGATGGCGTCGCGAGCGAACCGGTTACCTACACACCGCAGAAATTCTATAAAGAGATGTTCGATGCGGACCTGTCCGAGTTCGTGTCTCTGGCGGATTATCCCCTCCACCCTTCCGGAAAACGCTATTCGATTAACCTGACGAGAAGCATGGCGGATAAACCGGACAACTCATTTGTGAATCTCACGACCGAGGAAATCAAAGCCTACGCTCTGAAAGCGCTCCAAGACAGCCAGCGAGTCTGGTTCGGATGCGATATGGGGCATGATGTTCACAGCAAGAAAGGCCTCATGGCTAAGGGGCTCTATACGTTTGAAGATCTTTTCGGAATCGATTTGAGCCTGACAAAAACCGAACGGCTTCAGTGTCGCAACAGCTCTAACAATCATGCGATGGTCATCATAGGCGTTGACTTGATTGACGGGAAACCTCAGAAGTGGTGGGTTGAAAACAGTTGGGGAACCGACCGGGGAGATGACGGTTTCTTCACGATGACCGATGACTGGTTTGACGAATATGTCTATGACGTGGTGCTCCCCAAGAAATATCTGGAGCGAGATGTGCTGGCTATCTTGAAAGAAAAGCCCATTCCACTGCCGGTTTGGGATCCGGTCTGGCGGCACGCAGGTCGATAAGTTGCAAACAGGAGTATATCGAAATCGCAGATTTTGCATCTGAGACAAATCAAACATGTTTTCGATAGGAGATACGATGAAAAACGGCCTAATCCTAATTTCACTTCTGTTAGGGGGATTTCACAGCGCCGTCCTTGGAGAGTGGATCGAGGTCCATTCTCCAATGGCTAACCAGACACCAACGATCAACATCCGAAGTGCATCGGCGAATACATGGGAGATGGATTTCTCTGTCCCCGGTTTTATTCTTGAGTCTTCCGTTATCGAAGGTGACAGAATAAGCCTGCCGGGTGAGACGATGGTCAGTGATGAAGCGGGAATCGAGTTGCCGATAATCACTCGCCTCGTTGCTCTGCAAACGTCCGGCAATCCGGCAATCGAAATTATTTCCGAAGAATGGATGGAACTCGCGGACACCTACAATCCGGCGCTGCCTCCAGATGACTTGAGAACTACGGATTTCTACGACCTCAATTCCACTCGCGACGACTTTCTTCCTGAAGCGACATTTTACATCACTCCGCGTCAGATAATGGGCGGCGTTTCAGTAGCAGTCGTTCATCTTCGCGCGGCGAAATATAATCCGGCACAGAAGAAAATCAAGGTTCTGAAGAGCGCGGAAATCCTCATCCATGAAACCGGTCAGATACTGAGCTACGATAGGCCGATTACCGAGACAACCGCTCAAGTTCTGCGTGCCGTCACGCCCAACTGGGAACTTGTAGGGCTCGATGCCATCACCGTAAGAGGGACGCTGCTCTATATTGTTGCGAACAACTCCACTGTTCCCGCTGAGCTCGAGGAGCTGGTGACATGGCGCACTCGGAAAGGCTACACCGTCGAAGTCGCTGGTCCCACCGAAATCGGTCCGATGACCACAACCTACATCAAAAATTACATTCGAACTCGCTACAACGCCACTGACCCGCCCTTGGAATTCGTCTGCCTTGTCGGGGACGCCGGGGGACCGTACAATATTCCCCCCTATTATCGCCACGGCGGCGTCGGTGACTGGGACTACTCACGTCTGGACGGCAATGACCTACTTCCGGATGTCGCTCTCGGACGTTACTGCTTCGATACCATCAATGCTTTGAGAGTGATTGTCAACAAAACCTATTATTACGAGCGCGAACCAGCTCCCCCGGATGGAGGAACGAATTCGAATTGGTATAAAGCCGGAGGCTGTTTTGCCGGCCAAGGTTCGGGAATTTCGCCCGTTTACACGATGCGGTGGGTTCACGAGCGAATGCTCGACGCCGGTTACATTAATGCCGATATCGATACGGTTTACTACATTTACGAGAACGTTTCGGACAGCAAAATTACCAGCAGCATTAATTCGGGTGTGTCACTCTGGTGTTATCGTGGTTACTATCATATGGAGAACTATGATGAATATGATATCAACCAATTGCACAACGAGCGGCGCCTTCCTTTCATGACAACGATTACCTGCGCGACCAATGATTTCGATGAAGACAACGGGCTTGCAGCGGTTTGCAAGAATCTCTTAAAAGCGGGCACCACTTCTCATCCGAAGGGAGTCATCGGTGTCATAGGGACATCTTCGATTAGCACACGCACGAGATTCAACAACTGCCTCGTGGGCGGTGTGATTCAGGGATTATTGCGCGAAGGCATTCACACCACCGGCGGAAGTTTAAGTCGTTCCAAACTCGAACTCTATCGCTGTTATCCGACAGACTCGACTAATGTCGCATCTTCTTGCCACTACGAATCGCTTCTCGGCGATCCAGCGGTGGATGTCTTCACGGATACGCCTGAGACACTCTATGTAGACAATCCCCGCTCACTTCCCCTGCCCGCAAATGCATTGACGCTGACGGTAACCAATGGGAGCGGCCAGCCGGTCGCCGATGCTTATGTGAATCTTGTCAAGGACTCAGATGTGTTCGTGGGAGATTGGACTGACGCAGACGGGCAGGTTGTTTTTAACTTCAGGGCAACATCAGCCGGAACACTCTTCGTCACGGCGAGCAAGCACAATCATCGCCCCGCAATTAATTACACACTCGTTGAATCGCGAAGGCGCACCGTTGCTCCCGCTTCTTTTGCGTTCGACATCGATGACGATAACAGCGGTGGGAGTCAAGGCAACGGAAACGGACTCGCAGAGCCGGGTGAAACGATTGAATTGGCTGTTCCGCTGACAAACTGGGGCGTTCCCATCGCTCGCGGAGTCATTGCGATGTTGAATTCTTCGGATCCGTATGTCGCAAGCATTCAAGACGGTCACGAAACTTATGGGGATATCGGCTCCAGAAAAACAGCTCAACCGCAGGATGATTTTGACTTCACGATTGCCGACTATGCTCCCGACGGGCACGCACTTCAATTAACGCTGACAGTAGAAGATGTCGTCGATAGCTGGACCGGCGTTGTTCCTATCGTTGTTTCCAATGCCAATCTGGAATATTACAGTCACACGCTAAGCGAAGTGGATAACGGAATCTTGGATCCGGGCGAGAGCGGCGTGATAAGTTTCCGACTCGATAATATTGGGACGCGCCGAACCAGTACAGGCACGATTGCCTATTTGTATTCAGAAAACCCAGCCGTCATCATTACCGACAATGTCAGCACGTTCAATACATCGTCGCCCGGCGGCCAGTGCGACAATCAAAGTGCTCCCTTCGGCATAGCAGCTACCGACAGCGCCTTCCCAGGTGAACGCATCCCGTTGACCTGCATTTTCCCTCTAACCAATGGGTTTGCAGACACGATTCTTCTCAATCTCTATATCGGCAGCATTGCATCGAACGCTCCAACACCTCCGGACGGTTACGGCTATTGGGCTTTCGATAATACCGATGTGGCGTATGAAAAACATCCCACTTATAGCTGGGTCGAGATAGATCCTCGTCATGGCGGATCAGGCACTGTGCTCAACATTATTGATGATGAAGACGAGGGTGACATGACGGTCGTAGTGGATTTGCCTTTTACTTTCAAGTATTACGGACAAACATATGATGAAATATGTGTTTGTTCAAACGGCTGGATCGCGATGGGAGCAGACCAAGCAATGCATGCGACATTCCGTAACTGGTACATTCCCGGAGCTCTGGGGCCGTCAGCGATGATTGCGCCTTTCTGGGATGATTTGAGGACCAGCAGCGCAACTCTTTCTCCGGGCAATGAGGATCCTCCCAGAGCGAAGAGAGTCGCACCCCCTCCCGCACCAGAACCGGGCAACCACCTTGACGAGGGCGGAGACAATTGTGCGAGCGCTGTCGTGATTTCGAGCCTTCCTTACATGGATACTGGTTATACCTGCGATAATAGCAATCAATGCGGCTCGGAATCGGCAGATGTTTTCTACAGGTATACGGTTCCCGGAGGCGGTCAAGAGCTTGAAATCAGTCTCTGCCAGTCCACTTACGATACATACCTTCGAGTGTGGAGCTCATGCTGCGTGAGCCAGATTGATTACGATGATGACTGGTGCGGCGGGGGGGCGGGGTCTCAAATTACACGCTTCTTCAACGCGGGTGATATTTGGATTCAAGTTGAGGGCTGGTCAAGTAACTGTGGCAATTATCAACTGGATGTGTCTGTCGTCGAACCACCTGAACCGGCAGGTGTCTATTCGTATCATGATGCAGCGAATCATCGGTTTATCATCGAATGGAGCCGGGTACTGAAGTATGACGGATATGCGCCCTACCCCGAAGAGACATTCGAGTGTATCCTTTACGAACCGGGGTATCCGGCAACTCCCACGGGAGATAGCGAGATTCTCTTCCAGTATAAAACGTGCCTCAACACCCAAGATGTTCATACATCGAACAGCTATGCCACGGTCGGCATCGAAAATCCGGATGAAACAGACGGCGTGCTCTACAGCTACTTCAATCAGACAAGCCCGGCGATTCCCGGCGCCGCACCTATGACGAGTGCACGCGCCATTCTTTTCACGACGCAGAAACTTCCCTCGGGTGTTTTACCAACACCGATAAATCTCACCGCCATTCGTTCGGGCAATGATATTCGTTTGCACTGGAGTACGGGACAACAAAATCACGGCGGGAATTCCCGCAGAATGACTCGATATGAGATTTATCGCGACACATCACCCTTCTTCACTCCCAATCGCAGCTCGTATCTAAGTACGATATCCGACACGACCTACCTCGACCAAGGTGCGATTAAGAGCGACAAGTATTTCTATGTTGTGAAGGCGGTTGGACTCGCACCTTTCTCTCCGGTAAGCGCGAAGTCGAAATAGCGAAACCTTTAACCACCAACACAAATAATCTGCCTAAACAATCTAAAGCTGAAGAACAAAGAGAAGGAGACACCATGCTGCGGACAGTTGTTACAACCCTACTTGTCATGCTATGCTTCGCAACGCTCGGAGCAGCCTTGACACCCCTGGAAGAAGTTCCTATTCCGGAACGCAAAGCGATCGGACCTGACCAAACGCCGACGGCAACCCCTGTACCCCCACCACATGAAATGCCGTCTCCCGTTTTCCATCTTGATGATGCCATCGGTATCGCAGATACAGCGGGATTTACCTATTATGATTGGCAGCACAACGCCACCGTGGGCAAAATGATAGGTGTTGATCCATTCGGTTCGGCGCACGTTTGCTGGACAAATGCCTTGGACCCACTGTACGCCACCCGCTATGTCTTTTACAACATCTGGGATCCAGCTATGGGTGATTTCATGCATGATCCGACAGCTCCTTTGCGGATAGATGCTTCCACACGAGCGGGTTTCGTTACAGCCATCGTCAATGAGGACGGTTTTTGCTTCCCGTCCTATCACCAGGTTCTGACAGGTGATGTGGCACACGCCGCCGTTTCTATTGATTATTGCGCTTATTGCGGAGCTTTCACAACTCGGGAACCTACTTGTCTGGACCACGGCCAATTTATCTTTCCCAAAATCGCTATGGACGTCAACGGCGAGATTCATGTTACAACTTATGAATGGGAAGGGTCTGACCGGATGTACTACGCCCAGGGTCATCCTGTTTTCGACCAAGACGGTTTTGGTTTGGATATCGAATGGACGGACAATTGTTTTGTTGTGGGCACATCCAGTTTTATCAACCATGATATGGCTGCCTCTCGTCATTCAGAGCGTATCGCTATCGCCTGGCTATCAGAAACAGGTGATGCTTACGGCGGCGACAATGTTTTTATACTGGTTTCCGAAGACGCCGGAGCGAACTGGGGAGAGCCTATTAACGTAACGAACTTCACTCCCCCCGATGAAGACTGCTTCAATGCCGGCGGAGAGCCAAGTGTGTGCAACCGTGACACGCTGAAACCCTGGCTGGATCTTGCAATCCTCTTCGATGAAAACGATTATATCCATCTGGCATGGGGTTCGTATGCGTGGATGTACTGGGGAGATGACGGCAGTGTCGGACCTTGGACGTACTTCTTTGCCGGACATATCATGCACTGGGGAGAAGACCACAATGAATTCAATATCGTCGCAGACGCCTGGTACGGAAACAACGGTCAACATGAAGCCAACAGCTATAACTGCAATCGACCAAGCCTTGCTGTCGATCCGATAACCAATCACCTCTACTGTTCCTATCAGCTCTTCGACACGGTTCAGTATTCGGACGCGATGTTCCCCATGGCTGACGCGTGGGTAACGGTTTCGACAAACAACGGTCGAAGCTGGGCTTTGGCGACAAATGTATCCCGCTCTGACGGAGGCGTAGGAACACCCTCACCCGGCAGCCGCTCTGAGACCGCCATTTCCATAGCTCCAGCAGTTCAAGACGGATACCTGCATATGGAATATCTTCTCGATCTCGATGCGGGAGCTTCTGTTCACGGAGAAGGCCTTGCGACGCGGAGTCCGGTTATTTACCAGCGCATTCCTGTGGACTCCATTGCTACGACTCCTATACTCGATCCTTGCTTCCCATTGCATTGGGATTCCACCGGCTATCCATGGGATTTGTGTGAAGTCGCAATCGATGATATTCCCTCTACGCCGCCATCGGAATTTCTCTTGTACCCGAATTATCCGAATCCATTCAATCCGACAACGACGATTCAATTTGACCTGACTCGTCGCACGGCCATGACTCTGAAAGTTTACAATCTTTTAGGACAGGAAGTCGCGAATCTGTTGAACGAGACTCCACTTTCGGCGGGAGTTCATACGGTCAACTTCGACGCGTCGGAGCTTCCCTCTGGCGTCTATGTCTATCGTTTGACCAGCGAAACTCACACGGCATCGAAGAAAATGGTGCTGTTGAAATAACGCAAGCCGCTTTGCAAACGCTCGACGGCAGGTTTTCTCTTACGGGGAAACCTGCCGTTTTCGTATCAAGAAGTTTGCAAATATCCTTTTGAATTCGTATAATGAACGCATTCGCAAATTAATTCAGGAGACCTACCCGTGAAACCAATTGACATTGATCTTCGAGAGCCGCTCTTGGAACTTGTCCGCCGCACGTCAACGGTACTCGCTCCAGACGTCGTTGCCGTGATTGAACGCGCGGCAAAAACGGAACCGGAAGGCTCCGCCGGTTGGAGCGCACTGCAGACGGTTCTCGAAAACATCACACTCGCTCGCGATAAGTCAGCGCCGATTTGTCAGGACACCGGCCATATCGTGTTTCATGTCCATTTTCCCTTCGGCTACAGTCAGAAAATGCTGACCGAACAAATCCTTGATGCTGTTCGCACAGCCACCGCCAAAACCTACCTGCGCCCCAATGCCGTGGATGCTTTGACCGGCAAAAACAGCGGCGACAATACCGGCGCGGGCTTTCCCATGTTCTATTTTCATGAATGGGAAAAAGACGAACTGCGCTTCGATTTGATGCTGAAAGGCGGCGGCTGCGAGAACGTCGGTGCGCAATACCGGCTGCCTCACGTTCCCCTCGGCGCAGGCCGCGATTTGGAAGGAGTACGCCGCGTTATTCTGGATGCCATTGATAAAGCTCAAGGCTACGGCTGCGGCCCCGGAATTATCGGCATCGGTATCGGCGGCAACCGTGGCAGCGGCTATCTGGTGTCCAAAGAACAGCTTGCCCGGAAACTTGATGATGTCAATCCGAATCCCGAACTGGCCGCGCTTGAAGAACGCATTCTGAAAGAGGCCAACGAGCTCGGAATCGGTCCGATGGGATTCGGCGGAAAAACAACCATCATGGCGGTCAAAATCGGCAGCAATCATCGGGTTCCGGCCTGCTATTTCGTTTCGATGTCCTACGCGTGTTGGGCGGACCGGCGAGGAAGTCTTCATTGGAAAAATGGCGAGGTGACTTATGATTAATCTGACCATTCCTATCAGCGATGAGCAAATTCTTTCGCTCAAAGTCGGCGACCAGGTGGCTCTGTCGGGCATCATGATAACCGGACGCGACACTGCTCATAAATACATGATTGAAAATTTCATCGAGAATCCCAAACCGCCTGCCACAGAGCAAGAAACATATCAGCAACTGAAAAAGCTGCTGAAGGGCAGCGTGATTTATCATTGCGGTCCAGTTGTCGCGGGTTTGGATACCAAAGACTATCGTTTCGTTTCCGCCGGGCCGACGACGTCCAGCCGCGAAGAACCTTATCAAGCGGATGTCATTAAGCATTTCGATGTCAAAGGCGTCATCGGCAAAGGCGGTATGGGCGCGAAAACCTCGAACGCATGTAAAAAATACAAAGCGTGCTACTTCCATGCTATCGGTGGCGCGGCGGTGTATCTGGCGCAGTCTGTGGTGAAAGTGCACGATGTTCTGAAGCTCGAGTTCGGCGTTCCGGAAGCGATGTGGATTATCGAGGTGAAAGATTTTCCTGTGGTAGTCACGATGGACGCTCACGGCGGCAGTCTGCACCGCGAAATCGCCGAAGCTTCCGGAGACGTTTTGAAAAAACTCGTCGGTTTGAAATAGTTTTTTATTATTCATCAACCGACTAAATAAAAATTAATTCCAAGGATTTCTCATGACAGAAAATCCCAAAGAACCTGAAAAGACAGTTGAAGAACGAGATCGAGAATGGCTCGAAACAGTTTATAAGGGAGACAAAGAACCTCAACTGACTGTGCGTGCGATTATAGCGGGTATGGCGTTCGGTGGACTCATGTCCCTTTCGAATCTCTATATCGGTTTGAAATCAGGATGGGGACTCGGTGTGGACATCGCCGCCGTAATTGTCATCTTCGCTCTCTTTAAAGCGCTGCGCGGTGCCCGCATCATTAAAAAGGATTTCGGCATGATGGAAAACACCATCATGATGACAGTCGCGGTCGCCGCCAGTTGGATTTCATCGGCGGGTCTCGTGTCAGCCGTTCCCGCATTGACGATGGTGACCGGCTACACATTCGTCTGGTGGCACCTCACGATATTCATCGGCGTGATTCTCTACCTCGGCCTGTTTATGGCCATCCCGCTCAAGCGGCAGATGATACAGGTAGAACGGCTGCGCTTCCCGGCAAATATTCCCACCGGCGAAACACTGAAAGCGATGTACTCGCACGGCGGCGAAGCGATGAAAAAAGCCAAAGCGCTTGGATTTGCAGGCGGGCTCGGTATTCTGGTCGCGGCGCTCCGTGACGGCGTCGGATGGATTCCCGGTCTTGTCGGGATTCCCACAACGATTGGGCGTATTGGTCTTGGCAGATTGACGCTCAGTCTGGAGCCGAGTCTGATTTTTATCGGCATCGGAGCGCTGTTCGGAATTAAAGTCGGGTGTTCAATGCTCTTCGGATTTCTTCTGAATTTCGGAGTGCTCGCGCCGAATCTGATTAACGCAAAAATCATCCAGCATCCCGCTCCGCAGATTCAAGCGACGGCGAAAACACAATTGCCGCTCACAGTGCAAGCCGGACAAACATTCACGGTCGTACTCGAAGAAGCCGATGTCGCCCCGGAGATGTCTCTCGGAAGCCGCGTGGACACACTCCGCTATACATGGACCGCACCGGCAACCTATGCGTCCCTTAAACAAATCACGCGCGATTTCAATGCTCCGGAACTCCGCAACGGAGAATTGAATCCGTTCCACGGAATCATCAGCGTCCGTGATACCGCGAATAAAACTCTCGGCGTGAATGTTCTCTTCGCCGAAGCATCCAAAGCAACCGATTGGGAAGCAAAGCTTACTATTGTAGAAAACCAATTTCCTCAATTCGTCCAGGCTCTTGGTTTTGAGCCGGGTGCAAGTCGTCTGCAGCGCGCCGGAGGTTTCCGCAATATCAGTGCGTGGTCGCTCTGGCCCGGCGCAACGATTTTAGTCGTAGGCGGACTGCTGGCGCTGATGTTTCAATGGCGAACACTGGGACGAACATTCGCAAGTATCTTCAGCGGTCTCGGCAAACGAAAAGACGATAAAGAGGATATCCTCGAGGATATCGAGGTTCCGATGAAATGGTTCCTCCCGGGATTTCTGACTGCCGGGTTCGCTGCTGTTCTTATGCTAATCTGGCTCTTTCACATCCCTTGGTACATGGGTATTTTAGCGGTGATACTTACCTTCTTCCTCGCGGCGGTTGCGGCTCGCGCGGGAGCGGAAATCGGTATCAATCCCATCGGAGCTTTGGGTAAAGTCACGCAATTGACATATGGCGCCATTGCGCCCGGCAATATGACAACGAACCTCATGACCGCTGGGGTGACCTCGGGCGCTGCTTGTTCCACCAGTGATACCGTCGGAAATCTTAAGGTCGGACACATGGTCGGCGCGAATCCGCGCAAGCAATTCATCGCGCAGCTCTTCGGTGTCTTTGCCGGAGCGCTGTTGGCAGTGCCGGCTTATTTCATTCTCGTGCCTGACGCGAACGCACTCGGCGGCGCGCAATTCCCGGCTCCATCCGCACTGGTTTGGGCGGGAGTCGCACGCGTATTGTCGAAGGGAATCAGCACCCTCCCCCCCAGCGCTGTGCTGGCGATGATTATCGCTTTCATCGCGGGGCTGGCGATTGTCATCGTGGATCGCGCGTTCCCGAAATTGCGCCCCTACACCCCATCCCCTGCGGCTCTGGGGATTGCGATGATGATTCCCGCGTACACGAGCTTCGCGATGTTCCTCGGCTCCCTCATCGCATTTGTCCTCGAAAAGCGCGTAGGCAAGTGGAATGACATGTTCACAATTCCCATCGCTTCGGGATTTATCGCCGGTGAAAGCATCACAGGCGTCGTGTTGGCTGCTATGATGGCCTTCGGAGTGCTTTGACGCGCACCCACACAGAACCAATTTTCAGCGGCGACCTCAAGCAGGTCGCCGCTTTCTTTGATGGATGTGTTGAGCTATCTTCTTTAAATGCATTTCCGTTCATTTAGTAATTAAATTTTTCAAATATGAAGATTTCCCTTGACTTGTTTTATAAAATCACCTATATTGAAACAGGTTTACGGCTTTCTTCGATTGGGAACCATTGCGGAGCATTTCATGGCGAATTCTCTCTGAATAATCATATCAGGAAGGATTCGCTTAATTTTTTATTAACAAGAAGATAACAAATAGGTAACTCCAATGAAAAAGCTGCTTTGGACATGCATAATAGTCGTTTTCATTTCTTCGGCGGCTCTTGCTCAGTACGAACCGGAAATCATATTTGAGGCGTTAGGGGATACACTGAACCAGCAGTTGGGACATCATACGCTCGTGCCGGTGGGAGATGTGGATGGTGATGGTTATGATGATATTTTGGCTAATGCTTTCACCAATGGTCAGGTATGGCCACATTCAAGAGAGTGGCGTATTTATTATGGGAGTGATGACGGGACGGAGCGATATACTGCTTTTGCTCGCCTGGATAGTATATCGGATTCCTATCTCTTGGAGTATAAGGGATTTTTTGACGACGTAGACGGGGATGGACACTTGGATATCTTTGCTACCTTTATCCGTGGCAATTATCCGAACTACTCTTATATGCGAGTGCTTTATCATGGTGGGCCGGATTTTGATACGGTTCCGGACTGGGTGTCACCGTGGCAGATCTACGGGGGGGGGGATATCGTAGGAGATTACACCGGAGATGAGTTTGCAGACTATGTAACAATAAATATTAACACAGGGCTTTTCTGGTTTCATCGGGGCGGGCCACAACCGGATAGCCTGCCATCGTGGAGCTTTAGTCGGAATGATCCCGGTTATGGAAGCTACTACGGGGGATTTGGGGATGTGAACGGAGATGGGTATGATGATTTTTTGAGACATGGCTGGAATGCTAGTTCTCCGGATTCGGAGGCAGTAGATCTTTTCTTGGGTGGGCCAGAAGCCGATTCACTGCCGGATGTGACCTATTGGTATCCATATAACATGAGCTCCAAATGGGTGATTGTTCCGGACCTGAACGGGGATGGCTATGACGATATCTACAAACATGGCGGGGGATCATTCATCTGTTTTGGCGGGAACCCAACGGATTTCGAACCGGATTTGCAGCTTTGGCCCGCGTCGAGTCGCCCTGTTTATACGTGCTATTGTGGGATAGGAGATATCAATGACGATGGCTACAATGATTTAGCGCTCAGTGGTCATGATAGTGGTTCAAATTTTTTAGGGGAATTGGTGATTTACCTTGGGGGTCGCTGGATGGATGGCCATGCGGATATTCATATTTGGGGAGAGCATGGAGGCGAGGATGGCTATTATGCCCATTTAGGTTGGCGGACGGTGTCAGCGGGAGATTTCAATGGGGATGGAATATCGGATTGGGTTTATTCGAGCCGCGGATTCGGAGAGAGCCAGGGTGATGGGAGAATCACCGTCGTCAGTGGAGATACGAGCTTGCATGTTTCCGTACCAAAAGACAAAGGCTCTCTCCTACCGAAATCTTTGAAGCTACTCCCCCCCTATCCGAATCCTTTCAATCCGGGAGTGACTATTCCGATTGAAGTGAGTCGTGGACTGCAGGAGATACAGATTCAGATTGTGAATACATTAGGTCAGCGAGTGTATGCGTTTCCGTCAGAACATCTCAACATAGGTTTGCACAATTTAGCGTGGGACGGTTGTACGCAGTCGGAACGTCCGGTTGCGTCGGGAAGATACTTCGTGCGGCTTTTATCTTCTGAAGGAGTGCAAGTTCAACCGATCGTGTTGCAGCGGTAGGTTGATTCCCTGTAGGGGCTGACCCACGTGTCAGCCCGCGAGTGCATGCACGAATGGTAACACGGGCGCACACGTGGGAACGCCCCCTACAATGTTTCGTAACGGGCGCACACGTGGGAACGCCCCCTACAATGTTTCGTAACGGGCGCACACGTGGGAACGCCCCTACAATGTTTCGTAACGGGCGCACACGTGGGAACGCCCCTACAATGTTTCGTAACGGGCGCACACGCGGGAGCGCCCCTACCACAACGG
Organism: bacterium; assembly: GCA_030622545.1. Classification (GTDB taxonomy): domain Bacteria; phylum Electryoneota; class RPQS01; order RPQS01; family DYHQ01; genus JAUXGA01. The sequence goes on along the minus strand of JAUXGA010000002.1, from coordinate 224,461 downwards.
CGATATTTAATTACGCGAGGGGTAAACGGCACCCACTCGCGGCGATTTTAACAAGGAGGTGTAAAATGAAATCCAAGAAGTGGACGCGTATCATCACATCGTTTCTGATTGCCCTCTCGATTGGGGTTTTTATCTTGGAGGGAATTGCATCGGATTTTCCGAGAGGAGTTTTCTTCGATGCCTATTCTCGAGTCCGGAATCCATGGGGAAGACCGAATTGGCCAACGCCTCAGGAATTCTTTGCTAACGACCCGAGCTGGGGTTTCCATCATCTCGACTCCATGAACGCGAACTGGGTTCTCTATGGATGGGAAAATGGCGAAGCCTTGCAGTATATCCGAGGAATCTATCCCGATTTCCAGTTTGACAACGAATACCGCCCGGATACCTTGTGGTGCTACACCAGCGCACAAAAATCGCCCATTATTGAGCTTGGACCTGATTATCAAGAGTGGGAGGAACACTGCATCCAGCAGGGCAATTATTCCGAAAATGATGAATGCCGGACGGGGGGAAAGGTACGAGCTCCTGAGATTGGTAATAAGTGGGTTTATTATGCCTTGACGGACAGCCATGATTCGCACAATTGGCTTATTTATCCGCCGGATTGTTATTATCATGAACTGCCCATTTATCCTCCACCATCGAATACGGGCTTTCGCTGGGACGGGATGAATCACGATGAACTGCACGGAGAAGACCGCGCGTATTTGCACTATAGAGTCAACCTCTATGCGAAGTATGATGGGGATACGACAAACCGTGCCATCGGTAAAATCTACTTGTATGAAACCGGGAATTCATGGGACATCGGCCCCTGCTTTCCCGAATGCGGCGATACTCCTGAAATATGGAGCTATGGTTGGTGGTCAAGAGATCATGACCTTGCGAAAGCGATGAACTATGAGGAACAGGGAATGCGCGATGAGTGTGTTCCCGGCATCGATACCATCTGGGTGTCTGATTTCTCAGCGCCAAATACATGGCAAGAGATTTCATTGGATTGCTCGCTGCGCTACTGGCATCCGAATGGGACGCAGCTCTTCGTGGGTGTTTATTGGACCGGATTTCGGGACTTCTATATTGACTGGATGACGATTACCAACCAGTACTATGATTCGCTTTTTTTTACTGATGACAGCCGCACTCCAAAATTCTATGACGTAGCAGGTAACCTGGGAAGCTTACAATCACAACATGAAAATCTTCTTGCCTATTTCGAGGATGAACCGTGGTGGAATTCGGACCATACAATTGGTGAATTGAATCAGGCGGGCGTGAATATGAGCATCAACTTCGGCCACGATGATTCATCGCAGAAGGTAGCAACCCTTGAAGAAGTAAATCCCCCTTGGTTTTATCATCACAATTTTCCATTCTGGAACGATACGACGAATGATGGCGGCGAGCGATGGCAGGGGGAGCATTATTGGATGTTTTCGATGCCTTGGGTGGATTCGGCTTCAACGCTCGGTGATGGCTGCGAGAACACTTATGGGGTATTACGAGAGGGTGCAACATCTAAACGCTTAAGTCTTCAATTCATGTGGGACCACATTATTAATGCAAATGCAGTTCATGAGTATTTGGTTAGCGCGGGATATATGGATTCAAGGACTCAGAATTTCTCGAAAAAGGGATTTCTGCAAACGCAGCACATTGCGGAATATACAGGCATCCCTTGGTATGCCGTTCTACAGAGCGAAATCCACAGTGAAATAGATTTCCCTTGGTCTGACCCAGTAACCTGTTATCGCTTTATCAGTGAAGCGGAGATGTTCTGCCAAGCGAATATCGCTCTTGCTCATGGCGCGAAAGGGATCGTTTACTACACCTATGCTGGTTACAGCGGCGGGCTTATCGCGAGCCTGGACACCCTCCCCAGATATGAATTCCACCCGACGGAACGCTATGGTTACGTGAAGAATATTTTCGCTATGGTGGACGAGATTGGACCCGTGTTGAGCGAGCTTGACTGGTGCGCATCTGTATCAACGCGAGCTTGTGAAGAAAATAAGAGTTTTCCTTGGCAATTCTCAGAGTGTATATGGCCGGATAGCTTCCCAACATATCTGGAAAGTGTCGAGTCCTTTGATCTCACTCATGGATGGAATGACCCTGAGAATGCTGATGATAGCTATGTCCAGATTGCGGTTTTTAGGGACGGCGACTTCGACAGTTGGCACTTGATGTTCGTCAATCGCCGCTGCCTGCTTACTGAACATCGAGGAATAGAGTACAAAATGAATATGGTTGGCAGATTTAACGAGTATTTTGTTGCCAGACACTATCTTAGTGGTCAGACCCATCTATGTGAATCGGATGGGTACGGGCAGTTTATTGACAACCTTATTTTGGACCCGGGGCGAGGAGAATTGATTCATATTTACCCGGTTGTGACAATAACTGATCTCACAGCGATGGTAAGTGAGAGCAATATCATATTAAATTGGTCGCCGCCGGAAAGATCGGGAGAAATTACCTATGAAGTCTTTGGAGCATCTGACTTGGAAGACAGCTTCCAGTCGATTGGCACCACGACTGAAACGACATTCACCGATGCCATAGGGACCGCTTCGAAACGCTTTTATCGCGTCGCCGCGTTTAATCCGTAAGGCATGGTATTTCAGGACTCTGGCCTCCTCTTTCCCTCCTTGATAATACTCCTAATCAGGGCGAATCTTGGGGAGAAGTCCTCGAAATACTGAACTTAGGTTCCTCGGGAAAATTATTTAATGCCTTGAAAATCTTGACTTTTGGAGAAATTTTCCGTATCTTCATGTTGCTGAAATTCTTTATTTTTATTATCCGTCTCCAACCGATTGTCATTTCAGGATATAGCAGTTGGTTCAATTACGGAAATAAGTGAAGCGGCATTGGGGGATTTTTATTTATCTTATTGTATATTAAAATATTAGATGATAGAAAATGGTTAGCTGAGTTCGCTCTTCGGGGGCGAGCTCATGCTTTTGATTTTGGAGGATTGCTATGCGACGAGTTATTTTTATTTTCCTGATTCTATTGAGCATGACGATTGTAGCGCAGGCACGGTATCTTGAGGACAACGTTCAATATGTAGAAGATCGATTTATCGTGAAACTCTGGCCGAATACCGGCGGTTTGGCTCCTGTGAATGATGGAACGACGGCGAAAGTCTCGGATTCATATCTGACATCTTTAAATGAAAAATGGTCGGTTATCAAGGTTGAACGGCTTTTTCACGGCCCTTCTCCTTCGAATGCTCCGGAACTCGATATGCTGGGTTACTGGCGTTTCTGGTTAGCGGAATCTGTAGATCTGGAGACGGTTCTATCAGAATTTGCGGGCGCTCCTATCGTGGAGCATGTCGAACCAGTCGGCATCCATCGAATCTCCTATTCCCCCGACGACACATACTGGTCTTACCAATGGTACATTCGTCACACAGGCGGCGACCATGATATTGATGCTGTGGAAGGTTGGGACACCGAACGAGGAGACGAGCTTGCTCTCTTGGGCATCGTTGATACGGGTGTTCAATACAGTCACCCTGATTTAATGGCAAGAATGTGGCGCAACATGGATGAAGTCACCGGGACACCGGGATACGACGATGATGGCAACGGATTTGTCGATGACACCGTCGGATATGATTGGGTCAATAACCCCGGCAGTTGCCATCCAAGCGAAGACTGCTTCACGGCAGATGCCGACCCCAAAGACTTCAACGGGCATGGAACTCACTGTGCCGGAATTGCTGCGGCTCACACGAACAATGGCCTCGGAGTTGCCGGTATTGCCGGCGGTGGTGGAGCTTACACCGGAGCACGCATTATGGCACTACGAGCCGGCTGGGAAGATCCAGGTGGATATGGATGGGTCGCTATGGACTGGTGTGCCCAAGCGATTGAGTACGCCACTAACAAAGGCGTCTGTGCGATTAACTGCTCCTGGGGTTCCAGCGAAGGCGGTGGCCTCCCAGCGGCTGTCGACGATGCCATCGCGGCGGGTATTGTGATGTGCGTCGCTGCCGGTAATGACAACAGTTCAACCGCGGACTATCTGGGCAGTCGCGGAGACTGCATTGATGTAGGTGGGACAGATTCCGGGGATAATAAATACTCTTGGTCAAATTACGGAAGCTGGGTGGATGTATCTGCACCAGCGGTCAGCATTTATTCCACCTATTCCAGCCATTACACCAATACCTACACGTACCTTAGCGGGACCTCGATGGCGGCGCCCTGCGTCGTTGGCGAAGTAGGGCTCCTAAAGTCCCTCTATCCCGCATGGGATCGGGATGAAATCCAGCCAGCCATCATTGCCCATGTGGACTCTGTATGGCAAGGAACAGGCTGGGATGGTTTAATGGGTTCAGGGCGTATCAATGTCGATTTAGCCCTCCTTTCCGCTGGCTCTATCACGGTAACCGTTCCCAACGGCGGGGAAATCTGGGTTATTGACGATATGGAAACAATTCAGTGGAGCAGCCTGAACTACACAGGAAACGTCGATATTTCCATCAATCGGAACTACCCGGCTGGTGGCTGGGACAGCATTGTCGATGACACACCTGACGATGGCTCACACCCTTGGACTGTGACCGGCTTTACCACAACCACCGTCCGCATTCGTGTCATGGGTTCAACCGACCCTTCTATTGGTGACACATCGAATGCGAATTTTGAGATTACGGATGTCAGCGCCAGCATTACCGTGACCGCACCTGATGGCGGCGAAACCTGGTATGTTAACGCCGATGAAGACATCACGTGGACCTGCAGCGGTGTCACCGGCGATGTCAAAATCGAATTGGATCGGACGTATCCTTCCGGCTGGGCAACGCTCTACGCCAGCACAGCCAATGATGGCGTCCAGTCCTGGACAGTCACAAGCCCTATAACTTCTCAAGCCCGTATTCGCATTACAAGCATTAATGAGCCGAGTGCTGTGGATGTTTCTGACGCTGACTTTACCATCGCGGATCCTTATCTTGAAGTCTCCACTCCCAACGGCGGCGAAGTCTGGACGGAAGACAACACCGAATGGATTTCCTGGAGCGGCGTGGGCGTTCAAGGCAATGTCGAAATCGAGCTGAACCGCTCCTATCCATCCCCCGGTGAGTGGGAAACATTGTATGCGGCGGTTCCGTTTTCAAACTTCGCTCAGGACTGGATGGTAACCGGCCCGGCCACTACCACCGCTCGCGTTCGGATTTCCAGCGTTTCCTCCCCGAGCATCACCGATGTTTCGGATGCAAACTTCACGATTGTCGAAGTCAGCGGGCCGCCGAGCATTCAGCATGACCCACTCGATGACGGCGAGCCCGGCAATGTGTTGGTTGTGGCTCTCGCCTATGATGATATGGCGGGTGTGTCGATGAAAGCATTTCACCGACTCATCGGCGCAGTCGATTGGGATTCTACCGCGATGAGCAGCACCGGCAATCCGGACGAATTTTCAGCGACGCTGTCTCTGCCGGACGCCGGGGATTATGAATATTACCTGCGCGCAACAGACGCGAGTTCCGAAACCGATTACACCGACGTTTATGACTTCCAGTTGTATCCCTTCTGCGGCATAACCATTGCGTATGACAACGGCTCGGCGGATCGGTTCAATTGGGCAGGCGAAGAGGAATTCCGCTGGGCGGTTCGCTTCACACCCCCGGCAACACCGTTCATTCTCTGCGGCACTCGCGTCGGAATTTCCCCGAACAAACCCGATGCCGCTCACACTCACTTCTACGTTGAAGTCTACGACGAAAGCGGCGGACTGCCGGACACACTGCTCCTCAGTGACACTACGGGTTCGATTGGTAATGTTATCGGCGGACTGCTGACCGGTCAAACACACTGGGCGGATGTGGTTTTGCGTGATGGTTCCGATGAACCGCTGGTGCTCTATGGAGATTTCTTCATTGCGGTGGGTAACCCGGACACGCTCATCTATGAAGCATTTGCACGCGACACGACAAGCGCGTACAGCGACAGCAGTTTTCTCTATGACGGCTGCACGCTGGAGTGGTACAACGAGAATGACACTTGGGATAATTGCAAGATTGGAAACCGGCTGATTCGCGCGTTAGGATACATCCAGAGTCCGCCGGTGGTGGTGGTGTATCGCGCGGGGAACGATGCGGAGTTGCACTGGAGCAATACCGGCGCACCGTTTTACCGGATTTACAGCGACACGACGCCGTTCGGTTCGTACGCGACCTTGGAAGGCTCCGCGTCGGATACTCTCTTCTCCGACACTAACGCTGCGTCGAGTGACAAGAAATTCTACCGCGTCCTTTCGTCAACACTGCCCTGATGGATTTTGTAAGATAAAAGAAGCCCCCGATTCAAAGACGAATCAGGGGCTTTTTTTGATGATGCTGTAAATTATTGTAATGGATCAAGAATCGCCAACATCTGCTCGTGAAGTATCGGCGGTGCTCCGAGAATATTTCCGGTTTGCAGGAATTGGTTTTCTCCGCGAAAGTTAGTGCATACGCCTCCGGCTTCCATCACAATAAGTGAACCGGCAGCGATATCCCAAGGCGCCAATCGATGCTCCCAAAACGCGTCGAAAATCCCCTGAGCCGTCCAACATAAATCCAGCGAAGCCGCTCCGGGGCGTCTAATCGAACGGCATTGGGGATAAAGAGCGCCAAATTCTCTCAAGTACTTCGGCAGTTCATCGGAATGTCGCCGGGGAAAACCCGTACCGATAACAGCATCCGAAAGATTTCTTTTGGTGGAAACTCGCAGCCGCTCAATCCCGCAATAACTGCCCTGCCCTTTGGCGGCCCAGAAAACCTCACCTGAAACAGGATTGAAAACCGCTCCCGCCTGCAAATCATAAACACCGTCGGAAAGCTGTTTCACCAGTCCGATTGAAACTGAAAATATCGGAAACTTCTGAACAAAATTCGTCGTTCCATCCAGAGGATCCACGAACCAAATCGTATCCCCTGTGATCATTTCCGTCCCTTCTTCAGCGATAAGACTCCATTCGGGAGTTTCGCGTTTTAGAAAATCAGAAATCACTTTTTCCGACTCGATGTCCGCCTGCGTGACAAGGTCTCCCTTGCTCTTCTCGCGAACCTGACTCGAACTCAGCTCGCGCCAAAAACGAAGAAGAACATCCCCGCCGAGCGCCGTCGCTTCGAGCGCGAGACGTGCAGCGCGGCTCCGTTCTTCCGCAAATTGAAGAATTGAATTATCTATCATAATAGCGATAAAGAAAAAGTCCTGTGGTGGGAGTTTTTCGTCGTTGAGAGTAAGTCCAAGATACGAATATTACCTGTGGGATGCAAGGTGAATCGGCGCATGCTTCAACAGGAATTCTGTTCCCGAATCGCTGGGACGCATGTCGATTTCCCAGCCATCTTCCTGCAACTGATGGAAGTAGTACGGAAGAACCGCGCCGTGACAATCGGACGGAGAACGCGAGATGTTTTCTTCGAAGCGCGCACAATCAACGCTGCAATCCAAACTCAGTACGAGTCGGTCGGGCTCAGCCATGGTGTTTATGACGATTTCAAGCAGAGAATCCTTTTGCGAACCCTGCTGTTCCATGGCCGTATAGATTATCTCATCAAATCCTCGAGCGAAGTGTGAAAAGACGCATCGCAATGGCGGCAAATCATTTCCGAGAGTAATCTGTCGTCGAACTCGATGCCTGAATGTCAGATGGAATTCCAGATAGCGGAGTTCCATTTCTATGAGTTGATTCAGCCCATAGATATCCGGTGTTTTGGTGGAATAACACGTCATGCGAGTCGAGAGATTCTGGACAAGGTTCGAAAGGTTCTGGGTATTTCGAGAAATAAGATCAATACTTTTTTGATGGCGTTCAAGATGCTCCAGCAGCTCTCGCTTCGTGTTATCCGAAAGGTCATCGAGTTTTTCCATCGCTTCTGCGATATTCAGAGAACGCATCTCCAATAACTGAACACCACCGAGCACTCCGGAAAGCGGTGTCGAAAGATTATGAATAATCCCCGGCACAAGCTCCCCTAACTTTGCGGCTTCATAATACTCACAGGGCTCCATTCCTTTTTCTCCGGCTGAAGGCAGCGGCAACATTTCGATTGAGCCCGATGTACGCTTTTTTTTCGTTTTCTGTGTGTTCATTATCTCACTTGTGTTTTGAGAGATTTTTTCTTATATAACTACGTTTAGAAAGATGCGGCATCTGCACAATTCCCGCGTCTGCTTTCTTAGGGCTGGTTTATCTCAACCAAGTATTATCTTAGCAAAGGATATGCCGATGGGACTGACATTCGCTGAAAAGCTGCTTGCATTGAAAGCAGGGAAAAAACGAACCGTACCCGGAGAAATTGTCGAGGTAACTCCGGATGTATGCATGACCCACGATAATACAGCGTATATTGCCAAGACGTTTCAAAAAATCGGCGTTCAGAATGTCTGGAATCCCTCCCTCCATGTCATTACACTTGACCATTGCGTCCCAGCCGCGAATGAGAAATTCGCCAATAATCACCGGGAGGCTCGCGCTTTCGCCCGGCAGCAAGGCATCACACTTTATGACATTGACATGGGAATTTGCCATCAGGTTCTCCCTGAAATGGGCTGGGCACTTCCGGGGACATTGGTCGTCGGCGCTGACAGCCATTCCACCACTTACGGGGCGTATGGCGCTTTTGGAACCGGCATCACCCGGTCGGAAGCCGCGGTGATTATGGCGACTGGAAAAATCTGGCTACGGGTTCCAGAGACGATGCGGATTCACCTGAAAGGAACGTTTCAACCGGGCGTCACCGCAAAAGATTTCATGCTTCATCTGGCGCGGGAAATCGGCGTAGATGGAGCTCTCTATCGTTCGATTGAATTCTTCGGCCCCGCCGTGGAGGAAATGAGCATCGCCAGCCGCGCCGTCATGCCGAATTTATCGGTTGAAATCGGAGCGAAGAATGGATTCATCCAAGCGGATCATATCACGGACGCTTTTCTCGAAGGGCGCGCTCGTAAACCCTATACGAAAATTAATCCTGACCTCGACGCCAACTACGCAGAAACTCTGACGTTTGATGTGGGGGAATTACCTCCGATGGTCTCCGGGCCGCACCATGTTGACGCTGCCAAACCCGCAAAGGAATTCGCAGGCAAAAAAATTCAGCAGGCCTTTTTCGGCTCCTGCTGCAACAACCGACTTGAAGATATTGCCGTGGTTGCCAAGCAACTACACGGGAAGAAAATTCATCCGGATGTGCGCATGATTTGTATTCCCGCTTCCAGGGAAACCATGCTGGCCGCTCTCGCCGAGGGCTACGTGCAGACGATTATAGAGGCGGGAGCAATTTTTCTGAATCCCGGATGCGGCCCCTGCATGGGAAACCACGAAGGGATTCTCGCCGACGGCGATATTTGCATTTCCACATCCAACCGGAACTTCCGAGGCCGCATGGGAAATCCGAAAGCAGAAATTTATCTGGCGTCACCTCTTACGGTTGCAGCCAGTGCAATCGCCGGTGAAATTGTCGATTTCAGAGACGCATAAAATTTTTCATTCTCAATAAAAAAGGTTTGTCTCATGGCTCCTCTAAAAACCTGGTTTCGTGCCACACGTCCCTTTAGTTTTACGGCTTCTCTGACACCAATCATCCTCGGAACAGCTCTTGCTGCTTCACAGGGACACTTCCACTTATCATACTTCATCGCCGCTCTATTCGGCGGCTTGTTCATCCATGCGGGCAGTAATCTCTTCAATGATGTCTTCGACTATAAAATCGGAGCGGATACTAAGCCGACGGATGGCTCGGGATTACTCGCAGAGAAAACGTTGACTCCGCGCCAAGTTTATCGTGCTGGACTGCTGATGTTCCTGCTGGCGTTTCTCATCGGAATCTATTTGGTGGCCGCACATGGCTGGGTTATCGTTGCCCTTGGGATAACCGGAATTGTAGGTGGTTATTTCTACACAGCCGGGCCAATCCATCTCAAATACCGCGCCTTAGCCGAACCGTTGATCTTCCTACTCTTCGGTGTTCTGATGGTATGGGGAGGATGGTATGTGCAAACGGGTGCCCTCGCATGGGAACCACTGATTGTCAGCATTCCTGTCTCGTTTCTGGTCGCGGCCATTGTGAATGTGAACAACCTGCGCGATATTCTGACGGATCAAAAGGTCGGCTTCAAGACTCTTTCTATTTACATTAACCGTCGCGCTTCATCAGTATTCTATTGCTCGCTTGTTGCTCTGGCCTATGTTTCTTTAGCGGTCATGGTTATCTTGGGTTTTGTGGAGTGGTATGTTTTTCTTGCGTTGCTGTCAATACCGGCAGCTATGAAAGTTATTAATATCGTTCGTTCATCAGCAGATAAACCGGCTCCGCGTCTGGCTATGGCTGATGTTCTCACAGCTCAGCTTCATATGCAGTTTGGATTGCTGATGACCGTTGGGATTCTGCTGGGGAAATGGCTTTAGCATCATTATAGCAAGAACAGATTCCGGCCGGGTTGCGCGCGACAGATTATCGTTTGGCATATGGGAACTTGCGCTTAACCCGGCTCGGCGAGTAGTCTCGTAATTACCGCCACGAAAATTATAATAAATGAAAGTTTCGAAATTCAGCTTCCGCCCCATTCCGACCATCCGACGTACAGTCATTGAGCAATCGGCTCTCTTCTTCTCCGTGCTCCGCTGGACCATCTTAGCGACATTGATTGGAGTGATTACGGGCGCGTCAACCTGGGCGTTCATCTCTTTGCTGGAATGGAGTACGGGAGAAACAAGTCAAGTGTCTTACTGGTTCCTGCTGGCTCCGGTAGGCATGGTGCTCTCGGCCTTAACCGTTCGATGGCTTGCTCCCGATGCGGAAGGACACGGCACGGAAAAAGTGATTGACGCCGTCCACCGTTTCTCGGGGCGCATCTCTCTCAAAATCGCCCCGGTGAAAACATTAGCGACGGTCATCACTCTCGCAGCAGGCGGCTCGGCGGGTAAGGAAGGCCCGGCGGCACAGATTGGCGGCTCACTGGCGTCCGGGGTAGCTCGGATATTGAATCTCTCTTCGGATGACCGAAAAAAGGTTGTCATTTGCGGTATCAGCGCCGGCTTCGCTTCTGTCTTCGGCACACCCATCGCTGGAGCGCTTTTCGGTATCGAGGTGCTTTTTCTCGGACATATTCTCTATGAAGTCCTGGTGCCTTCTTTCGTGGCGGGTATCACAGCGTTTCAAGTCTGTCGTTGGCTCGGGCTGACGTATGTCACGCAACAAATCGCTTTTGTGCCGACCTTCACGGAAGGCTTCTTCTTTCAGATTATTTTGACCGGCGTTGCGTTCGGTATCGTGACTGTGCTTCTGATTGAAACGTTCCGCTTTGTCCATCGCTATATGCATCGGTTGATTTCGAGCATGATTCTGAGAGCATTTGTCGGCGGAGTGATTCTGATTGCTCTGGGACTTATTTTCGGGCGGCAGGTTTTAGGACTCGGTACCGCTGAAATCGGCTTGGCGCTTTCCGGAGAACACGTCTCCCCCTTCAACTGGTTGGGCAAAATCCTTGCTGTAGCCGTGACGCTGGGTTGCGGAGGTTCCGGCGGGGTCGTGACTCCGATCTTTTTCGTAGGCTCGAGCTTCGGTAATTTCTGGGCATCGGTCATCGGAGCGGACCCGATGACTATCGCCGCTATTGGTATGACCGCCGTTCTTGCGGGCGCTGCGAATACCCCGATTGCGGCATCCATGCTTGCCATCGAAATGTTCGGCCCAGCGATTGGCCCTTATGCAGCGATGTGCGCCGTGGTGAGTTTTCTTATGTCCGGCCATCGCTCGGTCTATCCGAGTCAGGTTTTAGCGGCCAGCAAAAGCGAAGCGTTGCGCGCGCGGCTTCAACGACCACTGGGCGTCGGCCGTTCCCGTGTATCGGATATCGCATTCAAAGACGTCGAACAAGCCCTTTCACTTCCCCGAAGAATCTGGCGCTTCATCACCAAGGGAGAATGGAAGCAGCACGGACGATAGAGCTTTGACGACCTTATTTGCTTTAGCCTTCATGGAGACAAGTTATGTCTGAAAGCGTTGCAGGACATGTTTGGAAATATGGCGATAACGTGAACACCGACGTTATCTTCCCCGGCAAATACACCTACACCATCAACGACCCGAAAGAAATGGCGAAACATGCCATGGAAGATGAAGATCCAGATTTCGTGAAGAAAGTCAAAGCCGGAGATATCATCGTCGCGGGAAAGAATTTCGGCTGCGGTTCCTCGCGCGAACAGGCAGCGATTTGCCTGCGGGAAGTTGGCATCAGAGCCGTCATCGCGAAGAGTTTCTCCCGTATCTACTTTCGAAATTGTATCAACGTCGGTCTCTTAGCTGTGACGTCAGCGGAAGCCGCCGACGCCATCCAAACCGGGGACGAAGTCACTATCAATTTTGCAAAAGGCCTTATCACTGCGCCAGCAGGAACCTTTAAATTCCCGCCGCTACCCGAAATGATTTTAGGCATCGTCAAGGCAGGAGGACTCATCCCCTATACACGGAAACGGCTCGGCAAGTCGTAGCTGCATCTCGCCGAGCCGGATTCAGCGCAGGTTTCCATAGACTAATCGATAAAACTGACGCGCGTAACCCGGCCGGAATTTTCAGTTGCGCGAGGGGTTTAAGGCACCTCACTCGCGGCGAAGTCAATTCAACCGGGCACGCGGGACGCATGCCGCAGGGGGTAAATTCTGTGATAAAAACATGATATAAATTCTTTATTTTTTGCTTGACTTTTGAACATATGTTCATTATATTACATTCCGGGCAGATCAGGGGATCTGCCTCGGCGAGAGAACAACTCACCGAGCCGGGTTAAGCGCTCTGGACCTTGCCCCTGCGAAAGAATGTAAGCGCGCGCAACCCGGCCGGAACTGTCTTAATGTGCGTTTGTGGCCGGTCGAAAAAGAGAAGGAGGCCTACTTGGAACTTAATCATAAACAGAAGAATGCGCTCGACTTTATCGTCCGGTACCTACGCGAACATGACCGCCCTCCCACTTTGCGTGAAGTCGGTAAAGCGATTGGAGTTTCTTCCACCAACGGAGTTCGCTATCTAATTGACGCTCTGATTTCCAAGGGATACCTGTCACGGAGTCCGTCCCTCTCGCGAGGGATTTCGCTCACGGATAAAACGATGCGCCAACACGGTTCGTTGCGAATGGTTCCTTTAGTTGGGCGAGTTGCGGCAGGTTCTCCCCTTCTCGCTGAGGAAAACCTCGAAGGGCAGATTGCGGTGGATCCGACTCTTATCGGTAGGAGTGAGACGTTTGCGCTGAGGGTTAAGGGAGAGAGTATGCGTGACGCGGGGATTATGGATGGGGATATTCTTTTCGCGCGGCCTCAATCCAGCGCGCAAAAAGGGGATATTGTTATAGCGCTTCTCGATAACGAAGCGACCGTCAAATACTTTCGGCCTGAAGGAAATCGCATCTGTCTGCAACCCGCAAATCCGAAATTTGCGCCGATTTTCGTAGAAAAAAAATCGCCCGACTTCCGAATTTTAGGTAAGGTCATCGGGCTGATGCGAAAAATGTAAAGTTTTCTTGTGCGGCGAGCACGCTTCCTATTTATCGATAATCAGTGTCACCGGACCGGTGTTGGTCAATTCGACCTCCATCCTCGCCGCGAAAATGCCGGTTTCCGTCTGGATACCTCTTTCTCGCATTTTTGCAGCGAACCATTCATACAGCTCTTCCGCCATCTCGGGAGGAGCGGCACCGACGAAACTGGGACGTTTTCCTTTCCGGCAATCACCGAAAAGCGTAAACTGAGAGATAACCAGAGCAGCTCCGCCAGTATCTTCAAGCGACCGATTCATCTTCCCTTCATCATCTTGGAAGATGCGTAATCCGGCGCACTTTTCCACCATCCATGCCACTTCAGTTTCGGTATCGGTCGGAGCGACGCCGAGCAGGATCAAAAGACCATCGCCGATTTTGCCGACAACCTTTCCATCGACGCGAACCTGCGCCGCCGAAACTCGCTGAACCACTGCTCTCATCGCTCTTGCAGCTCCCTATGGTGTCGGATCTTCATGCTTGTGACCGTGAAGTGTAATCAGATGTCCCATTTTATCCCGCTTCGTTTTCAAATAATCGCGGTTCATTTCCGTCGGATCGATTTCAATCGGAACGCGCGCCACGATTTCTAAATCATGGCCTTTGAGGCCGACGATTTTTTTTGGATTATTCGTCATCAGGCGGATTTTTCGTATGCCCAACTCATGGAGGATTTGCGCGCCAATGCCGTAATCGCGCAAGTCAGCTTTGTAGCCAAGGTCGATATTCGCTTCGACAGTGTCGCGCCCGCTGTCTTGAAGCTTATACGCCTGAAGCTTGGCCGCCAGACCAATTCCCCGCCCTTCTTGACGCATGTAAAGAACGACTCCCCGCCCTTCCTTTTCAATCATAAACATCGCCGTCGCCAGTTGATCCCCGCAGTCACACCGCATAGAACCGAACACATCTCCCGTCAAACATTCGGAATGAACCCGCACCAACACCGGCTCAGGCCCGCTGACATCGCCCTTCACAATAGCCAAGTGATCCTTCTCTTCGAGGATATCCCGGAAATGAATCAGTTTGAACTCACCCCACAGCGTCGGGAAATTCACCGTCACGACTTTCTTTACGAGTATCTCTGTGCGCTCGCGATACGCAATCAAATCCTTAATCGAGATGATTTTTAAATTGAAGCGTTGGGCGAGTTTGACAAGTTCAGGCAGACGCGCCATGGAGCCGTCTTCCGAAAGTATTTCGCAAAGCACTCCCGCTGGATAAAGCCCTGCCAAACGCGCCATGTCAACCGTGGCTTCCGTGTGTCCGGCGCGGCGCAGCACTCCCCCGTCCCGCGCCTGTAAGGGATGAATATGGCCGGGTCTCGCGAAATCCTCCGGTTTCGTTTGCGGTTCGCAAATCGCCAGAATCGTCCGCGCCCGGTCGTAGGCAGATATTCCCGTCGATGTTCCATGCCGGTAATCGATAGACACTGTAAAGGGCGTTCCCAAAAGCGCCGTGTTGTCACGAACCATCGGCGGCAGAGCCAATTCCTTAGCGCGTTCCTCAGTCATCGGCGTGCAAACCATCCCCCGTGCATACTTCGTTATGAAATTGATGGAATCGGGAGTGACTTTTTCCGCGGCTTGGATGAAGTCGCCTTCATTTTCGCGGTCTTCATCATCGACAACAACCAGCATGTTGCCCTTCGCAAAATCTTCAATCGCATCTTTGATATTATCGAGAACGATTTCCATGTCATACTCAAAAATTGATAAAATATTAAGAAATATCTTTAAACATTCCAGAATTTAAGAACAGTGCTGTTTATCAAAAGATTGCTCATTCATTTATACACAGGCCGTACATAGAACCGTAGCACGTGGGAATGTCTTGCTTAATGATCAAGAGAGCATTAGCGAGACCTCTTTGTATAGGGCACGAAACCATATCTATCTATTCTTATACTTCAAGTAGAATCGCGCAAGTTCCTCTCCTAAGAGAACGCCGATGGTCTTTTTGCTATCTTCCCGAAGTTTATCCAACGCTTGTTCGAACTCAGTAGTCATTTCGAGAGCTGTGGAAACGACAAGTCCGGAAGTGAAATTTGGATCCCTGTCAAATGCTTTTCTTAAATCCTGAATGGCTTTCTGATACTCCATATCCCCTTCATACGATTTCACTTGCACTGCACAACGTTCCTGCTTCCAGAATCCATCAAAAGGAAGTCCCAAACCGTATTCAAACACAATATCAGCACCGTAATCTTGCCCCCCACGTCTTCTTTGCACATTGAAGACACCCGGTACCTCCTTTAGTACCATTTCAACTAGCCCTTCGAGATCGAAATTGGGATACGTATGACTCATACATGTGGCCATATCACGCAAGAGAGGACTTATCTCTGTTTCGAAGTCCTGAGTCATGGTGTCGGTCGTGTGAGGAACGGCAAGACGTCCCTCAATTAAGGCTTTAAGAAGCGATTCAAACTCCCTTTTTGCGTAGATCCGCCAATAACGGCCTTGGAGTTTCAATCGCGCTGCCAAATATCGTGGTACGATATTTGAGTTGCGATCAAATGTACTTACGAAATCCAGATCAACAGGTATTCGATGGTTGAAGTCTTCACCATCCATAATAAAACTATAGGAACCACTTGCTCGAGCAAGAGTGCATTTGCCATATTCGGGTAAATTGATATAGATCAGATAATCGTCCGGTTTGACTTCGAGAAGGAAATTGCAATTCCAGACTTCTTTCTCATAATCAGAAAGCGATTCCTTCTCCCCGATTTTATCTCGGATGAGCTGTAGATCCGCAGTTTCGTCTCTGCTCCAGCCGTATCGAGCGATCCCCTGCTTTAATGATTCCATTATTCTGGGCTTCCAAATGGCATCTCCTTCCCAATCCACTCTCAACGCATAGATTGTGTAATCTGGCATTTCTCCTCCATGGTTGACTCCATAGAACATTCTGATTGACCACACGTTACCTCGTCTCGAAATGATCTCCGGACAAGTTTGGTTTCTCGAACTACTCAACACCACCAGTCAATGCGGGGTGATTAAGGAAACTCACCGCTGTGATTTTCTGCTAAGAGCAAACCTCATCGTTGCAAATGGAATTACTCCGCTCGTTTTACCAGCAATTTCTCGACATATTTGCCGATAACGTCAACTTCAATATTGACTTTCGAGCCTACCCGCAAATCCTTCAGCGTTGTTGTTTCCCACGTGTGCGGAATCAGCGCAACCATTGCGCGCAGTCCATCGATTCTCGCAACTGTCAAGCTAACACCATTGATTGCGATAGAGCCTGTCGCGACCACGTATTTCGCGATGGCTTCCGGCAGCAGAATTTCCAGTTCACGTTTTGATGTTCCTGAAACCACGCGGCGCACAGAAGCGATTGTGTCCACATGTCCCTGCACCAAATGTCCGCCCAACCGATCCTCAGCTCGCAAAGGTCTTTCCAGATTTACAAGATTTCCAAGACGACAATCATTCAGAGTTGTCTTGCGCGCTGTTTCCTCCATAATATCGCATTCAAAACGATGCGAGTCGCACGTCACAGCCGTGGTGCAAACTCCGTCAATGGCGATACTGTCGCCGACAGATAGTCCAGACGTAACGCGCTCGGCAGCAACGCCAATGCGCAGAACTTGCTCGCGCCTTTCGACCAAATCAATTTTGCCGATTTCTTCGATTAAGCCGGTGAACATTTCTCAAGCTCCAACCAGAGATCATCTCCAACAAATCGAGTGCGTCGCCATGAAAATTCCGGCATAGCGCGCAGAGAATGTAAACCAAGAGCTCCCACAGTGGCGATACCGTCGGCTCCAAGGAACTTTGGCGCCATAAAAATGATAACCTTATCGACTTTTTTTGAAAGCAAAAGCGAACGATGAACCGACGCGCCGCCTTCGACAAGCAACGATTGAATGTTTAGCCGTGCCAATTTGCGAAGCGCCGCGTGCATGTCCACGAATCCGTTCTTTGCAGCGCGAACCGTCAAAACTCGAGCTCCGGTTTGCTCGATGACGTTTCGCTTCTTCGGAGACGCTTGGTTTGTCGTCAGTAAAATCGTTTTTTCAGGTTCTGCTTGATGGAGAATGCGCGCCTTGATGGGAGTGCGCAAACGCGAATCGAGAACAACTCGCAGAGGATTTCGCCCGCGCACAAAACGAACTGTCAGTTCCGGATCATCCTGAATCACCGTCCGGACACCAAGCAAAACAGCATCAAGGTGCGAGCGCAAACGATGAACTTCTCGGCGCGATTTTTCACCGCTAATCCAGCGGGATTCTCCCGATGAAAGCGCCAATCGGCCATCCAATGTCTGCGCCATCTTTATCACAACCCACGGACGTTTTTGAGTCATCGAGGTTAGATACGGAGCATTTATCCGCTGGGCTTCGTTCTCAAGCACACCCGTTCTGACTTCAATCCCGGAATCCTTGAGCTCTTTTATTCCTTTGCCCGCGACGAGCGGATTCGGATCTTCACATCCGATAACCACGCGCCCTATTCCTGCGGCTTTTATCGCTTCCGTGCAGGGAGGAGTTTTCCCGTGATAACAGCACGGTTCCAAATTCACGTAAAGGATCGCGCCCACGGCTCGTCGTCCAGTAAGCTTCGAGAGCGCGACAACTTCGCTATGGGGCCCTCCAAAAAAACCGTGATAACCCGTTGCGATGACACAATTGTTTTTAACAATCACAGCACCGACGAGAGGATTTGGACTCGTCCGCCCGCGTCCGCGAAGAGCCTGCCGAAACGCCAAACGCATGAAATAGTCGTCACGCTCTTTGTGCATAGGCTTCTTTCACGATGCGATCCACCAATTCCGGAGGCTCTATTCCCGCTGCCTTCGCTGCTTTGGGAACCAAAGAATGCTGGGTCATACCCGGAAGCGTATTCAGTTCCAGACAGTACGCCTCATTTGCGGAAGTGACCAAAAAATCCACTCGCGCGAAACCACTACAGCCCAAAGATTGATACGCGTTTACAGCATCCCTTTGCATGCGGTCATGCAGAGCATCCTCAACAGTCGCCGGACAAATATAATCCGACCGACCGGACGTGTATTTATTGTGATAGTCGTAGAAACCTTCGTGCGGTCGAATCTCAATTAGCGGCAGTGGTTTGCCGTTCAGAATTACTACTGTAATTTCCCGGCCGTCGATATACTGTTCAATCAGCAGATCATCGGAAAGATTCACGACTGCTTGAGCCGCCTGCACAATCGCGCCGGGTTCTCGAACGATGGTTAATCCCACCGTTGAGCCTCCGTGAAGAGGTTTGCAAACCGCCGGAAAACCTATCTCTGAAAATGCTTTTTCAAGTGTTTCTTTCTGTGCGGCGATTTTAAGTGGAACAACGATTCCCTTCGGAGTCAGAATGTGCCGAGGCTGCCAAAGTTCTTTCGCTTTCTGTTTGTGCATGGCGAGAGCACTGGCTAAAGGTGTTGAGCCTGTATAGGGAAGACCAATCCATTCGAGCAGGCTTTGAAGAGTTCCGTTCTCTCCCCAATCCCCATGAATAATCGGAAAAGCCAAGTCCGGTTTCAGCTTCCCCAGCGCTTCAAGAAATTTTACGACTTGCAATGGATTAAACCTGCTGGAAGCTGCCTGCGGAGGAGCAATACCGATTTCCGGCGGAGCCATTGGCTTGTTTGCCGAAAACGTTTTTTCTGGCTGCGTCGGATTCAGTTTGACGACATCGTATCCCGCGGACGCCAACCATCCGCCAACGGCATCTCCCGATGCCAGCGATACGATGCGTTCCACGCCGTCACCGCCGCAGAGAACAACAATCTTCATAGGAAATTCAAATTAACGAATGAGTTTTAGAACATCAAGACCATCGCCGTGCGATCATCTTCAGCGGGATTCCCTTCCGAATAGAGCTCCACCTCGTCATACATGACATTCAGAAGGTCCTCTGCACACCCGTCATGCGTCTGAATGATTTTCGTCAGCGCTTCCACACCGAATTCTCGTTCATCATCCGGATCCTTCGTCTCCACGAACCCGTCCGTGTAAATAACAAGCCGACCTCGAACAAGTTTCTCGACGATTCCCTGTTCATACGTCGCATCCGGGAAGACTCCAAGGATAACCCCGCCTTCCGTTAAGCTCTCCAATCGACTTTCCTGATACAGGATGGGAAAATCATGTCCGCCATTCACATATTCAAGGCTGCGTCGCCGAGCATCGAGTCGCGCAATGAACAAACTGACAAACATACCCGGCGTCGCGCCCTGGCAAATGGCATGATTCAGCTTTGTCATCAGTTCGGGCAGCGGCAGGGACGCCAGCGCCAGTGTGCGCAGAGACGCATGCAATTTTGCCATCACAAGCGCCGAGGCGATTCCTTTTCCGGAAACATCTCCCAGCGCAAGCAAGCAGTTTCCGTCGGACAAAGGAATCACATCGTAGTAATCTCCCCCGACAATCCGCGCCGGAACACTGCGCGCAGCCATCTCAATCATCGGTAAACGCGGCAACGAACGCGGCAGGAGTTTCTCCTGAATCGTGCGAGCTACAGCCAGCTCACCTTCCATCCGCTCCTTCTCCGCTAAATCGCGAAGCATTCGCCGGATATCAGCTGTGAGCAGATTAAAGGATTCCGCTACCTGCCGAAACTCTGCTCCGCCCACCAAAGGCATCGTATATTCCAGATGACCGGCTCGCAATTCCCGCACGCCTTTTTCAAGCGAGCGAGCCGAGCGATTGATTCCCCCGGCGACTCTCCATCCCACCCAACTGATAGCAATCATCACGGCTAAAAAGACGATGCACAAAAAGTAGAAAGCCGCGCGCATCCCAAGATTAATCTCTTCATCGGGATTGAAAATCGTCTCCCAGAGCCGAAGCGGTGTCAGCCATAAGATATAGGTATACTGTAACGATCTTCCCGTCTTCCAATCCACACCATCGAGTTCATTAATGCCTGCGACTAATTCTCCATCGAATATGCCGAACCTGCGCCTCGTTTCTCGCGTGGAAAGCCGGTCGAATTCCGCTGTGGAATCGGCTCCGGCCATCGGAATCACGACACTTGCTCCTTCAGAACTCCCCAATTTCGTAGAAAAGATGTTTCGAGTTGATTCCGAACCTCGCGGATAAATTGTAATATCGGTTCCCGCAACGTCTTTCAAATGCAGCAGAAATTCGCGCGTGATGGGAATCCAACTGCGAAGAATGAATCCTTTCGTAGGCAGCAACGCATAGAGGCAGAAATCTCTTTCATGGATGCCCATTGTCGTCCCGCCTTCTCGCAATTCCTTCGGGATACGAACCGTGTCTCTGGCTCCGACAATCGTATAAACCCAGACGCTGTCCGACTCGAGTCCGACTTCGCGCAGAACATCGAAAAGGGCTTTCGGATAGAGCTCCATCTGAGGAAGCGACATGCGTTGGATGCCCTCACCGGCTGGGCGCAGATTATCCCAGAACGATGGTCTTGTGGAGACGGACGTGACCCAATGATGAAATCGAACTTGCTGCTCATAAAACAGATTCTTCGTCAGCGTCGAACGATAGCTCGAAATCATAAGGTAGAGACCGAAAAGCATCAGCACCGTGAAGAGCATCAGAGGGATTACAGCCGTCAGACAATAACTCCCTAAGAGTTTAGCGCGAACTCGCCCACTCCCGAATAAGAGAACCGCCATCCAGTGGTAGAGTCCGAACACTGCGAAAAAAATACTGAAGAGACGCATGCCAAGAAGTAAAAATTCAAAAAGACCTATGGCAATGCGTCCCGCCCAGAAGCCAGTTTCGGGAGGAGGCGTAATGAATACCGCCGCACGAACTCCTTCGCCAAAAAAAGACGTGAAGCCCACGACAATCGCAATCAGAACCAGCAACGCCAGAAGGCTTAAGGGAAGCTCGCGAACTTGTCTCCATCGAATTCCAAAGAACAGAAAGACTAACCAAAAAAGAATCGAACTTTCCTGAGCTCCCTCAAAGATAAACGGCAAGATGCAAAAGACACATACGCTGTAGAATACAATTCGCCGCCATCCACGATGAGTCCTGAGCAACACCGGGAAAACCGCCAGCAGAAACGCAAGCAGAGCTGCGGAAATCGCGAAGAGAATTCCATGCCGCGCGATTTCTGAGATGACGCTTTTCTTTAGAAAGAACGATCCATACAGGTGAAGCAGAAAGACCAGCACAACCAGCGCGCTCGCCGAAATCTCAAGCTGGAAACGAAACCCTCGACCACGGGTATTGCGAATGATTTCGAGTCCCGCCAATAGCCCAAGGAGTACTGCGGCTAAACATGTCATCCCGTGTCGATCCGATTCCGGAAGAAGCAGACCAAAAACTACCAGGATAACAAAACCTAAAATGAGCGGTCCTGTTTTTTCCAAACGGCGCATCGTTTACCGCATCTTCTATCTATGGCGTTCGAGCTCAGAGAGGACGCGTTCCCGCCCCCAAATGGCAACGAGTTTCGTTAGTTCGGGCCCATGAAGCTGTCCGGTTAAACCGGCTCGAACTGTTTGCCAGAGTTGTTTGCCTTTCAGCCCGGCAACTTTGCCGGATTGTTTGCACGCACTCTTAAACGCATCGCCAATCATGTTAAATTCCATCCAGTTTTCAGAAGGAATATCTTCGAGAATTTCTCTCAGAGATTTTAGAAAGACTTGCCCTTCATCATGGGAGAGCAGTTCTTTCGACTCCGCGTCAGGTTCAGGGTTCGGCGAAAAGACATCGATAATTTGCTGAGCTGCTTCTTTGTAGGTTGCCGCAGAGCCGCGCAGCGTTGACAGCGCATACTTCAGTTTCGCATCATCGTTCCCTTTTAAGAAATCATTCGGAAATTGCTCATGAACTCGTTCAAAGTATTCGTCATCCGGCTTTTTCTTCAAGTACTCGGAATTAAACCAGCGCAGTTTTGTCATATCAAAAACAGAGCCCGACTTGCGCACGCGTTCCATGTCAAATTCTTCGACCAATTCCTCAAGAGAAAAGAACTCGCGGTCTCCGGTCGGATGCCAACCCAAAAGCGCCACGAAATTCAACAGAGCTTCCGGTAATATTCCTTCAGCGCGATACGATTCTACCGACACATCAGCACTTCGCTTCGAAAGTTTTGTTCGGTCAGCATTCAAGAGTAAAGGCAGATGCGCAAACTTAGGAATTTCCCAACCGAAGTACTGGTAAAGAAGAATATGTTTCGGCGTTGATGTCAGCCATTCCTCCCCGCGAATGACATGCGTTATGCGCATCTGATGATCATCGACAACGTTCGCCAGATGATAGGTCGGAAACCCGTCGGACTTGAGCAGCACCTGATCATCAATCATGTCCGCTTGAAAAGATATATCACCGCGTACCAAATCGGAAAAACTGACGTTCCCTTCCAAGGGGACCGTCAAGCGAACAACGTAAGGGTCTCCCTTCTCTATACGGCGGCGCGCGGTTTCCGCATCAAGATTTCTACAGCGTCGATCATACATCGGTGTCTCACCGCGCGCGACCTGTGCGGCGCGCATTTCTTCCAATTCTCCCGGTGTGCAGAAACAATGATACGCCTGCTTGGCCGCGACGAGCCGTTCAATGTGACGCCGGTAGATGTCCAGCCGTTCTGATTGCACATAGGGACCGAAATTACCTCCGGTATGAGGGCCTTCATCGAAAGAAATTCCCAGCCAATCAAAAATGCTGAGCAAGTTTTCTATCGCACCTTCAACGAAACGACTTTGATCCGTGTCCTCGATGCGCAGAATAAATTTCCCCTCATGCTTGCGCGCGAATAAATAGTTAAACAGAGCTGTCCGCAAGCTGCCAACATGAATAAATCCGGTGGGACTGGGGGCAAATCTCAGGCGTACACTCACGCAATTCTCCTATGTAATCTTCCGGCGTTGATTTATTCCGCCGGAGAAGTTGTAAGCAACGTCACGGCGAAAGCGGCGATTCCTTCGCCGCGACCGGTAAAACCCATTCGCTCGGTGGTGGTTGCTTTGATTGAAATCTGCTGGTTTGAAATCTCTAAGGCGGTCGCAAGTATGTCTTTCATTTGAGGGATATACGGGGCGAGCTTCGGTTCCTGACACACGACCGTCACATCAAGATTGCCGATGTCGAGACGGTTTTCTTTCAGCAGTTCGTTGACTTTTTCGAGAAGGTATATGGAACGAATATCTTTATATTGCGGAGCCCCCGGCGGGAAATGAACGCCTTTGTCTCTCAGGTTCGCCGCTCCTAAAAGGGCATCCATAATCGCGTGCGTGATGACATCTCCATCACTGTGAGCTTCGAGTCCCCAAGGAGATGGAATCTCGACTCCTCCCAAAATTAGTGCGCGACCCTGCGTTTTCCGATGGGCATCAAAACCAAAACCGATTCTCATAGCGAACCTACCTGCCAAAAAGAAAAAGGCTGAGTATCAATTCAGCCATGCCCTCATTCTTCGTTCAACTCCGGATTGCTGAGGTAAAATTCTGCAAGGGGGAGATCATGTGGGTGAGTAATTTTAATATTGCGCCGGTTTCCCTTCACGACAGCCACTCGGCAAAGCTGAAACTGTTCAATCAGAGCCGCGTCATCGGTTGCCTGAATCCCTTTAGCTTCCGCAAGCTTGTGAGCTTCTTCGAACAACGCCCGCCGAAAAGCCTGCGGTGTCTGAACCGTATAAAGCATCTCGCGTCGGAGTGTCGCTTCGACGAATCCTTCGCGCACTCTTTTAATCGTCTCGACCGCAGGAAGAGCAGCGATGGCCGCACCATCTTCATCCGCGGCGCTTAAAACCTTTTCGATAAGTGCGCGCGAAACACAAGGCCGGGCGGCATCGTGGACGATGACAAAATCAATTTCCTGAGGGAGAGCATTCAGCGCCAACCGCGCCGATTGCTGTCGCGTTTCCCCCCCGGCAATCACTCGCACTTTCGCCAATTTTCCCGCGGCAGTCTGCACCGCATCAATAGACGATTTCGAAGCTGTAATGACGATGTCAGTGATTGCGGGAATGTCAAGAAAGGGAGCGAGCACAAGCTGCAGCACATTCGAGCCGGATAGAGGCTGCAGAATCTTGAGCGTTGCCGAGCCGAAGCGCTTCCCTTCTCCGGCCGCTAAAAGCAGAAGTCCTGCTCTCACAAAATCAGCATGCTGTCGCCATAGCTGTAGAACCGATATTTCTCTTTGACAGCATGGCGATAAGCTTTTGAGATTAGTTCCATATCCGCGAATGCGGAGACCAGCATTAGAAGTGTCGATTCCGGCAGATGGAAATTGGTCAGGAGTTGATCCACAACCTTAAACTGATAGGGAGGATAAATGAACTTGTCCGTCCAACCGGAAGCCGATTTAACGCCGCCATTGAAATTGGCAACCGTTTCCAAAATGCGCGTGGTTGACGTGCCGACAGCCACAATCTTCTTGCCCTGTTCAATCGTTTTGTTGATGGTCGTTATGGCTTCGGGGCGAATTTCAAAATACTCCGAATCCATGCGATGGCGAGCTAAATCCTCGACTTGAACCTTTCGGAAAGTACCCAATCCCACATGCAAAACCACCGGGACAATATGCACACCCTTGCGAGCGATACGATCCAGAAGTCCCTTCGTGAAATGAAGTCCGGCTGTGGGAGCCGCCACTGCTCCAGTGACCTGAGCGTAAATTGTCTGATAGCGTTCTCTATCTTCCAAATTCGGCTCGCGTTTGATATAAGGCGGCAACGGAGGTTTTCCGTGTTTTTCAACCAACTGGTTGAAATCACCTTCATAATGGAAGCGAACAACTCGTCCTCCCGAGGTGGTGTTGTCAATCACCTCGCAGTACATACTGTTTCCGATATGGATCGTATTGCCTGTGCGAACTTTCCGCGCCGGTTTCACCAGCACTTCCCAGAGATCATCCGTCAATCTGCGCAGCAGAAAAACTTCGATATCCGCTTCCGTCTTTTCTTTATAACCCGCCAGACGCGCCGGAAAAACACGCGTCACATTGATTACCAGACAGTCACCGGAAGAAAGATGCTTGATAATGTCCGTGAATTTCCCGTCGTATAACGTTCCGTCCGCGCGATTAACAATCAACAAGCGAGAGTTATCCCGCTTTGAAGTCGGTTCTTGCGCAATGTATTTATCTGACAGGGTAAATTTGAAATCCGATAAGCGAGGAGCCGTTTGAACTCCTCGGGGTTGGTATGTGGATGTGTTTGACGGCATAACCTTCAGGAGCCTCCTTTATAACAATTTCTCCTGCGCATCCTCCGCCACTGGATACCCGAAATGTTCCAGTGCCAGGCGCGTCGCCTTCCGACCTCGAGGAGTACGTTCCAAAAATCCCTCGCGAATCAAAAAAGGCTCATAAACTTCTTCAAGAGTCCCCTCATCTTCTCCCACAGTGACGGCCAGTGTTCCGAGTCCGACCGGCCCACCGCGATACTTTTCAATCAGCGCACGCATCAATCGTTTATCCATCTCATCAAAACCCTTCACGTCGATTTCGAGCAGCTCGAGAGCTTCGCGTGTCAACGGAAGCGTAATACGACCGTCGCCGCGTACCTGAGCCACATCCCGCACGCGCTGCAAAAGGCGATTCGCCACACGAGGAGTTCCTCTCGAACGGCGAGCAATTTCATATAACGCTTCCTTTTGTGCGGACACGTCCAAAATCCGAGTGGATCTCTCCAAAATTTGCAGCAGTTCATCCGCCGTATAATAATCCAATCGGAAAGACATACCGAAGCGCGCCAGAAGCGGCGATGTCAGAAGTCCCGCTCGTGTTGTCGCACCGACGAGCGTGAATCGCGGCAACGTCAACTGCAAGGTGCGAGCGGCTGGTCCCCGGTCAATAAGAATATCCAATTTGAAATCTTCCATGCCCGGATAAAGATATTCTTCGATCGCAGTACTCAACCGGTGAATCTCATCAATGAACAGAATGTCCCCGTCTTGCAGATTGGTCAGCAAACCAGCGAGATCGGCAGGCTTTTCCAACACCGGCCCGGTCGTGACACGGATTTGCGTACCCATGCCGATGGAAACCAGATGCGCCAGTGTTGTTTTTCCTAAGCCCGGAGGCCCATAGAAGAGGCAGTGATCCAGCGCGTCCTCACGTTCTCGCGCCGCCTGAAGAAATATCTGCAACTGCTCTTTGACCTTCGACTGCCCGACGAAGTCATCAAAGACAGCCGGGCGTAGCGACCGGTCGAGTTCTTGATCTTCGACAAGCGGGTCTCCTTGGGCGATTCGCGGCATCAGCTCACTCTTAATGCACGTTTCAAAATATCTTCCGTTCCCTGCGCGCCGCCTTTCACAGCGACTCGAACAACCTTTTCCGCCTGCGGCCGCCCGAATCCAAGGGCGAGCAGAGCTTGAATCGCCTCAAGTGCGCTTTCATCTTTGGCGGGAAGAACGCCGCCAGCGATTTCCGGAAATTCCTTCTCCAGCTTGTCCTTGAGTTCCAATACCAATCGTTGCGCCAGTTTCGCACCGACTCGCGGAATCGCCTGCAAGCGGTCAACATCTTCTTCAATCACCGCTCGGCAAAAATCGTCTGTTCGTGCTCCGGAAAGAATCGCCAGCGCCAACCGCGGCCCCACACCGGAAACCGACAGCAACTTTTGAAACAAACGCCGTTCTTCGAGAGTCGCGAAACCAAACAACTCAATCTGGTCCTCGCGGACGAGAAGATGTGTCCAGAGTTTGACCTGCTTACCGGGAGCGGGCAGTTTTTCCACCGTGGAAAGAGACGCCAGGCACATCATGGAAAAATTTCCTACATCCACGATGACCTGCGTCGGACCTCGCTGTGTCAGGATGCCCGTGACTGAATCAATCATGTTCGAGTCCGGGCTTTGGCAAGAAATGTTTCCGAACGCATACTATGACAGATTGCCAAGGCCAGAGCATCAGATATATCTTCTTCCCCGTCATCGAACGTAAGGCCAAGCAGTTTTCCCACGATAAACTGTACCTGCGATTTGGCCGCTGACCCGCGTCCCGTCAACGCCATTTTCACTTCCCGCGGCGCGTATTCGAAAACCTCAGTTCCTTCAAGCTGGCCTGAAAGCAACGCCGCCGCCCGAGCCTGTCCTAATTTCAAAGCCGATTGCGCATTCCGACCGACAAACCCCGACTCGACAGCGATACACTGAACACTCTCTTGAGAAATCACCGCGCGCAGCTTGTTTATAATCTGCGTGAGACGTGTTGCTCCCGGTGTGGAAGGATTCGTTCGGACAGTTCCCGAAGTTTGGTAACGGCGAGTTTGCCCTGTTGTTTCTATCACCCCGTAGCCGGTTGTTCCGATCCCCGGGTCAATGCCCATGATAATCATGGTTCGCTATTTTAAATTCTCTATGACGGAATCATCAATATCGAAATTGGAAAAGACCTGCGAAATATCGTCATGGTCTTCCAAATCATCCAGCAGCCTGAGCAGCGTCGAAGCGTTGGAACCTTCCACTTTTACCGTATTATCCGGAATCATGGAAATCTCAGCAGACGCTACGACTTTCCCTTTCTCTTCGAGGGCGGTTTTCACTTTGAATAAATCCTCAGGGGCGGTATAAATTTCCCAGACTTCTCCATCGCTCTGAATATCGGTCGCTCCAGCATCGAGCGCGACTTCCATCATCTCTTCTTCCGAACCCTGCGAGAGCTCAAGCGTCAGATAGCCACTCTTCTTGAACATCCACGCCACCGCGCCGCTTTCCGCCAGAGAGCCGTTGCGCTTGGTAAAAATATGCCGGATTTCCCCGACCGTTCGATTCTTATTATCTGTCAGGACTTTCATCATCAAGGCTGCGCCGCCAGGCCCATAGCCCTCGTAGGTCAATTCTTCAAACGTCTGACCTGCAAGTTCGCCGGCTCCCTTCTTGATGGCTCGCTCAATGTTGTCCGCAGGCATGTTCGCCGCTTTCGCGCCGTCAACGGCTGTCCTCAAACGAGGGTTGGCATCGATATTCGAACCACCTTCTCGAGCAGCAATCACAAGCTCACGAATCAGCCTCGTGAATACTTTGCCCCTTGCCGCATCTACCTTCTCTTTCTTTCTGCGAATTGTCGCCCATTTTGAATGGCCGGACATATCACCTCCGGGCTTTGACTTGTTTCAACACAAGCGTTTAATTTTCGTGTCCCCTATGGGCGGTTCTTGGCCACCCATTCCTTGATATACTCGATGGGTTCCGTCGTGGGTGTTCCCGGTCCAAAAAGTTTGCCCACGCCTTGTACTGCCAACTCGCTGATTTCTTCCTGCGGAATGACTCCCCCTCCCGTCAGAAGAACGTTTTTAAGTTCTTTTTGCTTCATCAAATCCACGACTCGCGGAAAGACCGTCATGTGCGCTCCCGAAAGAATCGATATCGCGATGACATCCACATCTTCCTGCAACGCAGCTTCGACAATCATTTCAGGGGTTTGACGAAGGCCTGTATAGATGACCTCCATCCCCGCATCGCGAAAAGCCGATGCGATGACTTTTGCTCCTCGGTCGTGTCCATCAAGCCCCGGCTTTGCGACTAAAACTCGGATTTTCTTTTCCATAGGTGGGAAATTCAACAATTTCGTTAATTTAGGCCCATGTTACAACCTACTAATATACAAACAAAAGGGCTGGAACGCAAGTTCCAGCCCTTAAGTACAATCCTTCTATTTCTCCCCGCGCGGGGGACATTCAGCGCCGAGCCGGGTTCAGCACAATACAAACCGTAATATTCACGAGCCAAGTTCAGTCGTGCGTAACCCGGCCGGAAAAAACGTCATCGGCTTCGCACTGGCGCTCGACTGACCTTCCTATCTGTCGGGCGAGACAGCGGAGAGATGGGAGACGTTGTCATCGGCCCGGTTTCATTGGGTGCCGTCACATTGTAGAAGTACTTACCGAGATGTGTTCGATACTCGGGTCCTGTGATTTGTAACTCCACTATTTGATGTGAAGTTGCGCGACTTTAAAAAACCGAAACATACGCTTCGGCTTATAAATGCAATCACGATACATTCTTTTTAGCAAACAAGTTTATTCTTGCGCCTTCTCCACCTGTTTATCTTTCTTCGCATAGACCGCCCAGACAGCTCCCCCCACGGCAATCAATCCCATCACTGTCCAGAAGAACCATGTGGGAAGATGCAAATGAGATGTATGATGGAGCACGCTTTCGGCAAAACCGGGATAGGCTTCGAGAAAAAGTTTCACGGAAATCCATGTGATTAAAACATAAGCGGTATGCTCGAGCGCCGGGAACCGTTCCAGCACTTTCAAAAATCCCCCCGCCGCAAAACGCATCGCGATAATTCCCAAGATTCCACCCGTATAAATTACCCAGAGACTTTCCGACAAACCGACCGCAACCAAGATGCTGTCAATGGCAAAAGCAGCGTCCATCATCTCGACCATCAGCACCGTTCTCCAGAAACCCGGTCCATCTTTTGAACGCGTAGAACTTTCTGGCGAAGCGTGATGGATGAAATGCCTGAGGGCCAAATAGAGAAGGTATCCACCACCGATGGCGCGAAGATACCAGAATTGAATAATCCACACCGCTGCGAGGAGTCCCAGAAAACGCATTACAAACGCTCCGACAACACCATAGAGAAGCGCTTTCTGGCGCTGCTTCTTGGGAAGGTGCTTCACCAGAACCGCTAAAACGAGAGCGTTGTCGGCGCTGAGGAGTCCCTCCAGACCGATAAGAGTGGCGATGATTAGAAAACTATGAAGCAATGGATGTCAACTTTGTAAAGGTGAGGTGATTATTCGAACGACCGATGTGAATCCGGTCGCCGGGATTGATTCGACCGGCAAGAATTTCTTCGGCCATGGGATCCAGCAGCAAACGCTGAAGTGCGCGCTTCATCGGGCGAGCTCCAAAGCCGGGATCGAAACCGTCGCGCAAAATGAGTTCGCGAGCTTTATCTTCAAGTTCAAAGGATATATCTTTCTGCGCAAGACGGCGAGCGATATGACCAAGCTGAATATCTACGATGGCGCGCAGGTGTTCTTCCGTGAGAGAATGAAACACGAGAATTTCATCGATGCGATTCAAAAATTCCGGCCGGATTGTCTGACGCAGCAAATCAATAACCTGTTCTCGCAAACGCGAATACGCGTTCTTATCTTCGGGTTGCGTGGATTCTTGCGTCTGTCGGGCGATTAGATCCGAACCGAGGTTAGACGTCATGATGATAATCGTATTTTTAAAGTTCACCGTCCGGCCTTGATTATCGGTGAGCCTTCCATCTTCCAAAACCTGCAGCAGCGTATTCCAAACATCGGGATGAGCCTTTTCGATTTCATCCAAGAGAACCACGCTGTATGGCCGGCGGCGCACGGCTTCGGTGAGCTGCCCCCCTTCTTCATAACCGACATATCCCGGAGGCGCGCCGACAAGTCGCGAAACCGTATGGCGCTCCTGATATTCGCTCATATCGATGCGCACCATCGCCTGCTCGTCGTCGAATAAAAACGCGGCCAGCGCTCGCGCAAGTTCCGTCTTGCCCACACCTGTCGGACCAAGAAAAAGGAAGCTTCCAATCGGGCGGTTCTCTTCCGAAAGTCCTGCGCGTCCACGACGAATCGCGTTTGCGACAGCCACCACCGCTTCATCCTGACCAACGACTCTCGTGCGAATTTGCTCCTCTATTTTCAGCAGCTTCGCTCGCTCGCTTTCGAGCATGCGCGAGACAGGAATTCGCGTCCAGCGGGAAACCACTTCCGCGATATCTTCTTCGTCAACCTCTTCTTTGAGCATCGCGTCTTTTTCCTGCAACTCGCTCAGTTTTACATTGGCGTTTTCGAGAGCTTTGTTCAATTCCAAGAGCGAGCCGTAGCGAATTTCCGAAACGCGCGCAAGATTGCCATCTCGCTCGGCGCGTGTTTCTTCGTCCTTTTCGTTTTCAATGCGCTCTTTCAATGAGCGAATTTCGGCAATCATTTCCTTTTCTCGCGACCAGCGACCGCGAAGCTCTTTCTCCTGCGTCTTTAACTCTTCCAATTCCTCATCAATGTGCTCCAACCGTTCTTTCGCCGCATCGGATTTGTCACGAGCAATTCCTACTTGCTCAATTTCGAGCTGGCGAATACGGCGCACCAGTGTGTCAATCTCTTCAGGAAGCGAATCAATTTCGAGACGCAGATGCGACGCCGCTTCATCGACAAGGTCAATCGCTTTGTCCGGCAGAAAACGGTCAGAGATATAACGATGCGAAAGCGTCGCCGCCGCGACCAAAGCGCCGTCGGTGATTCGCACACCATGATGCACTTCGTATTTTTCTTTCAAGCCGCGCAGTATCGAAATCGTATCTTCGACGCTCGGCTCCGAAACCATCACCGGTTGAAAACGGCGTTCGAGAGCGGCGTCTTTTTCGATATACTTGCGGTATTCATCCGTCGTTGTCGCGCCGACGGCGTGCAATTCTCCGCGCGCGAGCGCAGGCTTCAAGAGATTCGACGCATCCATCGAGCCTTCTGCGCGCCCCGCGCCGACCAAGTTGTGCAGCTCATCGATAAAAAGAATAATCTGCCCTTCGGAATCAATGACTTCCTTCAGAAGCGCCTTCAAACGTTCTTCAAATTCGCCGCGGAATTTTGCGCCCGCGACGAGCGCACCGATATCCAGCGCGACGACGCGTTTGCTCTTCAAATTTTCAGGAACATCCCCCGATACGATGCGATGCGCGAGTCCTTCGGCAATCGCGGTCTTCCCCACTCCCGGTTCGCCGATGAGCACGGGATTGTTTTTCGTGCGCCGCGACAACACCTGCAGCACACGCCGAATCTCATCATCACGACCGATGACCGGATCGAGTTTTCCTCGCCGCGCCAAGTCACACAAATCGCGTCCGTAACGCTGCAACGCGCGGTATTTATCTTCCGGCGCTTGATCCGTGACACGCTGCCCGCCGCGAATATCTTTCAGCGCCTGCAAAATCTTCGCGCGGTCTGCGCCGAGTCCCTTCAATAGATTCGCTGTCGGCGTATGTTTCGAGTCCGGCATCGCCAAGAGCAGATGCTCGACAGACAGATATTCATCGGAAAGCTGCGCCTTTTCTTTCAGCGCCTGCTCGAAGAGTGCGCTCGTCTCGTTAGAAAGAAACGTGCTGCCGACCGAGCCGGTCACAGCCGGTTCTTTCGCAAGTTCGATTCCGACAAGGCGCGTGATATCTTCCGGAGAATTGCCGAGCTTTTGGAAAATCTGAGCGGCAATTCCCGCGGAATCTTTCAGTACACCGGCGAGTAGATGCAGCGGCGTCAACGCCTGATGATTGCGCTCCCGCGCTTCCGTCTGCGCCGCCTGCAGCGCTTCCTGAGCTTTTATTGTCCACTGATCAAGGTTCATGGTTACTTCTTGAGTGGGAGACACCTTAAAAAATCTAGCTCATCCTTTAATCGCTTTTGACCATCGAGATAAGAGACACCCATAATTATGCTTATCAAAGCGATGGTCCATCCTTCTTCAATTCCTGAATTAATTTCAATAATGCCAACAAACCTTGCCGTAAGAAAACCAAAAATGAGAAGAAGACTTGCAAAAGAAAGCGTTTGACTCATGATTCTCTTCGCACGTATCTTCGCCATATGTCCAGACAACTCTAATCTGTTATTTTGCGCTCGTCGCCACCTAGTATCATGCTCTTCAAAAACAGTACGAAATGGGAAAATCCATTTGCTTTTTCGCGATCGCCATGCAGCTTTATACTCATTCAATATTGAAGAAAATGGTGGAATATAATAGTACGCATAGTGAGTAAGGGTGTTAAGGATCTGACCAAGCGCAAATAAAGCTCCAATAATGACGATAAGTGATGCAACACCAAATGGCCATTTCAGTACTTCGATGTACTCAAGCGGGATTATTGTTTTTAAACTAAAACTGAGCGATCCTGCGATAAGGAAGTATGTCGCAGGTGTTAGGTAGACAAACAGTTCATAAAATGCTTCCGGTACAGATTTTAGAATATCACGTACCATTTTACTGTTCTCTTCAATGAATTAGAAAATAGTTTCCCTTTTCGTCGAGCTTGACCCGTGGCTTTGAAAGCTCATTTCATCAATCACCGAAATAGATTCGCAGTCCTATATCAAAAGCGAATGCGTCACCTTCTAAATCGACCTGTTGAGCGGTGGCGGTTCTCGATCTCCAGCTTTGGAAATAGTAACGGGCATCGAAGTTCAGCGCGAGTTTCCTGCTCAATGTTCCCATGAAAGCTAACCCCAAAAAGCTTGCCGTTCCTTCGATGCTGTCATCATCCTTGCGCCAGAAATGCGGAAAGGTCGGCATCATTCCCGGTTTCAAACCCCACGCGAGCGAATGCCATGCGAAACCTCCCACGCCGTAGAGAGTCGCTCCCGGCGCAAGCTGAGCTAAATAGAGCCGCACCGCTGCTTGTGGCCCGTGAAAATACGCGCCGTCCACATACGCTCTCGAACTATCACTGCGCGGTTCCTGAGCGTAATAGTGATAGCCGAGTTCTACTTCGATTCGTTTCGCCCATGAAATTCCGATAGCGGCGCTGCCTCCCAGCCCTTGTTTAAACGATTTTCCGAGGTCACCGTACTGGCGTCCCATGCCCGGCCCCAAGTTCAGATAAAAACCTGTTCCCGCAAACGCCGGAACCGTGATTAAAATGGTGAACAGAAAAATGAGCTTTCTCACGAAAACTCCCTCGTGTCAACGATTTGGCTGGAATATAGCAAATTCTATCCGGTTTATCAAGCGAAATGACCTGCTCCGCGCATTGATTCTTTATTCGCCAGCATAAGAAGCGCGGGACTGCAACGCCCCGCGCATCTTTTATCGCCGCGCCACTATCGACTTTTATTTCTTGTCGTCGTCGTCCACGACTTCGTAGTCGGCATCTTCAACGTCGGAATCTTTCTTCTCCTCTTCGGCTTTTGGTTCCTGTGCAGGTTCCGGGCCGGGCTGCGGACCACCTTGCGCCTGTTGCTGCTGGTAGAGTTTCGTTGAAACGTCGTTCCAGATTTGCGTTAAGGCTTCGCTGCTGGAGCGAATCTCGTTCATGTCGGAACCTGCTAAAGCCGCTTTAATGCGATCAACACCTGCCTGAATCTTCGCCTTGTCGTCAGCGTCAAGTTTGCCTTCGAGTTCCTTCATTTGGCGTTCGGTCTGGAACACCTGCGCGTCTGCTTGATTTCTCGTATCGACTTCTTCGCGATGTTTCTGGTCTTCCGCTTCATGCGCTTTGGCGTCGGTTTTCATGCGTTCGACTTCTTCTTTCGACAAACCCGAACTATGCTGAATCTTGATAGACTGCTCGCGATTCGTCGCTTTGTCTTTGGCCGAGACCGAAAGAATACCGTTCGCGTCGATATCAAATGTTACTTCCACTTGTGGTAGTCCCCGCGGAGCCGGTGGAAGGCCGTCCAGAACAAAGCGGCCAATTGTCTTGTTGGCGACAGCCATCGGGCGCTCGCCCTGAAGGACATGAATTTCGACAGACGGCTGATTGTCGGAAGCCGTGGAGAAAATCTCGGTGCGCTTCGTCGGAATCGTCGTGTTGGCGTCAATCAGTCTCGTCATCACGCTCCCCAGCGTTTCGATTCCCAGCGAAAGCGGCGTCACATCGAGCAGCACGACATCCTGCACATCACCCGCCAAAACACCACCCTGAATCGCCGCGCCAACTGCGACGACTTCGTCCGGATTCACGCTGCGATTCGGTTCTTTCTTGAAGATATCACTCACGAATTCGATAATCCGAGGCATCCGTGTCGAACCGCCGACCAGAATGACTTCATCAATATCACTCGCGCTCATCTTGGCATCCGCGAGCGCTGTCTTGCACGGTTCCAGACATCGCTGCACGAGGTTCTCGGTGATTTCCTGAAACTTCGCGCGTGTCAGATTCATATCCAGATGCTTCGGCCCCTCTGCCGTCGCTGTGATAAAAGGCAAATTGATTTGCGTTTGCGACACACTCGACAGCTCGACCTTCGCTTTTTCGCATGCTTCTTTCAAACGCTGCAGCGCCATCGGATCCTTACGCAAATCGATTCCCTGTTCCTTCTTGAACTCGTCGGCCACATAATCCATCAGCCGCTGATCCCAGTCGTCGCCGCCCAAGTGCGTGTCGCCGTTCGTCGCCTTCACTTCGAAAACGCCGTCGCCAAGCGTAAGAATCGAAATATCGAATGTCCCGCCGCCGAGGTCGAAAACCGCAATCGTTTCATCCTTCTTTTTGTCCAAGCCATACGCCAATGAAGCCGCCGTCGGTTCGTTGATGATACGCATCACTTCCAAACCGGCGACTTGTCCGGCGTCTTTCGTCGCCTGTCGCTGGCTGTCGTTGAAATACGCCGGCACCGTAATCACAGCTTTCGAGACTTTCTCGCCGAGATAATCTTCCGCAGCCTGCCGCATCTTCTGAAGAATCATCGCGGAGATTTCTGGCGGGCTGTATTCCTTATCGTCAATCTTGACTTTCGCCAAACCTTCAGCTCCAGTGATGACCTCGTACGGAACTTCTTCGATTTCCCGGCCAACTTCGCTCTTCGTGCGTCCCATGAATCTTTTGATGGAATACACCGTTTTTTGGGGGTTTGTGACAGCCTGACGCTTGGCCGGAGCGCCGACCAGACGCTCTCCCGATTTCGTAAACGCGACCACGGACGGCGTCGTGCGCGCTCCTTCCGCGCTGGGAACGACGACCGGTTCGCCGCCTTCCATGACAGCGACGCAGGAGTTCGTGGTTCCCAGATCAATTCCGATGATTTTAGACATGTTGTACCTCTATCTTGTTTTGTTAAATTAATTTCGATCTGATAAGGCTAAAAAAAAGCCCTGTATCCTTACCACTATATGGCAAGAACAAGGCCAGAGTTTTAAGTTATTATAAATTAATGTTTAACAGCGGATTCCGGAAATCTCCTCGAAAGGATTCCTGCCAATATGGCAGAGTTTATCGGCGAATCTGATTCCATAACTGCCGTGCTGACAGTATCTTATCTTCTGCCACAAACGGCTCAATCGCGTCCAGAAGCAACTCGACTCGCTTGGGAGTTACGCCCAAATTCAGCGCGCCGCGGAAATGAGAATGAAGCTGACGCGGAAATCCATTTGCCGTCAGCACCGCGACTTCCAGAAGCTCGCGCAATCCTGCTTCCAGTCCCGGACGCGACAGCACGAGTCCGTATCCCACGAGAACCGTCCAATCTGCCAGCTCCGGCGAATGGCGAGTTAAATTTCGGCGCAACTTCTCGGTGTTGCTCGCGTAAACTTTACTTTGAAGCTCAAGTCCTCGTTCGTGCCATCGAGTTGCTGAGCCATCTTGAATCGGTTCGCGAGTCGAAGTCAATTTCGTTTGCAGCACATCTTCTATTTGAAAAAAGGCTTCAAGCGATACCTGAAAACCCGCGACAAGAAAAAGCTGCAACGCTGCTTCGCGTAGAGAATTCATCGGTAATCTTAGACGTTCATAGTTTCGGAGTAACTCAACGGCGTCGGGATTTTGAGACTTCAGCCAGCAAACGGATAGACTTCCCAGCAGAATCAACTCAGCTTCTGTGGGATTTTTCTCTAAGAGAATTTCAATGGATTTAAGGCGGTGATTCATCATTAACAATTCCTGAAAAAAACGGCGCCGTCGAAACCGCTAAAAAGGAATCGGCAGCGCCGTAAATAAGCAGTCTCATGTTTTACTGCGTGATTTTGTCTTTGTCAACGAGAATCGGTTTCCATCCTTCGTCGGTTTTGATAAACAACCCGGAAGGCACCTTCGAACCGAAAGCGGATGTGTCAACGGGTTCCGTTGGAGGAGCCGCTTGAACCGGCTTGCGTGGTCGCGGAGTGCGCGCCGGCGGAGCAGGTTTAACCGCTGCTTTCTTTGCAGGTGTCGAAACCGGCAGCGGTTCAACACCGCGTTCCCGTGAGGCAACCGGTTTTATACCATACGCCGCCCGCAATTTGTCGAGCTTGGCTGAAATCGATTTCCTCGTGACGCCGAATCGCTCGGCAAGTTCGTTCATGGGCACTTTGCCATAATTGTCCAAAAGGAATTTTTCTTCGGAAGGAGTCCATTTTTTCGCCATTTTTTTCTCTCTCCTGTTTGGATTTTTATTTTGAAAAATGTGTCTTGCGGTGAACTATCGATGTGCGGCAAGCGCAGAACACGGGAGCGTCCTGCCTAATACGTCATAAAAATCGATTAAATTCCGGCGAAGTATCAGCGCAGCAGTATCATTTTTCGGGATAAACTCCCGAAATCCGTTTGTGCGTGGTAGATATAGACGCCGCTTCCGACAGCATTGCCAAATGTGCCGGTGCCGTTCCAGCGCACATGGTACACACCAGCGGAATAGAAATCATCCGTCAGGGTCGCCACACGCTGCCCTAATAAATTGTAAACTGTCAGCGTTACTTGTGAAGCGCGCGGCAACGAAAATTCAATCGTTGTTTCAGGATTAAAGGGATTCGGATAGTTCTGCGCCAGCGTAAATTCGGTCGGAACAACCGGCCGGTTCACTTCCGCGGAAACCATCACCGGAGGAGATGTCGTAAATTTAATCACGCTTCCGTTCGTAATGGCCGCCGCGCCCTGTGTGTAGTCGCCGTTGTGTTCATAGGTGATTCCATCTTCCGACCAAGGATCTTCGAGTCCGATAGTTGCCATGCGTAAACCGGGTGTAGCGATGTCATTGTAGAGCATTAGCCAAATAGCATCTCCTGTCGGAGTCGGATGAGTCTCCGGATTCAGGAGTTGAATCTGGAATGTGTACATGAACGTTCCCGCAAAAGAGCGGATTTGATACCATTCCACAATAAACCTGTCACCGACCGCGTCATAGTAGGTCGCAACCTGTCCGGTTTCACCATGTCTATACCATAAATCATCCCATATTACGGCGATAAGCCCGTCTGGACTCCAGGCGGATGGATCAGGCAAAGGAGAATTGCTGTAATCCGCTCGCGTCGTTATACCCGGACAAACCCACCCATCGTTCGATACCGAAAGATGCTCGAACTCTTCTCCATAGTATGTAAAAGAGAACGGCGTTTCCAAAGGACGCGTTTCGTCATTATCCGTGAAATCAATCGTATCGCCCGGCCCTCCGGCCTGCGGCGCAATTTCCATCCAGTCATACACCGGACGTTCCGTATAGAAATTATCCGCCAAATCATATGCCCAGTAGTAATTCTGTTCATCGGATATCGGGTCACCGTCTCCGATTTCGCCCACATTCGTTGACGCCGAAATATCCTGCTCATGCACATATGTTCCCTGCTGAGCGGCGACATGAATCGTCATGCCAACAGGATGAGCACTCGGCGTGTATTCGCTGGCCGCCATCTGGAAAGCTGATTCGCCTAAAGAAATCGTTTCTCCGGGATTGATACCTCCTCCATCGGCAATTGAGTCAATCAATGTGATAAGAGGATCCGAAACGCGCAGTATGTATTGCGCTGGAGCTAATGGAGCGCTTCCCGTGTTTTGTATCTGCACTTCTACATTCGCTGTTTCGCCGCGTTCCCAAAGACCACCGCCCAAATCCGTCACAGAAAGTTCAGCTAACTCCAACGCTGGCACTGAAAGTGGAATGAAAACATTCGACACCCAAGGGCCATAATGTGCGCTGTTCCAGACAACTTGGAATTCTAAAACAACTTCTGTCTGACAAGTATCCGAGATGGAAATCTCGAAAGGCGGAGAGCCGATTGCTGAATCAAAGGACGCGACTGTGCCAAACAAAGAGGTATCCTGATTTATTGTCACTCGTGGATCTTCACACTGTAAGACTGCTGTGACATCATCGGCGGTTTCCATTCCCATATTCAGTCCTTCTTCGACCCAAACAATGGATTCGCCGGGTTCAATAAGACCGTTATCGTTGCCGTTTGTCGTATCGCGCAGAAAAACTTGATTGTGAATCAGATATTCCTCCGCCGGCGAAACCGGCAGTTCCCATTGATATGTCAGGACATTATCTCCGGTCACGGTCAACCAGACCGACTCAGATGTGGGAGGAACCATCAGCGACAGGATAACACTTTCCTGCTGGGGAGTGGCAAAATCAAAGACGAAGTTACCGGGTTCTATCCACGCGCACACTTTCACACTGTCAATTCCGAGTACCTGCAGATTGGGAACGTTGACGAGCAGGTCCACGACTCCCGTTGGAATCCCCAGCGGATGGTTGACGCTTATTCGCTGCGGGATTTTCGTATAGAGCTGAAGCGACGGGTCGGAAAGACACAGATATTGCCGCACGGATGTTTCTGTGACTTCACGTACGTCCGGATCAATTGTGAAGAAGGGTTCGAAAACATCCCAGAACATCAAATTGCCTGCGACAAGAGCCGGCATCAATTGATGCAGTTCGTGCTCTAATATCGCGACGTAGAGTGTTGAATCTAAGACATCATTAAAGCGTGTGTGCGTATTCCAGCACGGCCCAAGAAAACCGACGGAACCCTCGGGTTGGTTCAGTGTTCCCTCTGTCATCCAGAGTTGACCGAAGCAATAAGGATAATCATCAAACAATGCTGCACCGCACCCAATTCCTGTGACAATCGGCAATTTCCAGAAATTGTTCAAATCGGGAATATCATCCGTATAGAAACTAATTCCCGACCAACCCTGCGACCAACCTGGGCCGCGATAGTTGACGTAATTCCGACCTTCTCGAAGCCAATTAATCAATGATTGAGGATTGTGCGTTCCGAACGCTGTATCCACATGTGCAAAGTCGCTAGCAAGCATCATCTGTCGCACATATCTTTTCGTCTGAGGTTGCGACGGATATTGTGTGTCAGAGGTTACAGAAGCTTTGGAAAAACGCACGGAGTCAAGATTATCCGGATTTGTTCCAAAGGGATTACGTTCGTGATAAACGCTGCGCCGCGCAATTTTCAACACTTCTTCCGTAGTACCTGCTACCCAGCGACCGAAGAAAAGCTCCGGAAAAACATCATCGCCTTCGAAAGCAACAAAGTAGTTCTCGTTGGTGTACCAACCGGGCACACTCTCTGTACTGAAAATAGTCGTTGGATCATCTGTGTGTAGCATTTCAACTGCAAGTTGCTGAGCATTCCCCACAAAAATCAAATAATCAGGTGTGGGGGTCAGATTGTTATATTGGTCAACAATATAGTCATGCAATTCACCTGCATCAGGAGTACCGTCACCAATATTCCCTTCCATCTCCACCGTAACGACATAACCTGCTCTTTCTTTCCATGTCACAAAATCTTCCAATTCATCCGTATAATAGCCCGGAGAAATAATCAGAATATGCGGTTCTTCCGGCGAGTCCAGACCATCGATATTTTGCCAATTAATTACCACGCTCTGATAGACCGGAATCCACGAACTCGATACACGCCCGCGTGCATTCAGAAGCGGATTCACACCTGTATCTGTCCCCGTTCTAATGACGATTTCGGCCTGAGTGAGCACCTTGGCTTCTTCTGCTTCGTTTTCATACTGCACAGGAAAAATCGTCAGGGGCACAATCCGGGCTTCGCGCAGAACCGCGGGCTCGCCGAGCCGCACGGCCTCACTCACTCTGAGCTCGTTGTTCATCGTCACTGGCAGAGCAGGAACGCGCTCCGAATTCCATGACACGATTTCGAGCTGCGGCGTCCCGGTATGAGCAATCGCGACGAAAAATGTCGTTCGAGGCAATTCGATTTGCTCCGGCTCAACCGGCCCCCATAATCCTGCCACACCTGCACTCAAGTCAATCTGCGAGGGAACGGAAGCCGGGTTTACCGTCAATCGTAATCGCACCTCATCCAACCGGGAATTTAGAACCTCAACTCGCGGCATCAGTGATTCTCCGCGAGACGTGCCATACGGCACCGTATCTGAAGCAAGTACAGAGGGCAGATAAAACAACCCCCACGCGATGGCGAGCAGTGCCCTGATGTAAGTTCTACGCATGGGTAACTCCTTTTAAAAC
Source organism: bacterium (assembly GCA_030622545.1). Taxonomy (GTDB): domain Bacteria; phylum Electryoneota; class RPQS01; order RPQS01; family DYHQ01; genus JAUXGA01. The sequence goes on along the minus strand of JAUXGA010000002.1, from coordinate 183,106 downwards.
AAAACCTGAAGCATTCATATCCAAACTGTGCTAAGATAAATTTACCGATTTCCTTAAAAGAAGTCAAGGAGAATCTAAGCTCAAAAAATGTTCTTGTTCAAGCAGAAAACTCTTCTCTCGGAATCCCTCGATGTTAGGCAAAGGAAATCAAAGGACATCCGCAAATGAAAATCTTTCGAGCTCTCAAATTCCATTTTGAAATATACTGCGGATTTCGTAAAATATCAATAGCCGTGTTCTCGTAGAAACGCGCTTAAACCATCCGCATCACCTTCATAAAGGCGAAGCTTATGCATTCCAATTTCTCAAAACTGAACCTTGCAACAGTCCTTCTTCTCGCCGCGTCGTTCATCGGCTGCGGTAAACCCGAAATCAGCGAAGGCACACGAATTACGATTGTCTATACCAATGATACTCACGGCAAATTAGAAGGCTGCGGGTGCAAGCACAACAGCGGCGGTATCCTCAAACGCGCACACCACGTGAAGACAATTCGAGCGAACGATACGCAATTGTTGTACTGCGACGCCGGTAACTTTCTTTTTGGCAGTCCGGAAGCGGAGGCGACACAAGGCAAAGCGCAAATCGCCGCCCTCAATGAGCTGCAAGCTTCCGTCGTGAATATTTCCGAAGAAGACCTCGAAAAAGGTCTGGACGTTTTTGAACAGAGACAGAATGAGGCGAACTTCGATTTCGTTTCCGCCAACATCGAAGCGAACGGCAAACCGCTGACGTCACCGTATGTCATGAAAAAAATCAAAGGTCTCGATGTTGCTTTCGTCGGTTTATGCGCTCCGAAAAATATCATGCGGAGCGACAGCGTTAAACTTCTGCCGGGAGTACATGTGCGAAATCCAATAACCGCAGCACAACAGGTGATTCCGAAACTTGCCAAGAAAGCTGATTTGCTTATAGTTTTATCTACGTGCGGTGATGCTTTGGATAGCACGTTGGCAAAAAATTTCCCTATGATAAATCTCATTATCGGAGGTCGCACGTTCCGCTCGAATGCAGACAAGCCGTGGGAAGTCGGGAATACTTCAATCGTGCGCGCGAAACGAAACGGTCAAACATTGGGCCGCGTCGAATTCGAATTCAGCTTCGACCGTCAAATCAAATCCGTTGTCGCCTTCGAAGAAACTCTGGAAGCGGATGCTCCTTCTGATGAAGCCATGCTTGCGGTGGTGCAAAAATACCTGCCCGATTTTACCGACAGCGCAAAAAACCAATAGATATTTCTCAAAGAATACAAAAAAAGCCGCGTCGTTTATTCGCGCGGCTTTTTTATTGTGTTCTGAAAAGTAATTACGATTTTACTTCGACGGCATGTCGTTTCATAATCTCACGCCAAGCAGCTTCGTTCAACACCTCCGAATCCGGTACCAGCAAGTTGGGGATGTCGTTCTCGACTCGATAGCGCCGTCGTGTCTCACTATCGGTCGAAACAAGAAAATCTCCATCTTCAACTAAAGGAGAATGCGTAACCGGACATGCCAGCAACGACAAGAATTTGGGATCAATCGGCATGGTCTTTTAGGCTATGGTAATCTCCTTTGACAGATAGACATCTTGGACAGCGTTTAAAAGCTCGATGCCCTCCTTCAGCGGCTTCTGGAAGGCCTTGCGCCCCGTGATGAGGCCCATGCCGCCTGCACGCTTATTAATGACCGCCTTTTTTACTACCTTGGCTAGGTCTTTTTCACCCTTGCCTAAGGAAGCGCCTCCCGAGTTTATCAGACCAATCCGTCCCATATAGCAGTTTACTACCTGCCAGCGCGTCCACTCAATCGGGTGATTCGGCACCAGTTTATTATAGAACTTATCTTTGGGGATCTTGCTGAACTTCAGCGCACGGAATCCGCCGTCGTTCTCGGGCTGCTTCTGCTTGACAATATCTGCTTGGATAGTCGCCGCCAAATGATTCGCCTGACCAGTGAGGTCAGCGGAAACATGGTAGTCTTTTTCGGAAGTTTTAAATGCAGGATTTCTTAAATAAGCCCAGAGCACGGTCACCATCCCCAATTCATGAGCGTATTCGAAAATTTCGCGCACTTCCTGAATCTGCCGCGCACTTTCATCGGAACCATAGTAGACAGTGGCGCCCACAGCGGCCGCGCCAAGGTCAAACGCTTGATCAACACTGCCGAATTCAATCTGGTCGTACTTATTTGGATAGGTTAACAGCTCGTTGTGATTCAGCTTGACGAGGAAAGGAATCTTGTGAGCGTATTTGCGGGACATCATACCCAAAACGCCAAGCGTGGAGCCAACAATATTACAGCCACCTTCAACCGCCAGCTTAACGATGTTCTCTGGATCAAAATAGATTGGATTAGGTTCAAAGGAGTATGCCGCGCTGTGTTCAATTCCCTGATCCACGGGTAGACATGAAACATAACCGGTGCCCGCTAAACGCCCAGCGTTGAAAATCCGCTGTAGGTTATTTAAAACATTTGCAGGGCGATCTGTATGAATAAAAACACGGTCCACAAAGTCCGGACCGGGCAAGTGTAGCTCCTCTTTGAGGATACCCTTGCAGGAGTACTCGAGCAGGTCTTTCGCTTCTGGACCGAGTAACTCCTCAATGCTGCTCGACAATCGCATAAAAAGTCTAATGAAAACATTTAATTAAAGAACTGTCTCGATTCATTGACCGAGACTTCTTTTTAATATATACATAAAAACTCTAAGATGCAACTAAAAAATGCAGAGAAAGTACTAATATCTTCAAAGTAGGACGCATTCCCGGTTTAAGCACGCTCAAGAAAAATAATAACAAAAGGATGCGACAAACTTATACTAAATACAAAAGACAGGCTTCCTCTTCTGTCGCATTAATGCGCCATTCCGAAGCCCGTCTAAACATATCACGCATGAAACTGTCGGTGACACCAATGTAGTAACTTCTACCGAAAGCGGTCCTCTAGCCTTGAATAGTCCAATGGCTTGCGCATTACCATTACAACCTGATCCCTAACTTCTCTGCAAGCCGATCCATCCATCTCCTTGCATGTATGTCATTTGCGAGTATCTCAATTTTGTCCTGGATCATACACACAGCGAAGAGAGTTCGAATATCCTCAGGGTGCGGGTGGGGACGAAGAGGATTAGTAAAGAAGATCACGGCGTGACACTGATCATACAAAGCCTCTGTTGCAATCTGAATATCACCGCCCTCTGGCCCGGGCCTGTAGGGAAAGACCTTCAGCTCTCCGGCAGCCTCCTTTACCTTTCTGCCAGTATCTCCTGTTGCCAGAATGCGATTAAATCTTTCCAACACTCTCCTGTATTTCTTCACAAAATCGACCATTTCTTCCTTCATACCATCGTGGGCGATCAGAGCTATCGTCATTTCCCCAATTTCGTCAATTGAGCGGGGCCACTCCGTGGGACGGTTTAGCACTTTCGTAATCTTTATCTCTTTACAATTGCCGTGATCTTCTCGTAGTGCGCGCGCCCCGCTACTATTAAGCACCAAGTCAGGTGGACAATATTCTCGGTTCTGCTTCGAATCCGTCTCTGCCTCATTGACAAACCACTTCTCTACTGACCCAGTGTTCATTAATCGCTTGGCCTTCCAAAAATCACATAACCGCATCAGAGCAAGATTCTCGGGATGTAGCCAATGCGTAGTGTGCGGATCAAGAAATGGCATAACTATACTAATCTTTTGCTGCACAACCAAATAGGACAAAAGGGTGACCCCGCCTTCTCTAAACTTCGGAAGACGAGTTGAATTACACATGATAGCGTTTTGTGCGCCGAGTGCACTATCCACTGATACACCATATTTTCTTTCTTTCTTCATCAGTTCTTCTAAGTCCTTTGGAATCTCTTCGTCTTGTTCATCTTTTCTGGCGATCGGTATAAACTCCTTCTCATCTACTTTAGTTCTGCCTACATCTGTGGGGAGTACTATGCGGTCGAAAGTCCCTCCCGTAAAAACAAAATGGAACTTCTTAAGCCATTCTGAATTGATCTTATAAAGTATTCTGAATACACTGGCTAAAGAATCATTCTTCCGCTTACTGTCGTGAGCCGCCAGCACGCCAACTAGCCGCTTCTGTTCAATCTGCTCTGTCATAAGAATCCCCTTTTTCTTTTAGCTTATGTCCTCAGCCTTGGGCTCACAGCGTGAAACGCCATAGGACACAACTTACTATGCGACCAATGAAAGACTCTTGTGACCCCAGGGGGAATCGAACCCCCATTATAAGGTCGAAAACCTTATGTCCTAACCGTTAGACGATGGGGCCAAATGGGGTGGCTGAGGGGATTTGAACCCCCGACCTTCTGAGCCACAGTCAGACGCTCTAACCAACTGAGCTACAACCACCATGATATCAATCGCGCCTTGCAAAGAAACCCGTCTCGGCGACGTTGCCTTTCAGGCTGTGCGCCCGAAAGGACTCGAACCTTCAACCCACAGCTTAGAAGGCTGTTGCTCTATCCAATTGAGCTACGGGCGCAAATCCATCTTCACTAATCCTTAAAATATATCATTTCTTTCGGTAAAAGTCAAGTTGTATTCCGGCCGGGTTACGCACATTCGACTATCTCGATGAATCAAAAAGCTTGCATTGTGCTGAACCCGGCTCGGCGAGCCTTTTTCATAGCAAAAGTCAAGCAGTTCTTTACGAGAAGAAAGCCGATTCCGCCCAAACGGAATTGGCTTCTTGAATTCCCCATTATTTTCACGTGTCATTAGAAAAAAGCCGGCTCTTCGTACACCGAATAAACTTCCGCCATAACGTCCACCATCTCGCCCAATGTGCAGTACGCATGCGCTCCATCGATTAGATGCGGCATCACATTCTCGCCCTTTTCCGTCGCGGCTTTGATATTATCCATACATTCCTGCGCGCGCTTTTTATCCCGGTGCTTTTTCAATTCGGTCAGTTTCCGGTTCTGTACCTGGCCGACTTCATCTTCCTCAATTTTCAGAATCGGGATTTCGAGCTGTCCGTCATCTTCGACATAGTCATTAACACCGACGATAATCCGTTCGTTATTTTCGATTTCCTTTTGATATGTAAACGCAGCCTTTGCGATTTCCTTCTGGAAAAAGCCCGCTTCAATCGCCGGAACCACTCCGCCCAACGCATCAATTCGCTGGAAGTAATCCTCGGCTCCTTCCTCCATCGCGTCCGTGACCGCCTCGACAAAATAACTGCCGCCGAGAGGGTCAATTGGCATTCCGGCAAGAATTTCATGCGCGACAATCTGCTGCGTGCGCAGAGACAGTTTCACCGCCTTTTCAGACGGCAAAGCCAGTGTTTCATCCATCGAATTGCAGTGTAAGGACTGCGTTCCGCCCAAGACTCCCGCCAGCGCCTGATAAGCCACGCGCATGAGATTATTTTCCGGCTGTTGAGCTGTCAGGCTGCATCCTGCTGTTTGAGTATGGAAGCGGCATAGAAGCGACCGGTCATTCTTCGCATTATATTTATCCCGCATTTTCTTCGCCCAGATTCGCCGGGCGGCGCGGAATTTTCCAATCTCCTCAAAGAAATCCAGATGAGAATTGAAAAACAGACTCAAACGCGGTGCGAATTCATCAATTTCGAGGCCGCGCTCGAGCGTCGCATCAACGTAAGCCATTCCATCGGCCAGTGTGAATGCCAACTCCTGCACGGCCGTGCTGCCCGCTTCGCGGATATGATAACCACTGATGGAAACCGGATTCCATTTCGGCATCTCGCGCGCTGCGAATTCAATCGTATCCACGACAAGTTTCACAGACGGCTCAGGCGGATAGATGAATTCTTTTTGTGCGATGTATTCTTTCAGGATATCGTTCTGAGTCGTTCCGCCAAGTTCAGTTCGTTTCCATCCCTGATTCTCCGCGGCGGCAATGAACATCGCCCAGATAATCGCCGCCGGAGCATTAATCGTCATCGAAGTCGTAATCTTGCCCAACGGAATATCTTGGAAAAGCGTCTCCATATCCTTTAGAGATGAGATGGCGACTCCACACTTTCCGACCTCTCCGCAGGACATCGGATCATCGGCATCGCGTCCCATCAGCGTCGGCAAATCAAACGCAACAGATAAACCCGTTCCGCCGCTCTCTAACAGATATTTATAGCGCTTATTTGTCTCCTCTGGCGTGGCGAAACCCGAAAATTGCCTCATCGTCCACAGCTTCCCGCGATACATGCTCGCATGAACACCGCGCGTAAAAGGAAATTGCCCCGGAAACCCGAGCTTCTCATTATAGTCAGCGGCAAGTGCTGGCTCTTCAGGCCAGACAAGCGGCGGAACTTCAACCGAAGACGTCGTACGGAATTTCTTGCCTGCGGGAATCCCTCCTTTATCATGGTAGGCTTTTTCCCAAGCCCGGCGACTTGCCAGCAATTTTTCCAGAGGTGTCATTTTCAACCTATCTATCGGGAACCATTCGTTTTAATTCAAGGAATCACTGAAGAATATAACGCTTTTCAGCGGAATGTCAAGCCCTATTTGTCTGCGCGGCTCCTACAACCATATAAGGATGCCCACACCGTAATGAAACCGTCCACGCGTTTCTTCGATAATTTGCATCGCGGGAACCAGTTCTCCGAACACTTCTAATGAAGTATATGGAAATTGATAGCTTACCCCAATCGGCACTCTCACGCCCAAAACAGCTTCTCTGTCAGAATCGTTGGAAATGCCGCCATAAGCTCCAAGCCCGTAATACCAGCGCCAGTACAAAGACCACGGACTGATGTAGTCTTCAAATTTGCAGTCTCCCATGACCAGCATCCAATCATTCCAGGACCAAGCGGCCGTAAAATCCAGATGGATACGTTTTTGGAGGGAAAAAGTTGCCTTTATGCCAGACGGCTGACCCAACAAAATTCCCATTCCAAAATCCCGCGAACCCCATCCTATACGCGGGAAACTGAAGAAAACGACAATTAACATGAAAATCCAGAAACGCGACATCATACGATAAGTCCACTTTTTGCAGAAAGCTTTACTTTGAACGTCTTAGACAAGCTGCAGGTTTCGCAACTCTCAGCAATTCTGGAATCCACCAGATTGGCACGATTATTCCTTACTTAATAAGTTGCCAATGCGTCACTTCGTCATTATTTAGGGAAATCGGTGATTGCCCGAATAGAGAGAGGAGGCGTTGGCAAGGGGGTGTGAATTTGGCTACCGATGGATTAAAGCAAATAGAATAGTCCTTTCAATAATATTTATAAACACTTATAAGCCGATTAATCCTTAAAAAACGAACAAGAAAAATCATCTGGCACCTATATTTTTAGTTGACTTTTTGCATGAAGATTACTATATTTAGCCGGTTTGAGGGATTCTACAAAACAGTTGCTCTTAATGCCGTAAATCATTTTCATTAAGTATGTTAGGATGACAACTTTTTAAAACAAGTTCATGCATTGAGATAACTTTGGCTCTAATGCGTTGTTAATACATGACATAGGAAGCGCTAAAGCAGAGCTTTAGCAAATAAAAATTTGGGAATAATTAGTCAATTGACGAAAGTTGAGAGAGGCAGTAGATTTTTTAGGAGGTTTTTATGTTTAGTAAACGCGCACTTTTAATTGGTTTGGTACTTACCACTCTGATGGTGTTACCGAGTCTGACGTATGGACAAGGCGAGTGGCTTCGGCATTGGACTTGGACCCCAGAGAGACAGCTTTATGGCTTTGATACTGGTGACGAATGGGCGGAGAAGCTCTTCCCAACCACTCAGGACTCCTTCATTGTGGATTCGGTGGGTTTCTGGACCGGGCGTGCCGTTGGAACTGAACCGTGGGAATTTGACTTCCGAATCCTCATTTACGAGGATGACGGCACGGTGACATCTACGACCTGTCCGGGCGGTGCGGTTGTTTGCGATGCTATGGGCACACAGAAGTATACCGGTGATTACAACACTGCCACTGACGGCAATTGGGACTCGATGGAGGTAGGTTTTGTGTACTATAGTCCATTTGCACTGGCCGCCCCTTGTACTCTTTACCGCGACTTCATCGTCGTCATTCAGAATCTCGAACACGGGGGCAGTTGGGTTATGAACGGCGAGGATAATATTCCCTGTTGCACCAACTTCTACCATCTGCTTCCTACTGCATGGGAGGAACACTGGGATCTTTGGAATCGGATAATACCGACCTGGCTGCCTAGGGATGTTGGTTACAACATGATCGATGCATTCGGCCGCTACACCGGTCCATCCCAAGGGGGTCAACTCGAGCTTTGTAGTGACAGCTTGTGGTTCGGTCACGCTCTCGCCGATGGCCATCAACTTGAGCTCGCTGAAGTTGTTTATGATACGGTGGAGATGGAAAACACTGGCGGGTCAAGCCTCACGATTAATACTATCGCCAGTACGCTCCCATTTAATTTCTGGTGGCCTATCGATCCGACGCCCCTCGTTCTTCCATCGGGTGGGACATATGCCCTCGGTGTTGGCTGTTCGACGAATGTTACGGCGTCGGTTACCTCAGCTGATCTGACATTTACTCACGACGGGGTAGGTGGTACAGAGATGGTTGAGCTCAATCTGCAAGGGACCGACAATCACTGGCTGGAAAACTTCTGCGATCCAAACTTTCCCGATCCCTATTTAGAGGATTCAGGCGATTGGGGAATAGCATGGCCCCTGGATTCCTTGGGTCAAGTCATGGGGTGCACGCTCAGCACCGACAATGACTTCTGGCACCGGTGGTATAATAATTGTGATTACGCCAATGATGCCATGGGACATCTCTATACGGCACCCGGATGTACGGCCATGGATTTTCTTGTCACGCCAAACATCAGCAACACCGGTGGAGGACTGAAAGTCAAATGGGCTGACCGAACCCACTATGGCTGGTTAGCTGTGGACCATAGCTTATGGTATTCCTCACCCAACGATACGTTAATCCGCTGGGTTGCCGATATTCCTATTTCGGGTTCGAATTCCTTTACAGATGTTGACTACTATTTTGTCAATTCGGATTCCGACAGCATTTCGCTTTGGTTCTATTATGAAGGAGCGGATGCAGACTTTTGGCTCATTGACGACATTCGAGTGGACTCGATGGAGCAAGCGCCGCCTGTGATTTTACATGAGCACAAGTCGGATACTTTCAACGCCAGTGTTCATATCACGGCGACAGTGACCGATGTCAACGACGACTTATCCAGTGTGGTTCTCTGGTATGCCGATGATGTCACGCACACCTGGAATTCGGTTGCGATGACTGCTGTTCCGGGATGTGTGGATCTTTATGAAGGCACCATTCCGAATGTGGAAGCCTGTAACAAGTATGGCTATTACTTCGAAGCTCAGGATATCGCGGCGTCAGGCCCGACTTATCTGCCTGCAGGCGCGCCGGGAGACCACTACCATGTTGACATCATGGGTCCCTATCCGGGCTCGATTGTTTATGACGACGGTATTATCGAAGTAGGCAGTTACTTCCCTGGGGCCTGGTGGGCTCGCTTCGGTGTGCGCTTCGTGAATCCTGACTATCCATCTTCATACTTCCTTGGCGCTGCGATGGTTGGAGTCTCGAACATGTTGGGCGACCCACCCGATTACTGGCCGAATGACATCCACGAAGATATCGTTGTCGAAGTGTATAACGAATTTGCCGGCGAGCCGGGCAATTTGCTGTGGTCTAGCGACGATGTTGGTACCAGTTGGAACCTTGGTACGGATGCCTGCAACGATACCGGTAGTTGGTATTGGGTCTATGCAAAGATTCCGAATTGCGTAGAGATTACGGATAGCGTCTTCTACATCTTCACTCGAAACCGTGACAACTCCGAGGATCCGGAAATGGAAGCTTTCATATTTGACACGCTTACAACGGGTCCGCAACGCGGTTGGCTGGGATGGCCTCTTGAAACACCAGGCACGATTGACTGGGTCATAGACGATTCCACGGGTTACGGCGATCAGATGCTGCGTGCACTCGATTGTTCGTGCGTACCTGTAGAGCTGGTTGATGTTACCTGCTACTCCTATGACACCGACGGCACTCAGGACACTGTGATGATTCACTGGACCGATGTCGGAAACCAGCCGTACTACCATGTCTACGCAGAAGCTGACAGTCCCTACACTGGGACCTACAATTACCTTGGAAGTGTCGCGATGGGGACTCAGGAGTACTACGACGGGACAAGTGGAGACGCCAAGAAGTTCTACCATGTCACAGGCGGCTGTGAGGCAACTCCGTCACTCATTATACCTGTGGAACCGCCAACTTCTCCGCCGACTGTGGTGAATTACCACAACACTGGTCCACTTAAAGAACTGTTGAGTGACATGAGGATTGACCAGCAGTGGCCGACAACCAGTCCTGCGTTCAAGGTTGATGACGGTCGCAAGGTGAAGACTTTCCTCAAGTCAGACCTGATTCCGACTGCCAAGAAGGAGATACCGAGCGATCTGATAGATACACCGGACTCGCCGGAAACACGCAGCACCTCGATAAAGACGAAGGCTAAAATTCAAACACTCAAGAAGATCGAGCGATAGGCGAGTAAGTTCTGAGTTGATCCTTCAGAAATCAAATAGCCAATAACTTACAGGGCTCGACCATTTTGGTCGAGCCCTTTTCTTGTCTCGTCGCGTATTGGTTAGTGGAGGTGACTTATGAATTCGACAAATTGATACATCTAACGCTATAACATAAATTTCCGGCCGGGTTACGCGCGATAAAGCTTATCGTATATCAAACGGGCATCAGCGCTGAACCCGGCTCGGCGGAGACATTCGCAGATTCTTCTATGGTATGTTTGGGATATCCTCTAGGCATTTTCTACGCGATTCCGTATTCTACCTCCCCCCTCTCTCCCAATCGATAGTCCTGAAATACAAACACATCGCTCAGGGTCGGACTGTGGCACAACCTTTGCCGATTTCCATAGCGATATAGGGGATTGCGTGCGATTAATCGAACGCATGACTTCCCATCTTCCTTCGCAAGAAATTGAAATCGCGCATCGCCATGATTCCTATTTACGAGCCTGACCTTAGTCAATTGGAAGAAGACTATCTCCTCGATGCCTTTCGCTCAGGTTGGATTTCTTCAAAAGGCGACTACCTTGCCCAGTTCGAGAATTCATTCGCGAGATGGGTAAAAACGCGCTACGCCCTCGCCACATGCAATGGGACGACCGCTCTTCATCTGGCGCTGCTGGCTCTCGGAAGTAAATCAGGCGATGAAGTCATCCTGCCTGCCCTGACGCCTATCGCAACAGCGAACGCTGTCACTTTCACGGGAGCCACACCTGTTTTCGTGGACTCCGATGCAGCGTCGTGGACCGTAGCTCCGGATGATATCGAGAAGCACATCACAAAGCGGACGCGCGGAATCATCGCCGTACATCTCTATGGACGTCCCGCGCGCATGAATCGAATCCTCCCTCTCTCCCAGAAATACGGATTGTGGGTCGTGGAAGACGCCGCAGAAGCTCATGGCGCGCGAGTATTGGGGCGTCCAGTCGGAAGTATTGGAACGATTGGCACGTTCAGCTTTTTCGGCAACAGAATTCTTACGACCGGGGAAGGCGGCATCGTCACCACCAATGACGATGACCTTGCCGAGCTTATTTCTCGCTATCGGGGACAGGGAGTCAGTCCCACCGTTACCTACTGGCACGATTTGCTCGGATACAACTATCGGATGACAAATCTAACAGCAGCCATCGGGCTTGCTCAGCTCGAACGCGTACACGAAATTCTCGCAGCAAAGCAACGCCTGTCTCGCTGGTACACAGAGCGTTTGGCGTCACTTCCTGAAATCGAACTGGCGCGTCCTCAAGATTGGGCAGATGACATTTGCTGGATGTTCTCTGCGTTAGTTTCCCGCCGCGATGAAGTTCGAGCAAAGCTTAGCGAAGCGGGAATCGATACGCGCCCCTTCTTTTTCCCGGTTTACAAGATGCCGATTTATCACGATCCGACACTTCACCTGCCCATAACCGAAAACCTGTCAAAAAGAGGCATCCATCTTCCCTCTTCTCCCCGATTGAAAGAAGAACAGGTGGATTATATCTGTGATACCCTTATAAAAATCGTACACAAAACGAAACCCGTTCGTATCTCTCCGACTATCCGTCCTCAGAAGATTTCAGAAAAAGTAAAGACGCTTCTGAGAGCGGACTCATAATTTCCGCAGCAACGCGAGCTTGCTACCAAGAGTCTCTCTCTTCAGACTCAGCGTGAGCGATTAATCGACGAAATCAATCGGAGGCCCAGTGGGTTGCGACAGCGGTTTCTCAGCCGCAGGCTACCGTTCTGGTCAATACTCAGATGTGGCATGTCACCGCCAAGTTTATAAAGCGGCACAAGCTCCATGCATCTCTTGCGCAAGCCGCACGCGACGTCCGCCAGTCTGTTATCTACGCTGGCGTGCAGCAAGTCGAAGGTCAAAGCGAAAACGGTTTATTCCGAATCACAAAACGCGAGGCTACTCCCGCTGAACCTTTTAATCCCGAGCGTCTCTTCATTCAAAACTTCATCATTCTGCAGTCGATGCTCATCGAAAAACGCTGCTTCCAACTGGCTGGACGTTTTGATTTGACGGCGGACTCATTGACAGAATGGGAGCTCGTCATTCGACTGTCGAAAGATTTTGCCTTTTCCTCACTATCTAAAATCACAAGCGAACTCCTTTGTTTCCCACCTGAGCCCGAACAGATTTTGGCTTATGAATGGATCTACCACCGTACAGCCGAACGGATTGAGAATCAGCCGAAACTGATTGAAGCCCGCCAGAAAGTCCTCGATGACCTCTGCCGAAAATTCCTGTGTGTCGAGGAGCCTGAAGTAACTATCAAACCAACAGCGCCTGAACAGGTTTTGGTTACCTAAGACAATCATATCCATGAAATATAAAAAACCCGGTCCCTCGAAAGGAACCGGGTTTCTGTTTACTTGCAGATGTGCAGCTTAGTCGCTCTCAACCTCTTCCAGTTTCTTCGTCATAAGGCTGTTGCGCCGCTGACGTAGTTTCTCAATCGCAACGACCGCCAGCCCCAGTGATGCAACGCCCAATGACATAGACGGCATCGCTTTTGTTGGCTGCTCGAGCGAACCCAGATCTCTCGAAATCTTCGGATTCGCAGGCAGATCCGTGTAGTAATCAAGTTTCTCCGGAAGCAGCAGCATTGAATGCAAGCCGCCTAACTGCTTCTTCCCGTACATGACAGGTTTGAATCCTTCTTTCTGCAACACCTTTGTCCGGGCGGAGGCAATCGCCAGAATTTCATCCATCGTTCCATACCGAATCGCCTTGGTAGGACACGTTGTCGCACACGCAGGAAGCAAACCGTTCGCTACACGATCATAACAGGCGGTGCATTTGCGCGCTTTCACCAAATTCTCATCAACATGAGGAACACCGAACGGACAGTACTCTTCACAGGCTCCACAGGCAATGCAGAGATCTTGATTGACGAAGACAGTACCGAATTTCGGATGACGCGTCATCGCCTTCACCGGTTCCACCGGGCACGCCTTAATGCACGCTGCGTCCGTGCAATGGAAACAGTGGTTACGCCGGAAGAGCCATTCCACCTCGTCATCTTTCATAATCTCGTAGAATCTGACGATGCACCAGGTGATAGACGACAGATCAGACGGATTCTGATAACCACCTGCTTTGGCAAAGAATTTCGTTTTTTCGCCGGGGAGATAATTCCATTGTTTACAAGCCACCTGACAACTGCGACAGGCGATGCAAAGACTTCCGTCATAAAGGAAAGCATTATCAGCCATCTTACGCCTCCTTCTCAACGTCGCACAGGAACGCCTTGTACTCGGGGATCATGGTATTGGCGTCACCGACATGCGGGGTTAGAATATTGGCACTGTCTCCCACGGCAATTCCGGAATATCCCCAATGCCAAGGTATGCCTATCTGGTGCTTAACGTGCCCGTTCATCTTGAAGGGTTTGAAGCGGTGCGTCACCACAGCGTATGCCGAGATGCCGCCGCGCGCAGATGTCACACGCACCCTGTCTCCATTCTTGATGCCTTTTTCATCCGCTAATTCGTGAGACAGCTCGATGAACATATCCGGCATCAACTCCGAAAGCCAGGTCAGATTTCGTGTCATCTGACCCGCCTGCCAGTGTTCGACTACACGATAGGTTGTGCCGATGATGGGGAACTTACTCGCATCTCCCAATTCGTCCATCGCTCCGGCCCACATCTTGATAACGGGGTTAGTCTGCTGAGAATAGAGTGCGTTTCGTACCGGACTTTCGACTGGCTCATAATGCGTCGGGAACGGACCATCCTTAAGCGGATCCCCGAAGAGCCGGGCATGACCGGAAGGAAGCATAATAAACGCGAACTTCGTTCCCGGAGCCCAACCGCCGTCGGGCACATCGCCGATCCATTTCTTCTTCCCCGCATCCCAGCGAACGACCGGCTTCTCGGAATTCCAAGGTTTGCCTGTCAAATCAACTGACGCGCGGTTGTAGATAATCCGGCGATTGACCGGCCAGCACCATGCCCACTGCGGAAAGAGCCCGATGTTGTTCGGCGCATCTTCTCTCACACGCCGGGCTGCCATGTTGCCTTTTTCGGTGTAGCTGCCGCAATAGAGCCAGTTTCCGCTGCAAGTCGTGCCGTCATCCTTAAGCCATGCAAAGGATGGAATTTGCTGACCTTTTTTCACAACCGTATCTTTGTGCGTGTAACTATCCATCGCATAGCCGTTGCATTCCTTAGCAACAAGATGAACATCCGGTTCCTCTCCACCGCCGTAGTTCCATGAAAGATTGACAATGGGATCCGGGAACACGCCGCCTTTTTTATACTCTTCCCGAAGCTTTGTAAAAATCTGGCCGAGCATCCACGAGTCGGTACGCGCCACACCCGGCGGCTCAGCGGCCTTGTAACGCCACTGCATCCAGCGACCCGAGTTCACAATGGAACCTTCCTTTTCGACGGAACCTGCCGCGGGAAGCGCGAAGACTTCAGTCTTAATCTTCTTCGGATCCGCTTCCGGTCTCTTCCAAAACTCCATCGTATCGGTCATCCAAAGGTCCGCTGCGACCATCCAGTCCAGCTCCTCGAGAGCCTTGCGCTCTTTACGGGCATTCGGTCCGCCCACGGCTGGATTCTGACCCATCAGGAAAAGACCCTTTACATCACCCTCGTGCATCGCTTCGAAAAGCGCAATGTGCGAGTAGTTGGTGTTCTCGTCGAGCTTCGGCAGGTAATGATAGTCGAACTCGTTGGCTTTCGTGGCATGGTCTCCCCAGTAAGCTTTCAGGAAGCTCACCATATACTTCGGGGTGTGCTGCCACCAGTTGGCGCTCTTGTCGCCGCCCATCGCTTTTGGCGTCCATTTGTCGTGATACGCCTTCAGCGATGCATTATTCGCCCGCGGTGTTTTCAAGTAGCCGGGGAGAATGTGAAAGAGAAGCGCGTAGTCGGTTGAACCCTGCACATTCGATTCGCCGCGCAAAGCGTTGATGCCGCCTCCGGCTACACCGATATTCCCAAGCAGCAACTGAAGCACCGCATAGCTACGCACATTCTGACTGCCATAGGTATGTTGGGTCGTGCCCATCGCATACATAATGGTAGCGGCTTTGCCAGCTTTGCCGGTGGCACAAAAACACTTGGCAATCTCAAGGAATTTCTCCTTCGGCATACCGGTGACTTCGCTCATCTTCTCCGGCGTGTACTGCGCGTAATGCTTCTTCATGAGCTGCAACACGCAACGCGGATCCTGCAGTGATTTATCCAGTTTCGGATTTCCCTCAGCGTCCATCTGGTAATTCCAGCCGCCTTTTTTCTTATCATAGGTAGGTTTGGCGGCAACAAAGCCAGAGAATAGACCATCGTTGAAGTCGAATTTCGAGTCGACAAGGAACGCGCCATCCGTGTACTCGCGAACGTACTCTTCATGGTAGAGTTTGTTCTCGATAATGTAACGAATGAGTGCGCCGATGAACGCGATGTCGGAGCCGGAACGCAGGGGAGCGTAGATATTTGCTTTGGAAGATGTGCGAGTGAAGCGGGGATCTACGTGGATGAGTTTGGCTCCCTTATCCATCGCTCTCATCACCCATTTGAACGACAGCGGGTGATTTTCAGCGGCATTGGAGCCGATAATCATGATACAATCTGAGTTGCCGATGTCAATCCAATGATTGGTCATCGCGCCTCGGCCGAAAGATGTCGCCAGACCGGCGACGGTGGCCGAGTGTCATATCCGAGCCTGATGCTCGAGGTAAACCACGCCCATCGCGCGAGCAAGTTTGCCGTAGAGGTAGCATTCCTCGTTATCGAGTGCCGCGCCGCCGAGACCGGCAATGGCTTCGACGCGATTGACGACACGCCCTTTTTTGTCTTTCTTGATGAAGTGAGCGTCGCGCGTTTTCTTGATATTCATCGCGATGCGGTCAATTGCCCACTCCCAGGATTTTTCTTCCCACTCGGTACTCATAGGCGCGCGATAGAGTACCTTGTCAAGCCGTCGGTCGCTGTTGGCAACCTGATAGAGGGACTGCCCCTTGCAGCAGAGCGCCCCTTCGTTGATGGGATGGTCGGGATCACCTTCGACATTGATGACTTTACGGTTAATCGAGGAAACAATTAAACCACAACCGACTCCGCAATAGGGGCAGATTGTGGTGCTTTCCTCCGAATACCGTGTTTTGAGAGCTTCCGCAAAGGCCACCGAAGGACTGAGGTCCAGACCAATCTTGATCAAAACCCCTCCCATCGCCAAGGCGCCCGTTGACATCAGAAACTCTCGCCGTGTGAGTTTCATAAACAACCTCTCTGATTTGTGAAAAGATTGTAAGACTATGACTGATTTTTATCTTGAAATGCGATAGTCGGCAAATGATAACCTTCACGTTCAGCAATAAAACACAAATGAAGCGTCGCGATTTCTTCTTTTTCTAAACCAGCGACACTCTCTTCCGGGAGTTTGCGTTCGTCAATGGTGCGAAGATAACCTTTGCACAGTTCACAGACAGCAATGCGATAGATTTCCCATCCCTCGGGTTCGAGATTGCCGAGCTGTTTCGCATCCTTATTGTCGCAGAATGGACATTGAATGCGGTTGAAAGCCCACTCAATCGCACAAAGTTCGCACCACAAATACCGCCGTCCGGTTTCTTTTTCCAACCGTGCCATCTTCGGCGGTCCCCCGCAACACGGACACGCTCCCTGATTCCACTTCTGCAAGCTCTCTTTGGGAATCGTTCGACTGTAGCGCTGGAAAAAAGGCTTGGCCAACTCGCGGCCAACCCATAGGAGAAGCTCTGAATCCTGCTGCGAAGTTTTCGCGATTTCCGAAAGCCGCGCGTCATCTCTCTTCACAGAAGCGCAGAACCAATCCTCGATAGCTGCAGCGGATGCTTCAGTCCAGTTCGAAAAGGAATCGGGGAGCTGAGCATGCCCCGACAGCGCCTTTAGCAATCTCTTCAGACTATCGCGAAGAGCCTTTGGACGAGGAACGAGCTTCGCTGCGGTGATAAGACTTCGCTTCTGCAGGACAGCTTCATTCGCCGTTGCTAATGATGGAAAATCTTCCGGTGTTAAAGCGTCTGATTTCACTTCGAGGCTGCGAAATTCGGAAAGCGCTTCCTGCAACCGAAGATACTCCGGAGAAATTCCCTCCCGCTCTTCAAGAGAATCCGACAGCGAGAATGTTTTTCCCTCATCAGCGATATTCGAGCAATCAGTTTTCACATTAATATCTCAAGTTAGATCATCTTCAATAAGTCTTCGGGGATGCGTGTACACATTCATCCGCTCCCCCCGTGCAAAACCTATAAGTGTCAAACCGACGGAATCCGCCAAATCCACCGCACGCGATGTGGGCGCCGCTCGAGAAACAAGCATCGGAATCTGAGCCATCGCCGCTCTCTGCGCAATGTCCGATGAAATTCTACCGGTGGCAATCGCTATATAAGGACGCGAGAGAAGTTTTTCCGTGAGCACGAGATGGCCGATGACTTTGTCCATCGCATTATGCCGTCCGATATCCTGAGCGGCATAGACAATCTGTTCGCCGTCGATAATCGCGCACCGGTGCATGCAGCCGGTGCCGTCTAATAGCCGGGATTCCCGCATGAAGTCGTTCATGATTGCGGCCAGACGTTTGGGGGACATCAGCGGCTTCTCCCCGACCTTCATGGTCGACAGCGATACGGCATCCAAAGAGCGACTGAAAGTAACGGCGCGTCCGCAAGCGGAAGTCAGGGTTTGAATTCTTTTTTTCGCCAGCGCCGTCAGCGGTACCAAATCTTCCTTAAGCATTACATTCACTTGGCCGTGAGGCACATCCACGGTCAGCTCATCAAGCTGGCGGGCATCCTGAAGAATGGCTTCGCCGTATAAAAATCCCGCTGTGAGTTCGGCCAGTTCACTCGGCGAGCAATGCATGCCCACCACTTCCTGACCGTTCACACGAATGGTAAGCGTGTACTCTACGGCGATACTATCCGGGGCTGTTTTCGCCCGCGCGCTGCTGGGGGAAATCCGAAGAACGGGGTATGTTCGAGAGCTGTCCACGGGTAATTGAGCCACCGAAGGATTGGATTATTACTTAGATGCCCCAGGCGTGCAGAACAGCGACTCCCCAGAGCACGACAACTGCAGGAACTGCAACCGTCCAGCGAGCCACCAATTCCGGGTGATGAAGGCGCGCTCCCACTCTCCAACCCGCGACACAACTAAGGGCACCGCCTATCGAAGCCACCACCGCCGGCCATCCAAGGAACGGCAGAACGCGTGACCAACCCGCTGCAGCCCAATTGGGTTCCAAGCCCACAAAAGCGACGAGAATCGTGAACGCAACAAACGCAGGATAAACGGTCAGGAGTCCGATCAGGAAAGGTCTAAGTCCATTCTCACTCCCCACATACTTTTTCGAGAGCAGTGCAAAAATTTCGAAGGAAGCGGCGAGAGCCAGGACTCCCGACATCTGGCAGGCAAAAAAAGCAACACTGAAAAATTTGTAGAAACACGCTACGAGTGCAATGGCAATACTACTCCCGACAAAATCCAGAACTCGCCTCCCCAAGGCAAGACAGAAGAGTGCGCCAATAGCCAGCACCATTGCCGCGTGCGACCAACCTTGAAGCTGCCAGACATCCCAAATCAGGATTTCGAGCATTCCCCAAAGCGATCCGATCAAAAGGATAAAAACGACCTTACGCCCAGTTGACATAGTCGACTCCCGTTATAATTTTATATGAAGTTTGGATTCGCTCACAAATATGGCAAAAAGAACCTGTTAAGTCCTTAATGGCCATAAATAAAAACCGTCCTTTGTGAAATATATTTCATAAAATATAACACTTTAGAGCTTATGTGTCAAGTAAAAAATCGAGTATTTTATATAAAATTAAGCTGTTAGGTGCTCCTAACAGCTTAAAAACTTGAGATACCTCCCGAACTCTTCACAATTTCGCCATAAAAGGTCTTTTGCCTTCGGAATGCCTCTCTGTTCAGCTCTTCCACCACCGCTGGATTTGTTCAGCAATGGAATCTATGTCATCTGGAGATAAGGATTGTATTTCCGGCATCAAAGAAACCTTACTGACAAAAAACAGCGGAGGTTCCTCTGATTTGCTAACCGGTGGTTCGGATAAGCCATCATGCCAGACTTCGATCTTGGTTCCCGACGCCGATTTATAGCCCTCTACGAGCAGCAAATCCACCTGTGGGAAAAAATGTTCGACAACCTTTTCCCACTGAGAAATTTCCGTCAACTCAGGAAGGTAAATCGCTCCGCCGTGACGTCCCACTAACCCTGTAAAATCCGCTCCTGCTTTTGCAAAACGCGCAGAATCACTCTCCCCTTCAAAGCTCTGAATACCCGGCGCGTGCTTTAAAACACCCACGCGAAGACCACGCTCCTTAAGCGCTGGAATAAGCCGGAGTATCAGCGTCGTCTTACCTGAATTGTGGCGTCCAATGATGTGCAATCTTTTCAATTCTCTGCCTGATAATCTGAGCTATGGGAGTGCATTCGGTTCATTCAAATTGAAAAAAGGCGGATGCGATTCGAGTTCATCTTTAAACTCGACCTGCATACCGCCCAATCGCTGAATTCCTTTTTGAAGGCTGAAGTTTTTGCTGCGATACTGTTCCCACCAAAACGGCAGTGTTGCCTTGGAATAGACCGCGCAAAGCGGCTCGGCACCTTTCGAGAACTGTGAGAAGATTACAGGCGTATCTTCCCGAATATCGCAGAGTTTACACAGCCATTCCTCCGTCAAGTAGGGCATATCGCTGGCCAGAATAAGACACCGTTCGCCGGGACAATCTTCTAAAGCCGTCAGCAATCCTCCTAACGGCCCCACGCGTTCGACGACATCCAGAAGCACCGGGACGCCCACGAATTCAAATTTATCTCGAGCGCGGGCGACGATTTTCACATCAGATGCTGCCTTCTGCGCCGTTCGCACAGTTCGCAAAATGAGAGGCTCGCCATCCCACGACAGAAGCGTTTTGTCCTGCCCATAGCGTCGGCTTTCACCACCGGCCAAAATGTAGGCAGGCAACCGAACCATGTGGCCGCCTGCTTATGACTTCTCAGAAAGTGCGAAAACGATGTCTTTAGGCGCTTCATCCAATTTCAGCGATTCAACAACACCCGTCATGACATTGGTAATAATCTTCGTAACGAATTCGTTCGTCTTGATTTCGGTTCCGTTGATCGTAAGAATCAATTCTTTCATCTTTCCTCCAGATATAACTGTTGTTTGGGATTTTCATTACACCGTACTATCCTAACAAATTATCGAGTACCATCATAATCAGAAAACCGACGATAACTCCAAATGTCGCCAATCGCGCATATCCTCGTGTGTGGGTTTCGGGAATGATTTCGTCACTGATAACGAACAGCATCGCGCCCGCGGCAAAGGCCAGTCCAAACGGAAGAATCGGCTGAAACGCTGTCACCGCTCCGACACCTAAAAGCCCTCCAATTGGCTCGACAAGGCCTGTCAAAGTTGCGATGCCAATCGCTTTCCACCGGCTGTAACCTTCACTCATCAGCGGCAATGCGACCGCTAAACCTTCCGGCATATTCTGCAAACCGATGCCGATAGCCAAACTCGTCGCCGAACCAAAATCCCCCGCACCGAAACCGACTCCGACGGCCAACCCTTCGGGGAAATTATGAATCGTAATCGCGATAATGAACAGCCAAATTTTCCGCAGTCTGCTCGACGGTCCTTCATGGCCTTTTACGAAGTGCTCATGCGGCAGCCATTTGTCCGCACGATCAAGAAAAACCGCTCCGACCGCCATCCCCAAAACGACAATCCAGATACCCCATCCCGGCCACATTCGATTGCCTACATCGATACCGGGAACAATCAGCGAGAAAGATGTCGCCGCGAGCATCACGCCCGCTGCGCCGCCGAGCAGAATATCCATCGTCCGGTCGGTCACACGACGAATAAAGAGCGCCGGAAGCGCACCTACTCCTGTTGCCAGACCTGCGGCTAAACTTGCCAGAAATCCGATGAGAATTATATTCATTGAATCATTTTGTAGAAATGCGATTACCTCGCTATCTCAGGAACGCCCTTGCCAACCCATTTGCGTGCAGCGATGAGTCCAATGGGGGTGATACAAGCGATAATGCCGTAAAACAGCCACATGGTTCCGGTATCGAACGGTCCGCCCTCAGGGCAGAATCTTTCCAGCATGAACCCGGAATAAAAGCCCGTTACGAACTTCGCCATAAACCATGGAACACCGGCGATGCCCATATACGCGCCAACTTTTCCGGCGGGAGCAATATCGGCGACGTATTCCAAAAACCGCGACGACCAGACCGCTTCCCCCAGCGCAAAGAATACGACGTAAAGAATCAATGTGCTAAGATGCGGTCCGGGTACAAGAATAAATGTTACAGCGGCGGACAGCGTCGTGCCGATAATCATCATCGTGAGCACACTAACCTTTCGCGTGAACGCCGCGATGAGGGGTACAAAGATAACGATGATAAACGGATTCAACCCTTGGAACCATTCATATCTGGCTCCAATCGCTTCCGGGAAAGCGCGCATGACATAGTGCGGAAGTGTCAACCATTGATGCGCGAAGAGCGTCCTGACAGGAAGCAGAACGAAAATGAAGAATAAGAAACGTGGGTCTAAAAAAGGCAATTCTTTCATCTTTTGCACGAGCGTGAGCTTCGGGCCTGTGTCTTTCGGCACGTCGACCATAACCCGGTCTTTCTCTTCCACGCGCTTCGTAAAGAGCGTCGTTTGCGATATCAGCATAAGACCTGTGACGAAGATGCACACCCAATAAACGCCGCTGATGCCGAATTCTCCGCGTATAAAAGGCGAGGCGAAGTTCTCAGCAACGATGCCAAGATTCATGATGGAATAGAGCACGCTGTAGCCGATGGTGGCGGTGCGCGGGTCGGTATATTCTTTCACGCCTGCGTAAAGCGCGGGTTGAATGATGCCTTCGCCCATCGCCATGATAATCAGCGCCACCCACGAACATACTTGCGGCGACAGCCCGAAAAAGCCGACCGGAGACAGCACCAGCAGCACACGCCCGAAACCAATCATCGTAACCGTCAATGTCAATGTTCGCCGCACGCCTAACTTATCGGAAATGAACCCGCCGCCGAGCATGAACAGCGTCACGAGTCCCGTAAAGACTGAAACGCTGATGCCGGTCATCTGATCCGAAAAACCGACCTCTCCATGCAGGAACATCGTCAGCAACGTCAGCACTCCGAAATAGGCAATACCGTCCCCGAAGTTGATGATGTTCACCAACCAGAAACCCTTCGACGCTTTGAATAAAATGCGAAAAGTTTCCCTCAGGCTAAGCTGTTCTTCCTCGCCCGTCTTCCCCACTTTTTCTTCATCACTCATTTACTTTATCCTTACAAAACTCTTCGATTAAACTCTCAAGTCTTTTGCCTTGATCCGGCAGAAACTCTCGTAAAGCATACGCTTCTTTTAGCCAATGGCAAGCTTCCGTATCTCCAATCTGCAATAGTCCCTTTCCAAGGTTTTCGGCAGCCATACAGAAGTATTGTGGATACTTATCCTTTTCCCATATCTCCAGCGCTGCTTTGTAATACGCTATCGCCTTGCGAATATTCCCTGCCTTCTCCTCAGAAGTGGTTGAAGGTAGACTTCCATATGAAGTCCCCAGATTGTTCTGGGTCATGGCATACTCAACTGGATACTCGTCTTTCTTGTGAATCTCCAGCGCCGCCTGAAAGCATGCTATCGCCTTCTGAATATTCGAGGCTCGCTCCTCTGATGTGGCTGAAGAAAGGTTTCTAAAAGCAATCCCAAGATTGTTTTGGACTGTGGCGTATCCAGTGGGATACTCATCTTTCTTCCTGATCTCCAATGCCGCCTTATAACATTCAATCGCCTTGCGAACATTCACCTCACGCTCTTCTGCCGTCGCCGAAGGAAGATTTGCGTAAGCAAATCCTATATTGTTTTGGGTCATCGCAAAGTCAGCCGGATACTCGTCCTTCTTCCTGATCTCCAATGCCGCCTTATAACATTCAATCGCCTTGCGAAAATTTTCAGTCCGCTCTTCCAATGTCGAAGAAGGCAAATTCAAATAGGCATTCCCTATATTGTTCTTGGTTACTGCATACCGAACTGGATATTCGTCTTTCTTATGAATCTCCAGCGACAACCTATAATAGTCGATCGCCTCTCGGATATTACCCGCTCGCTCCTCTGGTGTTGCCGAAAGAAGATCCATCAAAGCAAGTCCTATATTGTTTTGAGTAGCCGCATACTGAACTGGATGCTCTTCTTTGCGAAACATCTTTAAAGCACGGGCATAGTGTTGGACGGCTCTTTGCACATTTTCCCCTCGCTGGGTAACATCTGAAGCAAGTCTGTCTCTGTAAGTATTAGCGATACTACCCAACGCAGAACCAATTCCATCAGAGCTACCTGCTCTTTCTGACTCTCTCAGCGCATTAGTATAAGCCTCATGTGCTCGATTATATTGGCGAAGAAAAGAGAGGGTATTACCTATCTGAAGATATAATGCACCTCTTTTCTCTGGCTCATCTTCGTAATTAAGGGCCTCAGAAAAGTGTTTAATCGCGCTGCTAAAATCACCATCGCTATGGCTACGAAGACCCCGCAGAAACGCGTCTCGTACTTCTTTCTTTGGCGATTCAGCAACGCCATCCCGATAATTATAGTTTATAGTGATGCTTAATGGAGGTTCCGGCGGACGCCGCCGCTTTCCAAATATGAGTTTCCATAGTCCAAAAACTATACCGGCAAAGATCGCTGCCCAAAATGCTTCCCAGATTCCAGGTCTCTTCAGGAACTCTATGATTGTTTCAATAAATTCCAAATCAATTCCCCTTACGACTGCCCTTCCATTTCCAATAGATACTTATAGAGCGCTCGGCGGAAGGTGCGGACGGCGAGTTTGGTGCAATGGATTTTTTCGTCGGGCAGGAGACCGAGGTGGTTTAGAATATCATGCTCGGTCACATGTTCGGCGTCTTCCAACGTCATTCCCTCCACGAGCCGCGACAGCGCTTCCCCGCTGGCGAACGACGCCGCGCAGCCGATAGCATCGAAGCGAACGTCCGTGATGGTATCGCCGTCAATCTTGAGCATGAAGTCCATCACATCCCCGCAAGGCCCCTTGTAGGAAACGGTCGTTGTGGCATCGGGAAGCTGCCCGACATGCTCGCGCTCGATAAAATAACGAATCGCTGTCTTGGAATATCCCGATTCCTGCAGCAGTCTTTCCTGAGCTGTCTCAGCCATATCTCCACCTGATGAATTGACGACTCGATTTATATACTGTTTCTGCGAATGCTGTGTGATGTCGGGCAGGCAGAGCCAGCCCGTAGGGGAGTGTGACAGAAACAATTAACCAGTAAACGTAATAAATAATTATCACAAATTCAAGAGATAAAAGACCTATCCTCTCTTGTAGGATAGGCCCAACTGACAAGCTGTGTACGCGGGATTTCTTGTTCAGGTGAAGACGTCGTGGTCAAATCAGCTTTCGGTTTGTCGCATCATTGGTTTGCCGCACGAGGGGCATTTCGTGGCATTGCAGGGAACACCAGCCTGCTTGGGCGTGGTCGCGCCGCAATCCGGGCAGACGCATTTGCCGATGGAACCTCGACCGCCTTGTCCTCTTCCCTGTCCCTCCCCCCTGCCTCCTTGTCCGGAACCATCTCCGCGTCTTCCTTGCATCATATCTCAACCTTCATTTTGAAATGATAATACTCATGCTTTGGTACAATGGCGATAATATACCATTTCCCCCGTGAAAATGCAAACGATGGCAAGGCGATTTCACGATGCAAAACACACAACATTCCGGGTGAATCTGGGGATTCACCGCGGCGATTGTTTTTCAAGCGCACTGCCGTGCGGCACTACCAAGTGTCTACTGTTTCTCTTTCATTCGCAACGGGATGAAGAAGCCCGCGTGAATTTGCAGGCCGCGGGTCACATAAAAAACATCGCCCGTGTTTTTTCCCGTCAGAATATCCACCAGACCGATACTGTAGGTGACATTCACCTGCGAATGCAGCCTGCGCGTTAATCGAAGGTTGAAACCGGCTCCGACTTTAAGACCGACATCGAGATTCGAATAGAGTTCGTCTGTGTCAATATTCGATTGCTCGCCGGTGGTGTCAACTGTCAATTTGCTTTGGAAAAGCCAGCCCACCTCCGGCCCGGCGCGCAGGAAAAAGCCCGGTTGCTTGCCGACATTCAGGTGCAGCATCGGCGAGACGCAGAGATAATCCAGCGCAATCGTTTCTGTCGTGTCTCCAAAGATATTCTCCACGCCCTTGCCGACGTACGCCAGCTCGAGCTGCAATTGATTCTTCGGATTCCCAAGCGGCAGCAGCCACGCAACGCCGGCGATGGGACGGGGGCGCATCCGCAAATCCAAACCTTCATTCGGATCAACCGAGATAAAAGCGAGGTTAACGCCACCAAACGCGCCAATCATCGATACGGGACGCGGTGGCGGCGGTTTTTCAGTATCAAACAAACCTCGCTGGGCGAAAGCTGTCGAGGCGATGAGCAGCAAGCAAGCGAAGTATATGAATGGGACTTTTCTTTTCATCATATTGCCTTATCTGATTAGGGTCGGCTGCAAGCAGCCAACACCGCACAAGCATGCTCGATTCTTCTACTTCCCCTGAAATTTCGCGGGTCTTTTATCGATGAAGGCGGCCAGACCCTCTTTGGCGTCGGCTGTGGAAATCGCAAGACCAAAGAGGGTCGCTTCGAGGTTCTGCGCATCTTCGAAAGACATCTCCACGCCTTTGCGCGCGGCCTCCAACGTGTAACGCGCTGCAACCGGACCGACTTTCAAAATACTTTCAGCGATTTTGCGGGCGGTTGGGATCAATTCTTCCGGGGATGTGACACG
This sequence comes from bacterium, assembly GCA_030622545.1. Lineage (GTDB taxonomy): Bacteria > Electryoneota > RPQS01 > RPQS01 > DYHQ01 > JAUXGA01. The sequence continues at coordinate 156,726 of JAUXGA010000002.1, read as the reverse complement.
GTTGACCAGTCCGATGCGGTACGCTTCCGCCGCGTCCATCATGTTGGCGGTCAGCAGCCATTCCAGCGCGCGCCCGAGTCCAATCAATCTCGGCAAACGCTGCGTCCCTGCGTAACCGGGAATGATACCGAGCTTCACCTCGGGCTGACCGAATTTCGCCGTTTCGGATGCAACGCGCATATGGCACGCCATCGCAACTTCGCAGCCTCCCCCCAGCGCAAAACCGTTGACCGCCGCGATAACTGGTTTGGACATTCCCGCCAGACGGTCGCATACCTTTTGTCCCCGGCGGCAGAAATCCCGCCCTCCGACAGGATTCAGCGTTGACAGAAACTTGATATCCGCTCCAGCGACGAAAGCTTTGTCGCCGCTGCCGGTCAGAATCAATGCACCGATGGAATCATCCGATTCCACACGCGTGCATACATCATCCAGTTCGGTGATGACCTGCGGATTCAAGGCATTTAAGACTTTCGGACGGTTAAATGTCACCAGCGCAATTCGCTCCTTCACGTCCCAGAGCAGGCACTCATAGTTCATCATGTTCTCCTTAGGGTTAATTTTTGTATATTTGTTTCCAATTATTAGCTACAGGTAAATTAGGATTTTCATAGGTGAAAAGCAAGTAGTCCGTTTCAGGGTGTGATTTTACCCGCAACGTTCCTCGCACAGAACATACAGAATATAAGGTATTAGCACCAATATTAAAGGCAAGAATAAAGGGGGAAACAACACTTGATTTATTGAAAGAAGTTTCGTATATTAGTATGTTTATTTGAGAAGAAGTTCACAAGGCTTGCTTAAAATACCTTTCAAGCCTATCTACTTAATTTACAGCGTCTTCTAAGGTGAACTGACGCGAGAGACATAGGAATTTGGAGTCGCAAAATGGCAAAAAATCAAATCACAATTGACGGGAACGAAGCAGCGGCCTATACTGCTTTCAGAACAAACGAAATCTGCGCGATTTATCCCATCACGCCATCGTCCAATATGGGTGAACATGCTGATGAATGGGCCGCTGCCGGTCTGAAGAATATCTGGGGAACGGTGCCCATCGTGCAGGAAATGCAAAGCGAAGCCGGCGCGGCTGCATCCCTCCATGGAGCGCTCCAAACCGGCGCTTTAACCTCGACGTTCACGGCGTCTCAGGGATTACTCCTGATGATTCCCACGATGTTCAAGATTGCCGGTGAATTGATGCCGACCGTGTTTCATATCTCCGCGCGGACTGTCGCCACGCACGCGCTTTCCATCTTCGGAGACCACAGCGATGTGATGGCCTGTCGTTCGACAGGATTCGCTTTGCTCTCGTCCAACTCAATACAGGAAGTCATGGATTTGGCACTTATCGCTCAGGCGGCATCGCTTAAATCCCGTGTCCCGTTTCTTCACTTCTTCGATGGTTTCCGCTCGTCGCACGAAGTTCAGAAAATTGAAGCGCTCGAACCTGACGATATGCGTCATCTGCTTACAGATGAACTCGTGCAAGCCCATCGCGCGCGGCGCATGACTCCCGACAAACCGGTACTGCGTGGTTCATCGCAAAATCCGGATGTGTTTTTCCAGACGCGTGAAAATGCCAATCCATTCTATCTGGCCACCCCGGATATCGTTCAGGAGATGATGGACAAATTCGCCGAGCGCGTCGGTCGCCGCTATCATCTCTTCGATTATGTTGGCGCACCTGATGCCGAACGAGTTATCATCCTGATGGGTTCCGCTGCGGAAACTGCGCAGGAAACTATCGAATGGCTTGCTGAAAAAGGCGAAAAAGTCGGAGTTCTAAAGGTGCGTCTCTATCGGCCTTTCTCGGTGAAGCATTTTATCGAAGCGTTGCCGAAGACGGTCAAATCCATCGCCGTCTTAGACCGCACGAAAGAACCCGGCGCTATCGGCGAGCCGCTCTATCAAGATGTGATTACCGCCATCGCAGAAACCAGCACAAGCGGGACACTTCCCTTCGCCGCCTCTCCTCGGATTATCGGCGGGCGTTATGGTTTGAGCTCGAAGGAATTCACTCCGGCGATGGTCAAGGCTGTTTTGGATGAACTTGCCAAAGCCACACCGAAAAACCATTTTACCGTCGGCATCAACGAAGATGTCACGCACACCAGTCTTGATTACGACCCGACGTTTTCCGTCGAATCGGATGATGTCTTCCGCGGCATGTTCTATGGACTCGGCAGCGACGGTACGGTCAGCGCGAACAAGAACTCGATTAAGATTATCGGTGAAGAAACCGCCAACTACGCGCAAGGGTACTTCGTTTATGATTCCAAAAAAGCCGGAGCCATCACAGTTTCTCATTTGCGATTTGGTCCGCGCCCTATTCGCTCAATCTACCTTGTTGACAAAGCGAATTTCGTCGCGTGTCATCAGGCCTTCTTTTTGGAACGCTATGACATGCTCGAAACCGCCGTGGAAGGTGCGACCTTCCTGCTCAACACGCAATCGCCCTCGGATAAAGTGTGGGACACATTGCCTCGCGAAGTTCAGCAGCAGCTTATTGCGAAGAAGATGAAGTTCTACGTTATCGACGCTTACAAAGTCGCGCGCGATGTGGGAATGGGCAATCGCGTGAATACAATTATGCAGACCTGCTTCTTCGCGCTTTCAGGCGTTCTCCCGAAAGATAAATCCATCGACGCTATCAAGAATTCCATCAAGAAAACGTGGGGAGCTCGCGGGGATCAGATTGTTCAGATGAATTTCGCCGCGGTGGACAACGCGGTTGCCAATCTTCATGAAGTGAAAATCTCGGCGAGCGTCACAAGCACGTTCGCGCGACCTCCAGTCGTACCCGACGAAGCGCCGGAATTCGTCAAGAACGTTCTGGCAAAAATTATCGTCGGTAAAGGCGACGAGATTCCTTCGAGCGCGATGCCGATTGACGGCACATTCCCCGTCGCAACGACTCAATGGGAAAAGCGCAACATCGCTCTTGAGATTCCTGTCTGGGATTCGGAGATTTGTATTCAGTGCGGAAAATGTGTGATGGTTTGTCCTCACGCGGCGATTCGCCAGAAGGCCTATCCGGCTGAAAACCTCGCGAACGCTCCGGCAACATTTAAATCAACCAATTACCGAGGCAAGGAGTTCCCCGGTCACAAATATTCTCTGCAAGTCGCCCCTGAGGATTGCACCGGTTGCCAGCTCTGCGTTGAAGTCTGTCCCGCGAAGAGCAAAACCGATCCAAGTCGGAAAGCGATTAATATGGAACCGCAGCCGCCTCTGCGTATGGCTGAGCGAGAGAACTACGCTTTCTTCCTGAATCTGCCTGAAATGGACCGCGGGAAAATTAGGATTAATACGATTAAGGGTTCGCAATTCCTGCAGCCGCTCTTCGAGTATTCCGGAGCTTGTGCCGGTTGCGGCGAAACTCCCTATGTGAAACTCTTAAGCCAGCTCTTCGGTGACCGCGCGATTATGGGCAATGCGACCGGCTGTTCATCCATCTATGGAGGAAATCTCCCGACGACGCCGTGGTGCGTGAACGCGGATGGGCGCGGCCCGACATGGAACAATTCTCTGTTTGAAGATACCGCCGAATTCTCCTTTGGCTTCCGTTTGACGATTGATAAACACCGCCAGTACGCCACCGAGTTGCTGAAAAAACTCGCCGGTACAATTGGAGATGAACTCGCCGGTGGATTGCTCGAGGCTGCTCAAACGACCGAAGCGGAAATTATCGCTCAGCGCGAACGTGTCCAGGCGTTAAAGGAAAAGCTGAATCGCATGGATTCCGCTGACGCGCGTCACCTGCTCAGTGTCGCGGATTTCTTCGTGCGTAAAAGCGTATGGGGAATCGGCGGCGATGGCTGGGCGTATGACATCGGCTATGGAGGTCTCGACCACGTCCTTGCGCAAGGACGCGACGTGAATTTGCTCGTGCTGGACACGGGCGTCTATTCCAACACCGGAGGGCAATGTTCGAAAGCGACGCCGATGGGTGCGGTAGCGAAATTTGCCGCGGGCGGCAAACCGACGACGCGCAAAGATTTGGGATTGATGGCGATGAGTTACGGCGATGTTTATGTCGCGCAGATTGCGATGGGCGCGAATGATTTACAGACGCTGAAAGCATTCATCGAAGCCGAGAGTTATCCGGGGCCGTCACTGATCATCGCGTACTGTCACTGCATCGCACACGGCATTGATATGTCCAAGGGAATGGAAAACCAGAAAGCGACTGTGGACAGCGGCGCGTGGCTGCTCTATCGCTATGATCCGCGGCGGGTGTTGAAAGGATTGAATCCCTTACAACTCGATTCCAAGCCGCCCAAGATTCCAGTCGAGCAATGGATGTATATGGAAACACGCTTCAAGATGCTCACCAAGAGCAAACCTGACGAAGCCAAACGCCTGATGAATCTCGCTCAAAAAGACGCGCAAGCTCGCTGGCGCTTCTACGAGCAACTCGCTCAAATGAAATACGACATCGAAACCGAAGCCGCTCCGGAAAAACCTGCTCCTGTAGCTGAAGGTGCGACGTCGTAATCAGATAGAACTGTAATTCACAAAAAAGCCCGAAGATATTTGAAATCTTCGGGCTTTTTCTAATAATATTACCCGTGACCTCTGGTCGCGGTTAGATGAAATTCAAGTTCTCCTATTCCCTCACGGCAACAACCAAATAAAAATACGGGCCGGGATTGAGGAGGACGTTGGTATCTTTCCATTCGGTTGATATGGAGGTTGCGAAGGGCGCGCCGGACGGTTCGAAAATCGGGGCTGCGCTGCGATAAATCTGATACGAATCCGCGCCAACAGGAGTCGTCCAACTCAGCACCGCGTCATCTCCATCCAATCGAATAGTTAAATCGTTCACCGGTGAATTCACCAGTGCCGTCACGACGACATCATCCAGATAAAATCCTTCCGCTACGTCTTCATTGTCGCTCTTGAAACGAAAACGAATTTGCACCGTCTGCCCTGTCGGATAATCATCGAGCGAGAAATTATACTTCACCCATTGATTACCGATATTCAGAAGCGAATCGGGAAGCGCACCGCCGCTGCCGATATACGAAAGAGTCTGCCAGTCCGCTCCACCGTTATCGGTAAGCTCAACATAGCATCCATCCACACCGTAGGTCGTGAAGTCATACTGACACCAGAAACCGAACATCGAATTCGCTGCAACCTGAAAAGCTGCACTCGTCAAATTAGCTTCCATATCGTTGTCATACTCGCCCGCACCTTCATTGCCGCAGTACCAGCTCGTGGAATCCGAATGACAATTACGCTGGCTGCGATGCCACAAATCTCCCGTGCCGCTGTGCGTCCATAGTATTTCGCCCTCTTCCATATCATCCGAAAGCCCGACCGCGCCGATACTCACATAGAAACTGTCAACGAATTCATAAACGCCATCACTGAGCGCAACATCAATCAATGCAAAATGAGGAATCGGACAGGTCGGATCAATTTCAAACAGAAATGTTCCGTTTCCCGTCTGAGCAGACGGAAGTGCTCCAATCGCAAACGTACTGTCAATGAAGTCAATGTAAGCATCGCTGGATGTCAGGACGACTTGAGCGTTTTCGGCATCCATCAAACCGTCATTACTGATGGTGACCGTCAAATCAACACTATCATCCGGTTCAGGAAAAGTGTGGTCACTGGAATTCACTGCACTATGCGATGCATATGCCAACATCGGAGTAGAAATCACAAGACCGATTGTCGCGGGAAATATTTCGAGCGCGTCATTCGTGATTTCCAAATCGAAGCGACCGCCGAGACCGTTCGCACATGTATCATTAATCTCAAAAGTCAGGAAATCCGTTACTGTCGTTTCCTCGCCGGGAGCCAAATCACCAAAACTGCTGTCCTGCGCTGAAATCTGGAGGAAAGGATCATTATCCGTTACCGTCACAGAAACATTCGTAGCGGCCAGGATTCCCAGATTTTTTACTGTTAAAGAAAGAACGACTGTCTCGCCGGGTTCTAAGAAACCGTTCGCATTTTGACCTGCAAAATCGTATCCCGAAACCGCTAAATAACTTCCCGCCGATGCTACGGTAGCTGTGCCCTCAAACGGCAAAAAATTGTGCGCGGTGACGGTTACATCCAAAGCGCCCGGAGAAACCGGAGCAATGGTGAATGACGCTTGTCCCGCTGCATCGGTCGCGGCGACTTCGTAAACATCAGTTTCCATCATGACGCACACTCTCGCTCCCAAGAACGGCGCGCCACCTGCGTCTTCGACCGTCACCACGAAAAGCTGCGAGCCGGTCAGAATAGCTTCGGGGAAATCCGCCGTGATGCTTCCCGGAATATCCGTCCACATCGGCATCTCAGGTTCGCCCAACAGGTTCAACTGATACTGATGCCAGCGATAGACATTTTCCGTCTGCGAATAAGGAATGTAATACGCTTTCACTGCCGCCAGAGCCAGACCGGGTTGCACAAGTTCATCGTTGAATATCGAAGAGAAGAACCGGCGGTCCATAATTTCAGAATAACCCAGTCCCGGATTTCCCGGCGAGCCCCAACCGTAACGCGAATTGCCCACGAAACCGATGCCGCCGCCATCCGGGTTGGTGACGAAATGTTCCGCTATACAATTATAGTCAATCGCTGCGGACCAGCAACCAATCGAAAACATTATCCCGTATTTCCCCGGATTATAAAGATTATCCATATCGCTGTGATCAAGATAGCCGGTACCCGCGCCCATGACGCTGTAATTGGCGTGCCCTCCATGATTCAAAAAAGTCCTGCCGTCTTCAATCGCATTAATCACGGACGTGGGCGATTCATTACCGTCGTGTTCATAGAGTTTCGTAATCGGGTCGAATCGAGGCGGCATGGACTCCTCATCAATCATATCCTTCAAAATCCCTGAATTCGTATAGGGACTTGACCAAAGAATCTCCGCGAAGAAAAGAGCGTCTCGCTGATAGGTGACGTCTGGAGTTTTTTCATAGGTAAGAATTTTATTGACGAACGCTTCGGCTTCCGTCGCATTTTCCACGGGTGCACGACCGACGAAAATCTCCGGCATCAAATCCACATCATCGTCCACTTCGCCAAATTTCGAATTGGCGTTTGCATCCCAGTCGCCATCCAGCGCAGAATAATATAGGTCGGCGCTGAGGTCATCTTCAATATTCGGATAAAATCCCGCCTCACTTTCCATCGCCCAGGCAATTCGATCAGGAACAACATTCACATCTCCCCCAAGCAGAAGCCATTGAATTCCCCAATCCTCATACTTGTCCTGCAAGAAATGGCGAATCTGCTCCTGCGGATCACGCCCCGTATAGTTAGCGTAAATCCATTCGGTTGTCACAAGCGTATCCGGCAATCCTTTCTTGCGCTTCCAATCGAGCAAAGGCTCGAAGGTAGAAGAGAGACTGCTGCTGGTGATAATGACGTACTGCTTAAGCTCGGAGAGATCACGCAACTCACGCGGTGGAGTTGATTTCTCTTCGGAGAGAACTCCCGCTATCTTCTGAACGGCGGGCGTTGCTATGCGCGCAGAAGGCTGCACAGAATATTGAACATTTAAATTCAAATCTGTAAGCATGCGCAATTGCTTCGATGCGGGTCGGTATTGAATCGGAATAACTCGCACCGTCAACAAAACAATATCTCCGCACGCTGTAAGCTGCGGCGCATCTGTGTCCACAACTCGAGCCGGATACCAATTGTTCGAAGCATACACATTCGCATCTGGAGCAACGAAAGAGACATCGCTTTCCATCGATAAAATTCGTGGCGGCTGCGCAGGAAACAGTTGATAATTTCCATCTACCGGTTTATAATTCAACCGAACGATTTCAACGCGCTCTACTTGAGCTCCGGCAGGCAACGCGATTTTAAGCTGGGAAACCGGAAGCTGAGGTTTCCCGATTTCGTCGGAAATCTCTCCGCCCTTCAAATAAACAGCATCAAATCCATCAACCTTCTTAAAAACAAAATCAGAAGCCTGAAAGCTGAAGCTTGCAGTCTGCGTTTCCGCGGCAAACGCAGCCGATGCCATTATAATGACCAAAAGACAGAAGATGAATACTTCTCGCAACGTTTTCATGAGTTTTCTCCTCGAACAACGTCTATCGAATAATCACGAATTTGCCAACATCAATATTACCGTAATTTTCTTCCGAATAATCCTGCACACTGAAAAGATAGAGTCCCGACACCACCTGCTGCGTGTTCCGGGAATTCAAATCCCAACGTTCGCTGCTGGGAGAACGCCAGCCGATATTTTTATCCCCAGCCAGATTGTGAGGAATAATCGCAACGATATCTCCGGAGACCGTGAAAACACGAATCAGGCATTTGTCAGGCAGGTTGATAAACTCGAGGCGGCGGTCTGTTTGCGGAAAAAATTCTTCCGTGCCGTCATCTTGATTTTCCCACCGAAGACCACCCGAATGGTTCGTCGTGTAATCCAGATAAGCTCGATAAGGATTCGGCACCACTCCCACACGCTTACTTCTATCCCCTGACGGCGCGACAAGAATAGCGTTGGAGGATTTTGCCGTTTCTTGCGGGGGAGTTGCGGTGTACGGGTCGCCAAAATCGTGAGCTGACACTGCATACCAGCGCGGGAAAAACGGAGCCGCGTTGCGGATGCGATACTCATACGTCGAATCATCAAGCTGGATTTCGCTGAAACCCGTATTGCGACCCACCGGTTTTCGGTAGAAAGTCTGCCCTGCAAAACTGGTATCTGCCGGAGCAAATTCGCGCGTGTCAGGAATCGTCACCAGACAATCGATATCCGAAAAATAAGCCCAATCCACCCGGTCGTACGCGGCCAAAAGCGAATACGCATTCTCCTGACTCTCGTTGGCCATGTAAATACTGTACCCTTCAAAATCCTGAATATCGGAAAAAGGATCGCTGTATTCCGGATCTTCTGAAGAATTTTTTGACCAGCGCAGCACAATATCGCGGCCTTGAATTTCATAAGCCAGACCGCCGACATTATACATGTTCGGATACGCCGGGTGAGGCTGCAAAAGTGCGGGCACCGGCGGAGGAGGCGGCCCTGTGAAATCCGGAATACCGTCCCCTTCATCCAAGACACCGTTGCCATTCATCCAGCCAAAATCCAGCGTTCCAAACTTTGGATGCCGGATAATCAGATCCGAAGGAATGAGATTGTCCTCTCCGATATCCAATCGGCCGTTTCTCTCGGTTCCGTCTTCATCCGCTCCCGGATAAATTCCTTGAAACACTCCGAAATAAATCACACTGTCACCGACTTCCCGCGCATAGAGTCCGTCCGTGCCGACATCTTCTCCGAACCATCCATCCCTGTCCGTATCCGCCATCGGATTGTCATACACTCGCGCCGCCCATGCCGCTGCGTAGCGCAGGCCGGAAAAATCAAACTTGTTCGGATCAATCGGCCCCGGCGTCTGAGGGTCATTAAAATTATGAAAATTTCTTCCGCCGACGTACGCCACCGTCATATTGAATTTTTCGCCGGGATTCAAACGATAAATTCGGTTTCCTGCGAGATCAATGTAATCAAAAATACCCAAAGGCCCCCATGAAAGCAGGTAGCGCGTGTCGTAGCCGTCCGCCAAGTCGGAGGTCAAATCAGGCGGAGTCGCATCATCTTGCCCTGGAATCCGCCATTCATGAACTTCCAATTCACCCGTGATTGGATTGATAAAACTCTGCGAGTTAGCAGCGATGTAATCGGGTCTATCCACTCGCACCTGATCATAGTCAAATTCCCGGTTGGACAAAATGAAATATTTTCTCGCGTCCCCAATCGGAGTGCCGTAACTTCGGGTCCACTCCCCCCTCGCACCATCATCCCGCCATGACGGCCCGAAATCCAAATCCGAGGTAGGGTTGGAAATCCACCAGTTGAAACTCGTCCTCAGGCGCGGATTCGGTGCGCGAACTACACGCGAGCCTGTCACTTGCGGACTGGTAAAATCGCTTCCGGAGAAAACCTCATAGGGACGCCCGTCATTGTCCGCAATCCAAGCGACGTTAATCGTCACACTGTCCGGTTCACCGTCGGGACGTTCAAAATAGTAGTAGCGTTGGAAGCCGCAGATGTCATCCTCAAACCAATGCGGCTGCTCCCACTCCGCTCCCACATCGGCATCAATATAGAATCCGATATAGAGATTCTTCAGATATTTCGACGCGATATTTTCTATTTCGTAATCGATAATAATAAAATCGCGAGCGTAATTGTTGGACCAGGAATACGATTTTTGAATAATTTTAAGTCCGAGCGGCGCATGTCTGTCTCCCACGAAATGATCATCTTCCACCCAGAAAGGATCCGTCAATGTATCGGTATAGGTGATGACGAAATCCTGATCAGATATCGCCATGGAGTCAGTCACGAATTCGCCGAGCCGGTTGTAAGCGCCGGGTCTCGTGGAACGTTCCGTGATTCGCCCAGCGCTTCCTTCGCCGGGCCAGAATTCAATGATCCGAGGAGATTGCCAACCGTCCGTCCCCGTGGAAACGCGCGGGTATTCATAGCCTTCTTCAAGGATAAGGGCTCCGATCCAGAGCGCTCCCTGAAAGAGATATTGCACATCCATTCCACCGGGAAACTCACACTGGGGCGCCCACTGTCCCGGATATTCCGGGTCGTCCATTCCCTGTCCTCCCCAGATAGAAAAGTTTCCGAAATAGCCGTAGTTGGTAAAATTCATCCAGAGTTCGCCTGCGCGGTGAACTCGATTCTGAATGTTCGGATTAGCAATCGCCGGTCGCACCGAGCCGCGCCCGACAGGCGGGCCGTCAGTCGCCCAAAGCGGTTGAAAACCGGAGAAGACAATCATCAGGAAAAAGGTAGCTATATATCCCCGAATTCGCGTGTGTTTTTGTTTCTTCATTCGCCTGTGCTCGTGATGCGATATGTTATATACATAGACGACTTTCATTCGCCCATGAAACTTCTCTACCAATATACGCAAAATTCTCAGATGGTGCAAGGGTTTGCTTCTAAGCAAGACTTTTCGTAATTTAAGTAGAGACACGAGTTACATCTTTCTGGCAGAGGAATGTTCAGAGAAATCATCGAAAAGGAGCATCAAATGAGCATCATAACAAGATTCATGATTTTTCCTTTGGTTTGTGCAAGTCTAGCCGGGGCTGCTCCACTAAAAAGCGCAGACTGTACTCAAGCCTACTGGGTGTTTTTCAAAGATAAAGGAATCAGCGGCACTGAGCTCCGAACTGCTCTGCATGACGTTCGTTCCAACCTGAATGCTCACGCTCGCTGGCGGCGCGCGAAAGTTCTCCCGGCTCTCGTTGATGAATATGATTTGCCGGTTGCGTCGAATTACGTCGAATCTGTTGTTGCTTGTGGCGCGAAACTGCGCTTCACCAGCCGGTGGCTCAATGCCGTCAGCATCGAGGCTGATTCCGATATTCTGAGAAATATCGAAAGACTCCCCTTCGTTTCCAAAATTCAACCCGTGGCAAAGTACTATCCCTGTCATCGCAATATCACCATTCATGGCGAACAGCCGGAAGAAAGAAACACACATCACCTCGACGATTTTACTTACGGGCCGTCCTACACGCAACTCGAGCAGTGCAATGTGCCTGCCATGCACGCGCGCGGATTAACCGGTGAGGGAATTCGATTGTGTCTCCTCGATACAGGTTTCTATCTTGAGCATGATGTCTTCGACAGTGCTCATGTTATCGCCACATGGGATTTCATCAATACGGATTCCATCGTCTGGAATGAACAAGGTCAGGATACGGTCTCTCAACATAATCATGGTACGGCAACTCTTTCAGTTGCGGCGGGAAAGCGAGACAGCGCTCTCTATGGCCCTGCTTTCGGAGCCGACCTCATCTGCGCAAAAACGGAAGATGTTCGCAGTGAAACTCCTATAGAAGAAGACTACTACGTGGCGGGTTTGGAGTGGGCTGAAGACCTCGGCGCTGACGTCGTCTCTTCTTCTCTCGGCTACACCGACTGGTACACCTTTGAAGATATGGATGGAAATACAGCCGTCACCACCATCGCGGTCGATATCGCCGTCTCGCGTGGAATCGTCGTTTGCACAGCCGCGGGCAACAGTCGCCAGTCGGAATGGGAGCATATTATCGCTCCGGCCGATGCCGATTCAGTCATTGCCGTGGGCGCTGTGGACAGTTTTGGAGTCATCAGCTATTTTTCGTCGCCCGGCCCGTCGTATGACGGACGAACGAAACCCGAAATCTGCGCGCAGGGAGTCGAAACCTACGCGGCTGTGCCGTGGCATGGCCCGGATGATTATGCAAGAGTTTCGGGAACGTCGTTGTCCACGCCGATTATCGCGGGGATATGCGTTTTGCTTTTGGAAGCTCACCCGGACTGGACGCCGATGCAGCTAAGAGAAGCGCTGCTCATGACAGCAAGCCAAGCCAATTCTCCCGACAACGACTACGGCTGGGGTATTCCCGATGGCATCGCGGCGCTGGATTACGTCTCAGCGGCACCACTGCATGAAGATTTGACACCATACAAACGGATACTTATCAGCGCCTATCCGAATCCCGTCAATAGTGTCGCAACATGGACCATCGAAATTCCACACAGCGAGTTAGGCTCTTTCACTATCACAGACATTCTCGGACGCACCGTCGCTCACATCTCACAAAAACAATGGAGCGCTGGGTCTCATAGCGTTCCGTTTCAAACGACCCACCTGTCATCAGGGATTTATTTCGGGCGTTTCGATGGAATGAAAGGCCAAGCTGTGGGTAAAGTCGTCTTAATCAAGTAAATTTTCGCCGCCATGTCGCTCACTGAAAAAGTTAAAAATATTTTTCCCGGCAGGCTCTTTCCTCTATGGCTTTCCGGGTTTATTTCTTCCGGCGGCGATTCCATCCACTGGATCGCTCTCCTCTGGCTTATCTACGACCTCACCGGTTCGCGTGCTGCTACAGGACTCTTAGGTTCCGCACAATTTTTGCCTGCGATTTTTTTCGGACTTTTCGCCGGAGTCTTAGTTGATCGTTTCGACCGGCGAAAATTGATGATGCTTGCGGACCTCATTCGCGCAGGCCTCGTGCTAGGTATCCCGCTGCTTTTAGCGGCGGGTTATCTTTCAGGAATTCACCTCGGTCTGTTCGCTTTCGCCATCGCGATTTTTACAACGATTTCCCGCCCCGCCCGCGACGCTCTCGTGCCGGAACTTGTGCCAAAGAACAAACTCACACAGGCGAATTCGCTGGTGCAGAGTTCGATGAGTCTGTCGTGGCTCATCGGGCCGTTAGTCGCAGCAGCCGCTCTGCCGGTGCTCCGCGTGGAAGGGTTGTTTTATATTGACGCTCTCACCTATTTAGCTTCCTTTACGTGCCTTCTTTTTATTAAAAAAACCCGCGACAGTGCGCAGGCTGTAAGTCCGGATGTCGAAACTCGACCGTCGGCTTTTCGAGATTTGCAGGACGGGTTGAAATTTGCCATGAACGATGGTCGTCTGCGCGGGCTCCTTCTAATCACCGCAGTTGACAACATATTTATCATGGGACCGTCCATCGTCGGTCTTCCCATTTATGTTCGCGATTATCTTCATCACGGCCCCGGAGGCATGGCGATTATCGAAGTGGCATTCGCTTCAGGAGTCATTATCGGGAGCATCTTTATACACCGTTACGGCAAACGGCTTCCGAAAGGCCGCACGATTCTCGTCGCGATGATTATCGACGGACTAACTTATATCCCGTTGATGTGGACAACCAAACTCTGGACAACTTTCATCGTTATCTTCATACACTCCCTCTTTATTCCCTTCATTGTCATCCCACGCACTACGCTGATTCAGGAAACCGTGGAGCCGCGAATGCAGGGCCGCATTTTCAGCATGATTAACTTAGCTGTTGTCGGTCTGACGGCTCTGAGCACGACGCTGACCGGCATCATCGCCGAATGGATTTCGATGCCGAAGATTTACGCAATTTTCGGCGCACTTGCGGCGCTGGTCGGTTTGTGGGGTTGGACTTTTCGCGATTTCCGCCGCGCGAAGTAAACACATCCTCCGAACTATTTCCTTTTTAGAATTCCGACCGGGTTGCGCAAGCTTAATCCGGCTCAGCGATTTGTTTGTCCGCTCCGGTTACTTTTTTAAGCCACCACCAACCTAAGGCGAAGAGCAGCATTGCGCCGACAACAAGATACCATGGCAGAAGCTCTTCTTCCAATGATAATCCTGCTGAGCCGCCCAGAACATCTTCTTGTCGCAGGATGAAAAACGTACTCCCATTAATCAGAGCATGCCCGAGCATTGCCGGGAAAATCGAGCCCGTTTCCACAGCTAAAACCGTCAATAAAAAGCCTAAGAATGCCGTTGTAAGCAGACGATAGGGATCCAGATGAAGCACACCGAAAACAACTGCGACAGCGATAATTGCGCGCGTCTTTCCTAATCGAGGGAGCCATGCCCGCAATAGAAAACCCCTGCAAAGCAATTCTTCGCAAATCGCGGGAAGGAACGCAATGACGGCTATCGCCTGCAACAGCGGCAGGCTGTTCAATTGCTTAAACAATCCCTCAAAAAAGGATTGAAATTCTTCCGGATAGGGGAATACCAGATTCTGCAGCGCGGCGATTTCGACCGCCAAGAGCCATCCACCAACCATGAAAATGATTGTCGGAATCCACACCATTGGAGCAGGTTTGACAAGACCCAACGCGCGACGTATATCATACCGTCCCCATACAAGCACTATAATCGGTGGCAGAAGAATCAACAACACTTCCGTCTTGAAGAGTCCCGGAAGAAGACTCGCGCTTTGCCATTTCCCTCCCACGAAAAATACCAGAATGAGAACAACGAAATAGAGAAAAAGTGCTCCGGCGCTGCTGGGAAAAGTTCTCGGAACAATCGGCCTGCGGAAAGGAGACCAGCGAATATCTTCGGCATGCCGGAACAGCACGGTCTCGCTTCGAAACTGACTTACCGCCCAGCTCAGCGCCATAACGGCGATTAAACAGGACGATAAAAAAGTCAACGCTATTTCCACAAGCGGATAGTGCCCCACCAAAAACTCTTTGGTTAAAAGGGAAACATTTACGATGGGGATAACGGCAAGGGTTGGTGAGATTTCCACTCCCGGCAGCACGGAGACAATCGCAGGCAGAATCACGACCATATAAAGCGGCGTCAGCAAATTCTGCCCTTCTTTATAGCTGCGTGCCGGTGTCGCAACAGCCATGCAAATTGCACTGAAAAAAACAGCCATGGGAAGTAAAATCAGAGCAATCGACGCCAGCGCCGCCGCGGTGATGCCAAATCCAAGAGATTCCGAGCCCATCTGCGGCGCGATTTGCTGCATGCCCCACGAAAACGTCACGCCCATCGACCCAAGATTCAGAAGTGTCGTTACAATCGAAACGGAAAGAATCGCGAAAAATTTTCCATAGACAATTTCGCCGCGCCGCGCGGGGGAAACGAGCAGCGTTTCCATGGTGCCGCGCTCTTTTTCTCCGGCGGTCAAATCAATCGCCGGATAAAACGCGCCTAACATCGCCATGATAATCAGGAGGTAGCCTAAGAATTTCCCAAGAAAAAATCCCGACATCTCCTCGCTGGTCGCAACATTTTCGAGCCGCGTCGCAAAAGGATGAAGCAGCGATGTATCGACCGCCAATGCTTCAAAACGTTTCGTGACTATCGATTCCTGATAGTGCTCGAGCGCGTACTCGATTTTCGTTTTCGCTTCCTGCGAACGTTCTTTAGCCGCGTTATAATGAATGGTCAGAAACGTCGCTTGTTTCGCTTCGATGCTGTCCGCGAAACCCGGCGGAATTTCGACGGCGGCATGAAGTTCTCCGTCACTCAACGCTTGTTGCCAGTTCAGGACGGATGTTAGTTCAATGGTCTGAGACGAGTCGAGCGTTCTGTAAATATCCACCGGTCCTCTTGCCCCGACAAGCACAACCTTCGCCGGTTCTTTCCGAAGCTTCTTCGCCTGCAAAACGGAGAGCTGCAACACACCGATCATGAGCAGCGGATAGAGGAGAATCGGAAGGATAATCATGACAAAAAGAGTGCGCCTATCCCGAAGAATATCACGCATCTCTTTTGTATAAATCGCTCGTATTTGCCTAAAGCGCATAAAAAATCCGAGGGTTGAAAATTCCGGCCGGGTTACGCGCGATAGCACAGCGAGACGTAGGGGCGCTCCCCGTGTGTGCGCCCGTATCAGAATCCGTCGTGTAGGGGCGTTCCCAAGTGTGCGCCCGTGATTATCAATACGTATAAACCTTGTGGGCAGACACGTGGGTCAGCCCCTACAACCCGGCTCGGCGGAGACAACCACAATATGCACTTTTGCTCGCATTAACGCAAATGAAAGGTGAGAACTAAATCGGTAGGAAAAAATGAAAGGATTATTGAATTTGACCCGCTTTTTGCACGTCAGCGATAATTCCGGCGTGATCAAAAGCGATGGGCGTTGGCAAATCGTTCAAACGGAACCATTGCGCTTCCGATGCATCATCACCGGCACATAATTCCCCTTCCGGTTCCGCGATAAAAACCACGGTCAACGTGTGAAACCGCGGATCGCGACCCGGCTTGGAATAGACGCGAAACTGCTGCATGTTCCGAACGGTCAAACCTGTTTCCTCTTGAGCTTCTCGCTTAGCGGCGTCTTCCGCGGATTCGCCGTAATCGATGAAACCGCCGGGTAAAGCCCACCCTGCAGGCGGATTCTTCCGGCGAATGAGCAAAACCTCACCGGGGCGATAAAACAGAATATCCGCAGTCGGATAGGGATTGCGGAAAGTCTCTATCGCGCCCCCGCAGTGCGGACACTGTATCGTAGCTTTCATTTAAGAGCTCCTATTAGAATACTTCAAAAACATAAAATTCCGGCCGGGTTACGCGCGATAGCGTCCTCGCACAGCGGTAAGGTATAGAGCGCTGAACCCGGCTCGGCGGTACTAAAAAACGGCTGCAGCTCGTTTCCGGCTGCAGCCGCATTTAAATAAACTCACGCCGCGCGGAGGTGCAAGAAGGTTCAGGGGAGGCTACCTTCAAACCCTCCAAAATCGCGGCGTGAAGCAATTGTTTATTCTCCGAATTTCTCTTTTTTGAGTTGCTGGAGTTCTTCCTTAAGTTCTTGGAGCTGCGCTTTTAGTTCATCGAGTTGCGGTTTCAAATCGCGCTGCAAATTAATTCGTATATCATCTACATCATCTTTGAACTCGTCAAAGTTAAAGTCATGAAAGAAATGTTCGAGATCGCCGGGGAATTCTTCCAACTCTTCATCGTCAAAAACCATCATCGTACCGCCTGGAGCACCTATCCACCCGAAGTGCTTGCTTTCTTTCGATTCACCCAGCTCCACATTAATGGTCTTCTTCCTGCCCTTCCGAATAACTTCAAACTTAGCTTTTTCTCCGGGTTCATGCTTCCGAACGAGTTTTTGAACGTCGCCGATATCTTCGGTTGATTTTCCGTCAATGCTAATAACGACATCGCCAGCTTCCATTCCAGCTTTCTCAGCCGGGCTGTCTTTTTCGACATCGGAAATAAGGACCCCCTCTTTGGTCTCAAAATATTTCGCCAGACCTTCGCTCAGTTCCTGCAGATGAATTCCCGCATAGGCGTGCTTGGAACCCTTTTTGCTTTTCAGGGATTTATATGCTCCGCGCGAGTGAATGAACGTGTCGTCATCGTCGCCTTTGTACTTCATGACAATCTGCTTCGATTTGCGCTTCCCCAATTCGACGTCAGTAGTCTTCTGCGTTCCTCCTCGGAGGAAAGTCAGCTCTACTTCATCGCCGGGACTCTTGCTTTTAAGCGCCTTCCGCAAATCATCCGGATCACCGATGCTTTTCCCGTCGAACTTGATGATGATGTCATTTGCTCTGAGACCCGCTTTCTTCGCGGCAGAGCGGCTGGTCACTTCTTGAATCAAAGCGCCTCCGGATGTGGCGCCGTATTCCTTGGCGACTTCGCTCGTAACTTCATCCAAAACAACCCCTAAGAACGCCTTGCTCGTCACCTTAGAGTCTTTTGCGAAAGCTCCCACTGCAATGACGACTCCCACTCCGATGAGCAGAATGCCGAGAATCAAAACCGGATACCTGCGGTTCATGATACCTCCTCTATGGTTGATAGGCGCGGGTCACTCCGCAGCAAGGACCGTCACTTTCAATGCTTTTGACGCCGAACCCTACCAAAAAGTTTCCGGGAATTTTTGAACTTTTTGCGCGCCTTGCAAATCATTGAATATCAAAGCGAATTCAGGGATTATGATTTTACATTCTCAAGGCTTTTTGGCACGAAATAACCTCCGGCAATCGGTTGCCAAAGTACGCTTGCAAATGATGGATATTTCTCTTATTTTAGCATCAAATCAAGAAACTTACCAACCAAAATCTTTGGGACGAACCATGTTACCTGAATTTCGCAACGAACCTCTCACCGACTTTTCCGTTACGGCAAATCGAAAGGCATTCCAGGAAGCCTTGGAGAAAGTCCAGTCAGAACTTGGCCGGGAATGGCCGATTGTGATTGACGGCCAGCGCAAAACCACAGGCCAGACCTTCGCCCGTTTCAATCCCGCGCAAACCAGCCAAACCATCGCCACTTTCGTAAAAGGCACAAAAGAATCCGCCCTTGAGGCTATCGAAACCGCCGCCCGACATTTTCCTGAATGGAGCCATGTATCGCCTGAGGCGCGAGCGCGAATCCTGCTGAGAGCCGCTGCCTTAATGCGCCGTCGCAAGCATGAATTCTCGGCCGCAATGGTGCTCGAAGTCGGCAAGAATTGGGCGGAAGCCGATGGCGATACCGCTGAAGCCATCGATTTCATGGAGTTCTACGCAAGGGAAATGATGAGGCTTGCCGAGCCTCAGCCTCTCACGGACATCTCCGGCGAAGAACAATCATTGGCCTACCTGCCGCTCGGCGTCGGCGCGGTTATTCCTCCGTGGAATTTCCCACTGGCGATTCTCGTCGGTATGACAACCGCTTCTCTTGTCGCCGGAAACACCGTCGTGCTCAAGCCCGCGTCGGCATCGCCGTTCGTCGCGTGGAAATTCTTCGAATTAATGGAAGAAGCCGGATTGCCCAAAGGCGTTTTGAATTTCCTGCCCGGACCCGGCGGCGCGATTGGAGATACCATCGTCGGTCATCCGCAAACGCGCTACATCTCCTTTACGGGTTCGATGGAAGTCGGCCTCCACATTCACAAATTAGCGGCGGAAATCGCTCCCGGACAAATCTGGGTCAAGCGCACCATCCTCGAAATGGGCGGCAAGGATTGTATCGTCGTGGATGAATCCGCGGATCCCGAAGATGCCGCGCTGGGAATCTATACGGCCGCTTTCGGATTTCAAGGACAGAAATGTTCGGCGTGTTCCCGCGCCATCATCCATGAAAAACTCTACGATGAGGTCACCCAGCGAGTCGTGGATATGACGAAAAAAATGACCATCGGTAACACGAAAGACTACGGCAACTACTTAGGCCCGGTCGTCGATGAAGCTGCGTTCAATAAAATCATGGGCTACATTGACATCGGTAAAAAAGAAGGCAAACTGCTAATCGGCGGAGAAAAAGGACCGTCAGGCGGCTGGTTTATCAAACCGACCATCTTTGGAAATATCAGTTCGGATGCGCGCATTTTTCAGGAAGAAATTTTTGGGCCGGTGCTGGCTTGTTCCAAAGTCAAGGATTTCAAACAAGGGCTTGAGTACGCGAACAACACCATCTATGGACTAACCGGCGCGCTCTATTCCAACGATAGGGAACATCTCGAAATCGCCCGACGCGACTTCCATGTCGGCAATCTTTATTTAAACCGCAAATGCACGGGAGCGCTTGTCGGTGCGCAGCCGTTTGGCGGCTTCAACATGAGCGGTACCGATTCCAAAGCCGGCGGTCGTGACTACCTCCTGCTCTTCACCCAAGCGAAATCGGTGACGGAGAGGTTTTAATTTTTACAGGAGCTTTCCAACACGCGGGAGCGCGTCGGTTAGTGCAGTTTCTCGGTAGATTCGATAAAAAGCCTCGACAATTTTGCCGAGGCTTTTTCACTCCAAAGAAATCCACAGGCTATTTCTCCAACACATGCTTATCTAAGAATTCGAGCATCTTCGTGTAAGCGTGAATCTTGTTCGGAAGTTTTTTGACACCGTGTCCTTCGTCGTCGAATAGGAGATACTCTGTTGGAATGCCGCGAGCTTTCACGGCCTCGTAAATCTGATCGCTTTCCGTCTTCGGCACACGCGAGTCATTCGCTCCCTGGATAATGAAAAGCGGCGCTTGGATTTTATCGATATGCGTTAGCGGTGAAATTTGCTGCAGGAATTCCCGGTCATTCGCCAGACTTCCATACTCCGCTTCGCGCATCGCTCTGCGCCACGGGCCTGTATTTTCGAGGAACGTGACGAAATTGGAAATCCCGACGACATCCACTCCCGCAGCCCATCGCTTGGGATACGTAACCATCGACGAAAGCACCGAGAACCCGCCGTAACTGCCGCCGTAAATAATCAGCTTCTTCGCATCCACATCCTTTTGCGAAGCGAGCCACCGCGCTCCGTATTCGACATCCTTAATCCCGTCCATCCGACCGGCGATGTTGTCCATCTGCATGTACGTGCGACCATAACCGGTCGAGCCGCGAACGTTCGGCATGAAAACCGCATATCCACGATTTAAGAAATATTGGAACAGTCCGCGGAATTTCGGACGCGCTTGAGATTCCGGCCCACCGTGAACATAATAAATCACCGGCATCTTCCCTTTCACGTGCTTTGGCTTATAGAGAAAAGCTGGAATCTGCCGCCCGTCGAATGTTTCATAGTGAACAAGCTCCGGCACAATAAATGTTTCGGGATTAACACCACCTGTAGCACTGTGCGTGATTGCGGAAAACCAATCCTTCTCAATCAAATACATATAAACATTTTCAGGCGCTTTTCCCGGCGTGAACGTCACAAAGAGCCATCTTGAATCCGGCGAGAATTTTACATTGCGAATAATACCCTTGGGAAGCCGGTAAGGTTGAACACGTTTTCCCGTCAGCATATTCAACAAATGAAATTCCGAGTAGCCATCGACGTTCACTGTCCAGACGCGATACTGTCCATCGCGCGACACATCCGCCATCTCGACATTCCAATCAGGTGTTTCAACCCATTCGAGCTTCGCGCTGTCCGCCTCCATCTTTGCAAGTCCGATGAAATCACGACCTAAATTCGATCTAAAATAGAAAGCATTGCTTTCCGGCATCCATCGCGGACTTGAAAAGAGAGCATCGCCTTCATGCGGCGTCATTAATCTGACATCCGCTGACAATGTGTCGTAGAGAAATAAGTCATTGTTGGAATTCGACTGGAGCTTCTGCAGCGCAAGATAGCGACCATCGGGAGACCAGCCGGATGCCACCCACCAGCCATCGCCCTTGTGAATCATAGTCGCTTCTCTCGTCGCGACATCGAGCACGTACGTATCAAAAACAGAAGGTTCACGCTCATTTGATGTATAAGCGATTTTACGTCCGTCACGCGTCCACCCTCCGAAGCGATAAATCGCATTATCATCTTTCGTCAATCTTTCCCACACGCCACCGCGGATGTCAACAAAATAGAACTGATGGCGTTCATTACCTCCGCGATCTGCTGAAACCAACAGCGTATTCAGATCCGTTGGAGAGCAAACTCCCGAAGAAACGCCGTCCTCTTCAAACGTAATTTGAGTCGGCCAGCCTCCTGTAATCTTCACGCTCCACAACTGAGAAACACCGGTGATATTCGTTGTGAAGAGAACATCCTGACTGTGTGCCGAAAAGTCAGCGCCTCGCGCCCATTGGGCATTCAGATACTGATTGAGAGAATAGGGTTCCGTTTCTCCGGCAAAAACGGGCAGAGCCCACAGAAGGACAAGGCTTAAAAAACGATATGAGCGAAGCATAGATTTCTTACCTTTTCGTTTATGAAGTGAGTCGAGATAAACCCTCGCTTTTCCAGATACGATTGACAGATTGCTGCAATTGCTTTCGATTTCCTATATTGGGAAGCACCACATCGGCGCGGCGCGCTTTTTCTTCCGGTGAAAGCTGTGCCTGCATCCGCATGCGGATTTCATTTGGTGAGAGACGACCGCTGTTCCTCAGACGCACATTCGCAAGTTCTTCGGGTGCGGTAACCACCCAGATTGAATCGAATTCTTTCTCGATTCCCCATTCGAAAATCATCGCCGCATCAAAAACAAGAACGCGATGTTTTCGGCAAAACTTCCGGATATCTCGCTGAAGCAGTTCATAGATTTTCGGAAACATCAGCGCGTTGAGCCAAGCGGCTTCTCCATTCCGGGTGAAAACGATTCGCCCCAAAGCGCGTCGCTTGAGAGCTCCTCGCGCTGTAAAGATTTCATCACCGTAGCGTGCGCGCAGAGCGTCTTTCAGTTCCGGGAACTCGCGCAGCACTCGCCGCCCGAGTTCGTCTCCGGAAATAACCGCCGCGCCTTTCGCCGCTAAAAGCTCTGCGACCGTGGATTTTCCTGTGCCCGGAGAGCCAGTCAATCCAATCAGAAAACAATCACGCGCCGTCATCGCATCACAGCAAATTTACCGCGGCGAGTTTGCTTGTTGTCCATCACCGTGTACAAATAAATCCCGGAGGCGACAGCATTGTCATTCTCGTCACTCAAACACCACGGAAGTCCCCCGGCGGAATTCACGCCTTCGAGTTTTTTCACAAGGCGACCGTGCAGTGTAAAGATATACACACTTGCGTCCAAAGTCAATCCGGCAAACATCACGCAATTCGTTCCATTTGCGCCCACGCCTTTATAGGGATTGGGATAAACATAAATACCGTCAAGGTCCGAAGCGACGGCTTCAATGTACGCGATGCCGTTCGCTGAATCCAGAGCAACACCTTCCGCACTGCTCACGCCAGTCACATGCAGACTCACACTGCGACCGACCGCTCCCACCGGCCAACGCTCGTCCAAACCAAGTTGCAGCCGGCTCAAATCCGCTTCCAGAGACTGAATCGAAATGATTCTACCCATAGGAGACATTCGGTAATTCGACGTATCCAAAACAGAATCACTCATCGGTTCAGAGTAACTGAGCGTAAGAGATGTCGGGCTTAGAATCTCCAGCGACGCGATGTAAGGTCCTACGGGCGGTTCTTCCTCGACTGTAAACTCCACCCAACCACTGTCGACAGGCAAAGGGGAATTCTGCGCATCGCGAAGAGCGCGAAGCTCCATCCGGTACGACCGCGGCGAAAAACCCTCTTCAAATTCCACGAACGCAACTCGCTCGCCTTCCGCGGTTGTAATCACACGCGGCATGCGACCGTCATCAAGAATATAAGAATGCTGCTGGCGAATCGAAGGCCCCATCGCTTCGGAAAAGTTCACACGAACGAAATGCGGCGCAACAAAACTCGCCTGATGCTCAACAGTCGGTGGCTGATTGGCGATGACCGTCACAAACGACGAGAACGCGCTCTCCTGCTCCGGGTAATCATGGTCAATCGTTGTCACCGCATAGATGTATTCGACATCTTCAGACAGATTCGAGATGAAAGCGGTTGTATCCGTTGTTTGAAGGAAAACACTAAGCTCTGAGCTCGTCTCTCCCTGCCACACTCGATATGAATCCGCGCCCGCAACCGAGCGCCATGTGAGTGAAATCTCATGAGCTGCCAGCGGCTGACCTTCCAATCCCACAGGCGGAAGAGGTCGCGTTCCTGCTCCCGCTGCTTCCGCTCGCCGCCACACATTACCATCGCCGAAGAAAAACTCATCTATGCCGTTGTCATTCCAGTCGCAGATTAGTATCGCGTTGTTCTCGCACGGAGTAAAATATCCGGCGGGAACATAGCGACCGGAAAATGGTTCATAGTCGATAATATACAAATCAGGAAACGCCGCTATCAGAAATTCGTCGCGCCCGTCTCCGTCAATATCTCCCGCCGCCACTGCTGCGTCATGATCACGCGGAGACTCCGCGCCAAGCACAAGAATCGTATCGACCGGCACAAACGAGTCGTTCGCCGCTCGATGAAAAATGAAATATTCCCAGTGACGCGCGCGCACCTGACTCTCCGTTCCGCCTTCACCGTCGAAACGGCATCCCGCCATGAATTCAATTTCACCATCTCCGTCGGCGTCTCCCGCCGCCATCCAATTTGTCGCATCTTCATAGGGAAGTCGAACATGCCACGGAGCTGTGATTTGTCCGTCAGACTGATATTCGCAAAAGATGACGTCGCCGTCATAATCGCCGTACAAGAAATCGGTCAAACCGTCGCTATCAAAGTCGCCGACGAGAACATACGGCGGCCCCAGTTGATTGTATCCTTCAGAAGGATTGGGAAAGGTATCCAGAAGAACCGCTTCCGGCCCCGCGTCCATTCGGTAAAGCGCGTAACGTTCTTCTCCATCGAAACTGCGCCACGCCAAAAGTTCCGTCTGACCATCGAGCGTATCGATATCGAGCAGGTCATAGGCATAGTAACCGGTGGTGTCTCGCCACTGAAGCGAATCCGGAAAATGACCGACGGCCTCTTGTTCGAAAATGTATGTAATATTATAGGCGCGACCTAAAAATTCAATAAGGCCGTCACTGTCATAATCGCCGATGCCCTGCGGTATCATCAAGCCGTAGGAATTTCCCACGTCATCAAAATCAGAACCCGTCCATTCGAAAATGCGTAGGTCATCATAAGCGCCGTTGTCGAATTGATTCATGAAAATTTCCGGCCGACCGTCATTGTCGAAATCCGTCGGCGTCGCGAGCAAGTGCCCCGGAAGAAGACTGGTGGCTTCATCTGTCCAGAAATTCGATGCAAAAGGCGGGTCGGTGATAAAAAAAGTTTTCTCATCACTCCAAACCATCTGCCCGGCGCGGTTCGTGCAAAGCGCTCGGTAATTCCAGACACCGGGGAAATCAGTCTGCGAAAGAAAGACGGTGTGAGAATTCGATACGTATCCAAAATCCTTGCGCACCGAATCTCCCGCAGCATTCGTCAGAATGAGCGTCGCCGAGGTAATATCGTCGGTCTTGATTTGGATAAGCTCTCCGAAATGAGCAGCATCGAGCATTTTCTGAACATTCATCTCCAGAATATTCGGCGGGGAATGATCCACAAAAAGATGAATGTGATCGATGGACATCGTTCCATTCACCGCTTCGACTTCAAGGCGCACTGCAATCACGACATCCTCATCAGGCACCGCCACTTCACCGAGCATACCTTCAATCACTCGTTCATCGCTTTCGGAAACCGTTTCCCACTCGATAGGATTCTCACCTATTCCCCATAGCAGTTTCCAACTATTCAATGCAGGCCCGGCAGCGGTTCCAATCACTTCAAAAGGTGCAGAGAAGCCTTCATCGGATTGAGGGGAGATAATCCGCGCGACAACGCCGGAAGTGAAGCCGGCGTTTTCCAGAGCGCGGCGCGCATTGATGCGTCCGTGTGTCGCCGAACTATCCCAACCTGCGGGATACAAATCATCCGCCGTTTGACGAAGCAGATTCAACACCTGTTCCGGAGTCAACAGCGGATTGGCGCTTAAAAGAAGTCCCACCAGACCCGCGACCATCGGCGAGGTGTAGCTTGTGCCTTGATTCAGTCCGTTCCACGTGCCGACGGTTCCGCCGAGTTCCGTCGAAAGAATGTCTGTCCCCGGCGCGAATACATCCACCCAAGGGCCGTAATTGGAAAAAGACGCGCGCTGATCATTCTGATTGCTCGCGCCGACGCAAATGACTTCGCTGTATCCTGACGGATAGTGAATCGTACTCGTATGACTATTCCCTGCGGAACCGGTGAGCACCACTCCCGCATCATGCACGAGGCGCACGGTTTCGCTCAGCAGCGGCGATGCAGCCACGTCACCGAAACTCATGTTCACCACACCCGCGCCGTTGTTCATCGCGTAGAGAAGCGCCGCCGCGACATCGTCTTCTTCAAGCCATCCTTGTGAATTCCCCGCGCGAAGACACATGATGCGACAGCGAAAACCGATAGACGCCACGCCGATTTCATTATCCGTCACCGCACTTGCGACACCGGCAACAAACGTTCCATGCCCCATTTCATCCATCGGGTCAGCGTCCCGTACGAGATCATCGCCTCCGGTTGGAAAGGATGGCGCATCTACGAAATCCCATCCTATCGTATCATCGATAAAACCGTTATTATCATCGTCAATTCCGTTGCCGGAAATCTCCGCTGTATTGCGCCAGAGATTCGACATCAGGTCTGGGTGCGTATAATCAATTCCGGTATCGATGATGCCGATAATCACCGACGTATCACCCCGCGTGATATCCCAAGCCGCTTGCGCTTCGATAACCGGCAGATACCATTGCGATGCAAATCCGCTGTCATTCGGAGTGTAGCTCGCATGAAAAATATGATTGAAACTTACCCACTCGATTCCCACTTGTCCTTCGAGCCGCCGCATCTCCGCTTCGATATCAACATCGTCCGGAAAGCGCAGAAGTAAAGCGCGATTCAATTCCGGAATCGTTTCTCGAAATTCCGGCAAGGCAAGCGTTGCCTCCACTCTGTCAGACTGCAGCAGCGAATCAATGCGACTCACACCCGCAACCGATACCTGAGCTTGCATCAGACTCCGGGGAGCCATCATCAACTTCACAAGCAATTCACCCGGCACATATGTTTCGGCATGCAGGCATTGCGCGCCAAACAGTAAAGTGAGTAGGAACAGGAAATAGTGTTTCAAATTTCGATCCGTTTTTTTTCCGGCCGGGTTACGCGCGATAATTTGTCGTTTGGTTTATTAACATTCCGGGCAGATCAGGGGATCTGCCTCGGCGACTATTTGACCCTAATAGATAAACATCGAATTACCCGAGAAGTTCCACAGAATACCTTCTCGAACCACGCATCATGGTTTCGCGCGGGCGAAAGCGACTGCGCCCACCCATTTCACTCCTGCTTTTTTGAGCGTCCGCGCACATTCTTCCATTGTCGCTCCGGTGGTCATCACATCATCAAGCAAAATAACGCGCTCAGGAATTTCGCAACCTTTCGAAATCCGGAACGCACCTTTCACGTTCTCCCGGCGTTGCGGAGGGGTCAGATGAACCTGCGAACGTGTATGCCGAACACGTCGCAGTAGTTTCAGCTCCAAAGAAAAACCTAATTCTTTTTGCAGGGCTTTTGCCAGAAGCGCGCTCTGACTGAAGCCGCGCTGCCATCCTCTCGCCCAGTATTGCGGCACCGGAATCCACGTCGCTTCCTGTTCGCGAATATCTGCCGGAATCGTCAAACTCCATCGCTGCGCCATTGAGCTTGCGAGAACTCGATGGCCGTCATATTTCAGCGCGTGCACGAGAGCTCGAACAGGGTCTTTGGGGTGATGATGCATCAGGAAGGCGGCACTGGGACGGTCAACCTGCCGGAAGGGCGGTAAATCGACCGCATGGGCAATCTCGCATGTGTCCAGGCAATGACCGCAGAAAAGAATATCGTCCCTTTCGAGAGAACGGTCACATAGCGAACAAATCGGAGGAAAGAAAAAATCCCAGAACAGCAATCGGCGCAGTTGGAAATTAACACTCATCGCTTCGTTTGAGCAGAGCGTGCTCGAGAACTTCGTCGATGCGATCAACGAAGGTAAATTTCATTTGCTCGCGAATATTCTCCGGAATATCCTGCAGGTCTTTTTCATTTCGCCGAGGAAGAATGATTTCACGGATGTCGGCGCGGCGCGCCGCGACGGCTTTTTCTCGCAGTCCCCCTATGGGAAGTACGCGGCCACGCAGTGTGATTTCACCGGTCAGGGCGACATCATTACGCACCGGCACATTCAAAAACAGGGATGCCAACGACGTGCATAAGGTAATTCCGGCGGATGGACCGTCTTTCGGCGTGGCTCCTTCCGGCACATGAATGTGAATATCACGGCGTTTGAGCACGTCCTCCGCCATTCCGAATTTCTCGGCATTCGCTCGTAAATACGACAGCGCAATCGAGGCACTTTCTTTCATCACATCACCCAATTGCCCGGTGACTTGCAACGCGCGGGCTCCCGGCATCCAAGTCGATTCGATAGCGAGAATATCTCCGCCGACGGGCGTCCATGCGAGTCCAGTTGCGCGACCGATTTCCGGTTTCTTCGACGCTTTGTCTTCCAGCCATCTCGGAACCCCCAGATAATCCCCGATGTTCTTGGGAGTGATGGTGACTTTCTTCGCTTTTTTCTGAGAAAGATTTCGAGCGACTTTCCGGCAGACGGCGGCAATCCGTTGTTCTAATTTGCGGACACCCGCTTCACGAGTATGGAGAGAGACGATGGCTTCCAATCCTTTGGTGGTGAAATGCAGGTGGGTTTTTTTCAGACCATTCTCATCAAGTTGACGGGGAACCAGATAGTGTTTGGCAATCTCGACTTTCTCCTGCCTGATATAGCCTGACAGTTGAAGAATTTCCATCCTATCTCGAAGTGGTGACGGAATCGTTGCGATATCATTCGCTGTCGTGATGAACATCACCCGCGAAAGGTCGAACTGCACGTCCAGATAGTGATCCTGAAAACTGAAATTCTGTTCCGGGTCGAGTACTTCCAAAAGCGCGGATGCCGGGTCGCCTCGGAAGTCCTGACCGAGCTTATCGATTTCGTCGAGCATCACCACCGGATTGTTGACTTCCGCGCGTCGAAGCGATTGAATAATACGCCCCGGCAATGCGCCGATATAGGTTCGGCGGTGGCCGCGAATCTCCGCTTCATCGCGCATTCCGCCCAATGACATTCGGCTGAATTTCCGTTCCATCGCCCGCGCGATGGAACGCCCCAATGATGTCTTCCCCACTCCGGGCGGCCCGACGAAACACAAAATCGGCCCTTTCATGGTTTGCTTCAGCTTGCGCACCGCTAAGAATTCAAGGATGCGTTCTTTGACATCTTCGAGCCCGTAATGATCTTCATTCAGAATTTTCTCTGCGTGATTAATATCCAGCGTGTCTTCCGATGATTTCGCCCAGGGCAGCGCGATGAGCCATTCGACATAGGTCCGTGACACCGTGTACTCCGCAGATGCCACGCTCATTCGTTTTAGACGATTCAATTCCTTAAGCGCGACTTCCTGAGCCTCTTCAGACATGCCGGATTCCATAATCTGTTTTTCCAGTTCCAGGAGTTCCGCGCTGGCATCCTCTTCTTCTCCCAATTCCCGGCGAATCGCTTTCAACTGCTCGCGAAGGAAATATTCACGCTGGTTCTTCTCCATTTCGCCTTCAACTTCAGTCTGAATTTTGGAACCGAGCTGGAGAAGTTTTAACTCATGATGAACCAGATTTGCGACTTTGACAAGCCTCTCTTCGAGGTTGAATGTCTGAAGAACATCCTGCTTCTGTTCAAGCTTGATATTGAGATTCGAAACGACAATATCGCCAAGAACCGCCGGGTCTGTAATATTATACGTCGCGATTTTCACTTCATCCGGAATATGCGTGGAGTAGTCGATGACCCGGTGAAACTCATCCGAAATCGCGCGCATCAGCGCCTGAACCTTTAGACTCCGACGCCGGTCAAACTGCAGGACCTCGACTTGCACAATCAGGTAAGGGTCGGTGCTGGCTACTTCCACTCGCCGGATGCGCGACAATCCTTGCACTAACAGACGAACAGACCCATCCGGAACCCGGAACATTTTCAAAATCTGAACCGCGGTCCCGACATCATAAAACTGATTCTCGACTTCCGTGCCTTCAGGATTAACAATCCGGGCGAACGTCGCGACAATCTTCGACCCACTCAACGCATCGTTGATCAGCTTGACCATGCGTTCATCCGTGACAACCAGCGGCACGATGACATTCGGAAAGATGATAACCTCGCTGAGCAGCAACGCGGGAAGCACCTCAGGGATAACAAGGACATCCGGTTTTTCTCCGGGGGGAGGAGGTGTCGCTCCGGGCGGCGGTGCAATCGTATTATTCTGGTCAGCCATTATCATCCTCCTTCGGTGTGATATGAACCGAGCCTGTCGAAGATTCTGAAGCCTGTTTCGGCATCAGCACCTCCAAAAAACCGTCGGAATAACGTGCTTCTATTTTCTCTTCATCCACCAGCCACGGCAACTGGAATCGCCGCTCAAAAGGCCCAAAATCGATTTCCATTAGATAGTAATTCCTCTTCGGATATTTCGAAAACTCCCGCCGAATCCCCTGAATAGTCAGAGTATGCCCTTCGATTTTTACGGATACATCTTGACGGTTAATCCCCGCAATGTCCATGACAAGCACGAGGGCGTCCTGAGTTTCAAACAAGTCCGTCGGAGGGAGCCACCTCTGATCGGCGGCCATAAGTTTGGGGCCTCTCATTCGGAAGAAATGGCGAAAATGGAATTCAAAATCTTCCTCATTCCCCGCAACCTGAAGGGGCACATCCGTGTGGGAGATTAACTCGGTTTGCATGTTTACTTCCTGTTATTAGCTAATTATCAAATAGTTAAAAATTGACGAGGGTGACTTCCTACATCCATCACTCTCGACAGCGAATACGGCATGCTCGCGCATTTTCTAATCTAAAAAATATAAACACTTCACTGATTAATTGCAAGTGACTTCACTGCAATTAAAATGCGACGCTGCATATTTTTCCTTGCATTCTTGCTATCTTAGAAGTAAATTGTTAGATAGTGCGAACTGGCTGAAACCTGTATGACAACGTGGGTCAGATGTACTTCCGAATGATTGACAGAATTCAATGAGGAAAAGATGAAACGTAGAAATCACTTTGTATATTCTTCCTTCCTTCAGATGGCAGTTGCGATACTGCTGGTATTTGCATTATCCTCGGCTGTTAGAGCTCAAAACACTGATACATTGCATATTACGACTTATAATGTATTGAATTTCTGCGGCAGCACCTGCGGCGTGCGCATTCCGGCTTTTCGAACGATTTTCGGAGCGCTGGATGTGGATATTGTCGTGACTCAGGAACAGAAAAGTTCATCTGAAGTCAACCAGTTCTTAAACGATATTCTGAACTATGTCGAACCCGGCGAATGGTTGTTGGTCCCTTGGACGGACGGGACTTATACCGATAATGCCTGTTTCTACAGAGCAAGTACTGTGACGTATGTCTCCACGCAGCAACTTTCGACGCCGCGCCGTGATATCAGCGAGTATGTGTTGAAACCCAAAGGTACGGATGCCACCGGGGAGTTCCGGGTCTATTCCCTGCACCTTAAAGCGGGAAACACTTCTGAAGATGAGGACAAACGCCTCGTAGAAGCCACCGTTCTTCGAAATTATCTCAACGCGCTTCCTGACGGATCCGACTTCCTTGTTGTGGGCGATTTCAATTGCTATTCCAGCGATGACCTCGGCTATCAAAAACTCATTGGGTCAGAGACGGACAACTCGGGACGTAGTTTCGACCCGATCAGCACTCCCGGTGGTTGGAACAATAACTGTAGTTTTGCTACCATGCATACGCAGTCCACACGAATGGACGCTCCAGATCCAAATGATATAGGAGCTACAGGCGGACTGGATGATCGTTTCGACCAAATCCTTTCATCGGAAGCTTTCCTTGCTGCCGGTGAGTTCGAATGTCTGACTTCGACCTATTGGGCGTATGGAAATGATGGCCTTCACTGTCCAAATGAAAACATCAACGACCCACCCGTAATCCCAGAAGGACAGACGATAGCAGATGCGCTTTATCGAGCTTCGGATCATCTGCCGGTTCTTATGGACTTCCTGCACCCTGCTCCTTCGATTACTGTCATCGATCCGAATGGAGGAGAAACGTGGTATGTCGGCGCGACCGATACGATTTACTGGGACAGTGACGCTCTGGATGGCGGCGTTACCATCAGCATCAACCGCGATTATCCAACCGGAGGTTGGGAGATGCTCTTTTCAGGCACCTCCAATGACGGTGAAGAGCCGTGGCTTGTGACGGATCCGACATCTGAAAACTGCCGGATTCGGATTGTGGGTGATTCTCATGGTGCCGCACGGGACTCGTCAGATGCAGATTTCACAATCACAGATCCCTATATCACGATTACCTCTCCGAATGGCGGTGAAAACTGGTTCTGGGGATTAGCTTATGATATTCTCTGGAACTCCGGCGCGGGCGGCAACGTAGACATCTCCCTGAATCGTGATTATCCATCCGGTGAATGGGAATCTCTCTTTACCGATACGCCCAATGATGGGGTCGAATCGTGGGAGGTCAGTGCTCCAG
This sequence comes from bacterium, assembly GCA_030622545.1. Lineage (GTDB taxonomy): Bacteria > Electryoneota > RPQS01 > RPQS01 > DYHQ01 > JAUXGA01. Next base: position 124,564 of record JAUXGA010000002.1, on the reverse strand, counting down.
CGACATCCAATGCGCGGATTCGGATCGTCAGCACTCATGATCCGTCTATCCGTGATTCTTCAGACGGCGACTTTTCCATCTCCGACCCCCATCTAACACTATGGGTTCCTGTTGGACAGGAAATCTGGACTGAAGGCGATAATGAAGACATCTACTGGACAGGTGAAGGTTTGCCTCCGTCAGACAGCGTTCGGTTTTATTTAAATCGAAACTGGCCAGGGCCTGATTGGGAATACCTTTCTACAGCCGCATGGGAAACCTGTTGGCAAATTTGGCCGGCTACGGGACCCGGAACGGCTGCAGCGCGTATGCGCGTTCGAAGTGTTGAGAGACCCAGTGTCCTCGATGAGTCTCATATGAATTTTATCATCATCGGCCAAAACGAACCTCCCCTGCTACTCCATGATCCCGTCGCTGATGGAAACGCTGACAGCATGTTGTTCGTTGCGAGCGCCTTCGATGAGTTTTCAGGTGTTTCGGTAATGCTTTTTTACAAGCCGGACACCAGTGCTGTTTATGTTTCGACCGCTATGAATCCTACAGGGAAGCTGAACGAATTCTACGTGGTGCTCAAACCTCTTATCGCCGGCAGCTACGATTACTTCATCCGAGCAACGGATATAGATTTGGAAACAACCGCGACGGACATCTACGATTTTCAAATCGCCAATGTTTGTGAAACCACCATCAGTTACGACAATGGCGCGGCGGATCGTTTCAATTGGGCTGGCGGGGAGGAATTCCGGTGGGCTGTTAAATTCACGCCGACTCAGGTTCCATTCGTACTCTGCGGCGCGTCCTTCAGCGTGTCCCGGCTTAAGCCCGACTCGGTTCACACACGCGTGATTGTTGAAGTGTACGATGTTAATGGATTCGGGATGCCCGGAGACCTGCTGCTAACCGATACAACCGGCGCGGTGGAAAATGTCGTGGGAGGATTGCCGTCCGGGTCGCCTCTCTGGGCGAGTGCAATTATCCGCGATGATTTGGGCGAACCTTTGATTTTCAATGACGACTTCTTTATTGCTTTAGGAAATCCCGATACCCTGAAATATGAAGCGTTCGCGCGAGATACGACCGGTCCCAATTCAGGCCAAAGCTACCTGTATGATGAATGCGAGGGACGCTGGTACAATGAAAATGACGACTGTGACAACTGCAAAGTCGGAAATCGCCTCATCCGCGCGGTCGGCTATATCCAGAATCCGCCGGAAGTCGTCATTATACGAGCGGGTGATGATGCGGAGCTTCACTGGTCGTCCACCGGCGCTCCCTATTATCGTATCTACAGTTCAAACAACCCCTTCGATACGTTTTCGACCCTCGAAGGTTCCTCATCCGACACCACTTTTGTGGACACGAATGCCGTCTTGGATGAGGAGAAGAAATTTTACCGAGTCGTCTCATCGACGGAACCCTAAGTTGCGGCCATGTTTCTGTGGAATTTTTCCTTGACATATTGGATGGAATTCTTTATATTGCTATATCTTATGCTACAAGGCGAGGAGGCATACCGTGAGATTCGGTTGGGTTGAGATTCTACTAATTGTCCTGGTCGTCTTGCTCCTCTTTGGCGGGCGTAAAATTCCTGAGATGATGCGGGGAATGGGACGCGGTATCAAGGAATTCAAAGAAGGGGTCAAGGACGGAGACTCCGAGGACAAGGATTCATCCAAGCAAGAGAAAGCGCCTTAGCAATATTTTTCACGTATTTCCCTTGACTTTCGTGTGGAAATGTAATATATTGCTTCTGCTAAAGAAAGCTATATCATGACTACCCAAACGGGGCAGAAAATGCTGGAACAAAAATATTATTCCTCTAAGGAAGTTTGCGATAATCTGCAAGTCTCCAAATCGACTCTCTTCAAATGGGAGCGCGAAGGCTCTATCACTCGTCCGCGCCGCGACTGGAGAGGATGGAGACTCTATGACCAGCAGAATATCGAGGAAATAAAACGCAACATCGAGAAGCAGAAGCTGCAGGATGTCGGTAACCGAAGCAATATGATCCTCGTCGTCGATGACGATCCGAGCATCCTCTCTGTGATGTCTCAGCTATTGGAGACCGCCGGCTATGAGGTGATTACGGCGGCGACCGGTCCGGAAGCCGTGAAGCTCCACACGGAGAAGCTGCCGGGACTGACGTTTCTTGATGTTAAACTGAAAGGCGCAAGCGGCATTGACGTGTTCCGGGAAATCCGCGCCGCAGACCCTCAGTCAACCGTTGTTATTCTGACGGGTTATCCGAAAATCGAGGACACTGTGCAGGTGATTAAGGAAGGCGCTTATAATTATCTGACGAAGCCGATTAAGGGCGAAGAACTCCTTGATATGGTACGTGAAGTCCTCGGAGAATCTGAGGAATAATTCGGATTGCACGCGAATTGTCTCATATAAGCTAATTCTACCAGCCCCGTAAATTTTCACGGGGCTTGGTTTTTCTTAGTGGGAACATTCTCTCTGAAACAGCGATTTAATCTAAAAGATAATACCCTAATTAAACAAAAGATGTGACGATGGTTTCTCCTGATATTTGGCTGTTCTGGTGGGCATTCTGGTGCTATTTAACTTCCTTTGCTCTGTTTTCAGTTTTTCTGGCAACGGGTAAAGACCGTATCGGATGGTTTGGAGCGGCGGCGGCGGGATTGGGATTTCTCCCTCAGACTGTCGGGTTCTTTATCCGGTGGGCGATTTCCCGGCACTACCCCATGTCGAACATGTATGAATATCTGGCGATTATGAGTTGGATGGCAGCGATGATGATGGGAATTGTCCTGTGGAAATACCGCCGACTGAAAATAGCTGCTTTGATTTCGCCGATTATCTTCATGCTGATGGTCACGGCATCTATGCTGCCGAAAGAAATCAATATGCAGCTTATGCCGGCGTTGCAGAGTTATTGGCTCACGATTCATGTGACACTTGCGGCTATTGCTTCGGGCTCTTTTGCCGTCGGCGCAGTTACCTCCTTCCTCTATCTGATACGGGATCCTGAAATGGTAAGCTCGAAAAAGGGGCCTTTTTCCGGAAAAATGAAGCCTATCGCTTTCACGATGGGAATCGGTTTCCCCGTAGGTTTAGCACTTATTCTTGCCCTCTTTCAGGCTCTCCCTGCAAGCGCCGCGACATTTAACCTCGGCGGGAATCCTATCAATGGTATCGGTTCGGCGCTGACCGCCTTTGGAATTGGGGCTCCCTTAGGGGCGATAGGTTGGACGCTGATTTACCGACGGATAAATCGCACAGAAAAAGCCTCTGGAGGCGGTTACCTTGCCGCCGTAGCATTCCTAAGCTTTCTCTTAGGTGCGCTTCTTGCGGGAATTCTTACAAAATCACACATATTCGGAATAACACAAGGAAGCCCGTTTAGGATTTTTGAATTTTTTGGCCTTTCGTGGATATTAGCGCTACCTTGCTTCTTCCTGTTGAATAGCTTTTTCCGGAGCGGTAAAAGATTAGCGTCGCTCAAACTGGATCGGGGGCTTATGGATGACATTTCGGCGGGAACTGTGAAGCTGGGTTATCCGCTCTATACAGTAGGGGCCCTCTTCGCCGGGGCTATCTGGGCGGAACAGGCCTGGGGTTCTTTCTGGTCATGGGATCCGAAGGAAGTTGGCGCATTGATTGTCTGGCTTTTCTATTCCGGCTTCCTGCATGCCCGGCTGCAGCGCGGCTGGACAGGCACAAAATCTGCTATTCTTTCTTTGGCCGGTTTTGGCATGATTCTTCTTTCTTTCTTTGGGAATTACTTTTTCGGTGGATTGCACGCTTATACTTAAGCCATGATGAGATTTTCCAAGAGACATATCAAAGACTGCTGTTCCAAGAGACCCCCCCTACCCCCCCCGCAAGCAGGGGGTGAGTCGAGTCTCCCTCCGTTTACGGGGGGACGGAAGGGGGGTATGCTTTATTTCGTCATCGGAGTTCTCCTACTGCTGTCAGCCACGAGCGCTTTCGCTCAATTCGGCAAGAATAAAGTGCAGTACGAGGACTTTCAGTGGCGCTATATCCAGTCGGAACATTTCGATATTTACTTTACCGATGGTGGAGAAGCGATTGCGGAGTTCACGGCGGAAACCGCGGAAGACGCGCTGGAAAAACTTCAGCGGAGTTTTAATTACAAATTGGAAAGCCGCATCACCATCGTTACTTATGTTTCGCACAATAACTTCGAGCAGACGAATGTCACGACATCGCTTCCCGAAGAAGGGCTCGGCGGTTTTACTGAATTTCTGAAAAACCGCGTCGTGATTCCCTATCAGGGAAGTTTCGAAGCTTACCGGCATGTGATACATCATGAGCTCACTCATGCGGTGATGCTGCGGATGCTCCACGGCTCCGGTTTTCAATCTATCCTCATTGGCGCGGCAATGATGCAGCTCCCACTATGGTTCATTGAAGGACTGGCGGAATACGAATCGCGGGAAGGCTGGGACACCGAGTCCGATATGTTTATGCGGGATGCCACCATCAGCGGCTACCTGCCTGACATGCCTTACTTAGGCGGCTATCTTGCCTACAAAGGCGGGCAGTCAGTTTTGTATTATATTGACCAGAAGTATGGGTCCCAAAAAGTCGGCGAGATTCTGAATAAACTGCGCTCCATCCGCGACCTGTCGAAGGTTATCAAGAGCTCCATCGGTCTCGACATGGACGAGTTCAGCAAGCGGTGGAAAACATGGCTCCGACGCGCTTACTGGCCCCATATCGCGGACATGAAAATGTCCGAGGAATTCGCCGAGCGTTTGACTGATCATATGGAGTGGCGCAACTTCGTCAATAACGGTCCGGCCATTTCTCCGGATGGCGAACAGATTGCGTTTCTTTCGGACCGCACGGACTATTTCAATCTCTATCTCCTTGATTTGAACACGAAGAAGCTCCGAAGGCTTCTGCGCGGCGAGCGCAGTGGGGACTTTGAGGAACTCAAGTGGCTTGATGCGCGGATTTCATGGTCGCCGGATGGTCGGATGATTACATTCGCATCGAAAGCAGGCCAGTCGGATGCGCTTTATTTGCTGGATGTAAAGAAACGCAAAGTTCGCCGTCGCTTTCGCTGGGATCTGGATGCGATTTTCAAGCCCGCTTGGTCTCCCGACGGTGAAAAAATTGCTTTTGTCGGAGTTGCCGAAGGTCACTCGGATATCTATATCGTCAATCTTGAAGATGGAGAGATGCATCGAGTAACGGACGATATTTTCTCCGATGATGATCCGTCTTGGGCTCCCGATTCCAAAGCGATTCTCTTCACATCGGACCGGCGCGATTCCCTCAGCGTGCGCGACTATCGAGAGACGATAAAGATGTATCAGATGAATTATCGTCAACAAGACATCTACTTAATCCATCTCGGCGACGATGATGCTCAGCGACTTACATTTACGGAAACGCAGGAACGCTCGCCGGTTTTCGCGTCGGATGGCGTCACCATCGTTTACTCCGGGGATGCGAGCGGCGTTTTTAATCTCTATCGTCTGAATCTGGAGACCGGTGAGAATGAGGCTTTTACAAACTGCCTGACAGGCTGCCTCCAGCCGAGCTATTCCGCCAACACTCGTCGCCTCGTGTTCACATCCTTAAACAATGGCGGCTATGATATTTTCATGCTGAAGAACGCGCTGGAGAGACCCGCGATGGAACTGACTCCAACGCCGTTTCGACAGAAGGGCACGGTTGATTTCGAAGAGACCGCAGAGAATGCCGGCTCTTCGCAGCCCGAGATACGCCATGCCCGGCGGCCGTATGCCGATTATGTATTCGCAACTCATGGAGGTTTGGAGCACGAAAAGATTGACGAACCGGATACGACCACGAGCCGTTTACCCGGAGGTGGATTTGCCGCAAAAAATTATCGCGTGAAGCTGACTCCCGATTTTGTCTATGCCACCGCCGCGTATTCCAGTTTCTTTGGTGTGCAGGGAACCAGTCAATTTCTCTTTTCGGATGTTCTCGGCAATCACCTTATCATGCTCAATACAGATCTCTATTATGATTTCAACAATTTGGACAACACTAATTTTCACATACAATACTACTACCTGCCGCAGCGCATAAACTACGGTGTCGGGTTTTACCGAAATGTGTACTACCTTGATGCCGGTCGCGTGCGGGATCGCACAATTCAAACCGGGATTTATCTGGCGTATCCCTTTTCAAAGTATTCCCGAGTGGATATGGATGTTTTTGCGCATTTCATTGAACGCGACCGATATAATTTTGATATTGACAGGTACCTGTACAGTTCCAAACGACGAACCATCCTTCCCCGACTTGGCTATGTCCATGATACAGTTCAATGGGGTTTGACGGGTCCTATCAATGGTACTCGCTATCGCATATCCTATGCCTACAGTCCCCCGCTCTCAAGTTCGTCATCGCAAAGCTCGTGGGAATCCAGCTTCTATGTTGTGAAAGGGGATTTTCGTCGCTACACGCGACTCGGGCGCGACTACAGTTGGGCGGCGAGAATTACCGGAGGATTTTCCGGCGGTGAGAAACCTCAGTATTTTTACATGGGTGGTGTCTGGAACTGGATAAATCGTCGCTATGAAGGTGACTTGCCGATTGAAGACATTGATGATTTCTATTTTGCATCGTTTGTTATCCCCTTCCGCGGAGGGAAATATTTTGAGCGGCGCGGAACACGTTTCTTCCTGACGAATCAGGAATTTCGTTTCCCGATGATACGGCAGTTGCAGTTCGGCTGGCCGCTTCCGCTCTATTTCCGAAGTATCCGCGGCGCTATCTTTACCGACATCGGCGCTGTTTGGGAAGACGACAACCTGCGAATTACTGAAGAAACGCCTGGCGGACACCGCCTGCGCGATTTGCAGGTCGGTTATGGTTTCGGTCCTCGTCTGCGACTCGGTTTTTTCCTGCTGCAATGGGATGTTGCATGGCGAACGGATTTTCTTGATACAGAGAAACCCAGCTATTACTTTTCTCTCGGCGCGGAATTTTAATCAAGGCTAATCTGAATTCCTTCAATGAATTTGCCTGTTGCTCCACCAACAATTTCACAAACCCTTGCGAAAGTCGGGCGCACCGCGCTCGACTTTTTTGCCGAAGCCGGAGCGGCGACGATGCTTCTCTTTCGTATCCTCGTCGGCATCAAGGGCCTTTGGAAAGACAGAAAGCTCTTTTTCGAACAGGCTCTCCGCCTGGGATTCAACAGCCTGCCGCTCGTTCTGTTAGTGGGGACTTTTGTAGGAGCTGTAACAGCCTGGCAGGGAAATTATCAGCTCAAGGGCTACGTTCCTTTGCAATATTTAGGCTCTTCAACTCTAAAAGCAATTGTCATCGAGCTCGGCCCCGTGCTGACAGGGCTTATTATCGCAGGGCGTGTTTCCGCTTCTATCGCCGCCGAGTTGGGAACCATGAAAGTCACCGAGCAGATAGATGCGCTGGAATCACTGGGAATCAGCCCAATCCGCTATCTGGCAGTGCCGCGCTTCTACGCCAATCTGCTGATGCTGCCGGTTCTTGTCACGCTGGCGGATTTCATCGCCATGATGGGCGCATCGTTCGTCGCGACCGTTCTGCTTGGGATGACCTCAGCGATGTTCTGGAATCAAATCCCCGTGTTCTTCGATGTCTATGATGTGATAGCGGGGCTCGCTAAAGCGTTCGTTTTTGGAGCCGTCACCGCCCTGATGGGCTGTCATGTCGGCTTCTCCACGCGAGGAGGCGCCGAAGGAGTCGGACTGGCGACGATTCGCGCTTTCGTCTGGTCGTGCATACTGATTCTGATGAGCGATTATATTCTGGCGATGTTCTTATTCTAATGATTAACAAGCCATGATTGAAGTTCAAAATCTATACAAATCTTTCGGCGATAAATCCGTTCTGCGCGGGACGAATCTCACGATTGACAAGGGCGAGTCTCTGGCGATTATCGGGCAATCGGGCTGCGGGAAATCCGTCTTGCTGAAACATTTCATCGGCCTATTACAGCCAGACTCAGGGGATGTTATCATCGAAGGAGAAAACATCTGGAACCTTTCGCAGGCACAACTCTACAAAATCCGACAGAAATTTGGAATCGTTTTTCAAAGTGCGGCTCTCTTCGATTCGATGATGGTTGCGGAAAACATTTCTCTTGGACTGCGCGAACACTCCTCGATGAGCGGCGGCGAAATCGATAAGCGCGTAAAGGAATGCCTTGCGATGGTCAATCTTTCCGGCATCGAAAATTTGAAACCCGCCGAATTATCCGGCGGGATGAAGAAACGGGTCGGCTTAGCGCGGGCGATTGCGATGAAACCTGACTACGTCCTCTATGACGAACCGACCACAGGGCTGGATCCGATTTCAGCCGACGCGATTAATGATCTCATCATCCGGCTCAATGAACAACTGGATGTCACCACCGTCGTTGTTACACACGATATGGTCAGCGTCTATAAAGTATCTGATCGCATCGTGATGCTTCACGACGGCGAAATAATTTTTTCAGGCACGCCTGCCGAAACCAGAGAAACAGATAATGGCATCGTCCGCCAATTCATCGAAGGTCGCGCCGAAGGTCCGATTACGACTACCTCAACACTGACAAGTTGATTATACAAATTATGCAATAAAAAAGGTCACGCGATTTACTGCGTGGCCTTTTTCTTTTTTTTTTAAGGAAAGGCAGGCAGAGCCAGCCTTTAGGATTATTCAACTTTCTGTTCTACGCGCCTACGGGCTGGCTCTGCCTGCCCGACACTTGAACGGTATAATTACGAAGCTCTGCGCAGGATATAAATTCCATCTTCGTCATCGAAATAGATAGCATCTCCGTCCGATGTGGGGACAGGTCTTGAACCCGTTGTCGTCAGAGGCAGTGCATCTCCCCCATGCGTGCTCATCGTCCAGATTCCGCCTGCTGACGCTCCTGATACTTTTGAAAAAACGATTTTATTCTCCGAAGGGAAAGCTTTGGGAAAAGACGCTCCCGTGATGAGCAATTGCGATTGTCCGGGAGGATTGACCGGCACCGCGTAGATATCCAGCGCTCCTCCCTCAATAAACTCATAGATAATCTGCTGCGAATCCCAAACCCACGAGTACGCTCCGGTGTGAGAAGCGACCGGCATTCCGGATAGACTGTCCAGCGTCGCAACATGCAGCGCACGCCCCTGTGAGCCTTCCCCCGGTAGCTGACATCCCAATAGTTGGCGATTCGGAGACATAGCAGGCGACGTTCCGCGTGACTGTACCCGAATGCGAAGCGCGGGTTCAAGCACGATAAGAAAAATACCTTCGTTATTCGTACCGTCTTCCGGCCCCGCGCAATAGAATCTCAGCGAATCTGTTGGATCCCAACTCGGCGCGGAGCCGCGATCCCAAATCTGTTCGAGCTCGCGCGTTTCGACATCAATGAGCCAGATGCCCGCTGATTCGCCGCCGATTTGTCCGGGTGCGGAAAAAGCAATGCGCGCTCCATCCAACGACCAGCTATAATCCCACGCATGAGGCGGAGTGCCCATCGTTAATTGGACAACGCTGTCTCCTTCAAGAAGATAGATTCCTGCCGTATGCTCTCCGGTTCCTTCCGTGGCAAAACATACTCGCGTGCCGTCGGGAGAGGGAACGGGTCGCCGGCCGAAATCAAGCACATGGTAGCGCCGCCAAAACTCTCCGGAGCCGTCGCCATTATCACTGCCGGAGCATCCTTGGAAACAAATCGCTCCGATGATAGCAATGAAGAGCGTTAGAATAATTCTTCTACTCAAGATGCAAAACCTTCGTTACCTTTACTCGGACACTCCGATTTGAATATTGCGGAACCGCGCGGGCGATGCTCCATGCGACATCGCGGCGACTTGTCCCGGCTGTCCCTTTCCGCAATTAACGACTCCCCAGAGCGTCCACCAACGAGGCCCGGCAATCGCATCGCACGCGCCCCAGAATTTCGGAGTGATGCTCTGATACGTCGGATTCTTCACCAGCCCCTGCAGTTTTCCTCCGCGTATCTCTTTGCCAAGTTCGCATGTAAATTGAAAATTCAAACGTTTCTGATCGATGGACCACGATTTATTCGTTTCCATGTAAATGCCGTCATCAATTTCGGAAATCATCGCATCGAAATCCGCATCGCCGGGTTCGAGCGAAAGATTTCCGTTCCGGATAATCGGAATATGCGACCAGTCTTCGGCGCGGCTGTTGCCTGTCGAACGCGCCCGTTTCAAAGCGCCGGCAATCTCACGCGAACTCTGATAGCCGACGAAGATGCCGTTTTGAACGATGTACCAACGCTGCGCGCGGACACCGTCATCATCGAATCCGAACGTCGCCAGCCCGCCGGGAATGGTCGAGTCGCAATAGAGATTCACGATGTCCGAGCCGTAGCGGAAATTGCCTTCTTTTTCCAAAGTGGCAAAACTCGTCCCGGCGAAGTTGGCTTCCATCCCCAGCACGCGGTCGAGCTCCGTGGGATGCGCGACGGATTCGTGAATCTGCAAAGCGAGCTGAGAGCTGTCAAGCACCAGTGTCGTCTTCTTTCGAGGACAGGACTTCGCTGACAGGAGCGCAATGGCTTCTTCGCGGACTCGCTCCGCTTCGTCCATCAGTTTCAAACCTCGCACGAGCTCATAGCCAAGCGCCATGTATTGCCCGCGAAAAGAATTCGGGTAACTGCGCACCTGAACTTCGTTGCCCTCGACAGCCGTTGCCGAGTAGCCTGCTCCGGAACGAAGCAGGGTCTGATTAGCAATCGTTCCTTCGCTCGTCACCAAGAGCCGATGCTCGCGCTGGAACTGCATGCCGGTCTCAGCAACTTTTATTTTCGGTGATTCCCGGAGCACATCGTCGATGGCAAACAGGAGCTCGAGCTTTTCCTTCATGGAAACCGCAAATGGGTCTTCGACAACCGGAGTCAGCCACGTTTCCTGAGCCGGAGGTTCCGGCGCCAGAACGACATCATGTTCTTTTGCGCGGCTGCTGGCGCGAGCGATTTCCACCGCCAGAGCCGTCACGCGTTTGATTTCCGATTCTTCCATCAGGGGAGACGCTGCGAAACCCCATGCGCCCTCGCAGATGACCCTGACTCCGAAACCATCACTGATAGATGTATCGAGATGGGTGATATTTCCATTGCGGATAAGGGTATCTTCCTGCTCCTGAGTGATAAGCCGAATATCCGCATAAGAAGCGCCCTGCTTGCGGGCTTCGGCGAGAGCGGCACTCGCGAAAGGATGTGTTTTCATTTTTTTTCGAACTTAATTTTTTTGAAAAGTTGCATGATTCATAGTTGCGGCCGGGGCCTGAGCGACCCGGCTCGGCGAGGAATTATCAGGGTTACGCGCGACAGCAACGAACGGACAAGGCAGGCCTTGTCCCTACAACTCCAACGGTTAGAAGCCGGTTTCACTCGAGAAATTGAAACGCGAAATCTTTAGAGCCGGTACCGTGTAAGCGCCCATCCCCCATTCGGAAAGCATCGTTTTGCGTTCGCGTGAAATTGCTTCGACAGCTTTCATCGCTTCCAAGATAGATTGCGTGAATCTCAGGTTTTTCAGAGGAGCTACTATTTTCCCGTTTTCAATCAGGAAGGTGCCGTCACGGGTTAATCCTGTCAGTACCAGCTCCATCGGCTCAATGACATTCGTGTAATGAAACCTCGTCACCAGAATGCCGCGCTTTGTCGAAGCAATCATTTCTTCCACAGACGAATCTCCGGGCGCGAGCATGAGATTAAACGGCATCGCGCCTTCCGCATTCGGCTGAGGCAGCGCATGACCGGTCGTTTCAGCGTTGGCTTTTTGCGCCGACAAACGGTCGTGCACCACGGCTTTGGCGACTCCGTTTTCAATCAGCGTAACTTTCTGCCGGGGGAAACCTTCAAAATCGAACGGCAAGCCGCGCTGTGATAAATCGTAAGCGTTATCGACAATCGAAATATTCTCTCCTAACAGCTTCTGGCCAAGTTTCCCCGCCATAAATGTCCGTCCCTCTATGAAACCCAACCCTCCGAATCCAAACCATCCCATGAATTCCAGAAAATCAGTGACCGCCGCGGGTTCCAAGACAACCGTATAATGTCCGGGCTCAAAGCTCCTTGCATTGCGGCTTGATTGCGCTTTTTCGATGGCTACCGCTATAAGCCCGGCGATATCGATTTTTCCAAAATCACGGGAAGAGGCTTCCGCCCAGCCCGATGAATCCTCGGATTGCGCGGAGATACCGAACGTTGAGCTTGTGTCCTTATGGGAACAGAGCAGTCCGTTCGTGTTGGCTACGGCGACGGCACTCCAACCTGTGGAACAGACTCCGGCAGCCCTGAGCGATACCTTTTTGCAGGCCTCGATTCCCTGAAGAACGGCCTGAGCACGCACTTCCGGGTGGACTTGCGCTGTGGATCCCTCGAAAGCCGGATTGGGTTGAATGACCTGAGGCTCAGGCAGGGGCAGGATATCCGGGGACTCTTTCTGGAACGGAAGCAGGCTCTTGGCGTGCTCAAACGCTTCCGTAAGACTTTTTGCATCCATGCGGTTGGTTGTGACGCGGGCTGAACGTTTTCCTTGAACGATTCTTATCGTAATGCCCAATTCACGGCGAGATACGTTCTGCGAAACCGCATTCTCCGCGAAGCGCGTGAGGGCGTTTTCGGATGCACTCACCAAAATTTCAGCTTCTGAACCGTCTGCATAGTCGAGAGCTTTGCGCGCCAAAGCCTCGAGTTCGATTTGTGGGTCTGTCATGTCTTACTCACAGGAAAATAGAGAGGCTTTCCTCTCGGAAATGATGAATAAATGACGAAAAACTGGTCTATCATCCTAATAACACTAGGAAAATATTTCTACTAACTGATTATTATAAATTTACGTTTTTCATTTTTTCAAAAAAACTCTTGACTCCATTGACTCATATTGTTACATTTAGGAGGAAATTGGATGCAATAAGGTTATATTGGCATGTCTCAGGCAGATTCACATGATGATTTCCTTTTTCTCGGAACCCATTTCGGGGTTGCCGATGGTAATGGCCGCGTGAATATACCGGCCGATTTCCGCCGATCTCTCGAAGAAAATGGGGAGAGCGAACTGATCTTCAATCCAGGCGGCGATGGAAGTCTTAATGCTTTCCCTCGCAAAGTATTCAGCCGGTACTGGGCGTCGGCAGATCCTTTCGGAGCCTCGTTTGCTGAAGATGACAGTCTGCCTATGAACTTCGCCATTCATGGGAATTCATTCCGAAAACAAGTTGACTCTCAAGGCCGTGTCACCCTCCCTGAAGCCATCTTTAAACGTTCTAAGGACCGTCGGGATATCGTTTTCTTCGGATGCCGGGACCACTTCGTAATCTGGGATAAAGAATCCTTTGACATCTTCCAAGAGAAAAAGAGCATTCCTCCTGAAGAAGCTTGGAAAAAGCACCGCGAAATGAGAAAAAGACTTAAGGAATTATAGTCATGCCGATTTCCGCGGAAATAAATGAGTCTTGTGGTATTGCGACGATTCATCTGCGCGGTGACCTGACCTTGGCCGCCGCCCGCGAGATTGAAACCCTCTTCTCCCACTTGAGTGAGAACGGCGCTTCACGAATCCTCCTCGACCTCGCAGGTGTCCACTCCATCGACGTTCAAGCTGTATCGGTTCTCACGGGAATCGTCGTCAATCTGCGAATGCTTGGCGGAGAACTTCGCATTGTCAACGCCGCAGGCAACATTCTTCAACTATTAGGTCACAAACACCTTCGCCGCTTTTTCGGCCTCACTTCTACGGTCGAAAAGGCTTTGAACTCGCTGGAACATCACGACCCGTGTCGAAAACAGCGTCGCCAGCAGAAAGCTCTGGCCGCCCGGTTCGCGTGACCTCCTTTTCACACCAGCCGGTTTTATTACGCCAGACTGTCGAACTACTTGTGCACGACCCCGCGGGGATTTACATTGACGCGACCCTTGGCGGCGGAGGACATGCACAGGAAATCCTCAAGCACCTCACGACAGGCCACCTCATCGGCCTTGATCGAGATCCGGATGCGATTGAATATTGCCGGGAGAAATTCGGCGACAGCATTCGGCTGATTCAAACCCAATTCTCAAAGATTCAGCGCGAACTCTCGCCTATCGCACCTACGGGTGTTCAAGGCGTTTTATTCGACTTCGGTGTTTCTTCCTACCAGATAGAGAATCCGGCCCGCGGATTTTCGTTTCAGCAAGACGGGCCGCTCGATTTACGAATGAATCCAACATCCGGCCAAAGCGCTGCTGATTTAATCCGTTCTTTAAGTCTGCAAGAGCTACGGCGAATACTGCGAACCTACGGTGAAGAACCGCAGGCAACGCGTATCACCAAAGCGATAATTAAGGCTCGGCAGCAAGCTCCGATTGAAACGACAGCTCAGCTTGCGAATGTTATTTCAAAATCTGTTCCCGCTGCCGGTGTGAAAGCGCTCGCCAGAGTCTTTCAGGCGCTGCGAATCGCTGTGAATGATGAACTCGAAGAGATTGTGCTCGGTCTTGAGAATGCTTGGACGAGCCTTGCCGCCGGAGGGCGACTGGTAGCTCTCTCCTATCATTCTTTGGAAGATCGACGAGTTAAAACGTTCTTTGCATCAAAGAGCAGAACATGCACCTGTCCGCCGGAACAGCCGATTTGCACCTGCGGCGGTCAGGCGCAGGCGATATCTCTCACGAAGCGGGTTGTTCGCCCGACGCTCGAGGAAATCGCCAAGAATCCCCGCGCGCGAAGCGCCCGCCTTCGTGCGATACAAAAACGATAATCGCTTCTTATAGAATTATACAAAATATTTCCCGGAAAGTAAAGGATGTCCACACAGGTTGTCAGGCCGCTTTTCACGAAATCCGCCTTCCTTCGTACCCGGCGGCGCCCGCGAGTTGCGCGTATTCGCATTGGAGCCGTGCGCTTTCTGGTGGCGCTTCTAATTCTGAGCGCCATCGTTTTGGGTATCACATGGAAGAATGTCGAATTTAAGCGTACGAATCTGAATCTTGCTCAGAGCCGAAAAACCCTGACGGCGCTGATGAAAGAGCAACGACAGCTTTCCGGAGAGATTAGAGCCCTCGCTTCGTATCCTCAAATCTCCGCTTGGGCGAAGCGAGAGAATGACTGGCAAATCACCGCCCAACCTCATGGGAAAATCATAATTCCCCGGAAGGAACTCACACCCTCCGCTCAATGGCGCTGGGATATTCTTCGAGTCCGTGATGAATAGCAACGAACCATCAAACCATCGAGAGCGCATCGTACTCTTCCTGATTCTTTTCGGGATAACCGTCATTTTTGCGCGGCTGGTCAGTATTCAGCTCATCCATCATACGCTTTGGAAAGAACGCGCGCTGGAAAGAGAACGAGCCTGGATAAAACGACTTCCGGCGCGAGGAAACATCTTCGACTGCGAAGGGCGTCCATTGGCGATGTCTCTTCCTCTGACCTATGCTGTCGGCTATCGTCAAAAGGCATGTTCGACGAAGGCGGCATTGTATCAGGAACTTGAACCGCTCCTGTGTCATCATCAGAAAAATCTGAAAGCGCGTTTGAATCAAAACGTCAGGTTCACTTATCTGGCTCGTCGCGTGGACTGGCGAACGGCGGATGCGATTAAGGCATTGGATTTTCCCTGTCTGGAGCTTGTGGAAGAACCGCGACGCTCGTATCCAAACAATCGCTTCGCCGCGTCGCTCATCGGGTTTGCTGATATTGATCAAGTCGGTCAGGAAGGAATGGAACTTCAATTCGACAAGCGGCTGCGTGGTGATATTGCCCGGGAACTCATGCTGCTCGATAACAGCGGTCAACCCTGCATGCACCTCTCGGACAGCCCTGAGACATCAAATCAAGGAGCGGATATTCAACTGACGATTGATATTCCGCTGCAGACGATTGTCGAAGAAGAACTCGAAACCGCGATGCAGACACAGGAATGCAAACGCGCCTGCATCATCCTGACGAATCCGCAGACGGGTGAGATTCTCGCACTGGCAACGTATCCCGGTTTCAATCCCAACAAACCGGGGCAAGCGGCAGCGGGAGCTCGCAAATGCTGGCCGATTACCGATGTCATGGAGCACGGAAGCACGCTGAAAATCCTTCCTTTCGCAGGCGCATTAACCAAGAATCTGTATAAATTAGCTGACTCAATTTTCTGTGAGAACGGACACTATCGAGTTCGCGGCGCTGTCATACATGATGCTCACCCGCAGGGAATGCTAACCTTTGCGGATGTCCTTGCGCATTCTTCCAATATTGGAGCTGTTAAAATCGCTGAGCGGCTCGGCAAGAACGACCTTTACAAGACAGCGCGCCGATTTGGTTTTGGCAATCCAACAGACATTATGTTCCCCGGAGAGCAAGCCGGTTATCTTCCTCCACCTCATAAATGGACAGGGCCGACTCTGGCGAACATCGCTTTCGGGCATGGACTCAGTGCAACGCCGCTGCAAATTGTCATGGCGTATGGAGCGATTGCCAACGGCGGCTACCAGATGGAACCTCGCATCGTCAAACGCATCTTTCATTCTGCCGGTGACATAGAAGAATTCTCACCCAGCATTGTCCGTCAGGCTCTTTCGCACGGCACTGCACGCTCCCTCACTGAGTTGCTCGTCGGCGTTGTTGAAGACGGCACCGGGAAAGCCGCTGCGATTTCTCCGTGGCGTATCGCGGGGAAAACAGGCACCGGACAAAAAATCAATCACGAGACCAATCAGTATTATGATGATCGTTTCGTTTCTTCTTTCGTGGGTTTTATTCCAGCCGAGTCACCGTGCTATTTGATGCTCGTACTCGTTGACGACCCTCAAGAGCAGCATTACGCAAGTCAGGTTGCCGCTCCGGTCTTTCGCAATGCGATGGCGCGCATTTTAGAATGCCGACCTCCGGCTCCGGCGTTTCCTCAATACCCGGAAACATCTTCTCCAAATGATTTGACAGAGATAATCACAGACACACCGCCGGAAGAAAGAATCGAATCGGTTCAAAATTACAACCAACCATACGCGCAAGAAACCATCGTCCCTGCTGCTCTCACGGAAGGCATGGAAACCGGCTACATTCAGGTTCCATCCGTTCAAGGGCTGCCCTTCCGACATGCTATCTATGAAATAACGAGCCGTAATTTGGACGTTCGCATCTCAGGTCTCCGGGAGGTTGTCAGTCAGAGCCCGGCTCCGGGGAGTATTGTCCCTGTCGGAACGACTTGCATTCTGCAGGGATTTGAAGAACAAAAGAATTAATATCGTTCGAGAATTTTGTGGCACATGCGCTTGCAGAGCTTTTACATGAACTGCCTTCCTATGAATTATCGGGGAACCGCGATTTAGAAATTACGAACGTCACGTATGACTCACGCCGGGTTACTCACGGTTCGCTCTTTGTCGCTATTCCCGGATTTCAACATGACGGAACCGACTACGTTCCCGAAGCGATTTCACGCGGAGCGGTTGCCGTCGCTGTCGAACATCGTTTGGAACAATTTCAGCATATCACACAGCTCATTGTTAAAGACGCACGCGAAGCACTCTCTTACCTCGCTTGGTGCGCGACTGGTCATCCCGAAAGAAATCTGCACCTTTGCGGAGTCACCGGAACGAACGGCAAGACCACGATTACTTATCTTCTGCGCGCCATGCTTGAAGCCGCGGGGCATTCCACCGGACTGATTGGTACTTTGACATACGAAGTCGGACGCGAAACTAAGCGCGCAACGCGAACAACACCGGAAGCTCCGGATTTAGCGGAGCTGTTCTCGGAGATGGTTAATGCGAACGCGTCACACTGCGTCATGGAAGTAACGTCGCACGCGCTGACTCTCAAGCGCGTCAAAGGATTAGATTTTTCAGTAGCAGCTTTCTCGAACATCAGCCGTGACCATCTTGATTTTCACGGGAGTTTCGACAACTACCGCCGGGCGAAAGCCACGCTCTTTGAGAATCTGTCTTCAAACGCTGCCGCTGTTATCAATATTGATGATGATTTCGGTCGCGAACTTTGCGCGCGCACTCGCGCGAAAGTTCTGCGCTGTTCGCTTACTCAAGAAGCGGATATTCGCGCGACAAATGTTCAGCTTTCACCCAAAGGCATCACGCTCGATGTGACAACACCCGACGGCAACTGGCACCTGCATTCGTCTCTTATCGGCGGATTTAACGCAGCTAATGTTCTCATCGCAGCGGCTTGCGGATATGTCTTGGGTCTTGGGCAAGAAAAGATACAAAAGGGACTGGACAAAATACAAAACGTTCCCGGTCGGATGGAAATCATTCACGGGACGCAGCCCTTTACCGTCGTGGTCGATTTTGCACACACTCCGGCGGCGCTTGAAAATATTCTTGAAGCGTTGCAAGCACTGAAACCTCGCCGACTGCTCGTTCTTTTTGGAGCGGGCGGCGACCGTGACAAGGGAAAGCGAAAAGAAATGGCGCGCGTCGTTTCACAAAAAGCCGATGAGATATTCTTGACCAATGACAATCCACGCTCCGAAGAGCCTGATGCTATTATCGACGATATCGAAGCAGGATTGGAATCAGGTATTTCCTATCACCGCAATGCAAATCGGCTGGATTCGATTCGCGACATTCTTCAGAGTGCAGGGAAAAACGATATGGTTCTTATCGCGGGCAGAGGCGCGGAAGCGACACAAGAGATTTGCGGGGTGAAACATCTCTTCGATGACCGCGACGTTGTGCGCCGATTGCTTCGAGATATGGATTTCGAGACGTGAGCGCTTTGACTTTTGATTTCGCTCGCCGCCATGTCGGAGGAACGCTGGCGAGTATCTCCGGAAAGCAACCCTTGCCCCCGATTTCTATCGACACGCGGACGCTCAAGAAGGGCGAGATATTTTGGACATTGAAAGGAAGGAAAGATGGACAGGAATTTATTGCGGATGCTTTTCGTCGCGGCGCGAGTGCAGTGGTTGTCAGCGAAAGCTGGTGGAAAGAAAACGCAGCGAAAGAAATCCCCGCGGCCTGGCTCGTCCCAGACCGGCTCCGCGCCCTGCAAGCGCTCGCAAAAGCATGGCGAAGCGAACTGAAAATTCCTGTCATTGCCATCACCGGTTCCAATGGGAAAACCTCGACGAAAGAACTTGCACGTTGCGCACTGGAGACGCAATTCTCCGTGGGCGCTACCACCGGGAATCAGAACAATCATATCGGAGTTCCGTTAACACTTCTCTCTCTTCGAGAACATCATGACATCGCCGTTATCGAAATGGGCGCCAATCACTTGGGAGAAATCAAACTGTTGTGCGACATCGCTCAGCCGACTGACGGACTCATTACATCTATCGGACGCGCTCATCTCGAAGGATTCGTCAGTATCGAACAAGTTGCTCGCGCCAAAGGTGAGCTTTTTGATTTCCTGCGCAAAGCGGGGCGCGCTTTTGTTTCTATCGATGATTCCCGGTGTGTTCAACTTTCGGAAGGGCTTGATAAACGTGTGGGATTTGGATTTCAACCCCGCCCTTCTCACTGGGAAGATGAGTATTTCGAAGGACAGGAACTCCATCTTACGGAAAACGCACAAGCCGCGTTTCGCTTCGGTGAGACGCACGTTCAACTTCGCGTTCCCGGTCGGCTTTGG
Source organism: bacterium (assembly GCA_030622545.1). Lineage (GTDB taxonomy): Bacteria > Electryoneota > RPQS01 > RPQS01 > DYHQ01 > JAUXGA01. Next base: position 105,035 of record JAUXGA010000002.1, on the reverse strand, counting down.
ACACGCTCGGCTCTGGCTGCGTTGACAATCGCTGTGACGTTCGGCATCCCCCCTGCTCGCGCAGCAGAAACTGTCTCATCCTGGCAGGGTATTGCCGGACGCACTCAAATCAGGAGACTTCAAAACATGACACTTATCGATGACACTTACAATGCCAATCCCGACAGCATGCGCGCCGCGCTGGAACTTTTGTGCGACTTGTCCAGCGGTCGCCGCATCGCTGTCTTGGGTGATATGGGAGAATTAGGGTCCCATGCGGAAAAGGAACATCGCCGGCTCGGACGGGAGATTGCGAAAATGAAGGTCAACAAACTCTACTGCCTGGGACCCTACTCGAATTGGTTGGCCGAAGAAGCCAGCAATGCCGGTGCGGACACGTGGCATACGGAAAAACCCGAAGCGCTCGTGGACAGACTGCGGCGCGATCTGATTCGAGGCGATACGGTACTGTTTAAGGCCTCGCGCTCAATGGCGCTCGATGAAATCATGAATGCCGTCGTCGCATAGAGGAAAGTATGCTCTATCATCTGCTGTTTCCACTTCGTGAGTATTTTTCGGCGCTCAATCTCTTCCGCTACATCACATTTCGTGCGGCGGGAGCGGCTGTAACGGCTCTATTGATTTCGCTCATTGTCGGACCATTTCTCATCCGATTATTGAAACGCCATCAAATCGGTGAAGAAATTCGCGCCGACGGGCCGAAGACTCATCTGTCGAAACGCGGGACTCCGACGATGGGGGGAATTATTATTCTCATCGCCGGTACAATACCGACACTGCTCTTTGTCAATCTGACGAATTTTTATGTGCTGCTGGCTCTGTTAGCTTTTCTCTGGATGGGCCTGATTGGTTTCTTGGACGATTATCTGAAAACCGTGCGCAAGAAGAAAAAAGGCCTCGTTGCACGCTACAAACTGTTGGGACAAATCTCACTGAGTCTCATTATCGGAATTTTTATCCTGACATTTCCGGAACTCTTCGGTGACAATTTCACAGCAAATGTCACGGCGACGACGACACCCTTCCTAAAAGATGTCATGTTCAATTTCGGCATCTTCTATCTTCTTGTCGTCACGCTGGTGGTGACCGGAACTTCCAACGGCGTGAATTTGTCAGATGGTCTGGATGGATTAGCTATCGGAGTCTGCGCCATCGCTCTGGCGGCTTTTGCGCTGATGAGTTATATCACCGGGCACGTGAAATTCAGTGACTACTTGAATATCATCTACCTCGAAGGCGCCGGAGAACTGACCATTTTCTGCGCGGCGCTTTTCGGTGCGGCTCTGGGGTTCTTATGGTACAACGCTCATCCGGCACAGATTTTCATGGGGGACACCGGCGCTTTGGCATTGGGCGGAGCTCTCGGCGCGATGGCGATTCTTGTCAAGAAGGAATTCTTCCTGATTATTATCGGCGGCATTTTCGTTGCCGAAGCGCTCTCCGTTATTTTGCAGAGATATTACTTTCAATATACGCGAATGAAATTCGGGACAGGCCGGCGCGTTTTCCGTATGGCCCCTTTGCATCACCATTTTGAAGAAATCGGCTGGCCGGAATCGAAAGTGGTCGTGCGGTTTTGGATTATACAAGTCCTGCTTGTCCTTGTTAGTCTTACCATGTTCAAGGTTCGTTGACCATGCTATCTTTTTCCGGTCAGCGAGTCGTCATTCTCGGAATGGCCCGTAGCGGCGTTGGAGCGGCTAAACTTATTCATCGGCTCGGCGGAACTGTCCTCGTCAGTGACACGAAACCAAAGGAGCAACTCATGCAGCCCATCTCGATTCTGAACGCTCACGACATTGCCACTGAAACGAGTGGACACTTACGTGCAGGCCAAGAGGACTGGAACCTTGCGGTTGTTAGTCCCGGTGTTCCTGCGCATCACCCGCTCCTGCATTCTTTCGCACAGCGGGCCATTCCTGTTTGGAGTGAACTCGAACTTGCGGCGCGCGCGCTGCAATGTCCGTGGGTCGGCATCACAGGCTCCAATGGAAAAACAACAACCGTTCTGATGACGAATGCTATCTTCCGGGAAAGCGGACGCCAAACGGAAGTCGCGGGGAACATCGGAAACGCACTCTCCGAACTCGCGCTGGATTTGCCTGAAGAAGCAATTGTTGTCGTGGAGGTTTCGAGTTTTCAGCTTGAGTTTTCTCCTACGGTGAAACCGTCGGCAGCCGCGTTTCTGAATCTCACACCTGATCATCTGGATCGTCACGGAAGCATGGATGCCTATTTAGAAGCGAAAGCGCGCATCATTGCAAATCAAGATGGCAATGACCTATTCGTTGCGAATGTCGATGATCCTTATGTGCGCAATCTGACTCATTACGCCCGCGCGGAAGTGATTCCATTCGGTTTTAATCTGGACAATGGTGTGACAATTCAAAACGGTAATATTGTTTTCCGAAATGGAACTGGATGGCGAAAGGTGATGACCGCGTCTGAGCTGCCGCTTCCGGGTCGGCATAATCTGGCGAATGCCATGGCCGCTGTCGGTATCTGCTGCGGTATGGGAGTTTCTCCCGAAATCGCCGGGGAAGCGCTTCGCAAACTCTCGCCCGTTGAACACCGTCTCGAATTCGTTCGCGAAGTGGAGCGCGCCAAATACTTCAACGATTCTAAAGCAACGAATGTCAGCGCCACCATCACCGCTCTTGAAAGCTTTGAGCGACCGATTCTTCTCATCGCCGGAGGCCGTTCCAAAGGTGGAGATTTTCAAGCGCTTCGAGCGCCCTTGCGTCGTCATGTAAAAACTCTCATCACGATTGGAGAGACCGCCGAACAACTTGAGAATGACTTAGGCGACCTTGCGCGCGTAGTGCAGGCTCAAACCTTGGAACGAGCGGTGGAAGCAGCACACTCGCTGGCGCGTGCAGGCGATATCGTTCTTCTCTCCCCCGCCTGCGCGTCATTCGATCAATTTAAAAACTACGAGGAGCGGGGCAAGGCATTTAAGACTCTCGTAAAGGACCTCGGATGAATATCCCGTTCGCCTACAAATACTTTCGCGAAAATTACAACAGCGGAACCGGCTTCGATCGCGTCTTTCTGCTCTCGGTAGGAATTCTGCTCCTGCTCGGCGCAGTGCTGGTTATGTCATCTTCGGCGGCGATTTCGTATAGTCGCAGCGGTCATACGCTTTCGATTTTTCTGAATCATTCTGCTCGAGTCGGCATTGGGATTTTCCTGATGATGTGTTTCGCATTTCTGGACTACCATCGCCTGCAAAAACTCGCGCTGCCCTTTCTCTTTTTCAGTATAGCTCTGCTGATTCTGGTTTACTTCACACCGATGCGAGACGGAACGCATTCCCATCGGTGGCTCTTTGTTGGCCCTATCAGTTTTCAACCGGCGGAAGTCGCAAAATTCGCACTCGTACTTTATTTAGCTCTCCGTCTTTCGCACTGGCGCGCGGATCCTTTACCGGGTTCCGAAAAAATTCTCTTCGGCGGCACGCTTCTCATGATTGCCATTGTGGTGGGATTGGTTCTGTTTGAATACAGCGTTTCGATGTCCGGGCTTATTCTCATTAGTTCGCTTGTGATGCTCTATTTAGGCGGCTTGCCTCTCAAACGATTAGGATTGATTGCACTCATCTCGACTCCTGTTTTGGCTACCGTCGCGTGGTTCGTTCCCTACACGCACCGACGTTTGACGGGTTTTTCTACAGGGCTCATGGATCCGATGCTCGCGAGTTTTCAAGTGCGTCAATCCGTCATTGGTTTGGGAAAAGGCGGATGGTGGGGACAGGGACTCGGAGAGTCCACATGGGCATCATTTCGATTGCCGATTCCTTATAAAGATTTCATCTTCTGCATCCTGGGGGAAGAACTCGGATTCGCAGGGTGTTTAGGATTGCTGATTATCTTTTCTTTCTTCCTATGGCGGGGCGTAAGAATCGCTCGAAACGCTCCGGACTCGTTTGGATACTATCTGGCATTCGGCGCGCTATTCACGTTGACCTGCGGATTTTTTATTCATGTCGGCGTTAGTGTCGGACTCCTCCCCCCTACGGGACAACCGCTGCCGCTTATCAGCTATGGGGGTTCGTCGCTTGTGATGTCGCTGGCGGCGGTGGGAGTGCTACTGAATATTTCAAGACAAGGCGCCTCTGCACAGGCACAATCTTCAAGGCTGCCGTACCTGTGAGTAACGATAAAAAAAACGATTCGCTGCGCGTATTTATCGCCGGAGGAGGAACGGGCGGGCATCTGTTCCCGGCAATTGCGATACAGGAAGCGCTGAAAAACGCTTCCGAAAAACACCAAATCCTTTTTATCGGAACACGTCAGGGACTTGAAGCGCGGCTGCTGCCTCGCTTGAAACTCCCGGTGAAATTTTTGTGGATATCAGGATTCACCGGGAAGAGTTTGCTACACAAGCTGCTGATTCCGTTTCAGCTTTTGGTGAGTCTCGCGCAAAGTCTTTTCCTGCTTATTGCGCATCGCCCTCACATCGTTGTGGGGACGGGCGGATTTGCCGCGGGGCCGATTGTCATGTGCGCTCAGCTCTTTGGAATTCCGACACTGCTTCAGGAACAGAATGCTTTTCCGGGAGTGACGACGAAACTGCTGTCGAAGCGCGCGAAAAAGATTTGCGTTCACTTCCCGGAGACTATCACGCGATTGCCGCACCCGAATCGCGCCATTGTCACCGGCAATCCCCTGCGCGCATCGCTTACGAATATCGACCAGAAATCCGCGCGGGAGTTCTGGAAATTCGATCCGGATAAACCGGTATTACTCGTGCTCGGTGGGAGCCTCGGAGCTCGTTCAATTAACCGCGTCGTGACGGAAGCGTTGCCTGAGATTCTGAATCATGCGAATATTATCTGGCAGGTGGGGCGAACAGGTCTGCCGAATAACGCAGACGGCGCGCTTTGCGACAACGCCGTTCAAGAACATCGATTGGTCATTCTCGATTTCATTCATGAAATGCCGATGGCCTACAGCGCCGCAACACTTGCTCTTTGCCGTGCGGGAGCTATGACACTTGCCGAGCTTGCTCTCGTGGGACTCCCGGCAATTCTGATCCCCTTCCCTTTCGCGGCGCACCAGCATCAGGATTGGAACGCGCGCGCCTATGAAACATCGGGCGCTGCGGTGCGCATCGTTGATACCGACCTCACAGGAGATAAAACTGCGCAAGTTGTTTCGGACTTGCTGACCGATAAAGCGCGTTTGGAAAAAATGACAGCCGCCATGCAAACATTCGCCAAACCTCATGCGGCAACGGACATTGCTAAAATTATTTTCGAGCTGACAGGAACTTCATAGGATGAAACTGCCTTTTCGTCGTGTTCATCACGTTCACATGATTGGGATTGGGGGTTCCGGAATGAGCGGTATCGCTGAGGTTCTCCTGAATCTGGGCTTCCGCGTGACCGGCTCTGATTTGAACGCGACTGAAGTGACGGCGCATTTGACGGCTTGCGGCGCGGATATTGAAATCGGCCACCACGAGAAAAACATCATCGGCGCTCATGTCGTGGTCTATTCATCCGCCGTGCGCCCGGAAAATGTTGAGATGCGCGCCGCGCGAGACAGCCGCATTCCAATTATCAGCCGCGCGGAAATGCTCGCTGAACTTATGCGGATGAAATTCGGAATCGCGGTTGCCGGAACGCATGGAAAAACAACCACGACGTCGATGGTCGGAACCATTTTGCAGGAAGCCGGACTTGATCCGACGCTCATCGTCGGCGGCATCATCCGCACTCTCGGTTCTGGAGCGCGCCGCGGCGAAGGCGGCGTTCTTGTGGCGGAAGCCGATGAATTCGACCGCTCGTTTTTGAAGTTGTCACCGACACTGGCAGTTATCACTACGATTGAAATCGAACACCTTGACACGTATCTCGGATTGGAAGAGATACAGGATGCCTTCGTGGAATTTGCCAATCGTCTTCCCTTCTACGGCGCCGCGATTATCCGCGGAGATGACCCAGGCATTCTTCCTATCGTCTCTCGCATCAAACGCCCCATCATCACCTATTCGATTGATGGGGAAACAGATTACACGGCAACGGACGTGGAGTACATCGAAAATAAATGCCGCTACGTGCTCCGGCAGCACGGCGAAGATGTGGCTGAGGTAAAACTGCCCACACCCGGACCGCACAACCTCGCCAATTCACTGGCCGCTCTCACAATCGCCGCTGAATTGGATATTCCGCTTGACGCCGCCGCGAAAGCTCTGAGTAGTTTTACGGGAGTCCGGCGTCGTTTTGAAATCCGCGGTGAACCCGGTGGAGTGCTCGTCGTCAGTGACTTCGCGCACCATCCGACGGAAATCAGCGTGACTTTGGAAACCGCGCGGCGCGGTTGGAATCGTCGTCTGGTCGTTCTATTCCAACCGCATCTTTACACGCGCACGCGAGACTTCGCCGAAGAATTCGGAAAAACACTCGCACAAGCCGACGTCGTTCTTATTGCAGATATATACCCGGCGCGCGAACGGCCGCTTCCCGGCATCACCGGACGGTTGGTGGCAGAAAGCACGCGCAGCGCCGGATGCAAAGATGTGACCTTCTGTCCTGACAAGAGCGCGATTGATGATGCACTCGAAAAAACACTTCGGGAAGGAGATTTGCTCATTGTCATGGGAGCGGGAGATATTTGGAAAGTCGCGGAGAAAATCTGTGCCGAAGAAAACGAATGAACACGCATTTGAACTCGTACGAAAACATTGCGGCGATTATGTTCGCGAAAACGAACCGCTGGGACCCCGGACAACCTGGCGCATCGGCGGCCCGGCAAAACTTTTCGCCGAGCCTCGCACGCTGTTGGAACTGAGTGAGCTTTGTAAAATCCTCCAGAGTGAAAATCTCGATGCTTTCTTTCTCGGGTTCGGCTCGAATATTTTAGTCTCGGACGATGGCGCTCAGGGAATCGTGATTCATCCTCGCGGAGATTTCTCGAAGATCGAATTTGAAAACGGCGAAATTGTCGCAGGCCCGTCCGCACGGCTTTTAGATCTGACAGTCTTCGCCGCAAACCACGGCCTTTCCGGATTGGAACAACTATCGGGAATTCCGGGCTCCGTAGGCGGCGGTTTGTATATGAACGCGGGCGCTTTTCGAAGCACGATATCAGATAAACTTGCGCGTCTCGAACTGCTGAAACCTAACGGCAGAATCACGGTTCTCAGGCGTCGTGAGATAAACTTCGGCTACCGAAAAGCTCCCGAGCTTCGAGAAGGAATCATCCTGCGCAGTTTTTACCGGTTGGATTCGATGCCCGCAGCTCCTATTTGGGCAGCGATGCGGGAAACATGGAAGCTACGCCGCGCGAAACAACCTTTGGACGTTCCGTCCGCGGGTTCGATTTTCAAACGCCCGAAGGGAGATTTCAGCGGTAGATTGATTGAGGCTGTGCAAGCGAAAGGGCTGCGCATCGGGGACGCGACCGTTTCAGAAAAACACGCTAATTTTTTCATCAATGCCGGTCATGCCACGGCGGGGGACATGGCCGCGCTGATTCGCAAAGTACGCACACTCGTTTTTGAAAAATTCGATGTGCTTTTGGAACCTGAGGTAAAACCCGTTGGCTTCAAAGAAGACCCGTTCGAAATCGAGGGGTGAAATCTATCGCCGCCAGAAGCGCAGACGCAGGACATTCTTCGTCACGTTTCTGCTCGTTGTCGCGTCGTCTGCTTTCTGGGGCTGGCCGGCTCTCCGGTGGAGCACCGACTATCTGCTCAGCGGTTTTGACAATTACCGAACGCGGACGATTCGCGTGAGTGGAGCGCACCGGCTCAATGAAAGCGTTATCATCAACACTGCGGGTATTATCGAGGGGACCCCGCTCTTTCAGGTTTCTCTCAGGAAAGTTGGAGAACTTCTTCGAGCACATCCGTGGATTCGGACAGCAACCGCTATCCGCCGTTTGCCTGACACAATTGAACTGCAGATTGAAGAGCGGGAACCTGCCGCACTCGTGAGCGCACAAAGCGTCTGGTCAGTGACATCGGATTCGATTCTCCTCCCACTGGACACTCGCGCACAAAGCTGGAACCTGCCGCTCTTGCGACTGCAAACAAGAACATCTTTTCTGCCGGGGGACAGCCTGCGCGACACTCGCGGCTGCGCCCTGCTCTCAGAGCTCGCATCGCTCAAAAATTGCGCTCCGCGCCTCTGCCCTAACCTTTCAGAACTCTACTGGAATCGGGGAGAAATGTGGGCGGTGTTTCAGAAGGGAAATGTTGAGGTGCGGCTGGGAGATGGCACGGGAGAAATCGGCTGGAAATCTCTGGAAAAACTTCTTGCAGGACTCGAAGCGCGGCAGCGGCTGACGGACGTCGAGACGATTGATCTTCGATTCACCGGGCGCATCATCGTCAGCTATCGCAACGCTTCATAAACAATGACGGAGCAAGGATGAAAAAACCTATGTCCTTTTCAAACATCGTCTGTGGACTTGATATCGGCACAACGAAAGTCGCCGCCATCATCGCTGAAACGAACGATGAGGGAGACCTCCAGCTTCGGGGTTTGGGACATTGTCCGTCTCACGGTTTGCGCCGGGGAATTGTCGTTAATCTTGAAGAGACCACCGCTGATATCGAGCGCGCACTTCAAGAAGCCGAACGGGAAGCTCGCGTGCAGGTGAGTTCCGTTTGGGCGGGAATTGCCGGTGAACATATCCGCGGCATCAATTCACGGGGAGTCATTCCGGTGACACGACAGCGCAGCGAGCCTATCGGCGAAGTTACCGACATCGATGTCAAACGCGTTGTCGAAGCGGCCAGCGCTATCGCGCTTCCCATGGATCGCCGCATGATTCACACGTTCCCGCAGGAATTCATCGTGGACAAAGAACGCGGCATCAAAAAGCCCGTCGGCATGGCTGGTGTTCGTCTTGAAGCCGATGTGCATCTGGTGACGGCGGCGGTTTCTTCGATGCAGAATATCTACAAGTGCGCCCGGCGCGCCGGCGTAACCGTTCGGGAAATTGTTCTGCAACCTCTGGCGTCCGCTTATGCCGTGCTGACTCCCGATGAAAGAGAACTTGGCGTGGTGCTCATTGACCTTGGCGGAGGGACATCCGACGTTGCGATCTTTTTCGACGGCACCATTCGCCATACGGCGGTCGTTGCTTACGGCGGTGATTATGTCACTCGTGATATCGCTCATGGTCTGCGAACCCCTCTCGAATCCGCCGAGAGAATAAAGCGCGAACACGGCGCCGCCACCGAGCAGGCGATTCGTCAGGATGAACTGATTCAGATTCCCGGCGTCGGCGGACGTCCTCCGAAAAAAATATCGCGCTCGATTCTTGTCTCGATTATTCGACCGCGTCTGGAAGAAATCCTGACCATGGCGCGCGAAGAAATTCGGGAAGCGCGCTGTCTCGAACTCGTCACCGGAGGCGTGGTTTTAACCGGCGGCGGAGCGCAGATGCCGGGCATTGAAGAACTCGCCGAGACTGTTTTTGATATGCCTGTGCGCATCGGCAGTCCGGACATGATTGGCCGTGAAGAACCTTTCGAGCCGCAATTCGCTACCGGTGTCGGTCTGGTTCGTTACGCACAAGAACAATCGCAGGGTATCTCGGGGAACGGGAACGGTTCGTGGCTGAAAAAAGTAGGACATTTCGCTAAGCAATTGGTTTCGTAATAAAGCAACTTCTAAATAATTCCTAAGAAGGAGACCGAAAATGAAAGAGAATCGTTTTTCTTACGCAGAAGAAGCCGACAATATGGCGCGCATGAAGGTTGTCGGTGTCGGCGGTGCGGGAGGCAACGCGTTGAATTGGATGATTCAAGCTGGATTACGGGGCGTCGAGTTTATCTCAGTCAACACGGATATTCAGGCACTGGAGCTGAGCAAAGCGCCTCGCCGCATTCAAATCGGGCGTTCATTGACACGGGGACGCGGCGCGGGCTCCAATCCCGAAATCGGCCGCAAAGCCGCTGAAGAAGATCGCGATACGATTTGCCAGTCTCTCGATGGCATTGACATGGTTTTCGTCACGGCGGGCATGGGCGGCGGCACGGGAACCGGAGCGGCACCTGTGATTGCAGCGGCGGCACGTGAAATCGGAGCGTTGACGCTGGCCATCGTGACCAAACCCTTCTCTTTTGAAGGGAGAAAGCGCATGCAGCAGGCAGAAGCGGGGCTCGAAGAACTCAAAGAACATGTGGATGCGATGATTATCATTCCCAACGAACGCTTGATTTCTCTTGTAGAACCCACAACGTCGCTGATTGACGCGTTTCATATCGTCGATGATGTCCTTCTGAAAGCAACGCGCGGTATCTCGGATCTCGTGAATGTTCCGGGCATCGTGAATTTGGATTTCGCTGACGTGCGAGCCGTGATGAACGAGCGAGGAGACGCTTTGATGGGCGAAGGAAGAGCGCAGGGCGAAGACCGGGCTCTTAAAGCGGCACAGGAAGCCATCTCCTCCCCACTCCTTGAAGATGTTTCTATTAACGGCGCACGGGGCATCCTCGTGAACATCACCGGCGGACAGGATATGACTCTCCATGACATCGCGGGAGCGACGCAAGCGATTCGCGATGCCGCGGGAGAAAATGCCGATGTTCGCTTTGGAGCTGTGATTGATCAGGAAGCCCGGGAAGACATTTCCGTCACCGTGATTGCCACAGGCTTCGACAGACAATCGATGTATATGCCGGAAGAACAAAGAACGGAACGAACAGACTCCTTGCCGAGCTTCCAGAATGTTTCAAAGAGATTCCAGAAAAATCCAACGATTCGCCGTTTGACTCAAACCGTTAATGGAGAACTTCAACCGGTCGTCGTCGGGGATGAATCACTGCCACTGGATAATTTGGAAATTCCTGCTTTTCTGCGGCAGTAGGTGATATGGCTATTTTGTATGCAGTTCCGGCCGGGTTACGCGCGATAGTTTATCGTTTGGTATACAGGAACCTACGCTGAACTCGGCTCGGCGGGGCGCGGGAAACGACTAAAAAATCCGGCTCGGCGGGAGCAGGATAGCGCCATCGATAACAGGGTTTGACATACGGCGCTATAAAATTCAGACGTATGGGTTGCTTGGAAACGACACTGTCGCTGTTAACAAACTCCGCAAAAAATTGCATATTGTCATGCAAGATGCAAGCGAGGAGTCATTCAGGCGCTTAGTTCTCTGCGTGTATCTATAGCGTTCAAGTCTTCTTTCTTACGTTCTCATTAGTGTTTAAGAAGCTGTTTGGAGGCGTAAAATGCCATTTCCGTGAGAAACAAGAGCAGGAAGTTGTGTCGCTATCGTGAAACCTCTCCCCGATAATTTCGATGATAGGATTGGCACAAGCTTTGTCTTAAGTCAGTCCAGTGAATGATAATTGAGGCGACAGTTCTCCTGTCCCCTTAGTGTTTTTATGATGATATTTGGACGCACCAATCCAAGGTGCGGCGATGATAAAGTTAGGCGCGACGATGTATCGATATACGGCTCGTATGATGGTGACCCTTTTTGCTGTCCTGAATTGTGCGTTTCCGCTCCAAGCGGGTTTGCATGACATCCACCCCACTCCTCAGCAAATGGGTATTCTTGCCGATGAACCCCTTCAAATTCAAGGTTCCCTTTATCTGGTCGTGGCGGACGCTCCGAATACCTCGGAACAGAAGGCCATCATTGAAGCCGCGCGCCTGATTGAACAAAGTTTGCTCCTGCCTCCCATTACCGTTTCTTGGTCGAATTATAGTGGAGAACTACCGGCTCTCTGGATGGCAGCATCCGGTTCTCTCCCCGCTCTCGAAGCCGCTCTCGATTCCGTCGATATCCCTTCGATGTCCAGCAACCCTCCCCCGGAAGGCTATCACCTCTATGTAGAACAAGATCGCATCCTGCTGCTTGGCCGGGATTCCAACGGCCTTCGCTATGGGATGCTGTCCCTGACAAAACTGGTGTCGACTTTTAACGGGATGGCATTTATCGACCGGGTGTACATCCGGGATTGGCCTGACTTGCCACGTCGAATTATTACATTCAATTCAACTCTTTATCCAGCGACTGATGTTGATGAATTCTTTACACGTCTCCACCAAGCCTACGAAAATAGAATGAACGAGGTAGAATGGAACAATAAATTCATAATGGATGGAAACATTCAATATAGTGAATTTCGAATGCGCGCCATTGCTGCTCGTGATTGTGTGCGTGCATTAGATATGAAGCTTGTTATGTCGGCAGATCGTACGGGTGTTATCGTGGAAAACAAATGCTGGTCCGAAGCGGCTCCCGTTATCGGACAGCCTTTTTCAATAGCCGGTGACACAGCTCGAGCTTTCACAGATCCGACTGTTCCGATTATCAATTCTGATTTTGATGTCTTCTATAATGGCGAGTTTAATGGTTGGATAAATTCCCACGTAACCTATCCGACCATATCGAGGGATACCTACCAGAGACATCATGGAGCAGCTTCAATGAAAATCTCTCCTTCCCCCGGAGATGAATGGGATGACCCTAAGGTTCTTCAGTACGTACCTGTCGAACCTTATCGCCTCTACAAAGTAAGCTTCTGGTATAAGACGTCGAATTTCTCAGGAAGGATTTGGATCTTATTCTTCCGGCCTCACACTCCACAGATGATTGCATGGTGGTGGACCAAGCCTTCAGCGACCAGCAGTTGGAAGAAAGCAACTGTTGATGTTCACAGTCTCTCGCTTGATACACTTCAGATATACCTTGGTGCGTTCCAAGCCCAAAGCGGTACACTTTGGATCGACGAACTCGTCATTGAAGAGAGAAATCCAATCTGGTTGTTGCAACGCGACGATACGCCGCTTCATGCCTATGAAGAACCGGGACATATTCCTTTAACCGAAGGAACAGACTTCATTATCGAAGAAAAATCTTCAAAAGACTATGGGGACTGCTACACTCATTATCCGACTATCCGCCGTGTTCCCGGTGGTCGACTTTCCAATGGAGATCAAATTACAATAGACTGGCATTGTGCTTTTCGATATGAGGGTTGGAGAGAATCTCCCTGCTTTTCCCTGCTTGAACCTCTGGCCTACTACCAGCAGTGTGTAGCTTTATGCGATAGCCTATTCAACCCGGATGGATTCAAAATTCACCTCAATGAGATTTCACTTGTCAATTGGGATTCCGCCTGCTTGTCTCGCAATGAAACTCCCGCACAGATTGTCGGCTCTTATACACGTCAAATGTACAACATCATCCAGGCGAGGCGGCCCGGCGCTCCCGTTCAGATCTATGGTGATATGTTCAATCCATTCAATCAGGGCGTAGAGTATATTCGAGCTGTCAATGGAAGCATGCTGGGTTCTCTTTTTGAACTTCCAACGACGATGACACTGCTTGCGCTTCCAGGAGACGAGAACTTAGACAGCTCTCTGAATTATTTTTCTCAACATGGATATCCATCTATTGTAGCTCACAATGGCGCGGACAATCTGCTTACAGGCTTGAAACGCGCAGAGGCCGCTCGAAGCTATGCGGGTTGTCAGGGAACCAGCTTCTACGACTGGGAATGGAGTCCGTATGATTCCATACCTCATCTCGCCAGCATGGCATGGAATCTCGGTCCTCATATTCTTCATAAACCGATTGCATTTTCCGATTCGGCATCTGTGGCGCATATTTCAGCCGAAATCTATCCGGATGACGAACCGCCCTCACTGGAAATCAATTTAACGTCAATGACGGTCCATTATCGCTTGCTGCCGGGAGGCTCTTGGCAAGCGTCCTCGCTTTCACCCGATGGAGCAGACCTTTACTCCGCCAATATTAATCTGACCGCTCCCGGAACTTCCGGCCTCGAATACTACATCGAAGCCGGTGATTCACGAGGCCGGACGCATACGGCTCCGGCGGATGCTCCCTTCAGCACATTCGAAGCGAAATTCCCAGAATACCCCGGCGAAGAAACAAGCGAGGAGCTGGAAGCTCCTGTCGCCACGATTTCATTTACGAAAGGACGCATCGTCGTCCGCTGGAAACCGGTTGTAGGCGCGACCGCTTATGAAGTACACGGAGCTACGAACGCGGAATTCACTCCATCGCCATCGACATTTCTCACGACGATTTCAGCGCCGTTCACTGTGTATGTGGAAATGCTTCCGCTTAGTATGCTGCCGGATCAATTTTTCTACCGCGTCGTCGCCGTGAAATCCACCAAACCCGCAGAAAATTATATCACAACACGATAGATTTTCAGATAGTGGAATCACACAAAAAAACGTCCGGGAGGAAACTCTCTCGGACATTTATCTATTTCACTTGCGATATTCCTCTATCTGGAATGGCCTTTCTAACGGTTTCTTCCTCTACGAACGCTGCGCTTCATCGTCGGCGCCTTCAGAGGAGAAATCTGACCGGATTGAACCTTCTCAATCGCTTCCCGCACCGTCATACCATGGCAGGAATATACTGACCAACCCATTTCAGCGATGTCGCTGAAAACTCCGGGACCGATGTTGCCTACAATAACAGTTCCGATGTCCAAACCAACGAATCGACGGATGCCATGAGTCGGCTCATCTTTGCCCGTACCGTGTATGGCATTGTATTTCAGTGTTTCAGGATCAATGACGATATAATAGTCCGCACTACCGAATCGCTTATGGATCTTTGCACTCAGATCTGGGGCTGTAGCTGCCACTAAGAATTTCATGGGGACTCCCGTTTGTGGTTCTGTTTGTGACTAATGGTCACATGTGCTTTCACTTGTTGCCAACGCTCCTTCAAGATAGGATTGCACGATTCGATCTGGAATATCTTCCGGAGCAATGGAATGCAGTAAAAAGTCACCGCTTCATCGCAGCTTTTCCTCAATCCTTCTCCAGAGCGTCTTTATTTCCGAAGAAATCCTCCCATTCCCAAATTCAACGATGCTTTTCCCTGCAATCTGAGCCTTGGTAACCGTATTGTCATACCGAATTCTTCCTGCCACTTCAACTCCGTGCTGTTCCGACCAGTCCTGAATAGCAAGACAAACAGAAGGATTGATGTCCCATTTGTTCACACACACCAGCGTGGGAATTTTAAAGTGAGTGGTTAAATCCACAACGCGCGTCAAATCATGATGGCCGGACATGGTCGGTTCCGTTACAACCAACACTAAATCGGCACCGGTAATGGATGAAATAACCGGACAACCTGTACCCGGAGAACCATCAACGATGATGAAATCCAATTCTTGCTCATTGGCAATGCGCCGAGCGTTGGTTCTCACAACCGTTACCAGTTTACCGGAATTCTCGGCAGCAATCCCCAGCTTCGCGTACACCATAGGACCATAACGCGTCTCCGATATAAACCATTCTCCGGCTTTTGTTTCGACCAAGCTAATAGCGTCCTCGGGACAGATGTAGTAACATACTCCACATCCCTCACAAGCGATCGGATCAACCGAATAGACTAACTGGTTTTCATCAGATGGCGACTCATGCTCCGTAATCGCACCAAACCTACACTTCTCCATACAGAGCCCGCATCCCGTGCATTGATCCGGCTGGATGACCGCAACCTTACCGCCATAGAACGCTTCGCGCTGCTGAATGTGTGGCTTCAGAATAAGATAGAGGTCGGCAGCATCCACATCGCAATCAGCCAAGACAGCCCGCTTAGCCAACGCAGCAAATGAGGCAACAAGGCTCGTCTTGCCCGTTCCCCCTTTGCCGCTGATGACAACGAGCTCCTTCACAACGAGGCCGACTTACTTGTTGATGATTCCCTATTCGCAGCTAAAACTTTATCCGCTAACCTGTTGAAATATGCTCTCATGTCCTTTGAGCTTTCTACCAGAAGATGGCCCCTCGAGTAATCTTCCGCTACACTTCGGTCATGTGGAATTTGTTCCAGAATCGGTATTTCCTCTTTCCGGCAGTAAGCTTCAACTTGACTATCTCCAATATCACATTGGTTAATGACAACCCCAAAGGGTCGTGACAATTCTCTAACCGTTTCAACCGCCAGCTTCAAATCGTTCAGCCCAAAGGGCGTGGGTTCGGTAACCAGCACAACATAATCGGCACCGCGCACAGCTTCAATCATCGGACACGATGTTCCGGGAGGCGAATCGATCAGCACAATGCTATCCGACGGTATCTCCAACTTAACCGCCCGGATGAGAGGAGGAGACATTGCCTCACCGATGCGCAAGCGACCGGCGATATATTTTATCTCTCCCGATAGGCCTACTTCCACTGTCCCAATTTCGTGCTCAACTTCTTCAATTGCATGCATCGGACAGACAAGACTGCATCCCCCACAGCCATGACATAGATCAGGAAAAGTTAAAACCTTTCCCTTAATCACAACGATGGCACTGAACTGACAAATCTTTCCGCACTCACCGCAACCATCGCATTTCTCTGCATCAATTTTAGGTGTCGGGACACCGGAAGTCCAACTCTGAGCAATCTTCGGTTTTAAAAAGATGTGACCGTTGGGTGCTTCCACGTCGCAATCGACATAAGCTGTTGTGCATCCACGCGACGCGAACACAGCAGCGAGATTTGTCGCAATGGTAGTTTTACCTGTACCGCCCTTTCCACTGGCGACAGCAATCGTCATGACAATGCGCGATTCAGAACTCACTTGCGAGTCATGCGGGATCCGCACTTGGGGCACTGAACTTCCAAGCACGGGACTCCCTGTTGGTGTGGCACTGTCGCACCGCATTTTGGGCATACACATTCGCCCGCAGGTCCTGCTCCGGAACCACCGCCTTTTCGTCCGAGACCACGGCCACCTGCACCACGACCCCCTTGCGATCCACCGCCTCTTTGCATTTTCTTTCTCCTTCAGAGTTTAAAGTTCTGACGAACTCACCAATGACCTTTCACGTCTGGAGCTTCTACTGCCTGAAGCTCGCCCTTTTTAAGTTTCTCGAGCATCTCTTCCACACGACCTTGACCTCCAAGAAACACCTTTATGCCAGCCGCGTTCAAAGTCGTGAACGCATTGGGGCCGCAATGTCCCGTTATGAGAGCTTCCGCTCCCTTGCTTGCAATGAGCTCGGTCGCTCCAATCCCCGCTCCGCCTGCACGATTCACGTTCTCGGTATTATCAATGACCTCGACTTCATTCGTATCGATGTCCACCAATAAAAACCACTGGCAGCGTCCGAAACGGGGCTCTACTTCACTCTTGAGATCGTTTCCTTTGGCGGTAATGGCTACTTTCATTGCATCTCCTCTGAGTTATGTGAACGTTTGCATTCAAATCAGCCGCTGTTGCGGCAACCAGATATTTCATAGGGAACTTCCTGCTTTTCTTATGGTTCTCAACTCGATCTGAATATCTACCATCCTCCGAAATATCCAACCAATCCCACGATAAATCCGACGATGAAATTAATCGCCTTCACCACGATAAAGCCTCGACGCGAATGCGCCAGCAGCGGTAGCATTCCGTGCCCGTCCTGCACAACGGAACTGGCCAGAAGGACGCTGAAAGGAATCACTCCTTGAGCGAACATCGTTACGAAAATCAAATGAGGTCCCGACTGCGGAATAAGTCCGACCAAACATGCCGCCAGTAAAATCGCTATCCGTCCCTGCTGAATCCACGATTCAACATTCGCATAATAGATGAGCAATTCCAGAACAATCAGCGCTCCAAATGTCCACAAGAAGATCTTGGGCAAGTGCCGCTGCACGACATGTTCCCAGAGATGCTTCTCCAGAAAATGGTCGGAAACCGTCGTCACGATAAACAATCCCACCACTCCCACAAAAAGGAGCGTCATGCGCACCCAATTCCACTCATCGGGACCAACATGACCCGTCAGAAGCGCGAAGAGAAACAGCAGTAATCCTGCGGCCAAAGCGCCGCGCGCCAGAGAGCAGCGTTTCCATTGACCGATGATATTCCCCACCCAGATAACTTCGCCGCCAACCTCCTCATGCAATTCGAATCCATCACATCCAAGTGCCCGGCGAGTGGTTCTCTTACGCAGGAGCCTGTCCACAATCCACCCGGCAACAATTCCGACAACGATTAGAATCACCGTCAACAGGAGCGCTTTCCCCGGAAACAGCGCGAACATCACGAACGCTCCGTCCCCGCTCGTCGCAATCATCGTCGTCACCAGCGCTCCGACCGTAACGATACCGTGCGCATAGAGCGACACCACCGTGAAAGCGCCTAAACATCCCGGCAATGCTCCTAACAGCGCTCCCACCAGATACTGCCCGAGCCTACGCTTCGCCAGAGAGTGGCGCCACTTTCCTGCCGTCAGAACATTCACGTATTCAATCACGAGCATCATCAAAAAAACGAAACTCGTAATCATCACCGCTTCTTGAAAAACTTCAATCAGCATGATTTGCGCTTGTTCAAATTCGCCTGAAAAAACAACATAAACGGGTTACTCAGACTCTTGATATGGTTCCACATGTAAAATCACGCCTTCGACTTCGGGGCGTTTTTGGCGGACGACTCGCTCTGCTTCGTGTGCGAGGGCGTGGCTGCGGGCGACATCCATGGATGACGGTACATGAATATGACCTTCAACAAAATAAAACGGCCCCGCTCTGCGAGCGCGAAGCTTATGAGTATTTTTAATTCCCGAAATTTGCATTAGAATGTCCGCTACGTCCTCTTCAAGCTGCTTATCCACGGAAGCATCCATGAGGCTTAAAAGAGCTATCCAGCTATTCCTCCCTCCAATCCAGAGCACAAGCCCCGAGAACAGAATCGCCACAATCGCGTCAGCGCGAAGAAAGCCAACACTCGCCGCCAAAACACCCACGAAAACCAACAGCGATGTGAAGCAGTCCATTCGTGCTTCGTCGCCAGTCGCGTCAAGACTCTGCGAATTAGTTTGCCGCGCGACTCGCTTCAAACGCATCGAAACCCAAAACGCCACGACTGCAGACACAAGCGCTACTCCCAAGGCAAGCCACGAGTGATGCAGCTCGACAGGCGCTTTTAATTTGTGAATCCCCTGAAGCAGAATGGACACGCCCAGAAGCAAAATCACTCCGGAAGCCACGAGCGCCGCCAGAGTTTCCGCGCGATAAAATCCATACGGAAATCGCTGGGTCGGTTCTTTTCCCGCGAGCCATAATCCGAACCACGATGCGCTGAGTGCAATCACATCCACGATTGAGTGCAGGGCGTCGGCGAGTAATCCCGTAGAACCGGAAACCACTCCGATGACAGCTTTCATCGCCGCTAAAACAATCGTTACACCGACAGCGAAGGTGACAGTTTTCCGTGCAGAAGCGATGGTGGTTTCTCGCGGCGTCAGTGTCGTTTCTTCAGACATACCAACGTAAATTAATGATCACAAAAACTTTCACCAGTCGCCAACGTACCGGCCAGATAGGATGCCACCACGGTTTCAGGATCATCGGGAGAAACTCCGTCAATCACCTGAATTCCATTTTGCGCCAGCAAATCTTTCGCTCGTGTGCCCATCCCTCCGACGATGATGACAGTTGCCTGCCGTTCATGCAGCCACGCCGGCAGCAAACCCGGCTGGTGCGGTGGAGCTGGAATAAGTTCCTTGCGAACGACAGCATTGTTTTTCACATCAAAGAAAGCAAAGACCGTGCAATGACCGAAGTGAGCGCAAAGCTTTCTGTCGTCAACCGGAATCGCTATCCGCGAATCTGAACCGGCATCTCCTGATGAAACTTTTTTCGATTCATCCGTCATAGATAAACCTCTTAGCTGAATATTTTGAGATTGGTATTACTGTTCTCAGATTCCGGCCGGGTTACGCGCGATAGTTGTGTCGTTTGGTACACGGGCATCTGCGCTGAACCCGGCTCGGCGAGATATTAGATTACTTCCGGATGAGCTGAGGATTTTCAAACTTCAGGAATCGTTATTTCGGATCCTACACCTATTAGCATGGCGTCCGCGCCGTAGATTTCCTTGAACAGCGAGCGCGCCGCATGGCTCGAACAATGGCATGGAGCAACATGGCGCACATCCAAACGACGGAAATGCTCACCCGTTAAGCGCAACTCATCAAGCGAAGCGCCTCCTAAATGAAAGCCGCCCATGACCAAATATATATCAGGATGTATGTTTTTGGCAACTTCAATAATCTTCACAACACCCGGATGCGCACAGCCGGTAATGACAACCGCACCCTGCGGACTCGAACATACGAGAGAATGCTCATGGATACCATCACCCAGTACGCCTGTTGACCAGACCCCCGGACAAATCTGCTGCGCCTGCGTAACTTCCTCAACTGAGGCTCCCGCAAGGCGAATTCTGTTCTTGAAATCAGAAGGAAAATCAGCCGGAAGGAAAACTGTGATTTTCGGATTGCGCTGAAGAACAGCTTCCAACCCATCCGTATGATCCCAATGGTCGTGTGAAAGAAAGACGACGTCAATGTCTTCAGGCTGGTATCCAAGCGCCTGCATATTAGCAAGCAGCAAATGACCATCGCTGCCGGTATCAAAGAGAATCGTCTTCTCGAATCCTGTAATAATGCACGCAAACCCCATTGAAGTTCCGAGATTCGGTGCGGAAGGATTATTGTCAAAAACGATTGTAGCGCGTAACGGTGTCTTGACTGTAGATGTTTTCGAATTCATATATGTCGGATTGTCTCTATAGCTTATGATAGGCAGAAAAAGGAAAAGCCGGACCGCTCCTTAACATGAATCACCTGCAAAGCAATTCATCTTTCGGACGGTTCCCCGGCCTGATAATTTCTAAGCGATTTTCAGGTGCAACCGTGCACTCCAAAACAAAAAATACACCGAAGCTGACTATCCCTCTTCTTTCCGCGAGGTTTCGAGTTCCGCAATTCGGTTCTCGATAGCTTGGATGTTTTCTTTGAAATAAGCCGTCTGCGCTTTCAGCTCTTCAAGCTCTCGTTCATGCGATAACGGAGCAGAAGGAGTCTCACTACCCGCGTAATATCCCGGATCTCCTCCGCCTGCTCGCATCCAACCGGGTTGACCTGTTGCATAAAACCAATGACGCCAGCCGTGGCCGCCGCCTCGTCCTCTCCCGCCGCCCATTCCATATCCTCGGCCAAAAGCTGGATTCGCATAGCCCGGCGCATCATATCCGGCGCAAAAACCTGCGCCTCGACCTGTTCTTGGCCCTGCGCCAAAGGGACCCATTCTGTTTCCTCCCGGCATTTCTTCTTTCCTCCTTGGATTAGTACTTGTTATTAATAGCCATAAAGGATGCCTAACTCTTTAACTATTTTTACGCAATTTTTGTTCCTGTCTGCATAATATTTCTAATCAGCGACGCGAATGCGATTCAAAGCCCGCATCAATGCCGCTCGTGCCTTATCGAAATCAGTGCCTTTTGGCGCATCCTTAAGCCGCTTCAACGCTCGGTCGCGGGCGAGTTTCGCTCGTTCCACGTCAATATCGTCTTTTGGTTCGCACGTTTCCGCCAGCAACACCACACAATTATCATGCCCCTCCAGATAGCCGCCGGAAACCGCGAAATCAAATGACGACCCCGTCTGGTCCACGTGCAGCTTCCCCGCTCGCAGCGCCGCCATAATCGGCGCGTGATCCGCCAAAATCCCGAAATCGCCTTCCAACCCCGGAGCCATCAGATGAATCACATCGGACTCGTAGACCTTCCCCTCGGGGCTGATGACTTCTAACTTATAGGTTTTAGGCATGGATTTTACTAAACCAGTTTCTTCGCATTCTCCAGAGCTTCCTCTATACCACCGCACATATAAAAGGCCTGCTCGGGGATTTCATCGTATTCACCCTCGCAGATTCCCTTGAACGCGCGTATGGTATCGGGCACCTTGACATACACGCCCGGACGACCGGTAAAGGCTTCGGCAACATGGAAAGGCTGCGAAAGGAATTTCTGGATTTTCCGCGCGCGTTCAACGATGAGTTTGTCTTCATCCGACAGCTCATCCATTCCCAGAATCGCGATAATATCCTGCAAATCTTTATAGCGCTGCAAAATTTCCTGCACGCGCTTGGCGGTATTGTAATGTTCGATGGGAATGACATTGGGATCCATGATTCGCGACGTCGAGTCCAGCGGATCCACTGCGGGATAAATTCCCAGCTCCGCAATCTGCCGCGAAAGCACAGTCGTTGCATCCAGATGCGCAAACGTTGTCGCGGGCGCCGGGTCTGTCAGGTCGTCTGCGGGAACATAAATCGCCTGCACGGACGTAATCGAACCACGTTTCGTCGATGTAATCCGCTCCTGCAGCGCACCCATCTCAGTCGCCAGCGTCGGCTGGTAACCTACGGCTGACGGCATTCGCCCTAACAGCGCCGACACTTCCGAACCGGCCTGCGTAAATCGAAAGATGTTATCGATGAAGAGCAGTACATCTTTTCCTTCGACATCGCGGAAATATTCGGCCAGAGTCAGCCCCGTCAGACCGACGCGAGCACGGCACCCGGGAGGTTCATTCATCTGTCCGAACGCCATCGCGACTTTCGAATTCTTTAGAGCATTCAAATCGACTTTCTCCAGATCAAAGTCTTCGACGCTGAAATTCGGACCGTAGTCCATCACTTTGGATTCAATCATCTCCCGCAGCAAATCATTGCCTTCACGCGTGCGCTCTCCGACTCCCGAAAAAACCGAAATACCGGCGTGCTCTTTCGCGACGTTATTAATCAGCTCCATCACAATGACGGTCTTCCCGACACCGGCTCCTCCAAAGAGACCGATTTTACCTCCTTTGGAAAACGGCTGAATCAGGTCAATCACTTTTATGCCGGTTTCGAGCATCTCCGTTTTTGTCTCCAAATCTACGAGCTTGGGAGCCGGGCGGTGAATCGGATAATGTTCTTTCGTTTCAATTGACCCCAAACCGTCGATGGGCTGGCCGACAACATTAATCAGACGACCCAGCGTTGCGGGTCCGACAGGAATGGTAATCGGCACACCGACATCCACCACTTCCTGTCCGCGCACCAGTCCCTCGGTTGAATCCATGGCAACGCAGCGCACCATGCTGTCGCCCAAGTGTTGCTGCACTTCGAGTGTAAGCATCTCGCCGCCATCACGAGCGACATTCAGTGCATTGTAGAGCGGAGGGAGTTCGGAATCGGCAAAGGAAACGTCAATCACCACGCCGATAATTTGTCTGATGTATCCCTTTTTCATAGGTAAACATCCATTTTTATTCTGAGAACAGTTATTTCAATTGTTTTAAAATCTCATCTCGCCGAGCGTCGTGTCCGTGCGTCCAACGATGATTCAGAACCAAACGCAAGGCGTCGCCGATCACCAATGATTCATCCCCGATATGCTTCTCGATGAATGAAAAAATCAGTTCCGGTCGCTTGCGACCCATGACACGTAAAGCACCGGCAAATTGATTGCGAACATAGTCGCTTCCATCGAAGAGCAACGGTTCCAGGAGTTGTATGAGCCGTTCTCCGATTTCAGGACATTTGGAATAAAAGCCTAACAATGCGTTCGTCGTAACGCCGCGTACACGGTAATCGGTGTCGTGAATCCAACCCGACAACACCTCAAAACAGTAGTCGAGATGAAAAGCCGCCAACCCTTCAGAACCTCCCTGCGCATCGAAAATATAAGCCGCATACTCGCGCACTTCCCAGCTTTCATCCGAAGCCAAATGCCGCGAGAGTTCCATCCATGAAACGGGACTATGACGTGCCAACCGACCAATGACCACACATACCAGCGCTCGTGTCGCTTCAACGGGCGAGCCAACCAGACGCAACGCGATTTCAATCGCCGCCGCCGGTTTTTTTTCAAGGATCTCCCCCACCGCATTTCCCAAATCCACCAGAGGCTCAGGGGGATAGAGCTTAACGTCACTCAGATAAGGATCCAAATCCTGCGCACTATCAAAAGCCGTACCGTCCGCTTCGGAAACCCGGTGGAATATCGCAAGAATATCAGAAACCGGTATCATGCTTCATCATGAATCGTGTCATTGTGAATCTCGTTTTCCATTTCACGAGGCCGTTCCGTGCGTTCGATTTGCGAGCGGATATCCTGCAAATCAATATAATGAGACCCTACCGCCATGCGCAGCTCGCTGGCAATCCAGTTCTGTGTGGAAACCACGCAGATGCGTTTACCCCGGGAGCGAAGCGATTCGAGTGCTCGTTCAAAATCGCCGTCACCGGATAAAAGAATCGCTTTTTGATAATTATCCACAGTGTTGAACATATCCATGACGATTTCGATATCGAGATTCGCTTTCTGTATCGTCTCTCCACTTTCCGGATCAAAAATGGTCTTGAGTTGTTTCGTGCGAACCGTGTAGCCCGCATACGCCAAGTAGCGCAGAAAATTTTCGTCACGCGATTCCGGACTGGGCTTCACTCCCATATACCAGAACGCATCAGCGAGTTCGTCTTCCGCCTTCAAAGTCTTCAAAAGCTTCCCTGGGTCAAAAAACCATCCCAATCCCTTTTTCTGGGTATAAAACATATTCGCGCCGTCAACAAAAATGGAGACCCGGAGCGATTGATTCATATTCTGTAACGTCATTTGTTAATCCTTTACACTCTTTCGTTCATCCAATATCTATCCAATAAAGTTGCTATCTTTGCGGGCTCAAGTTTCACAGTGAAATTGAAGATTATTTTAAACTCTCCGCGCCGGAAACGACTTCGAGCAGTTCCGTCGTAATCGCCGCCTGACGAGCTTTGTTGTAGTGCAGTGTCAGCATGTCAATCAATTCAGCGGCGCTTTCCGTTGCATTCTCCATCGCCGTCATCCGCGCTCCCATTACCGCCGCGTAGGATTCCAAGAGCACCCGCCAAAGCTGAACGTTTACATACTGCGGCAAAATCGCATCCAAAATCTTTAATTCGGATGGCTCAAAAATGAAATCCGTATGGCTTTCACCCGCTTCGAATTCATCCGGTATAATCGGCAGAAGCTGTTCTCGAATAACGAACTGCTGAATCGCCGATTTAAATTCGTTGTACACCAGATACACCCGATCAAGCCCGTGCCGTTCATAGCCTTGAACGATTATCTGACCGAGTTTGGCGGCATGGGAAAAGTGAAGTTCGTTGAAAAAATTGGAGAGGGATTCTGCTATATCGAAATTGCGGCGAGCAAAATATTCCGTTCCTTTTCTGCCGACAGTAATGAGCGAAACTTTTGCCTCGCTCTCTTCTTCCATCACCTTCTGCGCTTCTCGGATAATATTCGTATTGAAACTGCCGCAGAGTCCGCGATCTCCCGTGACAACGACAATCGCCACATTCTTCGCCGGACGCTCATCTAAAAGCGGATGAATACTGCGATCCGTGCGCGCCGCCAATTCGCGTATCACCTGCCGCAACTTCAGAGAATACGGCCTCGCCTTGATGATATTCTCCTGCGCGCGGCGCAGTCTCGCCGCCGCCACCAACTTCATCGCGCGCGTAATCTGCTGCGTTGAAGTGACGGAACCGATGCGACGTTTTATTTGCTTAAGAGACGGCATGGATTATTTTCACGATTGAACAATTCTTCTCGCGGTGTTAGCTGCCTAAGCGCACTGCCGTGCGGCACTACCAGATTCAATTCCGGCCAGGTTTACGCGCAATAATTTCATTCTCAGGTTCCAAGAATTTTTATCGCGCCTAACTGCAGTTCCATTCCCTGTTCGTGCAGCGGCTGTCCCGCTCGTCCTAATGTCAGCAAGCCGAATCCGAGATGCATCCGGTCAATCTTAACCGGAACACCGCGCACGGCATAGACAAGCGTCCCATCCACCCAGACACTGATTTTATCGATATTCTTCTCGTATTGAAGCGCATACTTATGTCGTTCCTCACCCAAGAGCCTTTTCCACGCTTCCACAACTGCCGCCAAAGGAGTTTCATCTTCAGGCGCAAGACTTGTTACAACGGCTCCGGCAAGCGTGCCGTTGCTCACCGCACCAAAAACAAAACCGCTCTCAGCATCACGCAGGAAGAAACCCGCCATCGAATCGCGCAGAATCATGGCATCGTTATTAATACCGCGCACAGTAAATTCCGTTTCGACGGTCAGCACACCGCTTTCCGGCACGTCAATCGGTTCCTTGCTGGTCACGAAATGCTTAAAGTCATCCAAAGGCGATGTGTCGGCCTGGCGAGTGAACGGATTAACGCGCAGCGTCGCCGCGCCTTCGTCAACTTCCACTTCCGCCGCCGGTTCTTCAAATCGATACGTGTCCGCATCTGGTATGGGCGTTTCAAGAATCTCCCACTTATCGCTTTGCAGCTCTTCCGCTGCCCAATCTTCAAAAATCATATCTGTATCCTATGTTGGTAATAGTTAAAACTACGCCTCGATTGAAAACGTCTCTTTGAAATCTTCAGCAAGTTTTTTGAGCTGTGCTTCAAGTTCATCATCCAATTTCTTTTTCTCGGTGATGGCTTTGAGCACCGCCGCTCCATTCGATGCGAAAAAGCGCATCATTTCGTCTTCACAGCGCTTGACTTGACTGAGCGGAACATCATCTAAATAGCCGTGCGTCGCCGCCCACAGCATCGCCACCTGATTCTCCATCGACCACGGGGCATATTGTCCCTGCTTGAGAACCTCCACGAGTCGCTCGCCGCGAGTAAGCTGCGCCTGCGTCGCTTTATCAAGTTCCGAACCGAATTTAGCGAACGCCGCGAGTTCTCGATACTGCGCTAAATCCAATCGAAGCGTGCCTCCCACCTGCCGCATCGCTTTGCTCTGCGCATTTCCTCCGACACGAGAAACGGAAATTCCGACGTTGATGGCCGGACGAATTCCCGAATAAAAAAGTTCGGTTTCCAAAAATATCTGACCGTCGGTAATAGAAATCACATTCGTGGGAATATACGCGGAGACATCGCCCGCCTGTGTTTCGATAATCGGCAGCGCGGTCAGACTTCCGCCGCCAAGATTGTCGGCGAGTTTCGCCGCGCGCTCCAGAAGCCGTGAATGTAAATAGAAAATATCTCCCGGATATGCTTCACGTCCCGGCGGCCTTCGCAGCAGCAATGACAACTGCCGGTACGCCCAAGCGTGTTTTGTTAAATCATCATAAACACACAGCGCGTGCCGCCCGTTGTCGCGGAAATATTCACCGATGGCCGCTCCGGAATACGGCGCCAGAAACTGAATCGGCGCTGGTTCATCCGCTGTCGAAGAAACGATAATCGTGTGCTTCATCGCTCCCGCAGCTTCAAGCGTCTTGACAACCTGCGCGATGGTCGATCCTTTCTGACCGATGGCGACATAGATGCAGACAACACCTGAGTCTTTCTGATTGATAATCGCGTCAACGGCGATGGCGGTCTTGCCGGTCTGACGGTCGCCGATAATAAGCTCGCGCTGACCTCGCCCGATTGGAATCATCGAATCGACCGCTTTCAATCCGGTCTGAAGAGGTTCCTTCACAGGCTGGCGTGTGATGACGCCCGTGGCTTTGCGTTCTACGGGATTGAAATGCTTAGCGTTAATCGGCCCTTTCCCATCCATGGGAAATCCAAGAGGATTAATCACGCGCCCCAGCAGCTCGTCTCCCACCGGCACTTCGACGATGCGTCCTGTGCGTTTGACTTCATCGCCTTCTTTGATGAGAGCATCCGAACCAAAGAGCGCGATGCCGACATTGTCCTCTTCGAGGTTCAACGCTATGCCGTACACCTCATTGGGAAACTCGACGAGCTCACCGGCCATCACTTTTTCGAGACCGTAAACACGGGCAATCCCGTCGCCGACATAAATCACTCGACCGATTTCATCGACCGCTGTTTCGGCGCGGAAACCGGCAATCTGTTCTTTTAGAATACTGGTGATTTCTTCAGGTCGTATATTCATTTCGTCTCCGAATTATCAGGATATACCATCCGAATATCTTTGAGCCTTCAGGACAGTATGATGCATTATTCCCTGTGGCGAAGCGCTACATTGCCGCGAGCGTCTGACGCATTTCGAAAAGTTTTCGCCGGAGGGAACTGTCTTCGATTTTGTCAGGCCATCGAACCCGCATGCCACCGATAAGCGCGGAATCCACTTCCCATGTCACCACAGGACTTTTCTCCGTCCGCACTTTCAGGTAGCGCGAGATATTCTCTTTCATGCGAGCATCCGCCTCTGCTGCGGTCGTGACCGTCACCGACACCTCATGTTGCTGCTCTTGCCAGAGCATGTCGAACGCGCGGATGACTTCCGGGAGAATTCCGATGCGTCTCTTCGTAAGCAGGAGCTCAAGAAAACGCAGCGATAGTTCGCTTAACCCATCGCTGAACGCGCTCTTGATAAGCTCTCGCTTCCGCGCCATTCCCATCGCCGGAGCAGACAGAACGTCGATGAACGCAGACACAGTAGCAAGCACGTCAGCAAGCAGCTTCACATCCGCGCGAACCTGTTCCAGCTCACCGCGCTCAGCGGCCACTTCAAAAAGCGCGCGCGCATAGCGTCCGACCAATGGCCCCGAGTGCATCAGGAGTCTCCCCCGAGGCTCTCTTGAATCAAGCGCTCGTGATCCTCGCGGGTGATGACGCGTCCCAAGAGCTTCGATGAAGCCTGAGCGGTTAAATCCGCCACTTCTTCCCGCAGCCGTTTTCGAGCAGCTTCTTCTTCGCGGCCGATTTCGGATTTCGCGCGCTCAATCATCTGCTGCGTCTCGTCCCGCGTCTTCTGGAGACTCTCGTCATTCATGCGCGCACCGGCTTCCTGAGCTTCCTGAATGATTTTCGACGCTTCCTTTTTCGCGCCCGCAATCTTCTGCTTGTGCTCATCAAGAAGGACGCTGGATTCTTCCCGTTCGTGGCGTGCTGTTTCCAAATCGTCTTTGATGGAATTCTCTCGGTCGGCAAGCCCTTTCAAAATCGGCTTCCACGCGAATTTCGAGAGAATCCACAGCAGCACCAGAAACGTGATAATCGTCCAGAGAATCGCTCCGGGATTTAGGCTGATAATGTTTTGCAATCCCATGTGCTTATCCTCGAATCGTTGGCAGGCGTGCCGATTACTTCAGAGAAATCAGCAGACATATGACCGCATTAAAAAACGCTACACCTTCAATGAGCGCCGCTGAAATCAGCATCGCCGTCTGAATCTTACCGGCAGCTTCCGGTTGGCGAGCGATGCCTTCCATCGCGCTGCCGCCGATGCGACCGATTCCCAGAGCAGCGCCAATAGTGACGAGTCCGGCTCCAATACCGGCGCCCATAATGCCTATGGCCATTCCTTCCATAAAGAACTCCTTTTGCCAATGTGCTTTTTAGGAAAGAAAAATATGAACTAATGAAATGAACTTTGCAATTCCGGCCGGGTTACGCGCGATAAATAATGCATTGTAGGGGCTGACCCGCGTGTCTGCCCGTAACCATCAGGCGGCACAAACGGGTGCACATATTCGGAATTACGCACGGGCGCACACGTGGGTACGCCCCTACAAAATTTAAATATACCGCGGCGAAATTTTCTTAATGTGATGGGTGCATGCTCATGCCGATAAAGACGGCGGATAGCATCACAAAAATATACGCCTGCAAAAACCCCACGAAAATTTCAAGCATCGAAATCGCTACTGCACCCGCGATAGAGAGCGGGGCAATGATTGGTGTCACAATCAGTCCCAAAAACGCCGCGACGACCGCATGACCGCCGAGCATGTTAGCGAAGAGTCGCATCGTCAGCGCGAACGGTTTGATGAACAAGCCGATAATTTCAATCGGAATAATAATCGGCATTACGAATACTGGCACACCCGGCGGTATGAATGTTTTCAAATAACCGATAGGTCCATTTTCGACGATTCCCATCACAATCATCAGCAGCAGCGTCAGCAGCGCCAGTCCTGCAGTGACATTAATATTCCCCGTCGGACTGGC
Source organism: bacterium (assembly GCA_030622545.1). Lineage (GTDB taxonomy): Bacteria > Electryoneota > RPQS01 > RPQS01 > DYHQ01 > JAUXGA01. The sequence goes on along the minus strand of JAUXGA010000002.1, from coordinate 75,322 downwards.
TCCCCATGGAACAAGCCCCATCAGATTTCCGAATAGAATGAAAAAGAAAAGCGTCAGGAAATAGGGCAGGAATCTGTCGCCTTCTTCTCCCATATTGGGACGAACCACCTCATCCCGAAGGAAAACGACGATGACCTCGAAGAAATTGGCGAGACCGTGAGGGACAACTTGTCGCTTGCGGAAAGCGGTTGTAATCAGCAGAATCAGCAAGATAGCCGCAATGACCATCATGAGCATATGTTTGGTTACTTGCAGCGTTAAGCCCGCGACGTGCAGCGTTGGCAGGGGAATGTGAAGGCCAAAAATCTCGTAATCGGGAGCGTCTAACAGGTGATGTTCGAGGGTATGAACAACCGCCGCGCTCGCTCCTTCCGCCTCATGCTTGGTCTCTTCTGAACCCTGAACCGGGTACGTTGAGACAAACAGACACAGTAGCGCGATAAGAGTTAGATTCGGAAATTTGAAAAACGTTTTCGTAAAACCGTGAATAAAGTTCATGTAGCTGAAATATCTTCTGATGGATTTTTTTTATCGGGATAGATGCGATGAATCTGCCGCACCGTCCATCCGATTTCTACCACGAGAACAACCATGTAGCTAATAAGGAATGCCCATATAAAAGGCTTAAGCGGAATCGTCGAAAGGCGCGCAAGTCCCCAAATGCCACCGACTCCCAACAGCATTTTAATACCGAATCCAATCCCCCAGGCTTTGAGCAGCGGTATCGGTCCCTCGGAAATCGCCCGCGCAAAAAGCAGCCAAGCGGGCAAGGATATTAAGACTGCAAAGAGAATACCACTGGGGACAGCCAACATCATGGTGATGAGTTACTTTCCTTCTCGCGCTTCTCAAGTTCCCTGACCTTGCGCACCAGATACCAGAAACTTCCTCCCACTCCCCAGAAAACACCGACGAGCATGAAGAGCGGCTGTGTGTGCAGCTTTCCGTCCAGCCATCGCCCTGCAAAAAACCCGAGCAGAACCGCGACTGTGAACGTCAGCCCGATGTTGACGAGCGTCGTCCACTGCTCCTGACGGCGCTTCTGCTTATCCGGTCTCACCAGAGAACTCAGGATTTTTTCGACGCCGCTTCCGGTTCCAGAACCTTATTCACGAACGACGAGGTGGGCTTCTGCACTTTCTGGCTTTCGCCCATACTGCTCTTGCCGCAGAAAATCGCGCCTTCGATAATCACCAGCCGAGCGGTAATCAGATCGCCTTCGAGGCGAGCGGTGCTTTCGAGGGTCACTCGACTGCGCGCAGTCAGCGTTCCTTTGATATGCCCCCCGATAACGATGTTCTCGGCGGAGATGTTCCCCTCGACGCTTCCGGTTCCACCCACAGTGACGGTATCCGGAGAGGAAATTTCTCCGATGACCGTTCCATCAATGCGGATACTCCCTTTCGTCGTTATGGAACCTCGCAGCTCTGCATCATTACCCACGAGAGTGGTAATCTCGCCGTTCGACGGACGCTTGAATTCATGCTCACTATTGCGCTTTCCCATGCGAAAAATATCCTCCAGATTTTAATGTGTGATTCTTTCTCCGGCAAGGAGAGTCAACGGATCAATCGGTTCATTGCCTCGCCAGACTTCAAAATGCAGATGCGGTGCTGATGAGCGACCGGAATTACCCATCAGAGCAATCGGCTGGCCTTGCTCAATATATTGCCTTGGGGAAACCAGCAAACGGTCATTGTGTCCGTATAGGCTGACGTAGCCGGACGGATGCATGATGACCACAAGGTGGCCGTAAAGGTACGTCCAATCCGCGAAAACCACCAGCCCCGATGCGGCGGCTACGACGGGAGTTCCGACACGCGCGGCGAAATCAACTCCCAAGTGTTTATGACCGGTTCGAGCGTCGTGCCTTTGGAAACTGCGGGTCACATAGCCGCGAAGAGGGGGATAGGTCGGCAAGTCTGACGGTGTGAAAACATGTTCCTGCAATCCCCGCATCAGCGTCGGCATGTGGCGTCCCTCAGCCCAAGCATCATCCCCCGCGGGATAAAAAGCCGGTCCGATTTGACCCGTCATGCTCGGCTCGAAGGCGGGTTTCGCAAGGGAATCCGAATGGTTGGCAAGCAGTGTCCGGCGAAGCTGCGACTCAAACGATTTCAGTTCCGTCAATTGCTCCCCCAATTCCTGAAGTCTCGCTTGGGAGCCTTTCAGTTCAACGATTTGCGCGCGGAGGGGCCCTACCTGTCGGGCTTCCGAGGCCACCACCCAGAACAAATAGGTCTGGACAGCCGCGTAGAGCGCCAGTGCGATCACGAATCCTACGGCAAGATGTACCCAGAATTTCGTAATCCGGAATTGCCTGACCGTGCTGTCCCCTTCCGGGACGACTAACAGCGTCCATTTGCGGCGTTGTGCCAACGGTGTTCCCTGTCGTCGAATGGATGTGAATATAAGAGTTTCAATATACAAAAATCAATAACACATGTCAACTCTTTTATCCCCCGTGAGCGGGAGGAAAATCCAGTCCCGGCCGGGTATTTGGTAGCGCCGAACGGCAGTTCGCTTCTTCGCCGCGGCATGCGTCCTCGCGTGCCCGGTTATATCAACGTTTGTTCAATGTCAGGCAGGCAGGAGCCAGCCCGTAGGGGGACGAAAAAACCTAGCGGCTGGCTCCTGCCTGTCCGTCAATCTTTCTCTGCCGCAGGCTTTCGAAAAGCAGGACGCCTGTCGCGACGGATACGTTGAGCGATTCAACATCCCCATGAAGAGGAATGCGCACTTGCTCATCGGCAACCTGACGCAGCAGATGCGATACTCCCCGCCCTTCCGCGCCCATCAGCAATGCCGTGTGGCGTCGCCAGTCGAAATCCGTATAGCTCATCTCGGCTTCACCCGCCGCCGCCACGAGCCAGACTCCCTGAGTTTTCAGATACCGCACCGCCTGATGCAGGTTCGATACCTCGACAATCGGGACCGAAAAAACAGCGCCTGCTGACGCCTTGACGACAGCCGCGCTGAGAGGCGCTCGACGACGCGCCGCGACAATTACCGCGTGCACTCCCGTACAGGCGGACGTTCGCAGTATCGCTCCGAAATTTTGTGGGTCTTCAATCCCATCCAGCAGAAGAAAAGAGGCGAGCTCACCGCTTTGCAGAACCTCATCGACGAGGATTTCCAAATCGCGGCGAGGGGTGGGAGCTATGACGTTCGCTATCACTCCCTGATGCACATCAGTGGTATCTTTGGACAGGCGGAGTACATCGAGCGGTTCGATATGAAGTCCCTGCGCATCGGCGAGTCGGCGCACTTCGCGGATGCTTTCTCCCCGCACCTTATCGGCAAGCTGCAATTGCCGGACAACACCTGCCCGCAAAGCCGCCAAAACCGGCCGACGACCGTATATGCGCAAAAGCCCAGCCTCCTGGCCGGGCTTTCGGGGCGCATTTTTTCGGTTAAACTTCCCCTTCAATCAGTTCGACCAATCTTTCAAGATCAGAATCCGAATAGAAATCCAATTCAATCGTGCCCCCTTGTTTGCGAGGGCGTATTTTCGTCCGGGTCGAAAGGTGCTGGCGAAATCTCTCTTCGATCCGTCTGTAGTAGCCTCGACGATTCGAATCGATGGATTCGTCACCGCTGCTTTTTGAGCGCTTGCCGGAACGCGCCGGACGCACCAATTCTTCCGTCGTGCGAACGCTGATATCCCCCTCGCGAAGTCTTTTGTAAAGCGCCATACGCGCCTTGTTATCCTTAGCGGCCAGCAGCGCGCGCGCGTGCCCCATCGTCAATTCCCCATTGCGCAGACTCGTTTGAATCTCGTCTGGGAGTTTCAGAAGCCGGAGGATATTGGCGACATGTGCGCGGCTTTTCCCGACTTTTTTTGAAATCTCCTCCTGCGTCAACTGACAGGAAATCTGCAGATGCCGAAACGCTTCCGCAAGCTCGATGGGATTCAAATCCTCCCGCTGAACGTTCTCGAGAAGCGCGAGCTCCAGCATTTCCTCGTCCGAATCCACCTCAACAACCCGCGCGGGAATCCGTTCCAGTCCAGCATCTTGCGATGCCCGCCAGCGCCGTTCGCCAACAACAATCTGATAATTCTGCCCGTGCCGCCGCACGAGGATGGGCTGCAGGAGACCGCTGGTCACAATAGACTGCTTGAGTTCTTCCAAACCCTTCGCATCAAAATTCTGTCGCGGCTGTTGCGGATTCGGTTTGATACGGCTGATTTCGATGTCCGAAGTTAATCCCGTGGATTCCATAACGGTATCGGTTTCCGCAATCAACGCCCGCAATCCCTTGCCAAGGGGTTTTTGTTTCACGCTGCCTCCTCGACGCCGCCCGCTTGAGCGGCGAGGAATTCTATAGTTAAATCTCGATAATTCTGAGCTCCGCGCGAGTTCGAGTCATACTGGTAAATCGGTTTGCCGTAACTGGGCGCTTCCGATAGCCGCACGTTCCTTGAAACCAGCGTCCGAAAGACCCGGCTGCCGAACACCTCGCTGATTTCGTCGCGCACTTGCTTGGAAAGATTCAGCCTGCCGTCGTACATGGTCAGCAAAATGCCCTCGATTTCAAGGTCAGGATTCAAGCGCTCGCGCACAAGTTTGACGGTATTCATCAAACTGGCCAGTCCTTCGAGGGCGTAGTATTCACACTGCATCGGGATAATAATGGAATGCGAAGCGGTCAGGGCATTTAACGTCAATAATCCCAGGGAAGGAGGGCAATCGATGAGGATATATTCGTAGTTGTGATTCGAGCTTTCAAGCGCCCGGCGAAGTACAGTCTCCCTTTTTTCTTCGGGCACCAGTTCCACTTCAGCGCCTAAAAGCCTCGTATCCGACGTCACGATATCAAGCCCGGAAACCATCGTCTGCCTCGCCGTTCCTCCAAGCGAAACGCCCTCCAGGAGGACATCGTAAATCCCTATTGCTTCTTCACGCGGCGAGAAACCCAGTCCCGAACTGGCATTGCCCTGTGGGTCTATATCAATGATTAGAACGGACTTACCTTCCATCGCCAATCCGGCGCCGAGCTGAATCGTGGTCGTCGTTTTTCCGACGCCTCCTTTTTGATTTGCAATGGCGATGGTCTTCATTACACCCTAAAATATAGGCCACTCGGACGAGAAAGGCAAGTCGTTTCTCTATAAAATGGCGTTTTTCTTAAAACCAATGAAAATACGAAGCTTGGTGAAAAATCAAACTTGCACTTCAGATACATCTTATTTCATTTCCACCGACATCCCCAAGCGCTCGATGTCAGCCATTAACCTCACAGGCTCCACGACATGCCCCATCATCCACACGCCGGGCTTCATGATAGAACCGTCCAGCCACTGAAGGAGACACGCGACAACGGGAATCGCCGTTACTTCATACATGTCGTTATGGCTTAAAATCAGTTCCAATCGTTCACCATCCGAGCTTTCAGCCTCCAACTTCATCCGGAATCCATACGGCGGCTTACCGAACTTGCGAAAAGCCCAATCCAGAACTCGCGCCGCACTTTTTGCTCTTCTTCCATCGCGTCCAATCTTCAGAAGAAAAATAAACATGAACAGCGTATCAATCACGCCGTGCCCAAAACCCGCCGAATACATCCCCAATTCTTCTAAATGAAATCGTTCCAGAAGCGTTTTCAATTCAGTAATCAAGTAAGGATAGCACTTCTGAACTCCGAAGGGCGACCCGAAATCCATCATCCGTTTGCCGCTGCCGCGGGGCCGCTGCCAGTCGTCTTTCTGATAAACTGCTGAGCCTCCGGAAATATTCTGTAAATCTTCAAGGAACCCGGCTATAGACTCAACGCTCCAGGCGTCGACGCGCATCACTTCCCCCACCGCCGCTTTCTTCATATTCGTGAGTTTCGTCGCCGCATAAGCCACGAGAGCCGCCGGCATTCCGGGAAGAATTCCCGCGTCCGTGATGAAACAGCAGCCCTGCTGATGGATTTCGCGCTCCCATTTGTCGCAAACATCCTGAATTTCACCCGGATTCAGTGTGATGTCCAAAAGCGCTGTCTTTGTTCCGACAGCCGCCCGGACAACAGACTCAACAAAACCCGTTGTCCGCATGCAGATAAGAGCGATATCGCATTGTCGAAACGTTTTGTAAAGAGCTTCTTCGCTGTGCAAATCCGCTTCAAGAGCCTGCGCGCGTTCCGTTGGCTGATTCACATTCAATTCATCTGCAAACTCCCTCGCGCGCTGTCCGTTTCGCCCAACAATAAGAATTCTGCAATCGGTCTCCCGCACAAGATGCCGCGCAATCGCTTTGCCTGCTTTGCCATATCCCCCTAGAATCGCAATCGTTGTCATCGTCCCTCACAATAATTTCTTTCACACTTTGAAACATCTTCATCTACTTCTTCTCCTCTGGGAGAATCGTCTTTACATGCAAATCTTTCAGCAACTTTTCATCCACTTCCGATGGGCAGCCGTCCATGAGTGACATCGCCAGCAGTGTCTTGGGAAACGCAATGACGTCGCGAATGGATTTGTTCGTTAATATCATGATGACGCGGTCCAACCCCACCGCGAAACCGCCCATCGGTGGCGCTCCATACTTCAGCGCTTCCATGAGGAATCCGAACCGACGTTCCGCTTCCTCTTTCTCGATTCCAAGAAGCGATAGGACTTTTGCCTGCACGTCAGGGTCGCTGATACGAATGGAGCCCGACAGGACTTCGCTACCGTTCACCACTAAATCATACGCATGGGAACGCACCGCGAACGGGTCGCTGTCCAGAAGCGCTCGGTCTTCATCGAAAAAGCCGGTGAAGGGATGATGCGAAGACGTGATGTCGCCTGTCTCAGGATCCTTTTCGAAAAGCGGGAATTCCGTCACCCAGAAAATCGAAACATCCCGCTCGTTTATCAGATTTAGTTCACTTCCCAAATGAAGTCGCAACGCTCCGAGACCTTTTTGTGTCGCTTCTCGCGGCCCAAAAGCTAAGAGCAGCAAATCTCCCACCTCTGCTTCCATGAGTTTCAGCAGACGCTCAAGCGATTCGGCGGGCAGATGTTGCGTGAGGATGCCCTGCGCGCCTTCTTCAGTTATTTTAACAGGAAGAATTCCGCCCAGTCCCACGTCTTTAGCTACCGCTTCGAACTCGGCGATTTGTTTTCGAGAGCGACCGGCTTCTCCCTTCACACAAATTCCCAGCGCAACGCCACCTTTTTCGATAGCGCCTTTCACGAAGCGTAAATCGGTTTCACGCAGATGCTCCGTTACATCGACCATCGGCATGCCGAAGCGCAAATCCGGTTTGTCGCTGCCGTAAGTTGCCACGACGTCCGCGTAGGTGTAGCGCGGAAAGTTCTGCGGTAAATCCACATCCCACGATGCTTTGAAAATCTTCGTGAAAAGACCTTCCGTAAGTTCAAAAATCATTTCGCGGTCAGGAAACGAAAGTTCGACATCGATCTGTGTGAATTCCGGTTGACGATCGCGGCGCAGATCTTCATCGCGGAAACAACGGACGATTTGAAAATAGCGGTCGAAACCCGCAATCATCAGCAGTTGCTTGTAAATCTGCGGCGACTGCGGCAGCGCGTAGAACTTGCCCGGATGCACGCGGCTGGGCACCAGATAATCGCGCGCGCCTTCCGGCGTACTCTTGACCATGAAAGGCGTTTCAATCTCACTGAAATCGCGTTCGGTAAAATGCTCTCGCGCAACATTGCAAACCCGGTGTCTCAGTGCGAAAATCTCCTGCATTTCAGGCCGGCGAAGCTCCAGATAACGATAACGCAGCCGCAGTTCTTCGCTCGCGTGGATTTCCTCTTCCTCTATATTGAAGGGAAGCGCCGGGCAGCGATTGAGTACGTCAATCGAGCGCGCATGGACTTCAATTTCGCCGGTATCCATCTCGCGATTTACCATGCCATCCGGACGCGGCTTCACGTCACCTTCGATGGACAACACCCACTCGCCGTGAAACCCGCTGGCTTTCTTGTAGAGAGCTTCATCGTCCTCAGGCCGGATAACAATCTGCGTCTTGCCGTAGCGGTCGCGCAAATCAAAAAAAAGCAGCCCGCCGTGGTCTCGCGCACGAGCTACCCATCCTTGCAAAATCACCTGTTTGCCGGCGTCAGCGCTGCGCAACTGGCCGCAGGTATGCGTTCGTCTCCGCATAATCACCTTTCTTTGGGTATTAATTTAATGAGATTCTGTTATGAAAGACGGGACGGAGCCCGCCCGTAGGGGGAAATTGTTCTTACGGGCACGCGAGGACGCATGCCGCGGCGATTTATCTATCCGCTGTAGGAGCTTGTCTGTGACCTACCCACTGAAGTCGCGGCAGAAACGGGTGCGTACGTGGGTGCGCCCCTACAATTTAATCAAAATTTTACATAAAAAAAAGACCGTCGCCCGAGGGCAACGATCTTTTCAATTCTCACCGCCAATAAGTATTATTTTACTTGCTTATTGCGTGTTTCGTTCCAGAATTCACGATTTTAGCACACTCCCCCAACGAAACTAAGGTTTTTGCCGCGTCCCAAAGCGTGTATCCGCCTTTTCGCGGTATTCTTTGGGGTTTAGAGCAACCAGACGCACCAGAATTTTTTCCGAAGCCGGGCTGGTAATCGCCAGTTCCTCGCACAGGTCATAGGCTTCTTCAAGATTCTGATATTCCTGCACGGCGAGCTCCCGCGAAATCGCGCGCAGTTGCCCCTGAAGCTTCTCCGCGTGACGGTTCTCTTTGAGCTGGCTGACCGCGCCGTCGAGTTTCGTCGCTACCTCCCGGCAAAATGTCGCGTAGTCATTATAATATTGAAGCGTCTTATCTTCCCATGACACATTGGGAGCGAACACCGCATGAGCATTCCGCAGAGCCATCAGAATCTCTCGCGCTCGCACAGACGTTTCCTCGGACAAGACCACAGCGCACTCATAAGCCGTTTCAAGCTGAGCATACTGTGGGGCTGCCGTCGCGGCATGTTTGGACATCTCGATACTGCCGACAATCTGCTGAGCCGCCGTTCGAGTCGCATTCCAAGCTTCCCGGTTCATTGCAAGAAGCTCATCGGCAAACGGCGCAAACGGTATGCTGAGACCACCGCGCGCCCGTTCGGCCATCGTGGGATGCTCCATCCGGATTGCCGTATCATACGCTTCTTCATAGAGCGCCAGCCCCTCCATGAGCACCGGATAGACCTTCTCGTTCAAATCCTCGAAACGTGCTTCAAGCTCCTTTGTGGTGACCGTACTCGACGACAATGTCTGTTGAAGCTGCAGCGCCCAACCGAAAACAAGGTCGCCGTTGCCAAGCCGCAATTCCAGTGAGCGCGTTGAGGCTTCGTTCATCAACCTCGCAAATTCCGGAGTACCCGCGTGCTTGTTGTGTCTGTGCGAACCCTGCAAGAGGCCGTAATCATAAGCCCGTTCATAATAGGCAATCGCGCGCCGGTATTCCTCCATCGCAGCCATGTGAGGCGGCTGACTGGAACGCCCTCTGCTCTCGGCAAACTGCACATAGCCTTGCTGAAGCAGGAAGTTGCCGAGTTCTTCCGATACGTTCCCCTGAGCGACAAGAGCCTTCGGCGCAAAATAGGCATCTGTCTGCATGATTTTATCATAGTTATTGAGCAGTATCTGAGCCATCGGTTTCGGGTCAGCATCCGAAACGGCATTTGGCATAAATTCACATGCCCGACGAAAATCAGCACGCCGCGAGCTCTGTAAATCGTATAATGCCTGCGCAGCCGCGCGATGCATTTCGGACGTCATCTTGTCCCCCATCCGGTGATGCCGCTCATAACAAGCCCATGCTTCCTCATCCTGCTGATAAGCCTGCTCGGCATTTCCTTCGCTCGCGTAGATTTTGCTCAGGATTTGGCGCGCGATAATCGTATGCGGATCATCTTTATAGTCGCGCGTATAAGCTCGCAGACTATTCTCAACCATAGCGCTCTTGCCCTGTTTCAGCCAGACGCTCGCGAGCTCGAGTCGCATTTGTGCCGCACTGGGCTTGTCAGTAAAATAATCCAGAAAACGCTGACCGCAGTCCGAAGCCTGATTCCAAGCATCCACCGTTTCATAGAGGGAAAAAGCCTTCTGAAAGAATCGCTCCGCCTGAGCTTCATGCGGAAAAGCCAAAGCGCGATTTTCAAAAAGCTCGGCGGCCTCGAGCGTTTTGCCCAACTGGTCAACCATAACCGTTCCAGCAAGCTCGCACCCTTCCGATGCTGCCTTCTCGCGGGGATATATGTCCAGAAGCTGCAGGCAACTGGTGACGCATTCCGAATAGAACCCCGCTTTGGCATAGAGCTTACCCGACAGCAGAAGTGCAACCGCGCCTTTTTCCGAATCGACGCCTTGATTGCCTGCATTGGCGAGTACCTGAGCGGTCTCAAGGAGTTCATCCGGATTCCAGCGCGTTGCGCGCTGAATTTTCTCTCCCTTCTGCATCCAGTTCTTCAGATCTGCGGCAGGCATTTCTTGCCCGGCTTTGTCCGCGGCATAAAGAGGCATCACGGAGATTAGAGCGATGCTAAACAGCAAAGCTATTAAAATTGAATTGCTTAGACGCATGACATTCCTCACAACATTTTATGACTCTCATGAGGATTGCAAACACCGCGCCGCACCCAAGCATAAAAAGAGGGCAAGCTTTCGCTCGCCCTCATCTACTCTCCCCTCGCCTGCGGGAAGACACAGGAGGATTTCCTTATATTCGCTACTGTGAAATTACTTTGAAAACAGACCGATGGCGTTGTTGTCCGGGTCTAAAAACATCGCAAAAGAGCCGGAATCACCCGGAAGCTTCGTCGGGGGAACAATCGGTTTGGCTCCGAGGCTTTGAGCCTTATCGAGGTAGGTTTGAAGGTTATCCACTTCTACATAGATTGCGACATAGTTCGGAATATTTTCGGGCGGCTGAAAAATCCCGCCATTGATGCCTTCCCCGCCGGTATCCACCGTGTGATACCCCTTCATCGCGCCCATTTCTTCGATTTTCCAATCGAAAAGTTTGCCGTAAAATTCTTTCGCTTTGCCGGCGTCTTTTACACCGATTTCCCACCATGTAATTGGATTCGACATCATGTTTCTCCATTATTTTTGTGGCATACAGATTGCTCAAAGTACTTTCACTATGCTAACATTAAGAAAAAATCACCAACGAGGATTCACAATCCTCGAACTATTGACAGTTGTTGTAATTGTTGCTATCATTGCCAATCTTGCTGTAGTGAGATTCCTTAGCTCGCAGGACCGGGCTCGAATCGCAGCCGCGACCGGCGACGTTTTTGCATTTAAAAAAGCCCTGGCGATGTACGACATCGACAACGGCTCCTTCTCCAAAGTAGATCGAAATGCCGTCACCCCCTTCGTTCAAGATCTCTTGGATCCCAACGGGTCACGCTATATGACCCTGCCTAAAGGATCAAATTTTGCCGACTTCACCTACGATTCTCAACAAAACGGTGACACCTACCTGATAACGGTCACAGCTCGCGATAGAGTTGGAACGAAAATCTACGCGGATCCTGCCAGAACCTGGAGATAGAACCGCCCTCAATCATTAGAGGGAGAGTCGACAGCTAATCCTGAATCTTTCCACTTCTCAAATGTAGACGAAGAGTACTCTCACAAATTGAGAGAGTACGAACGCAGTTCTACAACCCCTTTGTACCGATTTGAAAACCCATAACAAGCGTGCGCGGCATTCCCATCTCGAAATATTTCTGCGCCGAATCGTTGACCTGGATATATGAAATGTAGCGTTGGTCTGTTATATTATTTATTGCAACATGCCACGAACCTGACAGAAAATCAACCGGCAACTCTCCGCCGATGGCTGCATTAAACACCGTCCATCCATCCGCCTTTTCCGAATTCTCAGTATTCGCCCAAGCCGCGCCGGTTGCGCGCGCGGAACATTCCGCGTAGAACAAATCATCCGGAGTCCAGCGAACCACCACACGGATTAAATCCGGCGATACTCCCGGCAGCTTCTTATCCGAATAATCTCCAAGCGCTGTGACATAATCCGTGAAACGATATTCACCGAAACTCGCCGCCAATCCTATGAATCCCAGATGCGGTCGCGATAATCGACCTGAAAGCTCCATTCCCTGATGCACCGCTTCCCCGGCGTTCGTGAACAGCTCTTCACCGGCAAGCACATCCGGGACAATCATATCTGTCACGACCATTCGATAAGCTGTCGCTTCCCACTGAACCGCTGCTCCGTGGGTCACACACGCGCCGCGCATGCCGAGTTCCGCCGTCCATGTTTTCTGCGGTTTCACATCGAAACCCGTGCTGTTTTCGAGTTCCTTGCGCGACGGCGTTTCAAAGCCTCCGAACATCGAACCAAATAGGATTACGTCTGAGTGGGCTCGATAGCGCAGACCGAAACGCGGCGTCACGGCTTGCTCATCATTCGTCAAACGCTCGCCCGTTGTCAGAGTCTCTTCAATATAGCGCACTTTATCCCAGCGTGCGCCCGCCGAAACCGTGACGCGTTCTGTGACAGACATCTCGCCTTCCGCAAACGCGCCTTGTCCCCACTGAGCTTTCTGTTCTTCTTTCAAGAGTGAATCGCCGCGCGTGCCGCCAATATTCTCATAGGTACTGATAGGCCCATCCTGAAACTGTTCATCGATTCCAGCGACAATCTTCGACGCGCGACCAGCGATAATACCGTTCCATTGCCCCTGCAATGTTCCGCCGAGCATGTAGCGGGTAATCAGCCGGTAGTCTGGTCCCTGCACACGTGGGCGATCAAATTTTTTCAGCGCGACATAGGGCGTAAATTCGACAGAGAGATTATCAGAAAAGCGTCTTTTGTACTGCAAACCAAGCCGCCCTTTGCGCGTGATTCGCCGCACATCAAGCGCTACATAATCGCTGTCCGCTTGAAACGGATCCGTATTGAATTGTGCGCGTGTCAATGTTCCGGGAAGTTCGCTTCGGACATTGACAAAATACAAAAGCGTTCGCAGCGACGATTTTGCGCTGGCGTGAACCGTCCACGTTCCATGAACGTTATAGCCTTCATAGGATGAATGCTCGCGCCAGCCATCGGCGACCGTTCGCGATAGTGTCATCATTCCCCCTTCGCCGCCGGGTTCTCCCGCTCCGATTTGGAGATTCTCGAAATCGAAACTGACATAAAATGCGCTGTCGCTGCGGGACCGTCCCGTTCCGGCGGTCAATGACAACTTCGAATAGCCGTAACCCGACGCGATAAATCCCGCGCGAATTCCCGGCACCGGCAGCGTCTGCGGCGTGCGAAAATTCACCACGCCTCCCGCTGCGTTGCCATAAAGCGCCGATCCTCCACCGCGCAGAACTTCGATGCGGTCAACCGTGCCCGGATCAATCGCTTCGAGTCGCGCCTGTCCGTCGGGTTCGGATTCCGGAATGCCATCATACAAAACACGCACGCCGCGCACGCCCGTGTTGCTTCGCGCACCCATTCCACGAATAGACAGCCGCAAATCATCCGTCCCATAGCGCGAATCAGCCACCACTCCCGGAACAAGCAGCAACAAATCAGAAACACCCAACCCGCGCGCTTTCGGTTGTTCCCGAGTCTTCACAGCCGTAAACGCCGTCGGCGCTTCAAGCCAGCTTGCATTCGAACGTGTCGCTGTGATGGTCTGCTCCGGTAAAAAATACCGCAGCGAATCGTCCGCAAACGCTGACGATGCTAAGATAATGACGATGACAAAAAGAATTCTATGCAAAAACTACCTCACACAATTCTCTACTATCCCGCCGACACAAACTGTAATCGATGCGCATGCCGCTGTTTGAAACGCTCACGCAACTGCGGAACACTCTTCAATTCCGGATCATTTTCGAGCAAAGAAAATGCCTGTTCCCGCGCCAGCAGCAGCAGCGCTTTATCCTGTTCAGGATTCGCCCAACGAAGTTCGATTTCGCCATGCTGACGTGTTCCGAAAAACTCGCCGCCGCCGCGCAATGTCAGATCGCGTTCGGCGAGCTCGAATCCGTCATCGGTCTCGCAAAGCGCATCCATTCGCGCTCGCGCTTCTTCGGTGATTTGCGCTCCCGGCAACAGGATGCAAAAAGCGGGTTGTCCTTTGCGGCCGATGCGTCCGCGAAGTTGGTGCAATTGCGACAGCCCGAAACGCTCGGCGTTTTCAATCAGCATCACCGTCGCATCGGGCACATCCACGCCTACTTCCACCACCGGCGTTGCTACCAAAATGTTGATGTCGCCCGAGCGAAAGCTGCGCAGCGTTTTCGATTTTTCTTCCGGCTTCAAGCGTCCGTGCAGCAGCCCCACTTTGAAATCGCGAAACACGCCGCTCGTCACGCGCTTATGATAATCAATCGCGGCTTCCGTGTCGATCTTTTCGGATTCTTCCACCAAGGGGCACAAAATAAAAACGCGCCCGCCCGCCTGCGCTTTCTCGATAATGAACTGATAAATTTTATCGCGGTCAGCGCCGGTGCGCAACAGCGTCTTTACTTTGCGCGGCCCGACGGGCAACTCGCGCAGAATCGAAACATCAATATCTCCGAAGTGCGACAGTGTCAATGTTCGCGGAATCGGCGTCGCTGTCATGAGCAGCAGATGCGGCATCGGCCCTTTCTGACGCAGCAGTGTTCGCTGTACGACACCGAAACGATGCTGCTCATCAATTATCACAAGCCCAAGCTTATGGAATTTTATCTTTTCTTCAATCAACGCATGCGTGCCGATGGCAAGCGTTGTCCGACCGTTTTCAATCGCGGTAAGAATCTCGCGCCGTTCGGCTACCTTTTGTTTACCTCGAACCAAACGCAATTCCAAACCGGCAGCTTCCGCTAAGGGCAGCAGATTCTCGGCATGCTGCTGCGCGAGAAGTTCCGTCGGCGCCATCATCGCGGACTGGTAGCCACTGTCAGCGGCCATCGCCATCGCGAGCACGGCAATCGTTGTCTTTCCCGAGCCAACTTCTCCCTGCAAAAGCCGCTGCATCGCCACCGGACTCTGCAAATCCTCACGAATCTCATGGAGCACGTCCTTTTGCCCTTCGGTGAGTTCAAACGGGAGACTCTTCAGAACTTTGCGCGTGACAGCACCCACGGTTTCAAACGGCAAGCCGCGCTCGGGAGCCTTGACCGCTCGCCGCCGGAGTGCAAAGAGGAGCTGGAAGAAAAACAGCTCCTCATATTTAATCCGATTCCATCCACTGGCAAGCGCGTCTTCGTCTTGCGGAAAATGAATCGCGGCGACCGCTTCAGCTTTGTGAGGCACGTTCGCCGCTTTTAAAAACTCATCGGGGAAAGGTTCGGTCAGATCGTCTTTGACAATTTCCAGCGCCGCGTGAATGCTCCGCCGAATCGAGCGACTGTCGAGACCCACTTTGCGCAGTTCAAGTTTGGAAGGATACAGTGAAACGATTTGCCCGGTCTGATAAAGCCGGTTGTCATCGTCTTCACCTAAAATATCAATCGCGGGATGTGTGAATTGAAAACCGTCATAATCGCGAACCACTCCGCTGGCGGCCACGGTCAATCCCGAACGCAGAATGCGATGCCAGTAACTTGTCCCCTGAAACCAGACGCATTGAACCGACCCTGTGCCATCGCTGATAACTGCAATCAACCGGTGACGTCCGCGGCGACCTCGCACGAGGTCAGCGAAAGCAATCCGCCCGACAATTGTGACTTCCCATTCGGTCAGATGCAGATCTCGTATCGCGACAATGTTGCGCCTGTCCAGATAGCCGCGCGGGTAGTACTCAAGGAGATTCTCCAAGGTGCTGACACCGACACTCTCGAACGCCTCCGCTCGAATCGGCCCGACACCCTTGATATATTGGATACTCCTTGTCAGAGCGCTCTTGAAATTCTGCGGAGTCGTTTTTTGCTTAGTAGGTGATGAGAACACGGTAGGTCAGAATGACTTCTTCATCAGGATTTACCGGCACCTTGAATTCCACCTGCCGTGACGATTTCTTGTTATAGGGCAGCGAGCTGTTTAGAATTTCCCAATCTCCCCAGAAGTAATCGAGCACGGAAATCTCGACAGCGTCCTCTTTATGATTGCGCAGCTTCACTTCGTAGCTTTCTTCGCGGACGCGATCCGAGATGCGCCGCATATCGGTCTGCTTACGAGCGACAACGATATCGAACGCTTTCCCGACGGCGACACGCACTTTCTCATCTTTCGGTGTATGGTCAATATTATCTTCACCGACGAATTCCTGAGCACCGTCGTCGTCCTGCATATACACGCGCACGCGTCCCGCGGGAAGCGCCATGCCCAAGCCAGCTTTTTGGGAATTCTCGAACTCGAAAGAAACCCGCACTTTCTTTGCGTCCCGGCGAGGGTCATATTCATAGATGCGTTTTGCTTCGACTTCAGCAGGCGGGAAAAGCGAAAGTTGCTTCGTCTGATTATCCTTGATTGTCGAAGGACGCTGCAGCGTGTAGAGGTGATACTCGAAGAATGCTTTCTCTTCAAACTGTGGGGCGCCAGCTTCCATCGTCATCACATCATAAGCTCGACCCTTCAAATGACGTCTCTCTTCCACGCGATGCACCTCACCCGCCATCAATTTCACTTTGGCATCTTTATAAGTCGCGCCGCTCTTGTTGTTAATCGTCA
The DNA here is from genome assembly GCA_030622545.1 of bacterium. Classification (GTDB taxonomy): domain Bacteria; phylum Electryoneota; class RPQS01; order RPQS01; family DYHQ01; genus JAUXGA01. Next base: position 58,777 of record JAUXGA010000002.1, on the reverse strand, counting down.
CCCAGCCCGAAAGACTAAGATGTTTGTCGTCCGCACCGATAACCGCCACATAATCCGCGCGCCATTCGATGCCGCCGGTTAGATACGAGACTTCCGTTTGCAGTGGTCCTTCCGAAGGCGCATCCACAAGCCACCTTAAGGTTGGGCGCGTGATGAGTCCCTCCGGCAATGATGGAAACGAGATATCGCGGATTTGCCGACCCCGAATAAGCTGTACTCGCCCGCGCGAATCCTGAATAATGATTTCTCCCGTTCCCTTGGAAGACGCAGAAAGCAGCGTCCCATTGAAGACACTTCCATCTTCCGTGACAAGCTGCACTTGTTCATCGACATATTTTCGCATCAGTTTGTCTGTGCTGACGAGATCATAATCGAAATTCTGTTCGAGCATCTGAACACCCGGTGCGCTAAAATGGACCGATGTCGCGTCAATTTGCCCCGCCACATCACGGAAGAGAACTTCTCCTACGCCCCGCTGAAATTCCATGTCGCGCACATCACGCACCAGCGCGAGATTGTCGTTATAAATCGTGATGTTCACTCCCGGCGCTGCAAAAGCCGCCACGGCCAGCGCGAGCATCAAGCTCACAATGATTAGACGCATGATTTATTCCTCCTTAAGATAAATCGCAAATCTCAGAATAATGCCGCCCCACTTTCTCCAGAGCCGCTTCGAATTCTGCTAATTTCTCCCGTTCCCGCTCCACGACATCCGATGGCGCACGGTTCACAAAATTTTCGTTGGCGAGCTTTTTTCGCGTCGCGTTCGAGAGTTTCGTCAAGCGTTCTTTTTCTTTACCCAATCGAGTCTTCTCAGCGTTTACATCAATGAGTCCACCTAATGGCACGAAAATCTCGAAATCCTCCACCATCGCCGACGCAGAACCTTTCGGCTTTTCATCTGAAAATTCGAGGCTCTCCGCGCGAGAGAGGTCGCAGATATAGGGCATCGTCTCCTCAAGAAACGCTTTTTGCTTCGCTGTGGTTCCCACGACTACCGGTCGAATTTTGACATTCGGTTGAATTCCAAGTTCTCCGCGGATATTGCGCAGCGCCGAAATTGTCGCTTCGAGAATTGCAAACTCTTCTTCGACAGCCGCATCAATCATCTCCTCGCGCACCTGAGGATATGGAGCCCACATAATCGTTTCTTGCTGATATTCCTTGGGCCACGCCTTCACGGAAAGTGCTCGCAACGTCTGCCAGATTTCCTCAGTAATGAATGGCATAAACGGATGCAGGAGCCGCAGCGAACCGTCCAAAACCGCCAGCGCCGTATTCAGAATCTCCCGCTTTTGCTCTGCGGACGCCACCGCCAACCGCGTCTTGATAAGTTCGATATACCAATCGCAGAGTTGCGACCAGAAAAATGTGTTTATCGTTTTCACCGCCTCGTTGAAGCGGAATTCTTTCATATTGCGATTCGTTTCTTTCACTGCGGAGAAAAACATCGAAACAATCCAGCGATCCACGAGTGCTTCAGGCGGCTTCGTCCAAGTTTCAATCGGTTCAAACGAAATGTCGCCAACCTGCTCCACATGCATCAACATGAAACGCGTCGCATTCCATATTTTATTGGCGAAGTTGCGGCCGGTTTCGCACAGAGAGTTATCATAGAGAACATCTCCTCCGTGAGGCGTCAGCGCCACCACCGTAAATCGGAGCGCATCCGTTCCGTAGGTTTTGATAACATCGAGTGGATCCGGCGAATTCCCCAGTGATTTCGACATCTTGCGCCCGCGCATGTCGCGCACCATTCCCGTGTAATAGACATCATGAAACGGCACATCCTGTTTTACTTCCAGCGATGCCATAATCATCCGCGCCACCCATAAGAAAATAATATCAGGCCCCGTAATCAAAACATCTGACGGGAAGAAATGCTGCAAATCCTCCGTGTCGTCCGGCCAACCCAACGTGGAGAACGGCCAGAGCCAACTGCTGAACCATGTATCGAGAACGTCCGGGTCCTGCTTGAGATTTTCCGATGAACATTTCGGACACATCAAAGGCGCTTTCGCAACCACGATAATCTCGCCACAATCCTGGCAATACCAGATAGGAATCCGGTGCCCCCACCAAATTTGCCGCGAAATACACCAGTCGCGAACATTTTCCAGCCAGTGAAAATATGTTTTCTCCCAGTGAGCCGGATGAAAACGAATCTTGCCTTCACGCACCACCTTAATCGCGGGTTCGGCAAGCGGTTTCATTTTCACGAACCATTGTTCGGAAAGCAGCGGCTCAATCTTCGTTCCCGTTCGTTCGTTGTGTCCGACGCTGTGGCTGTAGTCTTCAATCTTTTCAAGGAAACCCTGCGCTTCCAAATCCGCGACGACTGCTTTGCGGCAATCTTCCCGCGTCATGCCGCGATATTTTTCCGGAGCTTCATCGGTCATGCGTCCGTCTTTGCCGATAACGCTGATAAATTCCAAATGATGTCGCTCGCCGATGTCAAAATCATTCGGGTCATGCGCCGGGGTCACTTTCACGACTCCCGTCCCGAATTCTATCTCCACAAGCTCATCGGCGATAATCGGAATCTCGCGATTGCACAGCGGCAAGAGGATGTTTTTCCCAATCAGATGAGTAAACCGTTCATCATTCGGATTCACAGCGACGGCGGTGTCGCCGAGCATCGTTTCCGGTCGTGTTGTGGCGACCGTGAGATGGGCGTCGCCCTCCGCCAACGGATAACGCTGGTACCACAAATGCGATTGCACATCGCGGTACTGTACCTGTTCCTCCGAAAGTGCTGTTTGCGATGCGGGATCCCAATTCACGATGCGCTTACCTCGATAGATGAGGCCCTTCTCGTAGAGCCGAACGAAAATCTCGCGAACGGCTCTCGAAAGTCCTTCGTCCATTGTGAAACGTTCACGCGACCAGTCGCACGATGCTCCGAGTTTACGCAGTTGCTGCAGGATAATACCGCCGTATTCTTCTCGCCATTTCCAAATACGCTCGATGAGTTTTTCCCGGCCTAAATCGTGTCGCGTCGTGTTTTCGTTCGCCAGCGCCGCTTCTACTTTCGCCTGCGTGGCGATACCGGCATGGTCCGTACCCGGAAGCCACAGCGTATCCTCCGCCTGCATCCGGTGCCACCGGATAAGAATATCCTGAAGCGTCAAGTTCAAAACATGTCCCATCGTCAGCATGCCTGTTACATTCGGCGGCGGCATCATAATCACAAACGGCTTTCGGTCCGAGTGAATCGGCGCGACAAAGTAACCGCGTTCTTCCCATGTGTGGTACAGTCTGTCCTCAATCGCTGAGGGGTCGTAAGTTTTACTGAGTTTCAATTCCGGCATAGACGTCTCTTCATGATAGAATGTATGTTCAGCGGCGGCGCAGCAACAGAACAAGTCCGATTCCCGCCGCAAATCCTCCAATATGTGCGAACCAGGCGATACCCTGATCCTCCCCCGAAAAACTCCCGAATCCCCCGTTTATTTGAAACAAAAACCAGAGCCCTAAAACGATGAACGCCGGTATGCGCACGAACTTGATGATGATAAGAAGCCAAATCATCACGACCACGCGCGCTTTCGGATATGTAATCGCGTAGGCTCCCAAGACTCCCGAAATCGCTCCGCTCGCTCCGACCATCGGCACGAGTGAACCTGAAAAAATAACCGTATGAGTTATCGCCGCAATAATCCCGGAGAGCAAATAGAACAAAAGAAAACGCACATGCCCTAAATGATCCTCGATGTTGTTGCCAAAAATCCAGAGATAGAGCATGTTTCCGGCCAGATGCAGAAGTCCGCCGTGCAGAAACATCGATGTCACGAACGTCATCCAACTGATCGGTAATGCGGGAAGCGCATACAAATCAAACATCAACACCGCGGGAATCGCGCCGTAGTTCAGATAAAAATCCACGGCGGCATCTGATCCAAGCATGAGCTGAAAGAAAAAAACTGCGACATTGCCTGCAATCAGTGCAACCGTTACAAACGGCTTCCGCCTCGTCGGATTTTCATCGCGAATCGGTATCAATTATGATATATCCCTACCCCCCTTATATCCCCCCGTAAACGGGGGGATATTTCTATCAGCGCCGCTTTCCAATCGTTACCGTTCGTCGGAGCACCGCTTCATTGCCGACTTTATCTTTGGCTCGCAGCACTACATCATGCTCGCCGGGCTCCAGCGGAAACGGCGTCCAGATACTTCCCCCATTTTCCTCAGGTTCGTACTCGGCGATTGCGGTTTGACCGTCAACACGGCAGCGCACATTCCGATCATTCACTCCCGTTTGAGTGTCTTTCGCCTCGAAACGCAACACGCCGCCATTGACCCACAGCGAAAGCTTGGGCTTTTCAATATCCTGAGCGATGCCGAATGTACCTGTTCTTGAAATCCTCGCGTGAATTTGCAGCGCGCCTTCTTTCTTCACGGTTGCCCGAAACCGTTTCTTTGCGCCGTTTCGTTCGTAGAGGTACGTTCCCTTTTTCATCGCATCGCCAAGCGCTGTAAAGGTAAGATTCGCTTTGTAGTAGAAACCGATTTCCGGTTTGATGATAACTTCGTTCTTCGATTCGGCAGCGGTTATTTTCACAGATGCTCGTTCTTTGAGATTGAGCGCGAGTTCATAACCCATCAAACCCTGACCTGCAATTTCATTGGCGCCGGGATTATCCTTACGGACAAAGCTCTCTTTTTCCTGATGGAGTCGCAGCCATATTCGCGTGCTGTTGCCGGCGGCATCATAAACATCGAGCGTAAAATCTTCCGTATCCGCACGAAGCGCACGAAACGGTTTGAAGTTCCCTGAAGAACCCGCATGAAACCGAAACCATTCTTGTTTCTTATAGCGCCAAGCACTGTAATCGACAAGCGCGTACACTGTCGTTGGCCTTAAAAGATCAATTCCATCCCGGCGCACGTCGGCGAGGGTATCTCCGTCCTGTATGAGAACCGCTCGCGTCCAAGGGCGATGCTGATTATGCGGCATCGGATCCTGAGCTCGGAGCAGCAGCGCGAACGGCGCATCCTCTCGAACGAAGCCGTAACCGTTCCAGTTGCCTGCGGCTCCTTTTTCAAGTTGTATGGGTGTACCCGCGTCATAAGCGGCTTCATGTTCGTTCGACGCATCAACTACACGCAGGCCGCGCACCACCGGTTGCTTCCGGTCGTCCTTTCCTAAACTTAGAAACGGATCCAATTGAACAGCATCCCGGCGAATTTCGAAATGCAGGTGCGGCGCTCCGATACCCGACGCGCCTGTCCAACCGAGTGTCTCTCCTCTCTCGAACGCAACGTCGTCCGGCTCCAAAGGAAAATCAACGCGGTAAATGCCCGCCGCGAGTTGCCTTCTTCTCACGACGGAATCAAGTCTGGATGCAAAGCGAGACAGGTGCCCATAGACCGCCGTGCGTCCATCGGGAAGCCGCATGTAAACGGTTTTGCCATAGCCCGTGGGAGAAATCGCCACGCGCTCCACCCATCCGTTATCCACAGCGATGCACGGCAGCGTTTCCCCGCGCGTCCGTATGTCAACTCCCCCATGAAAATGCGCGCCACGCCGCTCGCCGTAACCCGACGTCAATTCGCGCGAATCCGGAAGCGGCCATTGCAACTCCGCCGCCGGAGCTGCAATCGTTTGAATCAAGAAAATGAGAAAGCATGTTCCCCACAAACGAAAAATCATCAATGTTCTCTCCATCGCATCGTCACTCCTAAAAGCAAACCCATCATCGTCATGTAAATAAGCATCGAGGATCCTCCGTAGCTGACAAACGGCAGCGGCAATCCAGTCACCGGCAGCCATCCCACTGCGACAAACAAATTCATCAGCGCCTGAAACGCTAACGTGCATACAATCCCCGCCGAAAGCAAACTGTTGAAGGGATTATGCGCCCGCGCTCCAATACGGAGCCCTCGGAAAACAATCAAACCAAACATCGCTACAACAAAAATCGCTCCTAAAAAACCGAATTCTTCACCCCAGGCGGAAAAGATAAAATCCGTATGCTGCTCCGGCAGGAATTTCAATTGTGTCTGCGTGCCGTGGAGAAAACCCTTGCCGGTCATACCGCCGGAGCCGATGGCAATTTTGGATTGGATTATCTGGTACGCTGAGCCAAGCGGATCCGCTTCCGGGTCGAGAAACGTCAGGATGCGTTTCCGCTGATATTCATGAAGCTGCATCCACAATCGCGGCGCGACCGCTCCCGCAATTAAATACACTCCGGCAGCGCTTACCAGAGGCATCAGTCGCAGCCGTTGCCGCCAAAGCAGTAGCAGAAAAACAATCAGCACCGCTATGTGCAGGGGCAAAGACCAACTCGTGATGACCGCGACAACCGGCATCACGACGAGTATCAGATGGTACGCCGGAACTCCCGCCCATGCGAGCATGCAAAGCGCCGTTGCCGGAAAGATGATGGACGTTCCTAAGTCAGGCTCGATGATAACCAAACCCATCGGAACAAGCGCCAGCGCAAACGCTCCTAAAAACACGCGAGGCCGAGCGATGGTTTTTATATTGTCCGCCAAGAGTCTGGCTAATCCAATTATCAGAGCGGCCTTCATCAACTCTGATGGCTGAAAATGCACTGGCCCGATAGCGAACCATCGTGCCGAACCGGCTCCTCCTTTCCCTGTAAAAAGAACGATGATTAGCAGGAGCACACCGAGACCGTAAAAGACATACGCGAGCGATTGAATCACGCGCGTCGGCATCAACATCGCCAGCAACAGACATCCCATCCCTACTGCTGCCCATAACAACTGCCGGTCAAAATGAAAAAGTTCCGCGCCGCCCGTTGCCGCGAAAGACGTGGAATAGTTCGCAACAAGTCCGACAGCAATCAGCGCCAAGACCGCAATGACGATTGCGACATCGGGATATTTGAATTTACGCGGCATCAGTTCACTTCGCTCGCGACACCCATCGCGACCGGACCAAACGGCCATGCTTGAGTTTCAAAATACCTGCGCACAATTTTGCCCGCCAGAGGCGCCGCGCCGCTGGAACCGTGTTCACCGAATTCGATTAACACACACACCGCAATCTGAGGAGTATCATAGGGCGCAAAGCACACGAACCATGCATGATCTTCTCCATGAGGATTCTGAGACGTGCCTGTTTTTCCTCCCATCGGAAGCTTGTCATCGCGGAGAAAACGAGCTGTCCCGCGGTTTCCCATGACAACTCGCCTCGTGCCTTCGCGTATCTGCCGGATATTCACCGGAAGCGCTTCAATCGGTTTTTCGAGTGTGTTATCCGGCACCAGAATTTCTCCGGTGTCGTTATCCTTGATTTCTCGAACCAGATGAGGCCGCCGCCAGACTTTTCCATCGGCAATCGCCGCGATGTAAGCGCACATCTGTAAGGGCGTGGTCAGGTCTTCACCCTGCCCGATGGAAATCGACGGAATATATCCGCGTGTCCAACCATCCGGCCCGTAACGGCGATTGTAGTAGTCCACCGACGGCGCATTCCCTGAAGCTTCTCCCCCGATATCGATTCCGGTTTTTTCGGCAAGATTGAAACGCGTCATCGCCCGGTAGATGCCGTCCGGACCCATCTTCAAGCCCAGCGTATAAAAGAAAACATCGCAGCTGCGCTCGATGGCATCATAAATTCCCACACGCCCGTGACCAGACTTGCGCCAGCAGGAAAAACGGCGATTACCCACGCGCAATGACCCGTGACAGCGAACGCTCCAGTTCGAATCGATTTCCCCGCTTTCGAGTCCTTCCAAAAGAATCGCCATCTTCAATGTAGAACCAGGAGGGTACATCGCCTGCATCGCGCGATTCAACATCGGACGGGCGGTATCCGAGAGCAACCGCTGCCAATCCGATGCCGTCACCGTTCCCGCGAAAATATCCGGTTCATACGTCGGTGAGCTCGCCATCGCCAGAACTTCACCCGTCGAGGGTTCCATCGCGACAATCGCACCAAGCTTGCCAACGAGTAGCGATTCGGCCAGCGCTTGCAGCTCGAAGTCCAATGTCAAATGCAAATCTTTTCCGGGAATCGGCGCTAAACGGCGGCTCTTTTTCAGTTCGCCGACTTCCTGACCAAAGACATTCACGACGGCGAGGCGATGGCCTTTTTGTCCGCGCAGAAATTTATCATACGTTCGTTCGAGTCCGCGTTTGCCCACTAAATCGCCTGCTTTACAATTCGGAAAGTGAGACAACTCTTCTGGAGAAACCTCCGCGACATAACCGAAAAGATGTGGGGCGATATTTGATAGATAATAGCGTTTCGGTTCCACCTGAAGGAAGATGCCGGGCAGAGCGTCGCGTTGCTCCTCGATTTTTGAAAGACACTCGAAACTTAAATCACGCTGCAGACGCTGCGGCAGGAAAAGATAACGTCCCGTCTTGGAAATATTTTTCCGCAACGTCTCCGCATCGTAGCCGAGGATGCGAGCGATTTGAGCGAACGCGACCGAATCCTTTTCCATTTCCGACGGAACGCCGTAGAGCGTCGAAGCTGGCCTATTGCTGACGAGAAGACGGCCGGTGCGATCCAACATCACGCCGCGCACAGGACTGATTTCAATGAGTCGAATTCGATTGCTTTCGGAACGGTCTCGAAGCTCGCTTCCGAAAATGAGCTGCAAATGAGCCAGTCGGAACACCAACAGACCAAAAAGCAGCCCCGCAACCAAAATAAATGTCCACGAGCGCTGCCAATTCCCAAAAGTACGAATTCCCGCCATAATCTAATAGAAAATCCGAAATTGAAAATCCAAAAATAGGAGGTTTTGCTTCTTGCGGTGTTGGTTGCTTGCAACCGACCCTATTCTCGCCGAGCCGGGTTCAGCGCAGATTCCCGTATGCTAAACAATGAAACCAACGCGCGTAACCCGGCCGAAATTCATTTATCAAAATCCAACGACTCAGGTTTAACTTGCTTCTTCTTCGCTTTTGGAGCCTTCTTAAACGTCAAATCAGCGCTGGGCACTCGCGCCAGATGCGGCAAGTCCAACTCCTTCCCTTCCAACAGCTCCTCAATCGTGAAAACCTGCAGCCGCGAATGTTTGGTTCCCTGATAATCGGAATGATAAAAGCCCGCCGCAGCCGCTTCCTTGCGCGTGGGAGCCGTCGGTTTTTCCAGCGTGATGAATATACCGATGGCCGCTTTCTCCCGTTCAATCACACCGCGCAAATCACGAATATCTTTCACGCCTGTATGTCCACCTTTCACCGAGAAGATGATGGATTCGGTGTGGCGGTCTTGCCCGTCAACGAAGTAGCGTCTTCCGTCAATGCCCTTGTCCACTCCCTTCTTCTGTTCGACAGGCCGCGCGTTCACCAGTCCAAGCGCCCACCATTGAAACTGAAACTTGTCCTGCTTGGCGAGTTCGACAGCACCGGCAAGCGCAACCGGTTCACCGACAACTTCATATTGAACCTTATCACCAAAGGAATCGAACAGCCGCTGTTTAATCAGCGAAATTGCGAGGTGCGTAATATCAATCCCAATCCAATTTCGATTCAGTTTCTGCGCGACCGCCACAGCCGTCCCGCATCCGCAGAACGGATCAAGAACGACATCGCCTTCATTGGAACTCGCTTGAATAATCCGCTCTAAGAGAGCTTCGGGCTTTTGGGTGGGGTAACCTAATGATTCATTGCCAGCTGCTTGTTGAATGTCATTCCAATCATTCGTAATCGTACGACCCTTTGATTCACTCAAATAGAGTTTATATTGAGGTACAGCACCGGGCTTAAGTTGGACTACTAATCCATCTTTGTAAGCCTTCCCCATCCTTTCTTTCGTCCATCTCCAGACGCGCGTGACTCCCAGAAATTCATAAGTTAGATTCGGGCGATTATCATTCGGATTCAGTAATGGCAATAGTCGATAACGCCCTTTTTTATCTTCATATCGATAAGCCCTTGAAACATATTCAGGATCATGCTCACCAAATACCTTGTTGAATCTACTGTCTTTTGATTTAGAGAATCGAAGAATAATATCTCGACAATTAGGAAAATTTATTTTGCCATGACTCTTTGGATTTGACCTTTTCCAAGATATCTCATTACGATAGTTTATAGGCTCAAACACCGCATCCATCAACATCTTCAAATAATGGCTCGCTGTGGGGTCGCAGTGAAGATAGATAGAACCGGTGGATTTCAAAACGCGGCGCAACTCGACGAGGCGCGGGGCCATCATGGAAAGATACGCCATCATGTCGTTCTCGCCGAGGAACGTGCGGAAGGCTTGCATCACTTGTGAGGCTCTGCCACCTGCGACGACGATTTCCTCGAACGCGGAAGCCGCCGCCTCATCCCATCGCCACGTGTCCTCGAACGCCATGATTTGCGCTGCTGCGCGCGTGCCGTTCTGCTCGGCAAAGAGCACGTTGTAATCCTGACTGCTCTTGAACGGCGGGTCGAGGTAAATCAAATCGACCGATTCGTCCTTGACGTAGCGCCGCAGGATGTCGAGGTTGTCACCGTAGTAGAGGGTGTTTTCCATTAGAAAATCCGAAATTGAAAATCCAAAATCCAAATACAAGGGGCATAGCAAGGGGCTTAAGCCCCTTGTTCCTATAGCCGGCGGCGGGCTTTTGTGGACATCGTGATCAATATTGCCTTAATCTCATTCGCTTCCTGCAGGAGAGATTCCAGTCGCTTTGGCGTTGGGATACGCAGCGGGTCTGGGAGCGCCATGGGGAACTTCCCATATGTGCCCGCGCACTGAAATTCTCTCTTCATCATGAGTCACTCCTTTCATCTCACGATCTGATTTCCGAACCTTTATGAGACAGAGCAATCGGCGACTTCTCATTTGCTGAGTTTGAGCTTTGTCAATTTGTCCAATTGCTCTCTCGAAAGAGGCTCACCGAAACCGACGTATTGGAGACCGGGCGGGAGAGGCTCGGAAACAGGAACCCATTTCCCATCCTCGTAAGCCTGATAGATAAAGTTGTATTTCACATCTGCCACCACTGGAATGACCCCATGTGCTTGTCGTATTTCGCCGTTTTCACGCCACGTCAAATCTGTTTCTCCTTCTTGGAGCTGTTTGACGATTTCTGTGGCATGGCAGTCATTGCATTTTCTTCCATCCTTTTGAATCGAGTGGCTATTCTGGGGAGCAAACATAAGGAAGGTTTTGTTGTCTTCCACGACAAATGTCTGCGTGTTCGCGGAAGTGACCTTGCCATCCTTATCGTTCATAAGAAAAACCCAATCGGAGACCGGCGTGGCAACACGCTTGCCCTGCGTAACCATTGTCTCGAAGTGACAGTTGAGACAGCTCACAACATGGCGGACATGGCAGGCTTTGCAGTCCAACTTCTCCTGATGAATCGTATGGGAAACACTTTCTGAAACGGTTTCGTGGCAATCCTCGCATTTCGTATCCATCGCACCGGCTTGCTTCATGGAGTTATATTCCACACCATCCCCATGTATTTCTTTCCCAGAGTGGCAATCCATACATTGCATTCCATTGGCAAAATGAACATCCTCTTGACCTGCCGCTTTGTCAATCTTCAACATGGAAGCCTCGCGCGCGTGGCACTTCAGGCATAGCTCGGGATTCCGAGCCATTTCCGTCGAGTAGGAAATCTTCCCCAACGTCTCGCTTTTGTGGCACACATCGCACGAATTCACATGACAGTTTTGACATCCAAGCTCAGAATAGGGAATGCCGGTAATGGATTCGATGCCGCCATTCGATTTGTCATACCAATAAGCCATGCCCTTGCATGTATGGTGTAACCCGGAAAGGAAAATGCAGTCTTCCTTCTGGATGGCTTGACAACATGCTTCTTTGGGCAACGACATAATCAGTACGCTCATCGCAATTACGTGGATAATCAGCAGCTTCTTCATAGTTTTTCCTCCGAAGAAAAAATGAAAGAACACGGATAATTTGTAGCCGTTCCTGCCAGTTAACAGACTACATTTCACTCACTCTTGTCCCCCTGTCGGCCTATTCGCTGCGCAACGATAGACAGGTCTTCATGCACCGCTGGAGTGCCCATCCTCTTTTCCCGCCGTTGTGGGTCTCATGGACCCGCAATGGCTTTTACTTTGACTTGTACAACGGCGACAGGAACCAGATGATGCCGAGTATCATCGTATAAAACGCGCTGGCGATTCCGTAGCGAAAAAATAATTCGCCGAACGGCAAGCCGATGTCTCGCGAATGGAAATAGAAAACGATAATCTGTTCGAACAGTCCGCCTGCCAACAGCATCGTCGCCCACGGCCAGTGGAGTCGGAACGGACCTTCCTGCCATAATTTTCCAACGGTAAATCCGACGATGGTAAGCGCGAGCATCGTCACGCCAATCGGACCCGAGCCCATCATATCCAGCGCGAGTCCGCAAAGCATTCCGCTGATGGTTCCCGCGACCGCTCCATAGCGAAGCCCCTGATAGACGACGAACGGCAGCAGCAAATCCGGTTTCGCGCCGCCAATCGTCAGGATTCCTCCCAGCGAAAGCTGAACCAGAAAAAGCAGAACCGCCCACCCGAATCGAGGAAGCCAAAACATTACTCCCCGCCCTCCTCATTGGTCTCGATGATAGCATCTTCCTCTTCGGGTATAATCACAAAAACTTCTTCGATGGTCTGCAAATTCGCCAAAGGCTGAACGCGAACATCTTTAAACTGCTCTCGCGGTTCATCCGGCAGTTCGCTGACGACCACCGCGCGAATTCCCGCAGGAAAAACATCTCCCTGACCTGTCGTAATCGCTAAATCACCTAAATTCACGTCAGCCCCCGTCGGGACGCCGTCAAGAATCCATACATCCGCTTCGAGCCATTTCAGGATACCCTGCACGCGCGTGCGTTCAATCGTGAGCGATACTCCAAAACTTTTACCGCGTATCGTTTGCACCAGACACGTATGCGGCGCAATTCGCGCGACTTTTCCAATCAAGCCCCGCGGAGAAATCACAGCGGCGTTTCGCGTCACGCCTTGTCTTGCACCCACGTTCAAGATAACGCCGCCGCCGATGCCGGGTCCCGGATGTCCAATCACTTCCGCCGATAAAAGCGGCCACGAAGCCACCTTGCGAAAATCTATCATCCCTCGTAGTCGTTCGTTTTCGAGAGCCGCTTCACGCAGTCGGCTGTTCTCGGCAGCGAGTCTCATGGCGTGTTCGCGCAGAACCTGATTATCATGCCACAGCGTAAACATCTCAGGAATAAACCGGAACGGCTGCAAGAAAAAACTGGCGATATCGCGTCCTTCCTGCCGGGCAACTTGCAGCGCCGGCGCTCTTCCGAAAAGAAGGAAGAGCAGCGAAATACCGACAGCTATCCCGAAAACGAGCCAGTCAATTCCAAAAATCCGTCTGCGTGAAAGCACCCGCACCATTCGCGGCACCTAATTTTTTAGCAACACTGCCTGATAGGTTTCAAAATCTTCGAGAACTTTTCCCGTCCCGCGCACGACGCACGTCAGGGGATCTTCCGCCATGATAATCGGCAAACTGGTCTCTTCTTGCAGCCGCGCGTCGAGACCTCGAAGCAACGCTCCGCCGCCAGTTAATATTATTCCACGGTCGCGAATGTCCGCGGCAAGCTCGGGCGGTGTTTTTTCCAGTGCTGTTCTTACTGCATCAACAATCTGTGAAACCGGTTCCGCAATTGCGTCGCGAATCTCGATTGAATTAATCTCAATCGCTTTCGGAATTCCTGCTACAAGGTCGCGTCCTTTGGCGACGATCGAGAGTTCTTCTTCCTGTTCGACACCACTGCCGATACGCAATTTAATTTCTTCAGCGGTGCGTTCGCCGATAAGCAGATTGTAACTGCGACGCATAAACTGCACAATACATTCGTCAATCTCGTCGCCGCCCACGCGTATCGATGTATCGGTGACGATTCCGGAAAGCGAAATGACTGCAATTTCGGTCGTGCCGCCGCCGATATCAATCACCATCGAACCTACAGGCTCTCTGACCGAAAGCCCGACTCCCAGCGCCGCCGCCATGGGCTCTGCAATCAAATGCACTTCGCGCGCACCGGCATGTTCAGCAGAATCACGGATAATGCGTTTCTCCGATTTGGTAACGCCCGACGGAACGCACACGACAACTCGCGGTCTCATCAAACGGTTGTTTTGCACTTTCCGGATAAAGGCGCGAATCATCATCTCGGCGACTTCATCATCGTCAATCACGCCGTCTCGCATCGGTCGGATGACTTCGATGTCGCTGTGAGTCTTGCCGAGCATTTCTCGCGCTTCCGCGCCGATAGCGATGACTTTATGATCCGGCTTGCGCACCGCCACCATCGACGGCTCACGCACAAGAATCCCCCGCCCTTTGACATACACGAGTGTGTTGCACGTCCCCAGATCAATCGCAATGTCGTTGGAAAACCAGTTCCAGAATGAGAATGGCATAAGGTACCCCAAAAGAAAAATTATTAAAGCGCACTGCCGTGCGGCACTACCGATTATTCGTTATTGCTAATAGAAATCTTCACCCAACGTTCCGCCTTCGGATAAATCCGGCCTGGGAACACCCCGTTTTTCATCTTCCGCCCAGAGCGATTCAAGAATCAGCGGCTGATCTTCTATCTCCACACGCACATACAAAATATACTGACTCCCCCATTGCGCGACGGGTTTTTTATTAATCACCGCCAGAGCGGCATCTTTCACCGTGTGAATTTTGCGCTGAACGCGACCGACAATTTTAATAATCGCTCCGTGAATATCCCGCTTCACAAGATATTCCTTCCCCCCGAATCGTACTTTATTCGCCGGCCTTACAAACATCGGCGCCGGCACACCTTTCGGCCAAGCTGGCATCTCACATTCACTTTCTATAAATACCCGCCGCGGCGAATCCCCAGATTCGCCCGGAACAATCAATCAAACTTATCGCGGTGTCGACTGCTTTCAGGCGACCCCGATGTCACTGAAATAATAAAGCGAAACAATCCTTTCTTATTTAGGATTAGGCCCAATGGTATTCTCTGACTCTGATGCTTCACCTTGCTTTGTTGACGTAGCTGGGGCGTTCTGCTTGTCGCCATGCTCTGTGACGGGAGTTTGTGTACGCTCCTCTTCACTCATCTCAGAAGATGGTAGGTGTATGACTTCCGCAGACAATTTTGGTGTTGGCGGTACGTAACGGTCCAACTTCTGCACGACTTGCTGATAGAAACGCTCGAGATTATTGGATATTCCTTCAAGAACTTTTGTGCTGGAACGCCTTGTTTCAAGCGCAGGTGTCCACTCAAGCCGAAATTCTCCGGGAAATATATCTTTGGAAATCAGATTGCCATCGGTATCTCGCATCAGTGGAGACTCATCTGTCCGTAGGTCGCGCATGGTTGCCCGCGAAAACATTCTTTTCCCAGCCCATTTGATGACTACAGCCATGTCATTGGGAGCTTCCGAGAGACCTTTGAGTTGTCGCGTCAGCCAAGTCACTCGTGTTTTCTGACGTCCTTCTATTGGCGGATCTATGACAACTCCAAATTGGGCACACCTTGTCTTCAAATCCAGGACTATCGATAGATCGCCCGCAGTGTGAGGAATTTTCAGTGCGCCCGATAGGCGATTGTTCTTAAGCGCATCGTCGAGAATATTCTTAATTCGCGTATTCGGATCCTTTTCCTCTGTCCTGGTAACTCTCGGTTCTACTCCCACGCCAAGCTTTGCGCTCAACCGGAGCGCGGATTTTCTAAGGAAACCAGCCCAGTGCTTTGCTACATCTTCCAACATACGGGATTTTTCATCGAGAATCTCCACGCGCGCCGCCTTAAGAATGTCCTTCCAGTGTGCTCCGAGATCCGGTGGCTCAATGATCTTCGAATCAGGATCAGCTACATAGCGTATCCACTCGTCAAGCATCCAACTTTGATCCAGGTCCTGAATTTCCTGTTTCCGACTTAGCATGCGAGCTATGCTCATGAGGCGTTCCCAGGAGAATTGGAATACAGGAACTTTACGACACCGACGCCTGTCCACAGAGAGCGGTGGAAGGCCATTTGCCAGGGCCGCCTGATTGCTAATTGTGATTACCGCATCAAAGCCCTCGTCCTTTGCCATTTTATGGTAACAGTCAAACTGGTCTTGCTCCAGCGGGGCGTTTCCGACTTTTACTTCAACTATCGCTTTCCAATCTGTCTTCCCGCGGACTGCACGAATTATTCCGTCCGGTCGAATGTTTTCAGAGCCCTCCGAACCTTCAACTTTAAAATTGACCTCAGTATAACAGCTCAACTTTCCTGCTGGTCCGTCTGCAACTCGCACAATAGCACGTCCGAATTCGGATACCGCCTGTATCATTGCCAGCAGTGACGCGGTGGCCCGTATTTCAGCTTCCTTCGGTGATTTAATATGAGCCGTTGGGAATAATCGGACCGCGTGATCCTTAATTTCTTTGTTTTCGAAATCCACCACTCTATCTCCTTTGTCTTTATCAGCAGGTTTCCTAATGCCGAAAATGTCTCCGCCCCGTAAACACCATCGCGACATTCTGTTCATTCGCCGCCTGAATCACTTCGTCATCGCGCACGCTGCCGCCCGGCTGAATTACTGCCGTCGCGCCCACGCGAACCGCTGCGTCGAGTCCGTCGCGAAACGGGAAGAATGCATCGCTGGCGCACACCGAACCCACGAGTGTCAATCCCAACTTTGTTGCTTTTCGAATCGCGAGTTCCACGCTGTCCACGCGCGACATTTGCCCGGCGCCAATGCCCAATGTGTGTACCGCATCGGCAAAAACAATCGCGTTCGAGCGTACATGTTTGCAAACCCGCCACGCCAGTTCCAACGCTTCCATTTCATTGCTTGTCGGTTCGCGTTTCGTGACAACTTTCGATTTGGCAAGCTCCGGAAATCCTTCATCGCTCTCCTGCCGCAGGAATCCTCCCCAGACAGCCCGGAGTTCGTGCGTGGTTCGCAACCGTTTCAATTCCTCGATATCGTACGTCAAAATCCGTAGCGATTTTTTCTTCGCAAATATTTTGAGTACGTCGTCATTCACGCTCGGCGCTAAAATTACTTCGAGAAAGATTTCGCTGAGAATTTGCGCTGTTTCCACGTCGAGCGGTTTTGTCAGCGCGACGATTCCTCCAAATGCCGACACCGGATCCGTTTCCAACGCTCGCCGCACCGCCTGCGCCGGAGTCAATGCCAATCCCACGCCGCAAGGCGTCGCATGTTTGATAATCACCGCTACTGTGGTTTCAAATTCGCGGGCAAGCTGAAGCGCGGCGTTCGCATCCTGAAGATTGTTATACGACAGCTTCTTCCCCTGTAGTTGCTCGAGCGCCGCAAGTCCACAACGCTTCGCTCCGACTTCGACATACAGCGCGCCCTTTTGATGTGGATTCTCGCCGTAACGGCATTCCTGCACGCGCCGCAGCGCAACGCCGATATGCTGCTCCGGCATCAGATACTCGGTAACGTTGGCATCGTAAGCGGCAAGCCGGGCGAACGTGCACGCCGCAAATTGCCGCCGGAGTTCTTCCGGCACCTTGCCTTTATGCTCGCGATAACTTTCGAGAAACTCATTGTAGTCCGACGGATCCGACAGCACCGCGACATGTTCAAAATTTTTCGCTGCCGCCCGCGCCATAGAAGGCCCGCCGACGTCAATCATTTCGATAATCTCTTCGGGCGTCTCTCCGACAGCCACCGCATCCGAGAAAGGATAGAAATTCACAACGACGAGGTCAATCGGCTCTGCGCCCAGACGCGCGAGGTCTTTCGCGTCGGCGTCATTGCGACGTGCCAGAATTCCAGCATGAATGCGCGGATGCAGTGTTTTCACGCGACCGTCCATCACCTCCGGCGAGCCCGTGAATTCTTCGACCGATACTACCGGCAACTCTGCTTCCTGCAAAGCTTTCGCTGTCTTACCTGACGCGATAAGTCGCACCTTGTTTTCATACAATGCGCGGGCAAGTTCTACGAGTTCCCGCTTGTCAAAAACCGAAAGAAGGGCGTTCCTGATTGTTTCCACCTGTTACCTCACTTGAGAAAGAATACGCACGCGGTCGCCTTCGACTCGCACACGGTTTTCGATAAAAAGCTTGACAACATCTCCGTAGATTTCATGTTCCACTTTCAGAACACGCGCCGCGAGAGTTGCCGGATCGTCTCCGTCCTTGACCTCAACGGTTCGCTGCAGGACAATCAGTCCCCGGTCGTACTCGCTGTCAACAATATGCACGGTGACGCCGGTGACGCGGCAACCCGCTGCTAAAACCGCTTCATGCACGCGAGCGCCGTACATTCCCTTGCCGCCGAAAGAAGGCAGTAACGCCGGATGAATATTCAGAACGCGATTCGGATACGCTTGCGCTACCGCAGGCGGCAATTTTCGAAGATAACCCGCCAGTAAAACTAACTCCACTTGATGCTCGCGAAGAATTTCCAACAGGCGCGAAGCAAATTCCCGTCCCTGTGTGAAATCATCGCGGCGCACGAGGAAACAAGGCACTCCGAACCGTTTCGCCCTTGCGAAAACTCCCGCATCCGAAACATTGCAAATCACCACAGTCGGTTCGGCTGCAAGCTCCCCGCTCCGGCAGCGCTTCGCCACCGCTTCAAAATTCGAGCCGGAGCCCGACGCGAAAAATCCGAGATTCACGCCGCCCTTTCGACAACTGGCCCCAAGAGCCGAAGCTCGCAAGCGTTCGTGTTCAGCTTCACCGGCGCACCCACCGGCAGCGTAATTCTCTGCGTCCCGTGCCCGTAAGGAATCCCGGAAAGAATCGGGAAATTATAAGTCTTCGTCGCGTCGAGAACCATTTCCTCCACGGACGGCATGTCGTTCTCATCCGGTGCACCGTGCAGCATATCCCCGATAATTAGCGCGCCTATCCGGCGAAACACTCCGGCGTTTCGCAGGTGAAACAGCAACCGGTCGAGCCGGTAGCGCGCCTCGCCTACTTCTTCCAAAACGAGAATTGCACCGGAAAGATCCGGCAGGAAAGGCGTTCCCAAAAGACTCGCAACCATCGTCAAATTTCCCGGCAGCAGTACCCCTTCGCACGTTCCATCTTTGAGTACCTTCAGGTTTTCTCTCGGCACTCCCTCGAGCAAATTGAGCGAGCCTTCCCCCGAAAGAAGCCGCAGAGTTTTATCGAGTTCTTCTTCCGCAACACCGCCGCTCCATTCCACCGCCAATGGTCCGGAAAACGTCACGAAGCCGTCGCATCCGAAAAGCAGCCATGAAAACGTGGTCAAATCCGAAAAGCCGACGAAACATTTGCGCGACGCGGAAATTCTCTCACAGAATAATCGCGGCAGGATTCGCCCCATGCCGTAACCGCCGCGTGAGGCAAAAACAGCGTCCACATCCGGGAGCTGGAACATTTCCTGAAGTTCCGCAAGACGCGTATCGTCATCCCCGGCTAAAAACCCTCGTCGGGCGAAAACGTTCTCCGAAAGCTTCACGCGATAGCCTCGCGCCTCAATGGCGCGAACGGCGGCCTCGAGTTTTTCTCTCGACACCGGTCCCGACGGTGAACAAATACCGATAGTTGCATCCGGCAAAAGCGCGCGCGGTAAAATCAAATCTTTCACTGCCACCACTCCGGCTCCACCAGTTCGTAGTCTCCAAAACCGGTGTAGTCCACGAAAACAAAACGGCGATTCAACGCGTTGTAATACCAGACTTCATAGGGCTTGGAATTAATTTCGAAAGGATGCTGCTCGACATCGGACGGTTCGCCATAGAGAATGAAGATGCGCCCTCTGTCCGTTTCCCAGCCGTGGCGATTCGTGGAGAAATGCGTGTTGGCGTATTCGACGCGGTAATAATATTCTTGCATGAGTTCGTTTTGCTCGGTGCCCGGACTGGGATCGCGCCGCTTCCAGAAATCGCGAAAGAGCGCTTCGCGACGCAGCGGCGGAGCGTCGCGCAATCGGCGCAACTCGCTGCCGGTGGCAACATAGCGAAGCTGCCGGATTGCCACATCCAATTGAAGAATCGATTTCGGCAGTCCGCGAAGCGTCAGGGTGAACGGCAACTCGCGCACCACTTGCCGGCCGCTGCCTTCCGCCGAGATGTATAAGGTATAATCCCCCGCGCCGACTTCCTGAAGACTCAGACGCAGCTCATGCAGCGTTGGCTCCCGACTGGGCGCGATTTGCAATTCGTGAGATTGAAAAACGTCCTCGGGGCCGGAACCCAAGAGCCGCCAACTCAGACGAATCGAATCAGCTCCCGTTGACGCTATCTGAAACCTTGCGATGGCAAACGCTTCATCGGTGAAAAATCCTCGGACAATTTGCAGCGCGTCAAATTCCTGAGAGGTGGAATCGTTTCCCGTCCAGAAAACATCCGACACTCGCAGAAGCGAATCCGGAGAATTCACGGTAGCCACCGTTTCAAATCGGCTCTGTCCGTTCGATTCCTTTTCGGTCAACACCACACGCACCCGATACTCTCCCGGAGTCACATCATAGGCATCCTTATGAATAATCGCCCGTGTTTGAAGATTCGTCTCACGATACGTTCGGGTGAAAGCGATTCGGTTGGCGATTTTTTCTGAGACGAGTGCATTATTGCTGTCATACACAGACGAAACAAGTTCAAACGTCGCGATAAAACCTGAATCGCTGCGAACGAACTGCAAATTATCATACGGAAGCGCGGCGACAACTAACAGCCGCACCGAGTCGGGAGTTTTTCCCAAGAGCTGTCCGACGCGACATCGAAAAACCGGGCCGTCTCCTTCGGAAAGATTCGGATCTCTATCCATCTGCCCATAGGAAACCGCGACGCAAATCAGCAATAGTACCAGCGCAAAATTCTTCTTCATGCGTTCTTTCACCTTTAGATTTCCCCCGCAACACCTCGCAACTCGTACGCAGAAACGCTCTGGATTTTTACCGGTACAATTTGCCCAAGAGTCACTGGAGCATCCATTCGCACTTCCGCGTCGATTTCCGGCGCGTCCCACATCGTCCGTCCCCAGCTTCGCGCGCCGCGAGTTCGTTCCACTAAAACGTCAACCGTCTTACCGACAAACGGCTCGTGTTTCCGGCGACAAATCCAACGCTGCAATTTCATGATTTTATCCAACCTGTCCAGCGCGATTCCCTGCTCCACCACGTTCGGCAACTCCGCTGCCGGTGTTCCGGGCTCCGGAGAATACACAAACGCGCCCGCCCGTTCAAACTGTACATCTTCCATAAAACGATACAGCTCGTCGAACACTTCCGGACTCTCGCCGGGGAATCCCACCATGACGCTTGTGCGCACACACGCATCCGCTCGCATCGCTCGAAAAGCGTCAATCGTTTCCCGCATCCGTTCACAGCTCGTACGGCGGTTCATGGCTTTTAAAATCCGATTCGACGCATGTTCGATAGGAAAATCAAGATACGGACACACCTTCGGCACGCGCATAATGTCTTCCAAAAATTTCGGTGTCGTGCTCGGCGGATGGAAATATAACAATCGCAGCCAGTGAATATGTGGGATTTCGTTCAACCGCCACAGCAACTCCGGCAGCATCCGTTGCCCGTAAATATCCACTCCGTAACTGGTCGTTTCCTGCCCGATGAGAATCAACTCGCGAGCGCCCGCTTCAGAAAGCACTTTCGCCTCAACGATAAGCTTCTCCATCGGTTCACTGCGAAGATAGCCGCGCATTTGAGGAATCGAACAGAAGCTGCATCCCATCGAACAGC
Source organism: bacterium (assembly GCA_030622545.1). Lineage (GTDB taxonomy): Bacteria > Electryoneota > RPQS01 > RPQS01 > DYHQ01 > JAUXGA01. The sequence goes on along the minus strand of JAUXGA010000002.1, from coordinate 37,162 downwards.
CGTCCGAAATCCGCAGGTAAGCATAGCCCGGCCCTGCTGAAAGCGGTGACGACAAAGATGCAAAAGAGCCGTTGCGTTTCAGAGGATTCAGCTCAAGCGCTTCGAGCATCGTCGTCCAATCGCCGATGCCGAAAACGCCGTCGAGTTCCGGTATTTCCTTAGCAATTTCCGTTCCATCGCGCTGGGTGAAACATCCCATCGCCATCGCGCGCCGCCCGGGTTTGCGCGCTTTCCACCCGACAGCTTCCAACAGCGTATTGACGCTTTCTTCTCTGGCGTCGCCGGTGAAACCGCATGTGTTCACCACCAACACATCTGCGCGACCGGGTTGCAGCACGAACTCCGCTCCCGCCGAGCGAATCTCGCGCGCGAGTCTTTGACTGTCCACGAAATTCTTCGCGCACCCCAGCGTCGTAATCGCAACTCTCGTCTTCCGTTTCATCATCCTCTTATCGCAGTGTTAGCTACCCGGCTCGGCGAGTTAAGGGTACTCTGTAGGGGCTGACCCATGTGTCAGCCCGCGAGTGCACGCACGAATGTAAACGCGGGCGCACACGTGGGAGCGCCCCTACTCCAGATGGACACCGAGCTCAACCTATTTCAACAACACCATCTTCCTCGTCTGCGACCACTCTCCTACTTGCAGACGGCAAAGATAAATTCCCGATGCCAAACCCGAACCATCGAAAGTCGCGTTGTGATTCCCCGTCGCTTGCATTCCATCCACAAGCGTCACAACTTCCCGACCGAGCAAGTCAAAAACCTTCATCGTCACATGCCCCGTCCGCGCCAAATCATAGGAAATCCGCGTGGATGGATTAAACGGATTCGGATAGTTCTGGTGCAATGTATATTCCTCAGGCAGAAATCCCTCACGCGGTTCAGCCGCTGATGGATCGGGTCCGGTTTTTACCACTAAAAAATCGTGGCTACTTACAGGACCAAAACGGATGTCCCCAGCCAAAACATAGCCTCCATCGGCAGTTTGCGCTACAGAACGACAAAAATCGTAACTTCGACCATAGGTTTGACTCCAAAGACTATCGCCATCTGTATCCACTCGTAATAACCAGAAATCAAAATGGCTACCATAAGAACCTCCATACCCGGCAAGAACATAACCTTCACCCACTGCGGATTGTATTGAATGACATTCATCGATGGCACTTCCACCAAAGACTCGGCTCCAAAGACTATCACCATTCGCATCCGTCTTGATGATTAAGAAATCAAAATCCGATGGCCAATGGGAGCGAACATATCCGGCCATGATGAAACCACCATCAGAGGCCTGAAGAACAGAATAACACCATTCTTCTTCAGATCCACCATATGCACGGTTCCAGAGTTGATTTCCAAGGCTATCTGTTTTTACCAGCCAAAAGTTTTTTCTGAATCCTGTACCAAAAGAGTAAGTGAATCCAGCGAGAATGAATCCATTGTCTGAAGTTTGTTGAGCTGAGAAACACAGCTCTTGTTCACCTCCACCATAGACCTGACTCCATAGGCTGTCACCATTAGAATCAGTTTTCATTAGCCAGAAGTTTCCGGTACTCCCAAAGGAACTTGAATATCCCGCCAGAAAGTAGCCACCGTCCGAGGTCTGTTGAACAACTTGGCATACGTCGCTGCCACTTCCCCCAAATGTGCGACTCCAGAGACTATCTCCATTTTCATCTGATTTTACTAACCAAAAATCACGATCTCCTGCGCCGAAGGAATTCGTATATCCAGCTAAGACAAAGCCTCCATCTGAAACCTGTAACGCGGAATAGCAGGCATCGTAGGAATTTCCTCCGAAGGTTTTTGTCCAAATGCTATCTCCATTTGTATCTAAACGAATCAGCCAGAAGTCCTGGTTCCCGGCACCAAAGGAACTAGTGAGTCCGGCTAAAATATAGCCACTGTCTGAAGTCTGTTGAACGGAATAACACCGTTCTTCGCCACTTGCCCCAAAGATTCGACTCCCTTGGATATAGGGCGGCTGGGGTAATCCGAGTATCGGAAAAGCCAAAACAAGAAGGTAAGCGTAGGTGATTTTGCGTAGAGTTTTCATGATGCTATCCCCTGCAAATTCGGCTTGTTACAGCAATATCTTAAAGCGATACCTGAATGCGGTCGTCGCCAAGCATTTCCTGCATTTGCCGGACGACGGCTTCCGATGTTTTTAGCCGGTAGCGGCGCGAACGCACCAGATACGATTTTCCATCGGACGCGGCGACACGGAAATAGAGCGGCACGTCACCGGTGTGCGAAAGAAAAATATCTTCCAGAGTGTTCAGCGTTTCGTCGTCCATGCATTCGGGGCTGAGCGAGATAAACAACCCGCGCGCAAAATGAATCTTCGCCTGTTCAATCGTAAACACATCCTGTGCGATAAACTTCGGTTCCTTGTCCTCCTGAACGCTGACGCGCGCGGTGATAATCACGACCTGTTCTTTTTTCAGCAGCGGCGTCGCCGCGTCGAGCGCGTCTCCGAAAACAAGCACGTCCGCGCTGCCGGTAAAATCCTCAAGTGTCACGGTCGCCATCGGATTGCCTCGCCGGGTGATAATGCGCCGCACCGCATTAATCAGTCCGCCCAACCGTACCGTGTCGTTGTCAGTCAATTCTCCTTTTTCACTGAGCTTGACCACACCGAGCTGTTCGAGGTCTTTGCGAAACGCGTCCAGCGGATGACCTGAAATATAATAACCTAAAAGCTCCTTCTCACGCTTGAGAACAAGCTGGTGATCATAGTGCGGCACGTCCGGCAAAGCAGGATGCACTGCTGTTTCCGGCGCGCCTTCAAAGAGGGAATGCTGATTCTGTTGTCCACCGCTGCGCTGCGCTGTTGACAAGAATCCGTCGATGAGCGCCATGTATTGCGCGCGATGCCCGCCGAGACAATCGAGCGCGCCCGCTCCGATAAGACTCTCTAAAACTTTGCGATTGATTTGCCGCGAATCAACTCGCTCGGCAAAATCGAAAAACGACTTGAACTCGCCGCCCTTCTCGCGCGTTTCGATAGTCGAAGCGACCGCGCCGCTTCCCACATTTTTAATCGAGCCCAACCCGCAACGAATTTCACCTTCGATAACATTAAAGCATTCGCCGCTCTTGTTGATATCGGGCGGCAGCAGTTTCAATTCAAGCCTCCGGCACTCTTCGATAAGCTTCGGCATCGCCCGGACGTCACCATGCCATGACGACATTTCCGCCGCCATAAATTCCGCGGGGTAATGCGCTTTTAGATACGCCGTCTGATATGCCAGCAGCGCGTAGCATGCCGCATGAGCTTTGACAAAGCCGTACCCGGCGAATTTATCCACTAATTCAAAGATGCGCTTAGCGAGTTCCGCGCGAATCTTGCTGTACTTCTGACAGCCTTCGATGAAATCATTACGCATCTTCGCCATCTCTGAGCGCTTTTTCTTCCCCATCGCGCGGCGCATAATATCCGCGCTTCCCAGCGTAAATCCCGCTAAATCCCTCGTGATGCGCAGCACCTGCTCCTGATAAACAATCACACCATAGGTATTTTTCAGAATCGGTTCGAGCTTCGGATGCAGATAGGTGATTTTTTGTTTGCCGTGTTTACGGCGGACGAAATCGCCAATCATTTCCATCGGGCCCGGACGGTAAAGCGCCACCATCGCGACGAGGTCATCAATGCATGTGGGCTTGAGCTTCGTCAGCCAGTCCCGCATCCCCGGACCTTCAAACTGAAACACCGCTGTCGTTTCGCCGCGCCCCAGCATCGCATAGGTTTCTTCGTCATCCATCGGCAAATCGCGCAGGTTAATTTCGATGCTGCGAGCTTTCAGGGATTTCACGGCCGCATCGAGCACGTTCAGCGTTCGCAGCCCCAAGAAATCCATTTTCAGCAGCCCGATAGCGTCCACCATATTCATATCGAATTGCGTGGTGACTGAACCATCCGATTGCCGATAGAGCGGTACATAATCGGTCAACGGTCCCGGAGTGATCACGACACCCGCCGCGTGTGTGGATGCGTGCCGGTTGACGCCTTCGAGTACCTGACTGATGCGCCACAACTGCTGAAATTTCTCGCTGCTCTCCACCATGTCGCGCAGTTCCGGGACGGATTCATACGACTTGTCCAGCCGGACACCAGGCCCTTCGGGAATTTTTTTGGCGAGGCGATCCACTTCGCCATAAGAAATCCCCAAGACGCGCCCGACATCGCGTACGACTGCCCGCGCTTTCAACTTTCCAAACGTGATAATCTGCGTGACGCTGTCGCTGCCGTATTTCTCCTTGACGTATTCGATAACTTTCGCGCGGCCTTGGTCATGAAAATCAATATCAATATCCGGCATCGAAATACGTTCCGGATTCAGAAAACGTTCAAAATACAAGTCGAACCGCAGCGGATCGATATCCGTAATTTCCAACGCATAACACACCAGACTCCCGGCAGCGCTCCCGCGACCGGGGCCCACCGCTATCTCGCTGCGGCGAGCGAAAGCGCAGAAATCCGCGACGATAAGGAAGTAACCGGCGAATCCCATCCGGACAATCATTTCGAGTTCGTAATCCAAGCGTTCCTGAAGCTTGTCGTCAACCGAACCGAAACGCTTTTCGAGTCCTTTACTCGCTTGTTTGCGCAGGTATGCAGCGCCGTCGGTTTCTCCTTCGGGCAGCGGAAAGTGCGGCAAGAAACGCTGATTAAAATCGAGTTCCAGTGTAACCTTTTCGGCGACTTCACGTGTGCGAAGAAGTACTTCCGGCATATCCGAATAAAGCTCAATCATCTCCTCGGGCGATTTGAAATAGAAATCGGGCGTGGGAAAACGCATCCGCTGTTCGTCGGTGACATTCGCTCCCGTGCCGATACACAGCAGCGCATCATGCGCTTCGGCATGTTCTTTCAGAAGGTAGTGCGTATCGTTCGTCGCGACCACAGGAACCTGCAAGCGTTTGGCTAATGCAAGCAGACGATTGTTCACTGCTTCTTCGCCCTCCATGCCGTGCCGCTGAATTTCGATGTAATAATCCTCACCGAAAACATCGCGGTACCATGCCGCGATTTCCGTCGCCGCTTCGTCATCTTCCTGCCGGATGCGTTGAACGACTTCTCCTTTCCAGCACGCCGAGAGCGCGATTAATCCTTCGTGATGTTTTTCCAAAAGTGCGTGGTCGATGCGCGGTTTGTAATAAAATCCTTCGGTGTAGCCCAGCGAAGAAAGCGTGACTAAGTTGCGCCAGCCCGTTTCATTCTTCGCCAACAAAACGATATGACTGGCCCCCTCTGATCTCTTGGTGTCCTTGTTAAGACGATCCTTGCAGATATAGAGCTCGCTGCCGAGAATCGGTTTGACGCCGGCCTCAACAGCGGCGTTAAAAAATTCGACGCATCCGAAAAGCGCGCCGTGATCCGTCAGTGCAACCGCACTCATGCCAAACTTCGCTGTCAGATTCGCAAGCTCTGACGTCTTGCAGGCGCCGTCGAGCAAACTGTAATCCGAATGATTGTGCAGATGGACAAAATCAGCCGCGGTCACAATGTTCCCTCCTCACGCCGAATCGTCGCCCCCATCGCCGAAAATTTTTCCTCGATTTTTTCATATCCCCTGTCCAGATGATATACTCGCAATACTTCTGTTTGTCCTTTCGCGCGAAGCCCAGCGATAACCAAAGCCACCGACGCGCGAATATCCGTGGACATCACCGGCGCTCCGTGCAGGTCGTCCACGCCTTCGATGAGCGCGCAATTCCCTTGCAGATGAATTTTCGCACCCATACGCGTCAATTCCGAAACATGATTAAACCGATCGGGGTAAATCGTATCCGTAATCGAACTGTTGCCGTCCGCAACTGACAGCAGCGCCATAAACGGCGCTTGCAAATCCGTCGGAAATCCCGGATACGGTGCGGTTGTCAAATGCAGCGGCTCCAATTTCCCACTCGAGCGAACGCGCAAATTCTTTCCCGACACTTCAACATCGATTCCCGTTTGCCGGGCTGCATGAATCGTTGCCTGCATATGTTCGGGCTGCGCGTTCTTTATCGTCACATCGCCTCCGGCCAAACCTACCGCCGCGATAAAACTTCCCGCTTCGATTCGGTCGGGAATCATCTCGGCATCAATAGCTTTCAGCGATGACACGCCGCGAATACGCAGCGTCGTCGTTCCGATGCCTTCGATGTTGGCTCCCATGCGAACGAGGAATTCCGCGAGCGATGTAATGTCCGGTTCAATCGCCGCGTTTTCCAGAATCGTTTCCCCGTCGCACAACACCGCTGCCATCAGCGCATTTCCTGTTGCTCCCACGCTCGAAATCGGAAAGACAATCTTGGTGCCGACGAGTTTCTTCGCTTCGGCGACGATGTAGCCGCCATCGAGCGCTATCTTTGCGCCGAGAGCTTCTATAGCTTTGATGTGCAGATTCACCGGACGCGGCCCTAACGCACACCCACCCGGCAGCGACACGCGCGCGTGTCCGAACCTTGCCAGCAGCGGCCCGAGCACATAAAAACTGGCGCGCATTGTTTTGACAAGTTCGTAAGGCGCTTCCGGGAAATTGGCATGCTCGGTATCAATGAGCAGCTCGTGAGCCCGGTGCTCGACTTGCGCACCAATCACGCGCAGAACATTCGCCATCGTTCGAATATCAACCAAGTTCGGCACATTCGCTAAATGATAGCGTCCGGGAGCGAGCAGCGTCGCCGCTATGATCGGCAGCGTCGCATTCTTCGACCCCGACACCACCACCTCCCCCTGTAGTCTCTTCCCCCCTTCAATCACTAATTTATCCATCTATCATCCTTCGCCGAATTCGGGCAGAATACGCCGTAGGGGTACACCCGCGTGTGCGCCCGTCTTTGCATTCATACGCGCACTCACGGGCGGACACATGGGTCCGCCCCTACAACGAATTGCTTGCCGTTATGGGTGTGTCACCCGCAATGGTTTAAAATCTCCCCCCGCCTGCGGAGGGATAAAAGGGGGTTCCCTATTCCCTACTTCACCAGCGTCAGTTTCTGCGACGCGCTGGTTCCTTCGGGGCTTATCATTCGGCAATAATAGACGCCCGTACCGACCTGACACCCGAAATTATCCTGCCCATTCCACCGCGCCGTATATTCGCCGGGTAATACGCGTCCGCTCACCAGCGTCTGAACCTCTTGACCCAGCGCGTTATAAATCGCCAGTCGAATATCTGTTTGCTGATTGACCGAATACGGAATTGTCGTTTCAGGATTAAACGGATTCGGGAATGCGTTTTCAAGTTGGAAAGCCAACGGTAGAATTTGAATAGGTGGTTGGGCATCTACACCCGAACCGGCGCGGGCAAAATATCCCTCAGTGAAATGCTCATCATCATCCATGGATTCCATGTGCGCGACCAAGATGTAACCCGGCGCCAACCACCAGTAGGACCAAGTCCAACCGTCAAACATGGGCATACCCATGACGGTCATGACAATGTGATGGTGCGCTTTCATGCGAAGACAGGACACGGAACCCACATCGTCAATAATGACGGTGCCCCACCCGTCAATGCTAATCCAAGCGGTATCTAACATGGTCATCGTAATGTCTTCAACGATCTGTTCCCAATAAAGTCTTGTCATCCAGTTGCTTTCATACTGCATGGGAAAGATATATTGAGGCGGCTCGTTTTCCCAAGGTGTCATATAGGTCGTATCCGGAAGATCCCAAACCATCCCCACGCCTTTTAGATAACCGCTGGTTATCTCACTATAACCATAAGTGCTTCCATCGTCAACGGTCGACTTCAGAATCAGATTCGCCGATGGAAACCACGACGGGTTCGGTGTTCCGGCATGGTTGACAATTTCGAGATTTGACTCAACCGTCGCTTCGGTGCCGCGAAGGTCCCATGTCTGGTTCGGCCCCGCGGAGCCCAACTCGACTGTGACTGCAAAGCCCGCACTGCTCATCTCAGTGAACTGTTGACCAACCGTCTGCGGAATATCACCCGAGGTCATCGTAATCTGGCTCAAAGCGGGCAATGCACAAAGCAATAATGCCAGACAAAACGTGAAAAAATTGAAATTGCGTTTCATTGTTTTCTTCTCCTTTTTCTTGGTGAAATATTCTGTGAAAATCTTAATTTATTTTCGCCGTAGGGGCGCTCCCACGTGTGCGCCCGCTCCTCGCCGAGCCGGGTTCAGCGCAGAATTCCGCAGCCCAAACGATAAAAGTAATCGCGCGTAACCCTGCCGGAATTTTCAATCCAAAGTGCACAGCCGTGCGACACTACCAGAACATGCTCCCTACGCAGATGAAATCAACCCGCCGCCTGACCGCGCTGCATGAGTTCCCGCGCTGTGGCGATTACTTTCGGCGTCACTTTCTCCCCTCCCATCAAAAGCGCCAATTCCTGCACGCGCTCTTCCCCGGCAAGCGGTCGCACTTCGGTGACAGTTTTCCCGCCGGATGTTTGCTTCACAATCGAAAAATGCTGCGTCGCGCGGCTGGCAATCTGAGGCAGATGCGTAATCGCGAGCACCTGATGACGCTGCGCGAGTGTTAGAAGCGCATCCCCGACGCGCTCAGCGATTCGCCCTGAAATCCCAATGTCAATTTCGTCGAAGACGAGCGTCACCGGTTCCAGTTTCCCCGCGAATACACTTTCGAGCGCGAGCGTAATCCGCGACGCTTCTCCTCCCGATGCCACCTCCACCAGAGGCCGCAGTTCCCCACCGGGATTCGCCGAGAAATAAAATTCAGTCCTGTCGAGTCCCTTCAATCCGACACCACCTTCCTCGATGGTGTCCATGCGCGCTTCAAAACTCGCTCCGGCGAGACCCAAACTCGCCAGTTGTTTTGTTACTTTGCGCTCGAACAAATCTTTCTTCGCAAGCCGCTTCTTGGACAGTTCTTCGGCTTTGGCTTGAAGCGTGCTCGCGGATACGTCAACGTCGCGTTCGGTGCGCTCGATATCCTGCGTAAGCGTATCTGTTTCACTCAGCACCGCGCGCCACTCTTCCGCTTTCCGCTGAAGTTCTCCCGCCGACAATTTATATTTGCGCTTGAGATTCGCCAATTGATGAAGTCTTTCGCGCAAAGCTTCCAGCCGCTCAGGGTTATAGGTCACCGCGAGATGCCGGTCGCGAGCGAGCTTGCCGAGTTCTTGAATCTGCGCCGCGGCATCCGAAATTTCGCGCGCGAGTGCGTCCAATTCCGGGTCAATCGCTTTGGCCGATGTTAGTGAATCCTGCGCCTGCTTGAGCAAGCCTTCCGCTGCCACGTCACCATTCGACAGGGCTTCCCAAGCTGTGCGTGTGGCCTGCGCGAGCTGTTCCGCACCTTCAAGTTTCCGCACGTCGCGCTCCAGCTCTTCTTCCTCGCCTTCGCGAGGATTGAGCCGCTCGATTTCGGCAAGTTGAAAGCGAATCAGACCTTCGTTTTGAAGTCGTTCTTCCTGCAGCTTGCGCAGTTTTTCGAGAGTCGTCCGAAGCCGCGCGTGCTCTCGATACAAATAAGATACGTCCGAACGAAGCGCGAGCGTTCCTGCAAAGGCGTCGAAAAAATCAATATGGCGACCGCGTTTTAAAAGCGCCTGCTGTTCATGCTGCCCGTGCAAATCCACCAACCGCTCTCCGAGCGCCAGCAGAACGTCCAGCGCAACCGGACTGTCATTGACATAACATCGCGCCCGTCCCCCCTGCGCAATCTCTCGGCGCAGAAGCACCGTGTCACCCGCGTCATCCACATCCGCTTCCGTTAAAATCTGCGCGATGTCTTTGTCAGTCGGTCGCTCAAACTCTCCTTCGATAATCGCTTTCTTCGCACCGGGTTTGACGGCGCTCGCCGGGAATTTCTCTCCGACTAAAACCGCGAGCGCTCCCAAGACCATCGATTTCCCCGCGCCGGTTTCGCCGGTGAAAACGCAGAAACCTCGCCCGGGCTCAAACTCCGCCCGCGAGATTAGAAGATAATCTTGTATGAGGAGCCTTTGTAACATAACCTATTCATGCAGTGTTGGCACAAGCGAACTGCCGTTCGGCGCTACCCTATCTACCCAAAACAGCCACTTTCCCCCGCGCGGTTTTCCCGTCGTTCGTGTAGCATACGAGGATATAAATTCCCCCCGAAACGATGTCCCCGTCCGAGTTGCGCCCGTCCCAGCCGATGCCGGGTGTAATCATTTCCCGCCATGTCAGAGAGCACACCAACCGCCCACTGAGCGTGTACACTTTCAGTCCGTCGAAAACACCTCTATCCTGCAAATACATTCGCTGCGCTCCCGGTCGGAACGGATTCGGATAGGGTTCGATATCTCCCGAATGCCCGTCCGTCATAATATACGGAGTCTTGAGAAGCGACAACCCATCAGGAGTGCCAATCCAAACTTCTCCGGTAACCGGGTTCGACGTAATCGCCGTTACGTAATTCGAAATTAAATCCGAAGGATACAACACATCATCCGCCGTGCGAAAATAATGAATCCAGTTGAAATCACGATCCATCACACTCACGCCGTCATCCGTGCCGAACCACTTGTTGTCTTCCGCGTCCACATGAATCGCAAACACCTGAGTCCCCAACGGCCCCGGATACAAACAGGAGAATTGCAAATAGTCAAGATTCTCTGGAAGCCCCGTCGGTGTATAATAGACGCCGTTGACCGTGCCGACCCATAAATACCCTTGAGCATCCAATGCCCAGCAATTCGTCGTCTCATCAATATCATCAAAGCAGAACGTCGGATCCGCTCTATCATTCGGCACGATGAACGTCCAATTATCTCCCGCGGTATCCGTTGGAGTTCCCCGGTCATCGAAAATATGAGTACCGCGTCCGTCAGATGAAGCACCGAGCCATTTGCGGTCATAGTCATCAATCAGCAATTCCTCGATTTCCGTGGGGCCAAGCAGATTGGGATTGATGTACGCCATCCACGCATCATTATCCGGCCCACCCGCGCTAATCCACTCTCGCGAGATGCGTAGGAGCGGCATATTGCGACTGGAAAGCCGATTCGTCAGCCATAGGTTGCCGAACGGGTCTTTCGCGATTCCGTCCACGAGACAAAAACCATCAGCGCCCGGAATTCCGGTCAACCGCGCGCCGGTCGTATCGTGCGAATTGAAGATGCGCACCGAATCCTCGCGGAACCATCCCAATCCATTACCGTGCGTCCCCACCCACACGCCTCCAAAATCATCGAAAGCGAACGCGCGCACTTCCCCGGTGTAAAACGAAGCGCTCCCCATAGCGGTATAATCCGTCCAGCCTGCCGCGTCAAATGTGGACACACCGCCGCGCGCACCCTTCGCTCCAACCCACAGCTTGCCGGTTGGACTGACCGCTAAAGCAGATATATCATTTCCGCCGGGGCCTTCCGCATGAAGCGGTTCCGTCCACGCTTCTTCAATCAGCGCCGTTATGCCGCCGCTGCCGTCATCTCCGTCCGCAACACTCGCCCAGAGAACGTTATGGTCTCCGCCTGCAGAAGCTGCCGCGAGTCGCTGGATGTCTATCGTGAAAGGTTCACTCGCGAAACGCCAACTGAAACTCGAATCAAACCAGTGCGCACGATTCGTTGTAACGGCATAAATCGTATCGCTGACATTCGCGAAATCTACTATGGGTCCGAAACTCAACCAGTACCCAAAATTGCCGTCCTTCCACCGAACCGCTTCCTCCGGCATCCCAATCCAAATGCCGCCATCCGACGCCGGGAGCAGTGCGCGAACATCATTATCCGGCAAGCCGTCGTCTTCGTTGATATTTTCCCATGCACTCGGAGGAGCCAGCGTCGCCTGATTCAAATCCGCGCGCGCGAGTCCAAACGGCGTCGCCGCCCAAAGGTAGCCGTCCGCAATCGCAAGACGCCGCACTTCCGTTCGCGGAGACAATTCGCCAAGTTTACTGTAGCTCTCTTGAACGCGAAATCCATCCACAGTTTCGTAATAAGCTAACCGGTAAGCGCCGACGTCCGTCGCAACATAAACGACATCCTCCCACGAAATAATATCCGTAATCGCAAAAACTTCCCCCTGCAAATCCGGCAGAACCGTCACACGACCGGTGACAGGGTCAAGGCGATTTAAACTGCGGTCGTCGAGCCCTACCCAGATACCGCCTCGACTGTCGGAGCCCACTGCGACGCATCGATTCCCCGACAACCCTCGCGTGTTCGTATAGGCATCAAAAATACCTGTCGTTGGATCAAAATGAACCAGTCCGCCGCTCGTCGCCGCCCAAAGCTGCCCGTCGATTGTTTCGATATCGCGCACATCCGACGTGGACGTAAACGTCTGCCATTGAAATGGCTGCGCAATCAATGCCGGTGCGTAACAAATCGCCAGCAAGAAAAGCGCAAGTGTTTTTAGTTTGTTCTTCATGGTATGCCTGCTGTTTTTCTCTGTGACCACTTTCTCCATCCCATGTTTTGTTTTCTTTTCCCCAAACTTGCGGGAAATATAGGCCGATTCTAGTCAACAATAGTTATTTCATTTGGTGAATTTGTGGACAATATAATTCCTAAATTCACGAAGTGACATAATATGCACTTGAGTATCTTTTAGTAATTCTGAGGGGGCTTTCATGTCTGCTCTCGTCACAACTATTGCTTCGGAAGCATTTTCATCTTTTATCGCTTGGTTTAGACGAGACACAATAGGGAAAATAACGGATGATGGAACTGGCCGCGCCCAAGTCTTAACCTCAATCAAAATCTTTCTATCTCCAAATAGTGCAATAAAATCAAAATTAACTTTTGGATGAACATAAATGATATTTCTTGCGTGCTTTCTCACAAATCGCTGGATAGTCTGCTCAAAATCAATTTCCAACTGAAGTGAATTCGTTTCACTATCTTCCTCTTGTGATTCTCTTAAACGATTTATGATAATCATGAGAATAATCGCTGCCATACTTGCAATAAACGCAATCATCACCGGAATAAAGGAAGAATCTTTTATATCTAATGCGAGTTCCTTTTTAGGCAAAGTAATTAGTGCTGTAAATGTACCCAATATTGAAGCAAATATCCCCGCGGATAAAGTGACTAGCAGTCGAATTCTTTTCTGTTTCTTGGATGGCAATTCTGTCAAACGACTCTCATCAATCGGTGCATCTTCAGCACTTATCAGAATCGGTGAAAGGCGGTCGAGGATTTCTTGGCGTCGTGAGGCATCGATAAAATCGCTTTCACTAATTCTTGTGACAAGAGTTTCTAATAATTGACTTTCAGAAAGAAGATCACGTGATTTAACACGAAAATCACGTGCTTTCCCGTTAATTATGAAAGACAAATCTCTAAGAGTCGGTTGGTAAGATTCTAATACAATTCTTCGAAGCAATATCTTTTCAAGATCAGTGTTTGCACTTTTAACACGTTCCTTTCGTGCACCTGCAGTTTGCCTATAGGTCAACCAAAAAAGTGCTACTGATACAAAAAAGCCAACAAAAGTTGATACATAAATTTGCACGAAATATTCCTTTGGTCTATTTACTTCAACAACACCATCTTCTTCGCCGCCGTGAAATCTCCTGCTTGAAGCCGATAAAAATAAATTCCCGACGGAAGATAACTCCCATCAACCATGACTCGATGCGATCCCGCTCCGACATGCCCTCGAGCAAGCGTCGCTACTTCGCGCCCAAGAATATCGAACACGCGCAGTGAAACATCTCCCGTTTTCGGCATTTCATACACAATTTCCATCACCGGATTAAAGGGATTCGGAAAATTCTGGTAAAGCACATACTCGCTCGGCAAGAGATTTTCTGACGATTCCGCTGAAAGTCCCGGCCCCGTCTTCACCAGCCAGAAATCATTACAGCCCGCCCCGTAGGACAAAGTATACCCCCCAAGGATATAGCCGCCGTCAGCGGTCTGCTGACCGTCGAGCAATGATTATAGCTTCTGCTTTCGAGCAGGAAACTACTTGTTAGATTCCATCATTGTAATGAAATCGTCCCACTTAATGGCGATGCCTTTCTCAGATGAAGTACGACCTTTGCACCAAATAACTTTCGTTTTCGTTATGATAAGGTCACCCTGCTGCTTTCCATTAGTGTCAGCAATCTCCAATTCAATGCCTTTGTTTTTGACTTCCATTTGGACGTCAAATTTCTTGATAGATACTTTCATTATGGACTCCTATCTATGGCTATTTACCTGTCTCTTCTCCTCCACAACAAATCTTGCTAGTTCGCACGAAATACTTCCATCAACGCTTCCGGCAAACCACCACCTGTTTCTCCGAATCCGAATCAAACGGCGTTTCGTTAAAATCCCCGAATTTTTTGTCTATCTCGAATCCGTGAAATTTCAGCAGCACATCTAACTCCTGCGGAAAGAAAATCCGCATGTTCAAATCTTCGATATGTTCTTCGGGCTGATTTTCGATCCGATAGAACCATTTGATATGATTGATCTGAGTGGCGCGGTCGTAAGCGTTGCTTTCCATCACCACGACTCGCCCTTTCCTATCCGGATCCGTGTATTCCGCCACAGGAAAACACGCTAAGGGATCTCGCATTAAGCAATCCAAACACGGATTAAACATATCAATAATAAATCTGCCGTCGTCTATCAAATGTTTTCGCACGCACGCAAAACAACCGGAGATACTCTCCAAGTCATAAAGATGCGCGAGTGAATTGAACGGAAAAAGAATCACGCCGAATTTTTTGTGCAGTTCAAAATCGCGAGCATCTCCGTGAATCCATTCGATGTCGAGTCCCTTTGACTTTTTCTTCGCCTGCTCGAGCATGGACGGCATGGCATCGAGACCGACGACCTGAAATCCTTTTTTCGCTAGCGGAATCGCAATCCGTCCCGTGCCGCATGCGAGTTCCAAAACCGGCCCGCCATACGTCTCCGCCATTTTCACATAGAACGGAATATCATCTTCGTAATCGCCGTTCTGCAAGTCGTAATGCCGACCATCGAAATAGAGATGATCCAAATCCAGCGGCTTCATGCCATCCTTCTCTATCACTTAACCGCAACAACCAACACAACAAGCATGGCTATCGCCAAACCCGCCCCCGCGTAAAAGGCTCCGCCGAATCCCCAAATGCTAAACGCGATTCCCGCGACAAGCGGCCCTAATGATTGCCCCAACCGCAGCACCATGCCGTTAATCGACATAAACGCCGCCCGGTGCTTCGTAGGCGCCATCCCCGTCAGAAGCGTCATCAAACTGGGCAGATTCAATCCTTGCGCAATTCCGAAAAGCACGCAGGGAATCAGAAAGAGCCAGATGTTTCCTGTGAGTGAAATCAGCACCAGCGTCACCGCATAGAGAATGAACGCTATCTTCATGAGATTCTTTTCGGACGCGATTTTCACGAGCCTTCTCAATTGCGATGAACATGCCGCAGAGCTGAGCGACGACACCGACATCATCATCCCGATGACAAGTGTCGATGCACCGAAATGTCCGCCGAGCAGCATCGGGAAGTATGTAAGAAACGGCCCGTAAAGAATCACAAACGTCACGACGCTGACTGAAAACAGCGCGATGACTTGAGGTCTTTTGATATCCTGCCAGACGCCCCGCAGATATTCTCGCATCGGCGGCGCGTCTTCCAGTTCCGGATCCTTCAATGTGAAGAGCACAAACCCACCGACGGGCAACGCGAGCAACGGCAATAAAAAAGGGAAATGCCATCCAAGCATCGCCAGCGCACCGCCAATCGCAGGATAACTCGCCGTTCCCACAGAGAGAACGCTTGAATTGTATCCCATCGCCGCGGCACGCTCTTGACCGGCATACAAATCACCGATGAGAGTAACGTTCAACGAGCCCAGCGCCGAAGCGCCGACGCCCTGAAAAAATCGCAGCACTAAGAGCTGCTCGAAATTCTGCGCCAGTGCGCATGCGCCTCCGGCTATGGCAAAGAGCAAAAGAGATGGAATTAAAACTCGCTTTCGACCGACGTGATCCGCTAATATCCCCAACACCGGCGTCAGCACCACTCCGGGAATCGTAAAAATACTTATCAGCCAGCCGATGGCTTTCGGGGTAATGTTCAGTTCCTGTGTGAGCTTCGGAAAAACCGGCGCGATACTCGCCACACCCATCACCGCGATGAGTGTTATGCTGTTAATGACGAGCAGGTTCGGATCTCGATAGAGCTTTCGAGTAGCTTTATCCTCCTCATTTTTTATCTGCGGCACCTACAACTGCCCAGCAAGATCCGCCATCTCAATCGCGTTCATCGCCGCGAGGAAACCTCGGTTACCGCTCTTGGAACCTGCGCGTTCGAGTGCCTGCTCCTGCGTGTCAGCGGTGATGATACCGTAAATGACCGGCATGTCCGTTGCCAGCGCCGCCTGCGCGATGCCTTTTGTGACTTCCGCGGCGATGTATTCAAAGTGCGGCGTTGCACCGCGCACCACTGCGCCCAAACAAATCACCGCCGAAAACTTTTTCGATGCCGCGACTTTGCGCGCCACCATCGGGATTTCAAACGCGCCCGGCACCCAGACGATTTGAAGATTCTGTTCTTTCGCGCCGTGACGTTTCAGGCAATCGAGCGCGCCTTCCAAAAGGCGGTTCGTCACTAAATCATTGAAGCGACTGCAAACAATCGCAAATTTGTACTTGCCAGCTTGAAGCTGGCCTTCGAGTGTCGTCATCATGAGGACTCCAGTGTTTCTTTATCTCCGAGGAGACCGGCAGCGAAAGTATCGGCGTCGAAAACGGCCAAGTCATCCAGCCCTTCTCCGAAACCCACGAATTTCACCGGCACATTCAATGTGCGTGAAATCGAGAGCAAAATCCCGCCCTTCGCCGTGCCATCTATTTTTGTTAAAACCAATCCGGTAATCGGAATCGCCCGCGTGAATTCCTTCGCCTGAACGAGACCATTCTGGCCGGTCGTCGCGTCCAGCACAAGCAGCACTTCATGCGGTGCGGTTTCGCGTTTCTTTTTCAGGACGCGCGCGACTTTTTCGAGCTCCTTCATCAGATTGCTCTTCGTGTGCAATCGCCCGGCAGTGTCGGCGATAAGATAATCCATCCCTCGATTAATCGCTGATTCGAAACCGTCGTACACCACCGCTGCTGCATCCGCGCCGTGCATACTGGAAACCATCTGGCAACCAGTGCGCTCCGCCCAGATTTTGAGCTGTTCAATCGCCGCCGCGCGAAATGTATCACCGGCAACCAGCATCACGTTTTTATTCTGCTGCCGGTAATAGTGCGCCAGCTTCCCGATGGTCGTCGTTTTGCCTGTGCCGTTGACACCTACGACAAGAATCACTCGCGGTTTTTCGTTGTTGTCTGCAGGTTCCGTCGCCGCTTCCGCTTCCCCGAGCAGACTTGCGATGACTTGCCGCATCAGCTCTTCCGGCTCGGTCTTGCCGCGATCTTCTTTCGCCGCATCTTTCAAACGCGACAACAATTCGTCCGTCGTTTCCCACCCGACATCACTGCTGAGCAGCACTTCTTCGAGTTCCGCTAAAAGCTCATCATCAATCTTTCGCCCGGGCTTGAACACAGCGCCCATCTTTTCCGACAGCGCTTCCCGTGTCTTCGAAAAACCCTTTTTTATTCTGCTAAAAATTCCCATGTCATTCCCAGTTTCAATGTACCGCGGTGTTGGCTGCTTGCAGCCGACCCACGATGTTACCGCTGCCCCCACCTCAGTTTCTGCGACAGCGTATTATAAAAAACTCTCCCCGCAAAAACCGCTAACCGGCACACGAACGGCGCGCGTCGAACACGAACCGCTTTCCCGGTTTCCAACAGCACACTCCGCTGTCCGTCAGCCACGACGCGAACCTGAGCCGAATCCGCCGTCGGTCGAATTTCCACCGTGCGGTCAGCGCCAATCACCAGCGGACGCATCGACAGCGAGTGCGGACAAATCGGTGTGACAATAATTCCCTTCATCGTCGGTTCGAGAATCGGGCCGCTCGCCGAAAGATTGTACCCCGTCGAACCTGTCGGCGTCGCAACGATTAAACCATCCGCTCTGTAAGTTGTCAGCGGTTTGCCGTCAATCGTTGTCTCCAAATGGGTCATGCGCGGTGTGCCGCTACGTTCCAGCACGAAATCATTCAGCGCGACATGCGGGAATCCCTCATCGCCTTCCATCTGAGCGCACAACATCATTCGCTGCTGAATTTCATAGCGGCGCTCCAAAATATCGTCAATGCGTTCAATCAGATTATCATAGGGCACTTCGGTCAAATACCCCAGCCCGCCGAGATTGATTCCTAAAATCGGTTTCTCATGCGGACCGACAAGCCGCGCCGTAGAGAGCAGCGTGCCGTCGCCGCCGAATGACAGCACAATATCAGCAGCTTTGGGAATTTCATCGAGCGGAAGAATATCGATTAGATCTTTTATGCCCAGCACACGCGCCGCTTCCGGATCCAGAATCGCCGACGCTCCCCGCTTGCGCACTTCATCCAAAAACGGCGGCAGCACTTCATGGAAATGCGGCTTATCCAAATTCCCCACAATGCCAATGTTCATTGTTACCCCTTTACTCCGGGCACTTCTTCAAGCGTCGCTATTGGAAATCTCTCAAGAAAATCAAGAAACCGTTTAGTAATTTCTTCTATTTTATGCTCCCAATTAGTATAATTGGTGGGAACAGGAATCTTCGTCCACTCTTCTGCCAATTTATAATCCAAATTAGGATGTGGCTTAGCTCGGAAATGACCTTCTTGCTTTTCCAGCAATTTATTGACACAGTTTTTCAAAGGCTCAGGTATTTCAATATTTTCTCGCCCTGTAGCATACTCAAGTACAAAAATGATATTCTTACCATAATCAAGAATTAAGTAGTATAGGTCTGAATTATTCTTTGTATTCCGTATCCAGCCTTTAGGAGATAGAAACATCCAAGATGATCCGATGTACACATTAAAAATCTCTTCTTTCTCATCGATTGCATTAGCTAAATCAGCAAAAAATCTTTTGCGATCAGGCCAGTATTGATACAACTTTTCTATCGCAGGCATATGCTTCGATATAACTTTTCTGCATAGTTCTTTAACTTCGTCTGAATCCTGCATTCCGATTACCTCTCGAACATTCTGATGAAATTGCTTGATTAATCCCAATGCTTGATTCGGAATCCACTCACCCAGAGCAATGGTACTATCCAATACTTCGACTAATTGACGGTAACTATATGGAATAAATTCTTCTTTCTTGGGGAGTGTACCATCGAGTGTAAGGAAAATGCAAACAACCTTCTCAAATCCTTCATCGACTTTAATTTCCTCGCCAGCATTAAAGTACCGTTCTGTCTGATCTTCTCCCTCCGCACTCCAAACTTTGTTCTCTATGATACAAAGCAGATTGTCTTCGTGACACCGAATCGTAATATCCCCTCTCCCGTACTCTCCAAAATCCTCTTCTACTCTGACTTCGACATCTGACAGTTTCTTCAAATAAATATCAATAGCTCGAAGTTTTTCGTCACGAGCATCTTTCAATATATCTACCAAAAAAGCCCGCAGAAACTTATCTCCCAAGCCATGGTCTTCATTCGGGTCCAAAAGCCATGCAAGAAAAGCAGACCATCGCACTTCATCGTACTCAATCCCAAGAATTCTGAAGATGTTCGGCGGTCGTGATTTAAGAATGCGCGACAGCTCTTGGAAATCGTCATCAAGAACAAGCTTTTCTAATGCTTCTATGTCATTCATAATTCTTTTTGTCGAATCATCCCGACCCCCTAAAATTAAAAAATCCCGACCGACAAACCGGAAGGCGGGCTGCCGGCGGGGCTCAAAGTTCCCATACCCACACGTCCCCGGTCTGACTGAAAATTCGCCGCTACGTAGGCGCCGCCTTATCTCCACTCTGCGATAATTTTTTCAGCACCTGTTCGGCTTTCGTCAGTTTCGTTTCGCAAAAACGTAAAAGCTTCTGCCCCCGTTCAAAAGCTTTCAGAGAATCCTCCAACGGAACATCGCCGCTTTCGAGGTTCGCTACGAGTTCTTCTAATTCCTGCAGCGCATCTTCGAAATTTTTGGGGGCTTTTTCTTTACCGGAAAAAGGGGACGTGGAATCGGTCATTTAAGATTCCTGTGGGGAATGTTTGGTTGTCACCGCCGCGTCCAATTCGCCGCGACGAAGGTGGATATGAAGGGTTTCTTGAATCCGCGCGCTCTGCGCATCTCGCAGAACAGAACCATCATCACGCCGGACAATCGCAAACCCGCGCGATAGCACGTTCTCCGGATTGTGCGCGCGAAGTAAATCCTGAAAATGTTCGAACCGCAACCGCGCGTTTTCGACAGTATGCGTCGTGGACGACTGCAGCCGCGTCACCAATTCATCCAAGCGCTGCCTGTGTCCGCGCACAAGTTCCGCCGGACGGCGTAGCGCCCAGTGTGTCGCCAGCGCCTGCAAGCCTGCCCGTCCATCACCGATAATTCGTTCCACGCGATTGTGAAGCAGCGTGCGCAATGTCGCAATCTGTTCTGTGATTTCCGCAGCGTCCGGCAAAATCATTTCCATCGCCGCGCTGGGAGTCGGTGCGCGCACATCCGCGACGAAATCCGCTATCGTAAAATCAATCTCATGCCCAACCGCGGAAACCACCGGAATCTTCGAGGTGAAAATCGCTCGCGCGACGATTTCTTCGTTGAACGGCCATAAATCTTCCAGCGAACCGCCGCCACGACCGACGACAATCACATCCACATCGCCGCTCGCATTCAGCGCACG
This sequence comes from bacterium, assembly GCA_030622545.1. Classification (GTDB taxonomy): domain Bacteria; phylum Electryoneota; class RPQS01; order RPQS01; family DYHQ01; genus JAUXGA01. The sequence continues at coordinate 16,525 of JAUXGA010000002.1, read as the reverse complement.
AATCGCGTCGGCGATTTCAGCAGCGGCACCTTCTCCCTGCACGCGCGCGGGAGCCAAAACAAGCTGCGCCGCAGGCCAACGTTTCGCCGCAACAGCGCGCATGTCTTCAATCACCGCGCCAGTGGGCGATGTGACGATGCCGATACTTTCGGGAAATTCCGGCAGGGAACGTTTACGCGCTTCGTCGAAAAGTCCTTCGGCTGCCAGTCGCTTTTTCAGCTTTTCGAAAGCGATTTGCAGCTCGCCGACGCCCGCAGGCCGCAGCATCAAAACATCAAGCTGATAACGTCCGCCCGCTTCATAGACGTTGATGCTGCCCCAAGCGAGCACTTTCATGCCGTCTTCGGGGCGAAACGTCAAATTGGACGCACGCCCGCGCCACATCACCGCCGAAATCTGCGCGTTCTTATCTTTCAGCGTGAAATAGTGATGTCCCGACGAATGGCGTTTATATCCGGAAATCTCGCCTTCGACCCATAGAACGCCAAACGCTCCTTCGAGCGTATGCTTAATTTCTCGGGTCAGCTCACTGACCTGATAGACTTTTTCTGCTTCCAATGACGGTTTGTGAATTTATCCGTTTCTACGGAAGGTGGGAAATTGTGCCCTCATCTACCGACCCCCTTCATCCCCCCGCAAGCGGGGGGAAAGTCAGATATCTCCCTGTTTGCGGGGGGAATATGGGGGGTTACCTTACAAAAAATCTACCGATTCTTTTTCTTATGACGGTTCTTTCGTAATCTCTTCTTACGTTTGTGTGTTGACATTTTATGTCGTTTCCGTTTACGTCCACAAGGCAAATGCGTTTCTCCTTTCCTTAGCTCCGGTTACGAAGCTGTGTGTTGAATGAAATGATGATTTTTATCTTGAACTTGTCTTTTCCTGTGCTCGACATTCTCTCGCTACGGCGAATCACCAGATTCGCCCGGAATTCCCTCGCCGAGCAGGGTCCCCCGACCCTGCCGGAATCAATCAGCTAAATCTTCCTTAACTGAACAATCCCACTCTCCATCTCCGCATAATCTCGCGCACTTGACCATAAATATTCTTCAGAGGATTGCACAAAATTGCGGCGGATAGGATTGTGATGCATATACTCCAACTTCGTTACCACTGCGTTCATTCCCGGTACCGGCACATCATCATAGTTATCTCTCCATAGCGTATTCCCATTGTAGCCCGGAGGACGAACTCTCCGTGAACTCAGTTTCTTGAAATCCCTTATCATCGAAGGAATAATTTCCCCCTCTTCCTCTTGGAATAATAACGCATGTAAATGATCTGGCATTAAAACATAACCCAAACAATCGACAGAGAACTTCGCGCGATACCACTCGAACAATTCCAATAACTCTCGACAGATATTTCGGTGGAGAAACCAGTTTCCGCGAATTCGAGTCACAGTCGTTACGAAATGGATACTATGCGATAAAGCTAATTGTTGGTGACGACGACGCATTTTTTCTTGTCGGCAGGGTCAGGGGACCCTGCTCGGCGATAAAAGGTTAATGTGTCCTGCCCAGCAAAAGTAATCGGATTGCCCTTCATTGCGGCAGGGTCGGGGGACCCTGCTCGGCGAAAAAGATTGCTCGCCTGTGTTGGGATAGATTTTTGAAGCCCGCGTTCTACACCGCAATGGCCTGCATGCGTTCGCGGAATTCGGCGGCGGGGGTGAACACCGCTACCATCCGGTCGGGAAGATCCACTTCGTGCGCACCGTCGGGGGTGCGCAGATGGCGGCCTTTTCGCATCACCGGTTTCCACACGCCAAAGCGTCTCAGTTCCACGCGCTGTCCTGAAGAAACCGAGTCCATAACGAGGCTCATAAAGCCGTCAACCACAGCCTGAACCTCGGGTTTCGGCAGCCCAATTCCAGATGCAAGCTGATCAACCAAATCCTGCTTTGTCATAATGCCCTCCTCCACGCTTTGCGTGAATGCTTTCTTTTTTCGGGAGGCGCGCCCGCGAGTTCTCCGCTCTCCTTCATACAGCAACAAGCGGCGCAAGTCCCAGCGGCGGCCTGTCGTGCGCTTAAGGCGACCACAGAAAAGAAGGTCCCAGGCTGAAAAAAAATCAGCCGATGAGTGTATGTCTCCTACTCCTCGCTCTCCGGCAAAATCCGGTGGAGCCTTTCATCGGCGCACATCAGGGTTCTATCAGAATAAACCCTGCCTTGGCTATATCTTCTATCGATTAAACGATGTGAGCGAAGAAGTGGTTTCCGCTGCGCAGTGATGATACTTTCGCGCGATAAAGCGGTCTCAATTCGGACGAACCCGCAGCTTCTGGCCGGGGTAGATGCGAGAACGCTTCGAGAGGTTATTCCAGCGGAGGATGTCCGACGTCCGGCGGCCGTAGCGATTCGCGATGTCCCAAACAGTGTCGCCGCGGCGAACGGTATGGTAATTGGGAGTCTTTCCCCCCGATTTTATCTTGTCAGACGGCACGCGCACCACAAGCTTCTGCCCCGGATAAATCTGATTGCGATTGCGGATATTATTCCAAGAACACAGCTTATGAACCGACACCCCTAAGATGCGCGAGATTCCTCCAAGCGTCTGTCCCCTTTGAACGGTATAGGTAATCCGGCTGTCCGGCGCCGATTTGGATGTCTTAGTTGTCTTCGGGCGCATTTTCGACGCAAGGTGCAGCGGCGAAATCGGCACATAAATCGTTTGTCCGGGTTTCATGCGCCGGGGTTTCACGCGCGCGTTCTGCGGCATAGATAATATTTCGCGTACTGTCGAGCGATACTTCTGCGCGATATGCGAAAGCGTTTCACCGCGCCGAACCCGGTGCTGAATCACATCCGGCAATTTCGCTTTAGGGATCGCCGCCAGCCCTGCGCTGACATCACCCTTCGCGTGCGACGGCAGCCGCACCATAACCGAATCATGCGGAGAATACGTCGCCCCATGCATGAACTCCGGATTGATACGAATCACTTCTTTCAGGGGTGCGTTCGCGGCTTTCGCGATGTCTTCGAGCTTGTACGCGCCATTCACATAAACCGTCCGGCAATCCCACGGTACTTCCTTCGGCAACGGCGGAAATCCGTATTTTTCCGGATTCTCGCAGATTATCCTTGTGGCTAAATAACTGGGCACATAATTGCGGGTCTGCCGAGGAAGGCGGCGAAGTTTCCAGAAGTTCCTCGTTCCATACCGTTTAATATGGCGTGCAACTCGTCCCTCCCCGCAGTTGTACGCCGCCATCGCCAGATACCAGTCTCCGAAATCACCATGGAGCTTGCGCAAATAGCGGCATGCGGCAACCGTTTCTTTTTCCACATGGCGCCGCTCATCGTAAAGCCGGTCAATGTGCAATCCGTAAATACGGCCAGTGGACGCGATGAATTGCCATATTCCCGACGCTCTCGAACGTGAATAAGCTTTATATTTCAAACCCGATTCGACCATCGCCAGATAGATGATTTCCTCAGGGATCCCTTCTTCCCGCAGAATAGGCCAAATGCGCGGGAAAACCTCTGCGGTGCGAGCCATCCAAGCAAGCATGACTTTTCGCCCGCGTCCCTGATAAAACTTAATCGCATTTTTCACCTGCTTATTGTGCGAAATCGGCACCGAAGGCAGCATCGATATCGGCTGGATATGCGAAGCAATCACAACGGAGGTGTCACGCACCTCCTCAGGTGACAGTTCAGGTTCTTCTGCAATTACATCGGTCGTTTCCGGTGGGATTTCAGGCGGAGGGGCGATTTCGGTCAAGACGGCATGCGCTCCGGTAATGGCGGGCAATTCCGCCAATCCCGCCAGGAAATTATCATAGCTTTCCTGAACTTTCCGCTGAACTGCCAGGACATGCTTCATCGAAACATCAATCGCGCCTAAATCAATCGCGTTGAAATACTGCAAACTGATATCGTAGTAGAACGCCGCGCTGTCCGTGTTGGCGGCTTTTTCTTCCTTGAGCGCGCGTTTGTAGCATTTGCGCGCTCGCGACCATTTTGCACGCTCGCTGATATCCGGCGAAATACTGGAAACGGATGATGTGCCCGTTTGGACGGATTTCGTCGGTGTTGGTTTGGATGTCGTCGGTACCGGCCGGATCGCTCTCCCGGCGGTGCAACCGATAAACACCACCACCGAACAGAGAACGATGATGCCAAAGGCGCTAAATCTCGTAAGAGCCTTTTTATTAAGCGTTTGACGATGATTTATCAAACGACGAACTCTCCTCTCTGCTTCCCGAAATCTCCGAAAAGATCGGCCGGGAACCGTTCTATTTTACTCTTTGCGCTTTTCTTTGCTAAGATACTCATCTTTTTCGAGTAAATCAACTAAAAAAAGAGGCATTTCTCTCCCTGAATCCCGGATGTCCGGTATTTGCGCTCAGACCTAACAGGGATAGACTCGCTCATCCCCCCGAAATCCCTCCTCTCGCCGCGGCAAATGCCATCCGCCTGCTTGCGATTCTCAGCAAAAGAATGTATATTTTAAGTTCGTGAAAAATACAATCATGAAAAATCTCAATGAACAGCCGTTTGCTATGCGGCTCGAACAAATCCAAGAGCGAATCGATGCTGCCGCGGTAAAAGCCAGGCGCGACAGCGCTTCCATCACTCTGGTCACTATCACGAAGACCCACCCGCTGGATAGTGCCCGCAAAGCGTATGCCGCGGGACTGCGCCATTTCGGCGAGAACCGCATTCAGGAAGCCCTTGAAAAATGGCAACATCAGCGCCCTCTTGGGTCAGAAAAACCTGAAATACTTCATCTGGTCGGACACCTTCAGCGCAATAAAGTACGCAAAGCTTTGCAGCTTTTCGACCGCATCGACGCTGTGGACAGTGTTCATTTGGTTGAGGCGCTCTCTCGCATCTCCGGCGAACTCGAGCGCACAACAGACGTTCTTATCGAAGTCAATACCTCCGGCGAGTTGCAGAAATTCGGTGTGGAGCCGGAAGCTGCTTTGGAGCTGGCTGCTCGAAGTGCCGAGCAGCCGAATCTGCACCTGAGAGGTCTGATGACTATCGGCCCTTTGACCAGCGATACCTCTCGCATCGCGGGTGCTTTTCGTACATTGAAAAAACTTTTTGATGACCTGAATTCCGGCGGATTTGACGTGGACATCCTCTCGATGGGTATGAGCAACGATTTCGAAATCGCCATCGCGGAAGGTGCGACGGAAATCCGGTTGGGAACCGCCCTTTTCGGGGCAAGGAGCAAATTGTGAGGCTTTCCCCTTTAGACATTTCCAAACAGGAATTCTCGAAATCCATGCGCGGCTACGATACGGCGGAAGTGCGCGCGTTTTTAGAAAAAGTATCGGATGAATTGGCCGAACTCGAAGCCGAAAACAAACGGCTCGCGCAGGAGAATCTTAAGGCTAAAACACAGCTCGAAAGTTATGAGCAGATGGAGAAATCCCTGCGTGAAAGCCTGCTGACCGCGCAAAAAACTCTCGAAGAAGCGCGTACCAGCACCGAACGCGAACACGATTTGCTGCTGCGAGAAGCTCGCGCGGAAGCGGAACAAATCATGCATGAAGCGCAGCGACAGGTGCATGAAATCCGCGAAGAACTCCGGCGGCTCACCATACAGCGCGACGCCTACATCAAACGGCTGCGTTTTCTCTTGAGTTCCCAGCAGGAACTGATTGATATGCTCGAAAAAGAAACCCCATTATCGGAACCTCATCATGATGAATCTCCTCGACAAGATTAAACAGACCAGCGACTTCCTTCGCTCGAAAATAAAAACCGCGCCTTCGGTCGGCATCATCCTCGGCAGCGGACTGGGAGGACTCGCGGATGATGTCGATACATCCGTAACGATTTCCTATGAAGACATCCCGCATTTCCCGCTTTCGACGGTCGAATTTCACGCGGGCAAACTTCATTTCGGTCGTCTCGCGGGTAAGAAAGTGATGGCGATGCAGGGACGCTTTCATTATTATGAAGGCTATACGATGCAGGAAATCACGTTTCCCGTACGCGTGATGAAAGCGATGGGCGTCAAAGCGCTTCTAATTTCGAATGCGTGCGGCTGCGTCAATCCGCTCTATCATTCCGGTGACCTGATGATCATCGACGACCATATCAATATGCTCGGCGATAATCCGTTGATTGGTCCAAACCATGATGACCTCGGTGTGCGCTTCCCGGATATGAGTGAGCCGTATTCGCAAAGATTAATTCAAATCGCTGAACAGGTTGCGCTTGATAAAAAACTGCTCGTGCAAAAAGGCGTTTTCGCCGCTGTATCCGGGCCGAATTTGGAAACGCGCGCCGAATACCGAATGTTCCGCCTTATGGGCGCTGATGTCGTCGGCATGTCCACCGTGCCGGAAGTGATTATCGCTCGCCACGCGGACATGGAAGTCTTCGGCATGTCGGTCATCACAGACGAAGGTTTTGCTGATTGTTTGAAACCAGCAAATATCCCTGAAATTTTACGCACCGCCCGCGAAGCCGAACCTAAACTTACCGAAATCATGAAAGGTGTCATCGAGCGGATGTAGGTTACCCTCCTAAATTGACATGAAACGATATCTCATAATCATAATCGCTCTGCTCCTCCCCACTCTGCTGGGATTTGCCACTGATTACATGTGGGTTGGGGCAGGAGTGCAGACGCCGGAACGAGGTAATGGCGCGCCGACGGTGGAGTTTGGCGGTCAGTGGCGATGGTGGTACATGGGAGTGAACATCGCCGGCTATAAGAGCTACCCGGATAATTTTTCCGTCGCCGCGATTTCATTAGGCGCGACACCGCTGAATTTGCTCTCCCGGAAAATCCATCGAAGCGGTGTTGTGGTTTCGACTGGAGTAGCGTTCACCTTGCTGTCTGTCTCCGCTAAAACCACAAACTACGGCGGCTACACCTACTGGGATCCGTACTACGAACCGGAAACGGATAACGAATTCCATGTGTTGGGTGAAGCCATCGTGCGCGTGCCGTTTCTGACGGTTGGCCGCGGCTGGAGCGATTGGCCTCATCGGCTTTATATCCAAGCGCGCGGTTTCGGTATGCCATTCGAAGACGATATGTCGCGCGCGTTCACAGGCTTTTCGATTACCCTCGGCTGGCAAGGCCGTTCGGGATGGTAGCTCAAATCGCTCGCCGTTGTGGGTCTCCAGACCCGCAATGGCCGACCTTTTTTGCGCGAAGGGTGAGGGCACCCATTCGCGGCGAGTAAATGGGTCGGCTGCAAGCAATTAGAAGAAGGTGACACCATGACAGGTCGAACCCAGATAGGTCGCTTGTGGCCGATTGCGATGCTCTTTGTTGTGTTGAATTTGCTTGCCTTTGACGCTCGGGGACAGGAAGCCAAGAAAGTCCCGACGGCATGGCTCGACGCGGTCGAAACTTATAAAACCAAGATTTCGGAAACCCTGAAAGGAACCATTCACCATAGGGAAGACATCCATCAGATGGTCAGCAAAAAAGGCGATGCCAAGAAGAGCGATACGACTTTTTCTGTGGTCGAACGCGATTTGGACGGCAAGAAAATCATCACGGAAACTGACCGCTTCGGAACTCCACTCGACAGCAAAAGACAAGATTCCGACGACGATGACGGCAAGCATATGAAAGTCGGGCCGCTGGATGCTTTCAAGAAAGAGCTGCGCGGTCAATACGAGTTTCGTTTGCTGGAAATCCATGAGGACGGAACGGCGACGATTGCGTACAATCCTCGCAATCCGGATAAGTTCAAGGGAGACGGTTTCGCGGCGAAAGTGACAATTGACACCACGACGGGAGCGCCGCTCAAGATTGCCGGTGCGCCGTTTCCTTTGCCGAGGCGGATGAAAGAAATGAAGATGGAAGTTGTCTATGAACCTTTGATTGACAGCGTCTATGTTCCTTCGCGAGCACGGACGAGAGGGATGGCAAAATTCCTGTTTATTAAATTCCGCTTTCAAGTTGAGCAGCGATTCACGGATTATAAACGCGCTGCAGAATCTGAAGTAAAATGATTCGGTGTTCGTATGAATAAAATTTTCGAATGGATTCACGGGATTACCGGACTGAGTTCACCTATCGCAAATCGTCTTTTTGCGTCTCTGGCGGTTATCATTCTGCTTTGGTTCCTGCGCTTCATTGTCCTGCGAATTCTTTGGCATAAATCAGAAAACTCCCAAACAAGATACCGATGGCGAAAAGGCACGGCGTATGTTGCTGTCACCCTGGGATTCCTAATCATTGGGCGAGCGTGGTTTGTCGGTTTCCAATCGGTCGCGACGTTCTTAGGATTGATCGGCGCCGGACTCGCGATTGCTCTTCAAGACCCGATTCGATGCATGGCCGGTTGGCTGTTCATTCTATGGCGCCGACCGTTCATACTGGGCGACCGGATTCAAGTCGGTGAGCTTACGGGGGATGTGATTGACATTCGGTTGTTCAAATTCACGGTGCTGGAAATCGGCAACTGGGTGGATGCCGACCAGACCACGGGACGCATCATCGATATTCCCAACGGCGCCATCTTCACAGACAAAATCGCCAACTATAATGTCGGTTTTGAATTTATCTGGAATGAAGTTGCCGTACTGGTCACCTTCGAAAGCGATTGGCAGAAAGCGAAAACGATTCTACGGAACATCGCTGAAGAACACGCGGCGCATCTGACCGAGTCTGTCGAAGAGCGGCTCAAAGAAGCCAGCAAGCGGTTCATGATTTCCACCTACGATCTGGCTCCCACGGTCTATACCAGTGTGAAAGACTGCGGTGTGCTCCTGACGCTTCGTTACTTGATTAGTCCCAGACAACGCCGCCGCAGCGACGAAGCGATTTGGGAAGATATTCTGAAAGCTTTCGCCGATTGCCCGGATATCGACTTCGCCTATCCGACAGTTCGCTATTACGACAATCCCTCGGAAGGCAAACCCGGCGCGAAACCTCAAGAATAGTCGGTTACGCGAGGGGCGCAAGGCACCCACTCGCGGCGGGGAAATATCGGCTGCAAGCAGTCGACACAAAATAGAGAGTTAGTTAATGCAGAAAATCACTAAAAGAATCACTTTCATCATTCCGATTATCATTATCATTCTTCTTGTAATCGGAGGATATAGAGCATCTGTCGATAAAACTTCTTTTCTAACTGGCTTTGATTATGTAACTACCACTCTACTATGGGCAGTATGGCAACTTGTTAATAATCCGGTCATCCTAATAGCAATTGCGATTGTATTTGTCATAAGATTTGGTGGAAAGAATTTGGAACAAGCGATAAACCGAATAAGGACGCTGAAATTTGGCAACTTGACGTTTGAGTTATATGATCGCACTCTAGAAAACAAGAAAATAAAATCAAAAATCGACAAGACTCCAGATGAGTTCCCTTTGGAGCAGTTCATTGGAAGACTTAGAAACGATACACTACGCTATTTATATGATGTTGACGGGAAGAATCTAGGTGCTAAAGAGCATGTACGAGCTTTGGCTGAAGCAATATCATGGCAGGAACCACCATATCATGCAGAAACTGTCAGATACTATCTTTTAGGAATTATCGCTTCCATGAAAAATTTTGAGGATATTCTTTTGGAAATTCATAGAGACGGGGAGTTACTGACTATTAGGCTCTTGCCGAACGTCAGAGAACTTATCGAAAAGAAACTTGCGTTGGCAAGTAGCAATTGAACTATTCACAAGCTTCTTGATCTTTCAGATGAAAATTGTTTTTAACATAAGAAAGAAGATGGACTACAAGAATCAACATAGAAGAAAACTTTGACGGAGATATTATTATGTTTAAGATCTTTCCATTCACCATCGCTCTGCCGTTATTAGTTATCTCTTTGGCAGTTGGCTCTGAACCAAGTCATCAATCAGATTGCTGGGAGTACAAAACACTCTTTTTTTATCCTTACACAAATTCTACTGACGCTTATTACAGTTATGATGTTACTGCACGTATGCCCAAACTCAGAGGAAAAAAGCGTAAAGGGATAATCAGAATAGATAATATCCTAAATGATCTGGGTAAAGAAGGGTGGGAGCTATGTAATGCAACTTCTACTTGTGTAGGGTTAAAAACACATGAAATCCTTTATTTTAAGCGAAGATGTGCTGACCAATCTTTGGACAACACAATATTTAAGGATAATGATGGAAATTCGGTATTGGGTCAAGAATGATATGTTATTTAGCTTAATATAATAGCTGTATGGTTTCGCGCCTTAGCAAACACACGGAAAAATGACGGATACCATGTTAAAACCTGTACCACAGAAACTTGATTTGCCGAAGTACGAGATGGAGATTCTCGACTTCTGGGCGAAGAAAAAAATCTTTGAACGTTCGATTGCTGAGCGTGAAGGCAAACCCGATTACGTTTTTTATGACGGCCCTCCGGGGACGAACGGCAAGCCGCATATCGGGCATATGATGCAAAGCGCGCTGAAGGATTTATGGCCGCGCTACAAGACGATGCAGGGTTATCGCGTGCTGCGCAAAGCCGGATGGGATACGCACGGGCTGCCGGTGGAACTGACCGCGGAACGCGAATTGGGTTTGAAATCCAAGCGCGAAATCGAATCGTACGGTGTGCAGAAATACATCGACTACTGCCGCTCGACGGTCTTCCGCTACAAGAAAACATGGGAAGACGCGATTCATCGCATCGGCCGTTTTCTCGATTTGGAAAATGCGTACGCGACCTATCAGCCATACTACATTCAGTCGGACTGGTGGACGCTCAAGCAAGCGTGGAATCTTGAACTTGAACCTGGAAGCATTGAACGCCTAGCTGCTCAACACAAAGGAGAATCCCCAAAGTATCTTTATGAAGGTTACAGAATTCAACCCTGGTGTTGCCGGTGTGGTACATCCTTGTCAAACTTTGAAACAGCGCAGGGATATCAAGATATAACAGAGAGATCTCTTTTTGTCAAATTCAAGATAATAGAAGGACCAGGATTATATCGTGAAAAACCTACATATCTGGTAGTATGGACGACAACACCATGGACACTTCTTTCTAATCAAGCGATCGCGGTGGGACCCTCAATTAATTACGATATACTTGAATTGACAGCAGATGGCCCCTCAGGAAATAAAGGTGACCGCCTTATAGTTGCACAAGCACGACGCGCGGCTCTTGAACCCCTACTAGGGAATTTTAAGCGTATTAACACAACACATGGCAGCAAGATGGAATTGGACGGAATAAGCTATGAACCCTTATGGACGTTCCAAAACCGACATGATAATGCAATGCATAGAGTCTACCATGATCAATATGTAACAGCGGCTGATGGAACAGGTCTTGTCCATCTTGCGCCTTATGGTGAAGATGATCTGAGAATTCTCAGAGCAAAAGGAATTAAGTTTTTTCTGGCTGTGAATGAAGAGGGTTCGTTCGAAGATTACGTCTCCAAAGAAATATTTGGATTATATAAGAAATCCTTCTTTGAAGATGAAGCCACAACAGAGATAATAAAAAATCTTGATGGAAAAGACATGCTCGTTTCTGTTCAAGATTATGCACACTCATACCCATTTTGTTATCGATGTGAAACTCAGCTAATGTATTTCCCACGGCCATCGTGGTTCATTCGCACGTCAGCGATGCGCGAGGATATGCTGAAAGCGAACAATCTTATCGGCTGGCGACCGGGTCACATTCGCGATGGCCGGTTCGGCAAGTGGCTTGAAGGCGCGATTGACTGGAATATCACGCGCGAGCGCTACTGGGGAAGTCCGCTGCCGGTGTGGAGCTGCACGCACGCAGGCTGCAACCATCAGGAATGCGTGGGCACACTGAAAGAACTTGACGAGCGCGTGCGCGCGTCGGGCGGGGCGGGACTTCCTGAAGGATTCGATCCACACAAGCCGGGTATTGACGATGTCATTCTGCGTTGCCCGGACGGCCATGAAATGCGGCGGGAAAATTTCGTATTAGACAGTTGGTTCAACGCGGGATTGATGCCGTGGGGACAGTTCGGACATCCGGCTCAGCCGGGTTCGGTCGCGCTTTTCGAAAGTCAGTATCCTTGTGATTTTATCTGCGAAGCGATTGACCAGACACGCGGATGGTTTTATACGCTCTTAGCGTGCAGTGTGTTGGTTTCAAAAGCGCAGGCGATACAATGCCGCGAAGAAGGCAACGAGGAGCGCGAGGATTTTTGGAAAGATGTACACAATTGGTCGTCGTATAAAAATGTCATCTGCACGGAGCTCATCCTCGACAAAGAAGGGATGAAGATGAGCAAGTCGCGCGGTAATGTCGTTGATCCGATGGGGCTTTTCGACAAGCATGGCGCTGATCCGGTGCGGTGGCTTTTCTACGCGTCGAATCCGTGGAACACGAAGCGTTTCAATGAAGACGAAATCGCCGAACCTATCCGCAGTGTGATTCTGCCGCTTTGGAATTCATATAGTTTTTTCGTAACATATGCGCGCATCGACGGCTGGCAGCCGAACAGTGCCGGAACGACGACATCCGACAGACTGATGGATCGCTGGATTATCTCCGAATATCAGACGCTGGTGTCGCAGGTGACAAATGCGCTTAACGAATATGATGTGGCGACAGCGGCGGGAGCGGTGACGCGGTTTCTTGACCTTTTGACGAACTGGTACATTCGGCGTTCGCGACGGCGCTTCTGGAAATCTGAGAGCGACGAGGACAAGGCGGCGGCGTATGAAACGCTTTACGAGGTGCTGACAGGACTGATGTATCTGTTGGCTCCCTTCCTGCCCTTTTTAACCGAGCGGATTTACCAGAACCTCGTGCTTGGATTTGGAGGCGAGGCGCCCGACAGCGTACATTTGTGCCGTTACCCTCAAGCAAACAATGAGTTGCGTGATGAAAAACTTGAACGGCTGATGGAAAGAGCTATGAAGGCCGCGAGCCTCGGAAGGGCGCTGAGACAGGAGCGCAACCTTAAAGTAAGACAGCCACTTGCGGCTCTCCGATGGGTTGTGCCGGGAGAGGAAATTTCGTCTGATGAGCTGGCCCCGTTTTTGCGAATTCTGGCCGCGGAACTGAATATCAAGGAAATCACGTTCCATACCGATGATTCTGAATTAGTTACGCTTTCCGCGACGGCGAATTTCAGCACATTAGGCCCGCGAGTCGGCAAGAAAATGAAAGAAATCGCATCTGCAATCGCCGCTTTGCCTGAAGAAACCATTGCCGAGGTGGAAGCCGGCGGAAGCCATGAAATCGACTCCGTCGTTATCACGAATGATGATATTAAGGTTCGGCGCATTGAAAAACCGGGATTAGCGCTAAAAAGCGACGGATTTATGACGGTGGCGCTAGAAACGGATTTGACGGATGAGCTGGTGACGGAAGGACTTGTGCGCGAGTTTGTACATCACGCACAAAACAGACGAAAGAAGGAGGGATTAAAATTAATTGATAGGTTCGAAGGCCATGCTTTAATTTCAACGGACTCTGAAAAGCTCCAGTTCGCATTAACGCAAAATTTGGAAAAAATAAAAACCGAAATCTTAGCAACAAAGATCTCCATAGAAGGAAAAGCAGATTCAGTTGTTTTCATGGAAATCGAACCCTTTGAAGAAAGAGGTTCGTTTGTTATCACTGGGTCCGACAATAAGCCTAAAAGATTTAATTTCGTTCTGTTGATAAAAAAACCGGACAATCCAACAGAACCGTGGAAATACGAAGCTATTGAATTGAAGGTCAAGGATCATTCAATTACAGAGACAGACGCCAAGAAATGGCATTCCAAAGGCATTGACTTGGGAAAACTCAATCGTTTCGCTGAGGCATTACAGGCCTTTGACAAGGCTATCGAGATCAAACCAGATATCGCTGAGGCATGGTACAATAAAAGTGTTACTCTCAACAAACTTGGGCGACCAGAAGAAGCACTAAAGGTAATTGACAAAGCCTTAGTTTTAAAGCCTGATTTCTTTGAGGCATCGCTTGCAAAGGGCGTTTTCTTGATGCAGACGGATAATCTTAATGAGTCGCTTAGTGCCTTTCAGAAGACAATTGAAATTAAGCAAGATGTTCCTGAAGCATGGACTGGAATGGGGGTTGTTTTTAGTGGGATGAGCAAACCTGATCAGGCGCTGAGCGCATTCGAGAAAGCAATTGAGTTAAAACCAGATTATGACGAAGCTTGGTTCAACAGGGGTGTGGCTCTTGGAGAACTTAAGCGCTTTAAGAAAGCTGCCGATTCATATAACAAAGCGATCCAATATAGAGAGGATTACACGCAAGCATGGACTAACATGGCCTATACTTTGAATAGGCTCAAACGTTACAATGATGCTTTACATGCTTGTGAAAGAGCCCTCGAATTGAGACCTGATCTAGCAATTGCATGGCTCAACATGGGCGGAATATTGGGGAATTTGGGAAGGCCATTAAATGAACAACTTAATGCTTTCCAGAAGGCAGTTGAATGCAAACCAAATTATGCAGAGGCAATATACCAAATCGGAGTGATACATGGGAGAATGGGAAACCACTCTCAAGCTCTAAATGCTTACAGAGAAGCAATAAACATAAGGAAAGATTACCCAGAGGCATGGTCACAGATGGCAGCAAGTCTCAATATGTTGGGTCGCTATGAAGAAGCTAATGAGTGCTCAAACACCGCAATTGAACAAAATCCAAATCTTGCTCAAGCATGGTTTAACAAGGGAGTTGCGTTAAGTAAAACCGGATTAGCCGAACAAGCTTTATCTGCTTTTAAAAAAGCTCTCGAACTAAAAGCAGATTTTGCTGATGCATGGGCTAACAAGGCATATGTATTAAATAGGCTCAAACGCTATAATGATGCACTGCATGCCTGTGAAAAAGCTATCGAGCATTCTCCTAATTATGTCGCTGCTTGGCACAATAAAGGTGTTGCACTCGGCCAGTTAGAGCGATATGACGAAGCTCTTGCTGCGTTTGAGAAAGTAATCCTTATTGATCCAAATCAGGACGAGGCTTGGTATAAAAAAGGAATCGTGCTTCACAAATTAAACAGTCCTCTAGAAGAACAGCTACATGCATTCACAGAGGCACTCATTGTTAAACCTACCTTTGTCGAAGCTCTGAATGAAAAGGGAAAAGTTCTGAGCGAAATGAATAGACTGGATGAAGCTGTAGAGGAATATAATAAAGCTCTAAAATACGCACCTGATAGATCAGAAGTGTGGTACAATCGCGCCTGTGCATATGCCAAAATGGCAGATAAAGCAAGAACATTGCAAGACTTACGTAAAGCGATAGAACTTCAGCCATCTTTGAAACAGCTAGCAATGGATGATACAGACTTCAAAGGAATCCGCAACGATGAAGATTTCATCAAGCTCGTAAGTGCTTAATAAGGAATATGAAATTCGCCGCGAGACTCTCGCAACGAAAATTCTAACGGAAGAGGCACGTTTTGAGGGAACTAAATTGAAGGCAAACGGGTTAGAATTTATTCTGAGGGTTGAACGGACATCGGCGTAAATTGACGAGTGAACCTGCTTCATTAGAAATTAAATGCTTTTGTATACCGAAAGGCAGCACCATGCCAGACAAGGCAAAAAAGAAAAAACAACCAACCAAAGAAGCACTGTATCGTCCAGAGGACAAAGAATCCTTCCGGGAACTCATCATGCGCAAGCGCGCTAAGCTTCTGGAGGAACTCGGCTACCTCAAAGAAACGTCCGAGACGACTCTCGAAGAATACTCGGGCGACAACTCCACCTACAGCTTCCACATGGCCGACCAAGGGACAGACGCTCAGGAACGCGAAAAAGCTTTCCTATTTGCGCACCGCGAGGGCAAGTTTTTGGCGCATCTCGATCGGGCGTTGGAGCGCATTAACGATGGCACCTACGGCATCTGCGCCGAATGCGGAGAGCCGATTGCCAAAGCGCGGCTTGAAGCGGTCCCTCACGCACGCATGTGCGTTGATTGCAAGACAAAACTGGAAGAAAAATAATGGCGCCAGTCCTCCGGATTTTCGGAGTTGCTTTCGTGCTTGTTGTCCTTGACCAGCTCAGTAAAGCCGCGGCGCTTGCGTATCTCTCTCCGGGATTGTCCGTACCGGTAATTGGGGAGCAGTTCTTTCGCCTGACACTTGTCGAAAACCCCGGAGTCGCTTTTGGCTTGCGCCCCCTCCCCCCACCCCTCCTGCTCATTATTACGCTGATTGCCGGCGTTGTCCTCTCGGTTTTTCTGATACAATTGGTCCGTAAACGCTCACCGCTGCGTTTTCCGGTGATGCTTCTTTTGGCGGGCGCGGTCGGCAATCTGATTGATCGCATCCGGTTCGGTCATGTCACGGACTTCCTCGACTTTGACTTTCCTGATTTCATCATGCAGCGGTGGCCGGTGTTCAATCTCGCGGATAGTTGTGTCACGGTCGGCATGATTTTGCTTGCGGCGATGACGCTATTCTCCGCGCGACATTCCTCCGGATAAAAACGATTTCATAAAATTCGTAAAACCGATTTCGCGAGCAACACGCGGGAGCGTGTTGGCTAGAGCGTATCTTAAAAACATCGTAGGAGAATGATCATACATCCGAGGTGCAGGAAGCCGATGTAGTTTTCGACGAAGTGGTCGTAGCGCGTGGCAATGCGGCGGAACTGCC
>JAUXGA010000012.1 GCA_030622545.1 bacterium | reverse complement strand
TTGTCTATTTCTGGCCACTTGCGAATCGCAGAACTTTCACTCAATGAGGTGCAGATCTACTCACGAAGTGGTGATTCACTGATTACTTAAATTACTCTGAATATCAACAAAAGAGATCTCTCCATACTTATGGGACAGCCCCTTTTCTTATTTACGGGGAAGATTTGGACGGCAGCTTTGTTTTTGTCTGGAAAAGTGTTTATTTGAAATGGAAAACCCCGCGTAAGAACACGGGGCATAAAAAATCCAAAATCTCAATAATGGTATTTACGATGTTTTTGACGTGCCCGCCCAACCGTCATGCAATTGCCGGAGCCATTCGTCTTCGCTTGATTCCTCGACGGAGTTCTTGTGGACGATTCTGACTTTCGGATTCGGGGTGCGCGTCTGATTTTTTATCCAGCCATCGAAGATGTCCACGTGTTGGATAAGCGGGTCTGTAAATGAATTCCAAGGGGTCAAAGGCGATTCCTTTATCGGATTGCTTTTTCTATGGTGCTGTAAATACACGACTTGAGAGCCAAACGTCTTTCAGCAGACACCAATATAACAAACCCAGCCCTTTTTTGCAAGTTCTCGTAAGCATCTTATGCCGAGCCGGATTAAGCGCACGCCGTGCGGCACTACCAGATTATACCTTCACTTAGGCAGTCGAAGGCGTGAGAGATGGCGCATTTGGGTCGTGGGATTTGAAGCGCTGCTCTGCGACATCGGGATTTCGTATGGCGTAGCAGTAAACACATTGATGGCCGCAGGTGTCGTACACACCGATATCTCTGCTGACAGCGCACAGGCATTTTTTTCGCTGGCCGGGATCTTTCTTCTGCGGAAAAGGTTTGCCGAAAATCTTTTGAAGGAGCGCGCCATCAATGCAACTGCCGGGAGCAACTCCCGATTTTTTAAGATCGAGTTCTTCCGCGCAGCTCTGAATTTCCATATCGTGTGCCTGAGCGATTTGAGCGAGTTTTGCGGTTAGCGAAGGCGCTCGAGCTGCAACCGTATCCCTGTCATAGACTAAAAACATGTCTTTTTCGAGCTCGGCTAATCGCCGCATCACGAAACCGTAATAATCCATGAAGCTGATAATCACTCGCTGCGTGTACCCTTTTAAGGCTGAGGCGAGTTGTGAAAAATTATCAATGTGAAAGGCCTCATCTGTCTGGTTGCCGAGAATAATGGGGTCATAGCGCCAGATGATTCTTTCCGCGCCGAATTTAGTCGCGATATTTTGAAACATATGGAGGCGATCCCACAGAGGAGCGAGCTTGCTTTCCAAAGGTGAATCGTAGTTCGTCAGAGTATAGAGAAAGATGAACGGGTATCCGCGAGATTTGATTTCATCGAAGTAAGGCATGAGCGATACCGGATATTTCGTCCAGAAAACAAGCGCGTCCACGTCTTCGATTTTCAAACTCACGCGGAATGACTCGCGCGGTTTCATCGGATGCGGCACCACGCAGTAACCTTCGCGCAGCCGGTTTATCATCCAGTCGCCATAGAAGGCGGGAATATCGGTTCGTCTGCTGACGCTGATAATCATCTATCGAAGCTGTTTTATACAGGAGCTTTTATGTTCGTATCGTCGCTGAAAAACTGCAAGGAAATCACGGCTGGTGATGCAACGGTTCTGCGGGAGTTGCTGCACCCCGGCAAGCAACCGATTGCGGTTCACTACAGTCTGGCGCATGTCCGGTTGCCGCAGGGAAAAACGTCGCTCAGGCATCACCTGCACAGCAGTGAAGTCTATTTCATTTTGGAAGGACGGGGGCGGATGCATATAGACGATGAAGCGCAAGTGGTCCAAACCGGTGATGCGATTTATATCCCACCCGGAGCGCAGCAATACATCGAGAGTCTTGGGCCGGGAGAGCTGGCGTTTCTCTGTATCGTGGATCCTCCTTGGCGTGCTGAGGACGAGACGATTGAGTCGTCGTCCTGATGGATTCAGTTTGCAATCGCGCTGGGAGTGACATCTTTTTCATAGATGGCGTAGAGGATTGAGGCTAAAATTATCGCGCCGCCGATAACGGTCAGCCATGACGGTATTTCCGCGAGGAATATCGCCGCGAGCAGTGTAGCGCCGACCGGTTCTCCGACAATCGCAAGACTGACCAGATAAGCTTTTAAGTAGCCGACGGAGTACGTCAGCAGTGTATGCCCGATAAACGTCGGAATGAGACCTAAAAGCAGCAGCGCTTTCCATGAATTGAAATCGAAACCTGTTAGAGGAATCGTAAAGATTTGCGCGAACAGAAAAAGGTAAACCACGCTGGCCAAATGCACAGTTAACTGGAACGGAACCAGCGGTACGGTTTTACGAAGTGTCCGGGCGCACAACACAAAAAGAGCTATCGTAATCGCGGCGGCGATGGCGAGAAGATTTCCCTTGAGGGTCGTACTGCCTCCCTGAGGAAGAGAAATAAGCACCGCGCCTGCGATGGCGCCTATGAGTCCCAGCGCTGCCCGCCGGGATACTTTTTCATGAATGAGAAAAGCGCCGAGGAATGCTGTGAAAATCGGTTGTGTGCAGGTCAGGACGGTTGAAGCGGCAACAGAGGTGTAGCTCAGGCTGGTAATGAAGAGAATATTGTGAATCGCGACGATAAATGTCGCGCCGCAAATCGCCAGAAAAGTCTTGATGGTAAGACCGCGCCATTGCCGCCAAACCGATGGAAAAATGAAGAGCGGCAGGAAAGCAATACCTGCGAAAGCGGCTCGCCAGAAAGCCGCCGCAAGCGGAGGCACATCGGCGAGCCGTATGAAAAGGGCTGACGCTGCTACGGCCATGACAGCCGGCAGCAGCATCAATCGTGGATTAACCGGAGGACGATTCACCAAAAAGGAATCTATTTTTTACGTTTGGCGTTCGGATAAGCATGCCAGATTCGGATGGCCAGCAAGAGCCCGATAAGCGCAAACGGAACGAGGAACGGCGGCCAATAATGCCAGTTTAGCGTCGTCAGGAAGCCGAGACTGATGGACTGCAATCCCGTTCCCAGATAAACAAATCCATCTATAAGTCCCACAGCAGTCGCTGCCCCGCGCCGCCCGCCGAAGTCCATTGTTGCGGTGCCGGACAACATGCCATGTGTCCCGATGACACAGAGCGACATAAAGGCGACGATGATCGCAAGATAAATGGGATTTGCATCGAGCACAAAGATCATGAGGATGGCAAAGCCGAGCATCGAACCGTAAAGCAAACCGGCGACAGGTCCGCGCCGCGATTTAAAGACCTTATCTGAGACCACTCCGGCAAAAATCCCACCAGAAACACCCGCCAACATCAAGATAAGTCCCCAATGTTCCCGCATGAAGTGTTCGGGCGAAAGCTGCAAGTATTCCTTGGCGAAAATCGGATACCAATGCATAATACCGTTGCGCAAAACGCCGGTACAGAATTCAATCAAGGCGATGGTCAGGATGATTTTGTTCGTCAGGATTTTCTTGAGTATCTCACCGAGCCGGAATGGTTTGTCTTCTTCACCCGATGAAGCGTCTCCGGTGTCGAAATTTTTGAAACCGGCTTGACTGGGTGTGTTGCGCAGGATAAAAATATCCAGAATGAAGAAGATCGCTAAAATTCCCGCGGGGATGAAGAACACCCACCAGGTTTGGTCCATTGTTGTTCCGTGAATGCCCAGTGTGTGCCGCATGAAAACCTGAATGAAATTCAAATGGGTTTCGACATTCGCTTTGGTCGCCTGAACAATCGCGTAACCCCAGTCAAAGGCGAAGTAGATTCCCAGTGAAATCAGAACTCCGAAAATCCCGCCAAAGACTCCGCGCTCACGCACATGGAACCATGACGCATTGACTTTGACAATCGCCACCGCGCCGAAACTCTGGAAATACATGTTCACGGAATAAATAATCGAAAAAGCGAGCGTCGTGTCGAGAGTCAGTTTACCCATGAGCAGGAAATAGGTCAATATCCCCAGGAGAGCATTCATGGCGGCGGAACCGAAGGCACCCGCGAGAATTGCCTTTTTACCTCCCATTCTGTCTGTCAGGGGGCCATTGATGAGAAAGGAAATTGCGTAGGTAATGGTGCCTGCCGCGAAAATAATCCCGAAATCTTCTTTGGTCATCAAATCGCCGAGCGCGTTCTTGGCCACCGTCAGATTGTAACGTCCCATGTACAGAAACGCGTAGGTCAATCCGAGCGGGAACCAGTTCAGGAATCGCCGAATGCGATAAGCGCGGGAATGTTGAAAAGGGAGGGAAGCGTTGTCCATGAGGGGAGTCCTTCTGTGTATCGATGTGTACCGAACACGTGAGTTCAATAGATGAAAGCTAAAAGAAAAATCCATATAATCAAGTACCGTTTCAAATGCTTGTTCGGGCGGGGGGATGTTCCAGAAAATTGAGTTGCAAATCCTTGTAAAGTTTCTTACCTTTGAACTATCGGAATAGACCGTCTATCCCGAAAGCAAACAACAGCTTCCAACAGGCAATGAGGACATGGATATGGAACACACTCCCCGAACGACCACAAGCGCGTCTTTCACCCTGACGCTTGCTGTTCTGTTGCTTTCGAGCTTTTTGCATGTCGAGCCTGCACGGAGTATGGAAGTCGTAGGTTCGCTGAACGTGCCGGATCGCGAAGGAGTCGTCATCCGTGACACCATCGCCTATACAGTTGGCCAGACGGATTTTACGGCTATTACCATCGCTCGCCCCACATCGCCTTCAATTCTCGGCGATCTTGTGTTGGGGATGGTTATGGAAGCGGTGGATGTCGAAGGAGATTACGCGTATTGCGCCGGGGGAGCCGCTGGATTTGCTGTCGTGGATATTTCAAATCCGCGCTCGCCGTCCCATGTTCATACGACCATTCTAACAGGCCAATGTCTCGATATTGCCGTGGATGACACGATAGTTGTTGTCGCTATCGGAACGGCTGTCGTGATATGCGGTGTGCGAAACCCGGCAGCGCCGCATGTTCTGGCTACCTACACTCACCCTACAAGCAGTGTTGCTTTGGACTGGGCTACGCACCGCGTATGGGCGGGCGGAACCAATGGTGTCGTCGAGCTGGATATTTCGAATCCAAGGCAACCCTCGCGAAACTCGCATTTCGGAGCCGGACTACCTGCCACTCCTGTTGCGTATTCACCGCCGTATGTCGGTGTCGCGCGCGCGGCGAGCCTGCTTGCATTAAACGTAAGTCCTCTCAGTCAAGCCGGTTCTTTCGGAGCGTCTTTCGTGATTCAAGCGGTTTGCGAAGGAGGCGGGTATCAGACACTGATCGGCCTTGCGAATGGAGATGTTCTTCACATTGATGAAACCGAAATGCCGCCGAGCTTTGCCGCGTCCGCCAATGTGGGGACTCAGATTCGCCGTATGGATACCGAGACCATCGATATGGAAGCTTATGTCGCGGTGGCAACCGTGAGCGGCTTGACGCTGATTCGCTATACTCCGGTAACAGATGCCGAACCTTCACCGCCGCAACTTGTGCCGGGAAAATTCGAAATCTCCGCGTACCCGAATCCTTTCAACAGTTCGGTGCGATTAAAATTCGCCCGCGCAAAAACTGGCTGGCATACGCTGGAGATTTTTGACTTGGCGGGGCGGAAAATCCTGACGCGACCGATTTTTCTTGGTGGAGATTTCGAGATGTTGTTCAATCCGGAAGTATTGGCAACGGGAATTTATTTCGCGCGAGTCAGTGGAATTTCGGGAATCGCCCGGACGCGTCTTGTCTATCTGAAATAGAGTGCAATATCTCGCCATTGCGGGCCCATGAGACCTACAATAGCGAGATTTGAAGCCCGCGTTTCCCGCCGAGCCGGGCTCAGCGCAAATTCCCGTCTACACAACGATAAACTCACCGCGCGTAACCCGGCCGGAACTGCACTCTTCTCACCATTGCGGGTCTGGAGACCCACAACGGCGAGATAACCTGAAATATCAGAAGAGGCATTCATGTTGCAATTTTTCTTATTCCTTTTCATTCAGGCGCTGCTCTATTATGTCGCCTGTCATCTGCTGACGCGCAAAACCGAGCGCGTCCCCGGTATCTTCCGCCTTTTCATCACCGTTTTCCTGATTATGGTGGCAAACTGGTTTTTAGGCGGAGCATTGGGGCATGGCTGGTTGACGCAGATTATCATCCTCATTGTCGATTTTGTCATTCTCCGCATCGGATTAGGACTGGGATTCATTCGCACACTCATTGCCGTTCTGATTGTCTTTCTTTTGAATCTGGCGCTGCGGAATGTCTTCGCGGGAGCCGGCCCATATTTCACGTATGCCTGTCTTGGATTTATCCCCTTCATCGGGATAATTCCTTCGGCAGACCAACGTTTATCTTCTTGAATTTCTTGATACCTGCAACAAGAAACACCTTTGACTTATCTAATCCAATGAAAGCAAACGGCATGGATTCACGCATTCTGCGATGGAGCGCAGCATTTATCTGCGGCTTTTTTCTTCTAACGACGACTCCGTCAGTCGCGCAAGAGCTGACTTATCTGCAGACATTTCCAGATATTTCAGCCGACAGCACGGCGGTCTATTTTCAGGGGGAAGCATGGACGGCTGTCTGGAAATTTAAAGCCGAGCGTCCCGGTTGTGTTCCCGAGTCTCTTGTAGCGGTTTCACCCGCGGAAAAGCGCCTGCGTATCTCGCATGGAGGCAACCGCTTTGCGATAGCGGGAGATACGCTCTGGTGGTTTCAAGGTGTTATGACCCGGAAAGCTTTTGTTCTGCCCTACCCGACGGATGCCGCTCTCCGGGAAATGGAAAAAGTGCGCGAGACCGAATCGGAAGAGGTGCTGGCTCTGGTCGAAGAGATGGGGCCAATCGCCACAACGGAAGGACGCGTCTGGTTTGGATTGACCCTTTTCGATGAAGGCACCGATGCCGTCGTCAGCGGTTTGGGTTGGCTAAATCTTCAAACCGAACGATTCGTTCGGCTTTACAGCGCTGACATCGGAAAAAGCAGCCCGAAATGGATCACGGCGTTTTCGGATTCGATTCTGATTCTCTTTGACTCTGAATCCGAAAAAGATGAGCGTTCCCTGCTCTATGTCTATCGAATCGAATCCGGCGATTTTTTTGAAGTGAACTTGAAATCGCTGGGGATTTTTGGCGAACGTATTCTCGGAGCTCATCGCGAAGGTGATTCTCTTTTTTTCAGCACAGACCATGGAATTTCCTTGTGGAGACCGGGGGCGTCTGCGCGCAATTTCTCCACCGTAGCTATCGCATCCCACACGCCGGTGCCGATGAGCTTGCGGACGTTCGATTCAGTAATAGAACGCGGGCATACCGAAGTTCCTTTCGATACATTGCCGCCGAGAGTCTCCACGCGTGTCTGGTGGAAAGCGGGTGACTGGTACGAAGTGGCGATTCCGAATCCCGTTGAAGGATTCGTCTCGACGCAAGACTGGGAGATGTCGGGGCATATCTGGCGCGAGAGATACTGGGATTGTCCGGGGGATAATTGTTTCGCGCGAGTGCAGATTCCCATGAGAGGGCAAAACCATTCGGCGGATTTTATTCACACGCCCTTAAAACCCCTTGGCAGTACGCTCGACGGCATGAAAGTCGGCATAGACGCTGCTTGGGTGCGCGCCGAAAAAGTGGTTCCGATTCTTATGGAGACGAAATCACAACCGTAAAAGGTTACCCCTCCCGCAGGCGGGGTGAGAAATTTAAAATACTCACGCAGGAGATGGAGATAATATGACGAAGAAATGGATAACAGGAATCCTACTTGTGGCGTTGTTGCCGATAGCGGCAATCGCTCAGTCCGGCGCGACGCATATTCCCGATTATGCGACCGAATCGCGTTTTTTAGCGGGAACGCCGGGCGCTATGGGTGGCGCGGCCGGAGCGTATTTCAATCCCGCGGTCTGGGCGATGATGAAACGCGGAGAAGTCGCGTTCACTTGGAACGACCGCTCCATCCGAGAAAATTATCTGGATAATTGGGGATTATTCATGGGCGGAGGTGGAGTCGGCTTCAGTATGCGCCGCTCCACTTATCCTTCGATGACTCGTTTGTACTCGCAAACCGGAACCGCTCGCGTGATGGATTATCAGTTTGCCTTGGCGGGGGGTGATAGAGAAACATCTTTCGGTGTGGCCTACACTTTTTCTCAGGGAAATGAGATTCCGGAACGCCGGAGCAAGCTGTTGACTTTAGGCTCACTTTGGAGACCTTGCCGTCACGCTTCTTTTGGAGCCGCGACAGTCTTTTCGCTGGAGCATCCGGAACGGCGCGCTATGGTGGATTTGGGCATCCGGCCTTTCGGAACACCCTTCGCTACGATTTTCGGAGATGTTTCTTTTAATGAAAAAGACCGGTTCGATGATGTGGATTGGGGCGTCGGACTTGAAGTCGAACCCTTTTCCGGAATTCGATTGGCACTCAAGACTGAGGAGTTAAGCGAGCTTGGCGTGCGAACTCAAAGCTACAGCCTGCGCCTCGGACTGACCATCGACGGATTTGGATTCCATGTGACACCTCACTATGACAAAGACAGCGAGCAGACGTCGACCAGCTATCTCGTGCGCTCGGGTCCGTTAGTGAGCGGTTTGCCTGTGATGGCTCTCATAGGCCACCGGCGAGTTTTTCAAACGATGAAATTAAAGGGACATTTATCCTATCAGAAAGCTAAATTATTTGATGACAAAAAACATCCGCTGATTGATTTAATTCAGCAAATTGAGGACGCCAAGAACAATCCGCTGGTCGGAGGTATTGTTCTGGATTTGACCGGATTTTCCAGCGGGTGGGGTTGGGTCAGCGGCCCCGAACTCATCTGGGAGCTGCGCGAAAAACTCATTGATTTCAAAAAGAGCGACAAGAAGCTGATTGTCTATTTTGAACGCGCCGGCATGTGGGAATATTATCTGGCATCCGTCGGGGATAAAATCTGGATGGATCCCATCGGAGCCATCATGCTGCCGGGGTTCAACATGGGACGGACGTTCTGGAAGAACTTCTTCGAGAAAATCGGTATCGGTGTCGATGAATGGAGATATTTCAAATATAAATCCGCTTTTGAGGCACTATCCCGCGAGAATTTTTCGGAAGCCGACCGGGAACAAAGAGACGAACTCGTCGGGGACACGTATGATGAATTCGCCAAAGACGTCTCCGCTGTTCGAAAGATGTCTCGCGCGAAATTCGACAGTCTTGTCAATCATGAACTCTATTTTACAGCCGATGAAGCAGTGAGATTTGGTCTGGTGGATACCATCGGACGCCGGGACAAGGCGAAAAAATTCGCAAAGGAAGTATCCGGAAAAAGGACTATCTTCTTCACTTCATACGGCTCGCTTTTGGAAGAACGCGCCGAGCGCGATGAATGGGGAATACCCCCGCAAATCGCTCTGGTGTATGCTTTGGGACTCTGCGATTTGGAAACCGGTATTCGCGGTCGCTATACTTCGCGCGTACTTTCAAAACTAGCCAAGAACAAACGCATCAAAGCTGTTGTTTTGCGCGCGGATTCTCCCGGCGGCGATGCGTTGCCATCGGATCTCGTGGATGAGGGCGTGGGGAAGGTTTCAGAGAAGAAACCGATGATTGTCACGCAGGGCAACGTCGCGGCATCCGGTGGCTACTGGATAAGTATGAGCGCTGATGATATCTTCGTGTCTCCCTACACGATTACCGCTTCCATCGGCGTCATCGGCGGCTGGCTTTACAACGACGGCTTCGGTGACAAAATCGGTTTTACATATGACCATGTCCAACGAGGGAATCACGCGGATCTGGGGAGCGGAATCCGCCTTCCTTTCCTGAATGTCGCAGTCCCCGATAGGAATTTAAATGATGAAGAGCAGCGGCAGGTGAAACGACTGATGTTGAAATTCTATGATAATTTTGTGGAAAAAGTCGCCGAAAGGCGAGACCTCGAAACCGCGTATGTGGATTCCGTCGGTCAGGGTCGCGTGTATATGGGACGCCGCGGCCTCGAGCTCAAATTGGTGGATCGCATCGGCGGACTGGAAGATGCCTTGACGCTGGCGAAGGAGAGGGCGGGACTTTCACCGAATCGCTATGTGGAAATCGTCGAATATCCTAAACGCAAATTCATCAATTTCGATGCTCTCTTCAAACGGAGTGGGCCCTTTGGATGGCTGATGAAGAACAAAATTGAAAACAGCGCGGACTATGAGCTCGAAATCCTGCGGCGCATGAACCGGCAATCCGGAGAGTTTCTTTTTATGGTTCCCCCTGAATATATATTGGAGTAACATGACGCCGACAAAAAAATCTGCTAAAAATAAGCCGGTCGCGCGACCGGAAGTCGTCACCTTTCCGAATCCGAATCCCGAGCGCGATTACACGATTCGCATCGAGAATCCGGAATACACTTCGGTCTGTCCGGTCACGGGACAACCGGATTTCGGGACGATTATCGTCTGCTACACACCGGACAAACTTTGCCTCGAATTGAAATCCCTGAAATTCTATTTCCTTGCTTTCCGAAACGCAGGCATCTACTACGAAGCTGCCGTGAATATGATTCTGGATGATTTGGTGAAGCTTTGCCGCCCGCGATGGATGGAAGTTATCGGGGATTTCACCGCCCGCGGCGGGATTACGACGCGGGTTCAGGTGGAATATATGAAGTCTGCTCCACCGAGTCAAATAAAAGGGCACAAAGGATGAAGGGCAAGCTGACGGTTTTTTGGGTCGGTCTTTTTATTGCCTGTGAAATCATCTCGAACGTTACCGCCGCCAAGCCGGTGCAGCTCGGCCCGATTGTCGTGCCCGCGGCAATCTTTCTCTATGCGATAACGTTTACACTTCTCGATGTGCTTCATCGCGAGGTAGGCTACAAAGGACTTCGCACGGTTATCTGGGCGGGATTCGCGGCGAATGCTTTATTGGCGTTTTATGCATGGTTCGCGGTGGCGCTTCCCGCCGCTCGTTTCTATCCGCACGCGGAAGCGTTTTCAAGTGTTTTGGGTTCTACGCCGCGCATTGTTATCGCAAGTCTCACAGCTTATCTGGTCGCTTCGTTTACGGACCGGGAAATTTATCACTGGGTCGTTGTGCGCTGGGGAGCCAAGCCTTGGCTGCGCGTGATTACCTCGAACGCGGTCTCGACTCTTATAGACAGCATCCTTTTCATCACGATTGCCTTTGCCGGGGTCTTTCCGATTTGGAAGCTGATTCTTGGGCAGTATATCATCAAGATGGTGGTTGCTGTTCTGAGCTTGCCGCTTGTTTATGTAACGAGAGGTCGTGAAGAGGAAGATTCATCTCGCGCCATGAATAAGAGGTAAGTGGAGCTAAAAGAGTCACTTGACAAAGTCTGAGAAAATCCCTAACTTAACCTGATTAAAATAGGAAACGGTCTCGTGGCATCACCAAAGGCTCAGGCGCGTTCGGCTTCCCGAACCCGCAAAAAGAAAGACACCACCTCCTTCCGACTTCCCTTCACTCGCATAAATTACCTGGGGTTGGGATTAGGGATTTTGGTCATCATAATCGGCTTCATTTGCCTTTCCCGGCCACCAGTGGATGGATTCATTTCGGTAACGCTGGCGCCCGTTCTTCTGGTTTTGGGTTATTGCGTCATCATCCCGATTGCGATTTTCCTAAAGGAGCCCAAAGCGAAAACCAGCCGGGAGTAAGGGCGACCTGCCTGGCGTCGCCGGTATCTGTCTGCGGGACATCGAACCTGCCGTTCGGGCGATTAGCTCAGTTGGTTAGAGCGCTTGCTTTACACGCAAGATGTCGGCGGTTCGAATCCGTCATCGCCCACAATCGAAATCCAAAATCCGAAACCCGAAATTGGGATTTTATATTTGGATTTCTTAGTCGTCGAGTAGTGTCCTTTAACCCGAAAATCAACGCCGAGTAGGGTGCACAGCTTTTCGGATTTCTGATTTTCGTTAATGCTCAACATTTTCGCAAGGTTCTTCAGGTTTTTGAGATCACATTTCGGATTTTCGCCAATGCTCAACAGTATCGCAAGGTTTTTCGGATATTGCGTTTCGGATTTTTGATTTTAAATTTCGGATTTTCTTTATCGGGGTCGTAGTTCAGTTTGGTTAGAACGCCAGCCTGTCACGTTGGAGGTCGCGGGTTCGAGTCCCGTCGGCCCCGCTACATAACCCTTGTTAAGTTCATACTTGACAAGGGTTTTTTCTTTGGTTATATTGTATGGAGATTCAATGTCTTGCAAATAACATCAGCGCCGCAATGCTTTATAAATGTGCATTCAACAAAGGCGAGCGTGGCGATGCGCTCGCGACCGTAGGGTGATGGCGTGCCGTGTCCGCCAAAATCCGCCGAGCAGGGTCCCCTGACCCTGCCGCAACAGATTTCATGCTCGGTTGTAGTTCAGTTTGGTTAGAACGCCAGCCTGTCACGTTGGAGGTTGCGGATTTGAAGCCCGTGCGTGCTACAAAAACCAAGCCCTTGGGAAGGATTCCTAAGGGCTTGTTGCTCTCGTTCAAAGATCTTTTTCTTGACCTGACTTCACCCGGGAGAATGGGTGGTCAGGCGTGTTGCACGCATCACTTCATCAGAATCATCTTTTTGGTAACTTGATGACCGCCGGCTTGCAACGTGTAGAGATAGGTTCCGGATGGAAGATTGGCTCCATCAAAATTGACGGTGTGGCGACCGGCATCGGTGATGCCATCAAACAACGTTGCCACTTTCTGCCCCATCATGTTATACACCGTTAGATTGGCCGGGCCGCTCCGCTTCATGTCAAACTATCTCAAGCATCTCCGACGGGAACCGGATTATCGCAGCGGGCGAACGCATTCCGAATTCGTGGGGACGATGAACGCGTCTCCTTTTTTCGATAAGACGGAGGAATTCGCAAGTGAGCTTCGCCAAGTCTTGAAACCGATAAATCTCATGGAACTCACATGCCGTCCTGAAGTTGTCGATACTTGATACGCGGAATCCCTGCGTGTCGTGTTGCGTGAATACAAAAGCTTGCAAGCACCAAATACTTGCAAGCTCTTTTTTATGTGAGGAGCGTTCACGGCGCACCGAGAATGTGTATTCATCGCGACCGGAGGTCGCGGCTAAACAAAGCGCACCCGAAATATAAGCATTCCAAGCATATGCTGTAGCATAATTCGCAACAAGTTCTCAGTAGATTATTTGAACTGCATAGCGGCATTCTTTTTGTATGCAAATTGATAATGAAAGAAGGCTTGTCTAAAAAATCAGTGTCACATCGGTTCTGTTCTTCAGCATTCTCCGAATCAAGCTGAGACCTAAGGCAGCATGGATTTGAATAGCGGAATCGGCGGAGGAAAAATGTGCCGAAGGGTCTATTATACTTTATCCTTCGATACCTTCACCGGGTAAGCTTTCGTAGTTGAGGGGATATTGCATGGGAGCCACTGCTATGAATTCCAGAAAAGCAAAAGCCCAGCTCATCGAAGAGTTGAAAACGCTTCGCAAACAATTAACAAAAGCTGAGAAAGCGGAAGCCGAACACAAGCCTTCTTCGAGAATTCCGTCGCATCTAAAAATGAATAAAGGCTCACTTATGAGAAAAATCGAATGCTTAATGGCGGCATTTATCGGGCAGATATTGCGCGGGTCACTTCTGTTTTACCAGACTGAAGTAAAATCACTAAGCGAATTAAGGGGAATCTGAGATGAAGCTCCGCAAATTATTTCGTGCCTTGACAAGAGGCAATTTGATTGTGCTGAGCATAGAACTGGGAGCATTGTATTGGATATTTGAATCCTTCATACACGTCTTTGCATTTCAAGAAGGCAATCTTTTTCAGCAGATATTCAAGCCTGAAGCGCATGAAATCTGGATGCGTGCGTTCACGGTCTGCCTTTTAATCACGCTTGGTGTTTTAGCCCAAATCATGATTAATAGGCGCAAGCAGGCGGCGGAGGTGCTGCGGGAGAGCGAGGAGAAGTTGTCTCGTATGTTTATGTTTGCAACTGATGGAATAACAATTACGGATTTGGAAGGCAAGATCGCTAAGGTGAACAAACGAACAGTGAAGATGTATGGGTGCGGTGTAAATGATGAGATGTTGGGTAAAAGCGTTTTAGAATTCATTACTCCCCTTGACCAAGAAAGAGCCATCGCAAACATGCGGAAGACGGCTGAAGAAGGATCGATTGAATGTGTTGAATATGGCATGATCAGGGTGGATGGTTCCAAGTTTCCCGGCGAACTGAGCGCCAGTCTGTTGCGAGATGCGTCTGGCAAACCGATTGGCTTCATTGGAATCACACGGGACATCACCGAGCGCAAGCGGGCCGAGGCGAGCATTCATGCGCACCGTAAGTTTCTTCAAGTGGCCATTAATGCTCTCTCGCACTCCTTCACCGTCATTGATGTCAACGATTACACGATCAAACTGGCAAATAAGGCTGCAAATGTGGATTGGTCGAAAGGGCCTCCAACCTGCTATGCAACTATCCATGGACGCTCCGAACCATGTTCAGGAGGTGATTTTCCGTGTCCTCTTGAGGAAATTCAAAGGACGAAGCGGCCTGTAATAGTTGAACAGGTTCATTTCGATGAAGACGGCAATTGCCGAAATATAGAAATCAATGCTTTCCCGATATTAGACAAAGACGGAAACCTCGTTCAAATGATCGAGATTTCTCTTGATGTCACCGAGCGCAAGCGGACGGAGGAGGCGTTGCAGGAGAGTGAGACGAAATTCCATACTCTCTACGATTTTTCCAGCAATGCGGTGATGCTTCTCGATGAAAAGGGATTCTTCGATTGCAACAGGGCTGCGTTACAGATTTTTGGCTGCGCCAGTCAAGAAGAATTTTGCAGCAAGCACCCGGCTGATTTGTCACCTGCAACTCAACCAAATGGTCAGGATTCAATGAGTTTGGCCAATGAGCGAATCGCAACGGCTATGAAAGGAGGCCGCAATCGTTTCGAGTGGATCCATCAACGTATAGACGGGACGGAGTTCCCTGCAGAAGTCCTGCTGAATAGTCTGGATTTGGGAGGCAAGCAAGTAGTTCAGGCCGTCGTGCACGACATCAGCGAGCGCAAGCAGGCGGAGCAAAATCAATTAGTATTATATAACATCGCTGCGGCAGCAAGTACAGTCGAAGACCTTAAAGAATTATTCAACGAAATTCAAAAAGAGCTCAGCACCATTGTGGATACAACAAATTTCTACATCGCGCTATATGACAAAGAAAACGACACGATTTCGCTTCCCCATATGTCGGATGAGAAAGACGAGTTTACATCGTTCCCAGCAGGAAAAACGCTCACGTCCTACGTCATCAAGAAAGGCGAGCCACTTCTTGCTACCGAGGAAGTTACTGCGAAATTGGTACAAGCTGGAGAAGTGGGAACCGTTGGCACACCCTCGAAGGTTTGGCTTGGAGTTCCTCTGAAAATCGGAAAAGAAATTATCGGTGCTATGGCTATTCAAAGCTATACAGATGCTTCTGCTTATTCTGAAAAGGATTTGGAGGTTCTACAATTTGCTTCAGATCAGATTGCCATTGCCGTAAAGCGCAAGCAAGGCGAGGAGGAGCTCCGGGAAAGCGAGGAACGGCTCCATGCGATCGCGAACACGGCTCAAGATGCCATCATTCTGATAGATGATGAAGGAAAGATTTCTTATTGGAATATCGCATCGGAAAGAGTGTTTGGCTTTACGAGTGAAGAAGCGCTTGACAAGGATATGCATTCGTTGTTAGCTCCCGAGAAATATCATGAAGCTTTCCGAGCCGGATTTGGTGCATTTCAGAGAACCGGACTTGGTACTGTTTTAGGAAAGACACTTGAATTAGAAGCGATTCGAAAGGATGGAACGAAATTTCCAATAGAAATCTCTCTGTCCAGTATTCAGATTAAAGGTAGATGGCATGCCGTGGGAGTTGCACGCGATATTACCGAACGCAAGCAGGTCGAGGCGCAAATACGCGAGCAAAAGGAGTTTCTCCAGACATCTCTTGATGCTCTCACGCATTCTTTCATCGTCATTGATGTCAACGATTACACGGTTAAACTGGCAAATAAAGCTTCATGTGCAGATCCATCGAAAGAGCTTTCAACTTGCTATGCGCTGACTCATGGGCGTTCTAAACCGTGTGCCGGAGGTGATGATCCATGCCCGCTTGAAATGATCAAAAAGACGAAACAGCCGGTAACGGTTGAACATGTTCACTTCGATAAGGATGGCAATCCCCGGAATATGGAAGTTCACGCCTTCCCGATATTTGATGAAGACGGTAATTTCACGCAGGTGATCGAATATTCTGTCGACATCACCGAACGCAAGCGGACCGAAGAGGTACTTCGCAGGAGCAATGTACATCTGTTGAACGCGTTACGGATAGCCAAGTTGGGGAATTGGGAATACGATATCGCCAAGGACTTGTTCACTTTCAATGATGAATTTTACACACTGTTTCGAACGACGGCTGAAGAAGTGGGCGGCTACACCATGCCGTCTGCGCGCTATGCCGAACTGTTTGTGCATCCCGAAGATAGGCCGATGGTCGCCGATGAAGTTCGGAAGGCTATCGAAGCCACGGATCCCAATTATAGCCGACAACTCGAACATCGAATAGTCTATGCCGACGGGGAGACCGGACACATTATAGTGCGCTTTCAGATCGTGAAGAACAGTGAGGGCCGGACGATTAAGACCTATGACGTGAACCAAGATATCACCGAGAGCAAGCAGGCGGAAGAGGCGCTGAGGTTATTCTCGCATTCTACGGATAGTTCAGTTGACGGCATCGCTATAGGCGATCTTGAGGGTAGGATTACCTACGTGAATGACGCATTTGCCGGAATGTTTGGCTATTCAGAAGAAGAGATGATTGGAAAGGAGATTTCCTCTATTTATTTGGAGAATCAGCTGCCAGTGCTAAAAAACGCATTAGCGGAAACGATGAAAGGCCATTGGAAGGGCGAGCTGATTGGCAAGAGAAAAGATGGTAAGCAGTTTCCCATAGCAGTCTCATCATCGAGAGTGGTGGATGATGACGGGAATGTAGTTGCGCATATGACGGTTCAAAGAGACATCACCGAGCGCAAGCAGGCGGAAAAGGCGCTTCGGGAGAGCGAGTGGCGCTATCGGGATTTGTTCGAGAGCGCCAATGACTTGATTCAAAGCGTGGATGACAGTGGAAAGTTTGTTTACGTGAATCGGCAGTGGAGGAAGGTTCTCGGATACTCGGAAGAGGAAATCCGCAAACTGACATTTATTGACATCCTTCACCCAAACCATGTCTCGCACTGCATGGAGATTTTTCAAAGAGTATGCCGGGGGGAAGCCGTCGACAGTGTTGAAACGGTGTTCATGTCAAAAGATGGCAGCGAAATCTTTGTCGAGGGAAAAATCAACCTTCATTTAGAAGACGGTGAATTCATTGCCACACGCGGCATATTCCGAGACATCACCGAGCGCAAGCAGGCGGAGGAGGAAAAGGAACGGTTAGAAATTCAGCTTCGCCAGGCGCAGAAGATGGAAGCGATTGGGACGCTGTCGGGGGGCATCGCGCATGACTTCAATAACATCCTCGCGGCGATGCTTGGGTACGCTGATATGGCCCAACGAGAAGTTCCAGAGAACAACAGAGTGCATAGTGATCTGGAAGCGGTATTAAAAGCCGGGGATCGAGCGAAAGATTTGGTGAAACAGATCCTTGCCTTCAGCCGCCAGACGGAACATGAATCACAACCAATCCAGATTCACCCGGTTGTTAAAGAGGTGCTCAAGCTGCTGCGGGCTTCCCTGCCAGCAACCATCGAAATCCAGGAGGATATCAATCCGAATTGCGGTGCCGTGATGGGGGATCCTACTCAGATCCACCAGATCTTGATGAATCTATGCGCCAATGCGCACTATGCGATGCGTGAGACAGGCGGCGTGCTCAAGGTACGTCTCGACGCCGTTGACGTGGATGCCAAGCAGGTGCGGGCGAATCCGAATCTAAGCAAAGGCCCCTATGTCGTACTGACGGTCAGCGATACGGGTCACGGCATGGATTCGGTCACATTGGAACGGATGTTCGAACCCTTCTACACAACGAAACCCGTCGGTGAAGGAACGGGGATGGGACTTTCGACGACTCACGGAATCGTGAGGAGTTATAACGGTGCGATAGTGGTCACGAGTGAACTGGGGAAAGGTTCTACATTCAAGGTTTATCTCCCGAAGCTAAAAGTCGAGACAGCAGAGAAAGTATCAGACGCAGAGATGATTCCCCGAGGCAGCGAAAACATTCTATTCGTCGATGACGAAGAGGTGTTGGCTGATTTGGGACAAAGGACATTGAGGAATCTGGGCTACAATGTGACGGTTCGAACCAGCAGCGTTGAAGCTTTGGAAGCGTTTCGGGCTCAGCCGGACCGGTTTGATCTTGTTGTTACGGATCAGACGATGCCGAATATGACGGGCGTCGAGTTTGCAACCGAAGTAATGCATATCCGTCCGGACATGCCGGTTATTCTCATTACGGGGTTCAGTGAGATTGTCACCTCTGAGAAAGCAAAACAATTGGGGATTCGTGACTACATTCTGAAGCCTGTCATGATGGCTGAACTTGGTACGGCTATCCGTCAGGTATTGGATGAGGACAAGAAAGGAGACTAAGAACGATGGCGCGCATACTTATTATTGATGATGATCCCGAAGTCAGGTCCATGCTCGGGGAAATGCTGAAACGCGCGGGTTATGAGGTGGAGCAAGGTTCTGACGGCAGAATAGCGTTGAAGACTCTCCGAGAACAGCCAATCGATGTTGTCATAACGGACATTATTATGCCGGAGAAGGAGGGCCTCGAGACAATTAAAGAGCTGCGGCATGAGTTCCCCGACGTGAAAATCATTGCCATATCCGGGGGAGGGCGCATTGGTCCGAGAAGCTATCTTTCAATAGCTAAAGCCTTTGGTGCACAGCGAACGTTTGAAAAGCCTTTTAGTCATGATGAAATGAAGCAAGCGATACACGAACTGCTGGATGTTTGCGATTAGAATATCCTACAGAATCTGCCGAAAGCAAGATTGACGTTCAACGAATTGCGGATGTTCTCCAGACAGGAGAAACAAATGTCATCGAGACCTCCCTGACCAAGTTAGCGTACAGGTGCCTCAATTCGAAATTAGTGACACACATCACGCTGAACCTGGATTGGAGCGCGAAGAAATAGTCACAGTCAAAGAGGATTAACGAATTCTTTTCTAATATTTTAGGTTCACGAGGTTGGGCGCTCGCACGTTACGCATTTGCCGCACACAGGAGCGCATAGCCCAATGCGGAAAAAACAGTGACTCTTTATTTCTGCTCGGCGAGAAATTCAAGCGCTTCGAAATAACCGCTTATGCCTTTGCCGGAAATCTGGCGCACGCAAACCGGCGAAAGCACAGACTGCCGCCGAAAATCTTCGCGCTTCGAAATATCCGAAAGATGAACCTCGATGACTGGTGTGTCAATCGCGGCGATGGCGTCGCGAAGAGCGATACTGGTATGGGTAAACGCTCCCGGATTGAAAATAATTCCATCTGCCCAATGACGAAAACGTTGGAGAAGGTCGATTAATTCCCCTTCGTGATTCGACTGACGACAAAGAATTTCGACGTCGATTTGTTCCGCTCTTCTCCGAATTTTTTCTTCAAGCTCCTGCAATGTCTGACTGCCATAAACCTCTGGTTCGCGCTCGCCTAAAAGATTCAGATTCGGCCCGTTAAGAACAAGCACACGACTCAGCCTGTTTCCAAACGGCGCGGCATCTCCTTCCTTTAAATAGCCGACAAGTTCCTCTGCGGCTTCGCGCACCCACTCGTCCTTCACATCATCCACAATCACCGGCTGCTCAACGGCTTTGAGCAAAATCCAGTGGAGTTTGCCATGCGCCTTTTTCTTGTCGTGTTCAAGCGCCGAGAGAATCTGGTCAATCGAGATTTCGGCTGCCGGGTGCGGAACCTTCGCCAATACCGCATCAATCGCATGAGCTTCTTCAGAAGGTAATCCCACCGCACGCACGGACAGATGAAGCATGGCTCGCAGTCCAAGAAAAACCGCTTCGCCGTGGCGAAAGGCTTGATAATTTGTGGCAACTTCAATCGCGTGCCCGAAGGTATGTCCGAGATTTAAAAGCCTGCGCTGGTTCTGTTCGCGTTCATCCGCCTCGACAATATCTATTTTCCCTCGCATCGCCACACGAATCGCTGATTGCAATTCCTCTTGCGGCCAATTCGAAAAATCAGGACTAATTTTTTGAATTTCTTGCCACAACTCCGGCGTAGATAAAAGAGCAGTTTTCGCGACTTCAGCAGAGCCCGAACGCCATTCGCGCTCCGGGAGCGTCTTCAGCATGTCAAGGTCAGCGATGATAGCCTGCGGCTGGTGAAACGTACCGATGAGATTTTTTCCGAGTGCATGATCAATGCCGGTCTTGCCGCCGATAGCAGCATCGCTCATTCCTAAAAGTGTTGTAGGCACTGCCACCCATCGCACTCCGCGATAAAGAATCGACGCCGCGAAACCGCAGATGTCCGTGACGACTCCGCCCCCCAAACCGACGAGCAAATCACTGCGCTGAAAACCTTCGCTGATGAGCTCGTCCAAGATAGTTCGCAGTCGCGCAAATTGTTTTTCTCCTTCACCCGGAGGAAACACAATCGCGCGCGTATGGAAATCCTTCAGCGAATTTATCGCTTCGTCCAGGTAGAGCGCCGCGACGTTTTCATCTGTTAAGATGGTAATGCGCGGCGTTTCCTTTTCGCTCAAGACACTGCGCACCATCGTCCCAAGACGCGACAAGGCTCCGTCCTGAACCCAGATCGGAATGGTGCGCTCGGGAAGCGCAAGTTGAAGTTCGGGTGGAATCATCAGAATTTATTTTGCTCTTAGAAGTTCGACAATACGATTAGCAATATCATCTGCACTCATTGTGCTATTAACGTCAAGGATGAAGTCACAAGCTTCGTAGCTCTCTCGGCGTTTTTGCAACAGGGCTTCTAACTTCGTTTTCAAGGTTTCTTCTGTCTGTTCTTCTGCGATTAGGGGACGCTCACTCCGCTCCTGCAAATTCTCGACAAGAAAATCCACGGGCGCTCTCAGATAAAGCGAGCGACCTGTCTCTTTAATCAATTTCAAATTCTCAGTTCGACTTAGTAAGCCGCCGCCCAATGCAACCACAGACGAGTAGGAACTGACGGTTTCTCTCAGCGCCTTCGACTCAATCTCCCGAAAATAAGCTTCGCCCTTTTTTGTAAAAATACCGGAAATACTCATCGACGTCGTGTTCTCGATGGTTCGGTCGAGGTCAACAAAGCGAACCTCAAGTTTCCGCGCCAGAACTTTCCCCACCGTTGATTTCCCCGCCCCCATCATGCCCGCTAAATAAATCATTTCCATGGCAAAGGTGGCGTGGCTTGAATATGCGCGCGAATTTCTTCGAGTGAATCACCGCCGAATTTTTCCAAGAATGGATTCATCAGCGCCAGCATCACAACCGCTTCAGCAACAACCGCCGCTGCTACTACAGCGCAAACATCGCTGCGCTCGCGCAGTGCCATAACAGGTTCGCCGGTCGCCATGTTCACCGAATCGAGTGGCTGCGCGAGTGACGCCAAGGGCTTCATCACCGCACGCACTCGCACGGGTTCGCCGTTGGTCATTCCCCCTTCAATCCCTCCCGCGTTGTTTGTTTTTCGTTTGATACCGATGTCACCTGTTGCAGGAAAGATGCGGTCGTGAACCTCACTGCCCGGATATTTTGCAACATCTTCACCCATCCCGATTCCCGCAGCTTTTATCGCAGGAATGGAAAGCAGCGCACCAGCCAAGATACCATCCAATCGCCTGTCCGCGTGAACATAGCTGCCAATTCCGACCGGCATACCCGTCACCACTACTTCAAACGCGCCGCCGATGGTGTCTCCTTTTTCTTTCGCTTGGTCAATCACCTTCATCATTTTGCGGCTAGCTGATTCATCCAAACATCGCAACGGATTCGTGTCTGCCTTACGATTGATTTCCTCAGCATTTTTGGGAAGCGCAATATCGTAGGCAGACTCCGAACCAATTTGAACAACATGACTGCCAACTTCAATTCCGAATTGCCGAAGGAAAAACCGGCAAATCGCACCTATCGCCACACGCATCGCTGTTTCGCGCGCTGACGAGCGTTCGATTACGTTTCGGATATCTTTATGATGATACTTAATCGCGCCTGCGAAATCCGCATGGCCGGGGCGCGGAGATGTCAGTGGTTCGGTTCGAACGCTCTTTTCCATAGGTTCGACAGACATTTGTTCTGTCCAATTTTTCCAGTCACGATTTTCAATCCGAAGAGCAATCGGACTGCCGAGCGTTTCTCCGTAACGGACTCCCGTGAGAATTTGTACATGATCCTGTTCGATTTTCATGCGGTCGCCGCGGCCATAGCCCATTTGTCGTCGCCGCAAATCTTTGTCAATTTCATCCACTGTCAGAGGAAGTCCCGCTGGAATTCCTTCCAAGATCCCTACGAGACATTGTCCGTGACTCTCTCCCGCGGTCAAATAGCGAATCATGAAGAAGCCACCTCCTTTTGAAGCGCCGCTCTCACATCGCGAATCGGAAACGCTTTTTCCGTCCAGATGTTGAAACTGGCCGCCGCTTGATGAAGCAGCATTTCCAAACCGTTTTGCCATGCGCAGCCTGCGATTTCCGCCGCCGACAGAAATTCCGTTTTCGCTGGAGCGTAGATTAAATCCATAACTTTCGTCGCAGCGGAAAGATGCTCACTCCAAGGAAGCGCCATTCCCGGATTCACCGCGGAACCGACGGTGGTGCAATTGACGATAAGAGACGCGCGCGCGATAGTCGTTGCCAATCGAGGATCCGCGAAGGAATAGATTGTAAAGTTGTTTCCACTGACAAAACTCGCTAATTGCCTGCGCGCGGATTCCTGCCGCCTGGCAACGACGAGTATCTCGCGAACTGTCGGCAATGAAGATAAAGAATCAAGAACAGCTCGCGCCACTCCTCCATTTCCTAAAACAACTGCGCAAGGCAATGCCTGATTTCCCGCGAGTTCCTCCAGCGCTTTTTCGAAACCGTACACATCTGTATTGTCACCGCGAACCGCTCCATTCGCAAAGGAAAGTGTATTGACAACTCCCGTGCGAGCTGCGGCGTCGGAAACTTCGGTGCAATACTTCCGTGCAACTTCTTTATAGGGAGTCGTGATGTTCAAGCCACGCAACCCCGAGTCGGCACAATGAGAAAGGAAACTCTCGACTTGTGTTTCATCGCGGTCGAAAATTTCATAGCTTCCGGAAATGCCGAGGATTTTCATCGCTTCTTTATGGATGAACGGCGAAAGCGAATAAGAAATTCCGTGTCCCAAAATACCTAACTTCAACATCGTTTACTGCTCCTCTCTCAACTGGACTACTCTTCCGGAAATCTGAATCAACTCCTGCCAGAATTGCGGGTAAGAAATATCGGCGCACTCTGCCTGCAGAATTTTTGTTTCTCCATCCGCTATCAGTCCCGCCAACGCGAAAGCCATCGCAATGCGGTGATCCGCGGCGGGATTTATCGTCGCACCGGAAAGCTGCTGTGGACCGTTCAAGGAAAATCCGCTTTCGGTGTCGAGAATATTCACGCCCATCTTGCGCAGATTCTGAATAATCGCCGCTAGTCTGTCCGACTCTTTGACGCGCAATTCCCCTGCGTCCGATACAATAGTCTGCCCTTTGCACTGTGTCGCCATGACCGCTAAAGCGGGTATTTCGTCTATGACAGCGGCTGTGTCTTTTCCTGCAAGTGAAAACTCATGAAGTGACCCATCGCGAGTGATGGTTATATCGCCGACGGGTTCTCCGGCGGACTCGCGCAAATTCTGAGTGGAGATTTGCAACCCCGCTTTCTGAAGCACTTCTATAATACCCGTGCGTGTTGGATTCAAGCTAACCATTTTTAACGTCACTTGGCTGCCCTGAACAAGCGCCGCCGCAACCATCCAGAAAGTGCCGCTGGAAATATCACCGGGAACCGGGGCAGATAAAACATCTCCATTTATCCGCACCTCAGACGGATCCAGCCGCCAGAGATTCGCGTCATTCTCTCGCGCGGGGCGCAAGCCAAGAATGCGCTCGGTATGATCCCGCGTGACAATCGGCTCTCGGATTTCTGTAACACCATCCGCATGAAGCGCCGCAAGCATAATCGCCGTCTTGACCTGAGCGCTGGGGACAGGAAGTTCGTAGCGAATGCTTTTCAATCTTCCGCCCATGATGCGCGCGGGGAGTTTGCCATCTGTCAATTCGATTAGCGCGCCCATTTCACGCAGCGGCGCCGCCACGCGCTCCATTGGTCGCTTCGAGAGCGAAGTATCTCCTCGTATCGTCCACTTTCCCGGCATTCCCGCTAAAAGACCCATCGCAAGGCGCGCTGTTGTACCGGAGTTTGCCGCATCAAACTCGGCTTCGCGAACGCTCATCTCTCCGGAAATCGTCACGTCGGCGCCAGACACTTTCACGGTTTTGCCGAGGCGTTCGATACAGTCGAGAGTCGCTTGACAATCTTTCCCAGGGCCGAAATTTTCAAGATGCACCGGTTCGCGACATAATAGAGAAAGGAGCGCTCGCCGGTGCGAAACAGATTTGTCACCGGGGATTTTTATCACCCCGTGCAAAGGAGCGTCTATTCGCTTGATATGCGCAACCGTCATCGCTTTGAATCCTTCAGCTCGCGTTTTAGTTCAGCCGCCTTCTTGAAAGATTTCTCCATCGTTTGTTTTCCGATATTCTTGCGATAGCGAAGAAGAATTTTCAAAAACCAATCCAACGCCTTTTCTATTTCCTTTTCATTCGCCGAAAAAATATCCTGCCATAACGCGAAAGGACTCTCTGCAAGACGTGTCATATCTTTGAATGCCTGACCGGCGGCTTGAAGTAAAAGAGAATCTTTGCTCTTTTCAGACGCGGCAAACTCAGAGAGCGCTGTTGCCAAAAGCTGCGGCAGGTGGCTGCAAACGGCAACGCGCCGGTCGTGTTCGCGCGCTGTCATTTCAACAGGCTGCGCGCCAAGTTTGCGCACGAAGGTTTTCAGCTTCGCCATGACGCGTGATGAATTCACCGGTCGAGGACAAATCACCCATGTGTTCCCTTGAAAAAGATCCGCGTCCGATGCTGCCCAGCCGGATGTCTGCCTACCCGCCATCGGATGCCCCAAGACGAGGTTGCCATACCGCGAATTCCCGAATTGTTTTGCGAGTTTATTTTTCACACTGCCGACATCAGTGATAATCGTTTGAGGCGCTCGCTGCGCAGCTTGTTCCATGTAAGAAGAAATTTCTCCCGGAGGAACACAGATGAAAATTATATCACTCCCGTCGAATACTTCTGGCGGACGCATCGACCGGTTAACAATCTTTTTTTTCAGCGCAGCCCGACGAAATGCCGGATTTTTATCCCACGCGACAATCACCACGTCCGGATGATATTTACGCGCCGCTTTGGCAATCGAACCACCGATGATTCCAAGACCGACGATGGAAATTTGGCTGACGGGTCGGGACATTTCCCTCTCAAATATTTTATACGCGACCGATGATTGGAGCGATTCGGTGGAGCTCTTCGCACAGCGTTACCAACTGCCGCGGATAGAGCGATTGAAAACCATCCGAAAGCGCCTTTTCCGGCTCGGGATGCATTTCGACCATCACCCCGTCGGCTCCCGCGGCAATTGACGCTCTCGCCATCGGCAGCACCTTCTCGCGCCGACCGGTTCCATGCGACGGGTCGGTGATAATAGGCAAATGCGATAAACGTTTCACCGCCGGAATGATGCTGATGTCGAGCGTGTTGCGCGTGAAATCCGTGAATGTCCGCACGCCTCGCTCGCAGAGAAAAACGCGATAGTTTCCTTCGGAAAGAATATACTCAGCCGACATAAGAAATTCTTCGAGCGTCGCAGACATCCCACGCTTAAGCATGACCGCCTGTTTGACTTTGCCGACTCGCTTGAGCAGAACAAAGTTCTGCATATTGCGCGCGCCGATTTGCATGATGTCCACGTATTTCTCGGCGAGGCCCACTGATTCGGCATCGATAACTTCGCTGACAACCGGAAGTCCCACGGATTTCCCGGCCTCGGCAAGGAGACGCAGTCCTTCTTCACCGAGCCCTTGAAAAGCATAAGGCGACGTTCTCGGCTTGAACGCTCCTCCGCGCAGAATCGTCGCTCCCGCTTCTTTCGCTTTTTCAGCGGCCAAAAAGATTTGCTCGCGGGATTCAACTGCACACGGCCCAGCGATAATCGTCAGTTCCCTGCCGCCGATGGACGTGCTGCTGAAGTCAATGACGGTGTTTTCGGTTTTCGTTTCCCGTGAAACGAGCTTGTAAGGTTTGGAGACCGGAATCGCCTGCACGACGCCGTCAAGGGATTCGAACAGCGCCGGTTCCAGCGGTCCTTTGTTGCCTGTAATGCCGATGGCAGTGCGCATCGAACCCGGAATCGGATGCGCTTTCAGTCCCATTTTCTCTATGGCATCGATGGCATTACGAAGCTGTTCTTCGGTTGCCTCGCGGTTCATAATAACGAGCATATCAGACCTCCCCGGCCAGACGTTTTCCAATCGCGGACGCGATAATTCGCAGCTCTCGCATCATCGCGGCAAACTGTTCAATGGTGAGACTTTGCGGGCCGTCGGAAACCGCTTTATCGGGTTCAGGATGCACTTCGACAAGCAATCCGTTTGCACCCGCCGCCACCGCCGCCCGCGCCATCGCCGGTACTTTATCGCGCCGACCGGTTCCATGCGATGGGTCGGCGAAAATGGGCAGATGCGAGAGTTTCTGCACAATCGGAATCGCTGCGATGTCCATCGTGTTGCGAGTATAATTTTCGAATGTGCGAATTCCTCGCTCGCACAACATCACCTCGAAATTCCCACCGGCCAGCAGGTATTCAGCCGCCATCAGCCACTCCTCGTAG
This sequence comes from bacterium, assembly GCA_030622545.1. Taxonomy (GTDB): domain Bacteria; phylum Electryoneota; class RPQS01; order RPQS01; family DYHQ01; genus JAUXGA01. Next base: position 70,508 of record JAUXGA010000012.1, on the reverse strand, counting down.
GTGGCGGCATTACCGCGTTTGAGCAGAAGCGGTTTTCCGCAGGTACCGAGCGCACGCAGCAGATTGAAGTTCGACATATTACGCATTCCGATTTGCAGGATGTCGCAGTATTTGGCGACAACATCAATCTGCGCTATCTCCATCACCTCCGAAATCGCCACGAGATTATTTTCGCGCGCGGCTTCCGAAAGAAACCGCAATCCATCTTTGCCCAGTCCTGAAAAACTATACGGCGACGTTCGTGGCTTGAACGCGCCGCCGCGCAGTCCCACCCCGCCAACCTCCTGAATTTCGCGAGCGATTTTGTGAATCATTTCCTCGGACTCCACCGCACAGGGGCCGCCGAAAACGGCAATCTGCGAATCACCGATGACCAGCGGCCCGATGGAAATTTTCGTTCCTTCGGGATGGAATTCGCGGCTGGCGAGTTTGTACGGTTTGGAAACGGGAATCACTTCGTGCACACCCGGAAGCAATTCCAGCTCCCGCCGATCCAACGACCTTATATCTCCAATGATGCCAAGAACGGTTCGACTCTCACCGGTGGAGCGGTGCACCGAAAGCCCTTTTTCGGCGAGCTTGGAAATTAATGTCGTCGTGTCGTTCTTTTCGGCGTCACTCCGCATAATAATAATCATGACTGTCTCGCTTTGGTTTGTTCCTGATTGTATTTTAGCGCATCTTCTTGAAGAAGGCGCATTTCATCTATGACTCTTTCGAAAATTCTCCAGAGCGCGTCTGTCGAAAGTGGCCCGCTGTTGAGTGCCTCGATTCTTTTTTGCACCTCGGCTTCACGCGCGGCGTCCACGATGGGCAATTGCTGCTCCCGTTTCAAACTCCCGATTTTTCGCGCACACCGCGCCCGCGCGGAAATCAGCGAAACCAGCGTCCGGTCAATCTCATCTATTTGTTTTCGCCAGTAGGTGATAGACATGTTATCGCCTTTTTTATTTCGCGCACAAAACGTTCGACGCGCTGACAATTCTCATCGATACCGCCTTTTTCATCAATCTGAGAAAGTAGCGCGCTGCCGACAATAATACCGTCAGCATGTTTCGCCATGCGCGCTGCTTCATCAGGATTACTGATGCCAAAACCGACAAGAGTTGGTGCTTTTATATTCTGTGTCAGTTCTTTTAAATACATCTCAACTTCCGTCGGCAAACTCTTTCGAGCGCCGGTGACGCCGGTGATGGACACCGCATAAACAAACGCTTTTGCCTTTCGGTCAATCATCGCAAAACGCTCGCGAGCTGTCGTGGGACTGACAAAAGGAACAAGCGGTATGCCCATTTCAGCCGCCTGATTCCACAAGTCCGTTTCTTCATCAATCGGAAGATCAGGAATAATCAGCGCTGCCACGCCTTTTTCTTTCGCAGCTTTCAGCAGCCTTTCCGCACCATAAGCAAGCATGGGATTCAAATAGCCCATCAGTAAAATGGGAATGCTGAGTTCCGCCGTGAGCTCGGATGTAATATCAAGTACCCACGGAAGAGTCGTTCCTTCGCGCAGCGCGCGCAGCGAGCTGCGCTGAATAACCGGCCCGTCGGCTAACGGATCCGAAAAAGGTACACCCAATTCGATAAGATCAGCTCCGCCTCTTGCGATGGCTTTCGCCAGAGGCACCGTCGCTTCGCGCGTGGGATAACCCGCCGTCAGAAAACACGACAGGACTTTTTCATGTTTTGCTTTTTTATCGTGTAAGGAAGTTCGCAAATTCATTTTCTAAATACTGACCTCGATATAATACAAACGCGGTGTTGGCTACTCAAGCGCACTGCCGTGCGGCACTACCAAATTACTTGCTGCCGCCGAGCCGGGTTCAGCGCACGTTTCTGCATGCCAAACGATAAAACTACCGCGCGTAACCCGGCCGGAATTTTCAAAACAAAGCGCGCTGCCGTGCGGCACTACCAATTACCCTTCAATAAACGCCTGCAAATCCTTATCGCCGCGCCCGGAAAGACAAACCACCACCGCTCCATCTCCGATTTCCTTTTTGTCCAGATAACGCAAATACCCCAGAGCGTGAGCCGGTTCCAACGCGGGAAGAATTCCTTCGTACCGGCAAAGATTACGAGCGGCCTGCAAAGCTTCTTCATCGGTCACGGACACATATCGGACGCGGCCTGTATCGCGCAGGAAACTGTGTTCCGGTCCGACACCCGGATAATCGAGCCCGGCTGAAACACTGTGCGCCTCTGAAACTTGACCGTCATCATTCTGCAGCAGATACGAATAACTCCCGTGAAGCACGCCCGGCCTCCCCGCTGACAGCGTCGCCGCGTGATGCTCAGTTGCGATGCCTTCTCCGGCTGCTTCCACGCCATAGAGCTGCATATCATCCTGAAGAAAGGGATAGAAAAAACCAATCGCGTTGCTCCCGCCGCCGACGCAGGCAATAAGCACGGACGCATTAATTTCCCGGCGGCGCAATTCGCGGCGCGTTTCCTCACCAATGACCCGCTGAAATTGCCGCACCATCATCGGGTAAGGATGCGGCCCGACCACTGAACCAAGAAGATAAAATGTCGTCCGCACATTCGTCACCCAATCGCGGATAGCCTGACTTGTCGCGTCCTTCAAAGTCTGCGTTCCGTTTTCCACAGGGATAACTTCGGCTCCGAGCAACTTCATCCGGCTGACATTGGGAGCCTGCCGTTCCATATCCTTGACGCCCATATAAACGACCGCTTCGAGTCCAAATCGTGCGCATACCGTCGCCACAGCAACGCCGTGCTGCCCTGCGCCGGTTTCCGCGACGATACGTTTTTTAGAAAGCCTCTGTGCCAGCAACGCCTGACCCAGAGCATTGTTGATTTTATGCGCGCCGGTGTGAAGCAGATCTTCGCGCTTAAGAAAAACAGGATAGCCGAGCTCTTCCGATAAATTTTCCACAGCGTAAAGCGGCGTTGGTCGTCCGGCGAAGTTAGCGAGTTCTTCGTTTAGCTTTTGCCGGAATATCCGGTCGCGCCACGCAGTGCGAAAAGCGACATCCAAATCGTTAAGCGCACTCATCAATGTTTCAGGTACATAGCGCCCCCCATAGGGCCCGAAATGACCGCGCCGATCCGGCTGATGCCGGGAGTTATTATTTGTAGTCACGACAGACACGAACGAATTCCTTCATTTTTTTGAAATTTTTGACGCGTGGATGTTCCTCAACTCCCCGCGCAACATCGACACCATAAGGATGACACTCTGTTAATCGCGAATGCAGATTCTCAATTGTCAACCCTCCCGCTAAAATAACGCGTCCTTGCGGATGCAAATCCATCGCACGCTGCACAAGCTCCGCAGGGACCAACGGCCCGCTTTTCACACTGTCGAGCAGCCACGCGTGAGCATTCTTGAATGGTAAGAACTTATTAACATCAAAATCCGAACCGATGCGAAAAGCTTTGATATATGTGTGCTGTAGCCTTTCGATTTCTTCGGCAGCTTCTTCCCCGTGAAATTGCAATAAATCGAATTCAAGTTCATCAGCGATTTCCTTGACTTCACTCATATCGGGATTTTGAAAAACAGCAACCTTCTTACAATGACCGCGAGTTTGCCCGCGGAGATAGTGAACATCATCAAGTTTTACAACTCGCGAAGACGAAGGAACGAAAATAAATCCCACCGCGTCCACGCCCAGGCCGCACGCCGCCTCCACATCTTCCTCCCGCACCATTCCGCAGAATTTTATCCACATGACGCGCTCACCAATTCCCGAAGAGCCTTGCCGGGCTTCTGCGCCTTCATCAAATGCGTTCCCACAAGCACCGCATCTGCGCCGGATTTTCGTACGCGTTTTATATCTTCTTCCGTGGAGATTCCGCTCTCGGCAACTTTGACGAATCCATTCGGAAAGCATGGAAACAATTGCTCGGAAACGGACAAATCAATCTCCATTGTGCGCAAGTTTCGATGATTCACGCCGCAAATCACCGGCTCTTTCGCAGGAAGCCGGTTTAACTCTTCCTTACTGTGAAATTCAAGCAAAACATCCAATGAAAGTTCACGCGCCAACGAACAGAGTTCCGCAATTTGTTCGTGCGATAACATCGCCGCAATTAAGAGAATCGCATCCGCTCCCGCCGCACGTGCTTCAAAAAGTTGATATACGTCGAAAATAAAATCCTTACGAAGCAGTGGAAGTTGAACAGTGTTCTTAGCCTTCTCTAAGTTTTTAAGTGAACCGCCAAAATATTCCGGCTCGGTCAAAATCGAAAGCGCGTCCGCACCTGCTGCTTCATACTCTCGCGCGATGTCCTCGACCGAAAGATTCGCTTTTAAAATTCCTGCGCTGGGCGACTGCGGTTTTATTTCCGCTATGAACGCTAATCGATCTGCTTGCTTCAACACTTTCTCAAAACCATGCGTTGGCGGAAGGTCATGGCAACGCTGCTTCAATTCTTCGAGAGAAACTTCGCGCTTCTGTGTTTCCAATCGAACGCGACTCGCCGCGAATATATCATCCAAAATGCTCATGACGCCCGGTGATATTTCCTGAGTGTATCAAGAAGCGCGGCGAGCTTCCCGTCGCGAATCGTCTTGGTCGCCATCTCGCATCCTTCAGCAATAGAAGCCGCTTTATCCGCCAGATAAATCGCTGCCCCCGCGTTTACCGCGACCCACGGGAGCAGATGTGTTTCTTCATTCGCCGCAAGCGCTTGCAAGCGCTTCGCGTTTTCTTCCGCATCACCGCCGATTGGATTTTCGATTTTTTCTCCCGTAAAAGGCAATTTCTCCGGAAGAATTGAATCTTCTATTAGTTTGCCGTTCTTCAACTCAATGAAACCCGTCGATTGCGCGGCGCTGATTTCGTCCCAGCCTTCCTTGCTGTGAACCACAAGCGCGCGTTCAGCGCTGGCGGCCTTCAGCGTTTCAATCACCGGTCGGAGCCACCGTGGATGAAATACACCCACCAATTGCCGCTTCACTCCGGCGGGATTCGCAAGCGGCCCTAAGAGATTAAAGACTGTGCGCATTCCCAGCTCTTTTCGAATCGGAGCAACCGCCTTCATCGCTCCGTGATGCATCGGCGCAAAGAGAAAAGCAAACTTGTGCTCTGCCAAACATTTTTCCAAAACAGCAATCGGTGCATCGATAGAGATTCCCAATGCCACTAATAAATCCGCACTGCCGGAACGGCTCGAAACGGCGCGATTGCCGTGCTTGGCAACCGTCACACCTGCCGCCGCCGCCACCAAACCCGCTGCTGTCGAAATGTTAAAACTCCCGCTGCCGTCACCGCCGGTTCCGCAGACATCCACCGCCTTTGGGTCGGCGCACGCGACCGTTTTCATGCGCGCTTTCATCGCGTCGAGCATCCCCGCGAGTTCTACGCTTTTTTCGCCGCGCGTTCTTAGCGCCACAAGAAACGCAGACGTCTGGATATGCGAAACTTTCTCGTCGAAAATATATTCCAGCGCCTGCCTCGCTTCATCGCGCGATAGGATTTCCCCATCAGAAATTTTTTCGATTGTTTTTCGCAGCATATTCCTTTTCCTTCTCAGGCGCACTGCCGTGCGGCACTACCAAGCGGCACAACCAAATTAAACTTCACCCCACCATCGCCAAGAAATTCTCCAGAATCTTCGGGCCTTCGGGTGTCAGAATCGATTCCGGATGAAACTGCACACCTTCTATCGGCAGCGACCGATGCCGAATCGCCATCACCGTTCCCGCTTCTGTCTGCGCCGTTACCTCGAAGCAGTCGGGCAGCGAATCGCGTTCCAGCATCAGCGAATGATAGCGTCCTGCATTGACAGGGTCTGTCACGCCGCGAAAAATCGTCTTCCCATCGTGAAAAACACGCGCTGCTTTGCCATGCACAAGCTCCTCTGCGGGGACAACCTTGCCGCCGAAATGCTGACCCAACATCTGGTGACCGAGGCAAACACCCAATATCGGTATCCGTTCCACGAAGGCCGCGACAATCTCAGGCATATTCCCGGACACTTCCGGTCTGCCGGGCCCCGGAGAAAATATTATCGCCGCGGGATTCATCGCTTCAAGTTCCGGCACAGTGATTTTATCATTGCGCGCCACGCTCACTTCAACGCCGAGTTCGCCGAAGCCCTGCACGAGGTTGTAAGTAAACGAATCGTAATTATCAAGAACGAAAATCATCTTTCTTTTGTCGCCAGTTTTAGCGCATCGGCAACCGCCTGCGCTTTGTGTTTGGTTTCAGCGTATTCTTTTTCCGGAATCGAATCGGCTACGATTCCCGCCCCGGCTTGAAACGTGATGCGTCCCGGTGTGACAAGCGCCATCCGCAACGCGATACAAAACTCCGCGCGCCCGGTTCGGTCCAGAAAACCCACCGCTCCGGCATAAGGCCCCCGATTCGTCGGTTCGTTTTCGACAATGATTTCCATTGCGCGAACTTTTGGCGCTCCACTCACCGTTCCCGCTGGAAAAGATGCCGCCAAAGCGTCCGCCGCCGTGAATTCGGATCGCAGTTTTCCTTTCACGCTGGAAACCAAATGAATCACATGACTGAAGCGATGCACTTGCGCGAGTTCCTTCACCCGCACGGTGCCGTAATGACACACGCGCCCTAAATCATTTCGCGCTAAATCCACGAGCATCATATGCTCAGCATTCTCTTTCTCATCAGCGAGCAGATCTTTTTCCAGCGCCGCATCTTCATCGATATTCTTGCCACGCGGTCGGGTACCGGCAATCGGCAGAAGCTCCGCACTGCGTCCATCCACACCGACCAGAAGCTCCGGCGATGCGCCGACAAGTGCGCCGTTCTCCATCTCCAGATAGAACATGTACGGTGATGGATTAACGCGCCTCAGACTCCGATAAAGCTGAAAAGGATCACCCTGAAAATCTGTCTCGAAACGCTGCGAAAGAACCGCCTGAAAAATATCACCGGCGCGAATATGTTCCTTCAAAGTGCGTACGCCTTTGCAGAATTCATTCTCCGAAAAATTACTCTGAACCTTCAGAGAGGATTCGACCGGGGGAAGGTCGCCGGGAAGCGGACGCGCAAGAACAGCTTCCATTGATGTTAGACGATGTTGCGCGCGCGCATAATCCTCTGCGGGTGATTCCCCTACGATAACCTGAGCAACAAACAGAACATCGAGCGTTCGATGATCAAATAAAACGAAGTCTTGAAAATCTCCCAGACAAGCCAGAGGCATGTCGATATCCGGCGCTGGGCCTTCTGGCAGAGCTTCCAATTCCCGCACCCAGTCAAAACCAATCATCCCGACCAGCCCGCCGCAAAAAGGAAACTGCCCCACATTATCCGCCTGACTCGTTGCGAAATTTTTAAGAAGATTCCGCAGCGGTTCCGCTGTCTGTTCACCCTTGTCCAGCCAATAACTGCAGCCCGGTTCTTTCGCGACGGCAACCCTTGCCGGGGCAGCGCCGAGAATCGAATAGCGCCCGAAGCTTTCTCCCCCAGCGGCGCTTTCGAGAAGAAACGCGGGAGTGCCCATGCTGCGCAGCCTTAAAAAGGCTGAAACCGGAGTCAGTAAATCTCCCGGCACGATTCGAGTCACGACCTGAATCCGTCCCGGGTGGGCATGTTTCAAAAATGCTTCTTTTGTCATATGAAAAGCGTGCTGCAAAATCTCACCCAATAAAAAAACGCCCATGCAATAAATCGCATGGACGCTGATAGTCTCGACTAATATCTACTTAGAGCCGTACCTCACCCACGCGCATTGAGCGCCAGTAGCAATACCAATACCAATTCGTGCGGGCAGGGTTCGTCAAATTCATTTTATTGGCTCCTTACGGATTAATTATACGAATTAATTCGGTTCATGTCAAGAGAAAAATGCCGCCGTCCATAATGCCACAAATTAAATCTCTCCTGAACGTTCCTATATGATTTATTAACAAGTAATTAATACCATAGTATTAGCTACTTGTAGCCTGCCCCTCGCGTAAAACCGTCAATTTAAAAACCTCTGCACACCCGTCAACAACAACTGCGCTCCAATCGCCAGCAGAATCAATCCCATGAACCGCAGGAAAACTTTCTGCACATGGTAGCTGATGCGTTCCTTCAGCCAGTTCGCGCTCAGCAGCGTCACCAACAAAACAATCGTCGCCAGCACAACCGCCAGCAGTATAGTCAATCTTCCGCTGACATTCGGATGCTGCGCGGTCAATGTAATCACGGTCGTAATCGCGCCCGGCCCGGCAATCAGCGGCATGGCGAACGGCACTAAGATGGTATCATCCTCGCCGGGTTCTTTGGGGTCATGCTGTACGCGCGTCGGTGTGCCGCTGAGCATTTCCAGTCCCATGAGCACGATGATGAGTCCGCCGGCGACTTGAAACGCGGGCAAGGTCACGCCGAAAGCGCGCAGAATCCATTCGCCGCCGAACGCTGACACGGTCAGGATGACGATACAGTAAAACGACGCCCGCACCGCCGCCCGCGTCCGCTGCCACCGCGTCATGTCGTCCGTCAGCCCAAGGAAAATCGGCGCCGCCCCCAACGGATCCATAATCGCAATAATCGCTATGGTGGATTGGATTAGGTATTGCATGTTGCGCGCATCACTGAATTATATGCTCAAACGTATGTGCCAACGCCTCCCTGAAAACCGCTCAGTTTCTGGAATTATTTCCAATTCGCATTAATCAGGAGGGCAAATTTTATAACACCTCGGTAAGTCCGTGTTTCCCTCAATCGTCGGGATTAATTCCCTTAGACTTTGCGAAAAAATTCCAATAGCCCATCTCGATCTGTGGATAACGCGAAATATGAAATCAACTTCGCTTGGGTCCCAAGTTGTTCTTGTTCCATTTCTGACACCAAATCCTATTCCTATTAAGATTTCGCGTAGTTCTCTATTGGAGTCAATGACCTTCGCATTCACGAGAGATTGCGTGAGAGCACCTCTATAAGCATGGTTTGTTTTATACTGATTCAATTCTCTAACATCGCCGGTTATCGCCGCCCTTGAGAACATTCCTTTGTTTTCATTAAGCAGGACGTCAAAAGAAGAAATGTCTTGTGGAGGTAGAGCGATAAGATCTATATATCTACGCCGCTGTGCTCGTCCCGCTTCTGGTTCTGGTAGTACAGCGAAACCACCTTGAGCACCCGGATAACTAATACTGACTATCTGAAAACTATTTGGAAAAAGGATACGGTGTGCAATCAAATATGTGACTTCGTCTTCGTTCACATCATTCGCTCTTTCTTCTATAGAAGCTGCTGAACCATCATTACTGAAACCCAAATGTTGTCGCAGGCTATCAATGAATGAATCCGACGCATTACCTAACAGTGCCTGTTTGTCCCATTGCAAAAGAATTCCGCCATAACCTAGGTACATACCATCAAGAAAATACGCAAGTGTCATTGCAACCTTGTTATCTTCTATTCTAGAACGATTTGCCTCCCATATACCTTGAAAATCAATTGTTGAATTCACAGACCCTGCTTCAGAAACCTTATTCATTATGGCATTACTTAACCAGGACGGTATGCCACCGTGGTCTTTTATCAATGCGGCTTCTACGTGTCTTTGAAGGCTGGAGAGGTCCTGTATTCTTCCTCTTAACTCTGGGCCACTACGCGGACGAACTATGGAGTAAATGCCATATACAGCAGTCCTGTTCGAGAATAAAATTGACAAAAAAATCAATATTCCCCTATCAGGATCCATCGCGTGGTCAAATCGGTTGATCTTGGCGCCAATCCAGTTATCTTCAACAAAATACCTGACACGGTCTTTGTTGCTACATCTTTCCTCGCGCTCTTGCCAAGTGGTTGTTAGAGATGATAGGCCAGGAGATTGATTTACCCTATTCATAAACTCTGAATATGATGTCTCTCGCTGTAAATTTCTTAGAGCTTCGTCAAACCAGTTTGCTTGGTCTCCGCAGTATGCTGAAATGGCATGTCGAATGGTTTGCACCAAGATAGGGATTTGCGGTGGACAGCTCGGAAAATCTCTAGAGCGTTCAAGTATAGTAGGGTTGTCCTGCACAAATCTCCATTCAGCAATGATAAAACCTTGATGGTCAAGTTCATTCAAAAACATACGCGGGGTGCTGTAAGGATTATATTCAGCACCTCCATGTTCTCGGCTTGACTCCTTTTGACCAGATACTTTAAGGTAGAACATATTAGCAAGATATGCAGCGACCGGGCCATAGGACCGCTGCAACTCGTGGTCTTCCGTCATAACAGCTTCTGAAAACTCAATTAGAATCAATGGTGTCTCGATATCATCGACGACACCGGTTATAAGAATGTCTGGAGTCGCCAGAGAATGTATAGCGCGCACTTTGCCCTGTGGAAGATCTTTAGCAGATCCTACGCGTTTAACAAGAACAATGTTTACATGTTGACCATCACACGCCTCTGCTATAATCGGTTTTATATAGTGGTTGGCTTGTTCTAAAGACTCGTAGTAAATTCTAATGTTGATCATTGTTTCTGCAAAAGCATTAAATGTTCTTTTTTACCCCTTTGAGCAAAAGCAGGATTAAATATCTTGGAGTGGCGTTTTAAATCTGATGAGACGATTTCGCATACTTCAAGTCCTACACTTGGAGCAAACTCCGAGATTACTTCGTCCATACGTAAAAGTTTCTTCCGAATAATGGAATCTCCAATTATTATGAAAGCCAACCCCTTTTTTTTCAAAACAGAACTTATCTGCATGAAACAAAGCTTTAAATCATACACCCATTTACTTGGATCATTTTTAAGACTAGAAAATTCCCGCCTAGACCCGATTTCGTTGTACTGAGCATAATGAACATCTATATCCAGCCATCGTTTTCTAAATTTATGATAGAGATAATAATCATAAGTGTTTGCATAAGGCGGAGAAGTTACTATTAAGTCAAATTTTCTACTGTTTAGAAAGCCAAGGTCTCTTGAATCAGTATTGTAAACCTCTACAATGGTCGGAGTCTTGACTTGCTTTGAAAACGCTCTCATTTTTTCAAGGAAAACCTTCCCGCGGTCTAAGAAAAGTTTAAAGGTAAAACCATCTTTGATTTTCTTATCTATTGCGGCAAAACGTGTATCGCTCTCTTGATTGGAAACTCGCACAATGATAGATGACAACACTACCCTAAGAAAATCGCGTGCGGCCTTGTCCTTGATTGCTAAGATTTCATTTCTTAGAAAAGCTAATTCTTTAGCTACATTTGGCTGAAACCAATGGGATAATCCATCGAATTTGGGAACAGTAACATCTTTCTTTTTGCCCATTTCCCAGAGAAAACTCTCGTCAGAAATTCGATTAAATAATTCGGCCGCTAAAGATTGCTGCTGTTTCGAAAGTGGTTTTGATTTTACTTCACTCAGTAGACAAGCGAGACCGTTAATATCTACCCCCACCGAGTCAATTCCTTGCAATTGAGCCTCAACGAGTGTAGTACCTGAACCGCAAAACGGATCCAACACAATTTCACCCTTCCCTGAGAATTCGGAAAGTATGACCTTCGGCAGTTGTGGCGGGAATTTTGCTGGAAAAGGGTGAAACGAATGAGTTAGATAGGAAGTGTCTTCGCCGTCAAAGTCAAATCTTATGTTTTCGAGCAATTTCATCGTGTCTTTCTAAACACCACAATAAAGGAGCAGTTTTGGTTTGTGTAAAATATTGTTGGGAAGCCAAGTAATACAAGCCTACGTTGTCCAGTCTGGTCCCACACAATTAGGTCGTGATACTTAAATCCTGCTTCTTCTCCGAGTTTGGCTAAATCAGAGTGAAATGATATATAGGGAATTTTGTTTTTTGTATCTCGATAGTCTTTGACGACCCAAAGGGAGTATCCGCCCTCAATCGTAACATGAAAGTTAGCATGGAGAATCGTTTTTAGTTGCTCTAGGAAGTCTTGATACTCCAAATTGCCGAAGTCTAGGTCATTATCACTATAGGGCTTAACTGTGCTTATGTTTTCATAAGTGATAATCGAATTCTTGTGTGTTGTTGTTCGGTCTTTTACGGATCTATGAATGAAGTTGGCATAAGGCGGAGAAGTTATCGTTGTTTGAACGGTGTTTTTAGACACGTATTCCTTCAACTTACGGCAGTCACCTGTAATAACAGAAAAGTTAGATTGTTCACTGAATAAACCTTGGTTCTCTATAAGCCATTGTTCGGCAATTTCAGAAAAACGTGGATTCAACTCAATGCCAATTCCGTGTCGCTTAAGGTTTTGAGCTGCAATGAGAGTTGTGCCTATTCCAAGAAAGGGATCAAATATCAAATCACCTTCTTTGGAGTACATCTGTATTAGGCGCTGGGCCAGCTTAACAGGAAATACAGCTCCATGTTCAAGCTGATGGTGATTGCGAGGAGAACTTACATCGTTCCATACATTCTTTGAAAGCGCTGCCCACTGGCTTGGTGTTAGTCCATTAAAGCCAATTTTTTTGTGTGGTGATTGTTTTTGGACTTGCTTTTTTGATATAATTGGTGTCACTAAAATAATCCTTTTCTGGTTGTAGTCCTGTTCACCTCTTCGGATGGTAGATACTGCAAAACTAATGTACAAAAAATGCTATTGATTGTCAATCCTCATGCAACTAAAAGAAAACAATCCATAACATCACCACCGTCGCGATTAGTAGGGCGGAGAAGATGATGTTCAGGCGGCGGGAAGTAATATCTGTGGCGGTTGGGGTGACTTTTTCGGTGTAGCGATAGGTAAAGCCGCGGAGACTCGCCATTTCCGGCTCGGCGGTGGCACGGCTGACGAATATCAATACCGCACTGCACAAGATAAACAAAAACACGGCGAAATGCAAAAAGTTAATCTCGGCGAGCGTTGTCAATGGAGCGAAGCCGATGGGATTTTGACTGTGGATAAGCTCTGTGATTAACCGAAGCGCGCCGAAGAAAAGCCCGGTGAAGAGCGCCGCAATCGCTCCCTTGCCGTTCGCGCGCGGCCAGAACACGCCGAACAAAAACACCGCGGCAATCGGCGGACTGATATACGCCTGCACGCTCTGCAAATACACATAAATCTGCGACGAAATATACTTGATAAACGGCACCCATAAAATCCCCAACACCACCAGCACGCCTGTCGCAATCCGTCCCACATTCACGAGTCGTTTCTCGCTCGCGTTCGGTTTCAGTTTCTTGTAGATGTCAATCGTGAAGAGTGTCGAGCTGCTGTTGAAACACGCCGCCAGCGAACTCATCAGCGCCGCAAGCAAGCTCGCGATGACGATGCCCTTCAAGCCCACCGGCAGCAACCGCGTCACTAATATCGGATACGCTTCGTCCCCGGCGATATCCGGATAGAGCGCCCGCGCGATGATGCCCGGCATGACCAGAATAAACACCGGCAGGATTTTCAAAAAGCCCGCGAAAATCGTCCCGGATTGCGCATGGTTCAAACCCTTCGCGCTGAGCACGCGCTGCACGATGTACTGATCCGTGCACCAGTACCAGATGCCAAGAATCGGTGCGCCGAAAACAATTCCTGTCCACGGGAAATTTGGATCGCTGATGGGTTTGAACATGCTGAAGAAACCATCGGGCACGCTTTGCTGCAGCGCGCCGAACCCGCCGACTTCATTCAAGCCCAATAGCGTCAACGTCACCGCTCCGCCGACCAGCACGAACATCTGCACGAGCTCGGTGTAAATCACCGCCGCGAGTCCTCCGGCAATGGTGTAGATGCCTGTGGCAATCACCAGCACGAGCGCAGACGTGTACATGTCCCATCCCATGACCTGCTTGAGCAGCAATCCTCCGGCGAAGAGCGTCACGGAAACTTTCGTCAACACATACGACAGAATCGACACGATAGTCAAGTACCATCGGCTCGCGCTTCCGTAGCGGCGTTCGAGAAATTCCGGCATCGTGAAAACTTTCGAGCGCAAATAAAACGGCGCGAACACCCAGCCGAGAATCAGCACAATCAAGCACGCCAGCCATTCGAAATGTCCGACCGCCATCCCTGTCGCCGCGCCGGAACCCGCGAGGCCGATGAAATGCTCGCTGGAAACATTCGTGGCGAAAAGCGATGCGCCAATCGCAAACCAACCCACATTCCGCCCCGCTAAAAAGTATTGCGCCGACGTGCGTTCCTTGCGCGCGAAATAAAAACCAATGCCGAGCACGACGACAAAATACACGCCGATGACAATGACATCTATATTTCCAAGACCTGCGAACATGTGCTTATCTCCTAAAAATTACCGGATGAGCAACTTTTGTTCTTTCCCTTTATCGGGAATTGAAATCGTTAGAATTTGTTTTTGAGCATCGTAATGATAATCATCTATTACTCGCTCATCAAGTAGAACTTCGCTCGGCTCTACTACAGCATGAAAACGAATTTCTAAATTGCGCTTGGGAGCTTTGTAATTATCATGTGTGCGCTGTTTTTCGAACTGCAATTCACTCTGGGTTTTTATACAACTGAATTCCGTAAGGCGGTAGCTTCCGTTCAAATAATCGTAGCTCTTGCCGTCGTCTTCATAGTATTCGAATGCTGATAGCTGTTCACTTGCGAAGACATCGAGAATCAATTTCGTCAGAGGCTTTTCACCCGTGAACTGTTCGGGTTCTCTCGATGGAATGATTGCGCCTTCCCTTAGGAACAACGGTAACCGATACAACGGCGCATCCACATAGATTTCCTGTTCGCCGTCATACACTTTCTCTGTATTCCAATCCAGCCATTTGCCTCTAGGCAGATAAACTTTTTTTACATATTGCCCATCGCGCGTTACCGGAGCCGCCAAGAGCTTTTCTCCGACGAAGAATTCGTGCTGAAATGCCCAGTCATACACTCGATTGTCGTCCGTGTCATACCAGAACAACGGTCGCCATAGCGGCGCGCCGGTTTGGTTCGCTTCATAGAACAACGAATAGATATACGGCAACAATCGATAGCGCAATTCGATTGCTTCACGGCTGATGCGTTCGACTTCATCGCCGAACGACCACGGCTCTTGGTCGCTGCTGTTGTACACTGTGTGTCCTCGAAACAGCGGCGACAACGCTCCGACCTGCATCCACCGTGCATAAAGTTCCGGCGACGGCGTGCCCATGAAACCGCCGACATCCATTCCGACGAACGGCACTCCTGAAAGTCCCAGCCCGAGCATCATGCGAATGCCCAGTTCGAGATGTTCTTCGCTGGCGACGTTGTCTCCCGTCCAGACCGCACTGTAACGCTGAATGCCGGCGAATCCCGCTCGTGTCAAAACGAACATCCGCTCCTCCGGGCGCAAACGTTTCATCCCTTCCGTCGTCGCACGACACATGAGAAATCCGTACAGGTTGTGCATTTTTTTCTGGTTCGAGAAAATTCCGTCATCGTTGAAAATGACTTCCTGCGGAAATGCTTTTCCCCATACCGCCGGTTCATTCATATCGTTCCAAAATCCGTCGATGCCGGTATCGTAAAATTCATCGAGCAATCCCGCCCACCATGTGCGCGTTTCATCGCGACTGAAATCGGGAAAATAAGACGGCCCCGGCCACACTTCGCCGATATAGATTTCATCATCGGGATAACACACGAAATGCTCTCCGGCTAATCCTTCCCGAGCCACGCGATACTCATCATCAACTTTGATACCCGGATCAATAATCGTGACGACTTTAAAGCCCATGTCTTCAAGCTCATTCATCAACGCGCGCGGTTTGGGAAATCGCTCAGGATGAAATGTGAACAGGCGATAATCATCCATATAATGAATGTCGAGATAAATCACGTCCGCCGGAATCTTTTTTTCTCGAAACGTTTTTGCGATGCGCAAAACTTCGCTGTCAGGAAAATAACTGTAGCGACATTGCTGATACCCTAAAGACCACATCGGCGGCATTGGTGTGCGTCCGGTCAGTTCAGTGTACGTTTCAACCACGCTACTGATTTCAGGTCCGCAAATGAAAAAATAATCGAGATTTCCTTGTTCAGCCGCGAACGACATATAGCGCCGATTGCCCGCGCCCATATTGAACGTCGTGCGGTAGCTGTTGTTGAAATAAATTCCGTAAGCGTTGCCGTCGCGGAGACCGATATAAAAAGGAATGGATTGATAGAGAGGGTCGGTGCGGTCGTCGTAGCCCGGATAATCATCGTTCCACATCACCCATTCGCGGCCACGTTTGTTCACCGGTCCGACTTTCTCACCCAGCCCGAAGAATTTCTCATCCGGTGCTATTGTGCGCCACGAACGAACCTCTTTTCCGTCCCAGCCAATACCCATACCCGGATCATCCGCGGATAAAATCTCTCCCTCGCTATTTCTAACGACGATGCGACAGGGAATTTTCTGAATTTCAATCCTGAGTTCGCTCGATGTTAATGTGATTATCGAATCATTTTCTAAATATTCTACTTGAACACCATCCCATTGCGTCTTCACAAGCGGATATTCTAACAGAGGCTCGGAGTATTCCGCGCGATGCAATGTATAGCGAAACATATTCTCTTTTAGAAAAGTAATCTGCACATTGTTGCCACCTTCGCAATAGAGCACGCAACCTGATGTTTCGACCTTCGCGCTGTCCACGTTGCCTAAGAAGGTGTAATTTGCCTGTACTGCGGAAACAGCAAGCAACAGACAACACAGAATTGTGAGATGTTTTCGATAAACCATTTCTATACTCTCGTTAGGGAATATTCGACTACAGCAAATCGATAGTTTAATATACCACGCTTCCTGCCAAATGTCAATAAAGACTCAATCTTCTCTAAATATTTTCTGAAAGCATAAAAAACGGCTCTGGAAATTGTTTTTCAGAGCCGTAGAAATTTTGGCTTCACTTCTTGTCGCGAGAGGCTCAAGGCACCCACTCGCGGCGGATTTATAAGGAGACCCCCCTGACATCCCCCCGCACGCGGGGGGAATTTCAATATTCGGCGATGACGCGGTAGAAGCCTTTCGTATATCCT
The DNA here is from genome assembly GCA_030622545.1 of bacterium. Taxonomy (GTDB): domain Bacteria; phylum Electryoneota; class RPQS01; order RPQS01; family DYHQ01; genus JAUXGA01. The sequence continues at coordinate 53,648 of JAUXGA010000012.1, read as the reverse complement.
GCCAGCACACTCTCGTGCGTGTAGGGCGGACTTGTCACAGTCGCCAGTCTCGTGCTTTCTGAAAGCGTTTCAAATGGCGTGGATGTCAAGTGAATCTGATAACCTGAAGCTCCGAAAGCCGTGTTCCAATTCAGTACAGCGTCCAAGCCATCGACGGCAATCGTGAGTTCTTTCGGGCCGCCGAGATTAATCTCGATCCATTCGTCCGCTTCGATATTTCCATTCGGAGTGACCGCATCGGGTACCTGCTCCACAAGCGTGCCGCCATCCGACGTTTGATAAGCACCCAACGCAATCCAGATTTGCTCAGGGATAGAACCGTATTCTCCCGAAAGAGACAGCGAACCTTCCGAAACCGCTCCGGTCGCATTCGCGGCGGTTCCTGTGTTATCGAACCATCCCGACCAACCGTTGTCCGCTTCTTCGGCAAGGTACGCATCCCACGCGGCAACCTGCCCGCTTTTTCCCCATGGCGCGCCTGTCATAGAACCGGGCTGCTCAGCTAAAAAGATGAATCGGTCATTGCCAGTGCCCTGTGCGCGGTCGGTCGCCACGTAGAAGTATTCCCCATTGAAATCAGCCCATAGGTTATAACTTCCGTTTTGCCCCACGAGCTCGGCGGAGCTTTCAAGTTGTCCGTCCATTTCAAAGCCCGGCACGCCTCCGACGGTGACGGTGATGTGCCAGTTCGCGCCGCCGTTGTTATCCCAGTTGCCCATGCCGTTGTTGAATACGAAATCGACCGTCGTCGCTGTGACGGGAATCGAATACGTATAACGCCAAGCCTGCGAATCGGCATCGAAGGTCATCGTGGGATCAGGATTCAGAATTTCCTGCCAGCCGCTGTGACCGATATGAATGTAAACCGGACTGGTGCCGGGAGGGAGCGTGCCTAAATCCGCATCGTAATAAATCGTAACAATCTCTCCGGTTTCGGGAGTCTCCGGCCACCACCAGACGACATCGCTGGGCCCCGCTCCGCCGCCGGAACCTACATAGGTGTGCTGTATCGGTGAGCGTTTGATGTATCCCAATGAATCAATCGCCTCGACGAAATAATCAACAAGCACATCTCCCGAATCGACGATTTCGGATTCGGTAACATGGATATAGTATTCATCCGCAATGTAATCCGGTATAATGTCAAAATTTATCGACGGGTCGCTGTAAACATTGTCCGCCGGGAAATCGCGCCGCGTCATCGGCAGCGTGCGCCATGATGTCACCTCTGCGCCGCCGGCGAATGTTTCGTTCTGAAGTGATGCTATCGGATTCACGCCGTCGTTGTCCAGCCGATAATAAAAGGTGACTTCCTCGATACCATTGACATCATAGATAAATGTCCACACCCAGAAATCCCGCGAATGATGAACTTGCTGATAACCCCACAACGAACCGTAACCAATTGCACCGGGATTGTGAGGCATTTGCTGCGGAACCCAAATTGACGGCGCGGTTGCATCGCCGCTGCCGCCGCCAATAACCATATCCGCGTAATGCGCACCCCAATTGCAGGCCAGCGACGGTTTCACTTCCATATCCAGCGACGCGCCGTAGTACATGTAACCGGAATTGAGCGACGCCAAAAAGAAATGCCACGCCAAATCGGCATTCGACGGTGAGCCTGCCAAAGGATCCTGAATATTCGCAATGGAAACACCGCCCGCGATTTGTTCGGCGGTTTCAACGCGATTCTGCGCCGCCGTAATCACCGCCCAATTGCGTTCGTCGAGCGCCCAGCCGTTCGCAATGTCAAAGTTCCCATAGGCATCATAGAGCGGCCAATTCCAATTAATAAAATCCGGCGAACCGAAATCGCTGTCCGCATTCACCCACGCGCCATCTTCCACATGGACAACATCTCCCGGCGCGACCGGATGATCGGCTAAATACTCCGGCACGGTTGTCGGTTCGTAGCCCTTGGAAACGGCTTCAGCGGTGAACGAAGGCACGCTCTCCATATAATAGGAATATCCGCCGCCCCACGCATTGTCTCCGTCGTGCCCGAGCACAACTAACATCGGATAGGTCGGATTATTCGCCCAGGCAATCTCGCCGATGTCATCTGTACCGTACATTTGATACCCATCCTGCCAGCTCATCGCCTGAGCTACCGGCACGACGATAATCTGCGAGATAGCTTGCGTTTCGGGATCAATATACTGTGCATAATGTGGCTGGAATGAATAGGGATACGCGTCGGTCGGTGTGCATCCGCGACTGATGGTGAGCGAAAACCAATTCGTCTGGCTAGGATTAATCTGATCCGCTTGATTGGGAGGATCGCAATTCTCGCCGCCGGTTCCCATAACGAGCGGGAAGTTTTCAATCGCACGCGAGATATGATTCGAACCTACGAAGACCCAAGAAATCCCATTTTCCACCAACGTCGGAATCATACGCTCGGAAAAAGCGATTTCCGGCGGGAAAAACCCGACTGATTGCGATGGTGAGCTTCCCCAGACCTGCGGATAGAGCTGCTGGTAGATTTGTATTTCTTTTTCAAGCGTATTCGGGTCAATCAATGGACAAAGCGCATGATGGTGAGAGATAATCACCATTTCCATGCGTGGCCGTCCGCCGCTTGTCGGCCATCCGCGCGCCGTTTGAAAATGTGTATTCCATGAACTCGTATAGCCGTAGGCACTTGCATCGGCAAGACTCCGCACGTTTTCCGCGAGGCCGCCGCTGTACGTCACCTGAGCACCCGCATCATTTCCGGTCATCGCTGCGATGGATTCCTTCGGGCGCCATTGATACGCTGCAACTCTATCATCAACCGAAAAAATTCCCGCGACGTCATTCTCGGGATGAGCGCCGCCGTTGTTTATCGATTGCCACGCGCGTTCATAGGTCGGCGTTCCGACCGAAATTCTGTCCGGCCAGTAAATCGGCTGCTCCAAATGCCAGATATACGTCGTATGCACCGGCGAGGCGAAGAGAATTACCGGCAGTAAAAAGGCTAAAAAAATCCATCGCATTTTCACGATTTTCTCCAGACTATTTAACATTCCGGGCAGATCGGGGGATCTGCCTCGGCGAGGATGTCGCTACAGCGAGTGTGGGCAGCTCGAAGTTACTCGAGCTGCCCATCGCTTTGTCATATTCCTTTATAAGGAACAAAGGAAACACCCTTTGGTTCTATTGCCTACACAACCGTAACGACGACGGTTTCTGATCTCTGAATCGTGCCGTCTGCGTTATGGAAATTAACGGTGAAGACGTAATGTCCGGGCGCGACGTCATCTTTGAGGTACCACACTTGCTCCGGGTGCCCATTGATGAGATACTGGTATTGGTTGTCGCATTTGAAGATGTCGGGACCATACACGACAACATATTTGTCTGGTTCGATCTCATATTTTACGAACTTATAACCAATGCCCTGTCCAGCGCTGGCAGTCACGGTGTCCTGCACGACGGGAGGAATGGGGTAGTTAAATTCAAAGATTCCCGCTATATTCGGTGGTTCTTCGTTGGTGCCTGTGGCATCGTAGGCACGAAAATCGACCGTACTCATGACGCCGACGAACAGTTGAGGATCGCCATCGGCTACCGCCCACGACACCGAGGCAATGTGTTCATCCGGTTCAATACCAGCAGTATCCTGGTACACATTATACCACTGAGTATCCTGAGGTGTGCCGACGGGTATCCAGTGCAGCATGATTCCTTCCGACTCATCCGCAGAAACAAATGTACATGCGGTAAGTTCATCCACATCCGGTGGAGGCGGTGCCGGAATCCAGTCATTCCAGATGCAATCAACGGTTTGTGTCGGACCGGAATCGTCGATATAGAAGACACGGTTGTCAATCCATTCCAATTCCGGAGTTCCGTCATACCAGCGCACGAATTTGAACTCGTGATACTTGACAGAGCCAGAGTCGAAGAGAACATCCTCCGTATAGACGCTATCGTTGTCCAGATCGGACATGATGTTGGCGGTGTTGTCCCAACCGTTGAAATATCCGGCCACAGCCATCGAGTCAACATCAGCCACTTTAAGCAGATACTGACAGTCCACATTGAACGTGACCGTAACGGCCTGCGAAGTCGTCGGGACAATCACATAGGTCTCGATACGAGGATCCGATGTCGGGACAGCGAACTGACGGTTGGGCCCATCAATCAGCCAAGTGCCGTTATAAGCGTCGGCGGCTCCCCATTCCCACGTGGAATCGTGGCAATAATCATCGGGAACCAGATTCACAACGAGACCCCAGATATTATCGCCGGGATCCATATCGTCATGAGCGCCGTCGTCATACATCTGCAGGAAGTCACTCCAAGCGCCTTCATAGCGCCCGATACTGTTGAACGTTCCCTTGAGCCAGCATTCCGTTAGCGTTCCCTCTGCGCTGTCATCAATCCGGAACGTCACTGGAGCGTAAACCCCGACGGTGTAAATCTGCACCTGTCCAGGTGTGACGTCCAAAACTTGGAATTTGATATCGCCGCAATCCATCGCCCAGTCGCCGCCAAGACCTTCCGTCGCACCCCATACGAAGGTGTCGCTCACTGATGGCTTCAGGTAGAACTGCGCTGTCCATCGGCCGTCACTTGCGGTCGTATCGCTACCACCGATTCCATCGTCATACATCTGGAAGGGCGTTACACCCCAGGATGGATCGTAGTTGCCGTAGTTGTCGAAGCTCCCTTTGCAATAGAGGTCGGTCAGGTCTTCGTTCTGGTCCACATAGACGAACGTAATCAGAGCATAAAGTATGGCATTAAAGCTTGCACTGTTGTTGAGTGGATCCACAGAATTCCCTGCCAAATCCTTGACATTCGCATCGGCCGTCACTGTGTACTGCTGAACTGCGAAGTTCCCATTGGCCGTCAAGAGCACGGAGGTCGGTGAAAGAACCTGTGATGCATTAAAAGAAAGTCCGCCATCAATCGTGAAGTTGCCGAAGACGAGCGTTGTCTCGTCCATGTACTCATCAAACTCCACGATAACTTTGTCTGGCCCGGCCTGCGATGCACTCACAACCTGAGGCGGAATCTCATCCACAAGCACGGTCTGAATCACATAGAAAAACTGAGTTGAGAAGTACTGCGGAGTCGTGCAATCGCCCCAGTCCGTCGGGAAATCGGTGTCCTCGGGCAAACAGGAGTTGGCGTTGGGCTTCCCGCCTTCATACCAGTGAGCAGGTTTGCACCAAATGCTGATGTTAATGGTGTCCTCCTGCGCCAATCCGTCAAATTCATTGCGCGCCAGCAGAATTTCCGTAAATTGGCCGCCACCACCTTCAACCTTGCCGGGGGTATTATTGTACTCTTCATGGGCCCAGTCGGACGTGCCTGGCTGCCAAGTGCATTTACTCACCCAGCCCATGTTCTGATCATCTGTGGACCACTCGCCGACAATTTCGTATTCCGGCAAATAGGACATATCATAGCGGACCGAGTCCGGCGTGTACGGGTCAAACGTGCCGCCGCTCGCCGATTTGCGAATGTCAATCATCACGTGAAAAACAACTGAATTGCCGTCGCCCCAGGGGTCCGGATCCGTCGCCATTCCAATATAGACATTGGCGGAATCGTCGGTCACATAACAACTGTCCACATTGAATGCCAGCGGCTCCTTGTCCGTATTCGTGTCATGGTCAGGCACAGTGCCCCAACCGAGGTCTTTGACGCCGTCAACTACCGGCGTAAAACTTGGAACGCCATAGGCCACAAAGGCTGAAGCCAACAAAGCCATCAATCCCATTAAAACGATGTTTCGCATTTTCATTTTTTTCTCCTTTTTATTAACCAAAACACATCCAGACTATTTAAGAGGTTCTTCCATCTTGATGTTCTGCTTGCTAATTGGACGAGTTGACACGATAGAAATATTTGTCCATAATCAAGGCGCCGATATCCGTGTACGTCGTATCCGTTACAGTGCTGAGAGAATCGAACGTGCCAAAAGGCGTCATTGCTCGATAAATAATGTACGCATCCGCATTCGCCGCCGGTGACCAATTCAAGATAAGGTCGTTTCCTTGTGTATGAATGACGATATCGAGGACATCACCCGGTAGTTCACGATCCGGCGTATTCTTGGGCTGATAACCCATCAGAGGCATCGGCCCTGAAATGTAGGGTTCGAAAAGCCGATAGAAATTTGCTATCGTGATATGATCTCCAGTGGTGTTTCCATACGGCGGCCAGACCGTCGTCGTTACCTCAGTATCTTCTTCCGAAAGATGAACTGCCAGAGCCAGCGATGTTGGGCTGCCGATGTCACTCCACGGAATGCTCATCTCCGTGTATGGATTCCCTGACCAGCCGTTATAACTTGAGCCGCCATGCTGTCCATGGTGCAGGTAATCCCAACTGCTGCCGTTCCAGTGATTAATCTGCATGTTATCCGGACCGCCCTCGATGGCAACCATATACTCCGGCCGGAAAGTACCTGTATATAAGACACGATACCAGCAGCCCGTATCTGCTCCTGAAGTTGTGCCGGAATTGATGTCTAAGCTGACGAACAGATCGCCCAAGCTTAAATCCTTATCTTTGACACCCACATAGAGATAATCATTATCCCAGGTGAAGAACAGCGATTCGGCTCCCACGGATGTCAGGAATTCGTTCTCGCGGTCGAAGTCCAAATCACCGTCGATAATAATCGTGTGCGGCGTGAAACCTGATGGAATCGAGAAAGATGCGTCATCACATTCCGAAGCAATAACATTCCCGTTCAAATCTTCGACATTCAAAACGGTGATGGTCCCACTTTCACCGGGAACGAAATCCGGCGTAACCGTGAGCACAACTTTGCTCCAGTCAGATTGACGCACCGCGCTGACGATGGTATAGGTCGTTGCAAAACCACTGAAAGCATAGTTGCTGATATTCTCCGCCGTGGTTTGCTCCGCCGCTTCCGAAAAACGCACCTTGACCTGATTGTCGCTTTCAAAAATCGCAGGACTCACCACACACGGGTCATAATAGTCCATATTCTGAGCCGCCAAGATTTCAATCTCAGCAATTTCCCCGTCGACCGGGTCTGTCGTTTCACCTGCGTAGAGGAGGAAACCAAACTGACGATAACCCACCAACTCGTCCCCACCTAAAAGCGTCGCCGTAAAAACGCCGCCCGAGTTCCAGTTTGCCCCGCCGTTGCCGATGATATACAATCCTGTCGCGCCCGTATTCGGATTTCGATAGCCGACATAAGCGACTTCCGGATCATAAATGCGCTCCATATCCGCATTCCAGGTTAAGTCCAGCAAATCCGGGCTGAAACCGCTTCGCAGATAGCAATTCTGAAGTCCGACATCATAGCGGCAATCCAGATACGCTTCACCCGTTGTTAAAGAAACATATTTCGTTACATCGTTGTACACCATGCGGATTTCCGCGGTGGTGCCTGTGACAGATTCAACATACATATCGTACGTGTTGTGGCGGTAGTGTGGAGACACATCCGCTAATGCGGCTTGATGATTATTCGAGCTGGGTTCATCCCAGTCACCTTCCGTTTCCGTCCAATAGACATTGCAATTCCCCACAATCGAGAAATGGCCGCCGGGACCTTTCGCAAAAACCCATATCGCCCTCCCGCCGATGCTGTCGAATACCGCAAAGACGCGGTCGTTGTGAATACACAGCTCGTTGCAGCCGTCGCGGTCAATATCCGAAAAGTATGCGTTCGTCGTGATGGCATATTCATCATTCGCCCAGTGTGCCGCTTCGGTGTAAACATTCGCGTTCTTGATATGGGCGCTGTACCGATGTTCCCAGCCTGATATCGGGCCACCCATATAATCATGCCAGCCGGTTTCATGTAAGTTCGTCATCATCACATACCAGCCGGTTTCCCGAAGGTCGTTATCGGGCGCGGCCAGCAAGTTATTATAGGCATCCCACCAGACATCGCCGTACGTCCACTGCGGCGTATGATGATCCGAATGCGAACCTTCGTCATGCCAATTGGTGTACCAAGAATTGTTCGAACCGCCATAACCATCCGTCCCGCCAATCGTTCCATAGGTTCCCGACGTTATTGCAGCAGATAGATCACCGTTGAAATCCGAGTTTGTGAGAGCGACATCGAGACGCCATGCCTCTACTGCGGGATAGTTGTCGCCACACCAATTGACCACCGCTTTATAGTTTATCAGGCAGTCTTCCGTACACCAGTCCGACAGCGCCGCCGCGGCTTCCCAGTCCGTCCCATAGACAACAATCCCGTATTGACCGGTTCCCATAATCTGCGAGATTGCTGCCGCAGAATTCCATTGACAATTGCCCGTAAAATCACCATCAATAGGAATCGCGCGCAAGGTAACTCCGGCTAAGTTAGACACCCAGTGAATTTTACGATCCGAGTAGCCGTTCAGATGAGGCCAGTCATCGAGCAAAATCGCTTCAATCCCGTGCTGCTCCCAGTTATCTCCGAGCCACGAGTCGCCATGCCACGGAGAAGGAATCCCGTTGTCCGGATAGATTCCCTGCGAGCACCAGACACGTTCTGGAATCCACGCGACCTTTGCTTCAAAATTGCTATATTTCGCATAGACCATCGCATCTTCCGTGCTCACCGCCCATTCATTCATATCATGCTGAACAAACGGCATAATGTGCTGCCCGAAAGCCGAACCCATCATGCAAACCCAGCCGCTATTCACGCCCTGCCGCAGCCAATCGTTGAAACCGCGGTCGTGCCATTCGGCGGCGGTTATCAGCGTCCCGCTCATGTGGAAATTCCCCGGCACGCCACGATTCTGGTGAACTTCCAGAACCTCGTCATACCCGTTCGTTTCGTCATCGCCCCGGAAGACATTTGTCCACGTAAGTCCTTGATTTCCATGATGTGCAAACGCACAGTTTCCGGTCGTGCCCAGAATTTCGCCGTCCGAAATCAGCTCATCGGCAAGGATTCCATCTGCATCGAAAACTCGTACGGTTGCTTCTTGAATTCCGGAGAAACCTTGAGGGCGAGGCAGGGCAATTTCGACCATCGTTCGTGTCTGATTCGCCCGAAGTCCTGGCAATTCGGGAACAACGTCCAGCCGATCCCGTGCGCCTTTCTGGCGAATTTCAATCGAATAAGATGCGCCATTCGTCAGTGGCGCTACCGTTGTAAAGCGAAGAAAGAGGCTATTACCCGCATCAACGAAAAAGAAATTACATAAATCGAGGCCTGGTTCCGTTGCATCGCCAGCGTCATCACGACCTACAAACGAGCTTTTAGGCCAATCGCGAGCTTCTCCACGCATGTACAGCACTTCCGCAAAAGCTACCGAAGAAACTAACATCAACAAAATCAAAGAAAAACAAACTTTCCTAATCATCGGAATACCCATTTCATCTCAAGAAAAAACTCAATTCTACTTTAGTTTTTGAAATATACTAAATCTACCTCTATTCCGCAACAAAAAAACGTAGCCCCACAAAAAAAGTTGAATCGCGTGTTCTTGAACAAATACCTGTAAATAAGATAAATAGACCCTGTTTATCCAAAAGCTGCTTTCTTTGGATTATGAGGTATTAGGAGTTTTTATCATAAATCAATAAAACCTCTTGACTTTATGTTATAAATTTTTTATTAATATAGACTGGGCAAAACATTGGACAGCCTGCTGTTTCTTTGCATCACGAGAGGCGTCGTATGAATCTCTTTCAACGAATCGTTTTTATAACCTTTTTCATTATATTTTTTACCATTGGACTCCATGCCGGAACTACAGGAAAAATTACAGGCCATGTGCGTGACGCCGCCGATAACGAACCCCTGATTGGGGCAAACGTGCTCATCGAAGGTACGACTCTGGGCGCGTCTGTGGACATAGATGGCTACTTTTTCATTATCAATGTCCCACCCGGAACCTATACCGTCACCGCGAGCTACATCGGCTACGCTTCAGAGAGACAGACCAAAGTCAAAGTAAAAACAGACCTCACCACTAACATCAGCTTCGAACTGCGACCAACAACGATGGAGCTCCAGCAAGTCGAAGTTGTGGCGGAACGTCCCGCGGTGGTAATGGACCGCACCTTCGCCTCCTCAACAATCGAAGCCTCTGAGATTGAAGCGCTGCCCATCACGAACATTAATCAAGTCATCGAAATTCAAGCTGGCGTTGTGGATGGACATTTCCGCGGCGGGCGTTCGGGCGAAGTGGTTTACCGTGTGGATGGTATTTCCGTCACGGATGTTTACGACGGCGGTTTTGGTACGGAAGTCAACAGCAGCGCGATTCAGGAGCTGCAGGTGATTTCCGGCACGTTTAACGCCGAATACGGCCAGGCGATGTCAGGCGTGGTGAACATCATCACACGCGAAGGCGGAGAGGACTATCATGGGAAGCTTGCTTCCTATGCAGGCGATTACCTGTCCACGCATGATGATGTTTTTATGAATATTGATGATGTTTCTCCGGCGGGAATTCAGGACTACGAATTTTCCCTGTCCGGGCCGGTTCCTCAAATGAAGAACCTGACGTTCTTTATCAATGGCCGCTACAATTATGACGACGGCTGGCTCTACGGACAGAATCGCTGGGCGCTCGAACATCCGATCATTTTTACGGATTCAGCAGGGTTGGATATCGTTCCTATATTCGGTGATAATGAAATGGTTCCCATGAATCCGGATGAACGCACTTACGGTCAGGGAAAATTAGCTTTCAGAATTACGCCAAAGATGAAACTCAGTTTGACCTCAATTTACAATGACCGTTACTATAAAGACTATGATCATTCGTGGAAATTTGTCCCCGAGGGAGATTACAAGCGATACCGAAAAGGCCGTACACAAATTTTGCAGCTCAATCACGTTCTTTCGGCTCAGATGTTCTACAATATCAATCTGGCGAACAGTTTTACATCCTATCGTCATTATGTCTATGAAGACCTGCTGGATTCGCGGTACGTTCATCCGCTTTATGAAGATATTAATCCTGCCTGGACATTGAATTTCGGCGGCACCAAACATCAGCATTTCTATCGCTTCACAGATACTTACGAAGTAAGCGGTGATCTTTCCTGGCAGGCGACCAAAATACACTTTTTGAAAGCAGGACTCGAATTCAAGAATCACAAGATTCATTATAAAGATGTAACCGGAGTTTTTTACGCTGACCCGCTCGACCAAGCGGTTTTCGCAGGCATTCCCACACCCCTCATTTTCGATCCATCCATTCCTCCGACGACTGATCCGGCGCATGATGTTTACACTCACTATCCCGTCGAAGCGGCTATCTATCTGCAGGACAAGATTGAGATGCCGGAACTGATCGTAAATTTCGGGCTGCGTCTCGATTATTTTAATCCGGACGGCAAGATATTGTCAAACCCGCTGGATCCGAATCCTTATGATCCTATTGGTACGGAAGCGCGCGAGCAGACCATCGAACAAAGACTCGAGTACTGGTTTGAAGATGTGGATCCCAAATTCCAGATTTCTCCCCGTGTTGGGATTGCCTATCCTATTTCGGATCGCGGCGTGCTGCATTTCGCTTATGGGCATTTCTTCCAGCGACCTCGTTACGAACACCTTTATACGAATTCCGATTTCGAGCTTGACTCGCGCACGGGCAATCTTTTCGGCAACGCCGATTTGAACCCTGAGAAAACCGTGACCTATGAATTCGGATTGCAGCAGGAAATTGTCGAGAACGTATCGGTACAGGTGGACGTTTTCGCGCGCGATATTCGAGACCTGACATCATCAGACAAAATTTACGGTCTCCAAGGAGGCTATAAATACAGCCAGTACGTCAACCGTGATTTTGGTCAGGTGCGCGGCATTACCCTTTCGCTGGATAAATACTACGCCAACAACTTCTCCGCATTTGTCGATTACACCTATCAGGTCGCGGAAGGAAACGCTTCGGATCCGCAGGCCGCCTATAATGCCAGCAGAGGGAACCGCGAACCGGAGAAGCAGCTTGTTCCGCTGAACTGGGATCGCCGTCATACGCTTAACGCTATTTTAAACTATGCGGTCATGGATAACTGGGGTTTCTCGGTCATCACCAAGCTCGGCAGCGGCCTTCCTTACACGCCCGAATATCAGGGTATCCGCACCGGCTTCGAGAATGACGGTCGAAAACCCTCATTCTGGAATGTGGATTTATCTGCGTACAAGAGCATCCCCTTGCGACGACAAGGTTTGAAACTGACTTTGGAAACCAGTATCTTGAATCTGTTCGATACGAAAAGCGAAAACAATGTTTATCGGGACACCGGCCGCGCCACGTATTCGCAGGAAGAATTAATCGCGCATGATATCCCCGAGATAAACACGCATGATGAATATTGGACACGTCCCGACTGGTATTCCCGCCCGCGGCAAGTGCGCGTGGGTCTTTCGTTTGAATTTTAATTTAATCTTTCCATTCCGGGCGGGTGACACACCCACCACGGCGGATTAAGCGCGAGGGGTAAACGGCACCCACTCGCGGCGATTGTTTTACTACCCGCGACCTCCGGTCGCGGTCAAACAGCAAACATTTTCAGCAAATAAAAAGTTGATACTATGCGTCGTCTTCTGCAAATCGCCCTCGGCTCCCTTTTAATCGTCACCTTTCTTTCTCCTTGTCTCTTCGCTCAAGTCAGTGACTATAAAGGAGACAGGAATTACCGTTACTCGAATGTCATGAGCGGCAACAAAGTGCGGACGATTTTTTATAATTACGGTCTGGTTGGTGATATTGGTGAGATTTCCGGAGAATGGCCTATCGGGACAGGCAACGAATACGTCGGCGATGTTTCTCCGCTGGTCGCCGTGGAGTTCGTTCATCCGCGCGGTGATACGCTTCATTCGGTTATCACCAGTGACGGTCCGCGCGGTAACGGTGACGGTCAGGGAATTAATTTCTGGGGCTTCGAACCTCTGCCCGGATTCGCCGCAGAACCTGTTGGCGAAGACCCCGGACGAGTCGCGGTGAGTAACCAACCGGATACATGGCCGGATTTTTGGCCTGATAAAATGTACATCGATCCACGCGATCTGGGTTGGCAGCGGGACGAATTTGATCCGGGTTGGTCGGGAAGCTGGAATGGCTACTTCGGCAAAGACCAATTCAGCGCGGATCAGGAAGCCTATTTCCAGATGGATGACAACGCTGATGAAGAATGGTTCGAACGCATCGACACCGCTGGTGTTCACTATTTCTTCTATCCCGATTCCACCGATTCCACCCGTCGCGGCTGCGGCCTTCGCGTCCTCGTGCGCGCCTTGCAATGGTCGCACTTCCTCGCCGAAGATTGTATCTTCTGGCTCTATGAAATCACGAATGTGGGCACGACCCCCTTCGATAAAGTCGCCTTCGGCATGGTCGTCGGAACGCTTTCCGGCGGCAGGCAAGATTCCCGCGACGACCTCGCATGGTTCGATACGCAGAGCGATATCACGTATTCTTGGGATTCCGACGACGTCGGCTCTCCCGGCTGGGTTTGCGGAGATTTGCAGTGCGTCGGTTATGCCGGCTATGCGTTTCTCGAATCTCCCGGCAATCCTTTCGACGGTATCGACAACGACGGAGACAGCCCGGATCCTTCAAGCCCGGTGCTGACCTCGAATGTTCTCTATGAAATGATTCAGCCCATGGCATTCCAACCGGGCGACGACTTGATTCTGATCGATTACAATACGTATGAACGCCAAAATACGACCTTTCCCGATCCGGGACCTCTTGTTTATTATGTCCGTGACCAACAGCATAGACTACACGCAGGCGAACCGGTTGTCGAAAATCCCCGGAATGGCATTGATGATAATTTTAACGGGCTTATTGATGAACGCATGCCTGACCATGAGGATTTGAAATATGTGGATTACTTTACCGGTCGAGGATTGTCTGATTTGATGATTGACGAAGCCCGGGATGACAGCATCGACAATGATGGAGACTGGGATCCTTTCACAGATGACGTCGGTGCGGATGGAGCTCGCTTGACCGGTGACGAAGGCGAAGGCGACGGCATTCCTACACCGGGCGAACCTCACTTTGACCGTACGGATGTGGATGAATCGGATCAGATTGGCTTGTCTTCTTTTGAATATTTCTCGCCGCCGGGCGCTGTGCGGATGAATGATGATGACGGTTTATGGGAACGCATGAAACCCGGCCGCTTCGATGAAGTATCTCCAACTCCTGAAGACGGCGATTTTGTCTATGGCTCGGGCTACTTCCCGTTGATTCCCGGCCAGACGGAGCGCTTTTCCATGGCGCTGCTCTTCGGGGAAGACTTCTCGGATATCATCGACAACAAGGCAACGGTTCAGCAGATTTATAACGAAAACTACAACTTCGCGAGACCACCAGACAAAGCGACGATAAGAGCGGTTCCCGGCGACGGGAGAGTGACGCTCTATTGGGATAATATCGCCGAAGATTCTTATGACCCGACGACCGGTTTCGATTTCGAAGGTTATAAAATCTACCGCGCAACTGATCCGGGCTTCAACGAAGTCTTTACCATTACCGACGGTCGCGGCCGCAAAATCTTCAGCCGTCCCATCGCGCAATTTGATTTGAACAACGGCAATGCCGGCTTTTTCCCGACCGCCATCAATGGAGCGTCGTTCTACTTGGGAGACGATTCCGGAATCCGACATGTCTGGACGGACACCACCGCGGAAAACGGACAGACGTATTATTACGCGGTCTGCGCCTATGACCACGGCGATGTCGAAAAGAATATCTTCCCCGCGGAAACCAGTAAATACATTCTACTCGATGAAGGCGGCAACCTGACGACGGACGTCAATACCATTCAGATCACCCCTCGCGCACCGGCAGCAGGCTACACCCATCCGGAGATAGAGCGCGTGCGTCATATAACGGGTCGTTCGCTGGGCAGTATTTATGTGGAAGTCTTCGACCCGCGCGAAATCAAAGATGGCCATGAATATGCGGTGACTTTCGATGACAGCGGCGCTGGCGCTTATGGCTACAATGTCATTGACCTGAGCGGCACGCCCGAGCCTGACACGGTTCTCTGGCATGAGCCGTTTGTTGACGGACCGATTGACGACTGGATTTTCGACACGTTTGCGCCCTATTATGATTCGCTCTTCGGATATCCTCCCGGAATCTATAGTGTCGAGCAACATTTCCGCATTCAGGAATCGGCGCTGTTCCACGGCCAACGGCTCTACTTTTTAACGCCCCGCCAGACAATTTCCGTCCCTGAGCTTTCCGGGTGGGTGGACACGTCAGCCGCCGCTGAACGATTACTGGATTTCACCTTTAGGGTCGCGAATTACCCGGATGTGTTCCTGCAGGGAATCCCATGGGTAGCGGATTACGAAATAATTTTCTCTGATCAGGTTATCGATACCGCCAAATATTTCAACTGGTACGACCTTTTCGTGCTGCCGGAAGTACCAACCTATTTCACGGTGCGCAATCTGAATCGTGATGAACGAGTCGCGTTCGCCTTTCAGGAAAAGGATTCCACACGAAACGGACGCGTCGAATATCCGGAAGTGATTCTCATCTTCGAAGAAGACACGGTACTCACTTGGGCGGCGGCATTTCTCGCGGACGAAGAACATGATTTGAATCCACGTTCCGGTGATACACTAAGAGTCTTCCTTTATCAACCCTTCACGGCGGCAGACCGCTACGGCTACACGACCAGCGGCGCAAAAATCACCGACGCCGCTGTTCAGCTCGACCGGATCCGGGTCTATCCGAATCCCTATCTGGCGACATCGACTCAGGAGCCCGCCAATCCGTACAGTTCGGGTCGCGGTCCTCGGAACGTTACGTTCATCCATCTGCCCAAGGACTGCACAATTCGCATCTACACCGTCCGCGGAGACCTTGTCCGCACGATTCAGCATAATGTCACCATTGACGAGGGAACGGAACAGTGGGATTTGCGTTCCAAAGATGGGCTGGATGTTGCTTATGGCGTGTATATTTACCACATCGAATCCCCTTGGGGTGAAACCGTCGGAAAATTTGCATTAATCAAATGAAAAAGCTAAAATCTTTTTGCCTGATATTCGCGCTTCTGATAGTTTTGCAGCCCGCTTCCGCGCAAACGAAAGTCGGCACGACCGCCGCGCCTTTTTTAGGCATTGCCGTCGGCGCGCGCGCGCTGGGGATGGGCGGAGCGTTTGTGTCGGTCGCCGATGACGCGACAAGCCTTTACTGGAATCCCGCGGGTATCGCACGGCTTTCCCGCTACGAAATCATCCTCTTGCACACAGACTGGCTCGCCGATTTGAGCTTCGATTTCGTCGGCGCGGTTTTTCCGATTCCCGATGCAGGCGCTATCGGTGTTTCAACCACGATGCTCTCTATGGGAGAAATGGAAGTCACGACGGAACGTCATCAGGACGGGACCGGCGTCTTTTTTAACGCATCTGATTTAGCGGTGGGACTCTCCTATGCAATTTCGCTGACGGATCGTTTCTCTATCGGTTTTACCGGCAAATACATTCAGCAGAAAATCTGGCACGAGAGCGCTGAAGCGTTTGCGCTGGATGTTGGCACGCTCTACACCACGCCGTTTCACGGGATGCGCATTGGGATGGCGATTTCCAATTTCGGTTCCGATATGCAGATGCGCGGCAAGGATATGCTTGTTCTTTATGACCCCGACCCTATCAAGGAGGGGAACAATGCCAACATCATGGCCGAACTTCGAACCGACGCATGGCCGCTGCCGCTGAATCTGCGAGTGGGTGCGGCGATGGAAGTCATCGAACAGAAGGATCACAAATTAACTATGGCGATCAGCGCACAGCATCCGAACGATAACACGGAATCCATGAACATCGGCGCGGAATACTGGTACCAGAAACTGTTCGCCTTGCGTACCGGATACAAATCCCTCTTTCGGCAAGATTCCGAAGAAGGATTAACATTCGGTATCGGACTGGTGCCGCCGCTGAGGGCGGGCTTCGGTCTGCATCTCGACTTTGCCTATGAAGACTTCAACCGCCTCGGGGATATTTATAAATATTCCATCGGCGTTGATTTTTAAAGAACATCATTTCAACATGAAATCACCATAACATCATTTTGGAGGGCACAATCATGAAATCGCGCTATGCGTTTCTCATCACAGGCCTGCTCCTGCTGGCGTTCGTCGGTGTGGCGACAGCAGCCAACATCACGTTTCAGGTCAACATGGCGGTCCAAGAACGCCTTGGAAATTTTAATCCCGCCGCAGACACCGTACTTATCCGAGGCTCCATGAATGGGTGGATAGGATATACTGACATCCTGACGACCACCCCGCCGGACAGCGTCTATCGCATTACCCTGGCCATTGATTCAGGCGCTATTGAGTTCAAATACGTGCTCATCGATCGCAGTGCTGGAGATGATCGATGGGAAAGCATCGCCGACAACCGAACCCATACGGTTACCGGTGATGCAACTTTGGATGTGGTCTATTACAACAACCAGAGTTCCTCATCCGCGATTGATCTGGAAGTCTTGTTCCGCGTGGATATGCGGGTGCAGATCCTGACCGGGGACTTCGATCCTAATTTGGACGTCGTGATGGTGCGCGGCGGTACACCGCCGTTGGAATGGGGCGGCGACGCAAACCAGTTACCCGAAGTGACTGGCTCACCCGGTCTTTATTCCGGTTGGGTACAGTTCGACAATATCGCCTATCCCGGTGCGATTGAGTTTAAGTATGTCATTTTGACAAACGGCGACCCGGAAAATCCCATCTGGGAAACGCCGACAGGCGGTGGAAATCGACAAGCTGCTTTCGACGGCAGTGAACCGGATGACCTACCTCCCCCCGGCGGCAACGGTTACCATGAAGTCACCCTCGATACGGTCTTCTTCTCAGATGTGACGTTTGAAGACATCACTGAGAATCCCGTCGATGTGATTTTCACCTGCGATGTTCGTCCGGCCTATCTGGCAATCAATGACATCGGCTATATCCTGGATGTTCAGACAGGCCAAGATACCGTTCGAGTCATTGAAGGTGTCGGCATCAACGGTCTCTGGAATATTTGGAGCTGGGGCAGCATTCCAGAGGCACAGCAGATGAATGATGACGGTGTTGCTCCGGATGAAGTAGCCGGAGACAGCATCTGGACGGTGTCGATTCACTTTGACGCCGGAACAGCGCGCCCCCATCCCTATAAGTACGGCGCGAATGACTATGATAACGAGGCGGGTTTCGGCGCAGACCACGTCCTGATTCTCGACGACTCTTCGCCGACGATGACACTCCCTGTCGATTGCTGGGGAGAATTGGGCGACATCTTCGACGATTACCTCTGGGTTTGCGGATCAGCAGCCGAACCTACATACGACGCTGCGATTCCCGATGTCTTCACATTGTACCAGAACTACCCGAATCCCTTCAACCCGACGACACAAATCAGCTTCTCGCTGCCGTTTCCCGAACAGGTGACGTTTAAGGTGTTCAACGTTTTGGGTCAGGAAGTGGCGAAGATGGATCTGGGGCCGAGAGCAGCCGGGCTTCATCACATCCATTTCTCGGCGGAGAATCTTTCCACCGGCCTCTACTTCTACAGTGTTGATGCCGGTTCCATGCACGCTGTACGCAAGATGCTCGTGCTGAAATAGTAGAAGCTGCCGACTCGAAAAGATTTATATCGACAGCGATGCCGAGGTGGGTGAAATGTGACCCGCCTCGGCTATCGAATTTTCTTGAGGCTCATCCCTTTCAGCCGGAAAGGAAAGGCAGGCAGAGCCAGCCTTTAGGATTTGGTTCTAATTCCTCACCGATTTTTGAGACTGCATCCTGTTCCGCGCCTACGGGCTGGCTTAAGCCTGCCTCGACATTCGAAATTCATTTAAGAAACGATAAATTATGAGGCGAAATCATGAAATCGCGCATGCGATACTTTGTTTTGGCAATCACACTGCTTCTTGGAACCACAGCGCTTGCGCAGCATGTCTGGTGGGATCCCGAAGCTCCTGCCGTCGGTCAACCATTTACAATCCACTATGATTCCCGCATCGGAGTTTTAGGACCGGATATCGCTCAGGTGTGGATGCACTGGGGCGTGGTCGATCCCAACTCCGGCGCTTGGTCTGCTCCGCCGGAAGAAATTTGGCCGGACGGTTCCCAGCTTTCCGGGGACGGTTATGCCGTTCAGAGTCCGATGGTTGCAGGTGCCGATACCGTCTGGACTCTCGCTATCGATCCGGATACGAGCATCCGCCATATCGAATTCGTCTTCACAGACCTTGGCGATAATTGGGACAACAACAGCAACGCAAACTGGCACATCGACTTTGTCACCGATGAAGTCGTGGTCTGGTGGTCACCGGAAGAACCCGAACCGGGTGATTTAGTGACCATCAATTACAACACGATTCCCGGCGCACTTCCCGACGGCGCTACCACCGTCCTTCTTCACTGGGGAATCAACGAACCTTATCACGGCGCTTGGCAGGAACCTCCGGCAAGCATGTGGCCTCCGGGAACGGTTCCCTGGGGCGATGGTCATGCCGTGCAGACGCCGATGAATTCTCAAGGCGGCGGCATCTGGTCTCTGTCCATCCAAAGCAATGATACGACGTACACCATCCATTTCGTCACGCTCGATGGAACCAATTGGGACGACAATGGCGGCGCCAACTGGGATATTATCCTCGAAGAACCACCGGAACCGATTCTGGCGCATCACGTTTTCGCCTATGATCCGCGCTCGGCGTTTGCCGGATACATTGGAACCATCACTTCCGTCAATTTAGCCGGAACGTTCAACGGCTGGAGTACCTCCCATGACCCGCTCGACGGGCCGGATGAAAACGGTGTGTGGATGAAGGAATTCGCTATTCCAGCAGGAACGCATGAGTACAAGTTTGTTCTGAATGGCAGCGAATGGCAAAATGACCCGGACAATCCCAATTTCGCTCCCGGCGGCTACCACAATAATCTCATTACCATTTCTCTGGATACACTGCCGCAGATTTATCAGTTTTATCCTCCTGAAGGGGAAATCTATCGCGGCGCTACAGCGGAAATCTCACCGTGGGCAAAAGTTCGTAAAGGCGATTTAGGTCCCGGCCTTCAAGGCGACCCCAGTGTGACTCGGGATGATACGCCCAACGTCTCCATCTGGTATCCGGGAAGTGATAGTCTCTGGATTGAACCGATTACCGCATATCCCGGCGAGCATGAAATTGCGGTGACAGCGCAGGACAGCGCCGCACGAGACCGCACAGCAACGCGGGCGGTATGGGTTGTCGAATCCGAGGAAGGCTTCTACGCACTTGATTCTCGGGCAGATGATTTTGGACCGGGCTCCTACTCGGATCCTTATAGCGTTGAAGGCGATGCTGATTTGTTAGGCTTCGTTATTTCCGAAGCGGCTGAAGGAGACAGCTTAGCGTTTATGGTCGAGATTGATGTCATCACCGAACAAACCCGCGTCTTCATGCACATCCTGAGTGACATCGCACCGCCGTTTGCCCCCACAGCGGCATTCAGTTTGGAAGCAGAATTCCCGGATTGGAACGGTCGCGGCGTGGCGTTCGTTTTAGGCGATACGACAACCGGCGCGACAAGCCCTGCGCTTTTAAACACACTCTACCTATCGCGTTCGCCGCTGACCTACGGCGCCGAAATCCAACTCGACCCGGTTGCCTATGGCGAAGACCGTTTCGAATTCAAACTTGCCCGCGCCGACTTGGAAGCTGTGATGGGCAATTATCAGGCCGAGTGGTACTTCAGTTGCTGCGCGTTTCTAACTGACCCGTCTGACGGCGACGCGTACGAAATTGACGCGGCTCACGGCGGAGATGACAGTCCGTCCGACCCGGACATTTTCGATGCGCTGTTTATTACACCGCGCCTGCAAAATGTGTTGCTTATGAATTGGTCGGACAACCGCACGGCGACCTTTGATGCGACCGGACGCGGTTTCGTCGCGATTCATCCCGACAGTATCGGCCCGAATGTTTTCCACAGCGGGCCCATCATGACCATTCTTTCCCGCGGCGCGTCAACGATTTTCGCGGATCAGGAACTCACGGGTACGTTCGAAAGTGCAGAGACCGTCGTCTCTATCAATCTCTACCAAAACGACAATCCGCCGATTGTTATTCCCACAACCGAAGATACGTTCACAGTCGATGTGACTCTGGTCGAAGGCATCAACACATTCTCTCTGGAAGGGATTGATGCCGTTGGCGATACCGGCCGGTCATCGCAAACTGTATTCGTACTTGACGTCAATCACACGCCCGAGCCGGTCATTGATGCGCGTGTCGAAGGCGATGAAGGAGTCCTGGACGCTTCCGCTTCGACTGACCCCGACAGTCCAAATCTGGAATATCTCTGGAGTGCCGATGAAGATAATCCGGAAGAAGTTACACTGACAAATCCGGACGCCGCCGTCGCAAGCTTCGCTTTGCCGGAATCCAACGGCGAATATTTTTTCTCGCTCGATTTGGACGAAGCGACCGGCCCGGGAGTCACCGCTAAAACCGCCTTCACGGTCTATGATGATTCAGTGGACGCGTTCGAGCTGGATGAATCCACTTGGAAAGTGCGCGACGCCATCGTCTATGAAATCTATCCGCGTGCCTATTCGACCAGTGATAATCTCGCGGCGATTGCAGCGGACATGGAGCGAATCGCCGGCCTGGGCGTCAACTACATCTGGCTCACACCGACCTTTCCCGGTCCGACTGAACACGGCTATGAGATTGTGGATTACTACGGAGTTGAAGAAGACCTCGGCACCGAACAGGATATGCGCGACCTGATTGACGCCGCCCATTCCTATGACATCGGCGTTCTTCTGGATTTGGTGATTAATCACACATCGATTCAGCATCCCTTCATGCAGGACGCGCTTCGCTACGGACGCTTTTCGCACTACTGGGATTATTACGACCGCGATCCTAACGGTGATTACACTTACTATTACAACTGGACAAACATGCCGAATCTGAACTTCGATAACCCGGAAGTCGTCAAATACTTTATCGATGTTTCGAAATACTGGGTGGAGGAATACGGCGTGGATGGGTATCGCTGCGATGTGGCGTGGGGCCCGCAAGATCGGACACCGAGCTTCTGGCCGCAATGGCATGATGCACTGAAGCAACTCTATCCCGAAATCCTGCTTTTGGGAGAAATGGGTGCAAACGAATTCAACGACTTCTACGACCGATTCGATTTGCTCTACGATTGGACACTTTACCATGAGGGATTCTCTGATTTGTTCCAAGGCGGTATTCCGAGCATCAACAATCTCAATACGCTCATCACGAACTACGGCTATCCCTATCCGCCCTACAAATATCCTTTCCGTTTTCTGGAAAACCACGATGAAGGCCGCTACATTTCCTACAACACCACAGCGCAAACGAAACTGGCGGCTCTGCTTCTGCTCACCATTGACGGTGTGCCGCTCATCTACGCAGGTCAGGAAGTCGGTGAAACATCCCAGCGCGGCTTGATTGACTGGTACGGAGGTCCGGAAGGGCTTTCGCATTACTACTACCAGCTCTGCCAACTCCGCGAGCAATTCCCATCCATCCGCGGGCGTCATGTAGAACGTATCAGCAACAGCCAATCCGGTGCGGTGTACTCATATCTGCGGTATATTGAAGGCGAACTTCCAATTATCGTCGCGCTCAACATGGCATCCAATTCACAGGTGCCTTCCATTGCGGTTCCAACTGGAGACATTGGGCTTCACCCGGATTCGACCTACTACTTAAGCGAGCTCTTGACCGGTACATACCTTGAGCGCACCGGCGCACAACTTACGACTATCGTTTCGAGCTTGAGCGGTTATCAGGGACGGGTGTGGGTGATTGCCGACGAACCGATTCAGCTTGACGCGCCTGAACAATCGATTGAAATCCCCGAAGTATTCGCGCTGAAGCAAAACTATCCGAATCCGTTCAACCCGACTTGCACCATCCCCTTTGAGATTTCCAGCCGCAGCCGCGTGACCATCGCTATCTATAATGTCATAGGGCAGCAGGTGAAAGTCCTGACTGATGATGTTTATTCGGCAGGCGTTCATCAGATTGTCTGGGATGGGCACAATCAATTTGGTTCACCTGTCGGCTCCGGCATCTATTTCTACCGGATGCGAGCGGGTGACTTCATTTCAACACGCAAAATGATTCTCCTGCGCTGATTCGCATTCCTTTACTACCCGCGACCTCCGGTCGCGGATAAACAAGAAAACCTAAAATCCGCCGCCGGGGAATTTAACTTCTTCGGCGGCGCTTTGCTGACAGACACCCGCTACGGCATGCGTCCCGCGCACCCGTTTTGTAGGGTCGGTGTCTGTGACCCGACCGCATTAATCATATCAAACGGACAAGGCAAGCCTTGTCCCTACAACTCGCCGCGGCAAAGGAATAAAAAAATGTTTTTACGATATTCCCTGCTAACTGTTCTTCTTCTCGTGATGGTGAATCTCTTGCTTGCGCAAAACGTTCGTTTGCAAACCCACCCCATCCCACCGACCCAAGAATCAGCACGTAGCTATATCTTCTCCGGCAACGAAACGTCCTTTTTCTTCGGCACAACGGCAGCGCTACGTCAGAATCCGTTCATGGGATTGACAGTCGCGGGAGAAAAACTTTTCGATGACATCCGCTTATGGCACGGCGATAAACTTTTCGACCACTCCAAAGCCAAAGTAAACTTCTGGGCGCAGGGAGTCAGCTTCACGTCCGACTCTATGATATTCGTTCTCGATATGGCGATCCGAGATTTCGTGCGAGTACTTGGAATAAGCGAAGCATCGCAGGATTTATCGCTCGAACTTGTTTTTGCGCCGGGAGCGCTCGACGAACGAGATATCAAACATCACCCCGACGCATTGACCATCAGCCCTCCTCCCAACGGAAAAGTATTTCTCGCCGCTGCGTGGCCCTCCGACGAAATTCTTCAAGGGCGCATGGAGCAAATATCGTATTTGCTCCCCGACAGCCTCACTTCCTTTGGGCCGTTCTACGGGCAACAACGCTTCCATATTCTCGTGTCCAATTGGGTGATTACGCATGGCGCGACCGAAGAAGACGCGCTTGCGTCCGCGAGGAAATTACTTGCCGACCGTGGAGCTTCCTCCCTCATGCGGCGAAATAGACTTCGAGGTATTTTATCCTCTTCAGCATTTCGTGCGACCGATTCCACCGTCACAGACGCACTTCGCTGGGCAAAAAAATCGCTGCTCGACTTGCAAGCCGCTGATGGTTCGGAATTGTGGGCAGGGTATCCGTGGTTCGCCGAGGCCTGGGGACGCGACACATTTATCTCGCTGCCCGGAGCGCTACTCGTCACTGGGCATTTCGATGCCGCGCGCGCTATTCTGCTCAAATTCGCCCGGTGGCAGGACAAAGAGTTCACGTCGCACACGTTCGGCCGCATTCCCAACCGCGCTCGCCCGGACGAAATCGTTTTCAACACCGCCGACGGCACACCGTGGTGGATTCGCGAACTCTACGAATACTGTTTATATTCCGGCGACTGGCGTCTTGCCGAAGAATTGCTCGCCGAACCTTCTTTCGAGCGCGGTTCGCCTGACGGCGCTGTGCGGCTCGCGCTTGCCGGAGCTTTGGCGCGCAGAGACTCGCTGGGCTTCATCTGTCACGGCGATGCGGAGACATGGATGGACGCTGTCGGACCGGACGGCGCGTGGTCGCCGCGAGGCAATCGCGCTGTCGAAGTGCAGGCGCTTTGGCACGCGGCATTAGACGCGGCGCTCAAAATGGCGGTCACCTGTTCCACAAACATTCCCGACGATGAATTCAATCTCTGGCTTGACGCTCGCCGCAAACTCGCCGAGAATTTCACGAAATATTTTATCCGACCCGATGGCAAAGGGCTCTATGACCACTTGAATAGCGACGGTGCGCCGGATACGCAAATCCGTCCCAATCAGATTTTTGCGCTGACCGTTCCATTAACGCCGCTGCTGCCCGAAAACGTCGCCGCATCCGTCTTGCGCGCGGTGGTGGAAGAATGCACTTATCGGTATGGCGTCGCGTCACTCGCGCAATCGGAAGAGAATTTCCATCCGTTTCATCTCCATGAAAACTATCCGAAAGACGCCGCCTACCACAATGGTATCGTCTGGCTCTGGCTCTCCGGGCCGGTGAAAAGCATTCTTGTTTCATCAGGGCACGGCGAACTCGCATGGTATATCACGCGTGTGGAACAGAATGAAATTTTAAATGGTGAAACCGTCGGAACGCTGCCGGAACTTTACGACGCGATTCCGCAAAAAGGAAATACTCTACCGCGCACATCCGGAACGGTTTCTCAAGCTTGGTCGCTTGCGGAATACTGCCGCGTCTTCTATCAGGATTTCCTCGGCATCCGCCCAGTTCAGGTGAAGGGAAAGCAGCAAACGCTCTGGCGCATCTTCCCCCGCGTACCTCCTGAATGGGGACACGTCGAAGCGAATGTCAACTTCGGCAAGACACCCGCTCGACTCGAAATTGATTCCAATTCTGATTCTGTAAAGATTATTCTTCACGCGTTGAAGATGCCGCCGGAACCGATTCCGCTTGAATTCTTTGCATTCCCGAATGGCGTTCGAGGCTTCCTGCAAGGGAATAAACCCGTCAAAGTCGTCTGGCGAAAAGCGACAAATACTATCGAAGTGGATGGTGCACCGGTTGCTCCCGCCGTACTTAGTGGTTGGCCTTACAGCGAACCACCCGATGAGCTGACGTTTGCCGAGCCGCACATTCGTCCGGGATTGAAATCACTGCAGAAACCAAAACATGAGCGATTATCCGGTAAACAAGTGACATTGCAAAATATAAAAGCAAAGCTTGCTGTCTCTTTCGATGATCCGAAAGGTGACGATATCGGCGATGGCGATTTTACATACCCCACAGCTCCATCTTTCGAACCCGGCATTCTCGACCTAACGCATTTCAAAATTCATGCCGACAAAAAAAATCTTTACATTACGTTGCGCTTCAAAAATCTCGTTCAACCCGGTTGGCATCCGGAATACGGTTTTCAACTGACGTTCGCAGCGATTGCGATTCATCAAAAAAATTGCTCGAATAGAAATCCCTGCACACGAACCGTCGACGCAAACGCGGGCGTGCTTCTCCCTGAAGGCTACGAGGCGAACCGGTTTATTTATATCGGCGGCGGTTTGCGCGTAACCGATGGTGAAAATAATATCCTTGCGGAGTTTATTCCGACTGATCCCCGTTATCCGATTGGCGATATCTCCAAGAAGGAAGTCCGATTTGCACTTCCGCGAAAATATTTTTCCGGGGAGCCGTCAGAGTGGAAATATGCTGTTTTCATCGGCGCACAGGACGACCATGGCGGTGCAGGTCTTGGCGAATTCCGTTTGGTTGAAAAGCAGGCAGGGCGCTGGATCGGCGGCGGAGGTGACGGCACAATCCGCGTGTACGATTCCGCCTTCTGGCCAAAGAGATAAATCATATGTAGGGGCGCTCCCGCGTGTGCGCCCGTCTTCGCACTTGCGTTGAACCGCACACCCGATGAACACGGTGAAAGCGGCGAAAGTCAAAAAAAGTTTGTATATTCATTCATGAAGCATAAAAAGGCACACCTATGGCACAAGTGGTTTTAGAGGGCGTTACCAAAATCTTCGAAGGGGATGTCACCGCGGCGAAGGATATTTCGTTCACGGCGCAGGAGGGCGAGTTCGTCGTGCTTGTCGGACCGTCGGGCTGCGGCAAGTCCACGATATTGCGCATGATTGCGGGTCTCGAAACCGTCACGGAAGGCCGCATATCTATCGGCGAGCGAGTCGTCAATGATGTTCATCCCAAAGACCGCGACATCGCGATGGTTTTTCAGAATTACGCGCTGTATCCGCACATGTCCGTGTACGAAAACATGGCGTTCGGTTTGCGCATGCGCAAGTTCGCCAAAGGTGAAATCGATACGCGGGTGAAAGACGTTGCGGAAATTTTAGAGTTACGCGACTACCTGCGGCGCAAACCCAAAGCGCTCTCGGGCGGTCAGCGGCAACGCGTGGCGCTGGGGCGAGCGATTGTGCGCCACCCGCAGGTATTTCTTTTCGATGAACCGCTGTCGAACCTCGACGCAAAGCTGCGCGTGCAGATGCGCGCCGAAATCGCTAAACTGCACCAGCGACTCGGTGCAACGATGATTTATGTGACGCACGATCAAGTCGAAGCGATGACGATGGGCAGTCGGATTGTAGTTTTGAAAGACGGCCTTTTGCAGCAGGTGGACACGCCCTTAAATCTTTACAACCATCCTGTGAACAAATTCGTAGCGGGTTTCATCGGTTCGCCTGCGATGAATTTCTTTGCATGCGATGTCGAAAATGGAGCGTTCAAATTCGCAAACCGAAAC
Organism: bacterium; assembly: GCA_030622545.1. Classification (GTDB taxonomy): domain Bacteria; phylum Electryoneota; class RPQS01; order RPQS01; family DYHQ01; genus JAUXGA01. Next base: position 26,378 of record JAUXGA010000012.1, on the reverse strand, counting down.
ATCGCGCTTCCTTCCGAATTGCAGTCTCGTTTGAAAAACAAAACCATTCTCGGCGTTCGCCCGGAACATTTTCAAGCTGAAAAAGAAGCCGCGGATGGCTGGGTGAAAATCAAACCGCTGATTGAAGTCGTCGAGCCGATGGGCAGCGAAACTTATTTGCATTTCAATTTAGATGGTTTGACCGGAGTCGCCCGCCTTAACGCAGATGTTCCCGCTGAAGCGGGGAAATCTTTTACGTTGGCATTTAACCTGAACAATTGCCACTTCTTCGACGCCGAAACCGAACAGGCACTGTGATAAACTGTAGCGCCGCATGGCAATGCGCTTACGGTGTATAAAATCTAAAAGGTGAAAACAATGATACTCCTTTTATTCATCTTTCTCTTCTCAATCACACCCGCATTCGCACAACCGCAAGCGGTTGACAATGGTGTGCTGTTTACCTATGAAAACAACGAAGCGGCAACCGTTGGTATCGGTGCGGATTGGAATGGTTGGCAACCAGATAATACGCCGATGGAAAAAGACAACGGTGTGTGGCAGACTGTCGTGAATTTGGAGCCGGGCGTTTATCATTACAAGTTCGTTGCGGATGGCAATTGGTTGCCCGATCCGAAAAATCCCGCGCGTGTCGATGACAATCATCAGGGATTCAACACCGTTTTCACATTGACCGAGACAGGTGAAATCAAACTCGAAGGCTTCAAGGGCGATCCCATTCCTGCAAGCGACGATTATCCTCAACAGGGCAAAACGCTCTACCTGAATATCATCTGGCACCAGCATCAGCCGTCCTATTTAGACCCCGCGAAAGACGAATTGCGCGGCCCGTGGGTGCGCACGCACGCGACGAAAGATTATTATGACATGGCGGCGATGCTTGGCGAATTTCCCGATGTGCACTGCACGATTAATCTGACGTCCTCGCTGTTGTGGCAGCTTCAAACGTATTACGTCGAGCGTTTGTCGCCGTTTTTAACCACCTGGCCTGAAGGCAAAGCGGCGATTGACGCGGATAAATTCTTTGAGAAATGGCGCGGAAAAACCGACCCGTGGATTGATATTGCGTTAACACCTGCGAAAAGATTGGACGATAAAGCGCGTGCGCATCTTCTGACGAACAGTTGGAACGCGTTCAGCATTTCGCCGGTGATGCTGGCGCGTTTTCCTCAGTATGAAGATTTGGGAAAGAAATCCAGAAACGAATTCACGACGGACGATTTGCGGCAACTCAAAGGCTGGTTTTTCCTTGCGTATTTCGACCCGGACTTTTTGCGTGGCACGGGCGTGAGCGATCAGATAGGTGTTGATCTCTCTGATCTCTTGCAGGAAGAAAATGGCAAATTTTATCTTCGGCGGCCAATTTCAGAGCGCGACTGCAATCGACTCGTGGCGGAAGCAGTTAAGGTCTGCTGTGCCGTGGTGCCGATTCATCGAGAGTTGATGTTCGACATCGAAACCTGTCAGGGACAAATTGAAGTCGTCACGACGCCGTTTTATCATCCGATTCTGCCGCTGATTTACGATTCCGACCTTGCTAAAATCGCGATGCCGAGCGCGTCGATGCCGGAGCGCTATCATTACCCTCAGGACGCCGAGGCGCAGGTCGTGAAAGCGACTAAATTTTATCATGAGATTTTCGGACAGGATTTGCACGGGATGTGGCCGGGGGAAGGTTCCGTCGCGCGCGAAATCATTCCTATTTTAGCTAGCAGCGGCGTGCGGTGGATTGCGACGGATATGGGTGTTCTGGCGAAATCCACGCCGCCGAATCAGCCGATTCATTTTCCGTACTATGCTGAAGGCGACAATCAAACAGGCGTGACGGTTGTCTTCCGCGAAACGGATCTTTCCGACCGCATCGGTTTTCGTTACCAACAGTTTCAGGGTGAAGCGGCGGCGGATGATTTTATTCGCGGCTGTCTGGAATACGCGCCCAACGAGGGCGAGCCTGACCGATTGTTGACGGTAATACTTGATGGCGAGAACGCATGGGAATGGTATAAAAAGGATATTGACGGTAAAGAATTTCTGCGCACACTTTATCGAAAGCTGACTCATTTAAACGAAACGCGGCAGATTGTAACTGTGACTCCCTCCGAATATATCTTGGGCAATCCCGAGCGCGACGTGCCGCCGCATCCACCTGAAACACTACCGAAGCTAACACGCTTGTGGCCGGGCTCCTGGATCCATGCGAATTTCGATACGTGGATCGGCGAAAAGGAAGAGAATCTCGCATGGGATATGCTGCGTAAAGTACGCCAAGACCTCGCGGCTCATTTTCCCGAGCCGCCTAATCCTCACGCGACGCGTCCAACGGGTGATGAAAAACGCGCGGCAATCTGGGATGCGTACGAAGCGATGTACGCGGCGGAAGGCTCAGACTGGTTCTGGTGGTTCGGCGATGACCAGGACACCGGAAGCGACGATGAGCCGTTCGATAGAGGCTTCCGAATTCTACTGGAAACCGTTTATGAAAAAATGAGACAAGCCGGTGCGCAAGTAGAAACTCCTCCGCTGCCGCCGATTCTGCTTCCTCAAAAATAGACTGTGAACCATGAAAAATATTTGGCGATTTACTTTTATCCTATTGCTCCTACTTTGTTCATGCAAAGGCCGCGAAGGACCGCTGCAGCTTCAAATCTGGCACCAGATGCAGCCGACGGACAGGGAAGTTTTGGAGCGCGCGGTTGAAAACTGGGAAGTGCATCACCCCGATGCTGAGGTCACAGTTCTCTATAAAGAAACCGAAGAACTGCGCACGTCCTATCAGACCGCCGCACTCGCCGGGCTGGGACCTGAACTCGTCTTCGGACCATCTGATCAGGTGGGGCCGCTGGCGATAATGGGTTTCATCCAGCCGATGGAAGAATTCTTCAGCGACGCAGAACAAGCTGAGTTCGATACCGCTTGTCTGGTTACTTTTCGCGGACATCTTTATCAAGTCGCTGACCGCATCGGCAATCATTTGACGCTCATATATAATAAAAAATTGCTGCCCGAGCCGCCGAAGAATTCGGATGAACTCATTGCTTTAGGAGCAGAACTGACGAAAGATTTTGACGGCAACGGACGGATTGATCAGTGGGCGCTGGTGTGGAATTACACAGAGCCTTTCTTTTTTATTCCGTTCTTGGGCGGCTTCGGCGGATGGGTGATGGACGACGACGAAAAGGAACCGACGCTGAACACACCCGAGGCTGTCGCCGCGTTTGAATTCGTGAAATTCCTACGCGACAGCGTGCGCATGATTCCGCCGGAAAGCGATTACAACTCCGCCGATGTGCTGTTTAAAGAAGGCCGCGCGGCGATGTTGATTAACGGTCCATGGTCATGGGGAGGATACGCGGACGCGGGAATTGATTTCGGACTCACGCGCATTCCGAAGATTGTGCAAACAGGATTGTGGCCTTCGCCGATGATGTCTCCGCTGGGTTATTCCATCAATTCAAATGCCAAAGGAAAACGATTGGAACTCGCGATTGATCTTTTGAAACACCTTCTTTCGGTCGACGTCGAATTGGAATACGTGAAAGCCAGCACGATTATTCCATCGAAACTTGCCGCACGAGAAGACTCCATTTTCACGAGCAATCCCTTGATGGAAGGAGCGGTGGCACAGCTTGAAGTCAGCAAGCTGATGCCAATCGTTCCCGAGCTGCGCGCGATATGGGACGCGATGCGCCCATCGTATCAACTCGTTTTGTCGGGAACAATCGCGCCGGAAGAAGCCGCGCGACGGATGCAGAAAGATGCTTTGCGAAAAATACGAGAGATGAACGAATGACGACCTATCACCCTCCGGAACTTCGCCGCTTTGCGTACATACTTCTGCTGCCCGCCGCTTTAGTGGTTGCAGTCGTGGTCGTCTATCCCTTCATTTATAATTTGATTCTCTCGTTTTCCAACATGAGTCTCCTGCACCTGCGGGACTGGCAAATCATCGGCCCGAGACAATACGAAAAAGTTTTTACCGAACCGGGGCTTTACACCGTCTTTTTCAAAACCATCATCTGGACGGTGGTAAATGTCGCTTTGCATGTCTCCATCGGCGTTTTCATGGCGCTTCTTCTGCACAACAATTTCCGCGGGCGCGCGCTCTTTCGCACACTCCTGATTCTCCCGTGGGCGGTGCCTCCCGTAGTGACCGCTCTGACATGGCGCGGTATGTTCCATTATGAATACGGCGCGGTCAATCTCATTCTGTCGAAGATGCTCCACCAGACACCGATTCAATGGTTGAACGATCCGATAGGAACTTTCTCGGCTTGCATTATTACGAACGTCTGGCTCGGATTTCCATTCATGATGGTGGTCGCGCTCGGCGCGTTGCAATCCATTCCGAAAGAACTCTATGAAGCGGCCGACATTGATGGCGCGAGCGCGTGGAAAAAATTCCGTGTGATTACCTTACCCCTCATACGTCCGGTGATGATTCCTGCAGTGACATTAGGGCTCGTCTGGACATTCAACAAACTCGACATCATCTGGCTGGTTTCCAATGGCGGCGAACCGGCGGATTCGACACACATTCTGGTTTCGTACGTCTATAAAGCGGCGTTTGTACTCTATCGTTATGGCTACGCGGCGGCGCTCTCGATGGTCATCTTTCTTATCTTGCTTGCGTTCGGTTTATTCTTCCTGCGAAAAACCCGCGCGGCGGAAGCGGCGTATTAACTCTGTACTAGACCATACGCTCCTGCGTGTGGTACTTCGCACGGTAAAAGTGCAGAACGCAGGAGCGTCCTGCCTAGTGTTGTTTTGAGAGTAGTCTCATGAAAAAATTATTGCTGTACATTTTTCTCACCATATTCACAGTAGCGACGCTCTATCCAATTTTAAATGTCATCTCGATTTCGCTGCGTCCGGGAGACAGGCTGCTTACGACATCGCTCGCGCTGATTCCGCCGGATGCCAGCTTTCAGTCTTATGTCAGGCTTTTTACGGAGAATCCATTTTTACGTTGGCTCTGGAACAGCACGCTGGTGGCGGTGGCGGTTACTTTAACCGGTGTCGCGCTCGCATCAACAGCGGGTTATGCGTTCTCGCGCTTTCGTTTCCGCGGACGCAACTTTGGAATGGCAATGCTGCTGACGACACAAATGTTTCCGGCGACAATGCTGCTGCTGCCGCTTTTTATCATGCTTGCAAAACTGCATCTCATCAACAGCTACATCGGAATTGTCGTTGTTTATACAGCGACGGCTTTGCCTTTCTGCGTCTGGCAGATGAAAGGTTACTACGACACAATTCCGGTGTCGCTGGAAGAAGCCGCGCTGATTGACGGCTGCTCACGCTGGAGAGCTTTCTATAAAATTATTCTCCCGCTTGCAGCTCCCGCGCTTGTGATTACAGCTCTGTTCTCGTTCTTGACCGCGTGGAGTGAATATATAGTTGCCGCGCAAATTCTCCAAAGCGAACAGATGTTTACATTGCCGCTCGGCTTAAAGCAATTCCAATCGAACATGACAACTGAATGGGGTCTCTACGCGGCAGGCTCTGTGATTATCAGTATTCCGGTGATTGCTCTGTTTTTATTTTTAACGCGTTGGCTGGTTTCCGGTTTGACTTTGGGGAGTGTGAAAGGATAGACAACGGCATAACTCTTGCTATAGATGTATAGGTCATGCCCTATGAGATAGAAGGAAAAGCATAATGAATTGGAAATGATGTGGGTCTTCACACAAATTTCAAGCTTTCTAAAGATGGCGAAGAAATCGGACTGTATGATGACCCGGCTCTGGGCGGTATCCTTGTGGACAGCATCACCTTCGGACTTCAAACGATGGACATTTCTTACGGACGGATTTACGACAGCGGCGTGATGTGGGCGTTCTTCGACTCCGCGACGCCCGGCACGGCGAACGCGGTATGTGATGACACCGTGCAGAACCTCACCGTGATTCGTGACGGCGACGACATCCGACTATTTTGGCAGTCGATAGTATGGGCGGCGAGTTATACGATATACCGCTCCAGTACTTTCCCTGTAAATCTTGAGACGGATTCCATTGGAGTAACCACCGACACTTACTTTCTTGATACCAAAGCCCTGCCTGCAATTTCTGCGGCGTTCTACCGGGTGACCACTCGGCCATAGTAAAGCCTAAATCGCGGGGTTGGCTGCTTGCAGCCGACCCGGAATCCGTGACCGGCATGTGTCCCGTGTACCCAGTATAAGCTCACACCAACCTTTGAGATGTCCATGAAAACAACATTCTTTCGTTTAAAGTGCCTGTTGGTAATCTTACCGCTGGTTTTGCTCGTCGTCGCTTCCTGCCAATCGAAAAAACCAGAAACACATCCATCTTCTACTCGCAGTACTGCAATTGCAGTGCAGCATCCGGAGTGGAGCGCCGACCTGAGCATCTACGAAGTGAATCTGCGGCAATACTCTGAATCCGGCACGTTTAAAACTTTCGAACAGCATTTGCCCCGATTGAAGGAAATGGGCGTCGGCATTCTTTGGTTCATGCCGATTCATCCCATCGGCGAAAAGAATCGCAAAGGCAACATGGGAAGCTATTACTCGGTTAAAAATTACAAAGCGGTCAATCCTGAGCACGGCTCTTTGGCTGATTTCAAAGCGTTGGTCAATCGTATTCACGATAGGGGAATGTATGTAATTATTGACTGGGTCGCCAATCACACCGCGTGGGATAATCCAATGACGCTGGAGCACCCTGAGTGGTTCACGAAAGACGAGCAGGGAAATTTCATTCCGCCCGTTCCAGATTGGAGTGATGTCGTTGATTTGAACTATGACAATCCCGGCCTTCGAGCTTACATGATTGACGCGATGAAATTCTGGGTCAGAGAAACCGATATTGACGGTTTCCGATGCGACGTAGCGGAAATGGTGCCGATGGATTTCTGGAATGACGCACGTGCTGAACTTGAAAAAATCAAACCGGTGTTCATGCTTGCTGAAGCCGAATCGCCGACGCTGCACGAAAAAGCTTTTGATATGACCTACTGCTGGAAGTTGTACTGGATTATGAACGGCATCTCCGAAGGCAGAAACAGTGCGGCGGATGTGGATACATTCTTCGCAAAGGAATTCGAAACATATCCGAAAAACGCCTACCGGATGTTTTTTACGACCAACCATGATGAAAATTCGTGGAACGGAACCGTGTTCGAACGGATGCACGATGCGGCCGAAATGTTTGCGGTTTTCACCGCGATAATTCCCGGAATGCCGCTGGTGTACAGCGGGCAGGAGGCCGGTCTCGACAAGCGATTGAACTTCTTCGAGAAAGATCAAATTGTATGGAAAGAGCATCCGTTTCAGGATTTATATTCCACTCTATTCAAGCTGAAAAAACGGAATCCGGCGCTATGGAACGGTGAACGCGGCGGAGAAATGATTCGCGTGCCGACATCGAACGACAGCGCGATCTTTGCGTTCATCCGGCAAAAGGATGATGATAAAATACTCGCTGTCTTCAACCTATCGAAAGAAGAGCGAACTATTGCGCTCAACGATGATTTATTTCTTGGAAATTATTCTGACGTTTTTACGGATAAAAAAGTTATTTTATCGGAATCCACAAAGATAACACTAAAGCCGTGGGACTATCGCGTGCTTAAACTACAGCAACCTTAAAAAGACATTTGTTCATGTCTAATAGAGTAGGAGGAACCATGTCACATAAATCAATTATTTTGAGAAGTTGCTTTTTTCTGGTTGCTTTAGTGCTCTTATGCGCGACAACTGAGGGAAAACAAGAAGCCGAACAAATCGGCATGACAGGTGAGCTTTCTCTACAGCCGTTCCACAGAGTATCCACGCACCTTGCCACCGAATTGCCCGCCATACATCAACAACGAATTTCCACAAGCTCCTCGCGTCAAACATACAACGCGAACGGTCAGCCGTTTCACCTCGACGAGTGGTTGCTGTTGGAGTCGGTGGACAACTCTATGAGTATTCCAGCGTGGGAGTACTACGCGCTAAAAATCGATCTGCCCAATCGGACTCTGATCGAAATTCCTCCCACGAACACCTTGAGCGATTTATGTTCGCAGGCGGTTGCTCGAGCGCCGCGCTGGCTTCGGAATGATTTAATCGACAATCTGGTTCAATTTGGTTCCGCAGATTACCTGACAGACGCAATTGCGCAGCAAATCTTATCCGCACCAGACCCATATGTGGACGAGATTGCTTTTACGCTGGCTCATCTCTCTTCAACGCTTCTCACCGATACCGTGATGGATTGGCAGCGGGATTTGCAGATTGTGGTCGAGAATGTTCAGAGTGTTTACGCGGCGGATGCTTTCTTAGACTATGTGCAAATCAACGACTATGGAACATCGGTTGATGACGATTACTGGTCAACCGCCGAATATACAATTCGCACCGAAGCAGGCGACACGATTCAGATTGAAATCGATAAGGAAATATACTACTGGTTCGTGGTGCACCCGCGTATTTCCGATGAAGCTCCGCTCTACATTGACCCGGCAACGGGAGGGGCTGCCGCGCCTCCCACCGGAAAATTCTGGCGCGATTTCTATCTCAATGAACCGGATTCGGGTTATGTCAGCCTGCACGACATGCTGGACAGTTGCGCTATCATGTACGGCAACCTGTTCAACAATAGTTCCGATGAGAACGGCGCGGTCGGTATTGTCACGCGTTGGATTCAGGATGTGATGGATTTCGGTTCCGGCGCGGAACGTCCGATACAGCCGGTGCGGATTTACCGTCTGCATCTGGGGCGCTGCGGCGAACATCAGGACATCACCGCCGCTGCGGCACGTGCCGCTCTGATTCCGGTGGTCGGAGCCACCGCTATCTGCAATGATCATGTCTGGGATGAATTCTGGGACGGTACCCGATGGAAATCATGGGAGCCTGTCAACAACTATGTCGGCGACTCGCTGGCCTATGAGCGCTGGGGTAAGCATTTTCCCGCATTGTTCGACTGGCGCGGTGACGGTTTTGTCTGGACAGTTACAGAACGCTACCATACAAACACAACGACTCTGACGATAGACATTCGTCAGGCGAATGACGCTTCCGTTGACGGCGCGAAAGTGAAAATCATCAGCGATTACGAATACGGTGGTCTTCGCCTCGCAACCTGCGGCTATACGAATTCGGATGGCACCGTGACGTTTACGATAGGCGGTGAATGCGATATCTATGTGAACATTTTCAGCTTCATGGGAAGGTATCCGAGTGATCCCGACGGCGCTGTTTTAATCATTGAAGACAGCGATACGAATATCGAGTACGAATGGACCTATAACTACAATGAGCAGATGGCCATTGTGATGCCGGACGACGCTCCTCCTCCGCAGGATTCCCTGAACCATTTTCATATTAATTTTGCCTATGACATGCTCAATGAAGCGACGCAGAGTCATATTTTCCGACATTCCGATTTCATAGCTGAGACCGGCGACGGCACGTTAAATTTCTTCATCTGTGACGAAGCCAACTACAATCGCTTCACCTCATGGATGGATTTCGAAGCGTTTGCGATTGCTGATTTGACAAGCTCCGGAGAAATTGATTTCACTCTGCCAAACGACAATACATGGTATGCTGTGCTGAACAACTTCAACAGTCTATCCAACTACCAGAGGATTGAATTTCAAGCAGACCTATATATAGACGACGTGTTTGCCGGCACCGATGCAGATGAAAGTGTTCCGGCTGAGTTCGCATTGTATCCCAACTACCCGAATCCGTTTAACGAGAATACGATGATTCGCTTTTCGCTGCCGCGAACGACTCATGTTCGATTGGTAGTGTATAATCTACTCGGGCAGGAAGTAAGACTTGTGCAGTATAAAATGCTGGACAGCGGGATTCATCATCTGATATTCGATGCCTCCGGGCTTTCATCCGGGATTTATATTTACCGATTGGAAACAGATGACTTTGTTTCCGCGAAAAAGATGGCGCTGATTCGATAAGAAATGCTATGTTTCTTGGCAAAAAGGCAGGCTCATTGCTACTGCCCCTGAACCTGTTCTGTTTGTCCAATACTGCCTCTTCAACAAATCGTTCGATTGCTCCATTCTGACATCCTTCAAACGCGAGAACCATGTGTAAGCGCCAGCCATCGGAATAACGTCTGCGCACTTCTTTGCAGGAAGTCGGGCACCTCGCATCCTTTCGGTTTCTACCTGATTATTCTCAACCAAATATAAAAATTCCTTGACATGATGAGAAAAAATCGCTACTTTGTTAGTTAGTGTTTCTCTCAAAACAAGTTACTGTTTCGTATGGAGACACGATTCTTCAACACAGGAAGTTTTACGCGTACAGAGAGGTCACGTGGATCAGGAATAATGGCATATGAAAAGTAGGTGGAGCGAATCATGAAAAGTCGAATTGGTCTGTTTTTACTTGCGTTCATTTATATCTTAGTGGTGGCAAACTCGCTTAGTTTTGCCGCGCCGGACTATGCGATTCGTCTGGTTTCAGGTGAAATCACTCCCGGCGAAGATACCGGCGAGTTCACTCAGCTTTCCGGCGGGCTTCGCGAAGGCGAGGTTGCGCACTGTCTCGTGCAGATGCAGACTATCCCGAGTGAGCGCGAACGGGCCGCCTTGGAGTTAGCCGGACTCAAACTACTTGACCCCATCCCGCAAAATGCTTGGCTGGCCACGCTTTCGAAGCCGATGACGCCGCAGCAAGCAAAGGCTTTGGGTGTTCGTTGGGTAAAATCTCTTCAAGCCGTGGACAAACAGCATCCACGGATTCTGCGCGGCGAATTCGGCCCGTGGGCAGATTACGAAGAAGAGAAAGTTCTTGTCACCGTTCGATTGTATGCCGATGTGCCGAAAGTCACCGGTGAGAACATCGCTAAAATCTACGGCGCTATTACGGGCGACTACATTCAAACGCTGAACATGTGGGTTATGGCGGTTGATCCTGCAGCGATTGACGCTATGGCTGGTGAAGATGCAGTAGAGTGGATTGATGCCTTGCCGCCCCCACTGACCGCCGTCAATGATGTAGCACGCGAGGTGGTAGGTGCCAATACAGTTCAGGCAACTCCCTATAACTTGGATGGCGCGGGCATCACCGTATGCGTTTACGACGGCGGCATGGTGGATGCGTCTCACAGCGACTTTGCAGGCCGCATCACGCTGGGCGAATCGGGAAGCACAAGCGACCATGCCACGCATGTCGCGGGGTCGGTCGGCGGAGATGGAGCGAACTCCAGTGGGCAATATCGCGGCATGGCTCCCGGCTGCGATCTGGTTTCCTATGAATATGAATCGTGCGATCCCTACTGCCTTTACAACTCCCCGCAGGATATCGAAAGCAACTATCAGAGTGCGATTACCATCTATGGAGCAAACCTGGCCACGAATTCCATTGGCTCCAATGTGGCTGCAAACGGCTATGACTGTGCGTGGAATGGAGACTACGAGAGCACATCTGAGCTCCTGGATAATATTGTTCGAGGAAGTCTCGGGAATCCATTTCTCGTTGCATTTGCAGCAGGGAATGAACGTGGATATGGAACTTGTGGCACAACATACAGCACAATGGGTGTGCCGGCCGGCGCGAAGAACATCATTACAGTCGGTGCGACGGATGATGTCGATGCCATGACCGATTTCAGTTCGTGGGGCCCTACCGATGACGGACGGATCAAACCGGAAGTCTGCGCGCCCGGTGAAGATATCTACAGTACGATACCGGGGAATAGCTACGGTAACAAAAGCGGAACCTCGATGGCGACGCCCATCACCTCGGGATGCATCGCTCTCGTGCTGGAACAATTCGCTGCCTCCTACCCTGGTCTGACCCCTCTGCCGTCAACCGTTAAGGCCATTCTAATCAATACGGCGCTTGATCTGGGGAATACCGGCCCAGATTATGCCTACGGATTCGGGAGGATTGATGTACAGGCAGCGGTGGACGCAGTGATTGATGGGCATTTCTTGGAGGGAGAACTGGCCACCGGTCAAACGAACAATGATACCTTTAATGTCTCGCCCGGCACACCATCACTGCGTGTTTCCCTGTCCTGGATGGACCCGGCCGCCGCTCCCATGTCGAATCCGACACTGATCAATGACTTGGATATAACTCTGACTTCGCCCTCGAGCACTGTATACTACCCGTATATCCTCAATCCGGGGAGCCCGTCAAATCCAGCAACGACCGGCGCCGATCACATCAACAACTCCGAACAGATTGTCGTCTCAAGTCCGGAGTCCGGAGTCCGGAGTCCGGGGAATGGATCATCAATATATCTTCCACCAGCATGCCCACCAGTCCCCAGAGTTACTCTGTAGCCGCGAGCCATGGAATTCTCAGCGGATACGGAACGGTTAACGGGACGGTCACCGATGCAAGCACCCTGCTGCCCATCAGTGGAGCGCTTGTGAAGAACCAGTCCGGACCCCAAAGCGGTTCCACGAATGGAAGCGGGTGGTACGAGCTGTACCTGCCGGCATCCACGCTGACTCTCGAATACAGCGCGTGGGGATATATATCCGATACCGAATCGGTCACCGTGCCTGATGGCGGCATTGTAACGAGAGACAAGGCATTGACACTGGCGCCGTCAGCCGAACTCTACGGTTATGTCTATGATCCGGGCGACGCACCCGTTTATAATGTGAAAGTGACGGCGGTGGGAACGCCGGTTGATCCAGTCTATACCGATATATCCGGTTATTACTCGATGACTCTCCCCACCGGCGATGAATACACTGTTAGAGCGTCTGCATCGGGCTTCGGTTCTGACCAAGAAACCTTTGTCTTCAACAGCACGATGCAGCAGGATTTCCATCTGACAACAATCATCTCTGAGGACTTTGAGACCGGCGATTTCACGTCCTATCCATGGGAAATGGGCGGCAATGCGCCGTGGACCATCACGTCAACAGATCCTTACGAAGGCACCTATTGCTCGAAATCCGGCACGATAAGCGACAATCAAACCTCAGACATGTCGGTCAATGTGAATGTGGTGGTAGGAGATACAATCACCTTCTACTACAAAGTTTCCTCCGAGTCGAACTACGACTACCTGCGATTCTACATAGACGGCGCGCAGCAGAACTCGTGGTCAGGGACGGTTGGATGGACGCAGGCTAGTTACAGCGTGACGACCGGCAATCACACTTTCCTGTGGCGGTATTCGAAGGACTATTCTGTCAGTAGCGGCAGCGACTGCGCATGGATAGATTACATCACCTTCCCGCCGATTGGCCCGCTGGAACCGGTGACAGATGTAACAGTATTGGTGTCCGGTTCAGACATCGAACTCTATTGGACAGCATCAGGCGCGACGAGTTACAACGTGTATCGCATTTCCGATCCGTTCGCGACGCCCACTCCCGGTGACTTGATCGGCACGGCAACTACTCCCACCTACACCGATGAGAATGTCCTACTGACCGAAGAGAAAACGTTCTATGTCATCGTCGCGGTGAATTAAAGTATCGATAGGTTGTCGTTACTCTAATTTGTTGTTACAGACTCTCGAAAAGAAACCGCCCCTGAAATCAGGAGCGGTTTCTTCTATACGGCGTCTATGATTTTACGATATTCAGATTTTCCCGATTCGGTTCAGAACAAGCAAACGAATCTCCGTCATGTCTTCCATAGCAAAACGCACACCCTCCCGACCAAGCCCGCTGTCTTTGACTCCGCCATAGGGCATATTGTCCACACGCATGGAGGGTGCATCTCCTACGACAACACCTCCCACTTCGAGTTCATTCCACGCGTAGAATACATGATCGATATTTCTCGTGAAAATCCCTGCCTGCAAACCATAAGCGCTGTCGTTAACTTTCGCGACAGCATCTTTAAAATCCCGAAACGGTTCCACTACAGCGACAGGACCGAAGACTTCTTTGCAGCTTACGCTGTCATCGGCGCGCACATTTTCCAGCCACGTTGCCTCGACAAAAACACCGTCTCGCTTTCCGCCGCAAAGAATTTTAGCGCCATGCTCTGCCGCTTCCTGAATCCACTCTTCAATTCGAATTGCGTCGTTTTCACTGATAATCGGGCCGAGGCTGGTCTCCTCCTTCGCAGGGTCACCGGCTTTCAGATTGCGCGCGCGTTTCACAAGATTGGACACAAAAACATCATAAATTGATTCATGAACAAACACTCGCTGCACGCTGATGCACGATTGTCCGGATTGATAGAACGCTCCGAATGTGATTCGATCCGCGGCATAATTCAAATCAACCTGCTCGTCCACAATACAGCCCGCGTTACCGCCAAGCTCTAAAATTACTTTCTTCTTTCCCGCTTTTGCTTTAATCGCCCAACCTGCATCGGGAGAACCGGTGAACGATAGAAATTTCAAACGCTCATCGGTGGTAAAAAGGTCAGCTCCCTCGCGCCGCACCGGCAGAATACTAAAAGCTCCTTTCGGCAAATCTGTTTCGGCGAGAATTTCTCCAATGATGAGCGCGCCTACCGGCGTGAATGAAGCCGGTTTGAGTACAAACGGACAACCGACCGCAATCGCCGGAGCAACTTTGTGCGCGGCTAAATTAAGCGGGAAATTAAAGGGACTGATGAACGAACATGGTCCTATGGGAACGCGCTTATAAATCGATTCATACCCTTCCGCGCGGGAAGAAATGTCGATAGGAAAATACTCCCCGCCAAAACGCACGGCTTCTTCGGCGGCGATGCGGAACGTATCAATGAGTCGCGTAACTTCTCCTCGGGAATCGCGGATGGGTTTGCCCGCCTCAATGCACAAAGCGTAAGCAAGTTCTTCGTAGCGTTCTTGAAACCGTCGCTCGCAATGGTGCAGCACTTCAGCGCGTTTGAATGCGGGCTGTTTCCGCAAGGGTCCGGCGGCTTTCACCGCCCAGCCGATGGCTTCATCAATGATTGCGCTATCCGCCATCGCCACTCGCGTCGCCATCTCGCCGGTGTACTTGTTGCGTACTTCCAAATCTGCATTCGGTTGCCGCGGCGCATTGGCTACATACAAGGGATACGTCTTCTTCAGCATCCATTCTCTCCTAAATATTCTCAGAAATATACTGTCGCGCGCGCGAAACCGCTGTAGAGACCTGATGGAAATGCGCTGTCTTTTTCACCGACCAAAAAGGCGCCAAAAATAGTCAAATCAGCGTTCTGAGCCAAGCTGTATTCCAAACGCGGATTTAGCATGAAGCCCTTGTCCGAACCTCCGAAAACATAGAGGTTCCCTGCAAGCAGTCCCGTCAATTCTTTCCGAAGTCCCAGCATGAGCCATCCCTTCCCGATGGGTTCGCCTTTGAAACCCGCCAGCCAATCGGCAATGTCATAGGGAGACGTATTCGTTCCGCGCGTATTATAAAAACCTTCGATCATCCAATACAACCCGTTGCGAAATGTATAATCCAATCCGCCGATGGCGCGATAGAAATCTTCCTCCGCCGCCATCTCATTATAATTCCCTTCGAACCACACTCCAAGTCCTAACAAACCGCCCGAGAATTCTCCCCCAATAGCGCGGCGGCGCTGGTACCGCGGAATAATTTCCACCGCGATTGTATCTACAGGCGGAGTGATAGAGAAAGATGTCGAATCGATAATTTGATGAGCGGTCAGGTAAACATCATAGCCGATCTGGGTGATGTGTGTTCCAAAGCGAGCCGCATAACCGGCATCTTTGAACTTATCATCCGGTGCGGTGACAAGCGAAAATTCCCCTCCGACTCCCCAGCGTAAATCGAGACGGAGTGCGGTGACTCCCTCTTTTTCATACGTGGGATCAATCGGATTTTTCACATGAAAAAGATCCGTCGGATTATAGCTGTAACCCTTCCCCCAACTGAGCTGCTGGCGTCCCGCGCGAAGCCGCAGTGTCTTCTGCCGGTGTCCTTTTCCAAAATCTTTTCGCCAAGTGAGAAACGCGTTGTCAAGATAAATGCGCTCTCGCGGGAATCCCGCTTGCAGCACATCCGTGCGATCCCAATCGGTCAATTGTTGAACGATGTTTTCCGGCAGGTAAGGAGACACATCATATAGAATATCGCTGTGATAGACAATGAAGTTGACATTGGCACGCAATTCGAGTTCGCTTTTTCCGCCGCCGCTGAAAAAATCGACTCGCAGTTTCGATGCGTCGATGATTTGTTCGTCTGAAACTTCCGACACATCAACCTGTAATGTGTGCTCATAATAACCGGAGAGCTCCAAGTCCGCCGCCCACGCCGAAACTGCAACGAGTAAAACGGCAAACCACAGGAGAACTATTTTTACCCTATCCATCATCGAATCTCTCGACTCAACGCTTCTTTCGTGAACAACGAAGGCTCCGGTTCGTCCTTGAAGCTGATGGACTGTTGAACCATCTGCGTCCGAGAACCTTCGCGAACATTCACCATTTCCATTCTCATCGCGAGCTTGCGTCCCTCGATGGTTTGGAAATCGGAGAGAGTCAGTGTTTTGAGGTGACCGTCATCATCATAGTAATCAATCTTTCGAGGAAGATAATCCTCTACACCCACCCACACGATAATATGCTCGTATGACGGGCCGCTTTC
Organism: bacterium; assembly: GCA_030622545.1. Classification (GTDB taxonomy): domain Bacteria; phylum Electryoneota; class RPQS01; order RPQS01; family DYHQ01; genus JAUXGA01. The sequence goes on along the minus strand of JAUXGA010000012.1, from coordinate 9,881 downwards.
CGTGGGAGTGCATTTCAATTTTACGCATGGCACATCATCCAGAGTTTCATCGCCGAGTAACTCCGCCGTGTAATCTTCAGTCATGTCGCCGGAACCTAAATCTTCGTAAGAAAAATCAGAGCCCATCGCGCTTTGACGGCGAGCCGTTCCGACGAAGTGGCGCGTGACATCGCGACGTTTCATGTAATACCAGATATTATCGCCGTCGTCGCGCTGGAGAATTTTGTCACCTTTCACGCGTGCTGGAGCCGTGTACGCCATCAAACTGAGCTCGCCTTCCTCCGCTGACCAGAAGCGCATCGTCAATGTGCGTTCGCTGCCTCCGGATGTCGTTATTGTCTGCTCTATGATTCCGGTGGCATGTGGAATGCGCTCCGCTTCGTCAATCAATTTCAGCCAGCTTGCGCCATCTTCCTGAGCAAAAGCAAATCCAGCCGCCAATCCCATGACAAGAAGAAGTGCCCATGGGAACGTTCTTCCCTTATGGTTTATTTTCTCCATTATATTTCCCTCGCAACTAAACTTTAATATCTTTCCGTTTCCCATAAACAATCCTTAAAACCGCCGGAAGCACAAAAACCGTCGCGATAAAGCAAGCCCCGACTCCCATAAAGAGCGCCTGCCCGAAGCTGGCCATCCCGCGATGTTCATACAATGCAATACTGCCGAAGCCTATCATCGTTGTCAGAGATGTCAGGAGAATCGCGCGACCGACAAACCGGAAACTGTCGAAGATTCTTTTCGTTCCCGCGGACACCTCCGTACGGAAGCGATGCAGCGCATGAACGCCGTCATCAATCCCGATTCCCAAAATAATCGGCACAGCGATTAGATTGTTGAAATTATATTTCATTCCAACCAAATACATGAGGCCCAGCATGGCCAGCGAACCAGTCCCCAAGGGAATGAGCGCCAGCAGGCCGATCAATCCTCGGAAATGAATCATCAGCAATAGAGCAATAACTCCGAGCGCGAGGAAGGCCGCACGCCGTCCTTCTTCCAGTGTTTTATCCATCATCAAAACAAACAACTGTTCGGTTCCGGAAATCGCCGGACTTACCGATGTTATCTGCTCTGTAAACCTATCAAGATTCTTTTTATCATAGAGATATTTCCGCGGGAATATCAGCAGCAAAATGCCTTCTCCTTCCCGTGGGAGATGAGCTCTTTTAATTTCGGCGGGCAAATCGCTTACATATACCTGCGACGGATCAGCCATATCATAAAGATTTGTTTTCATACGCTGACCCCACACGGCAGCGATTGTGCGTGCGCGCGTCTCATCAACTCCCCGATAGAGCGTGCGTGTCAAACTCGGCAGAATCGCTGTAGTATCGGTCGCATTGGTCTCCATATTATAACCGGTCAATTCGTCAATGACCCGGATAATCCTGTCAAGCCCTGCCGCAAATGCAAGATTGCTCATTAAATCAAGATTATCCCAAAGCCTGTCGAGTTCGGCGGCAAGCTGCTGGGAATCATCCGGTTTCCATTCGGGAAGCTCTTGACGTTTGATGTGCTCACGGAATTTTTCGAGCTCCGGAGTGTACTCTGTCAGCCGCGCTTCCGAAGGAATGTAATCACTGATGGATGCGACTTCGCCGACCAGTCCTTTCTTGCGCAGTTTCTCTTTCATCTCGCGGCTTTCTTCAATACTATTCACAATCAGCCAAGCGCTGTGGTCAGAGATACCGAAACGTTTCGGAATCTCCCGCTGCAGCGCCACCGACTTCAATCCCTTCGGTTCCAATTTCAAAAAATCATATTCAAAAGCCGTATGCTGCATCGCCCAAATCGAAGCGACGGCGAGAATCCCTGCGATACTTAAGAAAAGAACCGGACGATTCCATCCGGCGCGCGCAACGGAGCCAATCCAATTATAAGCACCTGTATCCGCAGAAAGTTCACTGGCAACCGTTGCCTCTTTCCCCCGACGCGTCAACCCTTTGTCAAATCGTCTTCGTTGCACTGCCAGCAGCGCAGGAAGCGTTATAAAAATCGCAAGCAGCGTAATCAGCACACCTAAGCCCGCTGCGGCACCGAATTCATAAACTCCTCTTGTCTCTGCAATCATCAACGTGAGAAATGCGAATGCGGTGGTCAGTGCGCCCGTGAGGACGCTCGTGCCCGTTCGGCCTAGCATGATAGCGAGAGCTGTTTCCACGTCCTCTCCGGCGGTGATTGCTTCCCAGAAACGAGAAATCAGATGAATTGAGAAGTCAATGCCAAGCCCTAATAAGACCAGCATCATCATCGCCGTAAACATATTCAAACCGCCGAAAAGGAGATAGAGAACACCCAGTGTCCAGAAAATGCCAATGACAAGCGGGATTAATGCAAAGATAGGAATCAGCCAACTGCGAAACGTTCTCATCAGTAGAAGATAGATAAAAATCAGCGCTGCCAAAAACAAGAGTTGCGTATAAAATCCGATGCTCTCCATCTCGTCCAAACCGATCTTCGCTACACCGGTCAGAGAGGCCTTCACGTTCGGATGCGCCGGAGCCACCAACCGAACCTGTTCTTCCACTTCCTCGACTGTGGTGAGAACTTCATCAATATCCGAAACGATATTCCCTTTCGGAGTACAACCAATCAGCAGCATACGCCGGTCGAGAGACAACAAATACGATTCGCCAAAAGTCATCGCTTCCACCGCTTCTTCGATGTCGGGAGCCTGCGGCTGACCGGTGAAATTAGCTTCAAGGATTTCCAGCGAGCGCGTCAGGCCAAGCAGGCTGCGCGCGATTTCCACTTCGTCACGCTTCAGATTCGATTCGCTTTCAGTGTACTCGCGCTCGTAATCGTCATTCATTCCCCGAAACGTGCCCACGAGGTCTGGATTCTCATACGTGTCGAGAATTCTCTTGAAGAGATCCGGCTTCACGTTGACAAAGGCATGGTTCCGGAAGAAATCCAATGGCAACTCCGCCTGAACGTTGTCAAGCGATTCCAACTTTTTCAGCCGCGGCGTCAATTCCTCCGCCATTGCCACCATGTCATCTCGCTCGCCTTCCAATGCAATGATAATGGACTGCTCTCCAAAGCGCTCCTGAACTTCAAGGTAAGAGCGGACGATGGGTTCTTTTTCCGGCAGCATGTTCGTCCAGTTCATTCGCATTTCCAACTTGCTCGAAAAGCCGAACATCACCGCCGTTATGACAGCGACAACGCACAGTATCCACCAAGGTTTCGCGACAGCGAGAGCCGCAAGCCAGCGCGCCCACGCTTTTTCAGTGTTCTTCATTCCCGCCTCCCAATCCATGTAGTATGAACGCCGTCACTTCTTCCTTCAATCCCGCATCTTGAGCTTCCGGAGGTTGCTTGAGCATTTCAGGCATCAGCAGGTACATACTGTCTAATAGCGAAAAAATCATCCAAACGACTTTTTCGGTATCCTGCTCGCGGAAGCGCCCACTCTCTTTGCCTTGATTAATAATCGCACGCATGGTATCAATCACCGGAGAATCGGTCAGCTCCCGCCCCACTTCCCAAAACGCCGAAAGCGTTTCTTTGTCTTGAAGGAGAATTCGAAACAGCGGACGCTGAACAATGACCGTGACATAATAATCAATAAACGATGCAATCTTCGAGGGCGCATCCATCTCCGGAGGTAACTCACACTTCCATTTCACAATGAGATTTTCGCAAATATGCAAAGACATCCGAGCGTACAAGTCGCCCTTATCTCGAAACAAATCGTAGAACGTGCGCTTGGACATACCCGCGGCTTGACAAATATCCTCGATGGTCGTCTTGCGATACCCGAACCGGATAAACAGCGGCTCGGCGGTTTCAAAGAATTTCTGCCGCTTTTCTTTTAACTGGATTTCAGACGAATTTTTCTGCATAGCCATTACGTTTGCACTCGAAAAGGTTCGTGATTATAATAAACGATATTCGTGTATCCGTTTCTTGTAATATAGTAAATTATTTCGTCGTTGTCAAGAGATTTTTTGTTAATCTTACTTAATGATTATCAAATGCTTGCGTTATCTTTTCTTTATCCCATTCCCAATCCTTGCAGATTATGTCGGTCATTTTCCTTAATACACTTGAAATCAGACAAAAGAGCCTTTCGCATTCTTTTAGTTGCTTTTGAATACTTGCTTCCGTAAATTACTGCACGTTGTGATTCACGTTTTTCCATACGAGACCGTACGCTCCTGCGTGCGGTGCAGCTCACATCAACCTTAAGTATGTGATACCCGACAGTTTCGGAGGATATTCATGATTTTAAAGACGGTTATAAAATATTTCACCGGTCTGATAGGCGTAGTACTCTTCGCCTATGTCCTGGTTTTCTTCGCAGCCGAAGCCACAAAGGTAAGAATTTGGCAAAAATCAGGAACGGTGAGTAGCGCTACTCACATGATGGAAGATAGTTCCCTCACATTCAGTCGAGTGGATTCAATCGATTTCGTGTCGTCGTCGCTTCCAATTCCGGTAGTGGGAGATACCATTCTAAGTATCAACGATTCCACGGCGACGAGGGCACGCATGAGAGCTTATTTTGCTTCACCGAGTCCGCCCTGGACTGTTGTACCGATTGAGTTCCTTCATGACGGTCAGGTTTTCCGAACCGAAATTCGCACACGCGCGCCTCCTTATGGAGAATTCCTGCTGGTAGCGGTCATTCAGCTTCTACGATTTCTGATTTCCTTTCTTTTTACAGCCGTTGGATTGTGGGCGTTTTTCAAGCAGCCCAATTCAGCAGGCGTGCGAGCTCTTGCTCTCTTTTCGTTTGCGATGGCGGGTTTTATGATAACATCCGTCCGGATTATTCCAGCACAATTCGCCGCTTTTCAGATTCCTCTGGGAGATATTGCTCTAAATGTTTACGATTTCTTTTCAAGCTTTTTCAGCGCATTCTGGTTGAACCTTGTTTTTCTTTTCCCACGTCCCAGCCGTTTCATACTTAAACGACCGATTACCGCCTATTTGATTTGCTACGGGCCAGTAGTTATCCTTTCAGCCTATGCCTTGGTTGTTCTCCTTACGCAAATCGAGATCCAAATCGGTTATTGGGTTTTGCTTGTCATGGGCCTACATGTCCTTGCAGGTTTGGTGCTTTTAGTCGTTCGCTATAAACGCACCGAAGAACGTTTGGAAAAGCGACAGATACGAATGGTGCTGTGGGGTTCCGGTACAGGACTGGGTCTGCTCTTTCTTCTCATCCTCTTGGTTATCGTCGTTCAGGGATGGTTTATCGCGGATCCGCAGAGAGTTTTAGTGATGATAAACGTCGTCTTTTTGGGTTTGCTGCTGATACCCATCTCGTTTGTCTATGCCTTTGGCCGCTATCGGCTTCTTGAAGTGGAAGCCTCTTTACGCCGCGGCACACGATATGTCATTTCCATAGGCTTATTGGCGGCACTGGCCGCAGGAGCTGGATTTGCGCTTAGCATGTTCTTAAAAAGGCAGCTTGGTGAAGGAGGAAGCACGCTGGCTATTTTTGTCGTCATCATCATCGCCGGCGGAGCGATTCCCCTGCTTCGACGGATGAAAACATCTCTCGAAAGGCTTTTCTATCCCGAACGGCAACACCTCCGGCAAATGATTCTCGATTTTCTTCAGCAAATCGCGACGCTGCCGGATAAGCAGTCTTTCTGGATTCAACTCGAAACGCGCTTGCGAAACGGACTGATGGTGGACGGTGTGTATCCCGCGATGCGCAGCCAAGAAGGTGACTGTTTTCTGCTGCAGGACAGCGATCCCATTCCATTCCGTCACGACAGTAGTCTTGTGCAGAGACTCGAACTCGAGCAACGACCCATGATGGTAGATGAAGCTTTCGCCGGTGGAGTCGTCCGCTTTACAGACGAAGAAATCGGATGGCTCAAATCAAACCGCATCGCTCTCATTCTTCCGCTCATTGCGCATGGACATCTTATCGGATTCATCGGATTGGGAATTAAAACGCAGCGCGAAGATTACGCCGCTGAAGAGCTTCAAATTCTGGATACACTCGCCCCGCAGGTTGCCGTTGCGAGTGAGAACATCCGCTTGCTTGAAGAGAATGTCGATAAGCGGCGGCTTGAAGAACAGCTTCAAATGGCAAGGCGTATTCAAAACGGTTTTCTGCCCCATGAATTACCGCCCACTCCGGGGCTTGTTGTGGCGGCGCGTAACCGGTTCTGTCTTGAAGTTGCCGGTGATTACTATGACGTCATTCCTCTGGAGAATGGAGAAACCGTGCTGGCGGTGGCGGATGTTTCCGGCAAGGGCGCGGGAGCGGCTCTGCTCATGGCGAATCTGCAGGCTTCTTTGCGAACGGCTGTCGGCGTGGGAACGCAGCTCGCCGGGATTGTCGCTCGCATCAATGATCTGATTCATCGCAACACACCGGTGGAAGAATATATTACATTCTTCGCCGGAGCCTTCGACCCGAAAACCTACGAATTTACCTACGTCAATGCCGGTCATAATCCGCCGTTTCTACTGCGCCGAGATGGAAGCGTTAAATGTCTGGATAAAGGCGGATTGATTTTAGGAACGATTCCTGGCGTTCCTTATGAGCAGGAAACCGTCAAACTCGAACCCGGCGAAATGTTGCTGATGTATACCGACGGCGTCAGCGAAGCGATGAACGAAACTGAAGAAGAATTCAGTGATGAACGCGTTGCCAAACTCCTTCAGGAGCACGCCACGCTTTCACCGCAGGAATTGCTCGCAAAATTGGAAGTGGATGTCATCGATTTTTCCGGTTCGAATGAGTTCGAAGATGACTTCACACTTCTCGCGGCACGAATTGAGTGAAACTGTTATACGTGAAAACGGAGCATAAAAACAAACAGCTTTGTCGTGTCATCACACCATACGAATCCGCCTACCCTGACCCGCTCATTTTTAAAACGGGCGAAGAGCTAATTGTCACCGACAAAGAAAGTCCTTGGCGCGGTTGGATATGGTGCACGAATCAATCCGGAGAAAGCAGGTGGGTTCCGGAAAACTATATCGATAGAAAAGGCGGAACCGGCATCATGCGCTGCGACTACAACGCAACAGAACTAACCGCAGCCATCGGAGAAGAATTAATCATCCACAAAGAAGAGAGCGGTTGGCTTTGGTGCACAAACAAAAAGAAACAACGCGGTTGGATCCCGACTGAATGCGTTGAAAGAATTGTACTGTAAAGGATTTCGGAATCTTGCTTTATGATAGTTCAATAATTTAATCCATCAAGAGAATTATTGTGAAAAGTTGGATAATAGACCGCCACCTAATTTGCTATGTAATCAAAGCACATAAACCTGATAATTCTGAACCGTTTAAATGTAGAAAAGGAGATGAAGTAGAAATCGTTGTCGGAACTCCGCCTCTTTACGGGGATAAGCGCATTTGTTGCGTAAACTCCAATGGACAGCGTGGTTGGATGCCCGGTAAACACTTTATAAGACGGATCGGCGGTAACAAAGCAGAAATCCTTCGCGACTACGATTCAACTGAATTTTCTGTTGATGTCGGAGAGGAGCTTATAATCATATGGGAAACGAGCGGATGGATACTGTGTGGGAAAAATAGACAAAGAGGGTGGATTCCAAAAAATAAAATCAAAAAATTCAAGTAGGAAGATCGCGAGGCGATTCATTCCAAGTATCGGACACGGCCCGACGTTTCGAAGGACACGTTGCCGTCCTTCGGCGGCCCGCTTGGGCATCGGCTTTATGAGCTTCAGGAAGTTCTGCACTGCCGCCACGAGATGACACTGGATCTGCATCTTCATCAGACCTCGCCAGCGAGATCGGCGGTGACCGCGGTGTGCTTTGGCATCGGCGAAGCTGCCTTCCACCACCGCTTTGCGCCGCCGCATCGCCCAGCGTTGTCCGACGGGTCCGGAACGGATGAGCGTCACGTACGCTTCATCCACCCTCCGCCGGAGCCTGCGCGCACTGCGGCCTGACAAACACTGCGCGCGCAAGGCGCAGGAGACGCAGGCGTGCTTGGGAGCTTGATACTCGCGAGAGCCGTGCTGCACTTTCCGCCTCCCAGCCGACAAGCGTTCGCCGGCTGGACAGACAGAGACATCTTCATCGGGAACATACGTAAACTGCTCTTTGCCAAAGACTCCGGGCTTTCGCCGCGGGGAACGGGCGCGCGCCAGGTGCGCGGTGATGTGCTGCTCCCACAGATAACGGAAGTTGGCCGCGTGCCCGTAGCTTTTGTCCGCCGCGACAGCCCGCAGATAAAACGTCTGTCGGCACACCCGGTCGATTAAGGACGGCAGCAGTGTCCCTTCCGCCACCGCTGCAGGTGTGGCCTGCGTTTCGAGAATCACCCCGCACTGGTTGTCGACTACCCGGTGATCCTTATACGCCAGACGTCGCTTGCCCCCATCTCGCGAAATAATCGACGCCTCGGGATCGGTGGTCGAGCGGTACGCGGTGTTGGCTGCTTGTAGCCGACCCATTTTCGCCGCAAACGAACGCCGAGGCAGATCCCCCGATCTGCCCGGAATGTTGAATACTACCGTAGCGGCAGGTCTGTGACCACAACTGTCCAAATGTTTTTGCTTGTTTCTGAGGCAGTTAGGGATCAAACTGATAAGTTCCTTTAAGTAAGTTGAGGAGGTCGACCTTGTCGAACAAGTGGGGTTCGATCCGTTGCCGAATCGCCGTCAGAGAGTCCGGAAGTTGGTGCTGGTATTTGAGCCAGGCCAACAACAGATAGACACAGAGCGCGGCGTAGAGTTGCCATCGTATCGCTTGCGCCGACCGCCCGTAGAAATGCAGCACCGGCAACTGCTGCTTGAGCCACTTGAAAAAAACTTCGACGTACCAGCGCGCCTGATAGATGTCAGCGATCTGCTGCGCCGACCAGTGCGGTTGATTCGTCACGAAAAGGAACGGCGTCTCCCGGTTGGGATCACGATAGGTGATCAGGCGCAGCACGCCCCGAAATTTTCGTCGGCTGTCGCAGCCGGTAAAGCGGATGTCTTGATCCGCCAAGACGCTCGTGCCGGGTTCAACCGCGCGCTCGCGCACCACGTCGTAGCGTGCTCCATAAGCCCACCGGGTGACAAAAACGATCTTCCGCTGGCACAGTTCGCGGAACCAGCCGCTGTCGAAATAGCCGCGGTCAAAACAGAGCACCGTTCCCTCGGGGAACGCCCAGTGACGTGCCACCGTCCGTTCACAAACGCGCGCCGATGTGATATCGATCAGCGTGGGGAGCTGTCCGCCGTGATCGAGCGCCACATGCAGTTTGATGCCAGCGCGCTCAGGCGCCCATATCGCCCAGTGATGCAGCGTGTGACAGACGCGGATGACGGTGGCGTCCAGACTGTAAAGCTTTCGGTGAAAACGGAACGGTGCCCCGGCGCGACCTTGGCGCAACGCGCCAGGAGATGCTGAAACAACGTTTCGGCCACGAGATAAGGCCGATGCGCGCTGGCGTGGGACAGCGTCGCGCGTTTCAGACTCCCGACGCCAAATTGCTTCAGATAGTCCCGGCGGGTCTCCAAGATCCGTTCAATATGCCGCAGGCTGCGTTGGCGCGTCAAGATAGCCGCCATCAAGCTTAACAGATACGACCAACAGGTCGTTCGATGTACTTTGTAATCGCCCCGGCACGCCGTGACCGCGCGCTGCACCACGTGACGCGGCAACAGGGCTTGCATTTGTTTAAAAAGTGTGATACCTTTTCGCATCGCTTGATCCTCCGAAGGTTGGTTGGTGGAAGAGAGATCACCAACTTACAAAACTTCGGCCAAAGGTTCAAGCGATTATTTTTTATACAAAAACATTTGGACAGTTGTGGTCTGTGACCACAACTGTCCAAATGTTTGTTCTTGTTTTTGAGGTCGTTAGGGATTGACTCGATAAGTTCACTGAGCAAGGAACGGAGACGGTGCCACTGCGGCATGGCGTTCGCATTCCCGA
>JAUXGA010000004.1 GCA_030622545.1 bacterium | reverse complement strand
TTGCATCCTTCCCGCAAGCAGAGACAGAACTCAGGCTTAGCGTTGCGAAATGACTGCAATGTTTTAGGATTTGTTCTAAATAGAAAACCGCGAACCTATGGCTGTTCGTGGTTTTGCATCTGGCTCCGGAGGAGGGACTTGAACCCCCAATCCACCAGTACTGGTGGATTAACTATGACCCTCAAGTATTCTTCTTAGATATATCATGCTCCGGAGGAGGGACTTGAACCCCCAACCTAGTGGTTAACAGCCACCCGCTCTACCATTGAGCTACTCCGGAAGAACCCGTATTATACAAAAAATATTTCTAAAAATCAACATCTTCGCACGCGAATTCTTTGTCATATAATTTCTATGATTCACCAAACCGAATCCTCTGTCCTTGGAAGTCTATAGAAGGTAGTCTATGTTTATGATAAACAAAATATTAAATTCAAATTCAACCAAATAGCAACGCGTGGGGTCTAATGATTGAGACAACAGAGCTTACCGGAGGTGCCTCATGAAAAAGAAACTATTGCCACTTATCCTCGCTTTTATTCTGTTTCTGTCGGGTTGCGAGGTCAATGTTCTTTCGCCGCCACCGCCACCGCCTCCACCGCCGCCCTCGCCGGCAACGATAACCATCGGCTATGAATGGTGGTTCAGTGGGACGATGTATTATCTTGATTTAACGTTATTTGAAGATGATTATCAAACCGCACGGCATACCCCGCGGATCCCACATGAGGAATATTATGGTGAGCTCGTTTCCTATGCGTTGGGTCCGGGGTATGTCGAGGCGGGAGATATCGCCGATGGGATTTATGAACTCGCGTGGCGAAGTTGCCGGGGGTGTGATTTGTTGCCGTTAACGGTGAGTTACCTGCAGGAAACCAGTCCCGGCGCGGATTTCGATGTGAGCCTGCCTTTTCATTATCCGCTGGAATCGCTTGTCACCGGCGGGCGGAATTCCGGTGATATGGCGACTTTAGGCGCGGCGCTGTTGGAAAATTTAGGTTACGCGACCGGCATCGCCATTTTCTGGGATACCTATTACAATTCTGTTCACGTTGCGCTGGCGATAACTGATCCGGATTGGGCGCCGCATGATTACGATAACCTCGGCACAGGTTGGACGTTTTTGGAGCCAACCGCTTATGGCGACTACCGGCCGATTGGCGCTCGACCTTCATGGTTCACCAGCTACGACGCGTGGGTGGTGTGGCCTTTGTGGGAAACGATTCAGTCTGCACCGGAACCCCGAAAGGGCGGCAAGGCAAAGGAAGGCGCAGTGCCTGTTTCGCTTGAGTCATAGAGAGCCAATCTTTTCCTTCTAATAGACCTCTATTTCGACATCACCATCTTTGTTTTTTTCCAAAAAAGCGAATCTCTTGCCATTATGTTAAAATTGGCAAAGGATTCGCTCATGGTAATCTCCCCGAAGAAGTTCCGCTCAGAGTCTTAGTCGCTAATCTTCAATATACATGACTTTTAGGCAATATTCAAGGGAAATCCGAATGCGGGTCGGGATTCTTGCTTTGGGTTTGCCTTTTTGTATTTTTTATTGTAAAATAAAAGGTTAAAGTTAACCATATTTTATAATTCTGGCGGGTAGGGTGCGGGTCTGTGACCCGTCCTTTGTGACGGCGTGTGCTTGGGTCGGCTGCAAGCAGCCAACACCGCAGGGATTTTTGGGATGGTATGATTAACCGGTCTCCCGGATAGAGACAGGGTTTTGGAGAAAGATTATGAATGTAGCAGAGGTTAAACAAGACGTGACATTGCGACGTGTACTTATCGTAGACGACGATGCACCCTCACGCACGATTATGCGTCACGTTCTCTCGCTGCATAATTTCGAAATCGAGGAAGCGCGCGACGGGCTTGAAGCCGATGAGATGGTGGACAGCCGCGACTTCCAGCTTGTCATTGTTGACCTGCGACTTCCGAGACTTTCAGGACTTGATCTTATCGAGAGAATCCGGGAAAAGCATCCGAATCTTCCCATCATTATCGTATCCGGCGGCGGGGAATTGGAAGAGGCGATTGAAGCCATCCGTCATGACGTCTTTTTCTATTTCGAAAAACCGATTGTCAATCTCGATGAATTTCTCCGTGTCATCGAAAGCGCTCTCGAACGCGAACGGCTTATTCGTGAAAACCGCGCTTTTCAGGAGGAGTTGCGGGAGTTGAATCTCCGGCTTCGCGAGAAAGTCGTGGAACAGACTCACGAAATCGCGGCGATGAAGGATCATCTCGCGCATTTGTTTCAGGTGTCTCCGAGCATTTTAGCCGCCCGGGATATTGATGAGAAATTAAATATTGCGACGGAAGCATTGATTACGGGCAAGTTTTTCCAGCGGGCAAAAATTCTGCTGGAGCCTTACGTAAACCAGCCGATTCAGGTGGGCTGGGCGGCGGCTCGCAAAGATGAAACGCTTCCGCAAAGAGGTCTCAAAGGCTGCTATCGAAAAATGACAGCGCTGCTTCGCAAGGAGAATCAGCACGGCGGCGCGCACATTTTCAGCGAGCCACGCTCCTCCGAAGATAAAGAAACGGGCGATTTGGTTTTTGTGCTGGTGCCGCTTCGAGGGCAGGATGGACGCATTATCGGAATCGCTCGTCTTGAGGAACCGGTCAGCGAAAGTCATCCGGGAGAAGAGATTCTTCATTTGCTGGAACTTTTTATGGCGCAGCTTGCTCTGTCTATTGAGGAAGTCAATCTGGAACGCGAGCTTGAAAAATCCGAAGAGGGCTATCGGACGCTGGTCGATAATGTCAGCGATTTGATTTTCCAGCTCGATTTGAATGGGGATATTACGTTTGTCAGTCGTCAGAGTCTGGATAATCTCGGGTATGAATGGAGTGAGCTAATCGGAAAAGCTTTTCGCGATTTAGTTCCCGAAGAAAAACGCGCATCGGTTGATGATGACTTGAAGAATTTGCTTGCGAAGCGGGGAGTCAGTCATGACTTCGTGATTCGTCACAAGGACGGGCGCGACTTGATTATGGCTGTTACCGCGAATCCGCTTATCGAGATGGGTAAGACCATCGGTATTTTGGGTATTGCGCGGAATGTCACCGAAAAACGTCGACTGGAATCGCAGGTTCGGGATTCGGAGGAACGCTATCGGGCTCTGACGGAAAATGCGAATGACGCGATATTTCTGCTTGATCCGGAAACGTACCAGTTTACGGAAGTCAATTTGCGCGCGGAGGAATTGACCGGGTATTCTCGGGAAGAATTGCTGGCGATGACAGCGCTTGATCTCCGTCAGCCCAAATATATTCCTCAGGCGATTGAACGCATTGAAGCAACCAAGGCGGCGGGAAAAAATCGTTTTGAGGACGCACCATTACGGCGCAAGGATGGGCGCGAAATCTATGTCGATATTTCCGCAATCGTTTTGGAAGTCGGAGGACGTCGGATTTATCAGAGTATCGTGCGAGATATTACCGAACAAAAACAAGCAGAGGAAGCTCTGCGGGAGAGCGAAGAGAGATTTCGTTCACTGGTAGAGACTACCAGCGATTGGGTGTGGGCGGTGGATAAGAATGGTGTCTATATCTATGCCAGTCCAAAAGTCAAAGATTTTCTGGGTTACCATCCAGAAGAAATCATCGGAAAAACACCCTTTGATCTTATGCCCGCGGATGAGGCAAAACGAGTAGCCGCAGTATTTACAAATACCGCAAAGACCCAGAGGCCTTTTGCTGGACTTGAAAACACGAATCTTCACAAGGATGGGCGTTATGTGGTTCTCGAGACAAGCGGAGTCCCAATTTTTGATGCAGATGGAGATTTCTTAGGTTATAGAGGTATCGACCGAGATATCACGGAGCGCAAGCGAACTGAAGAAGCACTTCGTGAAAGCGAGACGAGATTCCGTTCGATTACCAACACGGCCAATGATGCGATTATTATGCTGGATCATAACGGACATATTTCCTACTGGAATCCCGCCGCCGAAGAGATTTTTGGTTATACGAATCAGGAGGCCATCGGCAAGGATCTGCATCAGTTTCTCGCTCCCGAAAAGTATTCTGAGGCTTATCAAAAAGGACTAAAGAATTTTCGGAAAACCGGGAAGGGATTTGCTGTAGGAACGACAAGTGAATTGGAAGCGATTCGAAAAGACGGAACGGAATTCCCAATAGAACTCTCGCTCTCGTCGATCCAAGTCAAAGGTCAATGGCATGCGGTAGGAATTGCGCGAGATATCACTCAGCGTAAGCGAACGGAGGAAGCCTTACATCAACGCGTGATGGAATTGCAGATTCTCTCCGAAATCGGCGACGCTCTCCAGAGTGCTGTGGATGTACACAACGTATGGGCAATCATTTTAGCGGGTGTGACGGCGGGTCAGGGATTGGGTTTCAACCGAGCTTTCATTCTCATATATGATGAAGAAGAAGCTTCGCTGCATGGCGTGGCAGGGATCGGACCGTTGTCAACAGACGAGGCTGAGAGGATTTGGTCAGAGTTATCCACTCAAAGTGTTTCGCTGCCGGACCTGATTCGCAATTATCAAGCAGATTTCCCTTCTCAGCAGCAGACGATGGCAGAGTATGCCAAGCGCTTGTCCATGCATGTGGATGAAAAGGCGGGAGTCTTTTATCGCGCGGTTTTTTTGAAAGAAAATGCGATTATTAGAAACAAAGAAGCTTCAGATATGGTTCCGGAGGAGTTCCGCAAACACTATGATGTCTCATCGTTTGCGGTTGTTCCGATGATTTCGCGTGATACAGTACTGGGTGTTTTCTTAGTGGACAATTTTATCACGAAACGCCCTATCAGCGACGATGATTTGAGGCGGTTGCGGGTCTTTGCCAACAGCGCCGCCTTGTCGTTTGAACGCTCGCGCCTGCGAGCGAGTTTGGAGGTCAAGCTTCAGGAGTTGACAGCGGCGAATCGTGAACTAAAAGAAAGTCGGGATAAATTAGTGCGGACGGAACGGCTTTCGGCGGTGGGTGAAGTAGCCGCTTCGGTCGCCCATGAAATCCGCAACCCCCTGACGGCTATCGGCGGGTTCGCTCGGTCTGTGTTGAATTCCCTGACACCGGACGACCGGAATCGCGCGCGTTTGCAGATTATTGTCGATGAAGTGCGCCGGCTTGAAGGCATCTTGACGGAAATTTTGCAATTTACGCGACCCACGATGCCTCGTTTTGAAGCGACGGATCTGAACGGAATTATTCTTCTGACCTTTGGGATGATGTCGGAAGAGATTGATGAGGAATCCATCACGGTCAACAAGAAACTCGATCCAAACCTGCCCGCGGTTTGGGGGGATTCAGACCAGATACGTCAGGTGCTCTTGAACCTCTTCCGGAACGCGATTCATGCGATGCCGGATGGAGGACAATTATGGGTTGAGACAACCGTTCAGGATGAGCAGATTGAAATGAAGGTCGAAGATTCGGGTATCGGCATCCCTAAAGCCAATCGGGAGAAGCTCTTTGACGCCTTTTTTTCAACGAAACCTACGGGTTCGGGACTGGGGTTGACTGTTTCTCTTCAGATTGCACGGAATCATGGCGGGACGATTGTGGTTCATTCGCAAGAGGGAAAGGGCTCGACGTTTACGGTTTACTTCCCGCTTCAGAAAAAAAGTACTTGATTTTTGTGTTTTTATGTCTTATATTTCTCCAATTAAGGCTGTCTTATCGGATTTCGCCGTTTCGGGCGATGGAAATAATTAAGGAGCGGGGCAATGAGATTGACCATACCTGTCGGAATACTCACCATCGCGATTTGCTTTTCTGTTCTAATGGTTGGCTGCAATAAGGGGCTGGATGAACGCCAGCTTTTTGAACAAGCGAAGAAATTTCAGGAAGAAAATAACTTCGCAGCCGCCGTTGATTCCTATGAAGCGTTGGTGAAAAAATATCCGCAATCCCGTCAGGCTCCCCAATGCCTGTTCATGTTGGGGTATCTGTATGCCAACCATTTGGATGATTTGGACAAGGCCCGTTCGGCGTATGAGACGTTTCTGGAGCAATATCCTGATGATCCACTCGTTAAGGATGCGCGCTGGGAATTGAATCACCTCGGCCAGGATGTCAACGAAATACCGGAACTCAACACGATGCTTCAGGGCTCGGCGGATTCTCTTGCCGGAACCCCTGATTCAGGCGCTTCATCCCCGGAATAGAAGATTTCTCTGTTCATTTCGCCGGGTTCAGCCTCGGTCACATCCCAAGGATACCTCTTGATTTACGATATTTGCCCCCGGGTTTCGCCCGGGGGTCATTGTTTATTCGGGCTTTGCGAATTTTCACTTGGCGTTATAAACACCCAGCCATTGGAACTTTTTGAATTTATTGTGTGTAAATAAAGCGATTAGAAAAGTTTTTCATTCTCTAAAGAAGGTTTTCAGGAGACATATGGACGCGGATATTCGGGAACTCACGCAAATTGTAGAGCGGGAAGCAGAATTTGTTGACCGCGTACAGGCCGAGGTTGGAAAGATTATCGTCGGCCAGAAACAGATGATGGAACGATTGCTCATCGGCCTTTTTTCCGGTGGGCATATTTTGCTCGAAGGAGTGCCGGGGCTGGCGAAGACCCTCGCAATCAAAACGCTGGCGGCTGTGATTCAGGCGAAATTCCGGCGGATTCAATTTACCCCGGACCTTCTGCCCGCTGATTTGATTGGAACGCTGTTTTTCAATCAGAAAGACGGGAATTTCTATACGAAGAAGGGTCCGATTTTCGCAAATTTCATTCTCGCCGATGAAATCAACCGAGCGCCCGCCAAGGTGCAGTCCGCGCTGCTCGAAGCCATGCAGGAAAAGCAGGTGACGATTGGCGAAGAGACGTTTCCCCTCGACGAACCTTATATGGTTCTGGCGACGCAGAATCCTATCGAACAGGAAGGCACTTACCCACTTCCCGAGGCGCAGGTTGACCGCTTCATGCTGAAGATCAAGATCGACTATCCCAGTCGTAAAGAAGAAGTGCTCATCATGCGCGAATATTCACGGAACAATACGGTGACACCTGCTCCGGTCATTACGCCACAAGAGATTCTTAATGTGCGCGGAACGGTCGAGAAGATTTATGTCGATCCAAAAATCGAAGATTACGTTCTGGATATTGTTTTCTCCACTCGCGAGCCGTCGGAGTATAAGATGCCGGAACTGGCGCCTCTGATTCAATACGGCGCATCGCCCCGGGCTTCGATTTACTTGATAAAGGCAGCGCGCGCTCATGCTTTTCTACGCAAGCGCGGCTATGTTATTCCGGAGGATATTCGTGCTGTGGGGATGGATGTACTGCGGCATCGCGTGACGGTAACCTACGAGGCCGAGGCCGAGGAAGTAGATTCGGAAAAGGTCATCCGCGATATTTTCAATCGAGTCGAAGTTCCATAAATCTCCCCCTGTTTACGGGGGGACAAAGGGGGGCGACCTTAAAAACTATAAAATCAGATATCCCATGGAAACGCGTGAAATTCTCAAGAAAGTTCGGCAGATAGAAATCAAGACGAAGGGTATCGTCAATGAAGTTCTGTCCGGGGAGTATCATGCCGTTTTTAAAGGGCGGGGGATGGATTTTGCCGAAGTGCGCGAGTATCAGATGGGCGACGATGTCCGAATGATTGACTGGAATGTCAGCGCGCGCATGGGACATCCGTTCATCAAAGTTTTCGAGGAAGAGCGCGAGCTCCTTGTGATGCTTTTGTGTGATGTGTCAAGCTCGGCGCATTTTGGCTCCGGTTGTCAGATGAAGGTGGATATGGCCATCGAACTAGCGGCCGTTTTGGCTTTTTCAGCCCTGAAGAATAATGACAAAGTCGGATTGATTCTCTTCACTGATCATATTGAGAAATTCGTCGTTCCAAAAAAAGGCCGGACACATATTCTGCGAATTCTCCGAGAGCTTTATGCGTTCACACCTGAGCGCTCGGGAACGGATATCAAGATGGCTCTGGAATATCTTAATCGCGTGGAGAAGAAGCGAAGCATTGCGTTTCTGATTAGCGATTTTTTGGGAGAAGATTATCAGAAAGCTGCCGGGATTGTGGGGCGGAAGCATGATTTAATTGGCGTGCATGTTTTTGATCCGCGCGAATATCTTCTGCCGGATGTCGGACTTGTCAGACTCCACGATGCGGAAAAAGGCACGCCGTTTTGGGTGAACACAAGCGACAAGCGAGTGCGCCGAGACCTTCAAACGCGCTTTGAACTATGGCAAACAAATTTAAAGAAGAGTTTCCAAAAAGTCGGAGTGGATTTTATTTCGCTTCCAGTCAATGAGCCTTACATTCCTCCACTGGTAAAATTCTTTAAGAGCCGGGGGAGAAGGCGATGATGGCCCGGTCGGTGAAACGGCCAATGGCGGCTGTGGTATTTTTGTTTGTCGCAACGTTATGCCTATCAGCGACGGTGGAAACGACGCTGGAGCCTGCTTCCGCTCGCATCGGAGATTTATTTCAACTGAAGGTTGCGATTCACGATGGGGGAGATGCGAAAATCGAGTGGCCGCATTTCCTGTCGGATTCCCTCGCGTTTCAACTGATTTCCATTGATTCGTCAGGGATGCTCCCTCAGGAACGCATTTTCAACCTTGCTCTGTATGATACAGGGAAATATCTTCTGCCGCCCTTGCCTGTGATTCTTCATCGAGCGAACTCCCGCGAGACGCTCTTTACGAAGCATGCTCAGGTCGAAATTGTTTCCATTCTTCCTGACACAGCCAGTGTTCCTCAGCCGATTAAAGGGCCGCGTTCCCTGCCGTTGACTTTTCGGGATATGCTGGCATGGGCTCCTTGGCTCTTAGGATTATTGCTCGTCGCCGCGGTGATTTATTTCTATAGACGCTACCGGAAACAGCAGCAGCCTGAAAAATATAAAGCACCTGAAATTATTTTGCCTGCGCACGAACTCGCGCTTCGAGAACTCATCACATTGCGGGATAATAAATATCCTGAACGAGGAATGCTCCGGGAATTCTTCACGGAGATTTCCGAAATCCTGCGGCGTTATATGGAGCGCCGATATGAATTCCCTGCTCTTGAAATGACAACGTGGGACCTTGAACAGGAATTGAGCCGCGAGCGTTATCCGCAGGTTTTAACGTATCAGGGTTTGCCGGTTTTACGCGAATCGGATTTGGTGAAATTCGCAAAATATCTTCCCGAGTGGCAGAACTGCGATGAGCATCTGAAACGCGCATTTGAAATCGTTCAGGCGACGCGCGAGAGCGATGAAGCTGAAGCGATGGGAGCCGCGGCATGACGTTCGCGAATCCTGCATATTTCTGGCTGCTTCTGCTTGTGCCGGTTTTCATCGTGTCGTACATCTGGCGAAAGAACAAGCGGGAATCCGATTTTCGTTATCCTGATTTGCGCTTGCTGCAGGGGACGAAACGAGGTCTGCGCGTTCGATTGCGGCATCTCTCTTTCGTGCTGCGCATAGCGGTGATGATTTTGCTCATTGTCGCACTTGCCCGACCGCAGATTTTTGATCGCGAAGAGCAAAAGAAGACGGAAGGCATCGATATTATTCTGTGTCTCGATACCTCAACGTCGATGGCGGCGGAGGATTTGAAGCCCAATCGTCTGGAAGCGGCGAAAATCGTCGCGCGTGATTTCGTTCAGGGGCGTCAGACGGATCGAATCGGTCTGGTTCCTTTCGCCGCGCAAAGTTTTACGCAGTGTCCGCTGACGACTGACTATCCCATCCTGCTGAGTCTTTTGGGAGATGTGCAGATGGGGATGGTCGAAGATGGAACGGCTATCGGAATGGCGATGGGAACCGCGATAAATCGTTTGCGGGAATCCACGGCGAAGAGCAAAGTAATTATTCTTTTGACTGATGGCCAGAATAACCGCGGGGAACTTGATCCGGTCACAGCAGCTCAGGCAGCAGCAGCGCTCGATATTAAAATTTACACCATCGGCGTCGGTACGCGCGGGCACGCTCCATATCCGGTAAAGACAATTTTGGGAAAACGCTATCAACAGATTCCGGTCGATATTGATGAAAACATGCTGCGAGAAATTGCAGATGTCACGGGAACGCGATACTTCCGCGCGACGAATGAAAAGAAACTGCGCGAGATTTATCAGCAGATAGGCAAGATGGAACGTTCTAAAATCGATGTGATTGAATATCGGCATGTCGCCGAACTCTTTTCACCGTGGCTGGGTTTCGCTCTCCTATGTTTGCTGTTGGAGATGGTGCTTATCTCGACTCAATTTCGGAAACTTCCATGATTCGTTTTGCGAACGCACAATGGCTGTGGCTTCTTGTGGGGCTTTGCGTTTTTATCGGTTTCTTATGGCTTGCCAATCGCCGTCGCCGATTGGCAAGCCATGCGTTTATTTCTGTGGAACTGTCGGAACGAATCGCCTATGCTCACAGTGAACAGAAACGAAAATGGAAGCATATTCTTTGGGTGATTGCATTGGCTTTCGGTATTGTCGCGCTGGCGGGGCCGCAGGTCGGGACGCGTATGGAAGAGGTGAAACGCGAAGGAATCGATATCTTTATCGGTCTGGATGTTTCGGCGAGTATGCTTTGCGAAGACATTCGTCCAAGCCGTTTGGAAAGCGCAAAACATGAAATCCTTCAATTTATCAGCGGACTCAAAGGGGATCGCATCGGTCTGGTAGCGTTCGCGGGGACGGCGGTGATTCACTGTCCGCTGACGACGGATTATGGGGCGGTGAAACTTCTGATTAAAGTGATGTCGCCGGATTTGCTGCCGGAACCCGGAACTGCACTTGCTGATGCCATTGACGCCGCACGCCGGAGTTTTAAGCAAGAGGAAACGAAAAGCAAAGTTCTCGTATTGGTCACCGACGGGGAAGACCATGAAGAGAAAGCCGTGACGTCTGCTGAGGATGCCGCGAAGGAAGGGATCCATGTCTATACGATTGGACTCGGAACGTCGCAGGGCGCTCCAATCCCGCTCTATGATTCTCGCGGCAGGCATTCCGGCTATAAAAAAGACAAGCAGGGTGAAGTTGTTTTAACGCACTTGAATGAGGTGCTTCTTCGCCGTGTCGCAGAAGAAGGAGGCGGACACTATCTGCGTGGAACACAGGGCGCCGGAGAGCTCGAGAGTATCTGGGCGGACATATCGTCGATGGAAAAGCAAGAAATAAGCGCGAAGAAATTCACAGCGTATGAACATCGTTTTCAGTATTTCGTGTTTCCGGCTTTTCTCCTGCTGGTTCTCGAATTCTTTCTTTCGGAACGGCGAGGTTTTGTCTGGAAATCATGGCTGCGGAAACCCGTGAAGCCGCGGAAGGAACAAGAGAGACAGGCTGCATGATGTTGTGTAGGATATCCAAAGTTCTCATCGTGCTCTTGACGATGGCTTCTCTGTCGGCGACTTTGTATGCCGAATCCGCTCGCAAACTCGTTGCGCAGGGGAATCATGCGTATAAAGCAGGGGAATACGACAAAGCTCTGGCAAAATACAAAGAAGCTCAGCAAGCCGGAGGAGCTCCCGGAGTCGTCGAGTATAATCTGGGAAACGCTCACTATCGCCTTGGAGAATCCGAACCGGCGCAGCAGGCTTATGGGCTATCGCTTTCACCCAGAGAAACTGAGGATAATTCCGCGTCGCTTTATAATTTGGGCAACGCTTTTTTTCAGGGGCAGAAATTCGAGGAAGCGGTGTCTGCTTATATCGAAGCTCTGAAGCGAAATCCGAGTGATGAAAATGCCAGATATAATCTGGAACTTGCGCGTCGCATGCTCAATCAGGCTCAGCAGCAACAGAATCAGCCAGATGAGCAGCAGGAAAATCAGGAACAGGATAAAGAGCAGCAACAGGAAGATGAGCAAAAGGAACAAGAGCAGCAAGATGAACAGCCACCAGAAGAGCAGAAGGAAGAAGAGCAAGAACAGAAACCTCAAGAATCTCAGCAGAGAGAAATGACTCCCGAGGAAGCGGAGCGTTTGCTGAATGCTCTCTTGCAGGATGAACAGAATACGTTGAAAGAAGTCAAGAAACAAAAAGCCGCATCGCGCCCAAAACGAGAAAAGGACTGGTAGTCTATGCGGTGGATAGTCGTACTGCTTCTGCTTTGGGCAAACGGAGCGCTGGCGCAAATTACCTTTCAAGCGACGGTTGACCGAACATCCGCTCGGGTCGGGGATCAGGTAAAACTGATGCTGGAAGTCAAGGGCGCTGCAACAGGTGTTCCCGTGCCTGTCATGCCGTCTCTGACAGGTCTGGAATTGGCCGGCGGACCTTTTCGCTCTACGGAGCTGCAAATCATTAATGGCAGAATGGCCGGTTCGACGGTGTACACCTACGTCCTCAGAGCAACCGCTCCCGGTATAGGAAAAATCGGCCCGAGCACGTTGACGTTCAAGAAAAAGCGGTATTCGACAAAGCCGATTACAATTCAAGTTGCCAGTTCGGGGCAACCTGTTTCCGGCACGAAGGCAAAAGGTAAAACTGAAGATGCTTTCGTACGGGTCCATGCCAGCAAAAAACAAGTCTATCAGAATGAAAAAACCGTTCTGACCTATACCATCTATTTCCGCTCATCCATCACCAGCCCCGAGATTACGCGCATGCCCCGGACGGCGGGGTTTTGGGTTGAGCAATTCCCATTGCCGCGGGATTTGCCGATACGAACGGAAGTGATTAATGGCGTGCAATATCGGGCTGCTGTTTTCAAGAAAATGGCTTTATTCCCTACACGCACCGGGAAACTGACGGTTGAGCCGTTGGTACTTCGGACGCAAATCACAGTGAAAACGAAGCGGCGCGATCCCTTTGGCATGTTTGATGATTCTTTCTTCCGTAGGGGTCGCTCGGAAACCCGGGAAATTCGTTCTCCCAGTGTAACGATTGATGTGAAGTCTTTGCCAGTCGAGGGGAAACCGGAGAATTTTAGCGGCGCTGTTGGCGATTTTAAAATTAGCGCTGTTCTTGATAAGAAAACTGCACCGGCTCACGAAGCCGTCACGTTGACGTTTAAAATCACGGGCGTAGGAAATATCAAAACCTTAGCGGATCCGGAGATTTTCTTTCCATCGGATATTGAAACGTATGACCCGAAAGTGACGGATCATATTCGTCGGAAAGACAATCGCGTGCGAGGTTCGAAGGCGTTTGAATATCTGCTGATTCCCAGAGCGTCGGGCGTGCAGCGGATTCCACCGATAGCCTATTCTTATTTCAATCCGAAAACGAAAACCTATCAGCAGCTTTCGACGCCGGAGCTCGTGCTGAACGTGACCAAAGGCGTCGAACGGGATAATGGCGGCATCGGATTTCCGATTGCGACCAAGCGGGGCGTTGAACAGATTGGGGAAGATATCGCCTATGTGAAGGTCAAGTCCGACGGCTTCCGCAGGCGCGGCAGCGCTCCCTATGCGGAACTCGCGTTTTGGTTTGCTCTCGCAGTGCCTTGGGCGGCGGTTGTCGTGGTTTATGCCGAGAAAAGGCGGCGCGACAAGTTAGGAGAAATGTCGCTGCGAAATCTGCGCGCACCACGGCAAGCTCGCAAGGGATTTGCGCAAGCGAAACGGCTAACCGAACCGGGAAAAGAAGAGGCGTTTTACGCGGCTGTGGCGCACACACTGCGCACCTACCTTGCCGCGCGGTTGCATCAAACGGGGAACGATATCTCACTGGTCGAATTGGAAGAGAGTTGGAACGAGAAAGACTGGCCTGCTGAGATTCTGAGCGACGTGCAGCGCATCTTGAGTGAATGCGATTTTACGCGCTTTGCATCCGGCACACTTCCCCCTGACCGCCGGGATAAAATTGTTCACGAAGCCGAGAAGATTGTTGAAGGGATTGAGCAGTTGATGACATCAAAGGGGAGGAAAGGGTGAATCGATTGCTTTTTATTTTGCTTGTTTTTTGCAGTGCAGCGTTCGCGACGCCTGAATCTCTCTTTGAAGAAGGAGTGGATGCTTTTCGGCAGGGAAATCTCGAAGAAGCTGTGCAGTCATGGCAATCCGCCTTGGAGGAAAGCTACGAAAGCGGGGCGCTTTATTACAATCTCGGCAATGCGCATTTTCGATTGGGGCACACGGCAGAAGCTATTCTCTTTTATGAACGAGCGGCGCGACTTCTGCCTCGCGATAAAGATGTAACCGCAAATTTATCTTTGGCTCGCTTGGCAGTTGTGGATCGTGTCAACGCTCCGGTAAGACTGGGGATATGGGATGCGGTGGATGCACTGCGAGATTTCTTTTCTTTACATGAACTGCGATTATTATTTATCTGGCTGGGCGTTACTTCCGCACTTTTCGTGATTGCGCGGATTCTTTTTTTCAGACGCCTGCATCGGCTTATTCCGGTTGTGGTCATCGCTTTTTGGCTGCTGAGCGGCGCGCTCTTCGTTTGGCGCGCGGTTTTGGATGCTCAACCTTACGCGATTATTACGGCGGACAAAGTCGATGCGAAAAGTGCTCCCGATAAAGATTCCAAAGATGTCTTCGCTTTGCATGAAGGACTGAAAGTTTGCATCAAGGCGAATTTGGCGGGGTGGTACAATATTGAATTAGCGGATGGTCGCCAAGGGTGGATTCCCGTGGCGGAGGCGGAGCAGATATAGAATTTGCAGGAGCGAAACCTGCGTTAATGTGGAGTGGACTTATGCGTGTTGTCTTTCCTTTCTTTTTGGCACTTCTCGTGCTTGTCGCTATGGGATGCGTTCGACCGGTGAAGGGACTTCATGAGGAGCCCACGCCTCCGGCGGTGGCAGATACCATTCAAGCGAGCGCTGAGCCGTTTGATGCGGTGGCACTCGGCGGAGATGTATTCGAAGAGGAGTTACTGGCGAAAGAATCGGTTGAGCCAGATGACATCTTCGGCTACCGGGTGCAGCTTGGAGCTTTCGGTGACGAAGTAAATGCGCGAACGCTGCAGGTTTTGGCGGAAGCCGAATTCGACAAGCCGGTTTATATTATTTTTGAGGAGCCTTTCTGGTGTGTCCGATTGGGGGATTTCTCGGCGATATCCGACGCGGAAACCACCAAAGGAGAGGCGATTTCGAGAGGCTTTACGGATGCGCGAGTGATTGAAGACAAGATTGAAGCGGCCGATTGACCATTTTCCGAGAATTTTTCGTGCGGAAAGTCTTGTAAATTGAAAGCTCTGCTTGACATTTCGCGTGAGAATGCGTAACTTTTAAAGATTTTATGAAAGCTCCGACCCAACCGGGCCCTCTGGTCAGTGTTATAATTCTGAATTACAATGGATTAGCTTTCCTGCCTCGATGCCTTGAGACTCTCTTCGCCAGCACTTATCGACCCCTTGAAATCATCGTTGTAGATAATGCGTCGAAAGATGGCAGTTTAGATTACATCCGCCAGAATTATCCTGAAGTCAAAATCCTTGCATTCGACCAGAATTTTGGATACAGCGGCGCTTACAATCGCGCTGTCGAGTCGGCTGCCGGAGAGATTCTGGTTTTGCTGAATTTTGATGTTGAAGTAGAACCGGATTGGCTGAATCAACCGGTGGAGCTCTTTGTACAGGATGAGCGACTTGGCGCTTGCCAACCCAAGCTTTTAGGGTTGCGAAAGCGGACGCATTTCGAGTACGCCGGAGCCTCCGGCGGGTTCATGGACGCTTTTGGTTATCCCTTTACCCGCGGTCGTGTTTTTGATGTTTTAGAAGAAGACACCGGCCAGTACGATGATGTGAGGTCGTGTTTCTGGGCAACGGGAGCGTCGCTGTTCGTTCGCAAATCCGTTTATCAGGATATCGGGGGACTTGACGATACCTTCTTTCTGCACATGGAAGAGATTGATTTTTGCTGGAGGCTGCACCTGTGCGGATGGAAGGTACTTACTGCACCGCAGAGTATTGTTTATCATTATTCGGGTGCGGCTCTTTCGGCTGATAGCTATCGAAAAATCTACTACAATCAGCGAAACAGCCTGATGATGCTTATCAAGAACTACGGTATCAGGCGACTGATTCCTGCCTTTGCAGGTCGCTTTCTTTTAGATATCGTAACGTTGTTCAGTTCCCCTTTGCGTCGGGAACCTAAACGGTCAGTGGCGGTCATCTCCGCCTATTTATGGATTTTGTCACATCTATGGCTTCTTCTCAAAAAAAGAAGGCAGGTTCAACGTCAAAGGTCCGTTCCGGATCGACAGGCGCTCAAGGAGATCCTGCCAAAGAGTCTCGTAATCGCCTACTTTCTCAGGAAAAAGCGCACGTTCCGGGAACTGCTTCCGTAGTCAATCCGCTGGCTCATCGTGTGTCCGCCATCTTCGTCTTGCTGACGTCTTTGGTCGTCTATATACTCACGATGGCCAAATCCGTTTCATTTTGGGATTGCGGCGAATTTACGGCGTGCTCTTATACACTCAGCGTTCCCCATCCTCCGGGCTCACCGCTCTATCTGTTAGTCGCGCGTGTCTTCTCTCTTCTCCCCATTTCTTCCGACATCGCTCTTCGTGTGACGCTCATGTCGGCGATTCTGAGCGCTCTGTGCATCTTCTTCCTTTACCTTTCCATTGTGATGATTATTCGACACTGGCGCGGACCGGAACAGTCGGTCGGGGATCAGATTATCGTTTATGGAAGCGGGATTATCGGCTCGCTTGCGCTCTGTTTTTCCTACAGTATGTGGTTTAATGCTGTGGAATCCGAGGTTTATTGCGTTTCCCAATTCTTTACACATATTGTTGTCTGGCTGATTCTCGTCTGGAGCAATCGAGCCGACAAGCCGGGCAATGAGCGCATTCTGATTTTAATTGCTTATATTCTCGGTCTGGCGACGGGAGTGCACCTGCTGAATGTCTTGACGATTCCGGCGCTGGCTCTGATTATTTATTTCCGGAAGCGCGAATTCGCATGGAAGAGTTTTATCTGGATGAGTGTGGCGGCGGGAATCTCTTTTATTGCGATCTATCCGGGTGTTGTCAAGTGGCTGCCTGCGGCGGCGGCGAAATTCGGATTTTGGGCGCCGGTATTGATAGTCGCTTTTCTGGGACTGTTGCTTATCTGGGCGGTTCGAGCTCGGACGCACATTCCCGCGCTCGCATTGGCCAGTATGTTGCTGATCATTGTCGGCTATTCGACGTATGTGATGATTTACATCCGGTCGAATATGGATCCACCGATTGATGAGAATGATCCTGAGACACCGGCGGCTTTTCTCTCGTACCTGAACCGGGAACAGTACGGGGAACATTCGATTATCGATCGCGCTTGGAACAACGATCCCAATTACAGCTCCAAGGCGGATTTCATTTGGCGGTATCAAATCAATAAAATGTACAACCGCTATTTGCTCTGGCAATTTGTCGGACGGGAAGGAGCGCCGGAGCGGGAGTTTCAGGATGCGGGAGTACAGAACAGCTACATATTTGCGCTGCCATTTCTGTTGGGACTTTTGGGAATCGGGTATCTATTCTATCGAGATAAGCGAATGGGGTTCGCGATATTCGTTCTCTTTTTCATGACGGGGTATGCGATTATCTTATATGTTAATCAGGATGACCCGCAGCCCCGCGAAAGGGACTATTCGTATGTCGGGTCATTCTATGTCTTCGCGATTTGGATAGGGATTGGAGCCACAGCTCTCTTCGATGCCATTGCGTCGTTTTTCAAACGTCCTCAAGCGCGCAATGTTGCGCTGACAGGTATGGGCGTATTTCTCTTTGCTTTTACCCCCCTGATTATGCTGGTGAGAAATTATCCTATGCAGGATCGCACTGGGAATTATGTGGCGTGGGACTATTCGTACAATATGCTGCAATCCTGCGAGCAAAACGGGATTATTCTCACCAATGGCGATAATGACACGTTTCCCCTCTGGTATATACAGGAGGTGGAAAAGGTTCGCAAGGATGTTCGCGTTGTGAATCTCAGTCTTCTGAATACGGGATGGTATATCAAGCAGCTCCGGGATAGGGAGCCGAAGGTTCCCATCAGTTTCAGTGACGCTTTTATCGACCGCTATATCGACCGGAGGGATGGTCAGGCGCTTTTGTCGCGCTACTGGCCGAAAGAGAAGCGGAAGATTGAACTGAATACTCCGCAAGGCAAGATGACATGGACTATGCCTGCGACGATGTACGTACCGTATCGTTCGGATAGCCGGGACAAGAATTTCCTGCGTGTGCAGGATGTCATGGTGTTGGATATTATTCGAACCAATTATGATCCCAAACGCACACCGAAACCGAAACCAATTTATTTTGCGGTCACGGTGGCGACATCGAATCTTTGCGGTTTGCGCAGTTACCTGCAGATGGAAGGTCTGGGCTTCCGTTTGAATCCCGCTTCCGGAGGAAAACCGATTAATCCTGAGTTGATGTTCCATAATATCATGGAAGTTTACCGCGACCACTATCGCGGCTTGAATGAACCGGGAGTTCATTTTGATGATAACATTCAGAAGCTTCTTCAGAACTACCGCTCCGCATTTCTACAGCTCTCGTACTATTATCTCAATCTTCCGCCGGACACGAGCCAAGCGACGTTGACGTATTCTCTGGGGGAAGTTCAGGCAGATGATTTCGATAAACTGTCCAATGATGATAAAGCCTTGTTCCTGATGGATCAGATGGCCTATTTTATGCCCGAAGAATTGAATCCGATTTTCAATCCTGATTTGACTCTCCAACTTGGGCGAATGTATTATGAACTGGGCAGGGAGGAAGAACTTCGGACGAGGTTAGACAGAGTGTCGGTATATCCGGATGCCACTACTGAGAATTTAGGGCGTTATGCGGCGATTTATCATCAACTTTTCAGGGATTCCGCAAAGGTGCATAAGATGGTTGACCGGATTTTGGATTCGAACGATCCGGCGGCAATTTATCAAGCGGCAACGACGGTTTACAGTGTTCGTGCTTACACGGCAGCGGTGCGGCTATTTGAACAGTCCTTAAAATGGAAGCCGGAAGACGGTCAGGCGATTGGCGCGCTTTCGCAGTGCTACGAAAAACTCCATCGCTACGATGATGCGATTCGGTTGATTGACGGATGGGTTAAACTCCATCCCACGGATACAGGCGCTAAGACTCGATTAGAACATTTTCGCAAACTACAGACATCAGCACCAAGTGATTCGGAGGCTCAGGGATGAAACGAACGATAATGGCGGGAGTCTTGACTCTCATTGTACTGCTTCTTTGTGTAAATTCCAATGCGGCGCAGGCGCAGGATGATTGGCGCAAATATGGAATAGAGTTTCGAGGGGGCTTCTCTCTTTATCAAATTTCGGATACCCGGGATGTTATGGACTACTATGAGAGCCGTGCTTCTGCGGCCGTGACACAGAACTATGCAGGGCCTTCCGGTGGATTCTCGCTGTTGTGGCGGCAGGAGAAACATTTTCAATGGAATATTGGGTACAATTCTCTATTGAATTTCGAGAGTGAAGCTCAGTGGAATGATACGACACTCACGTTGTCGTCTCGAGCCTCTGAATTTTTTGTGCTTGGCAATTTTGTTTTCCTGCCCACCGAAAATCTGCGCGCGTACATCGGCGGAGGTGTGAATTTTCTGGCGGCCAAGCAGGATATTCGATGGGTACCGGGGAACTCCGTTTTTGACGGGTCGGGTCGGACATTCGGACTTCTGGCAAACGGCGCGATTGAGCTGTTTTTAGGGCGGCGAGTCGGACTCTGTCTGGGAGGAGGCTATCGAATGGCGAATGTCACGAAGATGAAAGACGTCGATTTCAGCGGCGTAACAGCGAACCTTGCGCACCCGCTGGTCAATCGAGCCTGGGAGGCCGATTTCAGCGGCCCCTATGCTACGGTGGGATTGCGGGTTTATTTCGATCCTCTTACGAAGCCCATTGACTTCACAGATTAAGCTGCAAAAACCGAATGTTTCGGTGTCTCCGCCGACCATCTCACGCCTCGCTCGGGCGTGCGATGGTTTTTGCTTAAAGGGTTTGCCTACAAGAAGAACAGTTTGAGAATTCTTTAGATGAAAACTGACGCATCCAAAACGCAAGTCTTCGTTTTTATCGGTTCCACATCGGACCGAGATTATTTTTCCGAGATAGACGCGTATATGAGCTATTTCGGAATCCACTATGAGCTGGAAATCTGTTCAGCTCACCGGAATCCCGAGAAGTTGCGCGCGCTCTTGGTAGAAGTGGAGAAACGGGGAGCGGAAGTTATCATTGCCGCAGCGGGAATGGCGGCGCATCTGGCGGGCGCGTGTGCGGCGCAGACCATATTGCCCGTCATCGGTGTGCCGTTGCCGGGGTCGTCTTTGAATGGACTCGACGCGCTGCTCTCGACGGTGCAGATGCCTGCGGGAGTGCCGGTAGCGACCGTGGCTTTGGGGAAGGCGGGTGCGGTGAATGCGGTGGTATTGGCGGCTCAGATTATCGCGAGGAAATCGAATGCGACTGCGGAGAAGCTGCGGGCGTTCAAACAGAAAGGATGCCGGCTGTGAGAGGGCTTGTAATCATTCCCACTTATAATGAGATCGTTAATATCAGCCTCATCCTGGATGCCGTCTACGAACAGAATTTAGGTCTCGACATTCTGATTGTCGATGATAATTCGCCGGACGGTACGGCAGACTATGTCAAGAAGCGTCAAGCCAGAGAGAGCCGTTTGAAACTCATCGAACGACCCGGAAAAATGGGGTTGGGAACCGCGTATGTCGCCGGTTTCAAATACGCGATTGCCGAGGGATATGATTTTGTTTTTGAGATGGATGCCGATTTCTCGCATGACCCGCGTGATCTCGGGCGATTGATGAAGAAAATCGGTGAGTATGATTTTGTCATCGGCTCGCGCTACATCGACGGCATTTCGGTCGTCAACTGGCCGCTCAAGAGATTGATGCTTTCTTATTTCGCCGCATGGTACACGCGCGTTATTACGGGAATGCCGATTAAGGATCCAACCGGAGGATTCAAATGCTGGAGTATCGACGTTCTTAAGGCGATTGATCTCGACAAGGTAAAATCCGGCGGCTACTCGTTTCAGATTGAAATGAATTTTAAAGCTTGGAAGAAAGATTTCCGCTACTGTGAAATTCCGATTATTTTCGTTGAGCGGCGCGAGGGAACTTCCAAGATGTCCAAGAACATCGTGTATGAGGCGATTTTTATGGTCTGGAAACTGCGTCTCAGAAGCATATTAGGCAGGATTTGATGGCGGATCGCGGATGTGTCGCCGTGATTATTGTGAACTACAATGTGCGCGATCTTCTTGATCGCGCTCTGCGTTCACTCCATGAAACCGCGAGGACATTGATTAACGAAATCTGGGTCGTCGATAACGCTTCGACGGACGACACGGCGGACTATCTCACGCAGCACTGGCCTAACGTAAATTTTATTGCCAACGAGGAGAATCGCGGATACAGTCGAGCCAATAATCAGGGCATCAAAAAATCTCAAAGCGACTATATTTTGATTCTGAATCCGGATACCGAGGTTCAGCGTGGAGCGCTTCAGGAACTTGTCGAATTCATGGACAGCCGCCCACATGCGGGAGTCTGCGGACCGAAGATTATCAGTCCTCAGGGTTTTTTCCGTCCGGAATGTCGGCGCGGTTTTCCGACACCCCTCGCCGCGTTCAGCCGGCTTTTCGGTTTGGCGTCACTTTTTCCGCGAAGCCGTGTTTTCGGTAAGTATCATTTGACGTATTTGGAGCCGGATTACGAAGCGCAGGTGGACGCTCTGAGCGGCGCTTGCATGATGGTAAGACGGAAAGTCACCGAAGAAGTCGGCTATTTTGATGAGGACTATTTTCTCTATGGCGAAGATATTGACTGGTGCTGGCGTATGAAAAAGGCCGGATGGGAAGTCTGGTATATTCCGCGGGCTTCTATCATTCATATCAAGGGCGCCAGTATGCGCCGCAGTTCCGGCCGCTCGGATTGGTATTTTTTCGAGGCGATGCGAGTTTTTGTGCGCAAGCATCTCCGGGATAAATATCCTCCGCCTCTCTTGTGGCTGCTGGATACGGGAATTCGCTTGCGGTATTTCTTAGGTTATATTTTTCCGTGGCTTCGTAAAGCGGGACGTTCATAAGCGCGGAAAATTTTCAATCGCTAAAAAAGGTGTGGTTATGCCACAGTCGGTTTCGGAATCTTTGCAAAAAGCAGGGAGCGCAGACGCCAGGAGCAGTTTGCGAAACGGCTATGTTCTCGAATTCGAGAAACCCATCGCAGAGGTCGAACAAAAAGTCTCTGAGATGAAACAGATCGCCCGCAGCGGCGGTTTGGATTCGTTTTCGGACGACATCCGGCGCATGGAAAGAAAAGCGACGAAGCTGAAAGAAGAAATCTATCGAAAGCTCACTCGCTGGCAAAAAGTGCAGATGGCTCGGCATCCTCAACGTCCGTACACGCTGGATTATATCCCACGCATCTGCTCGGGTTGGACCGAGCTGCATGGCGACCGATGTTTCGCCGATGACAAAGCCATTGTCGGAGGGCTGGCAAGTATCGACGATGTGCCTCTGATGATTATCGGTCATCAGAAGGGGCGGGGAACAAAAGACAATCTATACCGGAATTTTGGTATGCCGAATCCGGAAGGGTATCGAAAAGCGCTGCGACTGATGATGCTTGCCGCAAAGTTTAATCGGCCTGTCGTGACATTTATCGATACTCCCGGAGCGTATCCGGGACTCGGCGCGGAGGAACGCGGTCAGGCAGAGGCGATTGCACATAATCTTTTTGAGATGGCAAGACTTCCCGTTCCGATTGTAACGATTGTCATTGGTGAAGGAGGAAGCGGCGGCGCACTCGCGATTTCCGTAGCGGATCGTATTTTCATGCTGGAGCATGCCATCTATTCCGTCATCAGCCCCGAGGGCTGTGCGTCGATTTTATACCGTGATGCCGCCGAAGCCGAACGCGCCGCCGAAGCGCTCAAGCTTACCGCACCGGATTTAGTCAATCTGAAAATCGTTGACGGCATTATCGAAGAACCCCTCGGAGGAGCGCATCGGGATGTGGATGCGATGGCGGCGCTGATTAAGGAGAAGATCCTTTCGACATTGAAAGAGCTTCAACAACTCTCACCCGAAGAACTCGTGAGAGCGCGGCAAGAGAAATATGCGAACATCGGCTTTTGGTTGGAGTGACGGTGCGTCTGCCTGTGAGAATGCCACCTCGGTGCGCGTGCGATACGCAGAGACGGATGCGATGGGCTGGGTTTATTATGGGCGCTATTTCACCTATTTCGAAATCGGGCGCACAGAACTGATGAGGGAACTCTGGCGTCCTTATGCCGACATCGAGAAAGAGGGATACCGTCTGCCTGTCGTTTCGACAGGTTGTCGTTTTCTAATGGGTGCCAGATATGATGATCTCTTACGAATCGTGACGCGAGTCTCACTTCCGACAGCATTTCGTCTGCATTTCGATTATCGGGTTTTTAAGGGCGATAATATTATCTGTGAAGGTTTTACGGAACACTGTTTTGTTCACGGTGACGGTAAGGTAGCCCGAGTGCCTCAGGATTTGGTCAGAGTTGTCAGAAGCCAATGAAGAGAACAGCGCTCGTAACAGGCGGTACCGGTTTTGTCGGCAGTCATTTAATCGAGGCTCTTACCGAAGCGGGATGGATTGTTCGCGCTCTGGTTCGTCGCCCGGATAAATTGCGATGGCTCGAAGGACTTCCCGCTGAAATTATCAAGGGAGATGTGCAGAATCCGGATTCGCTGCCGGAAGCTTTGCAAGGCGTTGAGGTGGTCATTCACTGCGCAGCGCTCACTAAAGCAAACACACGCAGCGAATACATGCAGGCGAATGCGTACGGCACAAGAACACTGCTTCATAGCAGTATTCAAGCCGGAGTGCGCCGCTTTGTTTATTGCTCTTCGCAAGCCGCGGCAGGAACGGGAACCCTCACCCAACCCCGAGTTGAAGAAGATACGCCGGAGCCTTTGACGGACTATGGAGCTTCTAAACTCGTCGGAGAAATTGAAGTTCAAAAAGCGGCGGATAATATCGAATGGATTATCCTGCGGCCACCGGCGCTTTTTGGCCCTCGCGACGAGCAGTTTCTTCCGTTGTTCCGGGGGATAAAGAAAATCCATCGCTATCCCGTTTTCGGGAGTGAAGAACGCTTTTACAGTTGGATATATGTGCGGGATTTGGTGAGTGCGTTGCGAATCACCTCTGAAACAGACGTTGGACTTCGGCAAGTCTATTTTGTTGCTCACGAAACTCCGTCGACGTGGCAGGAGATGTCACAAATTGCTGGTGAGCTTCTGAATATAAACGTTCGACCGCTTCCTTCCATCCCGCTGTGGTTGCTGAAGGGAGTGGCGCGGATTTGCGAAATGGGAGCGCGCGTGAGAGGAAAAGCGGCGCTTTTCAATCGGCAGAAATTGACGGAAATCGCAGAGCCGGGTTGGGTCGTTAATTCGGAAAAGATAACCCGTGAATTGGGATTTCGCTGTCAGTTTAATTTGCGGGAAGCACTCGCTGAAACCATCGAATGGTACGAAGGACAGGGTTGGCTCTAATCATGGGTAAGAAACCAAAAACGAAGAAACCGAAACCACGCATTCCGCTGCCTCAAAAGCCACCGAAGGTCGAGCCCGCCGACAAAGTTTATCGTCGCCGCAAGAAGCATCCGGCTCAAGAAGATATCGCGGAAGAGGATGGAGATGATTCTGGATTTCCTGAAAACGATTCAGCGTGATGCTGACTTCGCGGCTTGTCCGAAGAATCTGGAATCTTTTCCTCCGAAACCCGCTCAGTTCGGTGCGCTCGAGCCACCCTTGCCCGATACTGTTAAGCAAGGGTTGGCCGGTCTCGGCATTCGGCAGCTTTTTTCTCAGCAGAGGAATTTGGAGGCTCGGTATCACAAATGAAATCGAAACAAGAAAAAACGGTAGAGCAGTACAAGCCGCGCAAAATCCCTGATGACAAACGAATTCTCGTTTTCGATCTTGAGACGCAGCATTCGGCTGAAGAAGTGGGAGGATGGTCGAATATTCGGCAAATGCGTCTGGCGCTGGGAGGTGTTTTCGACAGCCGCGACGGAGAAATCCATGTGTACGATGAAGCACATGTCGAGGATTTGATTTCCCATCTTCGCAGCGGTGATTTGATTATCGGTTATAATCAGATGCGGTTTGACTATGAAGTATTGCGCGGTTATACATTCGACAATTTCACGGAGCTGCCGAATCTCGATATGCTCCTTGAGGTGCAAAAGCAACTCGGATTTCGTCTGAAACTGGACACACTTGCTCGAGCAACTCTGGACGCGAAAAAGCTCGCCGATGGGCTGCAGTCGATTGCATGGTGGAAAGAGGGACGGCTTGATTTAATCGAAGAGTATTGTAAAAAAGACGTCGAGATTACGCGCGACCTGTTTTTCTTCGCTCTTTAAAAAGGGTATTTGCTCTATGAGCGAAGGGATTCCATGGCGGTGCGAATTCCTTTGAATTGGAAATTAGAAGAGTTTATGAGAACACAAGCTGTACGAGAGTTATAGATGTTTCGAAAAATATTAGTCGCCAATCGTGGGGAAATCGCCATTCGTGTGATGCGAACGTGCCGCGAAATGGGCATCCGTTCCGTCGCCATCTATTCGGAAGCTGACCGAACAGCGCTGCATCCCCAGATGGCGGATGAAGCGTATCTTATCGGCCCGGCTCCGGCGACAGAGAGTTACTTGGATTTTAAACGCGTTCTCGACGCGGCGAAAAAAAGCGGAGCCGAAGCGATTCATCCCGGTTATGGTTTCTTAGCCGAGAACGCTGACTTCGTGCGAGCTGTTCAGGAAGCAGATCTCGTTTTTGTCGGGCCGCCCGCACAAGCGATGCAGGCGATGGGTTCAAAAACGGAAGCGCGCCGCCTCATGAAATCCGCCGGTGTGCCGATTATTCCTGGCACTCAGCAAGCTCTGGCTTCTACTTCAAAGGCTAAGGAAGCCGCAGCGAAAATCGGGTATCCTGTATTGCTGAAAGCGGCGCTCGGCGGTGGGGGCAAGGGCATGCGCATCGTCGAGAAAGAAGAAGATATTGAAAGAGCTTTCAGTGCGGCGGCGCGGGAAGCGAAGGGAGCTTTCGGTGATGATAACATCTACCTTGAGAAATTATTGCCGGGGCCTCGTCATATCGAGTTTCAAATTCTTGCCGATAAGCATGGTCATGTAATTCATTTGGGAGAGCGCGAGTGTTCCATTCAAAGGCGTCACCAGAAAGTTATCGAAGAGACGCCGTCGGTCGCGCTGACTCCGGAGCTTCGCAGAGACATGGGAAACGCTGCTGTGAAAGCCGCGAAAGCTTGCGGCTATGTCAACGCCGGAACGGTGGAGTGCATGCTGGATGCGAATGGCAATTATTATTTCCTCGAAATGAATACGCGGCTTCAGGTGGAACATCCGGTCACGGAGATGGTCACGGGTATTGATCTTGTGAAATGGCAATTGCGAATCGCTGCCGGTGAGAAACTGACACTTAAACAGGAGCACATCGCGCCGCGAGGGCATGCGATTGAAGCGCGGATTTACGCGGAAGATGTCACCAGCGGTTTTCTTCCCGCGACAGGCTTTGTGAATTTCCTGCGCGTTCCATCCGGTCCGGGGATTCGAGAAGACAGCGGCATCGCTGAAGGCAGCGAAATTTCTCGGCATTACGATCCGATGATTTCCAAGCTCGTTGCATGGGGAGAAACGCGGGACGAAGCCGTGCGTCGTCTTGCTCGCGCTCTGCGTGAATATCGAATTGCCGGAGTGCCCACAACGATTCCTTTCTGTTTGTTCGTCATCGAGCATCCAAGATTTTC
This sequence comes from bacterium, assembly GCA_030622545.1. Lineage (GTDB taxonomy): Bacteria > Electryoneota > RPQS01 > RPQS01 > DYHQ01 > JAUXGA01. The sequence goes on along the minus strand of JAUXGA010000004.1, from coordinate 192,274 downwards.
AAGTGGAGATTTTGATACGCGTTTGGTTGATGAAGAACTTCATCGCGAATTCATGGAGGTACCCGCGAATCCGGAGATAGAACGCTCCGTTGCAGCGGCATTGGCTTTGGCCGTGAAGCAAAATGGTTCTCGCACCAACAATCAACGCATGAAGACAGAGAGCTCCACAAGCGGTTGGAAATGGTCGGGACGCCGCGACGGTATCGAGAAGTGAGAGAAAGCATGAAGAAAGATATTTATTACGTTCGCATGAAAGACCGCGAGTTCAAAGTCGCATTCGAAAAGGATGGAGTTTTCATTGATGGTGTGCCGCTGCCAGCCGAACTTGTCCCGACAGCTCACAAAGCATTTGTGAAAGCGCGAATTCATGATCAAATTCTGGCCTTTCCGATTGATCAGAACGATGAAGAAGTTCGCTTTCTGTTTTCCGGTCGGGAGTATATTGCGCAAGTCGAAGATGAGCGACAACGCACTTTGCACTCTTTGGAAAGTGCAGGCGAAGAAACAGGAGCGGGAGTGACGATTAAGGCTCCGATGCCGGGGCTTGTGGTGAAAGTCGAAGTCAACGTCGGTGACAGCATCGAGCGAGGTCAGGGTATTGCTGTCGTGGAAGCGATGAAAATGGAAAATGAAGTGCGCGCTCAAGGCGGAGGCATCGTCAAGGATATTCGAGTGAAGGATGGGCAGGCGGTGGAAAAAGGCGAGGTGCTCGTTGTCATCGAATGAACAGTCGCGTGATGCGTGGGAAAAAGCAGTCGAGAAAGCTTTGGAACAAACTCCGGAAAGACGTCAAGAGTTCCAAAGCACATCGGGCATACCTATAAAACGTCTCTATGAGAATTCGGACATTTCCGGGACGGAAGAAAGTTTAGGTTATCCGGGAGCTTTTCCGTTTACACGCGGAATTCAACCGACGATGTACCGAGGTCGCTTATGGACCATGCGACAATACGCTGGCTTCGGAACCGCTGAAGAATCGAACAAGCGTTACCACTATCTTCTTGACCGAGGGCAAACGGGTCTTTCCGTTGCGTTCGATTTGCCTACACAGATTGGGTACGACAGTGATCATGCCGCTGCGATGGGTGAAGTTGGCCGCGTGGGGGTTGCTGTCAGTTCTCTTGAAGATATGGAGCGACTTTTCCGGGGAATTCCTCTGGATAAAATCAGCACGTCGATGACCATCAGCGCGACAGCCGCGATTCTTTTAGCGTTCTATATTGTTGTAGCGCGCCGGAACGGCTGCGAGGAAAAGCTACTTCAGGGTACGGTGCAGAATGATATTTTGAAGGAGTACGTTGCGCGAGGAACGTACATCTATCCGCCGCGCCCTTCGATGCGATTGATTACGGATGTTATTGTCTATTGCAAGGATGCTCTTCCGAGATGGAACAGCATTTCGATTTCGGGGTATCATATTCGGGAAGCGGGTGCGACGGCGGTTCAGGAACTCGCGTTTACATTTGCGAACGCTTTGGCTTATGTGGATGCAACACTCGAGCGCGGTCTTGCTATTGATGAGTTCGCCCCGCGTTTGTCTTTCTTCTGGGATTGTCATAGTTCGTTCTTTGAGGAGGTGGCGAAATTCCGAGCTGCTCGGCGCATTTGGGCGACGCTGATGAAGGATAAATACGGCGCAAAGAATCCTCGCTCGCAAATGCTGCGTTTCCACACGCAGACGGCCGGTTGTTCGCTGACAGCTCAGCAGCCGGAGAACAACACGGTGCGCGTTGCCTTGCAGGCGATGGCGGCGGTTTTAGGCGGCACACAAAGCTTGCATACGAATGCGTTCGATGAAGCACTATCTCTTCCATCTGACCAATCCGCTCGGCTGGCTCTTCGGACTCAGCAAATCATCGCTTATGAATCCGAGGTTGCCGATACGATAGATCCTCTTGCGGGTTCTTATTATGTTGAGGCTCTGACTCTTGAAATTGAGAGCAGGGTGGAGACCTATCTGAAACGAATCGAGGAAATGGGGGGAGCGATTGCCGCGGTTGAGGCGCATTATTTTCAGGAAGAAATCGCTCGCGAAGCGTATCGCCATCAGAAAGAAGTTGAATCCGGTGAGCGTGTTATTGTCGGTGTCAACCGTTTCGATGAAGACGAAGGTGACGAGAAATTAGCTCTACTGAAAGTCGATCCGGCCGTTGAAGAAAAACAGCGCAAACAGCTTCACGAGTTGCGTGCCCGGCGAGACAAGACAAAGGTTGATAATTCCCTGAATCATTTAAAGAAGAAAGCGCAGACAGAAGAAAACCTGCTACCTATAATCATCGACTGTGCACTTTGCGATGCGACACTCGGAGAGATATCGGATGTGTTGCGGGATGTTTGGGGAGAGTATAAAGAATAATCGTGCTCTGGGATCAAGATAAATTTCTACGAGAGCTGCGAACTCGCCGCTTTGGACGCGAGGCGGTTTTCTTTCAGGAGATTGATTCCACCAATCGCTGGCTTTTAGAAAACGAAGGGCGTTTTCATCTGACGGGAGCAACGGCGATAGCGGAGCATCAAAGCGCCGGACATGGAAGATTGGGGCGTCGCTGGGAAGATGTTCCGGGGAAAGCACTTCTTTTTTCGATACTCTTGCGCCCGAATAAAAAGAGTTCAGCGCCCTTGGGATTTATTCCGATTATTGCAGGAGTTGCTCTTGCTCAGACGATTTCTGATGTCTGCGAATGTTCACCCAAGAGATTGCAACTGAAATGGCCGAATGATTTGCTCATTGATGATTACAAAGTGGCGGGAGTGTTAGCTGAAAGCGTTTCGGCGAAGGACAAGTTCTGCGTTGTTGTGGGTATCGGCGTGAATGTGTATCAGGAAGCAGAGGAGCTGCCAACGGAAACACGCCTTCCCGCGAGTTCGCTTCATCTGAGCGGTCTGACAGTTTCTTTGCGTGAAAATTTGCTGGCAAAGATATTGTTTCGTTTCGAAAAACTCTATGATTTATTTTTAGAACGTCGAGTACAGGAAATCATACAGAGCTGGTCGACATTTTCACTTCCATCCGGAAGCAAGTTCGCTGTGCACTCAGGTACTGAAATTGTACATGGCACGTATGAAGGAATCGGGAACGACGGGCAATTACTTTTAAAGAAATCAAACGGAAGCATTCAGGAAATCTACAGTGGCGAAATCGTCTCAGAGACAGAAGGACAGCGAGATTCTGCTCGCGGTTGATGTCGGGAATACCCATACGGTTGTCGGAGCTTTTCGGGGAACACAGTTACTCGACAGTTGGCGAATGGCGACTCGTGTGGTTCGAACAGCGGATGAAGTATGGATTCTGTTGCGGCAATTTCTGGACATGGCGAAAATAGAAAACCGACAGATTTCAGGTATGGCGATATCGTCGGTGGTTCCCGAAATGACCACGGTTTATCAGCGCGTTTCAGAGCAGCGGCTCAAACTGAAGCCGCTTATCGTTTCGGCAAAAGAGGTTTCGTGGCTGAAGATTCGCTGCAAGAATCCTGCGCAGGTTGGAGCGGACAGATTGTGCAACGCGGTAGCCGCGTTTAAAAAATACGGCGGTCCGCTGATCATCATTGACTTTGGAACTGCGACGACATTTGATGTTGTCGATAAAGAGGGAGCCTACATCGGCGGAGTCATCGCGCCGGGGCTTGAAACGGCGGTTGCAAGTTTGCACCATCAAGCGGCGAAACTTCCGAAGGTGGATCTGGTATTTCCTGACAGCGTTATCGGCTGTACGACTGAAAAGAGCATCCAGTCCGGAATCTTGTTCGGTTCCGTTGAAATGGTCGAAGGGCTGATTCGTCGCATTTCCGAGGAACTTGCGACACAAGCGAAAGTCATCGCAACCGGAGGGCTCGCTACGCTGGTGTTTTCACATTCAAAGATAAAGGTATCCATCGAACCGGATCTGGTTTTGGAAGGCATTCGAGAGATATACGACCATTGGCGAGAGGCGCAATGAAACTGTTCTTATGGGGAATCATCCTCAGCGGTTTTATGCTGACGCATGCAAGCTGGGCGGGTCAGATTGATTTGGTTTACCCTCGACTTGAGGGCGATGGTACGCCGTATGTCTTTATGGACACCGTCCGAACGACGTTTTTCTTCGGCAACGTGTCCCCGGTTGATGCACGACTTGAGGCTGCAGGACGTTCAGTGGACGTGACCACCGATGGCGCTTTTTTGGCGTATATCCCGCTTGATACAGCCCCTGGAACAAAATCGCTCAGGTTCACTCTAATAGTAGAGAGAAGGCTCATTGACACTCTCGATTTCCCTTATGTCTTTGCTTGCGAGGCGGAGGCGGCGGAGTCTGACACGACAGCGGTTGAAACGGATAACTTTCCGATAAATTTGAAGGTAACCGCAGAACACGCGGTCACGAGGACAGCGCCAGGGGGAACTTATGAATTTTTTCCGCCCCTGGGAACAAATCTCCCTGCGGGAGATTCAAAAGGAAAGTTTTTTGTCATAGATCTCGGCGGTGGGGAAACAACTTATATTGAGAACCGTTTCGTCGAAGTGGACAGCACGGGCTGCTTGGATTATTCGATTCTTAGTGACGTAACCGTTTCGTCTCACCTGCAGCAAAGCACGATGACGGTGCCGCTGAGCCGCCCCTGTCTTTTTCGCACGCGGCTTTCGTCGGATTTACGGGAATTGACGGTTTCTTTCTATCATTCCGTATCCGACATCAACAAGATTACCTTCGAGCCTTGGGAAGGCGGAGTGAATCTCGCGCAGTGGCAGCCGAGCGGTGAAGGACGTGTGGACGTCACGATTCGCTGCACGACACCTATCGAGCAGGGATACCGTGTGCGATATGCGCCGGATTATTCGGCGGCGGTAATTACGATTCGCCATCAGTCCGCGGGTCGTCAGGGTTCTTTACGCGATAAAACTATCGTCGTGGATCCGGGACATGGAGGCGCGGCGAAAGGTTCTGTGGGGCCGCTGCGTACACTGGAAAAAGACGTTGTGCTAACTTTGGGGAAGTTGCTGGCGCGGGAGCTTGAAAAGCGTGGAGCGAATGTTTTTCTGACGAGGGAGGATGACGAGTACGTCGGAATCTACGAGCGTGTGGATTTCGCACGCGAACATCATGCGGATTTTCTTATCAGTCTGCACTCGAACGCGCTCCCGGATGGTGAGAATCCTTTTCTCCGGCACGGCAGCGGAACCTATTATTACCATCCCGGAAGCCGACGGGCGGCGGAGACGGTTCATCGCAGGCTTCTGCACGCCACGAAGCTTCGTGATGACGGAATTTTTTATGATGATCTCGCTTTGGTCAGGCCGTCGGATTTCCCGTCGGTGTTAGTTGAAGTGGCGTACACGATGTATCCTGATGAAGAGAAGCTACTTCGAGATGTAAGATTTTTAAAGAGGGTGGCAAAGGGGCTTGCCAGAGGAATTCAAGATTATTTTCGGATGAGGTAGCTGTTTGCAGAAAGTATATCTGACACGGGATGGATTGCAAAAGATAGAAGAAGAGCTTAGATTATGGAAAACAAAGCGATTGCCCGAGATGTTGAAGCAGGTTGCTGCAGCTCGAGAACACGGTGACCTCTCGGAGAATGCCGAATACCATGCGGCGCGAGAAGAACTGACTCGGATTCATGCCAAGATTTATCAACTTGAGCAAACGCTTTTTCATGTACATCTTGTCGATGAAAATTCAATCGACACGGATCAGGTTCGTATTTTGACAACGGTTCGAATTCAAGACCATTCAAAAAATCAACAGCGGCAATATACCCTCGTCGCACAGGAAGAAGCGGATCCGACTATCGGAAAGATTTCCGTGCAATCACCGGTAGGGCGAGGGCTGATCGGGAAAAAAGCCGGCGACAGAGTAACGATTCAAATTCCTGCAGGGAAAGTCGAATGGACAATCCTTGAAATCCTGCCGCCGGGAACTACAGGAGGATCTGATAATGGCAACCCCTCGACAACTTAGACGTTCTGCGACCTCGCGCGTACTCGGAGGTGTATGTGGAGGTTTGGCGGAATATTTCGATATCGATCCCACCATCGTGCGCATCATCTTAATTGCACTGGCAATTCTGTCTCTCGGATTCGGCGGTGTGATTCTGTACATTTTGGCATGGATCATTATGCCTGCACCGCTTGGAACAGGAGCTGAGACAGGATTTTCCGACACCGGTACAAAAACGGGATTGGGCATCGTTCTTGTTGGAGCGGGACTTATTCTGGTTCTGTTTATGGCAATACCGTGGGGATGTGGTTTCCCGGGGCTTTGGCATTGGTCGGGGCATTTCCCGTTGATGCCGCTGCGGTTTCTGCTTCCGGTAGTTTTAATTATTGTAGGAATTGCGCTCCTGTTCATTGGATTGAGCGGAAGAACCGAGCAAGACAAAACTACGAGTGCTCCTGACGAAAAATCTGAGGGAGAATCGAGTTCAGAATCCACAAGCGGCGAAAAGCGCACCGTGCGCAGACTTCACCGTTCGCTTCGCAACAAGAAAATTGCGGGTATCTGCGGCGGTCTCGGTGATTATTTCAATATTGATCCGACGATATTTCGACTTCTCTGGATTTTTCTCTTGCTCTTTTATGGGACGGGAATTCTCATTTATCTGATACTCTGGATCGTGATTCCTCAGGAACCGGTTATTATTTCGCCGCCGAATTCAACGACATGAGGTATTGTGGAGCTGCGCCACTATAGAAATTTTTGCATTATCGCTCACATTGACCACGGGAAATCCACTCTCGCGGACCGTCTGCTCGAGCTGACCCATACGCTCTCGCCTCGCCAGATGCGCAAGCAGGTTCTGGATGATATGGACATCGAGCAGGAGCGAGGGATTACCATCAAGATGCACCCCATTACGATGGAATACACGCATACGGATGGGGAAACGTACTTGCTTAATCTCATTGATACTCCCGGTCATGTGGATTTTACCTATGAAGTATCGCGCTCGCTGCGAGCCTGCGAAGGAGCGCTTCTTATCGTTGACGCGACACAGGGAGTTGAAGCGCAGACGATTTCCAACTTGTATCTCGCGATAGAAAACGACCTGACGATTATTCCGGTCATAAATAAAATCGATCTTCCCGCTGCCCGAGTCGACGAAGTGAAAGAAGAGATCTGTGAACTCCTGGGTGTCGATGAAGACGAGATTCTGTGCGTCAGCGCCAAGCAGGGTACGGGAGTCGAAACGGTACTGCCGGCCGTCATTGAGCAGGTTCCTCCTCCGAAAGGGAATCCGGATGCTCCACTGCGGGCGCTTATTTTCGATTCTGTTTTTGACAATTACAGGGGAGCGATTGCCTATGTGCGGGTCTTTGACGGAATCGCGCGAGAAAAGCTTGGGGTGCGTTTTTTAGCGACCGAGCAAACGCGCGAGATTGATGAAGTGGGTATTTTGCGTTTGAAGCAGATAAAAAGGGATGCTCTCGAAGCCGGGAGTGTCGGTTATATTATCACGGGATTTCGTGAAGTTCGCGACCTCAAAGTCGGGGATACGATTGCAGCGGCGGACGCTTCGGGAATCGAGCCGTTGCCGGGCTATCGGGAAATGAAACCGATGGTTTTCTCGGGGCTGTTTCCGGCGAAGAATGAAGATTATGAATTGCTGCGCGATTCCCTTGAAAAACTCCGACTGAACGATTCGGCTCTTTTCTATGAACCGGAAGTATCCGTTGCATTAGGTTTCGGTTTTCGTGCCGGTTTTCTAGGTCTTTTACATTTGGAGGTGATACAGGAGCGACTCGAACGCGAATACGGTCTTGATCTTGTTTTCACCGTTCCGAGTGTCGAATATCGGGTGAATCTTACCGATGGATCCCAGTTGCTGATTGACAATCCGACAAAATTGCCGGATCTCGGTACAATTGAATCTATCGAGGAACCCTATATTCAAGCATCGATTATCACACCTGAAGAATACATCGGCGCGATTATGAAGATTTGCCGGGAGCGTCGCGGGGTTTACATCACGACAGAGTATGTGGATTTCAGACGTGTAAATCTGAGGTACGAACTTCCTTTGGTCGAGGTGATTTTCGATTTCTATGATAAATTGAAGAGCCTTTCTCGCGGCTATGCTTCCCTCGACTATGAACTGATGGAGCACCGCGTCTCGAAAATGGAACGTCTTGACATATTGGTGAATGGTGAAGTGGTTGACGCGCTCTCAATGATTGTGCATTCGGATAAGGCCTACGATTGGGGCCGGCGCGTCTGCGATAAGTTCAGGGTTTTGATTCCGCGGCAGCTTTTCGATGTGGCGATTCAAGCTGCCCTCGGTTCGCGGATTATCGCCCGGTCAACCGTTAAAGCTGTCCGCAAGAATGTTACAGCCAAATGCTATGGCGGAGATGTGACACGGAAGCGCAAGCTTCTGGAGAAACAAAAAGCGGGGAAGAAGCGTTTAAAGCAGGTGGGGAATGTGGAAATCCCGCAAGAAGCGTTTTTGGCGATTCTTAAAGCGGACTAAATCAATTTTGTAAAGGATTTTAAAGAGAATTATGGCACCTATCAGCAAGACCATTGCGCGTCTATGGAACAAAAAGAAAACGTCCAAAGAAAAATCGAAGCCGCCCAAAGGGCTCATCCGCGAATGGGTCGAATTCCTGATTACGTTGACCATTATGGTTTTCTTTATTCGGGTCACGACAGTGGAGGCTTTTCGCATCCCGACCGGTTCGATGGAAGATACCTTGCTGGTAGGCGATTTCCTGCTGGTGAACAAGTTCATCTATGGCATTCGTACACCAGACTGGATTGGGGTTCCCTTTACGAAAATCGGATTTCATGTTCCTTCGACCCGGCTGCCGTCTTTAAGCGATCCCGAACCGGGAGACGTCGTTGTTTTTCGTTTCCCCCAGAAGCCGGATTTGAATTACGTGAAGCGCTGCGTAGCGGTCGGCGGTCAGACGGTTGAAATACGAAATAAAGTTCTTTATGTAGATGGAGAGCCGTCTGAATTTGCCGACTTTATCAAGTTTACTCGCAAACGGATATTGAAAAAGGGGGTGGGCGAACGCGGGATTTTTTCTCCGTATGGACGCCCGTGGAATCATGACAATTTCGGACCGATTACCATTCCCGAAGATCAATATTTTATGATGGGAGATAACCGCGACAACAGCGCGGACAGTCGCTATTGGGGCTTTTTACCCAAAGATTTGGTCGTGGGAAAGGCTCTTGTCATTTATTTCTCGTGGAATAAATATGTGTCCTGGGGAAAATTTTACGAAAAGATCCGCTGGGAGCGAATGGTACAGATTATTCGTTAGCCCGCGAGGCACAATCATTTTCTGAAGTTGAGAGCCGCGATTTCACGACTCTTTTCTCTTTGATGAAAAAGGAGAGTTATTGCGGGTTACCTAACTCTTTATTATACACAATCATACTGAGTTATTTCATCGATAATCCCTATTGCCAACAACAAAGTAAAAACCTTCAGTCTGTCAATTCTTTCTTGCATTTTAACTATTTTAGTGTTATTTTACCCTATAACCACCGTCGTCAAGTTCGCTGTTGTATCCGCTTGTGCGGCTTTTGTGTCGTTTTTGAAACCGGTTCCTTGCGAGTTTGATGTCCGTATATGTTCACTTTGTTCGCTGGTTCATCGGCGGTGGGTTCATTGGGCGAAGCGGCGAATGAGGCAGTTTTTTGGAGGTTCGCAATGGCGATCGGTACTGTAAAGTGGTTTGATGCAACAAAGGGCTATGGTTTTATTTCGGATGACGAAAATGGAACGGATATTTTCGTGCATCGTAATGATCTCGCCAATTTATCTGACCCTGCCGGATTGCAGGAAGGGCAGAAAGTCAATTTCGAGGTTGCAAAAGGCCCGAAAGGTTTGAAAGCGGTAAATGTAACGGCTGCTGAATAAGTTTAGCTGTAAAATTCCCCGCAGCACAAAGCGGATCCCCAACAGGGATCCGCTTTTTTGCATCTGTTAGGATCTATATCGTATTTGATTAGGCCGTTTCCAATGCAGCGGCTAATAGTGGGATCATGATTTCGTGATGACCGATAAAGGTGTAGCCTTTTCCTCCGGTCATGGTCGGTCGCTGCACGACGTTCATACAGGGACGATAATGCGGCGTCATGTCGAAATTTGCCGTATAAAAATCGTGGCAGGGAAACTTAAGATTGCGGGCAACCGCCAGAGCTTTCAGGAAGACCTCGGGCATGATTACCGCAGAACCGACATTGAGAACGACTCCATTTTTACCGAGCCCGGCGACCTGTTTGGCAAATATTCGGAAGTCATAGTAGGAAAGACGCCCCAGCGTCGCGCCGTCCACTCCGGGATGTTCGTGGAAAATATCGGTGCCGATAGCAACGTGAATCGTCATGGGAATTCCGGCTTCCAAGCATTGCACGAGAAGTGAATCCTCTGCGTAGGGAGCTTTCTTCCGAATTAGTGCTTCTCCAAACGCCTCACCAAGTCCAACCTCTTTCGCGGAATTTTCTCGCAGCGTCTGGGTGAAAAATTCGCCGGTTTCTCGCGCCATTCCGAAACGCCCGTCCTTCAGAGTGTCCGCAACATCTTCGCTTGTCTGCCCAAAAAGCGCGATTTCGATGTCATGAACCGCAAAGGCTCCGTGCGATGAAAGGCTCGATATAAAGCCGTTCTTAAGCAGATGAATCAGAATAGGGGATAGCCCCACTTTTAAAACATGAGCGCCTGTCATCCATAGAATCGGCTGTTTCCCTCTGGCGGATGTCATTCGCTCTGCGAATTCGTGCAACTCTCCAGCCGCTAAAAAATTCGGCAATCCTTCCCAGAACTCCCGGAATGAAAGATGTTCTTTTGTCGGTGTGGCGAAGTTTTTGCGTGACACTTTGCTGGCGCGTTTTTGGACGGAATAGGTGGTCACACCTGAAAGGTCCAACGCTTCGTATCGGGACACTTAGTCACTCCCTATGGTTAGGTAGGCAGGTTCCCCCGGTGTATATTTTTCAAGTTCGGCGGTAATTCTTCCAAAAAAGACTTTTGACTGCATCAATACGGGCAGTTTTCGGTCGTCGGCTGTGAACCAGATCCAGATGCGCGCGCTCTTATCCTTCTTGAAGATTCCTCCGGATTCCAGGCGAGGTTCGACGACGTAGCATTCGAATTTACCGGCACGTGTTTTAATCATCTTTTTCTTGCCGATAACAACCCGAAGCCCGTAGGTTTTTTTAATATCATGTACCGGAACAACGAGAGTCGTATCTTCTGCAAACGTAAGCGTGCGCACCAAAAAAACAGCACTGAGCACATCCTGAATCTGTTCAGGGATAGGATAGTCTCCTTTAAATTCTCCATCATCCGTAAGTCGCGCAATGCGTTCGTCATAGAGGTATTCGACGAGTTTCTCATCGTGGTATCGTCCTTCACGCTGTTTTTTGTGATAGCGATGAGTGTAAAGGCTGTCGTAATCAAACCACGTCTCGATTTTGTCACGGACTCGGAATATGGGATCAAATCCCTTAGCAGACCGCGCCTGTGATACTCCGTGGTAGCAAAGCTGCCCACGAACTCGCACCGTATCCAGAATAGCAATGCGTGCTTTCCCGGCGGGGATGAAACCGTAACGAACATGGTATTCGAGAGATTCTCCTAATCCAAACGGAAGACGGTGGGTGATCGTAAGCGAATCATTCGCAAAGCTTGGCGCGACAGCCAATAGTCCAACCACAAAGGCTGACATCAGATATATGAATGGATTTTTCAGCACTTCTTTTCCTTAGCAAATTTCACTTTCAGGATTTGCGCAATCCGTTCCAATTCCTTGTCTAATTCTTTAAAACATCGTTCATACTGGAATGGATCTGCTCCAATAGGATCAGCAACCTCTCGGTCTTCGAGAAGCTCGCCGCGACCGTATTCTTTCAATAGATGGATAGCCGCTGCCTTATCGGGATAAGCATGAGTGAGCAAATTCACATGGCTTTCCGTCATTCCAAGAATGATATCGGCGCTTTGAACAACCGTCGCTGATGCTTGACGTGTGCGATGCGAGTTCAGTTTCAGACCATGAGCAAGACAGGTGCCGATGGCCAGCGGATGCGCCGGGAAACCGTGTTCCGTCGCCACGCCTGCCGACAGGACGTTCATGTCATGCAAGCCGTTCCGTTGCAATTTCCGCCGGAGAATAGCTTCCGCCATTGGGCTTCGACATGTGTTTCCGGTGCAGACAATCAGAATCGTCATACAGAAGAATCCTCATGTAAGAAAGCGTGGATTCTGCTTGCTGGAATCGCTCCTTCGCGCAGGATTATCACAGGATACATTCGCGCATCCACAACCGTCGAAGCCACACCCGTCAATTTCTCGCCGCCATCTATAGCCAATGCGACTTGTTTCAAAACATCATTGTCAATTTCCCTAAAGTCAGCAGGTGGTGGAGAGCCGGATTTGTTGGCGCTTGTCGCGCAAAGTAATCCTCCGCTGGCTTGTAATAGAGCACGCAGAAAATCATGATTCGGCATCCGGTAGCCAAGAGAACCATCGGGAGCTTTGTATTTCGCGCTGATGTCCGGATTAGCATGCCAGATAATCGTCAGAGGTCCCGGCCAGAATTTCTCGGCGAGGCGACGCGCTGCGCCTGCAAAATTCCTTCCGGCGGTATTTTCCACAATCTCCAGATTTGCGACCAGTAAGACATACGATTTAGAATCACGATTTCCTTTCCCCGATGAAAGCGAACGAAAAACCGATGATGAAAAAGCGGAGCCGCCGATTCCATAAACAGTATCAGTCGGGAAAATAAGCAGCGATTCCTTTTTCACAACCTGAACCGCCGCCTGTAGAAGCTGCTCTCTGTTGTTTTCGGTAAGTTGAAATATTTTTGTTTTACCAATTTGAGACAATGCGATTCAAGATGTCCTCTGTTAATTTACGAAGAGCTTCATCGATTCCTATTTGCCGGTCGGAAAGGGAACCGGTATAGGGATAATTGCCCCATGTCGAGAAGCTCTCTTTCCAGAGATCCTCTCCTGTGCCTGTCTTTTCAAGAGCAATATCGCAGGTAATTTGGAAACGATATTCCGAAACCTGTTCATCTGCCGTGTAGGTATTGGGCGTATCGCTGATGCGCAAAATTGTTCCGTGAAGAATCGCATCCGCGCGGGATTCATCAACGATTTTCAGAATTCCCTCGCGCTGAAAACCTGTGATGAGAGCATCGGTAATCGTTTCTTGGATACCGAACTCCGCCGTCTGGTTGCTGAAGAGCGGAATCGAAATGCTCTTGATGTCTCCGGCGACAGCCCCTGTAAACGAGTAATTCCCGCAGCCTGAAAGCAGCGCACACATAGAGAATATCACAGTGAGGCAGATGCCGATTTTTTTTACGAGCATTCCGTTTGTCCGATTGGTGCTTCGCATGAGGTTGCCTCCTTTAAATGAGCGCGTACTCTTTTAGTTTGCGATACAAGGTGCGCTCGCCGATGCCGAGAGCTTCAGCCGCCTTACGGCGATTCCCGCCGAATTCGGCAAGGACTCGGAGTATCTGTTCTTTTTCGATGTCTTCCAATTTCAGAGCGAAAACTTCGTGGCCGGAGCGATTTTGCTCATTTGCCTGTTCGATAGCGCTTCTGAGCAGGGTTTTCACTTCAGCAACTTCGCTGCGCAAATCCAAGAGCATGCGGAAGATTAACTCGCGTTCGAGGATTTCCGGAGGTTTCTCAAGCTTGACTGGCAGCAGTGCAGGATCGACAGTCGTGCTGAGATTCGCGCGAACCATTTCAGGTGTAATCGTTTGCTTTCCGCGTTCAAGCGTCGCGACCGTCTCGATAAGATTTCGCAATTCGCGCACATTCCCGGACCAGTATTGTTCCTGCAGAACGCGCATGGTTTCCACCGGAATATCCGGCATGGGGATGTGATTTCGCTTGCAGAATCCTTTGAGAAAATGATTGACTAAAACGGGAATATCTTCCGGTCGTTCGCGAAGCGGCGGCACGGAAATGGTCACCGTTTTAATCCGGTAGAAAAGGTCTTGACGGAAATGGCCTGTAGAAACGGCTTGCGAGAGGTCGCGGTTCGTGGCCGCCAAAACACGGACATCGGTTTTGCGCATTTTGCTCGAACCCACGCGCATGAATTCGCCGTTTTCCAAAACGCGCAGCAGTTTCACCTGCGACGCAAGGGGAATTTCTCCGACTTCGTCTAACAGGAGCGTTCCTCCGTCTGCAAGTTCGAAATATCCCCGGCGTTCTTTATCCGCGCCGGTGAACGCGCCGCGCTCGTGTCCAAAGACTTCGCTCTCGAAAATCCCCTCAGGTATAGCGCCGCAGTTCACGATGAGCATCGGTTTGGCTCGCTTGAGAGAGCGTTCGTGCAGATGGCGCGCAACGACTTCCTTGCCGGTGCCGCTTTCGCCTAAAATCAGCACGGAAATATCCGTCGGCGCAACCTGCTCGATTAAGCTGCGCACCTGACGCATCGCGTCGGATTTTCCTAACAATGATGGTGTGTCGGCCATAAAATATCCGTCAATCAATCCGCGGCGATGTCTTCGCGGTACCGGAGGCCGCGGACATCCAGCTCTTCAGCCAAAGCGTACGCTTTTATGCGCGCTTCGGCGATGTTTTCTCCGAGCCCCAACGCATTTAGAACGCGCCCACCTGCAGAAACGATCCCGTCTTCGCTCATTCGTGTTCCGGCATGGAAGGTGAGCGTGTTGTCTATTCTCTTCTTTGGGAAGCGCAAGCGGATGCCTTTTTTGTATTCCTCAGGGTAACCTTTGGCGGCCAAAACGACGCACACCGCCGCGCTGTCTGGGTCAGGATTCTCGATGTATTTCAGGCGACCTTCCGCGCACGCCAGCAACGCTTCGGGAAGGTTTCCCGGCCAGACGGGGAGGATGACCTGCGTTTCCGGATCGCCGAAGCGACAGTTAAATTCGATGACTTTCGGGCCGTCCGCCGTGAGCATCAAACCCACGTAGAGAACGCCCTGAAATGGGTCTCCATCGTCGCGGAGCGCGGCCAAAGTCGGCGCGACAATTCGGTTTTCGACGTCGGAAAGCATATCAGGTGTTACATGAGATGCGGGGGCGAAAGCGCCCATGCCACCGGTGTTTTTGCCTTTGTCGCCTTCTTCGGCGCGCTTGTAATCCTGAGCGATGGGGAGCGCAAGAAAATCCTCACCGTCGCAAAGAAAAAGGATGGAGGCTTCGCGGCCTTCGAGCATTTCCTCGAGGATAACGCGTTTGCCTGCGTCGCCGAAACGCTTCTGGACGAGCATCTCGCTGCCCCAGAATTGCGCCTTGAAAGAATCGGGGCAGACGATGGAACCTTTGCCTGCCGCCAGACCGTCGGCTTTGACCACCCACGGGAGGCCCTTGCCATCGGCTCGCAGGAATGCTCGCATTTCAGAAAAATCGTCGAAGACCTGAAAAGCGGCTGTGGGAATGCCTTCGCGCTCCATCAGTTCTTTCGCGAAGACTTTCGATGATTCGATGCGCGCGGCATTGGCGCTCGGGCCGAAGACCGGGATTTTTTCGTCATTAAGCCTATCAGCCAGTCCCGCGGCCAGAGGCGCTTCCGGGCCGATGACGACCAGCTCAGGCTTTTCGCGCTTGGAAAGTTCCACGAGCGCATCCACGTCATCTGCATTCACAGTTTCGCAGCGAGCGATTTGAGCGATACCGGCGTTCCCCGGCGCAGCAACGATTTCTTTCGCGCTGTCTTTCTTCAGCTTCCACGCGAGCGCGTGTTCACGCCCCCCGGAACCGATAAGGAGAATTTTCATATTTGCTCTTGTATTTGCCTAATTACCGGACACGCGGGACGCATGCCGCAGCGGACGAAATTTCTTGCGCTTTAGGGATAGGTCTGTGACCTGTCCGCAGTGACTTGCCCGTCTACTATTTGTTCTCGCGGTCGGGTCACAGATACCGACCCTACGAGGTGATAGTTGAAGAAAGGCCGGGCTAACGCCATGTCGCGGCGAGTTGTTTGGTAGTGCCGCACGGCAGTGCGCTTGGGTCGGCTGCAAGCAGCCAACACCGCAGGAAAATTTTTTATCGGGCGAAATCCACGAACGCTATCCGCCGAGCCGGGTTCAGCGCAAATTCCCGTAGGCCAAACGATGAAGTCAGTGCGTGTAACCCGGCCGGAATGTTCAAATCCAAGTGCACTGCCGTGCGACACTACCGGATTGTATATTCACCGTAGTTCACCCACTCGGCGAGATTGTCTATCCCAATTGTTCTTTCAGTCTATTTATCTCATCTCGCAGCTTTGCGGCTTCCTCGAATTCCTGAGCTTTGGCGAGGCGGCGCATTTCTTTTTCGAGGCGGGAGATGAGGTTTTCAATATCATAAACGGTCATGTAGTCCGTCTTGGGCGTCTTGATTTCTTCTTTGACCTTTCGGTTCGCGACGACGGTTGTGCGCAGGATGTCCTCGACGGATTTCGTGATAGACTCGGGAGTGATGTTGTGTTCCTCGTTGTATTTGCGTTGGATTTCGCGGCGGCGAGTGGTTTCGTCAATGACAAACTTCATGGAGTCAGTGATTTTATCGGCGTAGAAAATCACTCGCCCGGCAACATTACGCGCGGCGCGTCCCGCGATTTGCATCAGGCTGCGCCGGCTGCGCAGGAAACCTTCCTGATCCGCATCTAATATAGCGACAAGAGACACTTCCGGCAAATCCAATCCTTCGCGCAAGAGATTGATGCCCACGAGTACGTCGAAATTTTTAAGCCGCAAATCGCGCAGAATATCCACGCGGTCGAGGGACATTACTTCACTGTGCAGATAGCGCACTTTAATGTTCAGCGTCTTCAGGTATTCAGTCAAATCTTCCGAGATGCGTTTGGTCAGTGTCAGCGCAAGCACACGTTCGCCACGCGCGGTAGTTTCTCGAATTTCCGAAACCAAATCGTCAACCTGTCCTTTAAGAGGACGCACTTCAATCGGCGGATCTATCAATCCCGTCGGTCGAATGATTTGCTCGACGATGACGCCTTTCGACTTTTCGATTTCATAATCTCCCGGAGTCGCCGAAGCAAAAATGCACCGATGACTAATATTTTCCCATTCTTCAAAGAACATCGGGCGATTGTCCAGAGCAGACGGGAGACGGAAACCATATTCCACGAGTGTCTCTTTGCGATGTCGGTCGCCGCGATACATCGCTCGAATCTGAGGAACTGACACATGAGATTCGTCCACGATGAGCAGGAATTCGTCGGGGAAATAATCGAAAAGGCATGCCGGACGTTCGCCGGGCGCTCGCTCCGCAAGATGACGCGAATAGTTTTCGATGCCCGAACAGTAACCGACCTCGGCCATCATCTCCAAATCGTAGCGCGTGCGCTGTTCGAGCCTTTGCGCTTCGAGGAGTTTGCCGGATGTTCGCAGTTCTTCGACGCGCTCCTCGAGTTCCTTGCGGATGTCTTTCATGGCGCGCTGCAGGTTCGGAATCGATGTAATGAAATGCTTGGCGGGATAAATAGCGGTTCGCGGTTGCTCTCGAAGCACGTTCCCGCTCAGGATGTTAATCGTCGTGATTCGTTCGATGGTGTCTCCAAAGAACTCGACGCGAATCGCGGTTTCTTCGTACGCCGGATGGATTTCGACGACATCTCCCCGGACGCGAAACGAGCCGCGCGGGAATCCCACGTCGTTGCGCACGTAGTGCATATCCACGAGACGTTTCAGCATTTCGCGGCGGTCGTAGTCTTCGCCCTTTTGCAGGAACAGGAGCAGTTCGCGGTAGTCTTTCGGGGAACCGAGCCCGTAAATACTCGAAACGGAGGCGACAATCACGACATCGTCGCGTTCCATCAGAGAGGTCGTCGCTTTCAGCCGCAGTCGGTCGATTTCCTCGTTGACATCCGTTTCTTTTTCGATATAAGTATCCGTATGCGGGAGGTAAGCCTCTGGCTGGTAGTAGTCGTAATAGCTGATAAAAAATTCTGCGGCGTTGTGGGGGAAGAAGGATTTGAATTCGCCGTAGAGCTGAGCCGCGAGCGTTTTGTTGTGCGACATGATGAGCGTCGGCAGCCCGATTTTCGCTATGACATTCGCCATCACGAACGTTTTGCCGGAGCCGGTGACTCCGAGGAAGGTTTGAAAACGTTCGCCGCGCCGCAAACCATCAATAAGCTCATCAATGGCCTGTTGCTGGTCGCCCTGAGGCTTAAAAGAGGAAACAAGCTGGAAATCCGCCATAGCCAGTAATTTATATCATACCTGCCAAAAATGCAAACTGATGGCAGAGAGTGCGTTGTCGTTTCTGAAGAGAGCAGCTTATATTGTTATATATCAAATACTTAGAAATTCCGGCCGGGTTAAGCGCGTTGGTTTCTTCGTTAGGCCTACGGGACTCTGCGCTAACCCGGCTCGGCGGAAAAGGAGGTGTTTTCGGGGGCTGCCTTTGGGGAGGTAAAAGCGTCTTGATTTTTATCAATGAAATCCATATATTGAAAGATTGGTATAAATTCGGATTAATCCTAGGGAGCGTATTCCGATCATGATGAAAGAGATGCGCGAGAATATGCCACTGATTATGTGGACTCTCGTGATCGCATTCGTGCTTACGATTGTTTTTAGCTGGGGAGCGGGAGGATTTGAAGGAAGTGGACCGAAACCGGGTGTCATCGCGGAAATCGGGTCTCGTGAAATCCTCTATGAAGCATATACACAAATAATTCAGAATGTCATTACTCAGAGGCGAGCTCAAGATGAGAATCTCGAGCTGACTGACGAAGATCTGACGAAAATCCGCAAGGAAGTCTGGGATGAGCTTGTGCAGACGAATCTGGTCGAGTACGCCGCGAAAAAAGTGCGGGTGAAGACCACTGACAAGGAAGTTGCTTGGGCTGTCCGCAATAATCCTCCACAAAACGTCGTTAATTCGGAATATTTTCATACGGACGGGAAATTCGATCCATCGAAATGGGAAGCTTTCTTGCGTGATCCTCAATCCACCCAGACTCTATTGGAATTCGAAAGGGATTACCGTACGTCTATTACCGGTCAGAAAATCATCTCACGGGTGTTATCACCGGTTTTCGTTTCAGAGGATGAAGTCCTGAGAAGGTTTTCGGATCAAAACGGACGCTTCTCAATGATCCTTGCGGGATACGAGACGAAAGACATCGCTATCGATACCAACTCCATTTCGAACGAGGAAGTCGACGAATATTACTTCGAGCATCAGGAGAGATACTGGCAACCCGAACGCAGAGCGGTTCGAGCTGTAACCATCCCCAATACGATGACCGCAGAAGATACGACGAGAATTCTCGAAGAAATGGTTGAACTCTTAGCGCGCGCGCGGTCTGGAGAGGAAGATTTTGCTGAGCTCGCTAAGACGTATTCAGAGGATCCCGGTTCAGGCGCTAAGGGAGGAGACCTTGGGTATTTCTCTCGTGGACGAATGGTTCTCAGTTTCGATAAAGTTGCTTTCGAGACACCTGTCGGCGAGATATCGGATACCGTCGTGACTCGTTTTGGAGTGCACATTATCAAGGTGACAGATCGCAAGGTCGAAGACGATGAGGAACAGGTAAAGGCCAGTCATATTCTGCTGAAATGGAAAGCTTCACCTGAGACGGAAGAAATCGCGTCTGAGACGGCTCGCGATTTCCAAGAACTTGCCAAGGACATCGGATTTGTCGAAGCGGCGGAACGTTTTGAACTTGAAGTCGAGGAATCGAATTTCTTCCCGCAGAGCGGTAGTCCATTTCCCCGAAAGGAAAAATTGCCCGCCGCGGTGGATTTCATTTTCGCCGAGCCGGTCGGCAAGGTATCTTTTTCTTATCGAACCAATGATGGATATGTGGTTTTCCAATGCCGTGATATACAACGGGAGGGACACCAGAATCTCGCTGATATTCATGCCAACGTGCTGGGAGAAGTCGTGAAGGTGAAGCAACGCGAGATGGCCGCAGAAAAAGCGGAAGCGCTCCGGACTAAAGTCAGCGTGGGGGACAGTCTGGCTGCTGTGTCTATCAGAGAGAACCTTTCGCCTGATACTCTAAACGGCATTTCGCCGATTGGCAACCTCGGGCCCGTGCGGTTTAATCAAGTTATCGGTCACTATTTATGGACACTTGATGTGGGGGAATTATCTTCTGTTTTGAAAGCAGAACGGGGCGCGTATCTTGCGGTCGTGTTGCATAAATCAGAGTTCGACAGTGCCCGCTACCAGAGCGAAAGAGCCGGAATCATCCAGACTCTTGAAAGGAATTCCCAAAACGAGATATATATGGAATGGATGACCGCCACGAAAAAGGAGAGCGATTTCACTGACAATCGCTATCTCTATTTCTCGGAATACTAAGTTTATCTGAATTCTCGCAAGAAAGATCACAAGGCATTTAACTCTTATAATAACAATAATGTAGATAGGTAATTCCCCTGATGCTTTGGTGCTTTTCCGCACGACCTGTTGCTTTAGGTCGTGCGGTTTTTATGAGAAATCTTTTGGTAAGGCAAATGTTGACTTTTACCTTGAGAATTTGTATTATAATAACTTACTATGGTTTGGTTAACTCCGTGAATTTTAGGGAGGCAGACAACCTGTCTTATGACTTCTGACAAAGTGAATCTTATTGATTTCCTGACATTTCTTTTTCGCTGGCGGCGGTTTCTAACGCTTTTCATCGGGCTCATCATCATTGTGACGGTAATTTTTTCGCTGATTATCCCATCGCGTTACACGGCAACGTCAACGCTTTTCCCCAGTCAGGATCAGCAGTTGGACATGTCGAGTTTTATCTCGTCAAAGTTGGCGGGTTTGCCGGGTGTGGCCGGTTTCGCAGCTCAGATGGGAGCGCTTCCGGGAGAAATTTACTTAACGATTCTTCGCAGCCGGTCGATGAGTGAAGCGGTGATTGATACGTTTGCCCTGCGGGATGTGTGGAAGATGAACGATGTTCCCATTGAAGATGTTATCAAAAAGCTGCAAGGTCGTGCTAAATTCCAATATGATCTGCAGGATGGAACCGTCACGATTGAGGTAACCTCTCGTGATCCGAAGATGGCAGCGGGAATGGCAAATTTTTACTCGCATGAACTCGATCGATGCAATCAGGAATTGAAATCACAGAAGGCGACTTTCGAGAAGGTTTTTATCTCCGAGCGTTTGGAAGATTCACGCCATCGAATGGAGATTCTCGAAGACAGCATGCGCTCTTTTCAGCAGCGGACAGGCATTTTGGATGTTGAAGAACAGGTAAAGGCGACGATTAGGACCGCGGCTGAATTGGAAGTCTTGCGATTAGAGGCGGAACTTGAACTCACGTTGGCCCGAGAAATGATGCCGGCGGATAATCCTCTGGTCGAAGAACTGCAGCGGAAGGTAGCGGGAGTGCGCAAGCAGATGCGCCGACTTGTGGATCGCCATCAACAGGATGCCGAAGATAAATTGATTCTCTCGTTAAACGATGCTTCCGTTTACGGCGCGACCTATCTGAAACTCCTCAGAGATATAACGGTGCAGGAGTTCCTTTATCAATTCTTAGTGCAGCAATACGAACAAGCGCGTATCGCGGAAGTGCGCCGCACTCCGACAATGCAGGCGATTGACCGAGCAGTCCCACCGACGAAGCGGTCATGGCCGAAGCGCGGCATTATGGTGGTTGCCGCCGCCGCTGCCGCTTTTGTTTTTGCTATCGCTATTGCGCTGATTCTTGATAATTATCGGGCCGCGAACGCGGAGCCGGCTCATCCTCAGCACAAGAGAATTCTCGCTCTGAAGGATGCTGTCCGACGCCGAAAGACCAGATAAATCCATCCACCTGAAGAAGGGAGTATCTCCACGGAACACGTACGCGGATTTATACGCCGCTGGTTTCACAGTGAGTATGGATTAGCTGTAGCTTTGGCGCTGCTGTTTCCGGCTGCGCTTCTTCTTTGGCATTTCTCAGCGAGGGCAAATCTTATAGGATTGGGTCTTGCGGGCATCCTCGGAGCGGTCGCGCTATTTCAGTGGCCGATGCTTGGAGCGCTTTATATCAGCTTTTCGCTCTTCGGACGTTTGGCCAGTCTTCTTCCGGGAATCGACACAGCGATTGTCGTTTTGACCCTCGCAGTTTTTGCGATTAAGAAGCTGCTCAGCGGCAGTCTCGAATGGCGATTCCCTCCTGCGGCGCGCTGGGCGTTCTTGTGGCTGGCATGGATGACGGCTACCCTCGTGTGGGCGGCTAATGTAAAACCGGGATTGGAAGCTCTGTCATTCTATGTCAAAAGCCTGTTAGTATTTTTCCTGATTGTGGAAGCAGCGCAAAGCTACCGGAAGCTGATTTCTCTTATCCTTGCGGCGTTAGGGGGAGCCTTCTTTGCCGTGCTCATTTCCACCTATACAGGCTACCGGTTTTTTTTCAGCGGCGCTGCCGGAGAACTTTCTCAATACGTCGCCGTGGAAACAACGCGACTCTACGGGCTTTGGTTTGATCCGAATTATTTCGCGTTGGCTCTTTTGGCACTCATCGGTGTGTCGTTTGCCCTCTGGCGAACTCAATTGAAATGGACAACGAAGCTCATCGCGATGGGTGGCTTTGTCGCCGTGCTTGTGGGAATTCTTGTCAGTCTTTCGAGGGCAGCGCTGCTGTCGGCTTTTATTGCACTGCTGCTTTGTCTCTGGGCGGAACGCAGACGCCTTCGTCTTTTCCTTCTAATCGGTGGTATCGTTACGCTTCTGTTGTTTCTGCTTCCGATTGGACTTATGGAGCGCGTTGAGACACTGACTTCCGGCGCGGGAGATGCCTCGCTTCAGAACCGGGGACGGCTGCTGAAAGGAGGAATCGATATGGCGATTGACGCGTTTCCTTTCGGAGTAGGTCTCGGGAACTACTACCATCATTCGCTTTCCTTCGTGAAAATGAGCAAGCCGAAGTACTCTCATAATAGCTATATCGACATTATCGCTGAGGGAGGAATCATTGCCCTTTTTCTCTTCGGCGGTTTTGTTCTATCACTTCTCAAAGCAACACGAGCCGGGCGACATCGATTCGACAAAGCAGCGATGACAGATAATCTTGCTATCGGATTGCGAATCAGTTTAATCGGTTTTCTCTTTGGAGCGGCGTTTTTGAGTGCGGCGATGTTTGTGCCTTTCTGGTGGCTGGCGGGACTCATCGCGGCGAAACTGGCGTGTGATCAGGAATCTGAGGAAAATGAAGCGACTACCTTGGCTACTATACGGTGACATGGAACCCGGCGGCGGGGCGCATCGTTATTTCAGCGATGTGCTGCGTGCTTTGGAGCCGGAGCTATGGCCGACATTAATCGTCTTGCCGCCTTCGTCGGTCAACGCTGAGATTGAAAAAGCCGCTCGTGATATGAACGCCAGCGTGTTGCCTCTACGCGTCGGTCGTCGTCTGGATTTGCTCGCTTTCAAGACTCTCAGGCATGTGGTTCGGCGGCATAAGATTCGCCATGCCAGCCTGCAGCTTTCGTCGCTTTTCTGGGGAAATAAAACGGTTTTTTCCGCGTTGCGGTGGGCGGGCGTGAAACGCATCGTCATAACAGCTCATGCGATTGATCCTCCGGAAGAAGTTACTGTCAAATCCAGATTGCGCCGGATGGAAACACGCTTGTTTAGCCGCTTCGTCACCGACTGGATTGCATTGGCGCATTATGATCAGCAGATTTTCCAACGTCTCGGAGTATCGCCGGAGTCGCGAGTGCTTCTTCGTCCCTGCGTCTCTGATTTTCCTGTCGAAGCAGCTCCCGATTGGGAAGAGTTAACCCAAAACGGCAGCGAGAGAGGTATTAAACGCTGGATTGGTTTCATGGGTGTTCTGCGGCGCGCTAAAGGGATTTACGAATTACTCGAAGCCTTTGCTGCTATCACGAATGAATTTCCGGATTGCGGGCTCCTTATTGTCGGTGAAGGTGAGGAGAGAACGAGTCTCGTTCAGAAATGTTTTGCATTTGGGTTGATGCCGCGGATTATTTTCACGGGCTACCGTTCGGATGGCCGCGCGCTTCTTAAACTATGCGATGCTTGTGTGCTGGCGTCCCACACCGAACATTATCCGTTCGTCCTGCTTGAAGCGATGGCGGAAGGAGTTTCTGTTATTGCCACATCTGTTGGAGCGGTTCCGGAAATGCTGGGTGATGGTGAGCGCGGCACGCTTGTTCCACCAAGGGATATTCCGGCTTTGTCCGATGCGATGAGAAACGTGCTGAGCTCGAAAGACGAGACGCATGAGTCTATGGAAAAGGCTCGGCAATTCGTACGTGAAACCAGCTCACCTGCTCAATTTCGCGAAGGTCTGAAGACTTTTTATCATCGGTGGCTGGAAGGGGAGGAGACCATTCTTGCGGATCGGGATTGATTGCCGTTTTCTCAGCGGTCAGCGTTTGGGAGTCGATAATTATCGCTATTTCCTGGCGCAGGCGATGCTGGCCGAGCCGCGAGGGCACGAGATTGTTTTCTTCACAGACCGCACAGGTCTGCCGCCCGAGTTTGAAGCACTTGATGTCGAAACGGTCAAAATTAGACTGCCTCTCATAATCTGGGAGACGTTTGGCGTTCCCGGAGAAGCATCAAGGCGAGGGATTGAGCTTTTTCACTTTCATCGCCATCATATTCCCTATCGACGGCCTTTCCGCACGGTGACAACCGTTCACGATATCGCGTACTACTATTTTCCGCAGATGTTCCGGCTCCGGCGGCGTTTGATGCTGAAACACACGATTGCACATGCGGTGCGAGTTGCGGATCGAATTATTGTGCATTCGGATTCTGCCAGAGATGATTTACAACATTTGCTAAAGGTTCCTTCTCAGAAAATCGTGAAAATCCCCAGTGGATGTGATCCCGGATTTACTTCACAAAATTCCCATTCGGAACCCGTGGAACGACTGTTAAAGAAAATGAATCTCCGTAAAGGATTTATTTTGTCCGTCGGAACGCTGCAGCCTCGAAAAAATCTCGCACGACTCCTTGACGCTTATTCCGGACTCGAAGAAAACCTAAAAGAGAAGTATGCCTTATTGCTCATCGGGGGAACTGAAGGAAAGTCGCCGGCATTGCGGGAGAAGTGCCGAGTTCTCGGAATTGCAGACCATGTTATTCTTCCGGGTTTTTTGCCCGCGCAAGAGCTTCGTGACATCTATCGGCAAGCAACATGCTATATGTTTCCTTCTTTATATGAAGGTTATGGATTTCCGCTGTTGGAAGCGATGGCGAGTGGATGTCCCGTAGGAGCATCGAAGGTTTCGTCTTTGCCGGAAGTCGGAGGGGATGCTGTTCTCTACTTCGATCCAAATGACACTCAGGATATTCGGCGAATATTGCATCGGCTTTTAACCGAAAAACAGCTTCGAGCGCAGCTTCGAGAAAATGGACTGCAGCGAGCGCAGCTTTTCAGTTGGACACAGGCGGCGAAAGCTACATTGGAGCTTTTTGAAGAAACCGTCGAAGGAGTTCCGCGGGCATTGTGACGTTCGCATTCCAGGCTTTTAGGTTATATTGATGATGTCCCAGCGCGCCAAATTGCGCTTTCTTATTTTCTTTCTTGACGGAATCGGATTAGAGCTTGCTTTCTATGCAACGTTTTATCTGCGGTTCCGCACGGGTCTTTTTGTCAATCCGGTTCATTTCTATGCTATCGATTTATTGCTGCCGAGCTTTATCCTCTGGTTGTTTTGGATTTTCATCGGCGCCTTTTTCGATCTCTATCGTTTCGATCCGGTACAGGGAAGAAAAGAGATTGCGGCTTATGTACTGCGGACAACGGTTGTCGGAACGATTCTGCTCTTTCTCGTAACGT
Organism: bacterium; assembly: GCA_030622545.1. GTDB lineage: Bacteria > Electryoneota > RPQS01 > RPQS01 > DYHQ01 > JAUXGA01. Next base: position 166,575 of record JAUXGA010000004.1, on the reverse strand, counting down.
TTGAGTACAGTGATCCCTTACCACTCACACGCGTTATTCTGCTGGCTTATTTCGGATTGGTCTATCTGGTATTGGCCGGAGGGCGCGTTTTACTATTGACAATATTGAAATTCCTTAGACGTCGCGGGGTGGGTCTGTCACCGACGTTGCTGGTCGGTACGGGAGAACGCGCACGGGAGTTTTTAAAGCGAGTTCAGAAATCTCCCGATCTTGGTTTCCGTCTTGTGGGAGTGGCTTCGGAGGGAGACACATCTGCAGAAACGTGGGAATCGCTCCCCATGCTGGGCTCCGCACGCAATCTATCGCTGCTGCGGATGCAACATTTCTTCAACACGGTACTTTTAGCGTTGGATCCTCCCAACGAGGCGATGTTGCCCGGGCTCGTTCGTTCATTGACGCCACAGAATTTGCGCGGTTTTGTGCCTGCGGATCAGTATCCGGCTTTGCTCGGCAGTGTTCGACCGAGATGGGTTTCCGGACATCCACTGGTGGCGATTCAAGCAGAGCTTCTCCCTTGGGGAGAACGGGTGCTGAAACGGATAATGGACATCGTGAGTTCCGTCATCCTGCTGATTCTGACTTTTCCTATCTGGCTTGTTTTGTTTGTGCTGATTCCGCTTGATTCACCCGGACCGATTATTTTTGTTCAGAATCGCGTTGGAAGAGGAGGCCGCGAATTCCGTCTTTTCAAATTTCGCTCGATGAGGAGAGACGCCGAAGCTCGAAGTGGGCCTGTGATGGCCACAATCGATGATCCTCGCATTACCCGCGTTGGACGATTCATTCGAGCGACGCGCATGGATGAACTTCCCCAGCTTCTGAATGTATTTGCGGGACACATGAGTCTTGTCGGTCCCCGTCCGGAGCGGCGTGAATTTGTGGAGAAGTTCACTCATGAAATTCCGCTCTACGAAAGACGTCTGAATTTGAAACCGGGGATTACGGGCTGGTCACAGGTGCATATGCGCTACAGTACCGCAGCGGAAGACGTCGCTTTGAAACTGCGCTATGATTTGTTTTATATCGAAAATCTTTCGCTCGTTCTCGATCTGCGAATTCTGTTGATGACAATGTTGGTTGTGCTTCGAGGGGAAGGACAAAGCTAAAATTCTCTATGAAATGGTTGTCTGTGAGGTTTCTGTTTTATGCTCGATATGAAAATTATTCGGGAAAATCCTGAAGCTGTTCGGCGAGGGATTCGACTGAAAGGCGAAGAAGATAATCTAAGTGCACTGCTTGAAATCGATCAGCACCGACGAGCCGCCATCGAAGAAGGAGATGCTTTGAAGAGTCGGCGCAATGTCCTGTCCAAAGATATTGCGCAGAAGGTCAAAGCCGGCGGGGATATTGAACCTCTCAAGGAAGAAAGCCGCACCATCGGAGAAAGAATTGCCGCACTCGATGAAGAGCGTCGCACTATCGAAGAGCGACTTCGAAAACTCTCGCTGACCATACCGAATCTTCCTCATTCATCTGTTCCGGAAGGAAAGGGTTCCGAAGACAATCAGCTTGTTCGCACGAGCGGAACCAAACCGGAATTCGATTTCAAACCTAAGAATCACATCGAACTCGGTGAATCCCTCGGCATTCTTGATTTTCCGCGAGCGTCGAAAATCGCGGGCTCCGGTTTTCCATTGTATCTGGGAGCGGGCGCGACACTTGAAAGAGCTCTGATAAATTTCATGCTCGACGAGCATTTGGCCGGTGGTCAATTCCGCGAAGTCATGACACCGTTCGTGGCGACTTCCGAGGCGATGACCGGAACCGCTCAGCTTCCGAAGTTAGCGGACGATATGTATTATTGTTCCCGTGACGACCTCTACCTTATCCCCACGGCTGAAGTGCCCATCACAAATATTCATCGCGGCGAAATTCTTTCCGAGGCGAGCCTTCCAATATACTACTGCGGGTATTCTCCCTGTTTCCGCCGGGAAGCCGGCTCCTACGGCAAGGAAACGCGCGGGTTTTTACGGGTGCATCAGTTCAACAAAGTCGAAATGGTGAAATTCGTTTTGCCGGAGACATCCTATGATGAATTGGAGAGTCTGCTAATAGCCGCCACGGGGATTCTTGACAAATTGGGCATTGCTTATCGCGTCATGGAGCTCTGCACGCGCGACCTTAGTTTTGCCGCAGCTAAATGCTACGATATCGAAACGTGGTCACCCGGCGAGGAGAAATGGCTGGAAGCCTCTTCGTGCAGCAATTTTGTAGATTTTCAGGCGAGACGCTCCGCGATTCGTTTCCGTCGGGAAGGGACCGGAAAGCTCGAATTTGTACATACGCTGAACGGTTCAGGACTGGCGACATCCCGCTTGATGGTTTCGCTGTTGGAAGCCTATCAAACCGACGAGGGAACGATTCGCGTTCCTGATGTATTAAAGAGATACACGGGTTTCGGTCACATTACAGCCAAGGGTGGGCAATAGTGATAGAGCAGAAAGCGGAACTTGTACGCGCGGCCAGACGCCTTGATGAAATAGGAGGCTTCACTGCGACCGATGGGAACCTTTCGACGCGCATCTCATCGAATTCGTTCTGGATTTCTCCCGCTGGAGTGGAGAAGGGGGAAATCGTCGAGGATGATTTCGTGCAGATTGACGAGAACGGCCGGAAGCTTTCAGGCCGGGGCGAGCCGTCCACGGAATGGGCAGTGCATCTGGCCATCTACCGCGAGCGCGAAGACATTTACGCCATCCTCCATACACACACTCCGCACCTGACAGCCTTTGCAGCGGCACGCAAAATACCGGATACGGCGCTTTTAGCGGAAGCGGAACTTGCGATTGGCGGGATTTGCCTCGTTCCGTATGCGCTTCCCGGCAGTGCTGCCTTGGCCGAGCAGATTATCTTCTGCGGAGGGAACCCCGGTGTTTACCTGCTCGAAAATCATGGCGCCATCGCTGTCGGAAAGACAGCAGAGGAAGCTTTGCATCGCATGGAACGAGCTGAATTCTTAGCAAAAGTAACGCTGCTCGCGGAGAAGATTGGCGGAGGGATTCCGCTGTCGAAAGCGCAGTTGCAGCAGTTTCAGCAACAGGGGAGATAGAGATGAGCAATCTGTTTTCCGTCGAGAATCGCGTAAAGGTTGCTCTTTTTTTTCTTGCGATATTTCTCTGGCTTTTTGTCATCAGTGATCGGGATTACGAAGCCGATTTCGTTATTCCGATTGAGATGAGCCGTCTCCAGCCGGGCTATCTTTTTGCGGAAGATCCTCAAAAATCAGTGCGCGTCGGTTGTTCGGGACGGGGTCGGGATTTGCTCGTATGGCGCTATTTTTCAGGCGCACGGTTGAAGCTGGATATCAGCGGTTACAGCGCACAGCGACATGTTCCTCTGCTTCCTTCGATGATTACCGTGCCGGCCGGTTTTCCTATTCGAAATCTGCAGATAGCCTCTCCGGAGACGCTGCATCTGAACATTGACCCGGTGGCAGTGAAACGAGTCCCCGTGCGGATTGATTGCGAGATTATTCCTGCCGGCGGATTTATGCGGGTTGGAGATTTCATTTATGAACCGGACAGCGTTTTCATTCGAGGTCCGCGTTCACTTATTGAGCAAGTCGATGAATTGACGACGAGGAGCCGGCGTATTGGCGGTGCGCGCGATTTCGTTGAAGTGCAGTTGACGCTTCAGAGCGCTTTTTCATCGAAAATTCTGCTGGAGATTCGGCATATTCTTGTTCAAGCTGCTATCGAAGCCATCGAACAGGTTAATTTCGACAGCGTCCTTGTAGAGATTCGGAATGTTCCTCAAGATAAGCAAGCGGTGCTTTCTCCGAAATATGTCAGAGTTATGATAGAGGGACCGCAGAGTCGTTTCGCCGCGCTCGACAGTGTGCCTCCGCACCTTGTTCTTGACTATGAAAAAGACTGGAACGAAGACAGCACGGCTTATGAACCGACACTCGCGGATTCGACACTCTTGAAAGTCGTTTCGATGACTCCCCCAGAGGTTACGTGGACAATTGAATAAGAATCTTTTGGGATAAGCATGAAGGTACTGGCCTTTGAAAGCTCGTGCGATGAAACATCAGCAGCGGTGCTTGAAAACGGCGCGCTTCGAGGGCTCGTCACTCGCACTCAAACGCTCCATCAGGCTTTCGGCGGAGTCGTGCCCGAACTGGCCAGTCGCAATCATCTCGAGCAGATTCTTCTTCTAACACGGCAGGCGCTGCGTGAGTGCAACGATTCTCTTGAAAGCATCGAAGGGATTTGCGCGACCGCAGGGCCGGGTCTCGTTGGAGCGCTGTTGGTCGGATTGAATTTCGCCAAGGGAATTGCGCTGGCTTTGGAACTTCCTTTTCTTGCCGTGCATCATCTTGAAGGTCATCTTTGGGCGGCGGAACTCGACGGAGAAATGATACCGCTTCCTTTCATAGGTTTGATTGTTTCCGGCGGGCATACGCAGCTTGTGTGGGTGGAGGCATTCGGTCATTACCGACTGCTCGGTTCGACTCGCGATGATGCCGTTGGAGAAGCTTATGACAAAGTCGGTAAACTTTTCGGTTTGAGCTTTCCCGCGGGCGCGGCCATCGACAAACTTGCACAAACCGGCGACCCGGCGTATCATAAATTCCCCGCGATAATGCCGGGGAAAAACCTTGATTTCAGTTATTCGGGTTTGAAAACGGCGATGCTGCGCGTCGTGCAGAAACATTCGCCGGAACACCTTCAGGCGCATCGCGCTGACTTATTAGCGGCTTTTCAGCAAGCTGCTGTGAAACTCTTGGAAACGAAATTGCGCGCGGGAGTTGAACAGTTCTGTCCCCGCGCAGTCGCGCTGGCGGGCGGTGTCGGAGCGAATTCGCTTTTGCAAGAACGAGTGAAAATCATCGGCGAAGATTTTTCTCTTCCAGTATTCCTTCCGGCGCCGTCGCTGTGCGTTGATAATGCCGCGATGATTGCTTACGCCGGAGAAAAACGACTCGCGGCAGGTGAGCGGAGTCTTTTGGATGCACCTGCCAAACCGCGATGGCCGCTTCAAGAATTAACGGAGCCCGACTCCTGAATCTCCCGAACAAAGAAAGAATTTAAAGACATTGCACTACATTTTTCCCCTTGGACTTTTTGGATATGGGCTGGAACTCAAAGGGAGTCTAACTCTCTATATCCTGCTGACGCTTCTTGCCGTTCTGGCGGCATTGTTTGTCTATCGCTTCACGCTGCCGCCCGTTCCCGTTTGGCGACGGGTTGTTCTCACCGCGCTTCGCATCGTGGCACTCGCGGCAATCATATTGCTTCTTTTCGAGCCGGTGCTGAACATTTTCCGGCATCATCTTGAAAAGCAGAATGTACTCGTGTTAGTGGACAAATCGGCTTCGATGTCTGTTCAAGATGCGGAGATTTCCCGGCGGGAAATTGTGGATGAATTGCTTTCCGGTTCGGGATTAGCAACCCTCGCTGATAAAGCGCGACTCCGCTATTTCATTTTCTCGGATTCGGCGAAGACATTACCGCGCAAACAACTGGATACAACAGAAGCTTTGGGAGTCGGAACGAATCTCTCGTTCGCTTGGGAAAATGCGAGCAGCGCGTTCGCCCATGAACCCACAAAAGCGGTAATTCTTATCTCGGATGGTGGAAACAATCTTGGTCCGAATCCTGTGCGACTGGCAGGGCTTTCGAATCTTCCCATCTACACCATTGGCGTAGGGGATACAACGGTGCGACGGGATGCCGTCGTCAGTGAAATTCTGGCGAACGAAGTCACATATTTAAACAGCATCGTTCCGGTAGATGTGCGAATCAAGGCGACAGGCTTGGGTGGAAAAACGACCTCGCTTCGTCTGTTGAACAGGAGCGGCGTCGAAGTTGCCCGCGAACAAATACATTTCACGGGAGATGTCAGTGAAGTCACCGTACCGCTGAAATTCACCGCGACACAAACCGGACATCTGCGCTACCACGTGGTTCTGGATTCTGTTGCGGGAGAGTGGAGTCTCGCGAATAATCGTCGTTCGGTGATGATTCGAGTTTTGGAAACACGCTCGCAGGTTGTCATTCTTTCCGGACCACCGACTCCTTCCCTTAGCGCTCTCCGTCATACGCTTGAAGTAGATTCTAATCTGGACGTGCGCGCTTTTATCGAGTCGGCACGCGGCGATTATTACCTCGAAAGTTCTCCGAGCTCGGATGAGTTGGCGAAAGCATCACTGATTGTCTTGATGAACTTCCCGTCAAGGGAGACCAAAGCTAATTTGCTCAATAGTATCGTTGACGTTGTCTCATCCCGCAAGACACCCCTGATGTTTTTCGCGGGTCCTGCAACCTATAAGCCGTCGTTTGATAAAATAGCTGAAGTAGTTCCTTTTCAAATGGAAAGAGGTACGCTTCGAGAAACAGAAGTTACATTGCGAGCGGTAGAGACTCATCCGGCTTTGGCGAGCGGAGGGCCTCTGCCGATACCCTGGACGGATTTGCCTCCGATTTTCGGCAACAGCGGGAATTTTGCCAAAGGGCCGCTGCCTCAGGTCATCACGGCGCTGTCGTCGGTGACGTTGGGAATCGAAGAGGATGAACCCGCGATGCTTGTCTGGTCAGGCGGAGGGCGGAAGGGAATTGCGTTTTTGGTCTGGGGAACCTATCGGTGGAAACTTGGATTAGCGAAAGACAGCCGCGGCGCATCTTTTTATGATGATTTAATGGGTCGCTTTGCTCGATGGCTTATTTCGCCGATTGAGGAAAAGCGTGTTCGGATTCATCCGAATAAATCACTTTTAAGCGGGGGGGAGCGAGTCTTCTTTCAGGCGCAGGTCTATGGCGCGGACTTGACTCCTCGCGATGACGCGGCAGTGGTTGTTCGGGTGACGATGGGAGAACACTCGGAAGCGATTCCTTTGCAGGGGCGAGGTCATGGCCGCTATGAAGCCGCGTTTCTTCCTTGGGAAGAAGGAGAATATCGATTTGAGGGCGTTGCGTATGTTGACCGGGACACCCTCGGCCGAGAAACCGGTTCCTTTGTCGTTGAAGCGTTCAACATCGAAATGCTGGATACAAGACAGCGCGCAGATATTCTACAAAATATCGCGGAAGCTTCGGGTGGACGCTACGCACTTGCAGCCAACGCGGATACGATGCTGGCGAATCTTGAGATGCCTCTGCGAGACGTTGAATATCATCGGGAAATTTCGCTATGGAACCGCGCCATCATGCTGTGGATTATCATTGGCGCTTTAGCTCTGGAATGGATTATTCGCAAGCGTAGCGGTATGCTGTGATTTTCTGAAGAAGCACCGCCTTTGCTATCAATCACTCAAGAATCATTTTCGTTGGTGTATTCATGAAAAAAAATATTGAGAAACTCCATTCTCTTAAAGAGCAAGCGCAGCTTGGCGGGGGAAAGAAACGTATTGAAGTACAGCATAAGAAAGGAAAGTTGACGGCGCGAGAGCGCATCGATTTGCTGCTCGACGCTGGGACTTTCAATGAAGTCGATATGCTGGTCAAGCACCGCTCCAGCGATTTTGGACTCGGAGAGCAAAAAATCCTCGGTGACGGAGTCGTGACGGGCTATGGCAAAATCAACGGTCGTCAGGTCTTTCTTTTCTCACAGGATTTTACGACATTCGGCGGCTCTCTCTCGGAAGCTCACGGTGAAAAAATCTGTAAGATTATGGACATGGCGATGAAGGTAGGCGCGCCAGTCATTGGTTTGAACGACTCGGGAGGAGCGCGGGTGCAGGAAGGGGTGGTTTCTCTGGGAGCCTATGCGGATATTTTCTTGAGGAACACCTTAGCTTCCGGAGTCGTGCCACAAATCTCTGCGATTATGGGCCCGTGTGCGGGCGGCGCGGTGTACAGCCCGGCTATCACCGATTTTACGTTGATGGTCAAGAAAACATCGTACATGTTTGTCACCGGCCCTAAGGTTGTCAAGACCGTCACTCATGAAGATATTTCATCGGAAGATTTGGGCGGAGCGATGAGTCATGCCACTAAGAGTGGAGTCGCTCATTTTGCGTGCGCAAGCGAGGTGCATACTTTAGAATGCATCCGACGACTGCTATCGTATATTCCTCAAAACAATTTGGAAGATCCGCCTTTCGTGTCGACGGATGATCCGCCTGATCGTTTCGATGAAGCGTTAGCGGATATTATTCCTGACAGCCCGAACAAACCTTACGACATGAGGGACGTGATTGTCGGTGTTGTGGACAGGGATTCCTTTTTTGAAGTGCACGAAGAATGGGCGCAGAATATTATCGTTGGATTTGCCCGGCTCGGCGGACATTCGGTCGGGATTGTCGCGAACCAGCCGGCGTTTTTGGCGGGAGTACTGGATATTGATTCCGCGCGGAAGGGCGGACGGTTCGTTCGCTTCTGTGATGCGTTCAATATTCCGATTGTCACCTTCGAGGATGTCCCGGGTTTCCTGCCGGGGACGGATCAGGAATGGCGCGGGATTATCGTGAACGGCGCGAAACTCCTCTATGCCTTTTGTGAGGCTACCGTTCCGAAATTGACTGTGATTACGCGCAAAGCTTACGGCGGAGCGTATGACGTTATGAGCTCGAAGCATATTCGAGGAGATTTGAATTTCGCATGGCCTTCAGCGGAAATTGCCGTGATGGGGCCGAAGGGAGCTGTCGAAATTATTTTCGCCAAGGAAATCAAAGCCAGCTCGGAGCCGGAAAAATTAGAAGAAGAAAAAATCGCGGAGTTCACGAAGAAATTCGCGAATCCCTATATCGCGGCTGAGCGAGGCTACATCGATGAAGTCATCGAACCGGGAGCTACACGTCAGCGCCTCATCAACGGCTTGGAAATGTTAGAAACAAAAATCGATAAAAACCCAAAGAAGAAACATGGAAACATCCCTCTCTAAACATTTTTCAATTTGGAATATTGCCTTCACGGTGATTATTCTCCCGTGTTTTGCATTCACGAATCTTTTCGCTTCGAGTGATTTTCCGATTGGAACGCCCCATCTTCTCTATCTGGAAAACGGATTGGAAGTTCTGTTGATCGAGAATCACACGACGCCGATGATCGCGGCAACGGCAGTGATTCGCGTTGGGTCGAGTGACGAAAACGCTGATCTTCGCGGTGCAACGCATTTCCTCGAGCATCTTCTTTTTGATGGTACGGAAACTCGAAGTCAGCAGGATATTGAGGATGCGTTTGACCGTCTTAGCGGCTACAACAATGCGCAAACAGCCAAAGATCACACGGCGTTTATGATTCTGGCGGAAAAAGAGAAGTTCGCAGAAGCGCTTGATTTGCAGTCTGATATGTTGCTGCATTCTGTTTTGCTTCCCGAACAAATCAAAAAGGAAAAGGGAATTGTTATCGAGGAAATCGGACAGGGAATCTCGAACGATCCGGAATACCTGATTTATCTCGCGTTCAATCGTCTGGCTTGGGAAGGGACGCCGTACGTTTATCCTGTTTTGGGGACGCGGGAAAGTGTCGAAGCGATGGAGCGAGAGAAGCTTTTCGACTATTACAAACAGCACTATACACCAGACAACATGAGCCTGCTTGTCATCGGGGATTTTCATCCGCGTGAGATGACAAAACTCTTGGAGGAGACGTACGGCAAAGCCAAGCCGGGCAAACGCGCCGCGTTCCAAAAAGAGGCTCCGCGACTTGCTCCAAGTTGGAATCCGGTACGATTAATGGGTGACGGCACGCATCTCTGGCTGGCCTTTCCATGGCAACTGATTCGAGGTGCGGGAAGGTTGGAGCCCGTTGAAGCTCTGCTGCCCGATGTTCTCGATGCGATTATCGGTGACACGCTGCGAGAGCGCTTCAAGGGAGACATCCTGACAATCGGTTGGTTATGGGAAATCAATCGGAGCGGAACGCAGTTACAATTGCAAATGGAACTGTCTCCGGAAGCAGACCCTGATTATATTCTCGATTTCCTGCAGCTAAAGCTGATGACACTCGATCCGACTTCCGCTCCTTTAACTGTATGGCGAGACAAGGCGAATGCGGCCGTCGATGATGCGATTCACTACAGCCAGCGCTACCATTTCTTCGGAATGCTTCAAGCGGCCGAAATCGCTCAGGGAAGTTGCCGGTTATGGGCGCATAATATGCGGGAAATGGTCGCGTTTCGAGATATGCTTGAATCGGCGCGAGTGGGCAGTCCGGGCATTATGAAAACGGTTTCGGAAGCGGTTCCTCTCGTTGTGATTTTCACACCGCCTCCTGCGGAATCGGAAGAGACAGCTCTCTCTTTTGAGAAAACCGATACGACGCTCGCGAACGGATTGCGCCTCATTATTAAATCCGAATCGTCGATGCCGGTCTTCGCGGCGCATTTTCTTTTTCAAGGACGAAGCGCTTTTGAAGGTCCGGAACGCATGGGCTGGGTGGATATGTTGCATCGTCTCATGGAATATGGGAATTCTCCGTCTTTTGGACAAGCAGAACTTCAGCGGCGTCTCGACTCGCTGCGATTGCGCTGGAAATTAGTGGACCATCCATATATTCCTTTTGATAACTACTACACGCAGCCTGATTTCTCATTTATCCGCCTCAGCGGCCCAGCGCCGTCTCAACAAGCGGGGCTTGCTCTGATGTATGAACTGCTCAGCACAGATGCGCTTAGTCCGAGTGATTTGGGAGCTGTGCGGAACGAAATGTATGGTCTGATTCAGCGTGCGGAACGTTCTCCAAGAGCGAAAGCCGGAGCGATGTACAAACAAGCTCTGTTGGGTGCTCATCCCTATGCTCAATCAGTGTCCGGGAATACGGCAACGATTTCCGCGCCGGATCCGTTTGACCTGCGGCAATTTCGAAAGGATTATTTCCGCCCCAATCACCTGATTTTAAGTGTTGTGACCAGTGAGAGTATCGCTAATACCGTGGCGATGGTGGAAGCTCTCTTCGGTGATTGGCAGCCGGGAGACCCACTGCCGGAAATTCCTGCGCCTCCCGCTCCGAAAGATTCCAGTGCCAAGCTGACCGTTGGAGCGCGTCAGGCTCAGGTTATTCTCGGTGCGTTTCTGTCGGATTTTCCAGAGAGTCAGGTCAGTCAGATGGGGCTATGGACTGGATTGCTCTCGGATAAACTTCAGCAGGATTTGCGTGAGACTCGTGGGTTGGCTTATTCCGTTGGTGCTTATGTGTCGCATAAGGACGGATGGGGATGGCTCACGCTTCAAATCGGCACCCGCGCAGATAATGTCCCACAGGCTGTTGCAGGAATGAAGGAGTGGGTTAGAAAGCTTCAAGATGTTCCGTTGGACAAATCCGAACTCGAAAAAGTTCAGGCATCCCAGCGCGGCAGAAGGCTTATGCGGCGCATGGCGCGAGATCAACAAGCTTTTCAATTGGGATTGGCGGCCATGAGAGGGAAAGAGCCTTTCGCGGAAACGCCCCCGACAGACCCGGATCCCGAAGCGATTGGAAAGACGGCACGCGAATTGCTCAAATCTGCTCGATGGATACAGATTATCGTTGAATAGGAGGCAAAATGTCTAATATTCTCATTATTGATGATGATCCTGACTATCGAGAAGTCCTGTGCGGATTCGTCGAAGCCAAAGGAGATACCGCTTATGAAGCGGGAAGCGCTGACGAGGGCATGCGGACGTACTTGACGGAAAGGATTGACCTCGTTATCAGCGATTTGGTGATGCCTGATAAGGATGGATTGGAATTCCTGAAAGAAATGAAAATGATACGGGCGGATACTCTATTTATCATGGTTACAGGGTTTCCTGCAGTCGAGACCGCTGTGCAGGCGATGAAGGAAGGCGCGTACGATTACTTGATGAAACCCGTCGATAAAAATCAATTGACGGGCGTTTTGAATCGCGCGTTGGGAGCTCTCGAATTGCGGAGATCCTTATCCATGATGAAGGGTATGAATGCAGCACTTCTCATGTCGATTCCGGTATGGCTGGTTCTCGGTGGATTTTTAGTCTGGTTTCTCAAATAACCGATCGTTTTTTAGCAGCAAAGGACGGGTGAGACACGTGATTCGATTCGGCAAACTAACTTTTTTCTGTTTGTTCATTGCGGTAGCTCTGTTTGTGGCAGGTTGTAATGATGGGAAGGGTCTTTCGGGTGAAGATGATTCAACCGGCTGGGAACTCGAAATGGATGCTCATCCGGATATGGTTTCTATTGGTACGAACGATACGATTTTCGTCGTGGTACGCTTTGACGGCGAGCCGAGGGGCGGAATTACCGTGACGTTTGAACCGACATTCGGCGATCAGATACCCGACATCATTACGGTTGTCAACGACACGACAATTCCGTGGGGAACACAGCCGATGGCGACATATCTCAGCCGAGAAGATACTGGATTTGTGACGATTTATGGCATCGCTTACCAGATAGCAAATGAAATTCTGGCGGAAGATTCCATTGTCATACAGGTGACGGACAGTCTTTAATTCGAAATTGTTTTTGCGTCATAGAAAAAGCGCGGACTCTTGAGAGAGCCCGCGCTTTTTTATATCCTATTTGCCGTAAATGCGACCTTTCCATTTTATTCGGCGGGTGAAAGCATACGAAAGTGCAATCGTGAAAGGATAGGCAAATGCATAAATCGGATAGAAGAGCAGGAAGATGATTAGTCGGCGTTGGCCCGAAAGTTTCAGGACGCGCCAGATAACCGCGCCGTCTCCGATAGCCAGAACGGCATACCAGAGAAATCCGGAAATATCGAAGAGTAAAAACCAAAGCGGAAGCGTCAGGTGTGCTAAGAATCCATAGATAAGAACAAAAAGCCCGAAACTTCTGATTCGGTTTCCACCTTTAAACCAGCGGCGACGCTGCGAGATTAGTGCGCGAAAAGATGGAATAGGTCGAGTTCGCATCAGGGTTTCTGAATCCGCAGGAAATATCGCGCGAAAACGTCCTGTTTTTTGAACTGCCTGCATTAGCGCTAAATCTTCATTGATGGAAAAAGGAACATTTCGATAGGTGCCAATAGCTTCGTAGGCTTCGCGTGAAATAGACAAATTATTGCCGATAATCGTCTGCGTTTGCCCGCGACCCGAAAGAGTCGAGCTGGCTCCCAAGAGAAAAGCCCAATCGAGAGTTTCGAGTGCGGTCACAAGATTTTTACGCGCGGCTTCTCGGAAAGGGAGGGTAATGCCTCCGACAAGACCGACACTATCGCCGAAATAGCGCGTGACTCCTCGAACCCACGATGGAGGAACGACGCAGTCGGCATCCGTCATACAAAAGATATCACCTGTCGCATGGTCCAAAGCTTGTGCAATCGGCCGGACGCGACCCTGAAGATTTTTGTTATTCTCATCGTAAGCGTCAATAACCCGGTAGTCACATTGAAAACGTTCCTGATATGCTTCCGCAACTTCGCGTGTCCGGTCTTCCGATTCATCATTTGCAATGAGGATTTGCAATTTGTCAGATGGATAATCCAGTCTTAAAAGACTTTCTAACAGCGCGGGTAAATCACGCTCTTCATCCCGCGCGGGAATCACAATACTAACCTTGGGGAAACCGTCCCGAAGGTGATAAGGTTTTCTCATTCCAGCGGCCAGCCAAATTGCAATCACCGCATAGCAGACAATGAAAAGAAGCAACGTGATTTCCAGAATCATGTCGTCTCCCCCAGGGTTTTGTCACTAAGAGAGACGAATTGAAACCCGCGCTCTCGCGCATTTTCAACAAGACGAGGAAGTACTTTCATAACAGCTTGAACCTGCGATTTTAGCCCATCATGCAGTAAAACGATGGAACCATCATGGAAGGCTTGGCGCATGCGAGCTTCGAGAGCTTGTATCGGCTGTGGTCGCCAGTCGCGCACGTGTGCCGTCCATATTACTCCTCGGTACCCGATGCGTTTCAGTTCTGATGCATGAAATGGATTGAAGCTACCATAAGGAGGTCGAAACAGAGTTGTCGGTTGAAGATTAGAAGTTCGCATGACTTCTTCGGTTTTTTGAATCGAATCTCGCAACGCGCGGCGGGAGTAAACTATGTGATTTGAGTGACGGAAACCATGAACTGCGAGAGTATGTCCATGGGACTCGGCATCTGTAAACATCGCCGCGTTTGCTTTCACCTTCTCACCTAAGAGAAAAAAAGTAACTGGTATCTCGAGCTCCCTGAGCAGCGCTAACAGAGCGGGAGTTGTGCTCATGTCCGGTCCATCGTCGAATGTAAGAGCGATCCTCTTTTGCCCTGCAGGCAGACGCCAGAGCCATTGCGGAAATAAGTGTTCAAACAGGCGCGGCATCATGAGCATCTGTGGAAACTTTTTGAACAGGTGATGGAGTACTCGATTCAGGCGCTTTCTTGTGAACGCTCCCGAATCGCGCCTGCCGGTACCAGTCTCCTTTCCAGCGGAACGGCAGCAGTAATCCTCCTAAGCCGAAGAGGGGTGTGAAGACCGTGTACGCGATTTCGAAAGTAAAGAAAGAGAAAAGGTTGTTGCGTTGCTCGAAAATCCGGTTCCCTTCGTAGATGACAAACCAGTCCCAACCGAGCTTCCATAAGAATGCCATAGCGAGGAAAGGAAAAGCAGCTGGATGAAACAGGGCGACGATAGGAAATGCCAGAAGAAGGAGAAAGAAAAAATAGAGGGTAAATAGAAGGAATTTCATACTGCACCGATAGGCAAGTCCTTTGGATGCCCAGCGAAATCGCTGATGAAACAGTTCGCGCAGAGTCGGAACGGGAAGGGAATCGACAATAGTCTCCGGAGCTGTAGCGTACACCATTTCCCAGCCCGTTGTCTGTGCGATTCTCTGCGCAAAGAGAACATCGTCGCCGGAAATCTGATAAGACACTTCACTAAAACCGACGGCGGTGTCATAGACCGTGCGGCGATAAGCGAGATTCGAGCCGTTGCAGCTGCTGAGGAGACCGAGACCTATCGAACCCGCCGCCAGATAACCCTGAAGCATGAAGTCGATGTTTTGCACCTTTTGCCATAACGGTTCCCGGCCATCCGCTGTTTTGAAACGAGTCAACCCCGCAACCACACCGACGGGCGCGTGGAAATAACTAATCATTGAGCGAAGCCAGTGCGGATGGAAGACGCAATCGGCATCGGTGGTGCAGATGATTTCGCCGGTCGCGATTTCAATTCCCTTCGAGAGAGCGTATTTCTTGGGCGACGGAGGATTCGGTTCGGTAACGGTACGAAAGCGAAAACGCGGATTTTCTTCGGCGTAACGGTTGAGAATAGCAGGTGTCTCATCAGTCGAACGATCATCAACAACAATGACATCCCACTGACCGGGATAGTCCTGCGCCAACAGCGAGCGAATCGTCCGTTCAAGAACTTCCGCTTCATTGCGCGCGGGTAAAACGACGGATACCGAAGGCCACTCTTTAAAATCGCGCCGCAGAGCTTTGCGTGAGCGGAGCAGCCCAATTATAAACAGAGAAGCAGCGACTCCATAGACTATCAGAAGCCAGCCGGTGAGTATTAAAAATGTATTGAGGAATATCATCTTGTTATCTGCGGCGAAGTTTCAGTGTGGGAACCACCGGAATGCCTATTAGCGCCGGGAATAAGACGTTGATTGAAAACAGTACCAGTGAAGCGGCCACCGCCGCCGCAGGCTCGACTCCCAAAGCGCCAAGGCACAGAACAGCCGTCCATTCCCCGACACCGAGTCCCGCAAATGAAATAGGCAGGCTGGCTTTGAAAAAGAAGTTCACCATGACTGCAATCATACCCCAACCCAGAGGTATAGAAACACCCATCGCTCGTAGCAGCAGGACGAATTGCAGAAGAGCGACCGCTATGGACGCAAGAGACAGCAGCAGCAATCCGAGTGTCAAACCGCCTCGCATGCCGTCCAAGACTCCCAAGAGACGTTCGAACTTCTCACGCAAAGGCAGCTTGCGCACAATCCACGAAAGAGCAGGGAGGAGGACGCGCGGGAAAAGTCCTAAAAGGAGCATCCCCGTTCCAATCAGACCTAAGCCTATAAGCAGCGGCGCGCGCCAGCCTCCGATGGGGAGAACAAAGACGCCGCTGAAAATCATGAGCAGGAGAGCCCACGGCCCGGCGCCGTTGATGACAACCGTGGCATAGAACCGTTCTATCAGGCTGACACCCACGGCACGCGCTACCGGTACTTTCAGCGCGAAACAGCGTCCGAATTGACCGATTCGCCCCGGTGTGATGACGCCGAGGGTAAACCCCACCCAATAACTGCGAAAAATGTCACGCCAAGTCGCTTCTTTCCCGGCATGCCGCGCGAGAACCGCCCAGCGCGTGAATTGAAAAGCATGAGCCGGAATCCACAGGAGAAGGGCAGCGAGCAGAGGAAATCCCTGCATTCCGGTCGCTGTCGCGAACACATTGCGCCAAGGGATTTGCCAGAAGAGAAGTCCCACAACCACTATGGTCAGAAGTATGCGCAACGAAATCCCAAGCCAGCGACGATTCTTGGGTATCTGTTCGTTTTCTGTCGCAGGCTGCGGTTTTGAAAAGGCTTGCGAAAGGTCTTGGGCGGTTCCGGGTATTGTCATAAGGGAATTTTTGTCTGTTCGGCGGTTCGAACTGTCAAGCGGCGTTGCTTCCATTCAAAGCCGCCGCTTAGTGCGAAAATCGGCTGCATCAGCAGATAAAACGGTAAAATAAATTCCGCGAGTACGAATCCTCTTCTCCATTCGGTAAGCTGATTGACGCACGCAAAACGCCACAGAAGCAGGTAATCGCAAGCGAAACGTAGCGCGATAGCTCCTGCAAGCATCAGCCAAAATCCAGGATGGAACAAAGCCCAGATTCCACCTGCCAAGTAACCGATTTGTGCGGCGAGGATGCTCCAGAAAAACATTAACCAACCACGAGGATATTCCCGTGCGGTGGATTGATGGCGAATTTTAGCTCTTGAGAATTCACCCAAGGCAGGGCGTCTATTATCACGAACGACACTATCCGCACCTGCGGCAAATCGGACTTTCCATCCCTTGCGATGGATTGCCTGAACCATTAAATCGTCATCACCGGCTTTCATCTGTGCATTCGCAAAACCGCCGAGTTGCTCGTAGCATTCGCGACGATAAGCGAAGTTCGCTCCGCAGACGGAAGACGGAGAACCCCAACCGATAGAGCCTGCGGAAATGATACCATGCATCAGACGCTCTAACCGATAAAGGCGCAACGGTATCGTCGATTGCGTTCCCGGATCAAATAAACCTGCGACCGCGCCTACTTCCGGATGAAACTGTCCAGCGATAGCTTTAGCCCATCCTCTGGGAACCTGCGCATCCGCATCAGTGAAGAGCAGGAGTTCCGCTTGGGTTTTCTCGATGGCGGCACGAAGAGCGTTTTTCTTAGGCCCTAAATTATCAGTATTCGGAGGAGCGCGCAAGATATTCAACCTTCCCTTAGACTCCTGAGCGATTGCTGAAGCGATTTCCCATGCATCATCGGTCGAGCCGTCGTCAACATAAAATCGTTCGATAAGTTCAGGCGGATAATCCAGCGAAAGAATGCTCTGGAGACAACGCTCCAATGTTTCGCTTTCGTTTCTCCCCGCGACAATAACGGCAATCGACGGTAAAGCTGCTGCAGCTCCACCGTTGCGGCGACCGCGAAGAATGCCAGTCAGAAGAAATAAGCTGGCGACAGCAGAAATGAGAGTCGAAACGATGAAAAGGGAAAGCAGGGTGATTCTCCTTGCCTTATGGCTGAACCCAATAGAATCTCATAATTATTCAATAATAATCAACAAGTTCAATTTTCGTGAAATTACAGATATTTTGAAATTTTTCTGAACTATAAATATAGACACTTTACAGCGCAAATGCAAGGATTTTTACGTTGCATTACTGGCATATTCTTCGTAAATTACTTTCATGAAACTCGCTTATGGAAATCGGTTTGTTGAGCTCAATCTGCCGAAGGACTGGACATTTGATAGTGTGCAACTTCCGCACGCTCAAACATCGAATTCTTCTCTGCGTCAATTTATTGAAGAAGCGCTTGACAATCCGATTGGCTTGCCGCCACTTCATGAATATCTCGAAGGGAAATCGCGGATACTTATCGTGGTTCCAGATGGAACTCGCCGGTGCTCCTTGCCTGAAATTCTACCTATCCTTCTTGACTATCTGCCCAAGGGGCGAGAAGTTTCTCTGCGTGTTGTCGTGGCGAACGGTACGCATAGCGCTATGTCTGAGCCGGAACTCAGGCCGCATCTTGGTGACGAAGTCTTCAACCGATGTAAAATTCTCCAGCACAATGCCAAGGCGAATGACGGCGTCGAAATCGGGACAACTCGCCGTGGAACGCGAGTCATAGTCAATCCAATTCTCTTAGAGGCACAAGCGATTATTGCTGTGGGACCGGTTCTGCATCACTACTTCGCGGGATTCGGCGGCGGCCCCAAACTGATAGTTCCGGGTTTGGCAGCTTTAGAAACGACGCTCCACAATCATGGATTGATCCGCATGCCGGATGGTCATCTCAATCCGGATTGCCGCGAAGGAATTCTTGACGGAAATCCTGTATCAGAAGATATTGCTGAGGCGGTGGCGTTTTGTCCTCCCGTTTTTCACTTGGGATTTATCTTAGGTGGAGAAGGAACCATTTCAAGAGCGTTAGCGGGGGATTTGCTTACAACGCACCGCGCTCTGGCAAAGGAGTATCATCGAACGCACTTGCAAATCGTTCCCGAACAGCGTCCTCTCGTTTTAGCATCGGCTGGAGGAGCGCCTCTGGATTGCAATCTTATTCAATCTCACAAGGGGCTTCACCGCGCGTTTCGGTTGCTGTCGCCGGGAGGCACCCTTGTGTATTTCGCGCGTTGCGAGCAGGGAATCGGTTCGGAGACGTTCCTGCCGTGGTTTGATTTCGACAGCGCAGAAAAGATGTCGGCGCATCTTGCTGAGCACTATACGCTGAATGGACACACGGCTCTGGCGCTGAAAGAAAAAGCGGACGCGGGGCATATATTTTTGGTCTCAGAGTTACCGGACAAGATAGTGAGAAAAATGGGACTTCATCCTGTATCTCTGAAGAAAAGCGGAGCATTTCCTTTGGATGAAATGTATAAGCAAAGCCTTCAGGGAGGAGGATGGGTGGTTCCGCGAGCGGGGGAAGTTCTGCCTTTGACTCCCGCTCAGATTCAAGCGGAAGACCGGGAGTAGTTAGAAAAGCACAAGGGGGGTTGATATTTTATATAAAAGTTCGTAAATTTCAGTCTAATGGTATTTCATACCCACGGGGATTCCTTCGGTTATATCTTTATTTATAACAAGATATGAAGATTTCCGGCATGGATCCGCGCAAGGAAATTGAACGGCTGAGCGCGGAAATTCGCCGCCATGATTACCTGTACTACGTTCTCGCCCAGCCTGAAATCACAGATCGAGCCTATGATAAGCTCTTCCAGCAACTGCAAGAGCTGGAAGCGGCACATCCTGAACTCGTCTCTCCCGACAGCCCGACTCAGCGAGTTGCCGGCCAGCCTTTAGAGGGATTTCGCACCGTCATCCATCCCTTCCCGCTGCTTTCGCTCCAGAATACTTACAATGAGGAAGAGATACGCGATTTTCACAGGCGGGTAATTGAAGGGTTGGAAGGACGAGAGTCGCAATATGTCTGCGAACTGAAGTTCGATGGTGTCGCCGTACTGCTTGAGTACAATGATGGTCTCTTTGTTTCGGGAGCCACTCGCGGCGACGGTACGCGAGGTGACGACATCACCGCGAACCTTCGAACCATTCCCTCGCTTCCGTTGCGTCTCAGGGAAAATATTTTGGGACGACTTTATGTGCGGGGCGAGGTGATTATAGAAAAGCAGGCGTTCGCTGCTTATAATGAGGAACGGGAAGCCGCCGGTGAAAAGCCCTTTGCCAATCCCCGCAACTGCGTCGCCGGTTCTTTGAAATTGCTGAATCCCATGCTTGTAGCTCAGCGGCCGCTGAAGCTGTTTTGTTATGCCTGTGTTCTTACGGAGCAAAGTATCGAGGAGACCACACAGAGCGGGAATTTGGAGATGCTTTCACAGTTGGGATTCCCAGCGAGTCCTCACTGGAAGAAATGCGACTCGATGGATGACGTTCTGAATTACTGGCGGCATTGGGAGACCCGGCGCGATACGCTGCCTTTTGAAGTCGATGGCGTCACCGTGAAGGTGAACCGCGTGCAGGATCAACAGATATTGGGAGTGACAGCTCGAGCGCCTCGATGGGCGATGGCGTTTAAATTTTCTCCACGGCAATCCCAAACGCGTTTGAACTGGATTTCTCTTCAGATCGGACGGACAGGAGCGGTGACGCCTGTGGCTAATCTTGAACCGGTGGAGCTCGGCGGTGTCACTATTCGGCGCGCGACTCTTCACAATGAAGAAGAAATCGCAAGGCTCGACGTGCGCGAAGGGGATATGGTTCTTTTGGAGCGGGGAGGAGATGTCATCCCGAAAATCGTTGCGGTGGTGACGGAATTGCGTTCCGCGAAATCGCAGCCGTTTCGCATGCCGACCGCGTGTCCGGTCTGTAATACGCGACTGATTAAGGATGAAGGCGAAGCGATTTCGAGATGCCCGAATGAAGATTGCCCTGAGCAAGTCAAAAAACAAATCGAACATTTCTCCGGTCGCAGCGCGATGGACATTGACGGTATGGGCAGTGAAACCGTAGAATTGCTCTATGAAGAAGGACTGCTCAATAATATTGGAAATATTTTCGATCTTGCATACGAGCAAATCGAACCCTTGGAGCGTTTCGCCGAGAAATCGGCTCAGAATCTTCTAAAAGGAATTGAAAAAGCAAAATCACGGCCTCTGGAGCGATTGATCTTTGGACTTGGTATTCGCTTTGTCGGGGAAGGTACCGCGCGCTTGTTGGCGCTGCGATATGGCTCCCTTGCGGATTTAAGCGCGGCGACATTTGAAGAACTGCAGGCCGTTCCCGAAATCGGGCCTCGAATCGCGCGTTCGATTGTGGAATGGTTCGCGAGTCCGCGCAACCAGAGTATCATTAAAAAGCTTCGAGAGGCAGGCGTCCGAACCGAGAGCGAGCATCGCGGTGCTGCTGGAGAAAAATTCAAAGAACTGACGTTTGTATTGACTGGTGCTTTGCAGAAATTCACGCGCGAGCAAGCCGAAGAGATGATTATCGCTCAGGGCGGGCGCGTGACGTCGTCTGTGTCGAAGAAGACTTCGTATGTGCTTGTCGGCGCCAATCCCGGTTCTAAATATGAAAAAGCTGTGAAGCTGGGAATTCCTATTCTGAGTGAAGCTGAATTTATTGAACAGCTTCATTCGGAAGATAGATAGAAGCAAGTTGTTTCGGTAATTTTA
Source organism: bacterium (assembly GCA_030622545.1). Taxonomy (GTDB): domain Bacteria; phylum Electryoneota; class RPQS01; order RPQS01; family DYHQ01; genus JAUXGA01. The sequence goes on along the minus strand of JAUXGA010000004.1, from coordinate 145,367 downwards.
TAGTTCACCAGTGGAGTAACACTTTATGGCGACAACGGCGGAAATTCGCAATGGATTGACCATCGAAATGGATGGTCAGATGTTCGTTGTTACATGGTTTCAGCATGTTAAACCGGGCAAAGGAGGCGCTTTTGTCCGCATGAAATTGAAAAATGTGCGCACCGGGCGCGTGATTGATCGAACATTGAATGCGGGTGCGAACATTACGATTATCCGCCTCGACGCGCGCGAAATGCAATACCTTTTCCACGATGATACCGGCTATACATTTATGGATCAGGAAACGTTCGATCAGATACCTATCGGCGAAGATATTGTCGGCGAGCAGAAGAAGTGGCTCAAAGAGGGTGAAGTCTGCAAAGTGATGTTCCATGGTGATACGCCGCTCAGTCTGGAAGTACCTTTCTTTATGGAATTGGAAGTGGTTGAAACATCGCCGTCGGTGAAAGGAGATACCGTTTCCGGCTCAGGGAAACCGGCAACACTGGAAACCCGCGCTGTTATACAAGTTCCCTTTTTTGTTGAGCAGGGAGATACGGTTCGCGTCGATACTCGAACCAGTGAATATCTTGATCGTGTGAAGCGGGCGAAGTAATTCGCTTGTGAATATTTTGGAGGCCGGGGTGGTAGTTCGGGAAATTATCGGACTTGTCAGTATTACCATCGGGATTCTTCTGCTTGGAGTGTCGTTATATCTGTTTCTCCGCAGAAGTCACGCCGTGCCTCAAACGCAACTACGCAGAAGCGCCGTTATTACACTCATCTACGGGCTTTTCTTCTGTATCATCGGACTTGTCATCGAACGCACCACACCCGCTTTGCGTGAAGCAGAGACAGCTCAAGTTCCACAAGACAGCACGCGCATCGCTTCTCCTAAGATTGTCGAACCAGCGGTTGACAGCGCTGAAGTTGAACAGGAAGAGCCTCAACTTACAGCGAAAGTGAAAACTGTTGACACCCCCGATACTGTGAAGCAACATCCAACTCCCAAAAAACTGAGGGTTGAGCGGAAAGAGATTGCACCTGTTGCGGGAACGATGGAACGGAAGCAGTTTGTTCGACGGAAGCGAACAGATGCAGATGAACTGGCAACATTACCTGAGCGACCGAAACCCATTGAAGACAAAATCTATGAGACCGTTAATGTTTTCTTAAGTAAGATCGAAGCGTTTTTCGATAGATACGCTTTTCCCGTATCGACAGAATCGTCTTCACAGCCAGCATCGATTTTTCGACCGATTTTCTTCAGTGATACAACAGCGGATATTCCGCCGAAGTATTTCTATCTTTTAAACGAAGCCGCCCGTCTCATGAAGCAACATCCTGAAATCAGAACTGTCGAAATTCAGAGCTATACGGATGGGGAAGGGCCGGAAGTTTACAATTATTTGATTACGCAGTCGCGCGCCAACTCAGCGCGGGACTATCTTATCTCTCAAGGCGTCGAACCGGGACGTCTGGTCGCTAAAGGATATGGAACGGTCAGACCGCCGAAAGTCAAAGCGAATTCGGGGAAGTTCTATCCGAATCGCCGCATTGTATTTGTTCCGCTGGCTTTGGATCAGACATCACGAACACGATAATTACGAAGGGAGGTTCCCTTGGACATCCGCGAAATACAGCGCCTCGTCAAAATGGTAGAGCGCAGCGAAATTACCGAAATTGAGATTGAGGAAAAGGGATTCAAGGTTCGCATTTCCAAGCAAAGCAACCATAGTGAACCTGCTATCATCTATGGAGCGCCACCCATGCCGCCGGCAATTCCGCAGCTCCCAAGCGCTCCCATCCCCGAACCTTCTCTCGCTGAGCCGGCTCCGAAGGCGGGAATACTTGACGTGAAATCTCCTATGGTGGGAACGTTTTATCGTTCGCCGTCTCCCGATGCCGAGTCGTATGTTCGCGTCGGGGATCACGTTGAGCCCGGTCGAGTTCTCTGCATCGTGGAAGCGATGAAACTTATGAATGAAATTGAAGCGGAGGTTTCCGGAACGATTACGGAAATCCTGACCGAAAATACTCAACCGGTGGAATTTGGTCAGATTCTTTTCCGCATCGATACATCTCGATAGGTATGTTCCAAAAAGTCCTTATTGCCAACCGCGGCGAAATCGCGATGCGAATCATCCGAGCCTGCCGCGAGATGAAAGTCAAGACCGTCGCTGTTTTCTCGACGGCTGATAAAGAAGCGCTCCATGTAAAATTCGCGGACGAATCCGTCTGCATCGGGCTTCCGAGTCCCGCCGAGAGCTACCTGAATGTGCAGCGCATTATATCCGCGGCGGAAATCACCGGGGCCGATGCCATTCATCCCGGTTATGGATTTCTTGCTGAAAATGCAGACTTCGCGGAAATTTGCGCGTCGCACGATATCGCTTTTATCGGTCCGACTCCCGAAGTGATTAACTCAATGGGAGACAAAGCCGAAGCGAAACGAATGATGTCTGCCGCCGGTTGTCCTGTGATTCCCGGTTCAGATGGTCCGATTGCGAATGCGGAAGATGCCAGAATTTTTGCGCAGGAAATCAAACTGCCGCTGATAATTAAAGCGGTTGCCGGTGGGGGAGGGCGCGGCATGAGGGTTGTGCGGGACATGGCCTCTCTGGAGACCGCTTTCGAGATGGCGCGCGCCGAAGCGGAGGCGGGCTTTAAAAATGACGCGCTGTATATCGAAAGATTCGTTGAGAATCCTCATCATATCGAAATCCAGATTATTGGAGACGGCAAAGGGAAAGCGGTTCATCTTGGAGAACGGGATTGCTCTCTCCAAAGACGTCACCAAAAACTCATTGAAGAAACTCCTTCGCCGATTGTGACTCCCGAGTTGCGGAAAGAAATCGGTCAAACCGCCGTGAAAGCCTCCGAAGCAATTAAATATGGAACCGCCGGAACCGTGGAATTCCTCCTTGATAGCGACGGGAATTATTTCTTTATGGAGATGAATACGCGGATTCAGGTCGAACACCCGATTTCTGAGGCGGTTACGGGTGTGGATTTAGTCAAAGAGCAGATACGGATTGCAGCGGGTGAACCTCTGCGGCTGAAACAGAGAGAATTAAAGCCCTTCGGTCATTCGATAGAATGCCGGATTAATGCGGAAGATCCTCAGCGCAACTTCCTCCCGTGTCCCGGCAAAGTCACGGGATTTCATATGCCGGGAGGGCCGGGAATTCGAGTGGACACGCATGTTTATGAAGGCTATGAGATTCCTCCCTACTATGACAGCCTGATTGCAAAACTCATCGCCTGGGGGCGGACGCGCGCGGAAGCAATCGAACGTATGGAGCGCGCTTTGGAAGAGTTTGTCATCGAGGGTTTGGATACGACGATTTCTTTTCACCTAAATGTGATTCGCAGTGAGGATTTCCAAAAGGGGAACTACGACACAGGTTGGATTGAAAAATACGTCGACGAACAGAATCATACCAAAGCCGCTGAAGCATAAGCGGTTCCAATAAATATTGCAAAATATTTCAAGTAACTTCTGAGGGAAGGATGAACATTCCATCGGATCTTTTGTACACCAAAGACCACGAATGGGTCAAAGTGGAAGACGGTTTAGTGACCATCGGCATTACAGACTGGGCTCAGAGCGAGCTTGGTGATATTGTTTATCTGGAGCTTGCAGCAGTGGGGGATAGCGTCGAACAGGGAAAGACTTTCGGGACGATTGAAGCCGTGAAAGCCGTCTCGGATATCTATGCCGCTGTTTCCGGAACGGTGGAAACCGTGAACGACGCCCTAATAGAAACGCCCGAACTTGCCAATCAGGATCCCTACGGACAAGGTTGGATGCTGAAAATAAGAACGAACAATCTCAAAACCGAAATGGATAATCTTTTGACTGCGGAAGCCTACGAAGCTCTCATAGGATAATATTCCGAAAGGATAGTCGTTAAAACGCAAGAGAGCTTTTCGCAGGCTGCAACCGGCAAATCCTATATGTCCTGCCTGTCATCTTCTTCGCTTATCGTTCTCTGACTGTCCTTTCATCTTTACCATTGCATCTGATAATTACAAAATCTCCCACTGAATTTTTCAACAGTGAATTCCGCTGAAGAAATTCGCTGCTGAACAATCGGTGCATATTCATCAGGAGGAATTTTGGCAAAAAAAGCATCTGTGCTCACACAGCTTCGTCATTTGAAAGCGAATTTCTGGTTTGCGAATTGGTTGGAGGCGAACGAGCGACTGGCTTTCTTCGGCGTGCGCGCCATCGCGCCGCTCTATATGGTTTATGCCGTTGCCGAAGGTGGTCTGGGATTATCGTATTCGGAAAAGGGTCTCATCTATACGATATGGGCGCTTATTCAGTGCCTGGTTCCGATGATATCCGGCGGGTTCACCGATGAATATGGTTATAAGAAAAGCCTTTATGTTGCGTACACCATTAACTTTGCCGGCTATTTAACGTTCGCTTTTGCTACGGGGTTCTGGAGCAGTCTGGCGGCTGCATGCCTGATTGGATTGGGTACGGCGATTTTTAAGCCGCCTGTGCAGGGGACGATTGCCAAAGCGTCCACCGAAGAGAACAGCTCGATTGCCTGGGGTTTCTTCTACTGGATGGTGAACATCGGCGGCTTTCTCGCGCCGCTATTGGCGGCATTGCTTCGCGGCGAAACGAATTTCAAGCTGGTATTTTACTGTGCGGCGGGGGTCACGCTATTCAACTTCATTCCGACGCTGATTTTCTACAAAGAACCTGAGAAGGTTGGGAGTGATAAGAAGAGAACAATCCGTGAGACGTTTATCGAAACGATGATGACCCTGAAAGACAGAAATTTTCTTATTTTTCTGGGCATCTTCAGCGGTTTCTGGTTCATGTTTATGCAGCTATGGGATTTGCTGCCGAACTTCATCGATGAATGGGTGTTCTCGCGAGACATTGCTCCATTCTTCGGCTGGATTAGCTCAGGTCTGATACTCGAAAGTGGGAATGTAAAGCCGGAGATGCTCATCAATATCGACAGCTTTGCGATTATCCTTTTCATGCTACCCATGGCATGGTTAACCGGCAAATTCCATCCCATGATCGCTCTGATTGGCGGGATGGTGATTTCGCTGGTTGGCTTTTTCATGAGTGGATTTACGAATGTCGGGTTTGTCGTTGCTGCGGCGATTTTTGTTTTCGCTATCGGTGAGATGTGGTGCAGCCCGAAATTTTCTGAATATATTGGATTGACAGCGCCGCCTGATAAAAAGGCGGTCTATATGGGGTATTCGAACATTCCGTTCGCGGTCGGCTGGGCATTGGGAAATCTGATATCCGGTTATCTGTATGAGAATCTGGGCAGCAAAATCAATTTTGCTCGTCAATATCTGGTCAGTAATCTTGGAATGAGCTCCGCCGACGCTGAGGCTGTCCCGCAAGAAAAAGTCATGGAAACGATGGCCTCCATGATGAACGGCGGCGCGGGAGCAAGCGTTGACGATGCCACGCGGTTGTTGTGGAGCATGCACGACCCCTGGATCGTCTGGGTTATTCTAACCGGAATCGGAGCGATATCCACGATTCTCATGGTGATTTATTACTTCAAGACACGCGGCCAATCGTTGACATCGAACGTGAGTGCTTCAAGCTAAACTTTCTAAGCTTTCGTTTCTATTGCAGCAAATCACTTGATTTTGTCAAACAAATTTTGTATTATAAAACCGATGACATCGAAACAGATTCTGCAGCCTCCCGCCGTAAAAATTATCCTTTTCACAGGCAATTATGGCAGCGGCAAGACGGAAGTTGCCGTCAACTACGCTCTTTGGCTCGCGAAGCAAGACCGTCGCGTGAAATTGGCGGATTTGGATTTGGTTAATCCCTATTTTAGGAGTCGCGAAGCAAGGGAACCTCTGGAAGCCGCTGGCGTAAAAGTGATTGCGCCCGAAGGAGGTTATCACCATGCGGATTTGCCGATTCTTTTGCCGGAAGTCCGGGGCTTAATCGAACATCCCGATGAATTCACTATACTCGATGTAGGTGGAGATAACGTTGGAGCCACTGTTTTGTCGGCTCTCACGGATGTTTTCCGTAAGCAAACCTACGAAATGTATTTTGTCGCCAACCGAAACCGACCTTTCACGGAAACTGTCGAGGGATGTCTGAGAATTATGGCTGAGGTCGAAAAGGCATCCCGTTTGCAGATAAGTGCGGTTGTCGGCAACACTCATCTGATGGATGAGACAACCCGGCCGATGATTGCTGAGGGCATTGATTTCACCGAAAAAGTATCCGCGGCGAAAGGTGTTCCGGTAGCGTTTATCGCCGCAGAACGAAAATTGATCTCATCCAAACCGTCTCAAACATGGTCTCATCCTGTTCTGCCGATTGACCGCCTCATGCTGCCTCCGTGGCACACAACGCTTGGCGAGACCAGCTCGCATGCGCGGGATGGTTTTGCAAGATTGACCGACACACCGAAAAATTCACAGAAGGATAACACCTCATAAAAGCTTATGCCTCTGGTTCAGATTGAAAAAGATCGCTGCAAAGGCTGTGAACTTTGCGTTCATGCCTGTCCGCAGGAAATCATTAAGATGTCGAAGGAGATTAGCACGAAGGGCTATTACTATGCCCAAGTCGTGGATCAACCTCGCTGTATCGGATGTCAGCTTTGTGCGATTATCTGTCCTGATTTGGCGATTGAGGTCAGCGCCAATGGAGTATCCTATCGTTTCTTTGCGTACTGAAAGAATTCGTTCATATGGCAAAAGTACTTCTTAAAGGATGTGAGGCAATTGGAGAAGCGGCTGTGCGCGCCGGTGCGCTTCGCTACTTCGCCTACCCGATTACGCCGCAGTCGGAAGTCGCCGAGTATTTGGTGCGACGAATGCCGGAAGTCGGAGGGGTCTTTCTGCAGGCGGAAAGTGAAGTCGCCGCCAGCAATATGATTTTCGGAGCCGCCTCGACGGGGGAACGCGTGTTCACGACATCTTCCAGCCCCGGCATCAGTCTGATGTCCGAAGCACTTTCGTATATTGCCGCCGCGGAACTTCCGTGCGTTTTTGTCAATGTCGTGCGCAACGGACCGGGACTGGGAGGCATCTTACCTTCGCAGGGAGATTATTTGCAGGCGACGCGCGGCGGAGGGCATGGAGATTATAAGCTTTTGGTTTTAGCGCCTTCCACAGTGCAGGAAACCGTCGAACATATCATGCTGGCGTTTGAACTCGCGGATCAGTATCGCAATCCTATAATGGTGATGGCCGATGGTTTGATTGGTCAGATGATGGAACCGGTGGATTTTTCTGCCGCACCGAAGCCAAATCCACCGGATAAAAGTTCATGGGCTACAACGGGCGCCAAGGGTCGCAAGCCGCATCTAATCAAGACGCTTTTCCTGTCACCGCAACTCGGCGAAGAACACAATCGCAAACTGGCGGCGAAATACGATAAAATGCGAGCGAATGAAGTCCGCTATGAAGCCTACAACCTGGACGAGCCTCGCAAAGTTGTTATGGTCGCTTTCGGCACAACGGCTCGCGTTTGCAAAACTGCCGTGGATGCGTTGAAAAAAGAAGGCATTGAAATCGGATTGTTCCGGCCGATAACATTGTTCCCCTATCCCTATAAACCGCTTCGCGACATTGCCGAGCGAAATGAAATGCGTCATCTCTTGGTAGTAGAGATGAATATGGGGCAGATGATTGAGGATGTCCGTTTGGCGACATCCGACCGGAAACCAATTACGTTTTATGGCCGTCAAGGTGGAATTGTTCCTTCGCCGGAAGAGGTCGTTGAAGAAATCCGAAAGCTGCTGTAATTATTCAGCGGTTTAAATTGAGTTACTCTTATGGCTTGTAAGATTATTTTTGATCGCCCGGAATCGATGACCGAGACAATAACGCACTATTGTCCCGGCTGTACGCATGGAGTGATTCATCGGCTCGTCGCGGAAATCTTAGATGAATTGGGACTTCGTGAGCGCGCCGTGGGAGTCGCTCCCGTCGGCTGTTCTGTTCTGGCTTACAATTATTTCAATTGCGATTTTCTGGAAGCGGCGCATGGTCGCGCTCCGGCTTTCGCAACAGGTTTGAAACGGACACGACCTGATTTAATTATTTTTACGTATCAAGGCGATGGTGATTTGGCATCCATCGGAATCGCTGAAATCATTCACGCGGCGAATCGCGGGGAAAAATTTACGACCATCTTCGTGAATAATGCCATCTATGGAATGACAGGAGGACAGATGGCTCCGACGACGTTGCCCGGTCAGGTAACGACGACATCACCGTTTGGACGCGATGTTGCAAACGTTGGGTATCCGATGCGAATGCGGGAATTGCTTTCGGCGCTTCGCACGCCCGCCTACATTGCTCGCGTTGCCGTTCACACGCCGCGTCATATTATTGAAGCAAAGAAGGCCGTTCGAAAAGCCTTTACCTATCAGAATGAGGGGCGCTGTTTTTCAATGGTTGAATTCCTTTCAACCTGCCCGACAAATTGGGGAATGACTCCCGTCGAGGCAACTCAATGGGTGCAGGATAATATGGTGCCCTATTTTCCTCTGGGTGAATTGAAAACTCCCGAAGAAGAGCAAGATGCAGATTGAGGTGAAATTCGCCGGTTTCGGCGGTCAAGGCATCATGAGCGCCGGGAAATTTCTGGCGGAAGCCGGTCTCGAAGAAGGCAAAGAAGTTGTCTGGATTCCCTCTTACGGCCCGGAAATGCGCGGTGGAACGGCGTATTGCACGGTGGTTGTTTCCGAACAGCCTATTGGTTCACCGATTATCAACAACCCGACTCACCTCGTTGTCATGAATCGCCCGTCACTGGAGAAATTCGCCCCAACCATTCAACCGAATGGAATCATTATTATAAATAGCTCGCTGATACCGATTACATCGGAACGCACGGATGTCACCGAAATTTTGATTCCCTGCAATCAAATCGCGATTGAGCTTAACAATACACGCGGCGCGAATATGGTTGCGCTGGGAGCCTACGTCGCCTGTTCGAAAGTCGTATCACTGGAGGTTTTAGAGAAAATTATTCGTCAAGAATTCGCAAAAAAGCCGAAATTCATCGAAGGCAATGTCGCCGCTTTAAAGCGGGGAGCGGAAGTCGCATCTCAAGAAATGGAGAAAGCGAAATGACACTTCCGCAGGCTCCGCTCCAGAATATTCTTGATAAACATCCTCACGATGAAAGCAGCCTCATTATGCTGCTTCAGGATGTGCAGGAAGCTTACCGGTATCTTCCCCCGGAAATTTTAGTGGAGATCGCGAAAACTTTAAACGTGCCGAAGGCGAAAGTTTTTGGTGTCGCAACTTTTTACAAAGCCTTCAGCATGGAACCGCGGGGGGAAACAGAGATTAAAGTATGCTGTGGGACAGCATGTCATGTTCGCGGTAGTACGTTGATTATGGACGAATTCAAGCGAACGCTTGGAGTGGAAGAGGGGGGAACAACCGAGGACGGCAAATTCACTCTTGAAGCCGTCAATTGCGTCGGCACCTGCGCGATGGCTCCTGTTATCGTCGTTAAGGATGTTTACCATGGTCACATGACCGTGAACAAATTAGGCAAATTGCTCAAGAGCTTGAATCCGAAAAAAGCAAAGACGACGGGAGCAAAAGCGTCGTGAAAAACTCGAAGCTGACATCTCCCGAAAAACTTGCTCGCTTGAAAGGAAAGCTGCTCAAGCAGCGGCAAAAGCAACGCCCGATTATCACGGTATGCGCCGGGACAGCATGCGTCGCTTGCGGTTGTGTGCCTCTCACGGCGGCGTTTCGTGAAGCGCTCAAAGAGAACGGACTTGAAGACAAGATAGAAATCAGAACAACAGGCTGCCACGGTTTTTGTGAGCGCGGGCCACTTGTTGTTTTGCAGCCTGAAGGGATTTTCTACCAGCAAGTCAAACCAGCGGACGCGAAATCGATTATTGAGCAGACGATTCAAAACGGTGAACTGGTTGAAAAACTTCTTTACCGCGACCCGCAGACCAAACAGGTTTTGACTCACGAAAAAGACATCCCGTTCTACAGCAAACAGATGCGTCTCATCTTCGGAATGAACGGGCATATGGATCCGACGTCCATTCATGACTATATCGCATTGGGAGGGTATGCCGCTCTCGCTCGCTCGTTTCTTGAAATGCAGCCCGAAGATATCATCGAAGAGGTGAAGAAATCGGGATTGCGCGGTCGCGGCGGCGGCGGATTTCTGACAGGTAAAAAATGGGCAACGTGTCGCAAGGCTCCCGGAGAACCGAAATATATTATCTGCAACGCTGATGAAGGTGACCCCGGCGCTTTTATGGATCGTTCTTTATTGGAAGGGAATCCTCACGCGGTTGTCGAAGGGATGATTATCGGCGCTTACGCCATCGGCAGCCATGACGGGTATGTTTACGTGCGCCACGAATATCCTTTGGCGGTTAAGAACCTAAACATCGCTATTGAGGCGGCACGTGAATTCGGCCTGCTTGGTGAGAATATTTTTAGCAGCGGTTTCGATTTCGATATCAAGGTTTCACGCGGCGGCGGTGCTTTCGTATGCGGTGAATCTACGGCGCTGATGGCGTCTTTGGAAGGCAAAATCGGCGAACCTCGCGCCAAATATATTCATACGGTCACATCCGGATTATGGGGCAAACCTTCCACGCTGAATAATGTGGAAACGTGGGCGAATGTTCCGATGATTATCGAGAAGGGCGCGGATGAATACGCCAAAGTCGGCACCGAAGGCTCGAAAGGAACGAAAGTATTCGCTCTCACCGGGAAGGTGAACAACACCGGCCTCGTGGAAGTTCCGATGGGGATGACGCTGCGAGAAATCGTCTTCGACATCGGAGGCGGGATTATCGAAAATCGTCCCTTCAAGGCAGTCCAGACCGGCGGACCTTCCGGAGGCTGCCTGCCCGAGTCGGCGTTGGATATGCCTGTTGATTTTGACACGCTCACCGAAATCGGTTCCATGATGGGTTCCGGCGGACTCATCGTCATGGACAATCTCACCTGCATGGTGGATTTGGCGAAATATTTCATCCACTTCCTACAAGAGGAGTCCTGCGGAAAGTGCACGCCCTGTCGAGAAGGACTTCGACAGCTTCATCACATGCTCGAAAAGGTCACTCGCGGAGAAGGCGGTGTTGAAATTCTCGATGACATCGAGCGGCTTTGCATGGTGATGGAGAATGCGTCGCTGTGTGCGCTGGGAAGTTCCGCTCCAAATCCGGTAATGTCCACGCTGAAATATTTCCGCAACGAGTATCTGGCTCACCTCGAAGAGCAACGTTGTCCGGCGGGCGTCTGTAAGGACTTAATCACTTATTCAGTGATTGAGGAAAACTGCACAGGCTGTGTTGTCTGCAAGCGAGCTTGCCCTGTCGATGCCATTGAAGGTGAGAAGAAAGAAGTTCACAAAATCAATTCGGATATCTGCACGCGCTGCGGCATTTGCCTTGCGGTTTGCAAATTCGATGCAATCTTTGTAGAGTAAAACGAACGACCCATGCAGCTTTCTATTGACGGAAAGAGCGTCACGGCTCAAACCGGTGAATACATTCTTCAAGTTGCGCAGCGCAACGGAATTGAAATTCCGGCGCTGTGCCATCATCCGGCTGTCGAACCGTCGGGAGCATGTCGCCTTTGTATGGTCGAAATCACTCATGCCGATTGGGGAGGATGGAAGGGACTCGTAACCGCTTGCCTGTATCCGGTTCAAGAGGGATTAATCGTTTCGACTGCCAACGAAAAGGTTCGCAAGGTTCGTGCGGGAGTTCTTGATTTGCTGCTGGCAAGGTGCCCGGAAAGTGAACTGATTCAAAACCTCTCTCGCCAGTATGGTATCGAGAAGACAAGCTTCATTCCCCGACCGGAGCCGGATCTCTGTATTCTTTGCGGGTTGTGCGTTCGTATCTGCGAGAAAATCGGAGCAAGCGCCATTTCAACTATCGGTCGCGGCATTGACAAGATTGTATCGGTGCCTTACGAAACCGAAGAGAATTACGCATGTATCGGTTGTCTTGCGTGCGCAACAATCTGTCCGACTGGCGAGATTACGTTCACACAAGATGAACAGACTCGGTCAATCTGGGGTCGCAATTTTGAGCTGGTGTATTGCGAAGATTGCGGAATTGCTATCGGGACACCGGAGCAGCTAAAACATTATTCCGAACGCTCCGGCCTCGATATGTCTTACTTCACGAAATGTGATCGTTGTCGAAATCGGGAAGCCGCCGCTCGCTTTGCCCGAATCACTTTTTAATTTAATTCTATTTCATGGTGAAAAAGCAACTTTTTGTCACACCCGGTCGTTGTACGGCATGCCGCAATTGTGAAGTGGCCTGCTCGTTTGTGCACACGGTCAATCCGATGGTGCCCGCAGAGCCTCGCGTACGCGCCTATATATTGTCAGAAACGGAAAACACGGTCAATCTCTGCTTGCAGTGCGAAGAAGCTGCCTGCCAGAAGGTGTGCCCTGTGGAGGCTCTGAATCGGAATGAGCGAACAGGAGCGATTGAAGTTGATCTTGAGCGCTGCATCCGCTGTATGATGTGCACGATCGCATGTCCTTTTGGGAACATCCAAATTGATGTTAAGCTGAACGAGATTATCAAGTGTGACTTATGTGATGGAGATCCGGCGTGTGCGAAATTCTGTCCAACTCTCGCGCTCGAATACGCGGAAACTCCGAATCCGGATCCGAAACCTCGCGAAGTTGCGCCTTTGCCGCCGGTCCCTTGGATGTTGTTTTCCAAACCACCGGCAAAGAAATAGCGATACGAAGCACGCTTTGATTTTCACAACCCCGATTGGAATTCTTAACCGACGGGGTTGTTTTATCCAGTAAAGGAAAACCCTGCCGTGTCATCACAGCAGGGTTTTTGGGGTGCCGGAGGCGGGACTTGAACCCGCACGTCCATAAATGGACACTAGACCCTGAATCTAGCGCGTCTGCCAATTCCACCACTCCGGCATGAATTGAAATATATTCAATTTCCGCGTCAAAGTCAAGCCCGTCAAGCCAGCAAAGAGGCTTGCATTTACCTGTTTTTTTTCTTATTTTTCAATCTAATGGGTCAAACATCGGCCATTCGACACATTGCCCGCAACCGCAAGGCTCTCCACAATTATTTCATTGTGCAGCGCTTTGAGGCTGGTATTGTCCTTTTAGGCACGGAGGTGAAATCTGTCCGTGCTGGGGCGATAGGCTTGCGTGAAAGTTACGGCGTTGTCGAAAAAGGAGAAGTCTGGCTTTGCAATCTGAGCATTCGGCTTTATGATCATCGCGGCTACACAGATCATGAGCCTCGCCGCAGACGAAAACTACTTTTACAAAGACGCGAAATCCGCCGTATCGAACAGCGCATGCTGGAGAAAGGTCACACCCTGATTCCTCTTTCGCTCTATTTTAAAGGACCTTTTCTAAAAGTAGAATTGGGTCTTGCAAAAGGCAAACGACAATACGACAAGCGTGCTCAAAAAGAGAAAGCTCAAATGCAGCGCGAGTTGCAGCGAGAAATAAAAAAATATCGCATTAAAACATAATTCGATGTCATTTCCTCCCTTAAACGAACAAATGGATTTAATCCTCCGCGGCGCGGAGGAAATCATTTCCGCTGAGAATCTGGAAAAGAAAATTGCGCGTTCGATAAAAACGAACACTCCTCTTATTGTAAAAGAAGGGTTCGACCCGACCGCTCCGGATATTCATATCGGTCACGCTGTCTCTATTCGGAAACTGAAGCACTTTCAGGATCTGGGGCACACGGTCGTTTTTCTCATCGGGGATTTTACCGCGCTCGTCGGTGATCCGTCAGGACGTTCCAAAATCCGTCCGCGCATGACTCGCGAAGAGGTGAAGCAAAACGCCGAGACGTATCGGGCGCAGGTTTACAAGATTCTAAATCCGGAGAAGACACAGGTTCGCTTCAATAGCGAATGGCTGGGAAAACTTTCGAGCTACGACATTCTTGCTCTGACGAGCTACTACACAGTCGCTCGGATGTTGGAGCGGGATGATTTCGAAAAGCGCTTCAAATCCCAAACGCCTATTGCGGTGCTGGAATTTCTCTATCCGTTGCTGCAGGCGTACGATTCCGTTGCATTAAAAGCCGACGTCGAACTCGGGGGCACTGATCAGAAATTCAATCTGCTTTTAGGGCGGACGATTCAAGAAAACTATGGTCAGGAACCGCAGATTTGCATGATGCTGCCGTTGCTCGTCGGTACAGACGGCGTTGAAAAAATGTCAAAATCGCTGAACAACTACATTGGTATCAACGAATCCGCCGATGAGATTTATGGCAAAACCCTGTCGATCCCGGATGAACAGATTCATCCCTATTTTCAGCTTTGCACGCAGGTGTCCGCAAAAGAATTAGAAGCAATTAAAAAGGATCTGAAAGAGCAACGAGTGAATCCGCGAGATCATAAACGGCGTCTGGCGAGAGAACTCGTCGGTTTGTATTATTCCGAACAAGCAGCACTTCAAGCGGAAGAAAATTTCGACAAGCTTTTTCGCAAGAAAGAGATTCCCGATGAAATCGATGAATTTGTCTATGAAAGCGATGAACTTGTTATAGACACTGTTTCAGGTTTGGTTTGTGCTACAGGAGGAGCTCCTTCCAAATCGGCGGCTCGACGTTTGGTCGAGGGCGGGGGAGTGCAGTTGGATGGCCGCAAAGTTTCTGATCCTCTGGAGCAAATTATTATTGATAAGCCGATTCTATTGCGGGTCGGTAAACGATTTTTTAAATGGGTGAGGACGAAAGACTGAGCAATTTAGAAACATCTTATGCGCCGCCTGCTCTGAAAAGTCTGCTGCGAACTCTTGCGCCGGATTTCAATGAGTTTTATCGAGAGTTTCGTTCGCGACTGCGTTCAGATGTATTCATGGTTGATCAGGCGGTTCGCTATCTCGTTCGTCGCCGGGGAAAAGCGCTGCGACCGTTTTTGGTTCTCGCTTCCGCCAGGCTTTTTGGAAAACCCAGCATCTCGACCTATCGCGCTTGTCTCATTGTCGAACTGCTGCATACCGCGACCCTTGTTCACGACGATGTTGTCGACAAGTCAACGATGCGCCGCCGCTTTCCATCCCTCAATCACCTGTGGGGAAATAAATTTTCCATTCTTTTTGGCGACTATCTGCTTGCCCATTCTCTGGCGGCGATGCTCGAGGAACGCAGTTTGCCGCTGCTCGATATTCTTTCGACGACTTCAAAACGAATGAGTCGTGGGCAGCTTTTGGAACTGACACGCACGAGACGGGGAGACATTTCTGAAGAAAGTTATTTTGATACGATTGCCGATAAGACAGCCGCACTGATGAGAGCGTGCTGCCAACTTGGAGCGTTGAGTCTGGGTGAAGATGATGGCGTGCAGCTCGCTCTTGCGGAGTATGGCGAATCCGTAGGAATAGCGTTTCAGATTCGAGATGATCTCTTGGATTACACGGGCCGCACGCGAGTCCTGGGAAAGAGAGTTGGTGAGGATATTCGAGATAAAAAAATTACCCTGCCTTTTATTGCGGCCTTTCAACACGCTGGAGAAGGAGAAAGGAAGGAAATGCTCGCTCTTCTTCGGCGAGGAGCAAAGGGAAAGGATATCTCTCTGATTATCCAGTTTGTCCGCTCGAATGGAGGTATTGACTACGCGCGTGAAAAAGCCTTACAATATGGACAGCGAGCAGAAAAAGCGCTGTCACATTTTCCCGACTCAGATTCCAAAGACATTCTTATCCAATTTATCCAATACTCGATTCACCGAAAGAAATAATGGAGTGAAGATTCTTATGCGACACCTTTACAGATTTAGTGCTGTGTTCATGGGAGCTATTCTGATTTGTGGCCTAAACGGATGTGCTCCGAAAAGCCAACCGACATCCGAAACTCGACAGGTACTGGGAACGGATTTGACTATCACCGTGTACGATAAGAGCCAAACCAAAGAAGCTCTGCAGTCTGCTATCCAGGAAGCCTTTGCCTTTGCTCAAGATTTGGAAACCCGTATTCTTCTCGAAGGCCCGGAGAATGAGCTGAACTATTTGACATCAGAGGCAGGAGAGCAGTCTGTTCCTCTTTCCGCGCCGATTTTCGATTTGGTTATGGAAGCGTTGAAGCTCTATGAACAAACAGACAAGGTTTTCGATATCCGCGTTAAGCCCATATTGGAAGCGTATGGATTTGGCAAAGAGCCTCGCGTGCCGACCTCTGCAGAATTAGATACGCTGCAGCAGCTCGTCACAGAGGGAGGAATGTTCGTCGCGGGGAAATCCATTTTGCTTGCCAAAAAGGGAATGGGTTTCACGCTTTACAAAATCGGCCCCGGTTACATTCTTGACAAAGCGTCGGAGCGTTTAACGAATCAAGGAATTCAATCCGCGACTGTCCAGACTGATTTCTTGATGCGGACGACAGGCAATCCTCCTGATGCAAAAGGATTCTTGTGCAAGGTCGCTGATCCGACGGGAGCTGCTGAATCATTGGGAGATGTGTTCCTGCCGGCGGGCGGCTATGCGATGGTGACCTGCAACGAAGGAGCGTTTGAAAAGGATGGAAAGAAATACCATATGCTTCTGGATCCGCGCACCGGGAAACCCGCAGACCTTTGCACGGCTTTCGCTGTTTACGCCAAGAGTGCAGCCGAAGCTCAAGCTTTAGCGCTCAGCGCTTTCATTCTCGGCCCAACCGATGGGTTGAAGCTGCTTGAAAAATTTGAAGGCGCGACGGGATTAGCGTTCTTTGAAGATAACGGAAAGCCTGTGCGAAAAGGAACAGGGCTTTTCGAGCAATTGTCAACGCACTAAGTGCTTATGCCGAGCTCCGAGCCTCAAGAATCCGAGCGCATTCTGATCATTCGCTTCTCTTCGTTTGGCGATATTCTTCTGACGGCTCCGGCTCTGCGTGCTCTTCGCTCTCGATTCCCAAACGCGAGAATTGATTTTCTTTGTTCCAGTAATTACGCTGAACTTGTCGCCGCGTTGCCGGGTGTTGATCGTGTGTTAGAGTTTGACAAGTCGAGAGGGATTCGAAGTCTTTTTGTATGGTTGGTTCGCCTGTTTCGTACTCGCTATTCGCTTTTAGTAGATTTGCAAAACAGCCCGCGCAGCGCGTTTTTAAGACTTTTTGCTTTTCCTGTTCTTTGGACAAAATCAAGGCGCTATAGATTCCGCCGTTTCTTTTTTATCCATTTTCGGAAGAATCTTTATTCGGGAATTCTGCCGATTCCTCTTCGCTACTTCGCCGCTTTGGAATCGTTCGGCTGCGAGGATGATGGACGAGGACTCGAACTTCACATCTCTGAAATCAGAATAGAGAAGTTCCGAGTACAGCTTGAATCCCAAGGGATGGATTCTGGACGAACAGTAATACTTTGTCCCGGAGCGCGTCATGCCACGAAGCGCTGGCCCCGTGAAAAATGGACTGACCTCGCGCGCGCGCTGCTAAATAAAGATTATCAGGTTCTCTTCCTCGGAAGTGCGGACGAGCGATCTCTTATCGAGGCGCTTGTGAAGGAAATCGATGATAACCGCGTTTTCTTCTTTACAGATTTATCTCTTATGGACGCGGCAGTATTGACGAAATTGGCTCGATGTCTTGTCAGCAATGATTCCGGTCCGATGCATCTTGCCGCAGCCGTGCAAACACCGGTCGTCGCGCTCTTTGGTCCAACCGTAGAGGAATTTGGTTTCTTTCCTTTTCGTGCAAACGCGGAGGTTCTCCAAAAAGAATTGTCCTGCCGCCCGTGCAGCGCGATGGGAACAGAACGCTGTCCCAAAGAACATTTCAAATGTATGCTGGATATTTCAGCTGATGAGGTTTTCCAAGCGGTTTTACACCGGGTAGAATCCCTGAATTCGTACAAAGATTCGTGAGTATTCGTGCAGAATTTCTGGAAACTTTTTTATCGTATATTTGTCCTTCCTGTTTTATGGGGAGGATTTCACTTTCTCGGACTTTTTCATTCGAAGATTCGTCAAGGGCTTCGAGGTCGCAAAGGACTTTTGTCTCGCGCTCGAATTTTTCGTGAAGCAATACAAGAAAAGCCGCTCATCCTGTTTCATTGCGCTTCAATGGGCGAGTTGGAAGCGCTCTATCCTCTCGCGGAAATCCTGAACGCAAAGGGAATCACCATCGGCGTCGTTCACTTCAGTCCTTCCGCTGAGAATGGAGCGAATCGGACTGACCGCTTTGCTTTCTATGATTATTCGCCGGGAGATACCTGCTATTCTGTTCGGAATTTCTTGCGTTTTTTGAAGCCGACAGCGCTCGTAATTTCGAAGCATGATGTTTGGCCGAATCTTGTTTGGCATTGTGAGCGAAAGGGAAATCCGGTTTTTCTTATTAACGCGAATTTCCCGCCGAAATCGAAACGGTTTTGGCCGGTTGTACGCTCATTCCAAAGAGCGGTGATGTCCTCTCTTCGAGCAGTTCTTGCGGTGTCATCAGAAGATGCAAAGCGAGCGCGCAGAATTACTCCGGAAAATGTTCCCATTCATATCGGCGGAGATTCACGTTATGATCGCGTTGCTCAGCGAACAGTAGAAGCGGCGAGTGAAATCGGTATGACGCGTTCAGACCTCGCGAATCGTGTCGTTCTAATTGCCGGCAGCACGCATCTCGATGATGAGAACAACCTTCTGCCTGCGATAGCAGCGCTGGTGAAACGTTTTCCTGATTTGCTCTGTTTCCTCGTGCCGCATGAGCCTTCTCAAGCTGCAATAGATAGAATCCGTCAGAGTTGCGAAAGAATTAGATTGGATTTCCGTCTGTATACTCAACTTCAGAAAGATGATTTCGGACAAGTGGTGTGTGTTGACAAGATGGGTATTCTGGCTGCGCTCTATGGATTGGGAGACTTGGCCTATGTGGGTGGAGGATTCGGGAAGGGAGTACACAGTGTTCTCGAACCGATGATTTATGGTTTGCCGGTTTTGACAGGACCGAACATCGAAGTTTCTCACGAAGCTCGTCTGGCGCATCAACAAGAGATCCTCCAGATAGCGAACGATGCCGTTCAAGTTGAAAAGTGGATGGAAGCTTTCCTTACTGATGAACATGTTCGTCATCGCGTCGGAGAAAAGGCGCGTGGTTTTGTCGATGAACGCTTAGGTGCGTCAGAAAGAACAGCCAATTTATTGTTGAAAGAATTGGATTTACCTTGATACGTGTTGAACAAGTTTCTTTTGCCTATGTGGGACATCCTGAACTTTTCCACAACATTTCTTTTAGTCTGGAACGTGGTGAGCTTGTCGCTTTGATTGGTCCGAACGGCAGCGGAAAATCGACGTTGGCTCTATTGTTGAATGGATTGTTTCAACCTTCGACCGGTATAGTCGTCATCGATGATATGGATGCGGCGAATCCTGAACACAATCGCGACATACGTCGTCGCGTTGGTGTTGTTTTTCAGAATCCAGAGGAGCAAATTGTCGCGGATACTGTCGAAGAAGAAATCGCGTTTGGTTTGGAATTGCTGAACAAGCCCCGCGAAGACATGTTTAATCGCGTTGCGAATCTGTTAGATGAATTCCATCTAAGGTCTCTATCGCAACGAAACCCTGAGGAGCTCTCCGGTGGAGAAAAACAGCGGCTCACACTTGCGGCGACTCTTGCGACAGGCGCTGAATATCTTGTTTTCGATGAACCGACGGCTCTCTTAGATTGGCAGGGGCGACAAGATCTTCTTCATGCTTTGAAAGATTTGCGCCGGGGAATGGGAATTCTTTTTATCACACCCTATTTAGAGGAAGTAGACTTCGCTGACCGGCTTTTATATCTCGATAACGGAACATTGCGCGAGATTCCCAAGCAGGACAGAAAGAGATTTTGCAGAGCGCTTGAAAATGAAAACTGATTCAGCGCTTTGCGCACAAGAGATTGCGTATTCTTATCACACAAGAAGAGGCAAGTGCAAAGCCGTCGACTCTCTGTCCTGCACGCTTTTACCGGGTCGAGTCACGGCGATTCTTGGCGCATCCGGCTCCGGCAAAAGCACGTTGGGGCTTCTTCTTGCAGGGCTTCTGAAACCTGATTCCGGTGTGATTTCTTTTCAGAATGATAGGGAACCGACTCCTGAAGATGTTGCCTATCTTTTTCAGTTTCCGGAGCAGCTTTTTTCTGAAGAGACCGTCGAAAAGGAACTGCGCCGGAATGGAAATGTAACCGTTGAAGAAGCCAGCCGTGCTTTAGAAAATGTTGGCCTTCATCCCACGGATTTGCTTGGGTGCGGTCCCTTTGAACTTTCAGGTGGTCAAGCGCGTTTAGTGGCGACTGCGGTGCAATTAACGCGGTCGTCGTGCGCTGTGATTTTTGATGAACCGACGGCGGGGTTGGATTGGAAAATGCGCGCGAATATGCGGCGTGTGATTCGCGAGCGAGCGAACGAAGGCAAAATCGTTGGACTCATTACGCATCATCTGCCCTTTGCGGCGTCTGTATCAGATGATGCACTGGTCTTGAGTGAGGGTTGTATTAAATGGGAGGGCAATCCGGAGCAGCTCATGAATGATTCGGAAGTGCGGCATCGGCTCGGGATTTAATATTCATAGGATTGCTGGCTTATAGACAGGAAAAGGAAATCAAAAAATCAAGATGGTTTTCCTGTTGACTTTTGCAGGATTTTTTCATATCATATAAAGTTGTAAACGGAAAGAAAACACCCTATAAGATACAGGCGGCTTCTTTCTAACTCATTATAAATTATAAATATGTCGGGGCGTGGCGCAGTCCGGTAGCGCACTTGGTTCGGGACTAAGGGGTCGCTGGTTCAAATCCAGTCGCCCCGACCATACAAAACATTATGATTCTCTTGTGGAAAATAGCGGCTCGTTCAGCCTCTATTTTTCAGTTGTCTGCCATTCTGGACAGAAAAAGAAGTATTCTAATGAATGATGCCAATTGGCTGCCGATCATAATTGTTGCCAAGAAAAATAGATGTTTTGTTCTTATCATCACGTTTTTGGCTATTTCGCTGTTTGGTTGTACCGGCAGTATTAGAGTAATAAGGCCCGTTGAGGTACAATTCCCTGTTTCAAAAATTTTTGTCTACCAGCCTATTGACAAGCCTAGCGATTTGACAGTCTCAAGACGGGGAGTATGGACAGTGCCGTCCATTGCTTTGGAGGAAATTGAGCTTGACTCGGTTATGGCGGACTATTCCAAATTTTGCCGAGCATTGATTGATTCTCTGGAACAGAACGGGTTTTCCATCTCAGACTCAATAGAAGACACTGAACTTACCATATCTGCAAGTATAATAGACTGGAAGCCCTTTTACGCCGTGTGGGTGATAACAGATTATACCAAAAGCCCTCCCGAAGAAAGTCAAACTGATCCTTCCCTATGGAATATAACATCAATTACTTATAAGATAGAGTACTGGGATAGCGAGGGTTCAAGACCTATAGGCATACTCCAAAAGGAATGCCATTTCAGTGCGATCGAAAAAACAGCAAAACAAGTTGCTCGCTATACAAAGAAAGCCTTTGGAGCAAAGTGACAATATCTGACTATGCGAGGATTTCTGAGAGTCAAACATTCAAACGTCAATAGAGGAAATCCCCGAAACGGCAGATAGCACCGGATTGGCGGCTCACCTCGCTCTCCCATTTCATAGACTTTGTTTAGGCCACCATCAGGAACAACTTCTCTAAAGGTGAAGAGACAAAATTGCTGATGATAGTCCGTTAAGAAGTCAATTTTATCAATATAGGAAAGAAGGCCGAATGAAGCTCAAGGTGGTATTAGAACCCAGTGATGAAGGTGGATACACGATTTTTGTTCCTTCTCTTCCGGGCTGCGTTAGCGAAGGCAATACTCGCGAAGAAGCATTAGTGAATATCCGTGAGGCAATTGAGCTTTACCTTGAGCCTATATAAGTTTGAGTAGTGTTCAGAATTTGTGACAAACTCTTTCGGCCGCCCGGAGAAAACCGGACGGCCGGAAATATATTCCACAGGACAGAAAACCACTCATGATTACGAAAATATTCGAAATACTTGCGCTTTGGATTATTGCAGCCATCTCATCGATGGGCTATCTTGGAATCGTCTTTTTGATGGGCATCGAAAGTGCCTGTATTCCATTGCCGTCGGAAATTATTATGCCCTTCTCCGGGTATCTGGTTTACACGGGCGAATTCAATCTCTGGCTGGTGGGATTGGCGGGGGCTTTGGGATGTGTCTGGGGTTCGATTGTAGCCTATTATGCCGGCATGTGGGGAGGCAGGCCCTTAATGGAGCGCTACGGAAAATACGTTCTGATTTCGATACATGATTTAGAACGAGCGGATCGGCTTTTCCAGCGGTATGGTGAAATCATCGTTTTCGTTAGCCGCTTGCTCCCGATTATTCGCACGTTTATTTCCTTCCCGGCGGGCGTATCTCGAATGCACTTCGGCAGGTTTATCCTATACACATTCGTGGGCTCTTACCCGTGGTGTTTAGGATTAGCTTGGGTGGGACAAATCATGGGAGAAAACTGGCCTCACCTGCGTCACTTCTGGCATAAATTCGACTATGTTATCGGAGGTTTAATCCTGATAGGAATTGCCATCTATGCATGGCATCATATTAAGCCTCTCATTGTGAAAGAATCTTCCGAAAGATGAAACGCACGATAGAACAGCATTATCCGTTCGTGGAAATCGAACCGAAATGGCAAGCCCATTGGGCTGAAGCCGGAACGAATCGCTGGGATTGGGACTCGAAGCGCAAGAAGCTCTATTGCCTTGTGATGCTGCCTTATCCTTCAGGCGACAAGCTGCACATCGGTCATTGGTATAATTATGGTCCGACGGATACATGGGCGCGGTTTCAGCGGATGCGCGGTTATCAAATTTTCGAGCCGATAGGTTTTGATGCGTTTGGGCTTCCGGCGGAGAATTTCGCTGTGCGTCATGGAGTCCATCCGGCGGAAAGCACGCGCAAGAATGTCGCTTTTATGCGCGAGCAGCTCAAGAAAATCGGGACGATGTATGACTGGGATTACGAGGTGGATACCTCCAGTCCGGAGTACTACAAATGGACTCAATGGATGTTCCTGCTGCTCTTCAAGCGCGGGCTTGCGTATCAAAAGCAGGGACTTCTGAACTGGTGTCCGTCGTGCCAAACCGTGCTTGCGAATGAACAGGTTACGTCAGAGAATAATTGCGAGCGTTGCGGCACGGATATCGTGAAGCGGAACATGAAGCAATGGTATTTCCGAATCACCGCGTATGCAGACAGATTGTTGGAAGGACTTGCTCGAATCGACTGGCCGGAAAAAACCCGCGCCATGCAGCGCTATTGGATCGGCCGTTCTGAAGGCACCGAAATCCATTTCCCGATTGAAGGAAAAGATGAAGCAATTTCGGTATTTACGACTCGCGCGGATACGCTTTTGGGCGTGACCTATCTTGTCCTTGCGCCGGAATCTCCGTTTGTTTCTGAACTGATGACGCCTGAGTACGAAAGCGATGTTCTGAAATACATAGAATCTTTGCTTCAAGTCTCCGAAATGGAGCGCACAGCCGCGGACAGACCTAAAACAGGCGTTTTTACAGGCGCTTATGCCCTTCATCCGCTGACAAACGAACGTCTGCCTATTTGGATTGCCGATTACGTCATCGGTTCCTATGGTACGGGCGCGGTGATGGCGGTGCCTGCGCACGATACGCGGGATTTTGCGTTTGCCAAGAGTTACCGCTTGTCCATTGCTAAAGTTATCAATCCGCCTGTCAATCCGATTGATGAAGAAGAAATGGAGGAAGCTTATACCGATTACGGGCTCATGGTCAACTCGGGTGAGTTCAACGGAATGGCTTCACAGGATGGAATCCCTGCGGTAGGGAGGAAGCTCTCTGAAATCGAGCGGGGTGGACCTACAACGACCTACCATCTGCGCGATTGGACGATTTCCCGCCAGAGATATTGGGGCGCTCCGATTCCGATAATTCATTGCCCGAAATGTGGTCCGGTCGCGGTTCCCGAATCAGACCTACCGGTTTTGCTGCCTGAAACGTCGAAATTCAAGCCAAAAGGAAAGTCACCGCTTGCGGCTGTCGAAAGCTTTATCAAGACAACTTGCCCTGAATGCGGCGGGAAAGCTGAACGCGATGCAGATACGATGGACACGTTTGTTTGTTCTTCGTGGTACTACGCGAGATATCCCGACGCACGGCTTGATACGGCACCTTTCGACATAAATCACCTGAACTCGATATTGCCTATTGATCAATATATCGGTGGTCCTGAGCATGCCATGGGGCATCTGCTGTACGCTCGATTCTTTGCCAAGATAATCCACGATGCAGGCTATTTAAAAGCGGACGAACCTTTTGCGCGCTTGCGTCATCAGGGAATTATTCTGAACTTTGGCGTTCGGATGTCAAAGACTCGCGGCAATGTTGTTAATCCAGATGCCTTCGTCGAGAAATACGGAGCCGATATATTCCGCTGTTATCTGATGTTCATGGGCGACTATGAGCAAGGCGGAGACTGGTCTGACGACGGCATGGCGGGTATCGAACGGTTTATCAGCCGCGTTTGGCGTTTTGTAAATGCCCTTATTTTGACCGACTCTTTCGAGAATGGGGAGCTTCCACGAGAACTCGAACGGATACTCCATCTGACAATAAAGGCTGTTACAGAAGATACGGCTGATTTCCACTTCAACACAGCTTTAAGCCGGATGATGGAGCTTGTGAATGCGCTTTATCTTTATGTAGGTCCTGAACTTACCACTATAGAACGCAGCAAATCTCTTGAAGAAGTTACTCGGATTTTGGTAAAACTTTTAGCGCCGTTTGCGCCGCACATGTGCGAGGAATTATGGAGCAGACTTGGCAATGCGGGTAGTGTCTTTGATGAGTACTGGCCTTCGTATGATGAAGCGAAGACAGCGGTTGATGTTGTTACCATCGTCATTCAAATCAACGGGAAGTTGCGCGACAAATTCGAAGCGCCTGTCGATACGCCGAAAGAAGCACTCGAAAAGACAGCATTGTCAAGGGAGAAGGTTCAGGCGGTTTTGATATCAGGTTCACTTCGAAAAGCTA
The DNA here is from genome assembly GCA_030622545.1 of bacterium. Lineage (GTDB taxonomy): Bacteria > Electryoneota > RPQS01 > RPQS01 > DYHQ01 > JAUXGA01. The sequence goes on along the minus strand of JAUXGA010000004.1, from coordinate 120,392 downwards.
TCGTTATACCAAATAAATTGGTCAATCTCGTTATTAAATAAGAACATAATCGTTCGAAATATCCGTAACCGGGCCTTGTTCAGGCTCGGTTCCCCTTTTTCCTCTTCTCATTCAATGAGCACATAAGAAATATTATGTAAAGTAAGAGAAGATTGGAATATCTCTAGAAGTTCATAAGCGTATTTGACTGCATCCTTCCTTCCTTTTTATTGGAACTCCTCTAAAAGTAACTCATTTCCGGGCACGCTAACGCCATACTGCGGCATGCGTCTATTCGCTGAGTCGGATCGCCTGACTCGGCCGCAGGACTGAAAACCACTTTTCACTTACCTATAATAAAAAAACCGGAGTTTAATCCGGTTTCTTTTCATTTTTATGCGAGGATTCGACTAAGCGCCCACGAGCGTTCCCATGATATCACCGCAGACATTGAAAAGCACATGTATAATGATGGCGGGGACAAGACTGCCGGTCTTTTCGCGGAAATAACCCGCACCAATTCCAAGAATAAAAGTCATAACCGCGATGAAAGCCATTTGCGCGGCCCCTGCTCCCCGTGTTAAAAGCATGAAATGCGCCAGACTGAAGAAGATAGCAGCAATCAGCGTTGCATGGGTTATTCGTATGCGGAATAGCGAAAAGGATGTGTATATGAGCGACGAAAGATAGGTTAAAATCAGACCACGGAAAATAATTTCTTCACCAATACTTGCAAGTATCCAGACTTTGATGATTGTCTGAAAAAGAGTCATATTCCCGAAATCGTAGGTCGGCGTCGGACCCGCAAAAACTGTGATTAAACCTGCGAAAATACCACCTATTATAAGGGAGAGCACGAACAAAATCGGCGCAAAAATAATTGATTTCCATATATTTAGGTTTCCAGAGAAACGGAATCCGTATTTATGAAAATCAATACTTCGATTGATGACAATCATTAGTATCAACGCTGTCAGGACTTCTATCGCTTGTCGAATCAACGGCTTGACCCACCATGCCGCTGAGAATAAAACCGATGATAATGCGGCTATAATCCCCCGCACTGGAAGATCGACGATAACTAAAAGCGCAAGTGCGATGAGTACAGCGGTTAAGATTTTCATCAGAGCACCTCAAGGTCAATAACTCATGAGGAGATTTGGCGGGAACGTCTGGGAATCGAACCCAGCCAGCCGGAGGTCATCCGACCGCAAACGGTTTTGAAGACCGCGGGGGCCACCAGGTCCCCATCCGCTCCCACGCACTGCAGAGCAGAGCGTTAGAAAAAGGCTTAATTGTTTCTGTAAATATCCAAGAATCGGTGTTGAACGTCCGAAAAGTTACCATTCGACATGAAGAGAACAGTCGTTGGAGTGTCAGTCAAATGATCCATCAGCCAGTCAGGGATTTCGTCATTTACCAGATGAATAAAATTGCGACCCTTACTTCGTATAGTTTGAGCGAGCAATTCGGTATTCAGTTGCTGTGCTTTCGGGATTTTTTCGATGCGGTGAATCGAGCCCAAAACGACGTCATCAGCGTGTTGAAGAGCTTCCGCAATCTCGTTTTGAAAATAATTCCGAGCTGTTGTGTTTGAACGAGGTTCAAAAACCGCAATGATACGATTTTGTGGGTGCTTTTCACGCACGTCTTGAATCGCGGAAGCCACTGATGTCGGGTGATGCGCAAAATCGTCTATGACAGTCAAGTTCTCAGTTTCCAAGAGCAGCTCCAGACGTCTGTGCACGCCTGAAAAGCGGCTGAGCGCATCAACAGCGGCGGTTTCATTAAGCCCAAGCTCGACGAGAGTCACTAAAGCCATTAGGCCGTTTAATCGGTTGTGTTTACCAAAAAGATTCCAACGAACATCCGCCTCCCCCTTGTTTTTCGCTTTCCAGCAAAGCTTGTCTGTGCCGGGCAAAAGACGCCAATCATTCTGTTCCCTCTCCCCCACCCAAACGACGTGGCAGGGAGATTCCTCGGCAATTTGCCGCGTAATTTCATGGTCGCCGAAAGCGACGACGAGGCCGTTTTGGGGTAATTGTCTGAGCAGCAAGCGAAATGATTTCTGGATATCTTCTATTGATGAAAAGATGTCCGCATGATCAAATTCGATGCGCCCTAATACCAGAGTCTGCGGGAAATAGTGCAGGAATTTTGAGCGCTTATCGAAGAAAGCTGAGTCGTATTCATCCCCTTCGAGAACAATCCAATCTCCCGAACCGCTGTGTCCCCCGAAAGGAAAATCCCGCGGCTGTCCCCCTACAAGAAAACTGCTTTGTGCACCGAATTCTTCGAGGAGAAATGCGATACAGGCGGCCGTGGTCGTTTTTCCATGTGTTCCGGCGACCACAATTCGCTTTTTGCCGTGCAGCACAAAATTGCGCAGGAATTCCGGAAAAGAGAAAAGCTCAAGATCTCTGTTCAGAGCCGCTTCGACTTCCACATGCCCTCGAGACAGCGCGTTGCCGACAATCACCGGGCCATCTTTCGGAAGATTTGCAGCGCTATAGGGAGTTTTTAGCGATATCGGCAAACGATTCAGCAACTCCGATGCCGGGGGATAAATCGCGTGATCTGAGCCCGTGATTTTCCATCCAGCCTCGCAAAGTAGAGCTGCGACATTCGCCATGCCGATTCCGCCAATCCCCATCATATAGGCGAAGCGTTTATCCTGAGGTGTCATTGCTACCCAAAAATCTTCTCTATAATATAGTCAACACGCGCTGGATTGTCAAGCAAATCAATTTCATTGTGCATCATCGGAGAACAGATTCGAGCAACTGAAGCTGCTGGGTAATTTCTTCTGTTTGGTCCGAGTTCTCTTGGAATTTCATGCGTCCAAAAAGAAGCTGGTGGATCTTCGTCAGCAGGTATTTCTCACGCTCATCAAAACGCTTGCGTCCGCCAAGGATTTCCTCGACCTTCAGCAGAGGTTCGCGGCTGTTGTCTTTGACTCCCAATCGGTAAAAAAACGCTCCCGGTACTGCCGGAAAAGGTGCGCCGATTTGAGGATGACCTGCTTCGCGGATGAATCGAAGGTAAACGGGTCTTCGCGCCAGGTTTTTTTCGATGATGGAATTATGGAGTGCCGTAAATGCGTTTTCAATAACAGTGGCATTGTAGGGTTTCCCGGCATCAAAGGGAATCAGCTCGTGAAGGAATTTTTTACATTCCTTTTCACTGCCAGCCATGATGTCCGGGTACTGCCGAGTGAATTGTTCCACATACCAACGTCTTCGCATGAGATTCACATCCATCAGAGCCACATCCGTTCGGTATCCTTCCACTTCCTGCAGATAAATCGCCGGGCTTTGCAAATCCCAGAGCGAATGCAAAACCAGAGCGTTGTGAGGAAGCGTGCGCAGAACCTCACGTGCGAAGGTTGCCGGGAAATGGTCATTGGAACGATTGGCTTTGCTTAAATGAGTGATTGCGTTTGAGAGAACCGGAATTGTCAATAACACAATCAGTGCGATTCGCATTACTTTCATTCTCTGTTTGGCAAGATTCCATAGCGTCACCGCACCTGCAACCGCGATTAAGCTAAGCGCCGCATGCGCAGGCAAAAAATAGGGCGCGATATCCGGAATATCATAATTGACGTTGTAGAGCACGCCAAGAAACCAGACCAGAAGTAAAGCAACAAGCACGCGCGCGGTACGTTTTCTCAATCCATAAATTCCGATAATCACGAGCACAACTCCCCCCCACCCTATGTCCAAAGGAAGAGTTCGAAAGTAACTGATAATGCGCTCAAGAATTCCACTCTGAAACATCCAGACCTGATATTGCCAGCCGGTAAGATGACGCCAGAGAAGTCCGAGTGTTTCTGGATTTCCCCAATCTAAAGTGGGATCCAAGTGAGAGCGCAAAGGAAGAAAGAGGATGATAGAAGCTCCGAGAATTCCCGCTGGCAAAGCAATAAGAAGAGCGCGAAGAGCTTCGCGTCCTGTACCGAAACAATGCCAAAGGACCACGAGTCCCAATGGGAAAGTCCACACGACTGATAGATGATTTCCCAGAGCTAAACCGAAAACAAATCCGAAGGCAATCCATAGGCGAGCATCTGTTTTTGTACTGCTGAGCATCCGAATTCCGAGAGCATACAAGACAGACGTGAGTAAAAGACTTAAAGGATAGACCTCAGCGTGCGCTGCTGTCTGCCAAGCTGTCATCGAAAAGGCGAACGTGAGAATTCCGGCTGCCGAGAATAGTATGGCATTAATTGGTGAGCATTTAAAGTACTTCTGGATAATATACGCGCCTGTCCAGAGCAAGATACAGCCTGCCAATGCCATGCATATACTTGAAAAAACCACCATCGTTCGTGCGACACTTGTGAACGGCAGCAGTGAAAAAAGATGACCGATAATTGTGTAGAGGGGATACCCGGTGGGATGAGCGATGCCCAGCTTCCAGACAACCGTTGTGAGTTCACCTGAATCGATAAGCCCAAGGCCTGGCGCAGAAGTGAACAGATAAACAAGAAAGATTAGGGATGTCGAAGATAGTAGTATGATTGTCGACGGTTTAGGCATTTGCTCTAATGGATTGCTTCACTGGACGAATTCGCAACGGAACAGATTGGAAGAAATGGACAGGACGAGGCGTACTTCGCGCAAGGTGGTTCCTGCCCACGTCCGAAACTTTGGGTTTCACTGAATATTTCCTGTGCTATTTCTGTAATATGCTTCCATGTTTCATCGAGTTCATCTGTGCTGATATTTTTGGCTGCGGATTTATTCTGGGAATTTCCTGAACGAGGGAGGTTCAAGATTTCAAGCGACGTGCGTTTCGGTTGATCATTTCTCTTATAACCGAAAAAGATAATCGATGCCTTAACGACCGGGTGCTCATAGAGGTGTTCTACAGCTTTGACATAGACAGGCAATTGAATCCAATCCTCGGCTTCTAAAAACTTATTTCTTAAACTTCTTGACGCGAACGATTTGTGAGATTTATAGTCAATGACTTCGAGACCTTCTTCTGTAATATCGATTCGATCAATTCGTCCTTTCAAACGCAAACCGCCCGGCAAAGGTTGTTCGAACGTTGTTTCAACGGATTTAACTTCACCTCGCCATACGTCGCTTTCCATGAAGTCACACAAGACATGGATAACAAAACGCTCAATCGTATATCGCATGCCATCTGAATATTCCGATAAGGCTGGGTTCCTTCTGCAAAAAGTTTGAAGCCATTTTTCCAAAGCTTTCCCTGTTGGAATATCGAATTCCTTTTCAGGTGCAAGCAGCTCGGCCAATGCTTCATGCAGCAGCTGACCTAAAAGCATCGCAACGGGTCGTTCAGGTGTCTCAAGCTTTAGTATCTGATTATAGAAAAATTTTCGAGGACACTGGATGAATTCCGCCAAAGCCGTTGGTGACAGCGGAAAGGTCTCCAGCTTTTCATGGAGAGATTTTCGTTGGGCCCTTTCCTGTTGACAAGCAGTTCTAATAAAAGAAATGGGATGAATATAGGATGCTTCCGAAATAGCAATCTTCGAGGATTTATCAAATGACCGAGCTATCGCTTGAAAAAAAGGACTTTCTGCGACAACTTGATCACCCGATGCGCGAACCGGATAAGAGAGTAAAACATCTCGCTTAGCGCGTTCCAATATATCCAGCAACTTCCTTTTCTTGTCACGATACACAGATAGCATGGAACGATTTATGCTAAGTCTCGTGAAGTGATTTTGCACAAGCAATTGGGATTCCAGCTCCTTAGCCGTTTCATTTGAGAAAACAGGATTATTTGGTACTGCGCCCGGAATATTTTCTCGCGAAAGTCCAGGTACCCAAACATGTGCGTCGTGCACAAGATCACTTCTTTGTATTGTTGCGATCTGAACTCCGTTGGGATAACTGACTTTTGGATTGAACTCACATTCCAATAGACCCTTTTCGAAAGCTTCGAGGAACAGAATTTCTCTCGTATAACTGGAGAAATTCGGATCGTTCGCGTGCTCGAAACTGCTTTTGAATCTTCTATGCAGAGTTGTCATCCAATATTTGGCAGGCATTTGCTTACCAATATCTTCCTGTAGTTTGGTTTCGCCTTCATCATCTAATAGACTCTCCTCGTAGGTAAACCAGTTACTTTGAAAATCGCCCACGAGTGAAATGTTTGTATTCAGCCATGCAGCCGCTTCGAGGAGTAGTCTAAGTTGTGACTTGGGGGACGTCAATAGAATAACCACACGATTATCATTGGCATTATCTCGAGCCCAGAGCAAACCTTGGAGCATCTCTTCGAAAGGGGATGCCGCGCGCAGCAGTGTCCACGTTGATTGTGGTTGGGTTTCCTTTTCTGCAAGGCTCTCTATCGTCTCTTTAAATGTAGGCGGTACATCATAAGAGTCACCGAGTTGTATTCTGTCTGCTTTCTCGCGAATATCTTTGATGTATTCATCATTTACCTCATCAAACAACTGCCCTTCGGGAAGCATGGCTAAGGCAAATGTAGAATTTCGACATAGGCGACTGATGACTCGCCATGTTACTGAATTCAGTTCATGAGCGTCATTGACGAGGAGATGCGAAGGGAGAATATTGGTGCTCGTTTCTTCCCTTTCGAATAGATTAGTCAACGAGATTAAATCAGAGAAATCATTTTCAGTGATATAGGAACAATAGCTACTGTAGAGAGAGAGGAATTCGTTCCAATCAGAAATCGGATAGTCCGACAGAGCAATTTTGGAAAGAGTCTCAGAGTCGAGATTCCACTTTCGGAAATCATGAAAGAGAGAGACGTAATAATTTGTCAGGAGTTTTTTATCTTCGGGAAGCTGTTCTTTTAAATGGGTGTAAAGCCGCCATGGAGCGACAAATTTCAAAGGGTATATTGGAAGCGACTTGCGAGCAAGGACTTCTCTCGCAAATTCCGATAGGAATCCCCCAACCGTCGTGATTCGCGCACCCCAGATGCCGCGCATTTTCTGAAGAATCTGAAAGGACGTTGTACGTGCGCGCGCTTCATCTTGAGCGATGAAAAGAATCTTGTCCGCGGGGATACCCGATGATAAGAGTTGTTCATAGCGTTCGCAGAGCCATGCGGTTTTTCCGGTACCGCGATTTCCTGTCAACCAGATATTTTGATGTGTCTCGTTAGCCATTTTTCAAAAACATTTATGAATAAAGCTGCCCGAGCCGATGTCGACCCGGGCACGCTCTATTTATCCCTCTATTCCTTGCATTGCTCTACTGTGCATCTACAACAGCGATAGCCGCAATGTCCACGATTTCGCTGACTTCAGCACCGTATTGGAGAACGTGAATGCATTTTTCAGTGCCGACCAGAATCGGGCCGACCGCTTCAGCACCGCCAAGACGCTGTAACAATTTGTACGCAATATTCCCCGAGGACAAATCAGGAAAGATAAGTACATTCACGAACTCTTTATTATTCAATTCAGAAAATGGATAACGCTCGTGAAGCAGCGATGAAACCACAGCTGTGTCAGCTTGCATTTCACCATCTATACAAAGATCAGGATGCCGTTGCTTCAACATTCGGACAGCTTCCTGAACTTTACTCACTTGAGGATGATGAACGCTACCGAAATTTGAAAACGACAATAGTGCAATTCGCGGTTCGAAATCCAGTGATTTGACTAATTCTGCTGTGCACTCTGTGATTTCAATAAGATCCTCTGTCGTTGGATCAATGTTCACAGTCGTATCGGCGAAGAAAATCACACGATCTTTGAAAATCATCATATAGATACCACAGACTTTTCGGATTCCTTCTCGCGTTTTCACGATTTGCAGAGCAGGTCTGAGAGTATCCGGATAATGCTGCGCGACTCCGGCTACCAGCGCGTCCGCGTCCCCCATTTGAACCATCATGGGGCCAAGATAATTGCGCTGCAAAAGCAGATTGCGAGCGTCTCTGCGTGAGATGCCTTTTCGCTGACGTATTTTCCAAAATGCTTCGACATATTCTTCACGTTTTGGGAAGGTCTCGGGATCGATAACTTCTGCTCCCTTCAGATCCAAGGCGAGATTTTTCGAACGGGTTTTGATTAGTTCCGGATTTCCGAGCAAGATTGGTGTTCCGATTTCTTCGTCAATTATAATCTGAGCGGCACGGATAATCTTCTCGTTGCCTCCTTCAGGGAAAACGATACGCTTGGGCTTCGCTTTTGCCTTATTAATAATCCTTCGGACGACTTCACGTCCCGGGAAGAGTTTGCGCTCCAGCTCTTCGGTATAAGCGTCCCAATCTGTTATCGGCTTGCGCGCCACTCCTGTTTCTACGGCGGCACGTGCGACAGCCGGCGCTTCTTTCAGGAGAACTCGCGGGTCAAACGGTTTCGGAATGATGTATTCCCGGCCGAATTTCAGTTTCTCGACTCCGTAAGCGCGGCAGACGGAATCCGGCACATCCTCCAGTGCCAATTCAGCTAACGCAAAAGCGGCAGCTCTTTTCATTTCCTCATTAATTTTACTGGCCTGCACATCCAACGCACCACGGAAAATAAAAGGGAAACCAAGAACGTTGTTGACTTGATTGGGATAATCACTTCGTCCGGTGGCCATAATGACATCGTCGCGAGCTTCTATCGCATCTGGATAGCTGATTTCGGGATCCGGGTTTGCCATAGCGAAAACAACCGGATTATCTGCCATAGAACGAAGCATATCTTTGGTAACGCAGTCTTTTACGGAAACACCCAAGAAAACATCAGCACCTTTCATGGCATCGGCAAGGGTACGAGCGTCTGTTTCCGCGGCAAAGCGAGCCTTGTATGGATTCATTCCGGCTGTTCGGCCTTCGTAAACAACTCCCTTGGAATCACAAAGAATGACATTTTCCATACGGACACCTAACGACACATAGAATGTCGCGCAGGCAATCCCGGCAGCGCCGGCGCCGTTGCAAACAACTTTCACATCTTCGATTTTCTTGTTGGCAATCTTAAGCGCATTCAACAAACCCGCTCCGGAAATAATCGCTGTGCCGTGTTGGTCATCGTGAAAGACCGGAATCGAAAGTTCGGCGATGAGCTTTTCTTCAATATAGAAGCACTCCGGCGCTTTGATGTCTTCCAGATTGATTCCGCCAAAGGTCGGTTCGAGAAGCTTGCAAGCTTTGATAATATCATCTGGATCTTTCGTATTCAATTCGATATCGAACACGTCAACATCTGCAAAGCGCTTGAAGAGGACTCCTTTTCCTTCCATCACCGGTTTCCCCGCCAAGGCTCCGATATTTCCAAGACCAAGAACTGCGCTGCCATTCGAAACGACAGCGACTAAATTTCCTTTTGCCGTGTACTCGAACGCTTTTTGTGGATCCTTAGCAATTTCCAAGCAGGGTTCGGCAACACCCGGAGTGTACGCCATCGAAAGGTCGCGCTGAGTTTTGCAAGGTTTTGTCGAGGTAACCTCGATTTTCCCTTTGCGCCCGATGCTGTGATACTCCAACGCTTCCTGTCGGCGAATAATTTTGCTTTCCATTTTCGTTACTTCCGTTCTAAAAAATGAGAAATTTCTATCTGAGAAACCTCAGATTTACTTCAAGAGATTAACTTAATATAAGGTGAAGTTTGAAGAAAATCAAGTGGATTTTGCCGCTTGAAACGTGTTTTGCATCAGCATCGCAATTGTCATTGGTCCGACTCCCCCGGGCACTGGAGTGATGGCCAAAGCAACGGGAGCCACAGACGCAAAATCTACATCTCCCACGAGCTTCCCGTCTTCTTTTCGATGGATGCCGACATCGATAACAACGGCCCCCGGTTTCACCATATCCCCCGTGACAAACTCAGCCTGTCCCATAGCTGATATCAGAATATCCGCTTGTCGCGCCATTTGAGGCAGGTTTGATGTTCGTGAGTGACACAGCGTAACAGTTGCGTTGCAGTCTTTTTGCTTCATCGACAAGAGCAAGGAAAGGGGTTTTCCAACCAAATTCGAACGCCCAAGAATAACGACGTCTTTCTCTTCTGGTGAATGATTCGTTCGTTTGAGCAACTCCCAGATCCCAAAGGGTGTGCAAGGAATGAATGTTGGTCTTCCCGTTGCCAGCAGACCAAGATTTGTCGGATGAAGTCCATCAACATCTTTTCGTGGATTCAGTCGCTCCAAAATCAATTCCGTATTCAAATGCGGCGGCAGAGGCAATTGCACAAGAATTCCGTTCACTTCAGGGTTTTCGTTTAGCTTGTCAATGAGATTGAGAACGTCCTTTTCCGAGACTGCTTCAGCCAACTTTATTGTTTCCGATTGAATGCCGAGTTTACCAGCTGTTTTTGATTTTGACTTCACGTAAACTTCTGACGCCGGATCATTTCCGATTAACACAACCGTGAGAAACGGCACCACTCCCTTCTCGCGTTTCAGGAGTTCAACTCCGCTCGCAATTTCCCTTTTAATCGATGCAGCGATCTTTTTGCCGTCTATGATTTCCGGCATAATTCTCCTTTTCTCAGCATTTCTGAGATTTCAAGTAACCTTTGCCGTATTGGCGAAGATGAAGATAGTCAAAAACAACAGGCGGTACGTAGAATGGAAGCAGCAGGTTTGTCAGTGCACGAATTGGATGATAAACGGCGCTCGTCATGAGAAGACGCATTAACCTTTTTTCTAATCGGTGAAGATTCAGTTCGCGGTAAAGCTGTGGATGTTTTTCTATCAGTAAAGGAACAGATTTCTCACCATACAGTTCAAGATTCTTTAGTAGAGGATTCAGCGGGCGATGATGATGGTGGAGTGCGCGGGCGCGGGATTCAAAGATAATGGGGATGCCTACTTCTTCAAACCGGACTCCCAATTCGAGGTCTTCTCCTCCCCATCCGGTGAACTCCTCACTAAAGAGTCCGACTTTGTCGAATACCTTTCGCGGCATCGAACAGTTGCGTGTCAGAAAATAACGCCCAGGAAGAGGTTGATCGGCTGGTAATTTTCGTGCGCCGCGAGTATTCAGATAGCGAAAGAGCGCTCGATAACGCCAATTGGGGCTGAATTCCGAAAGACCAACGACAATGCATTCGCGTTTCTGATGTTGTTTGGCATGCCAGAGGATAAACCCTTTTTCAATCGTATGGTCTCCATCCAGCATAATGAGAATATCCGCTTGCGAAGAGCAGATACCTTCATTGCGTGTTGAAGATCGACTGCTGTTCTTATCTTGAAGAATGACTCGAAGATTTGAATTCTGAAGCGACGTAAGCCATTCTCTTGTGCCATCTTCCGAACCTCCATCAATGACAATAACGTCAAACAACTCTTCAGGATATTCTTCAGACAGGAGCTGCGGGAGTAGGTTTTGTAGAATTTCTTTATTGTTAAAACTGGTGACCAGCACTGAAACGGATGGCAGTGAACTACTGGGCTCTTTCTCTATCATCACAGCCATCCTTCACGTTGATAGTAGCCATAGAGAGCGTCACCAACATGCTTAATGTCATGCCATTTCGATACCCAAAGACGACCCTTCTCAGAAAGTTCACACAAGTGATTCGTATCTCGTATCAGAGATGTCAGCACACTTAAAAGCGTTGAAGGATCTGCTTGTACAAATGGAGAATCATGAAGCTTATGCGACATCTGAGCGGGAATATTTGTTACCACCGGCAAACCCATCGCCAAGGCTTCGACAGAACTCATTCCGTAACCCCAACCTCCTTCATTCGTAAGTTGGTCGATAAAGATGTCACATTCCGATTTGCGTTTCAGCGCTTTTTCATAAGGAACATCTTTGAGCAATACAAATTCAAGTTCGAATTTCTTTTGCAGTTCATGCACAACTTCAATAATAGTTTTTGTCCCTTTGTAGATATTGCGTGCGGCATGACACAGTCGAATCGGTTGAGAAAACGTTCTTGCTTTAAAGGGAATACGAGAAATGTCAATCGGTAGATAAAGATATTCCAAGCGCGGGTCGAGTTCCAAGAGATCCCATTCGCTCGTAAGACGCAGATGAGTCAGCTCATCTACAGCCGGGATAATACCTCGATTTCGAAAATCCGATCCATGATAGAAACAAACGATCTTCTTTCCGTATGCGGCAATACGTTTAAGCCATCTGGCATCCCGGAAAAACTCCAATCCGCCATCGAGGTGATAAATATCGAAGTTACTCAAATCATATTTTTCGATAGCCGCGTTGATGCGAGATTGAAGTAGCGTATCGCGCAAAGAGAATAGCCAGCGCTCCCAAAAAGGCGGCTTCCAGATTGGAGGGTATTCGACTCGGACATCATCCGGATTTGATCCTCGGAGTCCATGAGCAAAACGCCGGGTTTCTCTTACCCACGGTTTGTTCGGCATCAATGGCAAATCCAAGCAAATGTCCTCAGGGAAACGATAACGTGTGGGAAAAAACGTGACAAAGCGACATTCGTTCCCTCTGCGGCGATGTTCCGCTTGAAAAAGAGACAATGTCCCGGAAACGTGTTCCGCTGCTATGTGGAGTATTTTCATGGACGACGGAACATTTCTTGTAAACGATTCTTTTCTTCAGAACGCAAAAATCCTGTTCCTAAAAGTACAACAGGCAGAGCGATGATTAAGAGTGTACGTGCAGTCCAACCCTGAGCAAATTCCAGTGAACCTAAAAAGAAAAGCGCACCCACAGTTAGAGCAATATGAAGTAAACGACCCCATTCATACGGCACCGGATAACTTCGGCGAATCAACACCCAAAGTAGAAACGCCTCGATAATAAAAGCCGCCAACGTCAGCCACGCCGCTGCCCACATTCCATAGACCGGCACGAGCAGGATATTGCCGCCGACATTCACAAGCGCAGCAGCGCCCGTTACCCAAGGGAGAAGCAATGTTTTTTTCCTCAGATAGACTCCCACCATGAGGTTCGCATAAATTCCATCAAATATATGAGCCAGCAATATTATCGGGAAAACGGCGAGTCCCGCCCAGTAGCGTTGTTCGATTATTGTCCCCCCAACTCCGGGGATATTCAATTTCACGAGTTCCGGTACCAGTAGCGAGAGACTTAGAAACAGAAAACCACAAATCAGGACAAAGTAGGTCAGCACGCGCGCGAAAAGCTTCGGGGCGTCTTCTTTGTCCCCGTGTGAAAGGAAAAAGGGTTGCCACGCAAATCGAAATGCTCCAGTTATAACAGCCATGAACATTCCGAGCTTGTATCCCGCACTGTAGAGACCCGCTTCTTCGAGCCCGCGAATAGATTCAAGAATCTTTCGGTCTGCGAGTTCTATCGCCATGACAAAAAGGTATGTTGGAATATTCGGCAAGCCGAAAAGAAGCATTTGCTTGAGCAGTCCTCGATCAAATGACAGACGCGCTTTGGAAACAATTCCCGGAATTTGCACTGCAAGTGTTATTGCTGCTGCCCAGAAATTTGCCCAAAGTACTCCCGCCACGGACCACTTCCAAATTCCGACAAAAAGAATATTCAAGGATATATTTACAGCGACATTCAGTAGTTTTATAGAAACGAAACTGTAGGGTCTGTGCGTTCCGCGAAGCATGATGAAGGGAAAGGTTGACAGCGTATCGAATAGAAGGATGACTGCACAGACTCGAATCATTGAAGCAGCGATTTCAGGATGGACAGGTTTGCGAATGAGCCAAGATGAAATATGCGGAGCTGTATTTATTAAGACAAGCAGCAACATAGCTGATGTCAGCAAAGAAGCGATGAGCGCAGTTCCGAAAATCTTCTTTCGCAGGTGTTCATCCTTCTGAATTGTGTAATATCGCAGGAAAGCGATATCCATCCCATAGAAGAAAAAGGTTTGTGTTACAGCGAGAAATAGATAGTACATCGTTACTTCTCCGTATTCAGCAGGCGTGAGCTGATAACTGTAATACGGCAAAAGCAGAAAGGTCACGAAGCGAGTCAGAATGTGACCGGTGCCATAAACCATCGATTCTTTGGAAAGACTTTTCAGTTCTTGAAACAAAACCTTATTCTCCAAAAGGCGCAATAAAAAGAAGATATGGCAATAGCATTAAAATGAAAAGAATACTTTGCGTTCGGCGAGTTCGCCCTGCAATCGCAAGAAGCAGTGTCCATGCAGGCCAAGCAATCAGTAGATAGCGACCTTCCGCCTGAAAATAGTGCATATTCAGCCAAGCAAAGCCAATGATTGATGCGAATAGCAGAAGAAAGTAATTTGGGAGTGCTTTTATCACTCGGAATTCTGATAATGATAGAAGGATCAAAATTGTACAGGTTGCTGCGAAAAAGAGAATCAGAATGCCGCCCAGAGGACCACCCCAGAATTCCTGCCACGGAAAAATAAAAGAACGCAAGGCATAAGAAAGAACCGAAAGTAATGAGGCCGAGTCAACATCTGGACTCCCGAAACCTGTAGAAAGCGGTAAAATCGAACTGAATACCTGAATATTTCGCAGCCACACAGGTGCAGACAAGATTGCGGCAATTGCAATCAGTCCAAACCACATTATTGATTTTCGCCACTGTTTTTTCAGAAGACTTAATACTAAAGGCAATGGCGCTAAAAGTAGAATCGAGAATTTTGCATAAAATCCTCCAGCGAGAGCAAGTGTCCAGAGTAGCAAATAACGTTTGCTTGAAGACTCACCATCCGCTCGCAGCCAAAAGTAGATAATCAGACCAGCAAAGAGCCAGCAGAGAGAATCATTGGATATCAATACGGAATAACGAACCAGACTTCCAAGAAGTGACGTCACAATGAGCGCACTACCGGCAATCGCACGAGATAGACCAAATTCTAACGCAATCAATAACACAAGCGGTAAGAGCAAGATGCCAAAAAGAAGCGAGACAAATCTTCCCGCCAGATAGTTGGTTTTCGGATCGATACTTTGCCAAAGAGCAACGGCTGGTACTGCAATCAGATAATAAAGCGGAGGTTGATAGCTCTCGAAAGATGCTTGGATGCTTCCGAGCTCTTCCTTAATCGAGCTGTTTGAAGAGGGCAATCCTCCGGTTTCAATAATATGGATTATATAGTTATAATGAGCGCGTTCGTCGTTGTAGGGGAGCAACTTTGCGTCTCGAACATCTTGACCATTATCAAAGGGCGTAAGAAATAAGAAGAGAATTCGAAGCGCGATGCCTATAACGACTGCTACAATAGCGATTTTCAATGTATGACTCTAACTTTTTCCTTCATTGCCAGGCTATTCTTTGCAGTGTTGAGTAAGAGCTGTTCAAAATCGATATCTAACGGAATGGGAATCAAGCGTTCTTCATCGATATGTATAATGCAGAGTTCGAGTTCTTTTATTTCAGGGAGACAATCTTTCAGCCATATCAAAGAGTAGAAATTAAGCTGCCTTCGTGCGCGAGCTTCCGCCTCTTCATTCCAATGACCTGTTTTAAAGTCAATGATTCTCCCTTTGCCTTCATGAATTTCAATTCTATCGAGAACTCCCTTTAGCCTGAGAATCATATCATGAACCTCGATTAAGAGGTCAAAGGGGTATTCCACGAAATGCTTCACATCAGGCCGCGCAAAATTCGCTGCAACCCTTAGCCAGTTAGCGATATCTATGGGTGAATACTCACTGAACAGATGCAGCGAATTCAAATCTGTTTCTTCATTCTTACGTGTCGAACTCAACCGCAACGCTTCATGAATTGCGGTTCCACGCTTCAGAGAATCGCTCTGGGATGCTCCAGAATATTCTGGTTGAAAAGCGAAGGCTTGCCTCGATTGCTTTTGATATTCTTCTTCGAAATCAGAAAATGACCAGCGAAGTATGGGAGGTGCTAGTGAAATTATTTCCTTTTTAATGGTACGAGGACGTTCATCTGTTCTTCCCCTCTTCTCATCTTCTGAATATGCCTGTGGGAGAAGAGATGCGATGCTTTCCGTATCTGAATATTCGAAAAAGACAAAATTATCTGGAAACGTTTCCGAGAACTCGTTCAGAATTTCCAATACTGATGGCAATCGACGTCCCTGCTGCACATGCCCAGAGACAATTTGCAGCTTCTGTGCGCGAGTCAAAGCGACATAATCAAGACGTTTCTCTTCTTCTCGAACGTCCTGTTTGTAACCTTCATCAGGAGATGGCCGAACTTTGGAATCCTCAAAATCCTCGGGGAGTAGCAAACCCGCGCCTTCATGCTCCCATTCTGTTCCGTTCATTGTCGTGCGTAGATGGGCAAAGAATTCCGAAGTGCGACGAATAGGTTTATCACGCACACCGCAGTAAATTACGATAGGAAACTGGAGTCCCTTTGCTCGATGAATCGTCGTCAGAACTACTCCCCCGTTCTGAGCGATATCGGCTTCTGGTTCGTCTTCCTCTGATTCTATTGCGCTCGTGAGATAGTCCAGTACCTCCTTATCCGATAGAGAAATGGGCGGTGATGTTAGCTGGTATGTGAGTTCAAAAAGCTTTCTCAAATTCGCTTGAGCGCGCAGCTTTTGGGAATCCTTTTGAGCTGCCAGAGCGCTAAAATAATCCATTGCTTCAAGGAACCGAAACCATCTTAGTGAGAGAGATATGTTTTGCTCAATGACCTGCTCACGCGCGAAAGACAAACGAGAAAGCAGTTCATTTTGGAAGGATTCTTCATTCTTAGCAAGTTCGGAATAAATGCGATATATCTCAAAGAGAGAATAGGAGTGTGGACTGCTTTCGAGGATCCGAGTTAGCGTGCTTCGATCTTCGGGATTCAAGAGATAGGCAAGATAAGCTCTTGCATCGAGAATCTCAGGACGCCGGTAAAAACCGCCAATAAGCGATGTTGTTGGAATATTCGATTTACGCAAAATGCTTTCAAGCTTGGCCAAAGTCGCTCGGGTTCGAGCAAGGACAGCGATTTCGCCAGGATCTATTCCTATATCAATCGCTTTTTGAATGAGCTTGCAGATAAGGCGATTTTCTTCTAGTGCACTCTCAGCAACAAATCCTGCTACTGTAGGTTGAGAACTATCAGGGATATTCGCTTGTAAAAGATAAGCTCCCTCATCGCCTTCTTTCTCTAAAACACGCACTGCAAGATCGAGCATGGGTTGATACGAGCGATAGTTCTTTCCAAGAGTACATGTGGACGCTTCGAAATCCTGCAGGCTTTTAGGATTCGCATCTCGGAATCCAAAAATACTCTGCCTTACATCACCGACAACAGTCATATTCGAATATTCGTCTGCGGCGATATATTTTAGCAAAGCAAATTGGCCGAAATTGGTATCCTGAGCTTCGTCAATCAGAATATGGCGATATCTTCTTTGTACACGCCTCCGTATACTGAGATTGGAGGCAAGGTGTTTGAACGCTCGAAGCAGAATCTCACCGTAATCCAGAGCTTTAGTTTCTGCGAGTAATCTTTCTTCAAGTTGCGCAACTCGTTGGATAAAGGAGATTGTTTCCGCCGCGAGTTCTTTATTATTCGGGTCGGTCGGAAAGTTTTGTTTGCGGAGCTTATGCAACACCTGAGAAATCTGATCTGCCGACAGCAGGCGCAGCTTTGTCGAGTGGATGACGTTTCGCGCAGAAGAAACGGCACGTTGAAGATTCGTAAGATTCATGTGTTGAAAAGACGTTAGCGACATTTCAGGCGTTCCCTGTTGAATTTCTTCCACCATTCTCTGCTGCAGAAGGGATGAAAGCCCATTGTCGAGAATGAGAACTGGCTCTTCTATTTTCGATTCGGCAGGGTGGTCAAGGAGAAGCTGTAGCCAAAAGCTGTCGAAAGTGTGAATATGGAGTGATTCACTTTCTCCGATTGCGCCTAACTCTTCACGAATTCGCTCTTCTAATTCTTGTGCTGCTTTTCGAGTAAACGTTAAACCTAAAATTCGATTGGCTGGAATCTGTTCTTTCAGAACTAGATGGAGGAAGCGTTCCATCAGAAAGCGGGTTTTTCCGGTGCCGGCTCCTGCGACGATTTTCAAAGAACGGTTCGACGGCCAAGCGATTGCTTCTTCTCGACTAATCGACATTGCCGTCTTCTTCCTGTCGAGATCCTGCAAATCGTTTATCTCCATCGCGTCGGGTGACACCCAGTTTATCCATATACTCTAAGAAAGGGACAATATATTTGCGTGTCGAGTCGAGTAGAGTTGCCACATTTCCGACGGTGACACCCTCTGTGGCTGTGATTTCCTTTATCAGTTTTTGAATCGCTTCGTCAAACACAGCTGGAGAGAAGAAGAGTTCAGGCTCCAAACGCACCAGTCGCTTCTGTTTGGAAAGCAACGTCAAAACTTTTGTAATCTCTACTTTCGGTGTTTCTAAAACCTTTTCCATTTCGTTGACGGACGGCGGGCAAAATCCCGCGCTTTTTATTATCGTTAGGATTTTCTCTGCCAGAGTCTCATGAGCTTTCGAGAGAACAGCGGAATGCTCTGGAAGGCTTATAACGGAGGCTTCAACGTTGATGACTCTTTCGCTCTGAAGAACCTTGATAAGTTGAGAAAAAAGATTGTCCGGAATTCCGGAAAGCGCAGCTTGTCGGAGTTCGGCACGTTCCATGCCGGGAAGCTCCGAATTTCGAGAATGGAATGTTCTAAGTGCTTTTTCTATTTGTTCGCAATGCCTTTGCTTTGATGACAAAGAGAGAAATCGGTCTCCGAAAACCACGATTTTGTTTTCACGTTCCAATTCGTCAAGCCAATTGGTAATCTTCTTCGCACCAAAACCCATGACCTTAACTAAATCTGCTAATGTTGCTCCGAAAAGTGTACGCTTGTCAAGATAGGCGTATAAAAATTCTCCTCCTTGATGTTGGCTTAGCGTCGTGGATATCTCCAAATCCAATGTGCGCTTCTTCTTGGGTATTGGTTGAGGATTGATTTCGATAACCACCCCACCCCCTATCGTGATCATTGGAGAATAACTGCGAAGAACAAAAGGCTCAAGCCGTGAGACTACGGCGGGCGCTTCAAGATAAAAATCCACAAGATAGGGCTCAGGCACTCTGGGAACAACCCGCGCGATGACCTCCAAAGTACCGATATGAACACGCACTCGCTGTCGGTTTTTCAGCGGTGGAATATTATTCAGCAAATTCACCTTTGCTCGCCATCGAGTGGAGGATACCATATGGCCGGGAGTCGCCAAAACATTTCCGCGCGATAGGGATTGCTTATCGACTCCACCAAGGTTGATAGCGGCTCTCTGGCCTGTGCTGAGAGTAGTTTGAGAAGTCCCATGAGTCTGCAAGCCGCGCACACGCACTTCCTTTCCCTGAGGAAGCAATTCCAGTCGGTCATCAACAGAAATATTTCCGGATGTAATCGTACCGGTTACGACTGTGCCGTGCCCTTTCATCTGAAAAACGCGGTCAATCGGTAGTCGGAAGAATCCTCGGTCGTCTTGTTGCTGCAGAGTCGTGAGTTCTTTGCACAGGAAATCTCGCAACTCTGAAATTCCAAGACCGCTTATGGAATCTACAATGAAAATCGGAGCATTCTGGAGAAAAGTCGCTTTGACGAATTCCTCGATTTGGTCACGTACTAATTCGAGCCATTCATCTTCTACTAAAGCTGCTTTTGTAATGACCACAACGCCTTGCTTGATATCGAGAATTCGGAGAATATCGAGATGTTCCTGAGTCTGCGGCATGACGCCGTCGTCGGCTGCAATGACCAGAATGGCGTAATCGATTGTTGCCGCACCCGCGACCATATTCCGTATGAATCGTTCATGTCCGGGAACATCAATGATTGCCGCAATATCATCCAGAAACGCAAAGCCAATATCGATGGTGATGTGTCGTTCTTGTTCTTCCGGTAAGCGGTCAGGATCTGTTCCAGTTAGAACTTTAACCAGAAGGGATTTCCCATGGTCGATGTGTCCTGCCGTGCCGACAATGACATGTCCCGCAGTATTCTCCGGCGAACTATTTTGAGTAGTCATTCAGCTTTTTGATTTCTTCTTTAGATAATTTGCGCCATTTCCCCAAGGGAATATTTCCCAATTTCAGAGGACCGATGCGTACTCTGTGCAATTGGATGACTTCGGAGCCGATGAGCTTCAGCATTCGTCGGATTTCGCGCTTCCTTCCTTCTCCCATGACGATTTTGTATGATGAGTGACCCTGTGAACGCAAAGAAATCGGTTTGGCTAACCGTTCCTCCAATCGAACTCCTTTGCGAAGTCTGTGCATTTGCTCTTTCGTCAGAGGTTCTCTAACATGCACGATATATTCTTTATCGAAACCGAATCGGGGATGCAATATTTTATTCGTCAATTCACCGTCGTTTGTCAAGAGCAGTAACCCTGAGCTTTCGCGGTCGAGTCGCCCGACGGGAAAAAGACGAGTTCCATCGGGGACAAGGTCAAGGACGGTTGGCGATTTCGTTTTGGCTGATTTACAAGTAGAAAGATAGCCAGCAGGTTTATTCAGTGCAATCACGATTCGATCGGGAGGTTTCTGTCGGAGAGGTTTTCCATCGAAGCGAATGTCATCTGTTTCAGGGTCGGCATTGAAGCCCGGTTGCGTTGCCGGAACACCATTGACCGTCACGCGCCCGGCTCGCATGAATTCCTCGCAGGCGCGTCTTGACGCAACGCCCCAGTGTGCCAGAATTTTTTGCAGCCGTTCTTTCATGGGATATTTTATAAATCAAGCAAAAAGACCCTCAGGAAGAGGGTCGGGTAGTTGGAGAAGGATCGAAAGTTAAAACCTACAGCTAATATTTTTCGATAATCGTGAGGCGTCGGGATCGTTTTTCCCATGCTTTCGGTGTGATTGTGTCTTCCACACGCAGACGCAATCTCTGCGTACTGAGAAAACTTTCAACGGTGAAAGTAACAAGAGTCATATTATCATCAGTTAATTCTACGTGAACATCCTTTGTTAGGTCTTGAAATTCAACTCGCAGCAGACGTTTTCCCGAAAGCATTTTATGCATCAGGATACCTTGGAATTCCTCACCGGGATTCTCGACAATCAAGTCATTATCCACGAGGATTCGCAGCTCGTCTCCGGGAACGGTTTTCGAACGCGGTAGTACAGCCAGTTGAGCTTTTCCCTCGATGCGTTTATAAGTTCCGACAACGGCTATTGCTGTTGTCTCCGGTGAAAACACAGCCGTTTGTGCCAAGGGTGTCAGATAGCCTTCGACGCTCGAGAATTCAATAACGGATTTTCCGAGATTTACATCCATGACGATCCGCCCTTTTCCGACGGGCTTGCCGTTCACCAGAATATTCGCCGCGATGGGTTCTGTGATGACGGTCAATTTTGGAGGAGGCAGTGACTCATCTACAAAGAGCTCAAAAGCGACGATTTCACTTTGAAAATCTCTCGTCAAGTCAATGCGAACAACTTCTGGTTTTGCAACATATCCTTTTTTGCTGATTTTGAAGTAATATGTTCCACGAGACAGATCCTGCAATGTGCGGTTCGTACGATAACCGGTCGAATCGTCATTGATAATAATTTCAGCATCATCGGGATTTGAGGTTACCCGAACAGAAGTTCCCTTGATGTCTTCGCTGGTGGGAGGAGTTTGCGGCTCAGGAGTTCGTACAACTGTTTCATCTGCTGCGAGCGCTTCTTCCTCCTCGGCAGCTATGAGTTGTTGAGCTTCTTCCAGATAGCTTTGCGATGCCGTTCGCGGGAGAGACTCTTCCGGAAGATTTTGTTCTATGGATGCGAGCCTCTCCACTTCTGGAATTTCAAGGGTGTCTTCCTCAGGAGCAGGTATGGTATCAATCAAAAAGAGCGTGAATCTCACAAAGACGGATGAGTCCGGTTTCACATTGACAAGAACAACTTCCGGCTCCGCTTTGTAACCTTCCTTTTGAATGGTGATTAACTTTCGTCCCGCAATGATTGCTGATAGTGTTGTATCGGTTTTTGCGCCGCTCTGAATTCCGTCGATTAGAATCTCGGCACCCTTCACATTGCTTAAGATCTGGAGATTTCCCGTCCCGGTTTGAGTACGATCAATCAGAACATAGAATGCAATTCCAATAATCGCAATCGGAAGAAAAATCCGCAATAGCCGCATAATCGTATCGGCAACGGCTCGATACGGACGAGGACCTGGACCGAAAGATTTCATTTTCCCAGCCATTAGGCGCTTTCTACTTGAATTTTACTCAGCTTTTGGTGGTGTTCCCGACATCTGTTTAATAAACGGTGCGAAAAGGTCAATAGGAATCGGGAAAAGAGTCGTCGAATTATTTTCGGTTGCAACCTCCGCTAAAGTCTGGAGAAAACGAAGCTGCAGCGCAATCGGCTGTTTTGAAATGACTTCTGCTGCATCGGAGAGTTTAGCCGACGCCTGAAATTCTCCATCGGCCGCGATAATCTTCGCCCGGCGTTCGCGTTCGGCTTCCGCTTGTCGGGCCATAGCACGCTTCATTTCCTGAGGGAGGTCCACATGCTTGATTTCCACCATCGATACTTTAATTCCCCAAGGGTCTGTGTGGCGATCAATGATATTCTGCAACTCGTTGTTGATTTTCTCTCGCTCCGAAAGCAGATCGTCCAGTTCAACCTGTCCCAAAATACTCCTTAGAGTCGTTTGCGAGAGCTGAGACGTTGCAAAGAGATAATTCTCGACCTCGACGACAGACTTGTTCGGTTCCATAACCCGAAAGTAGATGACCGCATTCACCTGGATGGATACATTGTCCCGGGTGATAACGTCCTGTGGAGGGACATCCAGAACAATGGTACGCAGACTGATTTTCTGCATGCGATCCACAAGCGGTATGAGAAGCACCAGGCCAGGCCCTTTCGAGCCAATAAGACGGCCCAACCGAAAAATAACTCCGCGTTCGTATTCATTCAGGATGCGGATTGCTGAAACCAGCAATAAAAGAACAATAACAATGATAAATGCCAAAGCAGGCATGAGACCCTCCTCCGCACGTTCGACATCGACTTACTTCTGTCGGTGTCAGATTGGTTCGACAGTTAATTTCAGGTGATCAACGGTGACCACCCGAACCTCTTTATCCTTTTCAATAGGCGACGAAGCCACGGCTTTCCACAGCTCACCATGCAGCAGAATAGTTCCGGCCGGTGTGAGAGGGATTACAACTTCGCCTATCTCTCCGATAAGCCCTTCTCTTCCCGTCGTTACTTTTCGTCTTTGAGCACGAATTCCCATTCCCACGGCGAATAGGAAGAACAAAGCTGTGAAGAGCGTCGCCGGTATAATGACACTGAGACTCACCTTCACTCCTGTAATTGAAACATCAAAAAGCATGAGAGAACCGAGCAGAAATGAGATGACACCTCCGATCGACAATAAGCCATAACTCGCGATTTTTATTTCCAGCAGGAAAAAGATCATCGCTAAAACAATCAGCAGAATACCGGCCAGATTCACCGGCAGAAGCTGCAAACTGAAGAAAGCCAGAATCAAGCACACTCCCCCAACCACTCCCGGGAAGATAGCGCCGGGATTGTAAAGCTCGAAGAATATTCCGTAAATTCCCAGTAGAAGAAGGATGTACGCGATATTCGGATCCGCCAAAAACGACAGCAGCTTGAGACGCCAGTTCATCGGCACAATATTTATTTCGGCATCTTTCGTAGCGAGAACAACGTCTTTTCCTTCAAGATGAATTGTATCACCGTCAATGACAGCCAACAAACTGTCGGGAGAGCTTGCAATGTAATCGATGACATTCAGTTCGAGTGCTTCGGTTTCCGTGATGGAAGCGCTTTCGCGTACGGATTTTTCCGCCCAGTCGGCATTGCGACCGCGCGTTTCTGCGAGGGTGCGAACGAATGCCACGGCATCATTCGTGACTTTCTGTTCCATAACCTCTGAGGAATCGCTCGCCCCTTGTCCTCCCAAGCCTACGGGATGAGCCGCTCCTATATTGGTGCCGGGCGCCATCGCTGCGATGTGAGCAGCCAAGGTTATAAAGACTCCCGCGGAGCCTGCTCTCGACCCGGAAGGCGAAACATAGACGACAACAGGCACGCGCGCCGCAAGAATATCCTTACAAATCATGCGCATTGATTTCATCAATCCGCCGGGTGTGTCCATTTCAATGACAAGGCACTCTGCTTCGGCGTCCTCGGCTCGCTCGATTCCATCGCTGATATATTCCGCTGAAACTGGCCCAATCGCGCCGTCAATCGTAATCCATTCGACGCTTGCGCCAGAAACGAATGTTACGGACAAGAGCGACAGCATCACGCACGTAAAAATGATATAGTAGAAATTATTTCTCATAGCGTTATTTTTTCAAAGCAGCTTTCACAGCATTACCAAGTGATTCCGTCTGTCTGGGGAAAATCGTTCGGAAATCAATAAGAAATCGGTCATCCTTCAGAAATCCGAGGACAGCAGGGGTTCCTAAGCGCAAACGTCGTGCCCATTGGTGCGGTCGATAAGCGCGGGGGCAGAAAGCCAGCGCCGCGCTGGGCAGTTTTTCTGCGGGCAACGTCCCCGAACCGGTCTGCGCGAAACTTTTCACGGCTTCCAGATCCGCCCAATCCGTCCAATTTTCGATTCGATGTTTGAAATCCGAAACTCGCTGTTGCACGCTTTCTGTCAGCTCCGTTAAACGTTCGAAAGTGGGCAAACGTTCCGGGAGTCTGTCACGATCAAAAAAGAGTTTCAGTGTCGCCGAAAGAGCGGCGAGTTGAAGCTTGTCCGGACGCAACACACGCAGCAGCGGATGGCGTCTTAATTTTGCAATCAACTCCCGTTTTCCGAGTATGATTCCGGCCTGAGGGCCGCCCAGAACCTTATCACCCGAAAAGAGGACGAGATCCACGCCCACTTCGAGGCTTTCGGAAACCGTCGGTTCCTCGGGAAGATCCCACTTCTGCCAAGACCAAAGCAGTCCTCCTCCCAAATCATCAACAACAGGAATTCCGTGCTCTTTTCCCAACGCTACCAAATCCGTAAGTGGGACGCTCTCGGAAAAACCTTCGATCTTAAAATTAGAAGGGTACGCTCGCAGAATCAGTGCTGTCTTCGGAGTAATAGCTTCCGCGAAATCCGCCAGTCGAGTTTTGTTGGTGGTGCCGACTTCAACGAGTTTAGCACCGGAACGCTTCATGATTTCCGGAAGTCGAAAACTCCCCCCTATCTCAATGAGCTGTCCTCGTGAAACGATGACTTCTTTCCGCGAAGCCAGTGCGCTTAGAACCAGAAAAACTCCCGCGGCGTTATTGTTGACAACCAGAGCCGCTTCAGCGCCCAACAGCCGCTCGAAATCATCAAGGAGAAGATCCTGTCGTTCTCCTCTGCGACCACTTTTCAGATTGATTTCAAGACTACAATAACCTTGGGCAACTTGCGCAACGGCTTCCTGTGCTTCTTTCGGCATCGGAGCTCGCCCGAGCCCTGTATGGAGAATAACGCCGGTTCCATTTATCATCGGCTGCAATTTGCTTTGCATCCACAAGCGAAGTTCTGCCGCCGCCATCTCAGCAATCTTGTCAGCCTTCGCAAGTGCTCGCGAATCGGTTGCGCGCTCCCTTTCCCGTTCTAAAACAATTCGTACCGCTTGTGTAATAAAATCCGGCGCGACATTTTTGTGGAATGGAGACAGGCAATCTTGTTGCAGTACCGTATCAACTGAAGGCAACTGACGTCGCGGATCCTTGCGATTCTGTTCGTCGCTCATAGCGAACTTTCAAGAATAAGGCGGAAGCCTTCAAAGGGCTGAACGCGGCGGCAGAATCCATTGGAACAACGTAGACCACCTCGTTCACGTCCCCCGAAAACGATGGCGCGATGACGACCTTCACCGAAGGAGTAGCCAACTTCAGCCGATGGCCAAAAATCTCCTTCTTTCTTGCGCAGTTTTTTGTCGTCTGTCCACTGAATTTGCACTTCCGCAGAAAGCTCTCCGCCATTGCTCCAACCGACAAAGACGAGTTTATCGAAAAATTCATCATCGTTGCGGTGATCCTTCACCAAGAGAATCTCGCCGCCAAGATGAATCTCCTGCTGCTCTCCGATGGGGGCTATAACTTCTGATGTCAGCCAGTATTTCTTGAACCAGAATTGTAGTTGCGCTTCTTCGCTGAATCCCGCCTCTGCTTCAAGTATGTGACCGGACGCCCACGCATTTTCCACAGATGCAAAAAATTCCCAATAAGGCCAGTCATGCTCTTGGAATGTCGGACGAGCGATTCCTTCCAAACCTTCAGCATGTTGACTCGAGTGGTTGAAGTGAGTCAGGAGATACAAATTATCTCCAAAATAGCCGCTGAGTTCAAACTGAAATCCTACATCGTCTTCCGGATAGAAGACGTGAGGTTCACGAAACTGTAGAAGACGCGGACCGATTTCACGGCTGACCAGCGGCGGATTTTGAAAAGGAGTCCAGCCGCGATAGCGGTAGTCTTTATAATTGAAAAGCAGAGTGAATTGACGATAACTCGTCGTGATATCAAAATAGGCGGCATGTCCGGAAACATGTTTCGAACCCAAGTCGGTTTCCTTCCAAGCGAACTCTCCGGATAGTTGAGTTGCTCCAATTGTCGCCAGAGCACCCACGGCTGGAAGGTTCGTTTCCGGATAGTCCGTCGAATCGAGATGAACGAAACTTGAATTCAGCGACCATCCGGATGTAAGCGAGACTTCACCGTGAACAGCGGTCACTCCTTCTTCGGAAACAAGAAATCCCGGACGCGCACGTGAACGACCTTTGAGAGCAATCACCGATACGGGTCCCTGTTCAAAAGCGATTCGTACTCCATCCAGTTCACTGTCAAAAAGAATATCTCGGTCTTCGAAAAGACTCAGCGCCAAGCCATAGCCAAAAACTTCCGCGAAATGTCCGACGCGAATAGCAAGAGGATAAATCTGCGCTTCGACAAACCGTTTGTCCAAATCCGTTTCGTTTTCAACCCCAAAGAAACGCCTGTCAACATCCGACGGTCTGTAATGAAGTATACGTCCCCCCATTCGCAGATTATTGTAGGCAATATTCAAGCGCAACTGATTTTCGAAGAAGCTTCGCGCTGTTCTGTTGTCTGGAAAATCGGCAAACTTCTGAGGGTCGACTTCGCGACCTTCATCGAAACGCAGCAGGTTTGATCCGTTAATTGTGATTCCCTGCGCCCATACGAACAAAGGAGAAGTCAGCGCAATCAAACAGAAAAGAGTTAATAGAATGAGTTTATTCACTCGAAGGTTCTTCAAGGAGTTTGCCAAGGAGCTCGCTTAATTCGTCGATTTTTTTGATTTTCCCCCGATAGACTTTCTGCACCTCTCCCGTGGAATCGAGGATGACCGTGTACGGCAGAGAAACTCCCCCATAGCTTTTCAAGACTTCGCGCGTCGGATCAAGAAGTACTGTAAATTCGTAGCCAACACTTCGAATGAAAGGTCTGACTTTGCTTTGTGTTTTTGAATTATCTTCCGAAATCGCCAAAATCTGAACACCCTTCTCCTGATAATCCTCAAAGATGGATTTGTACTCTTTCATCTCCTGCTTGCAAGGACGGCACCATGTTGCCCAGAAAATCAGCATCGTCGGCCCATTGCCCAGATTCTTGGACAAGGTGTATCGTCCCCCATTCAAATCTTTCAGCGTCCAACCTGTCGGAACGGCGGATATGCCATAGGAGGAAAAACTGAGAATTAGTATTGCGGTTATAATTCCTGCAGACCTCTTCATCCTATTGCGATGCATTTACAACATTCTCCTATCGAAGCAAATACAATCGATACGTTTTAAACTCCGTTCCCATATTCAGCTTGGCAAAATAGACACCTGTCGGTAAAGAAACTCCATTCGAGTTCGTCGCAGCCCACGGGAGGCGATAAGAACCCGCATTCAACCATTGATGATTCAGGAGACTTGCAACTTCCCGACCGAGTAAATCATAAATCGTCAACTCCACTGCTTCTCTGTTCGAAAGAGAGAATTCCAATGTTGTCTCGCTGTTAAAAGGATTCGGGTAAGAGACGAGGTCAAGACCTGAAGGTACGGCGTACCATTTTACCACACCGCCGACTTCATCGTTGATGAGTGTGAACTGAATTGTCTGCGGATGTTCCGGATCGCGAGCGGCGGTCAGCGTGGCGGCAAAATGTCCGGAATCTCCGACATCTGTCATAAAAACATCGAACGAGACCAGCGTATCTCTCGCGTAGGGTTGATAGAGATTATTGACATCATTAATGCCCGGAGGATAGCAGCCACTGTCATTGCAGATACTAATGGTCCAGCTTTCAGGAAAATCAATCGGCTCGACATGAAATTTAACCCATTGCGTGTCATCAATCAGACTTTCAAATTCCGCATGAAAAATCGCCAAGTGATTCGGTTCGCCATATTTCACCACTGTATCCGATGTGAAAGAAAAAGTCTGCGCGAAACCGTCTGCTGTGATGATAAAAGGAACGAGCAGTGTCGCAAAAAGCCGCAACGTTTGTCGAAAGTTTCTCATCCTTTTTCCTTTTCTTATTCCGCCAATAGTTGATCTACCAAAGCTCGCAGTTCATCATACGTCACTTGTCCGAGACGATAACGAATCACGCCTCGTTTATCCACTAAGAAATTGGTTGGGTAAACGGCAACGTCGTACGCTTGGCCGACAGTGTGATTATCCAGCAATAGCGGGAATGTCAAATTGCTCTGAATGCGAAAGTCCTGAATAAACTCCAATCTATCCCATGAATTCACCGCAATAATCTGAAAACCATTGTCACCGCCGGATTCTTCATAAACCTGCTGTAGATAAGGAAACTCGAGAGCACAGGGCACACAAGCGATGAACCAGAAATTGACAAGAACAACATGACCGCGCCAATCTTGAAGTGCGAAATCTCGATTCCAATCACTGGGAAGTGCAAAGGAATTAGCCAGATTGTCAACTTGATTTCCGGGTGCCCAAGGTGTAAAACTCACGGTGATGGATAAGGTGTCCGCTCCGACAACTTCCTCTCGCCAGAGAGCGGGCAAGTCCGTTGCTGCTTCCACCATATAAGCGGATATGCGATAAGTTCCGACTCCAATTTCTGGAAAGATTTGCGGTGGCGTTTGGCCATAGGCTTCTCCATTGAGCAGAAGCGTCACACCATCCGGCACTCCGAGAAGTTCAATCGCGCCCGTATCCGCCGGACTTGTGAAAAGCGACACCTGTACGGTATCAAATTGGAGCACTTCCACTACTGTATCTACAGGAAGAAAAAGCGATTTCCAAACAGAAAGATTTCGCAGCCCGGTCGAGACTCTGCTGATTACCGCAGGTGTTCGCTGCCCCATCTCAACATCGTCAAGTGTAATGCGCGCGTCGAGAATCTCTGTTTGGGTGGAATCAAACAGACGGACTTCGATAGAGCCGGTTTGAAGTTCAGATGATTCTTCAATTGCGCAGCCCAGCCACCAAATGCTCAGCAGTATAATCCCTACCCATTTCATATCGTTTCATCTCTATCCATGCATAGAGCTATCAAGATTCCTGCCCCAAAATTTCGCCAAAAAGCGAGTGTGACAGCGAAAGGCCAACCGCGGGAGATTATCTTCTTTGAAAAATCCAAGGTCTATCGCATCGTCCCCCGCTTTCGGCTCACCGCTGAGAATCTCTACGATGTAGCATACAACAATAATATCTCCGTAGATCGTCCCTAAATTACTACAGGCGTCCAAGATTCCCAGGATTCGGCATTCCAGATTGGTTTCTTCTTTGACTTCGCGTACCGTGGCTGCCGCGATCGTTTCTCCGGTTTCGATGAACCCGCCCGGAAGACACCAATCCCCTTTGCCGGGTTCGACAGCCCTCTTAACGAGAAGAACACTGCTTTGCTGTTCAATGATGGCTGCAACAGCTGGAATCGGATTTATGTAATGAACATGATTGCAGCTTTTACAAACAAGGCGCGGTCGGCTGTCAACAAGCTCTGTTGTGAGAGACCCTCCACAGGTGCTGCAATATTTCAATCGTTCTATCCTGCTCTCTTTGCCGCCGCTTCGCGTATCAGTGAGCGCGCAATTACCATACGTTGGATCTGATTTGTCCCTTCATAGATCTGCGTAATTTTAGCATCTCGCATCAATTTTTCGATAGGATAATCGCGCATATAACCATAGCCGCCGAAAATTTGGACAGCATCCGTCGTCACTTTCATTGCCACATCGGAAGCATATAATTTGCACATAGCGGAGATTTTCCCGACATTCTTTGCATCCGAATCGATAAAACGAGCAGCAGCGTAAACCAAAGTACGCGCCGCTTCAACTTGCGTCGCCATATCCGCGAGCATGAATTGAATTCCCTGGAGACTTGCAATCGGTTGTCCAAATTGAACGCGTTGGCGAGCGTAGTCTATCGCAAGGTCAAGAGCGCCTTGAGCAATGCCTAAAGCTTGAGCAGCGACTCCCGGACGGGATTTGTCCAAGGTTCTCATGGCGACCTTGAATCCTTCACCTTCACGACCAATAAGGTTTTTCACGGGAACTCGGCAATCATCGAAAACGATTTCACGTGTTGTAGATGCGCGAATTCCCATTTTATCTTCTTCTTTGCCGAGTTTAAAGCCGGGAAAATCATCTTGCACGATAAAAGCGGAGGCTCCGCGTGAACCCTTGCTGGGATCTGTCATGGCGATAACGGTGTAAACTTTTGCCACTCCCCCATTGGTGATGAAGATTTTGGTGCCGTTCAAGACATATTCATCGCCGTCCCGTACGGCGCGAGTGCTAATCGAGCCGGCGTCGGAACCGGCTTCGGGTTCTGTCAAACAAAAAGCCGCAATGTATTTTCCTTCGGCGTAATCAGGAAGATAACGGCTTTTTTGTTCGTCGTTTGCCGAAATGATAACGGGGAAGATTCCCAAAGCGGAGGCGGCTACACACAAGGTTACACCCGCACATGCTTTGGCCAATTCTTCGCTCATGATCGTCAGTTCCATGACCCCCTGTCCCATTCCCCCATATTCTTCGGGGATAATCACGCCGTAGAAACCGGCATCGGCAAATATTTTGACCAGCTCCCAGGAAAAGGTTCCCTCGCGATCGAGCTGAGCGGCTATAGGCCGCACTTTTTCATCGGCGATTTTCCTGACAAGGTCCCGAAGTGCAATTTGTTCTTCCGTTAAGAAGTAATCCATTGAGGTCCTCTCTCCCCCGGCTGCATTTCTTTCAGTTATTTAAATTTTTCAAACGCCATTCTCAGCGTTGAGTTAATCTCTACTCATAGGTGAATCGGGAAGCAATCCCAACTTCTCCACCGCCTGACATGCGGCCATCTGTTCAGCGATTTTTTTTGAGCGTCCTTCACCTCGTCCCCGCTCCTTCCCATCTAAAAAAACTTCTACCAGAAAATTCTTGGCATGATCAGGCCCGCTCTCACGGCGAAGAATATAGGTGGGATTCGGCAGTGCATGGTGCTGCGCATGTTCCAACAGCAAGCTTTTATAGTTGATGAACTCCGGACGCTGGATAATATCTTCCCAATTACTCAGCAAGCCGTTTTCGACAAAACGCCGAACGGTTTTATAGCCGCCATCCAGATAAAGCGCCCCTAAAAGCGCCTCGTAGGCATCCTCCAAGATTGAACGGCGCGAACGCCCTCCGGTTCTCGCCTCGTTTTCTGAAAGAAAGATGTATTTCCCAAGGTTCAGTCGTTTGGCTTCTTTCACCAGCACGGAACCGGATACCATCACGGATTTGATTTTGGTCAGTTCGCCTTCGACTTTTTCGGGAAAAGAATGGTAAAAATATTCGGAAGAAATCAAGTCAAGAACAGCATCTCCCAAAAATTCCATTCGTTCATTGGCATGGATACGCTCTTGACTGAGATCCGCCAGACAACTCCGGTGCTTCAGCGCACAACAGAGATGTGTGAGGTCTTTGAAGCGATAGCCTATTATTCTTTCCAGTTCTTGGAGGTTCGCCAGCGTTTCTCGGTCAATACCATAATGCTTCGGTCTGCGAAACCATTTCTTCAAAAACACACGCATGAAAATTACTTTCGGCTCACGATTCGAACCGGCGGACAGCGATGGTGGAGTTGTGTCCGCCGAAACCGAAGGTGTTCGAAATCGCAATGTTCACCGGCCGTTCTTCAGCACGATTCGGAACGTAGTAAAGATCGCACTCAGGATCTTGATTTTCCAGATTAATCGTCGGAGGGATAATATTCTCGCGAATGGTTTGAACCGCTGCGATGAGTTCGACAGCCCCTGCGGCTCCCAAAAGATGGCCAATCATCGATTTGGTGGAAGAAACCGCCAGCGAATCGGCATACGTATTGAAGACGACACGGATGGCACGGGTTTCGATAGGATCTCCGACATCGGTGGAAGTACCGTGCGCATTAATATAATCCACTTCCGTCGGCGCAATTCCGGCATCTTTAAGCGCGGCAGTCATTGAGCGTACCGCACCTTTGCCTTCCGGGTGAGGTGCTGTAATATGATAGGCATCACCGCTGGCGCCAGCGCCAATGATTTCCGCGTAAATCTTCGCGCCTCGCCGCTTCGCATGTTCCAGTTCCTCCAAGATGAGAATCCCAGAACCCTCGCCAATCACAAAACCGTCTCTATCACGGTCGAAAGGCCGACTGGCTTTTTCAGGGGCGTCATTCCGAGTGGAGATGGCTTTCATGGCATTGAATCCTCCGATACCCGGAGGATTAATCGCTCCTTCCGTGCCGCCGGCAACCATCACATCCGCTTCTTCGTGCTCGATGAGCCTTGTGGCCATGTGAATGGCGTGCCCTGATGTGGAACATGCCGATATCGTGGCGAAATTCGGACCACGGAAGCCGTGACGAATGGAAATCTGTCCCGCCGCAATATCTCCAATCATCATCGGAACAAAAAAGGGATGCATGCGACGCGGACCCTTCTTGTCGATAATGCGACATTGCTCAAGGAAGATATCCATCCCTCCGATACCTGACCCGACAATAACGCCGATATCATTGCACTCTGAATCATTCTTCAGGATTCCGGCATCAAGAACGGCTTCTTCCGCCGCAACGATAGCATAGCGCGTAAACGGTTCCATTCGGCGTAATTCTTTGGGATCGATAATCGAATCGGAATTAAGGCCTTTCACTTCACAAGCGAAGTGCGTGGCATAATCCGTCGTATCGAAGTGAGTAATCGGAGCGGCACCGCTTTTGCCCGCCTTAAGACTTTCCCAATAGTCTTTGACGCAATTGCCAACCGGGGTAATCGCTCCCATTCCGGTAATAACTACTCGGCGCTTCATGGCAGTAAATTCCTTTACTGTTTGGCTGAAAGCTTATCCTGAAGATAACTGATGGCAGAACCGACGGTTTGCATTTTTTCAGCATCCTCATCCGGAATCTCAAGGTCGAATTCTTCTTCAAATGCCATGACCAACTCAACCGTGTCGAGAGAGTCCGCTCCAAGGTCTTCGATGAAAGAAGCGGTCGATGTGACGCTTCCGATATCTACCTGCAAGCGGTCAGCGATAATCTCTTTCACCTTCACTTCAAGGTTGTTGACATCCGCCATGATAAATCTCCTGTGATTTGTGGGTTTATTTATTTTTGCTTTGCTTACATCTGCATGCCGCCATCGACCCGAATCACCTGTCCGGTGATATAATCGGACGCGGGGGATGCTAAAAACGTGACCACGCTCGCGACATCTTCCGGCTGGCCTACGGAACTCAAGGGGATTCCTTTGAGAAATTCGGTTTTTGCATCTTCAGGCAATCCTTGCGTCATTTCAGTTGCGATATAACCCGGTGCTACGGCATTCACACGAATGCCTCGCGCCGCCAGTTCTTTGGCAGCCGATTTCGTCAAACCAATCACGCCTGCTTTGGAAGCAGCATAGTTTGCCTGCCCGGCATTTCCCGTCATTCCGACAACCGATGCGATATTGATAATTTTACCCGAACGCGCGCGCATCATGACTTTCGCCGCGGCGCGAGTGCACAAAAAGGTTCCTTTGAGATTGACCTGCAGAACGCGTTCCCAGTCATCTTCGCTCATTCGAATCAGCAGGCCATCGCGCGTAATTCCGGCATTATTGACGAGAATATGTAATCCCCCTAATTCTGTCTGGATTTTTTTGATTAAGGATTCAATCCCAGCCGCATCCGTCACATCCAATGGTGCCGCAATAGATTTTACCGCGAAATCCTTAGCAAGTTCCGCTGCTGTTGTTTTTGCGATGTCGCCTTCAATATCCGTGACAGCTACCGAAGCTCCCTGCTCAGCAAGAGCGCGAGCGATTGCTTTGCCAATCCCCCTTGCGCTGCCTGTGACCCAAGCGACCTTTCCTTCCAAGCTTCGCGTCATGAATTCGCTCCCACTCCTTCAAGCGCTGTAGTCGTTCCAATCAATGTTGCGACAGCGCCTTTGATGGTCCGCTTCAAGAGTCCCGCCAACACCTTGCCCGCACCCACTTCATACCACTGCGTATCAGGTTCGTTTGACAGATATTGCAGCGTCTCCATCCAGCACACCGGAGATAAAAGCTGTTTTGCCAGCAGCTCTCGAATCTCACTTGGCGAACTGTGCGGACGCGCTGTTACATTCGAAATCACGTCGATTTTGGGTGTCTGAATCTCAGCGGACTCCAGAGCGATGGCCAGAGCTTTAGCGGCAGGTTCCATCAGCGGCGAATGAAAAGCGCCGGAAACCGGAAGCAACTGCGCCAGTCGCGCTCTTTTTTCTTTGGCAAGTGCAACGGCTCTTTCTACAGCCGGAATGCTGCCGGAAACCGCAATCTGACCGGGCGAATTGAAATTAGCGGGAACAATTGTTCCTTCGGCGGCGGCTTCTTGACAGATTGTTTCTACTGTCTCCGAGTCAAGACCGATAAACGCCGCCATCGTACCGGGATTTTGCTCTCCGGCTTTCTGCATGCTTTCCGCGCGCACTTTCACCAACCGAAGACCGGTTTCAAAGGAAAAAGCTCCTGCGATTGCCAAAGCGGAATATTCTCCGAGACTGTGCCCCGCGGCCACATCCGCTTTAACGCCGCGCTCGGCAAGCAGCTCACCGACGGCGTACGAATGGACGTAGAGAGCCGGTTGAGTGGCACGGGTTTTTTTCAGCTCGTCTTCCGGACCTTGAAAACAGACATCCGCGAGGTCGAAACCTAAAATCTCGTTTGCTGTGTCATAGAGCTCTCGAACGCGAGGATAAACCTCGGCTAAATCTTTTCCCATCCCTACGAGCTGGGAGCCTTGTCCCGGACAAAGAAAGACGTTCTTCATCAGTCTCCTGATAGACGATTAAAAGCGAATAACAGCGCTTCCCCAAGTAAATCCCCCTCCGAAAGCGACGGCTAAAACGGTTTGCCCCGACTTCAATTTTCCTTCCCGGCGGGCATCATCCAAAGCCAGAGGAATTGAAGCTGCTGATGTGTTTCCGTATTTGTGAATGTTCATGAAGACCTGTTCACGTGGAATGCGCAAGCGTTTGGCCACCGCTTCCACGATACGGATATTCGCTTGATGTGGAAAAAGCCAATCGATATCGTCGATTTTCATATCAGCCAACTTGAGGGCCTTGAGAGATGCTCGAAGCATGGTGCGCACGGCATGTTTAAAAACCTCATTGCCCGACATGCGCAAGAAGTTCCCACGACTATGGAAGGATTCCTCGATTAGAGGACTGCCCGCATTTTCGCTCCTGCCATAGAGCAAATGCGCCAGATCTCCATTTGAGCCGATATCTACCGAAAGGATACCTTGTTCGCCATTTGATGCTTCAAGCACCGCCGCGCCCGCTGCGTCTCCAAACAGGACACAAGTATTGCGATCTTCCCAATCGGTGATTCGGGTTAAATTTTCCGCGCCAAGCACCAAAGCTTTCCGAATCTTGCCGGCAGTAATCATAGCGTCGGCATGAAAGAGAGCATAGAGCCATCCCGAACAAGTCGCAGAAATATCCAGAGCGAATGCATTCATCGCTCGTAATTTCGATTGGATAAAAATGGCCGTTGATGGAAAACGGTAATCTCCGCTGATAGTCCCCACCAGAATCGCATCAATCTCACTGGGCTCGACGTGAGCATCTTCCATCGCGCGCTGCGCCGCTTTCGTACAGTAGTCAGTCAAGCTGTCGTCAAATCTCGCGATGCGGCGTTCTTTGATTCCGGTACGCGCCGTGATCCACTCGTCCGACGTGTCAACGATCTGTTCAAGGTCAGCGTTGGTTAGTTTTTGTTCGGGTACTGCGCTGCCCAATCCGGTAATTCGGCTGTGGACAATCGCTTTTTCTATCAAAACGGATATTTCCTTCAGTCTAAATCACTACTGTGGCGTTCCCGCCTTTCCTGAAAGCTGTGCAGACGGGCGAATCCGCGAGAGAAGACTCCGGCATGATAGCGTTCGATTCCTTCTTCAATCGCTTTCGGAATGTTTTGCTGCTTCATCACGACCGCTTCGCGGATGGCATTTTTTATCGCGCGCGCCGAAGAGCGACCGTGACAAATCATAGAAATTCCATTCAGGCCGAGCAGAGGAACTCCTCCCTGTTCTGCATAGTCAAAATCTTTTTGGAATGTGCCCATGACCTGATCCAAACCTTCGCACGATTCAGGACTGCCTTTTCCTTTGAGACGAGCTATAAGTAGTTCATAGATTGTCTCAGCGAATTTCAAGAGGATGTTCCCGACAAAACCGTCGCAGACAATCACATCCGCCGCGCCTCTGAAAATATCCTGTCCTTCAACATTTCCAACAAAATTCAATTCGCTGTGTTCCAGCAGATAATGTGTGGAGAGAGCCAGTTGATTGCCTTTGGTTTTTTCTTCACCAATGTTCAGCAATCCCACGCGCGCACGGCTGCGCTCAAAATGATGCTCAAAGAAGATAGTCCCCATAACGGCGAACTGGAGCATGTTCAGCGGCTTACAATCCATATTCGCGCCGACATCGACGAGCAGAACGATACCAAGATCCGACGGAAAGTACGTGCCGATTGTCGGGCGGCGGACTCCTTCGATACGTCCTAATTTCATCAGACTTGCCGCGACTTGGACGCCCGTGTGCCCTGCGGAAACTACTGCCCCTGCTTCCCCTTCGCCGTGAAGCTCGATAGCGCGTATGAGAGAGCTGTCTCGTTTTTCGCGGAGAGCTTCCGTCGGGCGATCCGTCATCTGGATGATCTTGGAAGCTGGAGAAATTCTAATCCGATCTGCAGGATAATCGTACTTCGACAGCTCGGCTTTGATAGGCTCCTCTTGTCCGACCAGCAGAATTTGCAGGTCATCGCCCAGTTCGCGAACAGCTTCCACCGCTCCCCCTACTGTGGACTGTGGAGCCAGATCTCCCCCCATAGCATCCAAGGCAACTCTCATCGTTCCCTATCTCTTTCGCTTATATCGCGGAGATTATGTCTTGGGTTGGAAAACAAAGCGACCGTTATAGTAGCCGCAATTTGGACAAGTCCGATGGGGTAGTTTGGTTGAACCGCAGTGAGAGCAGGACGTACGCGTCACTGCTGTTAATCGGTGGTGGGAACGCCGGCGGTTGCGTCGTCCGCTCCCTGTTCGTCTTTTCGGTACTGCCATAAAAAATCCTATGGGTTAGTTACAATATGACAATCACAAGTGTCTTCATTCAAGTTGCAGCCGCAACTGGAGCACAGGCCTTTACAATCATCTTTACAAAGAGATTTCAGGGGTAAACTCAACATCAATATGTCATGTAAATCCGTCGAAAGATCAATCTCTACCGTATCCGCAGATATATATTTTATTTCGTCCTCATCCTGACTTTTATCACGGGTATTCGCACCAAGAACGAAGACCAACATCCCTTCCGCGTTCAATGGCTGCTCATAGTCTTCCAGACACCGATCACAAATCAGGTGAATGAAAGCGTTCATTCGGTAATTCAAACGCAGGTAGGGATCATTTCGGTCGAGTTGAATCTGGACATGAATCGTCTTCAAAAACAGAGCTGAGTCTGCTCTAAGTTCTGAAGGTTCAAGCTCTTCCGATATGAAATGGTGACCCTGCGGATAGGATGGCAGGTACAGCTTCATATGAAAATAATCTAAACTTAAAGCTAATAATATTAAGTCATAAAATCAAGTCTATTCATCTCCACTCGTCTTTTCCGGACTATCCTCCTTTTCAGGCTTCTTTTCCAGCTTCTCGCTCTCTGTCAAATAGTTCAGTTTCAGATTGCCAAGAGTCTGTTCCATATATTTCTTTTCTTCCGGTTTCAAATTCCCGCGCGTTCGAACATTCAGCATATCCAGCATATCAATCGCATAAGACGCCGCTTCCAATTCGATTTTAATGTCTCCGCCGGGACCGGGCAATTTACCTAATCCTGTCAACGCGGCATTTTCGAAACTGTGTATTAGATGCAAAAACATGAAAGATTCACGTGCTTCCGTATCCGTTTTCTTATCTTCCATATCTCGACCTCTGTGCGTAGTGAATTTTTATTTTATCAGCTAATACACGCCGCGCGGCATGCATGGGGTGCCGCGCGCTAAAAAATCTCTTTCTCGTTTCAAGTACACACACTGAAGAACACCGGTTTTAGCTGCCTAAGTATCTCTATTCCGGGCGTAAAGCTCAGGCATCCTTGTCATCATTCTCTTCCGCATCATTGACCGAACTGGATTGGCCCGCTTTCTTCTTTTCGAGATCTCGAATCTTGTCGCGGATTTGAGCCGCCTCTTCATACGCTTCGATTTCTACGGCTTCCTTCAGTTTCTGATTCAAGTAGGAGATATGATCAATATGAGACCGGTCGACCGGTTCTCCAGTAATTCCGGCGCTGTTCATCACTTCATTTGCCACGGAAATCGGAGCTTTCGTTCTGAGCGCCAGAGCAATCGCATCAGAAGGGCGAGCATCAATCGATTTCGCGTCACCGCGGATGTTTTTCAGATGAACGACTGCGAAAAAGGTGTTCTCCCGCAGTTCCGTTACGTGTGTCGAAAGGATTCGTACACCGGCGGCACTGAGAATGGAGTTGAACAGGTCGTATGTCAGCGGACGTGAATATTCACGCCCTTGGAGAAGCCAAGAAATAGACTGTGCTTCAGCGGCGCCGATAAAAATCGGCAGCCACCGTTCACCGGTCTTCTCCTTCAAGATGACAACATACCCCTGATAGGGCGGACAAACCCTAACCCCGATGACATCAACCGGTATCACACATACCTCCTCTACCTATGGCAGCCAGTCTATTACCCGACAAAAGTTCTATGCTATAATATATAAATTCAAATGATAAGGGTCAAGTGAATTACAGATAACTTTTCATGTAATCGCTTACTTTTTTCCTGATTTCAACCAGTCAAGAATCAGCTCGTTCAAGCCGGGTTCTACCCGAAACATGAAGGTTCCATGTCCAGCTTTTTCATAAAGTTGGGTTTTGACTTTTCCCTTGGCTATCTCAGAAAGTTTCTGGACGGAATCGGCGGCATAATCATCATCGCGAGCCGCAATAAGCAACGCAGGCCGTTTTCCGTAAGCTCTCATCGCGTCTTCGGTCGTTAAATCACGATAGTTCAATCCCGGCGACAGCAGTACCACGCTCCGGATTGTCGCGTTCGAAGCAGCGTATTTTAGAGCTATATTCGCTCCGATACTCGCGCCCATTAATGAAATCTGTTTCGGATTAATGCCTTCTTTTTTCTGGACAAAATCCACCGCCGCTTTTGCGTCCTCTACCATCATCCCGAAATCCTCATTGGAGAATTCCTTGACATCTATAGTATTCCCGGCGCGCTGCACACTTTGTCCATGTCCTCTCATATCAATCGCCAGTACCGAAAAACCGGCTTGAGTAGCCCGACGCGCGAAGTCTTCCCAATCCCTGCGTTTGTGCCGCAACATATGAAATAGAACCAAAGCAGGAGATTCCCCTTCTGCCTGAGAAGGATAAAATGTCCCATAGATGGAAACACTATCCGACGTTGTGAACACGACCTCTTCTGACGCAACGGCGAAAAGTCCCGATGCGGCGATGGTAAGGACAGTAGCCATAAATATAAGGCGAGCGAACATGTTATCTCCTAGTTTCTCTTGCACAAGTCTTGGGATTATTGCCGTAGTTCTCCCTTCTGTATCTTACCTCCGGGAGCCTTGGGAAGTTCCTTGTAAAACCTGACAATACGTGGACATTTATAGGCGGCCATTTGTTGCCGGCAATATTCGATGATGTCACCTGAACTCAAATCAGCGCCGTTTTTTAGCACGACGCATACCTTGATTTCCTGACCGACAACTGGATCTTGAACTCCCACGACAGCGACTTCTTCTACATGCGGTAATTGCTCGAGGATTCCTTCAATTTCCCGAGGGTAGATTTTGAATCCGCTTTTTAAAATCATGTCATCTTTTCTGTCAACGATATACAGGTTTCCATCGATATCGATTTTGCCGAGGTCACCTGTATGGAGCCAGCCGTCGCGTAGCGTCTGGGCACTCGCTTCAGGTCGACCCCTGTAGCATTGCATTACCGTTTCTCCGCGAATGAGAATCTCCCCGACATCGCCAACCGGTAATTCCTCGCCATTCTCGTCTGCGATTCGCAGCTCCGTTCCACCGATAACCTGACCGACACTGCCGTTATAACCCATATCCGTCGCCAGATTTAGACAAATCATCGAGTTCGTTTCTGAAAGCCCGTAACCTTCCATCAAGACATGCCCGCATTCACTTTCGAAATATAAAGCCAGCTCCTTTGGGAGCTTTGAACCTCCGGAAAGACAATAACGCAGAGCTCGGGTTTCGTACTTCTGAGCAGACGGGAAATTGGATATCATGTGATACATCGCCGGCACACCGAGAAAATAGGTGATTTGCTCCTCTTGGAGAGCTTTCAATACATCTCCGGGGTGGAAGCGGGAGTGTATCACAAGTTCTGCGCCGCTGACAAATGCAAGATTCATCAGCATTCCCTGCCCCAGTGCATGATAAAAAGGCATCACCGCTAAAAACCGGTCCCGAACGGTGATGCGCAGGTGTTTACGAAATTCCTCGGCATGATGGGCCAGATTATGGTGCGTCAGCTCCGCACCCTTCGGGCATCCGGTTACTCCCGCCGTATAGAGAATCACGGCGATGTCATCTGGAGATATTTCCGGAGAATGTGGTAAACGTTCTCCGGTGCGAATCAAGTCCACCATGTTTTCCGATTCGGAAGGGCTGCCATCTCCTAAGTAAATGCGATGGGTCAGGGTTTCGAGATTTTCGGCCGCCTTTTCGACCTGAGAAGAGAAGTTGCTCCACGAAATAATCGCGCGGGCTTCCGAATCTTCGAGTTGATAGGCAAGCTCGCGCGATTTCAACATGATGTTCAAGGGAACGGCAACGGCTCCAAGCCCTAAAACCGCGTAATAAGCGATGGGAAAATGAGCGGAATTCGGCAATAGAATACCGACCCGGTCGTGACGTTGAATTCCGAGTCCTAAGAGGGCTCCGCGAAAACGCTCCGTCGCTTCGAGAATCATATCATACGTATAGTTCTGGCGATTCAGCGTAATCGCATCGCGTTCCGGATGTTCTTGAGCGATTTTTGTTATGCTGTCGAGAAGCAATTCCAATTATAGCCTCCTTTTTTGCCCCCGTGGGCTTTATGATAAAGCCGCGCTCTCGTCATCGGAGAGCGTAAACTGTTCGATGAGACGCCGCATACGGGATATATAGATCCGTTTAAAGAGTTCGCGGTCATCACCAACCAAGTTCTCTAATTCTTTCGTCGTTTGCTGAAGTAATTCATTCGCTTCGCGGCGCGTCAATTGTCCGGAAACAATTTGTGCGCAAGCACGATCAACGTGGACTTGGAGAATCAGTGCCCGCGCCGCATCTTTAAATTCAGGGCGTTGATAAAGCGATTTGTTGGCATCCTGATTCATAAGTCCTCTTACACATTCAAGCCCGGAACGCGGTCAAGGCTTCGGTACTGAATCGCCTCGAGTACATGGTTTGGCTGGACGTTTTCGCTGGTCTCAAGGTCGGCGATGGTTCGCGAAACCTTCCAAATTCGATGGTACGCCCGTGCTGAAAAACCCATTTGCGTGATGGCACGCTGCAAAAGTTTCATGCAATCGTCAGACAACGGCACAAATTTTTCCAGCTCGCGATTCGTCATCTGGGCATTGCAAAAAAGCCCTTTGCGTGCACTTTTGAAACGCTCCACCTGTGCTTGCTTCGCCAGTGAAACCCGCGCACGCACTTTTTCAGAACTCTCGCCTGCCTCCTTCGAAGAAAGCTCCTGCCAAGGAACACGCGGAACATCGACGTGAATATCAATGCGATCCAGAAGCGGCCCTGACACCCGCGAAAGATAGCGCGCGATTTGTTCTTGAGTGCACCGACACTCGTGCATCGGATCTGTATGGTAGCCGCACGGGCAGGGATTCATCGCCGCCGCCAACATAAACGTTGCCGGATACGTTAAGGAAACAGCCGCGCGGGAAATAGTTACGACCCCATCTTCCATGGGTTGTCTCAGGACTTCAAGTACATTCTTCCGAAATTCGGGGAGTTCGTCGAGGAAGAGAACGCCGTTATGCGCCAGACTGACTTCTCCCGGCTTTGGAACCGCGCCGCCACCGATGAGCCCGGCGTCCGATACCGTATGGTGCGGGCTGCGAAATGGCCTGCTGGCAACTAATGCTTGTCCCGGCTTGAGCAAACCCGCGACCGAATGGACTTGCGTGGTTTCCAGCGATTCTTCCATTGTGAAATCCGGCAAAATCGTCGGCAGTCGCTTGGCGACCATCGTTTTGCCGGAGCCCGGCGGCCCGACGAGAAGAATGTTGTGACCACCTGCCGCCGCGACTTCCATTGCGCGTTTCGCCGCGGCTTGTCCGCGCACTTCGGAAAAGTCGATAAAATACTCGTGGGATTGCATGAAAAGACTTTCACGGTTGACTTTGAAGGGTTCTATTTCATCGGAACCCATCAGGAAGTCAATCGTGTCCCGTAGCGATTCCATCGGATAGATGTTAATCCCTTCAATCAGCGCGGCTTCCTGGGCGTTTTCTTCGGGGACGATGAGATTCTTCAAGCCCTCGCGTTTGGCAGCGTTGGCAATCGGCAAAACGCCTCGGACTGGCCGCACCTTTCCGTCGAGCGCCAATTCACCGAGGATACCGACACTGTTCAAACCATCGAGTCCGAGTTGCCCGGACGCGGCGAGAATACTGACCGCCATCGGCAAATCGTACCCGCTTCCCGCTTTGCGAATGTCCGCTGGGGCGAGGTTAATCGTAATACGGCGTTTGGGAAAGATGAATCCAGAATTTTTGACAGCAGCGGAAACGCGGTCGCGCGACTCTTTTACAGCCGCATCCGGCAGCCCAACCACCGTGAAGAGATCAAGCCCGGATTCCATATGCGCCTCTACCCTGACGAGGTACGCATCCACCCCCAACACCGCCGCCGCTGTCACTTCAGAAAACATCTATTCAGCAATTCTTATGATATGGTAATATGATCTTCGCTCTTGTCCACGACCAGAGGTCGCAGGTAGTAATTTAAAGATTTCGGTCAAAAATCCGATAGGTCTTATACGGTTTTGAGCCGATCATCTGAGCGGCTTCTTTCATCAGTTCGTTGTCTTCCAATATCCAAGAGAATTCGCCCCACGTGTAGCCTTTCTTCGTGCCCGCTTCATACGTGCGCCAGTAGAACACGACGTCCACGCCGCGTCGCCGGTACTCAGGAATGACGCCCATCGTCAGGACGCGCACACCGTTGATTTTTCTCTTGTGATAGAGCAGTTTGAAAATGCCGAAGGGCAGCAGGCGACCATTAATTTTTGCCAGAGCCTGATTGATGTCCGGCAGCGCCAGACTGAAGCCGACAGGTTTGCCGTCGCTTTCCGCGAACCAGAGAAGCTCCGGATCCAGAATCAGCTTCATGTCCTTGCCCATGTTGTGGAATTCGGCGTCCGTCATCGGGACGAATCCCCAATTCTCTTCCCACGCCTTATTGTAGATTTCCTGGACGAGGGAGACCTCATTCCAGAAGTCCTTCATATTCAGAGGGCGAATCGTCAACCGTGTGCGTTTCTCGATGACAGGCCCCAGGCGGCGAAGTTTTTCGGAAACATCGGATTCTGTCATCAGGTACGCCAACAAATCCTTCGCCTTCATAAAACCCGCTTCTTCCAAAAGGCGAATGTAGTAGCGCGGATTGTACGGCATCATCACGACAGGCGGGCGGTCAAAACCTTCATAGAGCAAGCCGCATTCTTCGTTCGTGGAGAAATTCATCGGTCCGCGAAGCACCGTCATACCGCGCTCCTGAACAAAATCGCCCGCAACCTGAAAAAGTGCGCGGGCTACCTCCCCATCGTCAATGGAATCAAAGAACCCGAAGAAACCGACGGTATCCTTGTGAAATTCGTTATGAGCGCGATTTACAATCGCGGCGATCCGTCCGACGATTTGACCGTTTCGTCGCGCCAGAAACGGCTGCACTTCCCCATGTTCATAGAAGGGATGCTTGGACTTGTTGAAAAGGAGCCTTTGTTCGATTATAAGCGGCGGCACCCAATTGGGATCACCTTGGTAAATCCCCCAGGGGAATGTGATGAACTCTTTAAGTGCTGGCCTTCTCTGAA
Source organism: bacterium (assembly GCA_030622545.1). GTDB lineage: Bacteria > Electryoneota > RPQS01 > RPQS01 > DYHQ01 > JAUXGA01. The sequence continues at coordinate 76,041 of JAUXGA010000004.1, read as the reverse complement.
CGGACTCGATTTGTAGGGACACTCTCTGTCTCCTGAGCAAGATGAAAGACACTGTCCAGTTTTTTAAGTTTGTCGAGGGCGAAATCGAGTTGTTTAATCGTGTGCGTCGACATCACCGAAAAACGAATCAGGCTTTGACCGGGTTGCACAGCCGGCGGCACAACCGGATTGACGAATATTCCTTCATCCTGCAGCCAATGGCATACTTCAAAAGTTTTGATTTCATCACCAATCAGTACAGGGATAATCGGTGTTTCAGAAAGCAGCGTGTTGAAACCGATGGATTTCAAACCGTCACGAAGATAATCGGCATTGCGCCACAGCAGCTTGCGACGTTCCGGCTCGCGAAGGATAATTCGCAGAGCCGCGATGACGGCAGCCACCGATGCTGGCGGAGGACTCGCGGAGAAAATCAGCGCGCGGCTGTGATGCTTCAAGAAGTGAATTACATCTTCCGACGCTGCAACAAAACCGCCGATGGAAGCCAGCGATTTGGAGAAGGTTCCCATTACCATTTCCACTTCGCCGTTGAGTCCGAAATGATTAGCGGTTCCTTCGCCTTTCGGCCCCAACACGCCGATGGAATGCGCGTCATCGAGGAAAATATCCGCGTTATATTTCTTACAAACTGCAGCGATTTCCGGAAGCTTGCAAATATCGCCATCCATCGAGAAAATGCCTTCTGTAACGACAAGGATGCTCTTCGTATGAAGTCTTTGCAGTACTCTCTCGAGATCCTTCGCATCATTGTGGCGAAATTTGACCATCTTCCCGAATGACAACCTCGCCCCGTCAATGATGGACGCATGGTCCAAAGCGTCGGTGACGATAATACTATTGCGTCCCATTAGCGCCGAGATAACGCCTTGGTTGACTTGAAATCCGGTCGAGTAGAGAAGCACCGCTTCTTTCTCGAGAAATTCCGCAAGTTTTTCTTCGCATTCGATATGAATACGCAGAGTTCCATTCAGAAATCTTGAACCGGCGCATCCAGCTCCATAGCGTTGAATCGCCTCGATGGCAGCTTGTTTTACTTCCGGGTGATTCGTAAGACCCAGATAGTTGTTGGAGCCGAGCATCAGGACTTTTTTCCCGTACATCTCCACAACCGTATCCTGATCCGATTCTATCGGGCGGAAATAGGGATAAATTCCTGCCGCCATTACTTCCTTGGCGGTTTGGAATTTCCGAGCTTTTTCTTTAATACGCAAAAGAAATCACCTTTTACTTCACTCTACCAGCGCTTTTCAAATAAATCCGAAAGAAAGGGAATGTCGTATGTCTTCCCTCGCAGTACCTTGTAAATACCAAACAGAGCAAAACAGACGCACAAGAAAAGAATAATATCCCAGATGACGCGGAAACGAAGCAGCAGAGCTAAGATTTCAACAAGAAAGAGAGCGAATCCCAAGCGTGCGTGTCTTGCGACGAAATCACTGCGCTGCTTCTGCAGAAGGGGTATCAAACAGATGATTGGGATGTACGCCAAGACGGCGAGAATCTTTTCGTCTTCGCCGATTTTCTCTTCGGGAGGACTCGACGAGTCTGTATTATTTGGCACTGCCATCGGGACTCCATATGTTATGGGGAAATCGTACCCCCGGCGGGATTCGAACCCGCGCACCTGGCTCCGGAGGCCAGCGCTCTATCCAACTGAGCTACGGGGGCAAATGTTTAATAGACAAGTTTCATTAAATATAAATATAAAGAAAGATATAGGAAAACGCAACAACTATTTATTCCCACGGCTTGCGAATCGATGCCTCTTTTTACCCTGAAATGGGTCACTATTGCTAAACCATTGTTTTTAGATATAATACAAGAAATGTTCACCAAATTTCTTGGCAACTTTTTATATTGCTGTGAAAAAATGCTTGACAAGTTCAAATGTTTACTGTATAATTACTATAGTATGCGAGAAGCAGGCTTTTTATACATATAAGTCATTCGGAATGGAATATATCCTATTGTTCAAACTACACTTACGGAGGATGAGAAAATGAAGTACAAGATTGTTATTGGTTTGATGGCATTGCTGGTTTTTGGAGTTACCAGCAGCTTCGCTGTTATCGATTGGGCAGGAAGTATTTGGCCGACAGATGGTCAAACCTACCTGCCAACGGCCAACATTGAGGTATATGTACAGATTTATAAAGGTGGCTGTACACCCGGTGAAGGTCGATGTGCTGGCCTGGGCGCCTGGCTTTACTACAAGAAGTCAACCGACGTGGACTATGTTTCTGTGGGTATGAGTTATAACGGTGAAGTGGACAACAATGACGAATATATGGCTATCATCCCCTCGTCTGAGACTCAAGGAGGCGTGGATGAGAATTTCTATTGCATGCTGTATGACAGCACCGACGAAACCTGGTATGATGGGGCGCAGGATCAGAATTTCAATGATCCCCCATTTACGCTGCATATTCAGGTTGGTACATCCCAAGATGTTACGGTCACCTTCCAAGTTGATATGTCCTGTCAACATCCATCATGGTATCCGGGTGGTGTCTTTTTCACCGGTGATTACTGGGGCTGGGGTGCCTGCGATCCATCTCGTCAGATGAGTGATCCCGATGGAGATTTGGTTTTTGAAGCTGATTTCTTTTTCCCGGCCGGAGTCAACCCGGCAGTGCTCTACAAGTACAATAAGCACGATGGCGCCAATTGTAACTGGGAAGGTGTTGGCAATCGCCCTTTGACAATTGACGATTCCGGACCGACGCAAGTACTCCCGATAGATATCTGGGATGACTGGGATTGCTGCACACCATCAGGACCAGCGGAAATTTTAGCCGCCGGATCCTATTGTGTGACTCTTTGCTATTGTGATGAATATCTGGATATTCCGCTTATTACGCCCTATGATCCGCCGATCATTCCGAACATTGTGTTCCTACCGGGTTGTGAATTGGGACCCACTCCATGTGATGAGATTTGTGAACCGGGCGCAGGCATACCATCCTGGGAAATCGTGTTAGACGCTTCAGCCTACTGGGTTCTTCGTCTTTGCTTGCCGCGCGATAATCCTGACAACTGGTACGGCTGTTTCTGCATGACGATTGATGAAATCTTGCCGGTCGAACTTTCGACCTTTGAAGCAACACCGCTCGTCAATGCGGTTCGCCTTGACTGGGTGACTGCCAGCGAAAAGAACAACGCTTACTTTGTTGTTGAACAATCACAGGATCAAGCAACGTGGATGGATATCGGTCATGTTGACGGCGCCGGAACGACTCCAACAGGCAACAGCTACAGCTTCACGGATGAAAATCTCGTTGCCGGAACGACCTATCACTACCGTCTGACCAGTGTAGACATCGACGGGACTCGCAATGATTACGAGCAGGTCGTGAGTGCAACGCCTTATGGACCGGAAGCGGTATCCGATTACAGCTTGTCTCAGAACTACCCGAATCCATTCAACCCGACGACGACCTTCAACTATACGCTGAAGGAAGCCGGAATGGTCACGATTCAGGTTTACGACATCACCGGACGCGAAGTAGCGACGCTCGTCAGTGAACCTCAAACTGTCGGTGTGTATTCGGTAACCTTTGATGGCACGGCTCTTCCGTCGGGCATCTATATCTATCGTATGCAGGCCAATGACTTCACGGCCGCGCAAAAAATGGTGCTCATGAAGTAATTCTGACACCAACATCTTTGTATAAAGAAAGCCGCGCGAATGATTTTCGCGCGGTTTTCTTTCTCCCCCCGCCTGCGGGGGAATGTAAGGGAAGTGGACAAAATAAAACTCTCTACACCGATAGCTCTTCCACTTGCTCCATAATATCCGGAAGGACTTTTTCGTATATCTCTTCGGCTTTTTTTACGGGAAGCACGAGCCAATCGTTGATAGCGAGAGTTTCACCGCCTACGCGCCCAAGCATTTTCACCGGGATATCGAACTTCTTGCATGCATCTCGGAATTTGCCCCACAAATCTCCATTCACTGAAACCACAACGCAGGATGCGTTTTCCGCAAACAGAATTTCCAAGGGGCGCAAGTCCCATGGAAACGTCAAAACTGCGCCCAAAGATTTTGGCATGCAAGCCTCGGTCAGACACACTGCCAGACCGCCATCTGAAATGTCATGCGCAGAACGAATCAAGCGGTTGTCCGTGAGATGTTTCAGCAGTTGGATTAAAGCTTTGTGTCGTTCAAGATTTATCTCAGGCACGGGACCGGAAATCAAGTCATGGAAAAGATGTAGGTATTCGCTGCCGCCGAGATCTTTTCCTTGTGTTCCCAGCAACGCGATGAAATCACCTTCCTCCTGGAACCCTGTCGGGGTGGCAAGAGAGAAATCCTCCAATAGACCAACCATGCCGATGACGGGTGTCGGCATGACAGATTCGTTCTTCGATTCATTATAAAAAGAGACATTCCCGCCGGTGACAGGAATCTCCAGAGCACGGCAAGCCTGCCCCATCCCTGCGATGGTTTCGCGGAAGAAGTAATAAATTTCTTCATCCATAGGATTGCCGAAATTCAAACAATTCGTGAGTCCAATCGGTCGTCCTCCCGTACATGCGACGTTCAAAGCGGCTTCACAGACGGCCAATTCTGCGCCTCGGCGGGGATTCAGCGCGACACGTTTGCCGTTGCCATCCACTGTCAGCGCCAGCGCTTTTTGTGTTCCCGGCACTCGTATGACGGCGGCGTCAGACAATCCCGGCCCCACCATCGTATTCGCGCCGATAGTATGATCATATTGCTCGAAGACCCAGCGTTTCGAAGCAATGTTGGGCGAGGCAAGAAGTTTCGCCAGTACTTTGGAGTAATCCGCAGGTTCCGGTACATGATCTGGATTGAAATGTTTATGTGCTTCCAGTTCAAAAGGTTTGCGTGAAGGTCGCTTGTATTGCGGCGCACCTCCTCCCAAAACCAGACTATCTGCGGGAACATCGGCTACGATTTGTCCGTTTCGTGTCACGGTGAAACGGCCGCCTTCCGTAACTTCGCCAATCGGTTCCGCATGTAATTCCCATTTTTCAAAAATTTGTTTGGCGATGTTCTCTTTTCCTTTTTCGATAATCACCAACATCCGTTCCTGCGACTCGGATAGACAGATTTCATAGGGAATCATATCGGGTTCTCGAAGCGGAACTTTGTCGACATCAATCTCAATTCCGACTTTCCCCCGCGCCGCTGTTTCCGTGCAGGAGCAGACGATTCCCGCCGCGCCCATATCCTGAATCCCGACTAACGCGTCCGATGCGACGAGCTCCAACGTCGCTTCCATGAGTAACTTTTCCTTAAAAGGATCACCAATTTGCACCGATGGCCTACGCTCGGAAGAACGCTCCGAAAGTTCTTCGGACGCGAAGGTCGCGCCGTGAATACCGTCCCGACCGGTTGACGACCCGACAATGAAGACAGGATTCCCCTTTCCTTTTGCTGCCGATCGCGCGACAGCTTTGACAGGTACGATACCGACCGCCATAGCGTTCACCAACGGATTCCCACTATAACTCATATCGAAATACACCTCACCGGCGACCGTAGGAACGCCGAAACAGTTGCCGTAATCTCCGATTCCCCGGACAACTCCGCGCATGAGGTCTCGCTGATGCGGGTCGGACAGCGAACCGAAGCGCAAAGAATTGAGCGCCGCGATGGGGCGCGCTCCCATCGTGAAGATGTCGCGCAGAATCCCCCCCACTCCAGTCGCGGCTCCCTGATAGGGTTCAATCGCGGAGGGATGATTATGACTCTCGATTTTAAAACAAACAGCCAGCCCGCCGCCTATGTCGAGAAGTCCCGCATTTTCTTCCCCCGCCTGAGCCAGCATATGTTTTCCCTGCGTTGGCAGCGTTTTCAATTCCAGAATGGAGCTTTTATATGAGCAGTGTTCCGACCACATTACAGAGTAGAGTCCCAACTCTGTGAAGGTGGGTGTTCGCCCCAACAGCTCGCAAATATTTTCATACTCTTCAGGCGTCAGCCCATGTTCAAGGGCAAGTTCTAACGTGACAAGCTTTTCTTTCAAGATTATCCTCTTTAAGAATGAAAGATTCTTAAGCGGTTAAAACCACGGTCCATTCAGCTATCCAAATCGCTATCAAACCGAGGGAGCCGAGTCGCCAAATCCACAGAGCAAATCGACCCGGACGACGGCGCTGGATGCGAGGTTGTGCAAACATCGCTCCCGCTAACACTATGAAAAGCGGCATGAGCGGTTCGTGATAGCGTGGTAAAGCGACAAAAACAAGTGATGCCAAAAAGAAAGTAAACGCGCTTGCACCCCAAATCGTGTGATCTTTCCAAGGATTTAGGAAAAACAATCCCGCCCACGCAAGTAAAACAAGAATCATGTACGGCAAAGCGACGAGCAGGCGTACGCCGAGTGGACGCTCGGCTATTTGCTGTCGAAGAGACATCTCAGAATCTTCTAAAAGAGGTGAATAAACAAGTAAAATGGGAATATCCGACATGAAAAAGAAAGCTGCTTTGGACGCCAGTAGTTTTACTTCCCGCCATGGCTGCACCAGCATATCACGAAGTCCCGCTCTAAACGCGACCTGATTAATGGCCACTTCTCCCGGTGCTGTTAGCGTATCCCAAGGAAGCGGTCCTTCAGGAATGCCATATCCTCCAGAAGATTTTGCGTTATGTCCCATGTAAAAATTCATCCCCACACCCGTATAAATCGTGAACGAACCATGCTTCTGTAAATTCCAGGTTGCATAAGGCAACAGCAACAGGGCTGCCAATCCTACGGGGATGAGAGTGCGCCATTTCTCATATTTCCAGCGACCGATAGCTAAGACGACGATGGCGAGCAGTGCAACGGGTCGCGTGTAAAGTATCGCCGCCCATAAGACTCCGTTTAAGACCGCTTCAATCCAGCCTCGCTTTGCGAACAACGCCAGCGCGATGATGAAAAAGATAAGAAATGTAGCTTCGCTGATGAGCAGAGATGGCAAAATCGCACGCGCGGGTAAAAACATCCACAGCGCAAGAATCGTCAAGCCAGCTCGCCTGCCAAAGTGTCGCGCTCCCAAACTCGCCAGAATAATTCCCGCCAAGACGTCTAGCAAACTCTGAAAAACACCCGCTGCTACTGGCGAATGCCCGAACACAAGATAAATCACCGCCAAGAATGCGGGATAACCGGGCGGCCAAGTCGCAGCACTGCCGTCAAGCATGTAACTGCCTTGACTGGCTAAACTCCAGCCGAGAGGATCATAGATAACTTCATCAGTACCCAGTGGGCCGGGGCGAAAAACCACCAGAACCAGACGCAGAAGAAGACCCGCACACGCCAGAGCTAAAAACAAACGCCGGTAAGATGTTTTCTTCTCCTCCATCCTCAGTGTCCTTCTTCTTCAGAAGATTTCCGGAGGAAATCAAAAACGGCCTGAGCAAGTTTCGGCGAAAGACCCGATACGCTCGCGATAGCTTCCACGGATGCTTCGCGCAGTTTCGTCATCGTTCCGAAGTGATTCAGCAGAGCACGGCGCTTCGACGGCCCGACACCTCTTACGCTATCAAGAACGGATTCCAGCGTTCGCTTTTTACGCAGGAGGCGGTGATACTGAATTGCATAGCGATGCGCTTCATCACGAACCGTCTGCAGAAGTTTTAGCGCGGATGATGTTCGGGGAATATTTTGCGGAAGAGGATCGCCGGGAAGAAAAACTTCTTCGAGGCGTTTGGCAAGTCCGATAACAGGCTGCTTTGGAAGTCCCACCTCACGCAGAGCTTCAACCGCCGCGGAAAGCTGACCTTTACCACCATCCACCAACACAAGGTCCGGAAGTGTTTGCGCTGTGCTCTTCACGCGAGTATAGCGCCGCTCAATCACTTCCTTCATCGAAGCGAAATCATCCTGACCTTCAACCCTCTTAATAGCAAAACGTCGATATTGTTTCTTTGCGGGACGTGCGTTCTCAAAAACGACGAGACTTGCTACCGTCTCTCGCCCCTGCGAAGTTGAGATGTCAAAGGCTTCAATGCGTTTGGGTAAAGCCGAGAGGTGCAGTACTTTCTGCAACTGCTCAAGCGCTGCGGGAATTCGCTCCCGTTTTGCTTGGGCGCGTTTATATTCTCCTAAAAGGAGCTCCGCGTTTCTATGCGCCAGTTGGAGAAATTTGACTTTTTCGCCGCGCTTTGGCACAAAGATTTCTACTTTGTTTCCACGTTTATTTGAGAGCCACTGGGTCAACAAATCCGAATCCGAGATTTCCGATGGAAGAAAGATTTCTTTCGGAATGAGCGTCGAAACGGAATAATACTGTTCAAGAAAATGCGCGAGGATTTCTCCCTCTTCCCTATCCTTCAAACGACGAAGGATATAGTGCAGACGACCAATCATTCGACCTGCGCGAATCTGAAAAATGACAGCACATCCTTCCTGATCTTCGATAGTCAACGCAATAACGTCGTGATCCACAGCATGCGGACTGAGCACCTTTTGCCGTAGAGATAGTTTATCGAGCGAGCGAAGCTGATCTCGCAATTGCGCCGCTTCTTCGAATTTCAGTTCTTCCGCCAGTGTGTCAAGCCTTTTGTGCAAATCGGCAACGATGGCTTCTCCGTGCCCCTGAAGAACTTGCAAATAATCTCGTATGTGCTGGTTGTAAGTGTCAGCATCTTCAAGACCGATGCAGGGCGCATCGCAGCGGCCGATGTCATACTCCAAACATTTTTTGAATTTGCCTGCTGCGATGGTTTCGGGAGTCAATGGGAGATTGCAGATGCGGATTTTTAAGAGTCCCTTCAGGACATGGATCAGCGGCTTAAAGTGAACGAGCTTGGAAAAGGGGCCGAAGTAACGCGACCCGTCTTGAACAGGTTTGCGCGTCAAGAAAATGCGCGGAAAGGGTTCCCGTGTGACCTGCAGAAAGGGAAAAGATTTGTCATCACGCAGTTCGACATTATAACGCGGCTTCTTTTCGCGGATAAGATTGTTTTCTAAAATCAGAGCTTCGAGTTCGTTGTCCGTAGGAATAATTTCAAAATCAGCAATCCGAGAAACCAAAGCGTCGAATTGATAACGGCCGTCATGATTTCGCTGGAAGTACGAGCGCACACGATGCCGCAGCGCCCGAGCTTTTCCGATGTAAATCACCTTTCCTGATTTATCCAGAAAAAGATAGACGCCCGGACTCTTGGGCAGCGCATCGAGTTTTTCCCGCAGATGATTCATTGACAGCTACATCTTCTTCAAACCCAGCTGCAAATCATCAATGATATCTTGCGGATCTTCCACTCCGACAGAAATGCGAACGAGCTTCTCGTTAATGCGCGCATCCTTGCGTTCCTCTGCGGTATAGGTCGAATGTGTCGTGGATGCCGGATGGCAAACGAGAGTGTCGCAATCACCAAGAGAAACAGCGATGGTGCACAATTCGAGTGCATCCTGAAAGCGGCGAATTTGTTCCTGATCCGCTTTCAAATCGAAACTAATCATCCCTCCGAAATTTTTCATCTGTTTTTTTGCAAGCTCAAATTGAGGATGAATTGGCAATCCGGGATAGTACACTTGTTCGACTTTGGGATGGAAGCTCAAAAATTTTGCTATCTGCATCGCACTGGATGAATGTCTGTCCATTCGAATCGGCAATGTTTTCAATCCACGAAGCAAGAGCCACGCATTAAAGGGACTGATAACGCCGCCCATATCGACCATGACGCCGTCATGAATTCTCTCGATAATCTCCTTGTTTGAGATAATCAATCCGGCAACGGTGTCCCCATGTCCGCCGATATATTTCGTTGCGCTATGCATAACGAGGTCAGCACCTAACGTCAACGGTTGTTGATAGTAAGGTGTAGCAAAAGTATTATCGACGGCCAACGCGATGTTATGACGTTTTGCAAGCGCAGCGCACGCTTCGATATCCACAATATCCAATGTGGGATTCGCGGGAGTTTCAGCAAACAGGAGCTTTGTGTTGGGCTTTATCGCGTTTTCGATATGGTCGAGATCAGTGCCATCTACAAAAATCGGCTCGATGCCCAGCTTTGGCAGGATATGTGCAAACATAGCATACGTCCCGCCATAGACGACTCGAGAGCAAAGGACGCTGTCACCCGATTCACAAAATCCCAAAACAGTTGCTGTCGATGCGGCCATTCCCGAAGCAAATGCCAACGCACCATCTCCCTTCTCTAAGAAAGCCATTTCTTTTTGCAGAGCATCAATCGTCGGGTTAGAGATGCGCGAATAGATATAACCTTTTTCTTCGCCGGTAAAAAGTTTCTCCCCTTGTTCAGCGGATTTGAATGCGAATGTCGAACTCTGGTAAATCGGCATCGAAACAGCGCCGGTATGGGGACAGACACCTCCCGAACCGTGGACGGCTAAGGTCGCAAAGCCCCAATTTTTCTTGACCATGATTACATTCCTTTCTGATAGTATTAAATAATGAAATATTCGATTGAAGGAAACCGATTACCGCTCTATGATTTCCAGAAGCACTCCCCCAAGAGATTTTGGATGCACGAATCCGATGTGTGAATTCCCTGCTCCTGAACGCGCCGTTTTGTCAATCAACGCGACTCCTTTCGCATTCAGCGTCTGAAGTGTGGTGCTGCATTTTTGCGTGCGCAGAGCAATATGATGAACTCCTTCACCTCGATTGGCGATGAATTTTGCAATCGGTGAATCCGGTGAAGTAGCCTCGACCAATTCAATTCGGGAATCGCCGACCTTGAAAACAGCCAATCTGACTTCTTGACTTGGGACTTCCTCAATTCCGCTTAGTGGAATAGAAAGCACATGCTGCCACACGTCGATTGCTTTTTCCAGATTCGTGACGGCAATGCCGATATGATCAATTCCTGTAAAAGAGACACGTTCATCTTTTAACATCGTTTGATTCACCCGTTTGTTGTTTCATTGTATGAAAATTCTGAAGACGATTCAGACCAGCTCTGAGAGGTTTCCGGAAAGAATTCGTCACACATCCGCCAGAGGTCATCGGGAGTTGTCACCGCGATTGCTTCGACGGGTAATTCTGAACGAATCAATGCACCAAAACGCGTTGTAAAAATCCGCGAATCGGTAATAATCGCAATCCCTCTATCATGACGATGGCGAATCAAACGACCGAGACCCTGACGAAGCCGCAGGACAGCCTCCGGAAGGCTGAGTTTTTGAAAAGCGTCGATACCTGCATCAGAATATTTATCGAGGCGAGATGCGATCCACGGCTCCGAGGGAACATCAAACGGCAGTCTTGTGACAATAAGAATCTGCAGCGCTTCGCCTACCACATCCACCCCTTCCCAGAAATTTGCGGCGCCGAGGAGAATCGCATCCTTTCGCTTGCGGAATTCTTCGAGAAGTTTCGTCGGCGCTCCGTCGCGCCCTTGCGCCAGAAGTATTCGCTGCTCTGATTTCGCGATGGGCGTGAGTTCCGCCGCCAAATGATCCAGAAGTTTCAGAGACGTCGTCAGAACGAGCGTTCCTCGACGCTGTCGCCGTATGATTTCTGCAATCAACTGCCCGATATGTGATGTCCATGCATCTGATTGCCCTCGCGGATTCGGAAAATAAACCGGAACAAACAATCTCATCTGCTCTTTTAAATCGAAGGGACTCGGCAACCTTGTTTCCGACAGTCGTTTCTCAGGAACATTTCCAAGTCCGAGGCTTGTTTTGCAATGTTCAAACGTTCCGTCGGTCGCCAGTGTCGCCGATGTTACGACAGCGGTATCTACCAGCGGCCAAAAGTTGTTTTCCAAAATTGGCCCTATCAAGATGGGGCGGCCATGCAATGATACGTTGCGCCCTCGGTTTCCCGTGTGAGTTTGAACCCAGTAAACCCACTCGTCATCGGTAGCATCGAAAATCCGTTGGAGAGCTTTTTCTGTCTCTGATAACCTTTCCAGCGAGCTGCGCAATTCCAACAGAAGTTCCCGCGATATCGAATCCTCGCCGGTTAATTCCGAAAGTAGTCGGAGTAGTTTCTGCAGCTCGCCCACTAATTCTCGCCACTGTAAAAGCAGAGAATTTCCGTGCTCCGAAAGCGTCTGATGAATTCGATCATCATGCCGAAAGCGGATTTTCGAGATTCCGACAGCTTCTTTCGAAGGAAGCACTGAAGCGAGTTCATCGAAACAGGAGCGAATCGTACTATAAAAACTCGCTGTATTGTCGCGAAGCGCTATCGTCAGCTTTTCGATTTCGCTGTTTGATGCTTCTCTACGAGATAGTGCAGAACTCAAACGAGTCAGAAGTCCTCTGTCGGTTCGTTCTTCAAGAAGCCTCATCAATACGCTGCGAAGCTTGAAAGAATCCAACTCGATAGTCGCCGCACTTGCCGCCGCTCGCTCGATGTGATGACCTTCGTCGAGAACGAACTTTCGCAAGGGAGCAGGCTTCATGGTAAAGCGCGATGGATCGCTGAACAGCAGTGCGTGATTGACAAAAACAATCTGTGCTTTTGCAGCTCGTTCCTGAGCGATTCGATAAAAACATCCCTTTGAAGTTCCACAATTCGAGCGGGAGCAACTGGTCGAATCATTGCAGACTTGCGCCCAAAGCCACGGGGCGCTCTCAGGTCGAAAACCGCCTGTTTCGGAAATGTCGCCGGTTGTTGTCGTGGCAGCCCAGCGAATCAGCGGCATCAGGCGCAAGCGATCCTCATCGGAAAGTTGCGCCGGAGCTTCTCGAATCACGCTTCGCAATCGCCTGCAGCAGAGATAGTTTTTCCTCCCTTTGAGAATCGCGCTTTGAACAGGAATTCGCAATTCATGAAGGGTGTGCATTTCTTTTCGGTGAAGTTGTTCCTGGAGAGCTTTCGTGTGTGATGACACAAAAACTTGCCGCGCTTCGTCGGGATTGCCCACAGCCCAGAGAGCGGCTGCAAAAAGGTAAGCCAGCGATTTGCCGACTCCCGTTGGTGCTTCGCATAGGAGGATTTCATTCTGTTCCAATGACGCTTTCACAGCTTGAGCCATCTGCAACTGTGCAGGTCTTAATTCGTAATTCGGTAAAACTTTTTGCAGAAGACCGTGTTCATCAAAAACCTCCTCCAGTGAAGGAAGTTCCTCAGGCGTCTTTTCGTGGGCATCAGCAATCTGTTCGAATTGCCGCACGACATCTTCCGGAGGAATTATCCCATCAGCAAGTTTTTCGAGCCGCATGAAAAAGCGTTCTGAACGGTGGAAGGTGCCTCTGCTCAGATACGCTAAATCTTGAGCCAGCTCCGCCCAGATACGATCAGGAAGCTGTTCAATAATCTGACAGAGAACGTTTCCTGTCGCGCGAGCATCAGCCACGGCGCGGTGCTTCAACATTTGCTCGATGCCGAATATTTCCGCAAGCAGCGCGAGTCCGAAACGCGGCCATTCGGGCCAGAATATCCGGCAAAGCTGAGCGGTGTCTAAAACCTCATGCTTTGAAAAAGTGAAAGGATTTCTGCGCCCTTTCGTGTTATCGAGTCTTCGGCCTTCGGCAGTCAGGAAAGCTAAGTCAAAACTAACATTCTGCCCGACAATTGGAACGGTGCCAATGAACTCTAAGAGGTCGTTTGCCACAGCAGAAAAAGGCGGTTGATTCTGCAAGTCATCATCGGTCAAGCCGGTCAGTTCCGCAATAAAAGGCGGCAGAGGTTCACCCGGATTCACCAATTGCTCGAAGACATCGACTTCCACACCATCCTGAAAACGAACCGCTCCCACTTCGATAATCCGGTGCGCTGCCGCTTCGAGACCTGTCGTTTCCAAATCAAGAGCGACAAATTCTCGGAGGCCAAGCTCTGAGAGCCACTTTTGAACATCTTTATTTTTCGCTGTTGGATTCATCCACGTTTAGCCGAAGTTTTAGGCTGCGCAAAGTAATTGATATCCAAATTTCGAGCGGCGGCCACTTCATCAAGTCTTTGAACAGGCGTTGCGGTGGGAGCGTTCTTCAATTGTTCAGGTTCAGTTTCGGATTCATGCGCAATTCTCTTCATCGCATCGACAAACCGATCCATCGTTTCTTTGGATTCGGTTTCTGTGGGTTCAATCATCAAAGCTTCAGAAACAATCAGCGGGAAGTAAACCGTCGGTGGGTGGAAACCGAAATCCAAAAGGCGCTTGGCTATATCAAGTGTTTTGACTCCGTGCGCTTTCTGGCGACTGCCTGAAAAGACAACTTCGTGCATACAAAGTCGGTTGTACGGCAAATCGAAATGCTCAGCGAGTCGGACGCGCAAGTAATTCGCATTGATGATAGCGTTTTCTGACACAGCTCGAAGGCCGTCTCGTCCCATCGCCAAAATATACGCCAACGCACGAACCATGACGCTGAAATTTCCATAGAAACTATGAATGTGTCCGATGGAATCTGGCCGTTCCCAATCCCATGAGAAATGCTCGTCCTTGATTTTTAGGACTGGTTTAGGCAAGAAAGGTTCGAGAAACTTTCGAATAACCACCGGCCCGCTTCCAGGACCGCCGCCGCCGTGAGGCGTCGAGAAGGTTTTATGCAGATTCAGATGACAGGCATCGAATCCCATATCGCCCGGCCGAGCAATTCCCATCAGTGCGTTCAGGTTCGCTCCGTCCATATAAACGAGACCTCCGGCGTCATGAACTCTGGAGGCAATTTCGGTAATCTGAGATTCAAATAAACCCAGCGTATTGGGATTCGTAATCATCAAAGCGGCGGTGTCTCCGTCTAAGATCTTTTTCAGAGAATCCAAGTCCACGAGTCCATCCGGCCCGGAAACAACCTGCACGACGTCATACCCTGCCATCACAATCGATGCAGGATTCGTTCCATGCGCACTGTCAGGGATAATTACTTTATGGCGCGGGCGTCCGTCTCGCTGGATAAAATATGCTCGGAACATTAGCAACGCCGTCAATTCCCCCTGCGCTCCGGCTGACGGCTGCAGCGTCACGGTATCCATTCCTGTGATGTGACAGAGAGCTTCCGACAGCTCGTGTATTACCTGAAGAGCTCCCTGGATTGTTTCGGTCGGCTGTTTTGGATGCAGCGCCGCGAAACCCGAATGCCCTGCAATCTCATCATTGATTTTCGGATTATATTTCATCGTGCAGGAACCGAGCGGATAGAAATCCTTATCGACATGATGATTTTTCAGGGAAAGATTGATATAGTGTCGCACAACCTGATTCTCGGCGACTTCGGGCAAACGAAGCGGAGTTTTTCTCCGCAGATTTGCTGGTAAATCGCTCTGCTGTCGCGGCACGTCCAGCGGAGGCGCTTGAAAGCTTTTTAGCCCTTTTTTAGAGAGTTCGAAAATGAGGGACATTTTATATCTCTTTTGTTTTGGAAATATTCTTCATCAGACGATGTCCTTTATCGCGGCGACATAGGCATCCATTTCCTCTTTTGTCCGCTGTTCGGTGACAGCCACAAGCAGCAGGTCATCCATGTCAATTCGAAAATGTCGTAAGGGAATACCGGCAAAGATACGTTTTTTCAGGAGCTGTTCCACCACTTGCGCAGGCGGCAATGGGAAACGGACGGCAAATTCTTTGAAGAAAGGCGACGTAAAAGCGATTTCTACACCCGGTACTTTTTCTAACTCTCTTGCCAGATAATGTGCTTTCGCCATGCAAGTCTCGGCGATTTCTCGAAGACCATTTGTGCCGATAAGAGATAAATGAATCGTCGCCATTGCGGCGCAAAGAGCCTGATTCGTACAGATGTTCGAAGTCGCTTTTTCCCGCCGGATGTGCTGCTCACGGGTCTGAAGTGTCAGGGTAAAACCGCGTTGTCCTTCGCGATCTTTCGTAACGCCCGCGATACGTCCGGGAATTTTCCGTGTGAAGGGTGACTTTGCCGCGAACAAACCCAGCCCCGGACCTCCATAAGCCGGGTCAATTCCAAGTCCCTGCCCTTCCCCGACAACGATATCCGCTCCCAAAGTGCCAGGCGATTCCAACACTCCCATCGCTATGGGATCCGCCACGACAATCGCCAGCGCTCCCTGCTGATGAGTCGCTTCAATCAGTGGTTTAAGTTCTTCGATAATCCCGAAGAAGTTTGGATATTGAAAGACAACAGCGGCTGTTTCGCTATCCAATTTATTGGCGAGGTCGCTCTCGTCCAGCTTTCCATCTTTGATTGCTAAAATTTCTGTTCCTATCCCCATGGGTTTACCGATGGCTTCGGTGACCTGCCGGTAGTGCGGGTGGACGGAAATCGGCCAGAGGATTTTCGAGCGGCGCGTATGTGATTGAGCAAGAAGAACGGCTTCCGCAAGAGCGCTGGCGCCATCATAGAGAGACGCATTCGCCGCATCCATCCCGAAAAGCTCGCATATCATGGATTGAAATTCGTAAATAATCTGAAGCGTTCCCTGCGAGACTTCCGGTTGATAGGGTGTATATGCTGTATAGATTTCCGACCGCGCCGTCAATGCACGTACGGCCGCAGGGATAAAATGATCATAGATTCCCGCGCCTAAAAAGCTGGAGTATTGAGTCATATCGCGATTCTTTTTAGCGCGAATCAGCATATGTCGGCGAACTTCCCATTCAGATTTCCCTTCAGGTAAAGGAAGAGGGTTTTTCAGGCGCAAATTTTCGGGTATCGGCTGGAGAAGTTCCTTAAAATCGCTGACACCAATTGCCATCAGCATGGCAGCCCGGTCATCATCGGTATTCGGGATGTACTGCATAGAAATACCTCGCGCGAAGAATTTTCAGCAGGGCAGACCCTACCTCTAATGTTGAAGAATGGCAACATGTTGCTTTTCCCCGCCTATGCCAGCAGGTTTGTTACGCAAATCGCCAATTGTGAAATATACTGAATTTAAGTAGAGGAATCAAGCTCGAAATCTACCTTTTCCAGCGTATCACCAACACCTCACCTCGTGGCTCGATTGTTGCGATTTTGGGCAATGATTCTGCATTAGTGTAGGAAAATAATATCCCTTAACTACGAAGAGGTAGTAGGAATGCTGCAGGAAGACTCTAAGTTATGAATAAATCTGCCATGCGAAATTTAGTCCAGAAATTAGCATCCTTCTTCTTGGGCGCCTTTCTTCTCTGTATTTTCTCGACAATTCAAAAAGCATTCTCCGGCTTTCCACTGGTTTTAAAAGGGTACGTTATGCCCCTTTTCCTTGGGGGCTTTGGTGGTCTCGTCCTCGGTTTCTGGTATCGCTCCAAGCAACAAGCGATGAAAGCATTATCATCAGAACTTGCAGAACGCAGGCGTGCAGAAGAATCATTAAGGGAAAGCAAAGAAAGATATAAGCAAATCGTCGAAAACAATCATGATGTTATTATGGTGACGGAGCCAGATGGTATTATTTCATACTTGAGCCCGGCATGTGAAAAAGTTTTGGGGTACGAACCGGAAGATTTGGTCGGTCAACAACCGTGGATAATCTATCCTGACGACCTTGTAAGAGTTAAGGAGATTCATTATCAGGCTCTGACAGGGAAAGGCGGCACAAACTATGAGTATCGCATCCAGACAAAGACCGGAAAGGTAAGATGGATTTCGCACTCATGGACTCCCGTATTCGCCGGTGACAAACTGAAGCAAATCATCAGCGTGCTGAGCGATATTAATGAGCGCAAACAAACGGAGGAAAAACTAAACCGGTCCAACACACTCCTGAAACATGAACGCAATATGTTTATCAGCGGACCCGTGGTTGTTTTCAAGTGGCGAAATTCAGAAGGTTGGCCTGTAGAGTATGTTTCGCCAAATGTGAAAGCTGTGATGGGTTATACCGCAGAGGAGTTCATGTCCAAGAAAGTCTCCTATGCAGAGATCATCCCTGAAGAAGATATCGAACGTGTTGCCAACGAAGTTAAAATCTATAGTGAGAGTGGCTGTGAAAGATTTGAACACAAATCCTATGGAATCATTCGAAAGGATGGTCAGACAATACAGATTTCTGACTATACGACCATCTTGAGAGGTGAAGACGGTAAAATCACTCATTATCTGGGCTACATTATTGATATTACCGATCGCAGGCAGATGGAAGTTGCACTTGAAAGAAGTGAGGAACGATATCGTTTTCTAATCGAGAAACAGGGAGAAGGAATTGGCATTGTAGACCCTGATGAGCGCTTCACGTTCGCCAATTCAGCAGCAGAAGAAATCTTTGGTGTACCATCCGGCAAGCTTGTGGGGAGAAGTCTAAAGGAATTCACAGATCCAAAAAACTTCGAACAGGCTCTCAAACAAACGGATATTCGACGTGCCGGAAAAAGGACGATCTACGAGATGGATATCATTCGTCCGAATGGAGAAAAGCGTCATATATTAGTCACAGCCAATCCTTGGATAAATGAAGAAGGGCTCTTTGCAGGAACCTTTAGTATTTTCAGAGATGACACTGAACGCAAACAGATACAAGAAGCTCTTTATCATTCAGAACAACAGAACCGGTTGCTTGTCGAGAACATTGGCGATGCGATATTTATCCTCGACGACGAGCACACAATCATAACATGGAATCGGGGAGCTGAGCAGATTTTTGGCTACTCTGCCGATGAAATCCTCGGTCAATCATGGGATTTGCTGGTTCCTGAAATTCGGCAAAATGAACAACAGCGAATCAATCGCATCGCCCGCAAAGGCCATTCACTTCGGGGATTTCAGACGCTGCGCAAATCAAAAGACGAAACTCAGCTGAAAGTAAAGCTGTCTTTTTCACACCTGAAATCTTCTTCAGATGATTCATCGCGCATCAGTGTTCATATCCAGGATATCACTGAGCAACAGAAAGTTCAAGCTGATATGCAGGAGGCGCTCCAACGAGTTGAATCAATCAATGCGGTTGCAACGGAAGTTGCGGGACATCTCGATATTAATGAAACCTTAACGGTACTGCTGGAACATGCCAGAATCCTTTGTCATGCGGATTTAACCGCGATGATTCTTGCGCCGACTCAGCACCGCAAAGCTCAGACGATTACAACATGGAATTACTCTTCGGATGATGTTCTTGCCTTATTGAACTCCACGACTGAAGAGGATGCTCTCCGCCTTTTCGAGGACGGTAAAATAGTTCAACATTCTCCGCAAAATAAAGAGGCTGCTTCGGGAATATCCGAATCTCATGCACTTGGAATTCCCATTCAGGATGCGGGTGAGACTATCGGAGTGCTTGTACTTGCCAGTCCTCAAAGCGACGATGGATTTGACGAGGATGATGAGACAACAGCCATTACCTTGTGCAATCTCGCAGCTGTCGCCCTCCATTCCGCCCAACAATTTGATGATTTGCAAGATTCTATCACCTTTCAAGAGAAACTTCTGAGTACCGCTGCAACGGCGATTTTCACTTTGGATACAAAGAAACTCTTCACAAGCGTAAACATCGAATTTTGCCGTGTCACAGGATACAGAGAAGACGAGGTTCTGGGAAAACATTGTCACATACTGAAAGGTTATCCCTGTTTAGAAAATTGCGAACTCTTCGACACAAACAGCGAAAAGCACATCTTCAGAAAGCAATGCACAATCCAGACGAAAGATGGGCGTGAACTCACAATCTTGAAGAATGCGGAGCTCCTGCATGATGAAGATGGGAATGTTATTGGAGGGTTTGAATCATTTGTTGATGTCACGGAATTGGTTGAAGTTCAGAAGCGGCTCGAGTACTCAAACATACAACTTCAAGGAGAGCATGAAAAACTCAACGGGATTGTCAGGAGTTCTGCGGATATCCTTCTTTCAACGAGTCTCGATGAGCTACTCGAGCAAATCGGTCTGGGTTATAAAAAACTAAGTTGGCAGCGGGGCGCAATTTTTATATTTACAGAAGATAACGAGATTACAAATTCATCCTTTTTCGGCTTAAAAGAAGAGCAAATCCAACATTTGAGGAAAAGAGATTGGGTGCGTTTTGTGGATAAACTGAAAGAAACACCCAGATGGCGTCTCGGAAATTGTTACCATATCCTCTGGAATGATCAGGAAATGCGCAATTTCATGGGAGAAGATTTATTGCCCGGTTCGATAGATATCGAAGAATGCAAGGATTGGAATCCGGACGATATGTTCTATATTCCCCTTTTAAAGTCTGATGGGGAATGGCTGGGATTTGTCGCTCTTGATGATCCATCGGACGGACTACGTCCGACGCTTGATTCTGTCGTCATTTTGGAGCTTTTTGCCAACGATGTCGTGCACCTTATCGAATTGTGGTCCACAAATCAGCAGCTCAACAAAGCGCGCATTTCGGCGGAATCATCAACCCGCGCGAAAAGCGAGTTTTTAGCAAATATGAGTCACGAAATACGAACTCCTATGAATGGCATCATCGGCATGACAGATTTGGCTCTCAGCACCGAACTCGACGATGAACAACAGGAATATCTCCATACGGTGAAAAGCAGCGCGAATGCTCTCTTGGATATTATCAATGATATTCTCGATTTCTCGAAAATCGAAGCAGGGAAATTGGAGCTCGAACTGATTGATTTTAACCTTGAATCTCTGATTGAAAGTGTCGGAGATGTTCTGGTGACCCGCGTAGAAGAGAAAAAGCTGCAGCTCCATCTACATTTAGAACCTGATGTCCCTCGATGGCTGCGAGGCGATTCCGGACGTCTTCGTCAGGTGTTAGTCAATTTGACAGGGAATGCCATCAAGTTCACTTCGGAAGGTAGTGTGACTCTTAGCATCTATTCCGAAGAAGCAGCAGACGGCAAAGTAGTTCTAAAGTGTGCGGTGAAAGATACCGGCATTGGCATTCCGCCCGAACGCGTTTCGTCAATCTTTGAATCCTTTACACAAGCGGACAGCTCGACAACACGCCAATTTGCAGGAACAGGATTGGGGCTGACAATTTCCAAACAAATCGTCCAGTTGATGGATGGACGTATCTGGGTGGAGAGCGAAGTTGGGAAGGGTTCCGTATTTCATTTTACTGTCGTCTGTGAATTGTGCGATGCTCCACCCGAGGAGGAATCCATCACGGCTTTGCTTGAAGGAGTTCCGATTCTAATCGTCGATGATAACACTACAAACTGCAAATATCTGCTGAAAATTCTTACAGCGTGGAAATGCCGACCCGTAAAGACGGACTCGGGTTTCGGTGCGCTTCAACTGCTGCGTAAAGCCGCAGAAGCCGGAAATCCTTTTCGAATCGTTCTGCTTGATGCCCAGATGCCCATTATGGACGGTTTGCAGACCGCGACGAAAATTAAAGCTGAGGCAGCTATCGCCAACGTGGATATTATTGTACTGACGTCTCTGGGAATGCATGGAGAGACCGCGCGCTATCTGCAGATGGGATGCTGCGCCTACCTGACTAAACCCATCAAGCAGTCGCAACTGCGCATTCTTATATCTAAAACATTAGACGGAACTTCATCTGACAAGTCGATTCAGATGCTTGCAGCCGCTTCAGATTTTAATCAGGTGCAGTGCACCACGCCTGCGCATATTCTTCTTGCGGAAGACAATATTATTAATCAACGAGTCGCCATAAAAATCCTGACAAAAGCGGGGTACACTGTTGATGTTGCCGCGGACGGCCGATTGGCGATTGAAGCTCTCGAAAAAACTGCCTACGATCTGGTTCTCATGGATGTCCAGATGCCTAACATGAGTGGGTTTGAGGCCACACGTCATTTGCGTCAAGATTCACGCTGGGAAAACCTGCCCATCATTGCCATGACCGCGTATGCCATGAAAGGAGACAAAAAGAAATGTCTTGAGGCGGGAATGGACGGCTATCTTTCGAAACCGATTAACCCGAAAGAACTCATCAACACTATCGAAGAATTTTTGCAGAACAAGAAGGAGAGCGACTCCATGAGTGAAACCAATGCAAATTCTCAGAACTCGACTGAGACACCTCTGGATGTTGAACAAGCTCTGGAACGGTTTGGAGATGATCGGGAATTCCTGAAAGAAATGATACAGGAGTTCCTTGATTATATTCCTGCTCAGTTGGACGCCATACGAAAAGCTGTCGAGGAACAGAATTCCGAAGCTCTGCAAGCCGAAGCTCACAGTGTGAAAGGAGCCGCCGCTGATTTGGCCGCCGAGTCCGTACGGCAAGCCGCTTACGAAATCGAGATGATGGGACGGGAAGCTAAACTTGACGGAATTGAAAACGCGTTTTCAGAATTGACGAATCAACTCGATCGCTTTCGTCAATTTGCTGGAGAGCTGGAACTGTAGGCGTATTGAAAGAAAGAACCTATGAAAATTTTAATTGCAGAAGATGAACTGGTTTCACGCAAGCTTCTGACAAAAACACTTTCTCAATGGGGGCACGAGGTTTCAACGGCCTGCGATGGTCAGGAAGCATGGGAGATGCTCCAATCGGAAGGTATGCATTTCGTGATTACGGATTGGATGATGCCGCGAATGGACGGTATCGAACTCTGCAAACAGATACGGCATCAGTGTGAAGATCAGCTGGTTTACATTATTCTATTGACCGCAAAAAACAGAAAAGAGGACATCGTTCTCGGCATGGAGGCAGGAGCGGATGACTTCATTTCGAAACCCTTTGACCTCAACGAACTTCTTGCACGCGTCAGAGCAGGTGAACGAGTACTTGAGCTGGAAACACGTCTCATTGAAGTAACAAAGCTGAAAGGAATCCAGCAAACATCGGTAACTCTACAACATGAAATTAACAATCCTCTTGTCGGAATCATGGGAAATGCAGAGTTGCTGATGATGGCATTGAAAAAATCATCTCAGGGCGCGAGTTCATCGGATACAGCAAAGATGATAGCGCTGGCAGATGAGATTGTTCAAATGTCCGAGCGTATTTCAGCTGTGGTGGAGAAGCTTAGAAATCTTTATCAACCAGTGGTGGCGCACCATCCTGTGGGGGATAACTTATCTGCAGAGATGATCGATCTTCATGGGTCGAAATAAGAGATTATTATGGGAAAGAAATTTAAAATCCTGGTTGTTGACGATGAAGCTGTTACACGAATTTTGTTGCGGAGGGTCAATAATCATTTCGGTTTTGAAACCGTCGAAGCTGAAGATGGCGAGGAAGGCTGGAAGCTTTTCAAGGAAACTGATCCAGACTTGGTTATTTCTGACATTTACATGCCGAATATGAATGGAATCCAACTTCTGTCGAATATTAAAAAATGTAATAAAAATTTCAAAGTCATCCTCATCACGGGCTATTCCAATTTCCATGGCATGCTCGATATGTGCCTTTATCCTCCAGATGGTTTTCTGGAAAAGCCGTTTAAAATCGAAGATCTTGGCCGTCTAATGAAAACCCTCGCCGGGAATTGCGAGGGAAAGGACTGATAAAAGAATCATATATAGAAACAGGTTAAAATTCCAGCTTTAGCAACTCTTCCATCAACCGCTTTGTTCGCTGCAGAGCAAGTGCGCGATGACTGATGCGATTCTTCTCTTCGAATTCCAATTCCGCAAGCGTCCGACCATCCGGAAGCTCAAAAACCGGATCATAGCCGAACCCGTGTTGACCTCGAGGTTCCGTTGCGATGCGCCCATGAAGTTCTCCTTCGACAAGGTGAAGACTCTTCTCAGTGCGAAGTGCGATGACCGTGCGAAAGAGCGCGTTTCGCTTTGTTTCCGGAACTCCTTCCAACTCCGAAAGCAGTTTATTCACATTGCTTGCATATGTTGCCTCCGGACCTGAATAGCGCGCAGACATTACTCCCGGCGCTCCTTCCAAAGCATCCACAAAAAGACCGGTATCATCCGCCAAGACCCAGTGCCCGACCTGCTCCGCTACCTCCATCGCCTTCTTCATCGCATTCTCAAAGATTGTCGGGCGATCTTCGATAACCGGAGCGACATGAGAAAACTCCGCAAAACTACGCACATCAATAGAAAGAGCTTGAAACAGGTGCGTGATTTCGCGGAGTTTATCAGGATTTCGAGTAGCGATGACGAGAATACGACTCAATCTATCCGAATACCTCAGAAGAATTGCATTTGCAGACCTTGACGATTTTCTCAACCATGCGCTGGCGTCCGGTGGAAGGAGCTTCTTCCGCTTGCCAGATTTTCACAACCGACAGAACTTCACCGCATTTCGGGCATTGTGCCGCCCCTCCACCCTTAATTTTCGCCACTTTGTCTGCAAAGGTTTGCCGCTTGGCCATTTTTATCTCCTCTCTTCTTATGTTCTCTATTGAATATACTACATTTGGCAGAGAAAGTCAAGCAGATTGCGCGCGCTCATGAGAAAACGCCATCTGTCATAGACGGCGCAGTCATAACCCTTTGAATACTTTACGTCAGGTCTATTGGCCGCTGATTTTTCGCTCCCCACCAACGACCTGCATTTGACCTTCTGAAGGATGAAAAGTGCGACTGGCGCTGTCCGCAGCGCTGCCTTCAGTTGCCAGCAAATCCCCGTCTGTCTCGCGTTCAGGGCTTCCCGTATAGGAGCGATCCGCTTGGAGGCTCGCTGTAGATGGAGCCGTCACCGGGAAAGGACTGGATTGATGCACTGCAGGCTGCTCAGCAGATTCAGAGAACATAGCGGAAGGCGTCTGAGTCTGTGGTTCATAGAGAATCAAGCCAGCCGTAACAGCCGTAGCGACCCCTAAACCGACAGATAACCATCTCCATGTAAGAATCGGCTCCCCATCCCTCGCCGGCTGCCCTGATTCAGCATAACGAATACAGCGTTGCAGGCGAAATTCAAAACCCGGAGGCGCAGATACCTGCGGCAGTGTCAGCAGTGCTGCTCGGACCATCTGATGACCCGAGTCTGAATTTTCATCCATTTTCTCTGATTCTAAATAGGGATACTTATTTTTCTTGTTCTTTTCCACGTTCACGCTCCGACTCCTCCGAAATCAAAAATCTTAGCTTTTTCTGCAACCGGCCTCTTCCTCTATTGACCCTGGATTTCACCGTTCCTAATGGAACACTTAAAATTACACTTATTTCATCATAAGAAAGATCCTGAACATCTCTTAGAAGAACCGCTTGACGGAAATGAGCAGGTAACGCATTAATTTCCTTTAAAATAATCTCATTTTTAAGAACTCCATCAATTTCCTTTTCCACATCCGCGCTTAAATCCGGAAGATCATAATCACGTTCGTCGGCGCCTTTGGAACTGATGGAAAAGAACTTTCGAATCTTGCGCCGCCTCAGCTCCGTTTTGGCCAAATTCGAGGCGATAGTGTAGATCCAGGTGGAGAATTTTGCTATTTGATGGTATCTATGTTTATTACGGTAAACTCGCAGAAAAGTTTCCTGCACGATATCTTCACTAAAGATGGAATCGCCCAGAAGCCGGTTTGTGAAGTTATACAGGGGATTCTTGTAACGCCGGACAATTTCCTCAAAGGCGTGGATATCTCCCTGCTGGAAGTTAAAGATAAGTTCTTCATCCGTCGGCGGGTTCGCCGGGTTGTCCGTCATAACGTCACCCTCATTAACTCCCCAATCCCGTTCCGGGTTCCAGCTTATCCCTCTCGCCTGCCATAACTTTCCATAGCCAATGATAAAACAGAACATCTCCCTGAACCGTGCGCGTCTTCAGGGTGATTTCCAAGTCCATAAGTCCCCTTAATCCCCGTTCCAATGCGGTAAAAGACATCCCTTTTGCTCCCCGAATGAACGCGTCGCTCTTCCATGATTGACCACCGAGAATCTCTTTGATGCTCTTCTCATGATTCCCCCGCCGTCTTCCAAGCACTTTTATCTGCCAGAGCCGAAAGAGACTGCGATGAAGGTAATTTATGAGTCGCAGAACCGGTTCTCCTCCTTCCAAAAGAGACCGAGCAATTCGCAGACATTCGGCCAGCGATTTTCGATGCAAAGCATCCTCAAGCTGATAGACGGTCACTTCCGATGTCACGCCGGAAATTCTCTGAATCGAAAGCATATCTATTTCTCGAGTCTCACCCACAAACAGAGCCGCATGATCTAATTTTGCGGTCAAATCACCAAGGGATTTCTTTGACGTCTGCACCAGATAACCGGCGGCTTCTTCCGACATCTCCTTGTCGTGCTCCTTCATGTAGCGGATACACCAGCGAGCACGTTCATTTTCGCTTAGAGGTTTGTAATGAACCCAAAGCACGGAAGGCAACAGTCCCTTCAGAGAAGAGTACTTTGGTTTGTTCTCCGGGTCAGCCATCAGAATCCGCAGCGCGGGATTGGGCTTCTTCAGATAGTCTTTCAGCACCGATGCCGCCTCGGATATTAGTTTCGTCGGTAGGTCAAGTAGAAGCAAACGGAAGGAACCTAACATAGGAAGTTCAGCAAGTGCATGACGCAGCTCCGGGACTCTTGTCGATTCTCCCGAAAGATAGGTGAAATCGAACTCCCGGATTTCAGGTGTGAGGGATTTATCCAGATAGTTGTCTGTTGCGCGTTGCCGCAGGTAATCTTCGGGGCCGGTCAGCAAAACAGCCGGAAAGGCAGTTCCTGCACGCACAGCAGCATTAAATTCCGCCGGTGTCAGTTGACCTGTGACTTTCTTTTCCCGAACCAAATGCGTCCTCTTGTTCTTAAAACAACTGCTTAAAAATTTCCGGTCGGGTTACGCGCGCTGGCTTCATCGGTGGCTTACGGGAACCTGCGCTGAACCCGGCTCGGCGGAGATATCCAAAGATTCTCCTATGATATTTAAGATACGTTCTAAAAGGAACCTGTCAGCATGATATAGATTAAAGTGGTTCCCCCGGCAATAAAGCAGTAATACGAAAAGATGGAAAGTCGTCGCGCCTTTATGATGCGTATCAACAGCGCAATTGACAGGTAGCCGACGATGGCCGCCGCAACGGTTCCCGCAAGATAAACCAGAAACTCAGGCCTCTCAATCGCCGTAATCTTCCGCATTTGCAGTATGGTTGCCCCCAAAATCGCAGGCACGGAAAGAATGAACGAAAATTTTGCGGCATTCTCACCTGAAAATTGTCGAAAAATTCCCATACTGATGGTCGCTCCAGAGCGCGAAACTCCCGGAATAATTGCCAATCCCTGAAAAAATCCCACCGCCAAACCATCCTGCAGCGTGCCGCGAGAAAGGTCTTTGCCGTTCCAGAGCCACCGATCAGCTAAAAAAAGCAAGAGGCCTGTCATCAACCAGAAAAAACCCACAGCGGCCGGTGAGGCGAACAACTCCTCCAAGGGATCCTTGAATACAAAACCAATAAAGACGGTTGGAATCGTTCCGATAATGACCATTTTCAGTAAAGCCCATTCCTCGCTACGCCGCATACTGGGAACAAATATCGAGACAAACATCCCGACGATATATTTCCGGAAGAATGTAATCACTGCCAGTAGCGTCCCCACGTGAACCATCACATCAAAAGCGAGCCTAGGTTCCTTAAAACCCAGAATCGCCTGCAGTACTACCAGATGGCCTGAACTGGAAATGGGAAGAAATTCCGTCAGCCCTTGGACAACCCCCAAAAAAATCGCTTCTAAATAAGTCAAAGGCTCTCTCTCAATTTATTGTGGATTTCTGTTATGTATCCTGTCTGAAAATCATTTATTTCAGAATTAGAAAGCTTTTGTTCTTATACTTCAATATTCTCACAGCTTGATTCTCGCGTCCTCCCATGAAATCAAGCTGAACAGACATCCCGAAGAAAGGTTCGCTTTGTTCTAACGCCTCTTTGAATGCGATTCGAGATTCTGGTTTCGTCGATACAATCTCTCCGACAAATTTCGCGGCGTCGATGCCCAGAAGCTCCCACAAACTTGCCTTCTGGCCGATTGAATCTTCATAGACTTGTTGCATCAATCCCCGGAATTTTACTTCAGGAAGCAGCGGTGCCGCGATAATCAGTCCGTCGCTGACTTCCGGATACTCTTGCAGAGCTTCAGCGTCAATCCACGCGCTGTTTCCCAGAAACGTTGTTCGTCTGGGCAGGGTTCCCATCTGCGAAATCATGTTCGATGCGCGCCCGGAGGGTATGCAGAAGAACAGCGCGCGTTTTCCTGTGGGGGTGGATGTCCGAGTGATAATCGTCAAGCTGTCTTCCTCTTTGAGCAAGAGGACTTCTCCTTCGTTGGTTCCCCAGAGCGCCGCCATTTCCGAATCGGTCAGCGCGGTCGATAGCAACCCTTCCGGCTTGTTTTCTCCAGGAGGAGGAGTAAATAAATCTCGCAAGGGCGCGCGGATGGAATGAGCCGTCGTTAAAAACCATTCCCGCCCGACGACCGTCGCACCTGTTTCTTCGGCGCCTTGTCGAAATCCTGCTTCAAGCGCGCGGCCTTCTCCATCATCAACGACGAGTTCGAGCACGGAACGTATTTCCAGCTCTTCTCCCGCGTATTTCCCCAGAGCCAAGCCCTGTGTTTTGCGACTCGGCATAAATTCAAAAAGATAGTCGCTCAAATCGCAGAGAGAAGATGTATAGCCTGTGAGGAAAAGCACTGGCGTCTGATACTGCTTGGACAGAATAGCCAGCGTAGTTGCCGAACCTTCATCTCCGGCAAAAACCACCAAACCAACGGTTTCATTTTCAAAGAGTCGGATAGCAGTTTGAGCGCATTCATGACTGCTGGCGACTTCATGGAAAACGACAGGAAAACGCAAGTGGCCTCTTGCAGCAGCGAACTCCATTGCGCGGCGCAAAGCGCGAGCTTCCGGCGCATCCCTGTCAGGAAAAGCAAGCAACACGACGACGGTGCCGGAAGAAATTGGAAATTCCGAAGGAACCGGTATGGCACTCACTTCCTCCAGCCTCGCGATTTCTTCTTCCGAACGGGCTTTTGTTGAAAGCTGCGGCAAAACTATTCGCACTTTCTGGCGAAGGCGTTCATCGGGTGCATTCTCGATGATCCACGCCAGCTCTTGCGCGCATCTGACTAAATCTCCACGTAAGAAATGCGCTTCCGCCATCGCATAATGAGCATCATCGAAATAGGGGCTGTCAGGGAAACGCTTCATGAATCGCTCGGCGATATCTGTCGCTCTTGCTTCATTGCGACGCGCCAAATGAACGCGAATGAGCAAAAACATGGCCGCGTCTTCTTGTTCGGGTTGTGGAGCGCTTAAGATTCTTTCGAGTAATTTTTGCGCCCGCGCCATCTTCCCCTGCTGGAATGCTTCCATAGCATCGTCAAGACGAGACGCGCCAAAGCCGAGTGCTCCGAACATACAAAACACGAGAAGAACTGCGAAAACACGCTGGAGAAAGCGGTTTAAAAAAAGATGTTTTTTTCTATCGGGTGTTGACACAATAATCCAAACTGGTTTATTTTTACTCAACGGTGACACTTTTCGCGAGATTTCTCGGCATATCGACATTGCATCCACGCATCACAGCGACATGATACGCCAGCAATTGAAGCGGGATGACGGTCAGCAGGGGACTGAGCATCGGATGTGTTTCGGGGACATAAAAAACATGATCCACGCATTTGGCGATGTCTTTATCTCCTTCCGTCGCAATAGCGATAACATGGCCACGGCGCGCGCGCACTTCGGCGATATTCGAAAGGACTTTCTCGTAGGTTCCATCCTGAATCGCGATGAATACTACCGGCATCTCATCGTCAATAAGCGCAATCGGACCATGTTTCATTTCTGCGGCGGGATAACCTTCCGCATGAATATAGGAAATCTCTTTCAACTTCAACGCTCCTTCGAGCGCGACCGGGAAATTCACTCCTCGCCCAAGATAGAGGAAGTTTCGATGGTCTTTGTATTGTCGGGCGATTTCTTCAATCTTTTCACTCTGACTTAAAATCGTTCCGACTTTGCGCGGAATCTCTCGAAGCTCCTTAATGAAGCGGTGTCCTTCCGCCGCTGATATTTGACGATGACGCCCCAGATTCAGTGCCAGCATCGCCAGAACGACGATTTGCGATGTGAAAGCTTTTGTGGATGCAACGCCGATTTCCGGACCGGCGTGAAGATAAACCCCTGCATCCGTTGTTCGCGCAATCGACGAACCGACGACATTGCAGATACCGAAAACCGTATCGACGCGGCGCTTTGCTTCCTGTATAGCTGCCAACGTATCGGTTGTCTCACCGGATTGAGAAATTGCAAAGACAATAGTTTTATCGTCAAGTACCGGACTGCGATATCGAAATTCGGAAGCGTATTCGACTTCAACCGGCAATCCCGCCATCTCTTCGAAAAGATATTCACCGACAAGAGCGGCATGCCATGACGTTCCACAGGCGACGAAAACCGCGCGTTTGGCGCCTAAAAATTGTTCTTCTTTTTCACGCATCCCCCCCAGACGAACGGTTCCTTCTTCACTGAGCAGCCGCCCACGCATGGAATCTCCAATCGTGCGGGGTTGTTCTGTGATTTCTTTCAGCATGAAGTGGGAATAGCCGCCCTTTTCGATATGTTCAATGTCGAAGGAGATTTTTTCGATTTTCTTAGGTACGACTTTATCGGCAAGAGTCTTGTGGACGATTTTATTTTTCGTAATCAAGGCGACTTCGCCGTCTTCCATATACGTCACGTTCCGCGTGAATTGGACAAAAGCCGCCAAATCCGAAGCCACAAAATTTTCGCCATCTCCGTGTCCGATAATTAAAGGGCTGCTAAGCCTCGCCGCAACGATTTCATCCGGTTTGTCAGCGCACATCACTACTAATCCGTACGTTCCCTGAACAAGTTTCAGCGCGCGACGGACGGCTTCCAACAAATCTCCATCGTAGACTTCGGCAATCAGATGCGCGACGGTTTCCGTATCTGTTTCGGTCGTAAATTCATGTCCGCTCTGCCGGAGTTCTTCGCGCAGAGCCATATAGTTTTCGATAATTCCGTTATGAGCCAAGACAATGAAATTCTTATCATCAGTGTGCGGGTGAGCATTCACCGCATTCGGTTCGCCGTGCGTTGCCCAGCGTGTATGACCGATTCCTGCCGAGCTTTCGATTTGCTGACCGTTGACGGATTCTTCCAGATGCGCGACTTTTCCTTTGTCCTTCTTAATCAGCAACCCGCCCGGTCCGAATAGAGCGATTCCAGCCGAATCATACCCACGATATTCCACTCGTTTCAGTCCTTGGATGAGAACCGAAATGACATCACGCTCACCAATATAACCGATAATTCCACACATAAGATTGCCTATTCCCACTCCACGGTTGCTGGAGGTTTTGTTGTAATATCATAGACGACGCGATTAACACCACGCACCTCGTTGGCGATTCTGCCGGCGATTTTCGCCAACACATCAAAGGGAAGACGCGTAAAATCCGCTGTCATAAAATCCGACGTATCAACGGAGCGAAGCGCAATCACTGATTCATAGGTTCGTTCATCTCCCATCACTCCGACCGTCTGGACAGGGAGCAAAACGGCAAACGCTTGAGACGCACGTTCATACCAGCCGCTACGATGCAGCTCCTCGATAAAAATCGCATCCGCTTCGCGCAATATCTCAAGCTGTGCTTCTGTGACTTCTCCGAGAATTCGCACTGCAAGTCCGGGACCGGGAAACGGGTGTCTATCAAGAATTTTCGGAGGCAAGTCCAGCAGACGACCGACCGCGCGCACTTCGTCTTTGAAGAGTTCCCGCAATGGTTCGATGAGCTGCATGTGCATCACGTCCGGCAAACCACCGACATTGTGATGGGATTTGATAGTGGCGGACGGCCCGTGCACGGATGTGCTTTCAATCACATCGGGATACAACGTTCCCTGAGCTAAGAAATCAAACTCACCGATTTTTTCGGCTTCTTCCCGGAAGACGGCGATGAATTCTTCACCGATGGCTTTCCGTTTCGTTTCTGGCTCCTCTATGCCTTTGAGTCGATTCAAAAAACGCTGCCGTGCATCCACTATGCGAAGATTCAGATCACGGTATTCGCCGAAAGTCTGCGCTACTTGAGCTGCTTCATCCTTGCGCAGTAAACCATTATCCACAAAAACAGAGGTGAGTTGGTTTCCCACAGCGCGCGCTATCACTTTCGCCGTTACTGCCGAATCCACTCCGCCTGAAAGCCCGCAAAGTATTTTCCCGGAGCCGACCTTATTTTGAATTTCGGGAATCGCACGCTCTAAGAAAGCCGCGGCGTCCCAACCTCCTGTAGCATGGCAAACTTCATAGGCGAAATTCGCCAGAATACGTGTGCCGTTTTGAGTATGCGAAACTTCCGGATGAAACTGCACGCCAAAAACGGGTCGTGATTTATGCGCCATCGCCGAAATGGCTTTCCCCTCGCTCTGCCCAATCTGAATAAAATCAGCGGGAGGATGCGGTAGAAAATCCCCATGACTCATCCAGACAACCTGTTCGGGTTCGAGGCTTTTCCATAGAGGATTATCCTGTGTAAATTGCAACCGTGCGCGACCGAATTCGCGGTGATTGCGCAGCAACACTTCTGCGCCGAAATGAAGCCCAATGAGCTGCATTCCATAGCAAATTCCTAAGATGGGCAGATTGAGCTCGAAGAGTTCATCGGCAGGCCGGGGAGATTTTGCAGAGCTGGTGCTGGCGGGGCCACCCGAAAGGACAATCCCAATCGTCTGAGCTCGTGTAATGTCGCGCAGGGAAGCGGTGTAGGGCAGGATTTCGCAATAGACACCGACCTCGCGAATGCGACGAGCAATAAGCTGGGTCGTTTGGGAACCGAAGTCGAGAACAACGATGCGTTCGATGTGAAACTCCCCAAATTGTTAGCAGCGGTGCGCGCGTTCTACTCCAAACGCTTCGAGAGACCAGGTTTTCAGGTCAGAGATGAATTCATGGTTCGTCATGTTCAGGCGAATGGGTGTGACTGTCACAAATCCATCCGTTAACGCTCGCCCGTCGGAATCGTCCGGCTCTTCCATTTCGAGCTTATGGCCATCCATCCAGTAATAGATGCGGCCTCGCGGGTCAGAGCGTTTGTCGAAGGTTTCCTGCCAGCGTGCCAATCCCTGCCGGGTGATACGAATGCCGCGCAGTTCTTCTTCCGGCAAGTCAGGAACGTTGATATTCAAGAGTGTGTCATTAGGAAGGCCATGCCTCATTGTTAATTCCGCCAGCTGTCGAGCGATTCGCGCGGCCGGAGCGAACCTTTCCGATGTAAAGGAATCGAGTGAAATCGCCAACGAAGGAACTCCACTGATGGTTCCCTCTGTTGCGGCCGAAACCGTACCCGAATAAATCACTGAAATCCCGGTATTCTCGCCCTGATTAATTCCGGACAGAATAATATCCGGTTTCTCCGGCATCAATGCCGTCAGCGCGAGTTTGATGCAATCAGCGGGAGTCCCGCCAACAGCATAGGCGACATGAACATCGGGAAACGGATAGGGTGCGACTCGAATGGGGTCAGAGAGGGAAATGGCATGTCCGACAGATGACTGCTCCCTGTCCGGCGCGACAACCCAGACTTCGCCTAAATCGCTTGCAATATCTGCCAAAGCGCGCAAGCCGGGAGAATAGATGCCGTCATCATTGGAAAGAAGGATTTTCACGAGGATTCATTCCCGCTGAAAAATGCAAGTACCTGAGCCAATTTGGCTTTCATATCTTTGCGCTCAACTATTTCATCGAGGAAACCATGTTCAAGCAGGAATTCGGATCGCTGAAATCCCTCGGGCAAATCCTGACCGATGGTCTGTTTAATCACTCGCGGCCCGGCAAAACCGATAAGGGCGCGAGGTTCGGCAAGAATCACATCTCCCTGCATGGAAAAAGAAGCGGTGGTTCCGCCTGTCGTCGGATTTGTCAGCACCGAGATATAGGGAAGTTTCGCCGCGGCAAGCTGGCTGAATTTTACACTGCCTTTCGCCATCTGCATCAAAGAAACCATTCCCTCCTGCATCCGCATCCCTCCGGAAGAACTGATGATAATCACGGCTCGCCGCTCCGCAATCGCTCGATCAATGGCTCGGGCAAGTTTCTCTCCAACAACGGAGCCAACCGAACCGCCGAAGAATCTGAAATTCATCACTCCCAGCACAACAGGATTCGAATCCAGTTCGCCGGTTCCGGTGGTGATGGCTTCTTTTTGGCCGGTCTTTTTAATAGCCTTTAAAATGCGATCAGAATATTTTTGCGTATCGCGGAAAGATAGAGGGTCTTTTGCCTGTATATTCGTGTCGATTTCTTCCCAAGATTCTTCGTCAATTAAGAGAGAAATATACTGCGAACCCGGCATCGCAAAATGGAAACGGCACTTCGGGCAGACAAGAAACTGCTTTTCGAGCTCGCGGCGAAAAATAATCTCACCACAACTCTCGCACTTAACCCAGAGACCGTCCGGCGTTTCCTTTTTTGCCTTAGCCGTTAAGCCTTCTCTTGTTTTCCGGAACCAATCCATAAATTGCCTTTCCCTATGTGCTTCGTAGAAGAGCGTCGCTATCAACTGTCCTGTGGAACACGCCGTTCCATAACTCGGGCGTCTTCCCCATCGTCATAGTACCTTTTGCGAAGATATAATTCCCGGAAACCCGATTGTTGATAAAATCGAACTGCTGCAAGGTTTGATGCACGCACTTCAAGAATAATTCGCTGCATGTCTTCCGTTTGTGCCTTCTGAATCAAGAAGATCATCAACCGGCTTGCAATTCCCTGCCGCTGAAAATCCTCTCGAACGGCAATGTTATAGAGATGAATTTCGTCTAAGATAGTTTGCGTTATTAAATATCCGACGACTTGTGTTTCCTTCAGCGCGACCCATGCTGTGGGAGGATTCAGAATCGAATCGCGGAACGCTGATAACGGCCACGCGTCGTCGAAACAGGTTTCTTCAATTTCAACGACTTGAGCAAGGTGTTTCGCTGTCAGCGGCTGAATCTGCACATCAGTGTCAGTTGTCACCGGTCACCTGCAGAAAGCGGTCGGCAATCTCGGCAACTTCTTTCATTTCTGCAACATCATGCACTCGAATCGCCGAAGCTCCACAAACTATCGAAAGGGTCACCGCGGCCGCTGTCGCGAATTGCCGTTTATGCGGTGGCAAACCGCTGAATTGCCCCGTAAAAGCTTTTCGGGATGGTCCCACAAGGAGCGGGCAATTCAAAGAGGTTAGTCTGCGCAAACCGGCAATGAGACGATAATTATCATCGAACGTTTTTCCGAAACCAATGCCGGGATCAAGCATTATCCTATCACGTTCAATTCCGGCATCTTGAGCTTTTCGCAGCGATGCTTTCAGGTAAGCCGTAATCTCTTCAAGCAGGTCCTCGTAAGTCGGCTCCAATTGCATATCGCGCGGAGTTCCCTTAATGTGCATCAGAATAACGCCGGCTTTATGCCGCGCACAAACATCCGGCATCTGCTCATCAAAATGAAATCCTGATATGTCATTCACGATAGCCGCTCCGGCTTGCAGCGCATCATCCGCTACGGAAGCGCGATAGGTATCTACGGAAATAGGAATATCGATGTGTGAAGCAACTTTTTCAATGACAGGTAAGAGACGCTTTCTTTCTTCGTTCTCCGAAACGGAAAGACTTCCCGGACGCGTGGAAAGCGCACCGATGTCTAAAATATCCGCGCCCTGCTCCGCCAATTCCTGCGCCCAGCGCACTGCGTTCTCGGGTTTCAGATAAAGGCCCCCGTCGGAAAAGGAATCGGGCGTGATGTTGACCACGCCCATCAGCAATGTTCGCTGTCCAATAGGAAGTTCGCCGCGCACATGCCTGAAAATAGCAGGTTTTGCTGTTCGCTTCGTTGAGAGAAACGTCGTCTTCATGCAAACAGGTTCACCCTATTTGTTATCCATCATCAGGTGCAACGCTTCCAGCCGTGTCGCTTCACGTCGCATGGCAGCGCGTATGGCGGACGTGACCGTCCATGTTCCATGCACTTTCGGGCCGCGCATCATAATACACAGATGCTGCGCACGCAGCACGACATAGACCCCTAAAGGTTTTAGCGTTGACATCAGTGTTTCGGCGATTTCCACCGTCATGCGTTCTTGAAGCTGCGGGCGGGCTGCGTAGAGCTGAACGATTCTTGCAAGGTTGGAAAAACCGGTTACGAGATTGTTCTTGGGAATATAGGCAATCGAGACAAAACCCCAAAAAGGCAGGAGATGATGTTCGCAAATCGAATAGAAAGGCAAATCGCGAACGATAATCATTTCATCTTCGTTTTCCGTGGGAAAGAGATGGACTTCTTTCGCCGGTTTCGCCCCAACGCCGATAAAAATTTCGCCGCACATTCTTGCGACTCGCTCCGGGGTTGACGCGAGTCGCGGCTCAGAAACGTCTTCTCCGATTCCTTCGAGAAAAAGGCGTGTCGCTTGCTTGATTTTTTCCTGATCAATTGCCAATAAATGTCTCGCTGCTTGTTGAGAAATCTTACGGTTCGTTCAATGATTCTTGAGAGGATGTTTCAGAAGATTCCTGTTTCGGGAGCTGAAGAATGACGTCAATTTCGTCGCCGTCCAAGCATTCACGTTCAAGGAGGATCGTTGCCAGCGCATCAAGCTTGTCGCGGTTTTCCCGCAGCAATCTCTGCGCAGTGTCATCCGCCTCGTTAACAATGCGACTCACTTCTGAATCGATCAGTTTGGCAGTCTCTTCGCTGTAGTCACGAACCTGCGTGATTTCCCGCCCGATAAAGATTTCCTCTTCTTTCTGGCCGAATGTAAGAGGACCGAGCTTGGGAGACATTCCCCATTCGCAGACCATCTTCCGCGCAATCTGGGTCGCCTTTTCCAAATCATCCCCCGCGCCCGTTGTTGTTTCCTTAAAAACGATAAGCTCCGCCGCGCGTCCTCCAAGCAATCGGATAAGCATCCCCTCGAGGTAGCTGCGCGGATAGTTGTGCTTCTCGTCAAGCGGCAGGAAATGCGTAAGCCCCAAAGCTCTTCCGCGAGGAATAATCGTCACCTTATGAACGGGATCCGTATTCGGAATCAGTTTCGCCACCAATACATGACCCGCTTCATGGAAAGCCGTCGAACGCTTTTCTTCTGGATTGATAATCATCGATTTGCGTTCCGTGCCCATCATGATTTTATCTTTGGCGTGCTCGACATCTTTCATCGTCACGACGTCGGCATCTTCCCGGGCAGCAATCAGCGCCGCTTCATTGATCAGATTCGCCAAATCGGCTCCCGCCAGTCCGGGTGTGCCTTTCGCGACGACCTTAAGATCCACATCATCCGCCATGGGAATGTTTTTCGCATGGACACGTAAAATGCCTTCCCGTCCGCGTACATCCGGACGATCAACCACGATTTGCCTATCGAAACGCCCCGGTCGCGTCAGCGCTGGATCGAGGATATCCGGTCGGTTTGTCGCCGCCAGTAAAATAACTCCTTCGTTCGGGTCAAATCCATCCATCTCCACAAGGAGCTGATTGAGAGTCTGTTCTCGCTCGTCATGACCGCCTCCGAGTCCGGCTCCTCGATGACGACCAACCGCATCAATCTCGTCAATGAAGATGATACACGGTGCACTTTTTTTGCCTTGTTCAAAAAGATCGCGTACGCGACTCGCACCGACTCCGACGAACATTTCCACAAAATCAGCACCGCTCATGGTAAAGAACGGAACCTCAGCTTCCCCAGCTACGGCGCGTGCCAGGAGTGTTTTGCCGGTTCCGGGAGGCCCCAGAAGCAGCGCACCTCGTGGAATCCGCCCTCCCAATTTCTGGAATTTCTTCGGGTCACGCAGGAAAGCGATAATTTCCTGCAATTCTTCCTTCGCTTCATCTGCGCCCGCCACATCAGCGAAAGTAACATTCATCTTATTATCGACAATCAGCTTGGCTTTGCTTTTTCCAAAAGAAAACAGCCCGCGCGGCGCTCCCCCGCTCTGCATTCGGCGAAGAATAAAGAATCCGAAAGCGAGGAGAAAAATCCAAGGAAGCATCCCAATCAGATAGCTGCCCAAATCGGGACGCTTGATTTTAAACTCGTAGGCGACTTCCTTTTCACGCCACTTGTCTAACATTTCACTGTCCATATACGGCGGCAGTGTCGTCCGAAAATTTTCCCCGGACTGCAATTCGCCATGAAAGATTTGGTCGAGAATCACCCCTTTGGCGACTTCTCCCTCGTCCAAAAGCTTTTCGAAAC
The DNA here is from genome assembly GCA_030622545.1 of bacterium. Lineage (GTDB taxonomy): Bacteria > Electryoneota > RPQS01 > RPQS01 > DYHQ01 > JAUXGA01. Next base: position 38,215 of record JAUXGA010000004.1, on the reverse strand, counting down.
GGCCATAGGGAATGTCATTTTCCCGTTCACCAAATCGGATTTGCGACAAAATAATGATGGCCAGCGCAATGAAAAGAAAAATATACAACGTCTTCGTTGCGCGCTTCCATTCGATTTTGTCGTCCGGCGGTTTCTTTTTTGGGTCGCGTTCTTCGCTCAATTATTTATACCTCAACAGTATCTTTCTAAGCAGGCTCATCCATTAAAACATATAAATCGGGCAGATGCCGCCATTGCTGCCCATAATCCAAACCGTATCCCACGACGAAACGATTCGGAATTTCAAAACCAACATAGTCCAGATGAGATTTTATCTGAAAAACTTCCGGCTTTAAAAAAAGCGTCGCAATCGCGAGACTAGCCGGTTTTTTCTTCATGAAATGATCAAACAGAAATCTTACCGAGCCGCCTGTATCCACGATATCTTCAACGAGAACGACATGACGGTTGGCAACATCCGCATCTAAATCTTTTTTCATCAAGACCGCTCCGGAAGATTTTATGGCTTTCTCGTAACTCGAAATCTTAATGAAATCCATCTCACAGGGAATCGCCAGATTCCTCAAGAGATCAGCGAGAAAGATAAAGCTGCCGTTCAGGACGCCGACGAAAATGGGATTTCGGTTCGCGTAATCGGCGCGAATTTTCTGGGCAATTTCCTGAACACGCTTGTTAATATCCTCGGCACGTAGATAACGACGAAAACGGTAAGGCGGTTCCCCGACGATTTCGCCAATATCCGTCATTCCGTTTAGTAGGATTTGCCTATCGCTTTCCATGTAATTTCCATCACTGTTTTATCCGTCGCCGAAGGTCGCACTCGCTGGTCAGACCAATAACCTACCAGCCAGAAGGGTCCATCCTCATCGCACAAGACCAGCGCCCTTTCTCGCTGGAGGGGATTTGCATGGATCTCCGAGAGCAAATCTGAAATCTTACGATGGCCTCGCTTGAAAATGTTCAGTTTGTCACCAGCCCGCCATGTGCGAAGCTGGAGATTTCGTCCGGCTTGTTCTGCGCGGATTCGAATATGTGAACCTCTATCTAATGCGCCACTATTCGGAATGATGGACAAGCTTACTTCACCCATATTCGCAACTGGAAAGATACCGGTCGCTTTGAGAGCAAGATTTGTTTCTCCGGTTTGGCAGGTGCTAACCACCAGCTTCGAACCGTATCGATGCAGAAAAAGATTTCCATCGAGCGTAAGGGTGCGTTTCGGCCCACGCCCGGCAATAAAACTTGTGACCTGACGCCGACGCCACGCCGGCCATCGGAGCTCAGGATCTCGTAACAGCTCCGCTGCAGCGCGCTCGACAGGAGCCCAAGGTATCATATTAAAATAATAGAAAATATCGGGAATAGCAAGCAACTTTTCATTTTGCCTGTCCCCCGCCTCTTCTCGAACGAACTCATCCGCCTGGTTTAGCAGACTGCTCGAAATTTCCTGGATTTTAGCGCCTGCACGTGATAATGCACAACTGTCGATGTCAGCGCCTTCTTCTGCCATGATAGGTAGAACCTTCAAACGCAAATAGTTGCGCCGATATCCTGTGTTTTGATTAGTTGAATCCTCACGCCATTCAAGTCCCCGATTTTCGGCATAATGACGAACTTGCTCCCGCAACACGGAAAGCATCGGTCGCAGAATCCTCCCCCGCTCTTTCGGGATAGATGTCCATTCCCACCAATCCGGGCTCTGGATAAAGCGCATTAGAAATGTTTCAGCGGAATCATCGGCTGTGTGAGCGGTCAAAATTCGATGGCAATGTTCGCTGTCAGCTATCTCGTTCAACGCCTGATAGCGCAGCTTGCGGGCGGCGGCTTCTCGTGAAAGCTTTTTCTCGCGCGCAAGGGCGGGCGTGTCAACTGTTAGGTGGCAAGCTGTCAGTCCTAAATGAGCAGAGAGGCTCAGAACAAACTCGGCATCTTGCCGGGATTCCGGGCGAAGGCTGTGGTCCACATGTCCGACGACTAACGTAAAATCCTTCTCAGAGGCCAAGTCTGCAACAATATCAAGCATTACAATGGAATCGAGTCCGCCTGAAACAGCAAGCAGCAAACGCGAGCCGTTCGGTTCGTTTTTCAGAGCCTCCCGTATTTCTCCTGTGATATTCGCTTCGGAACTTTGCATCTTGTCTCAAACGAAGAACCCGCCATGCAGGCGGGCGTTTGTCGCTGCTGACGAGCAAGCCAGCAAAAAGTAGCGGAGGGGGGACTCGAACCCCCGACTCATGGCTTATGAAGCCACCGCTCTAACCAACTGAGCTACTCCGCCAAAGGAATTTCTCGTAATATTTGGATATGTCCAAATGATTTTCAAACTTTAAATATAGCAAATAATAATTTCAAAGACAAGTTCTTTTGAATGCTTGTGTTGACTTCAATATTATCATTTATATTGCACGGATATGCTGCAATTCTAACCTCAAATTTCCAAACTATAGAAAATGAGTATATTAAGACCAATTTGGAGATTTTAGATGTTCAAACGGCAAAATTATTGCATCTACCAATCCGGAAAAAGGTTGACTATCTGAAATTTTGTCTTTAAATTTAAGCAATTGATTTCTGTGTTAATTCAGTTCAAAGGAAAATCCTTGCGACATCCTTCATCTTCCACCATTCTTGTCACTGGCGCGGCGGGTTTTATTGGGTCGCATGTTTGTGACATGCTCCTAAAAAACAGGAACATGGTTGTCGGTCTGGATAATTTCGACCCCTATTATCCGCGCGCTGAAAAAGAAAAAAATATCCGCCTTGCCAACGATAATTCAGACTTTATTCTCATCGAAGGGGATATCCGTGACGCCGAATTGACTGCTCACATCTATCAGGATTATGATATTTCTTTCGTAATACATCTGGCCGCAAGAGCCGGTGTCCGGGCGTCTATTTTAGAACCTGAATTATGTCTGGATGTCAATGTTCGCGGGACAGCGGTTCAGCTTGAAGCAGCGCGAAAAGCGGGTGTGAAGCGATTCATTTTTGCATCGTCGTCATCGGTTTACGGCGACCAATCGAAAGTCCCCTTTTGCGAATCCGATGCGACCGAACGGCCGCTTTCTCCCTATGGCGCGAGTAAAAAAGCGGGGGAAACGATTTGTTACAGCACCCATCATCTTTACGATATGTCCATCGCTTGCTTGCGTTTTTTTACAGTCTATGGGCCGAGGCAGCGGCCGGATTTGGCGATTCGTAAATTTGCCGAGCTGGCGCTGGCGGACAAACCCCTGCCTGTTTACGGCGATGGTTCCTCGCGGCGTGACTACACCCATATCAATGATATTCTATCTGGTATACGTGGAGCGATGGACTGGTGCTCTGCGTCCGAAGAACCTCGTTATGGTATCTTCAATCTTGGTTCCAGCAATCCGATTACTCTGAAGGATTTATTGGATTCCCTTGCAGAAAGTTTGCAACTTCCGCTGAAACACAAATCCCTGCCTTTTCAGTCCGGCGATGTCTTCCAGACCTATGCGGATACGTCACTGGCGGAGCGCGAGCTTGGCTTTCGTCACAGCGTTCCCTTTGAAGAAGGTCTCGCCGATTTTTGTCAGTGGCTGAGAAACCGTTAGCCTGCGGGAAAAGATTTCATATTGAGCATCAGCCATCTTCGCGTGAAGGTGGCTGTTTTTACTTGCTTCTTTCGCAAGATTTTCTCTTCTTTACAGGTTGAAAACTTTAATCCTTTATAGCAGGAGACATCCATGACGCAGATTTTCCAATCAATCATCCTGACAGCGCGACCCGCCGCAGGTAAGAGCGAAGTCATTGATTTTCTTAAAAAAATGAATCCAGAAGACCGACGGAAACGTTTTCACATCGGCCAAATCGCTGAAGTGGACGACTTCCCTTACATCTGGGAGAAATTTGAAGAGGACGATATTTTCACGAAATATGGCCGCGAAAGGCTGTATTCAGATGAAAAATACTGGTTCAAAGATCAGTGGCTATGGGATTTCTTTCTTGAGAAAATGAACATCGCTTATGCTAAACTTCTCCGAGATCCCAAAATATCCGACACGACCATTTTGGTTGAGTTTGCCCGAGGCGGAGAAAACGCGCTGGCGAATGCCTTTTCAATTCTATCGAAGGACATCCTGAAGCAAGCGGGTATTCTCTACATTGATGTCTCGTATAAAGAGTCCGTTCGTAAAAACCAGCGACGGTTTCGACCGGATGAAGCGGATTCCATTCTTTACCACTCCTTGCCCGATGACAAGATGGAGTTTTATTACAAAGTCAACGATTGGCATAAACTCGCTCCGAATAAGCAGGGCATGCTCACCCTTCAGGACATGAAAGTTCCCTATGCTGTCTTGCCGAATGAACCGGAAGTGACGGATACTCCCGAACATTTAGCGGCTCCTTTAGAGGATGCCCTAAAGAAGTTATGGAAAGAATACTCGGCCACGCGGTAAATTTTACTTTCTCCATTAGAGGAATATGAAAACGAATCAACCAAAATCACCGCGCCGCTTTAAACGGATTACGAAAAACTGGGATGAATTCTGGGCGGAATTCTGGCATATCCGATTGATGAAAGATGATCCGTCCCGTGCGATGAAAAGCCAGCAGGTTGTTGCCCTCTGCAAGGAAGTCCTCCGGCTCAAAAAAGGCGAACGCCTTCTTGACCTTGGGTGCGGTGCGGGATTTCAAGCACAACTCTTTGGCGAACTGGGCATTGAGGTTTTAGGGATAGACATTTCAGCACCCCTGATTAAACATGCCAAGAAACTTACCGCGAAGCAGAAGAATCACATCTCTTTTCAAGTCGGCGATATGCGTGAGATAGATTTCGATAGTGAGTTCGATGCTGTTGTAATTTTAGGCTGCAGCTTTGGATTTGGGAGCGACGCTGAAAATTATCGCACACTGGAAAACGTCGCTCGCGCACTCAAACCCGGCGGCAGGCTGCTGTTGACCGGCCAGCACCCGTATGCAGCTTCCAATCATGCGGGACCGGAATGGCTGGAAACCGATGAAGGCGTACTTTTTCATCGCGGAGAATTCGATCCTGTCACCGCGAGACTGAATGGGTTGTGGGAGCTTGTACGACCTGACGGTACTCTTGTTGACGAAGGTGACAATCCCGAAAAAAACGGGATTCGCTGCTACAGTGTCCCCGAATTGCACCAGATGTTCACTCAAGTCGGTTTGGAAACCAAAGGGTTCTACGGGACATGGCTCCTCCCCCCGACTCTGATTCAGTGGTTTTCGAATGAACTGATTTCCAAAGCTCAGAAACCAAAACGCCGACCAAGAAAGACCAAGTCAACGAAAAGCAAATGACAGCTTTGCGAACACAATTAGGTCCTCTTGAGCTGACGTCTCCGCTCGTGCTGGCGCCGATGGCAGGCTATACGGATTTTCCGATGCGGCGGCTGGCATGTCGCTATGGTGCGGGGCTTGTGTTTTCCGAAATGCTGTCGGGAGAAGGAACACGGCGACGAAATCCCAAGACGTTTCAAATTGCGAGGTTCACGCCGGAAGAGCGGCCGATTATCCTTCAGTATTTTGCCGTAGAGCCTCAGATGGCTGCGGACGTTGCGAAGGTCCTTGAAGAACTCGAACCGGACGGGCTGGATTTGAATTTCGGTTGTCCCGTCAAGAAAATCGTACAGTATTCCGGCGGCGCGGCACTTCTCAAAGATGTTCCGCTGATGGCGAAAATCGTGGAAGCTGCAGTCAAAGCAACGTCGTTACCGGTTTCTGTGAAGATACGCGCCGGGTGGGACTCGCAATCTGTCAATGCTGTTGAAGCCGCTCGGGCGGCTGAAGAAAGCGGCGCGTGCTGGATAACAATCCATGCACGAACGCGCAGTGAATTTTACGCGGGCGCGGCTCACTGGGAATGGATTGGAGAGGTGAAACAAAACGTCTCCATTCCGGTGATAGGAAATGGAGACGTGAAGGAAGCGAATGACGCTGTGGAACTCCGGAATCAAACCGGATGCGATGCGGTCATGATCGGACGAGGCGCGATGGGGTATCCTTTTATTTTTCGAGAAGCCAACGCTCTTTTGTCCGGCGCAGAGCCTGTACCGCCGACACCTGTTGAACGATTCGAAGCGGCGCGGGAGCAGTTAGGTTTGATGATTGAACTCTATGTAGAGGAACGCGCGGTTCGTCATTTCCGTAAACATGCCATCGGTTATCTGCGCGGGCTTCCTTCCAGCGCGGTTGTTAAAGCGAAGGTCTTGCGGTTGCCGGAAGCGTCCCAAGTGCTGGAGACATTAGAGAAATATTTTACCGCTTTGCCAGACAAACCCACACCACGAAGTGGAGCGGTTTTTGAACAAGCGCCGGTTTGGGGATAAGAATTATTCTCGCCAATCGGTTGAAAGTCGAAGACGCCCTTCTACCTGAGAATGAATCGGCTCTTCTGTTTTATCAACTTCTTTGATAATAAAATCGGAAAACAACTCGCCGGTGCGCCGAACATCCTGCGGTTCGAAAGTCAAATATCTTTCCCATTGACTGACAGCAACATAGTCTATGGAAATAATGCGATAATTTCGCTTTGGGTTCAGAATTTCACCGCCGACTTCACACGCAACGCTCTCGACGTCTCCCCCACTCCGGCGATAGATAATTTTCATGCCTGACATTTGAACGATTCCATGCTCGCGATGCACCTGAGCACGCGCTTGTTCCATAGCGAATTTCTGCAATTGGGCACCGGTCGCGGAAAACGCAACAATGCTGTTGTTGAAGGGAAGCAGTTCGACGATGTGAAGTTTAGTCACTGGCCCGGCGGGAATATCGATGCGGATTCCGCCTGCATTAACAAGCGCAACATCACCGTTGAAAGCTTCACGTAACCGGTCGCAAATCCAATTTCCAACGTTGCTTTCTTCTCGATAACGGCTTTTCCAATCGACGGCTAACTGTCCAATCACTTGCCCGTATTCCGCATCAATCAGGGTTTTGAAACTGTCACAGAAAGCGGCGATTTGCGCATCCGGCTGCGTTCCTTTTGCCAAGAGAGGAATTAACTGACCCTCATAACTTTGAACCGTATCGCCGTCTACATTTAGATGGAGAACACCAAGGTTCTGAAGGTAGCAGCCCGCTTGGACAATTAGGATACCATTCTCGCGGACGGGTTGTGTCAGACGCGTATGGGAATGCCCTCCGACGATGACATCGGCTCCATGCACATTTTGAGCAAGTTTGCGATCTTCATCGAAACCGTTATGAGTCAGGAGAATTATCAAATCCGTTGCCGGATCCAGCTCGTCAATGTATTTCTGCGCTGTTTCGGCGATATCCAATATTTCAAGACCTCGCAAGTGCTTCGGTGTTGTAATCTGTGATAACTCCTGAAGAGTGAGACCGATAATTCCGATTCGCAAACCGTTCACGTCGCGCTGTACGACAGCATGAGGAGCGAACAAACTACCATCGGTATAGACAATATTTGCGCAAAGCGTCGGATGCGAGGAAAGTTCCGCGAGCTTTCGAGCGTTTTCCTGTGAAATATCGAATTCATGATTCCCGATAACATCTGCGTCACAGCCGAGCCTTTCTAAGAGTTCAACTAAAGCTCCGCCCTTAACGCCGCGGTGTTCAAAATTGCAGATGGGATTTCCTGTCATCAAATCACCCGCGTGCAGGAAAAGAGCCTCGGGATGCTGTGCCCGGTTCTCGCGCAAATAATGAGAAAGAGTTGCGAAACCACCGATCAAAGCTTTATCGTTTCGCCAGTGAGCCGGTTCCGGCAGAAAATGCCCATGAATATCGTTGATATGCAGAATCGTTACAGAGCGGGGCTCTGCAAAACTCAGCGAAACGACAAAGACGATGAGGCATGAGAAAATCAACCGACGGATCTTCAACATAAGAACCTCTATGTGATTTTTATGGATTTTGTTTGAACGGCTATTATCTAAAATACGCAAAATTCTATCACAGTGCAAACATAATCCCGAACATCCCTTGACAATCTTCCCGTTCAACTTTATATTAGTTCTCGCAACTATTTTTGGAGCATCATCCTGAGAGTTTTATTAACGGCATATGTACGTTTTGGTAATGCTCTGGTCTGGCAATGTCGAGAACTCGCCGCAGGGTTGCTAAAAGCCGGGCATGAGGTATTCGTCCTAACTCAGCGGGACTCTCCTTTGGCATCGTGGCTGCATGACAGTCGAATTCCTCACGATGCCAGTGCGAACTTGAATCGTATTACTCTTGGTGAAGTTCTGCGTGGCAGAAAGCTCATCACAGACACGATACGCCGTTTTCAACCGGACGTTCTGAATCCGCATTGCCCGCCCGGTCATCTCTTTCTGTCGCTTTATGGCAGGCATCATGCACCGAGAGCAGTTTTTGTCCGCACGGTCGGGGAACCTCGTTCTCCAAAGAAAAACCTGATGAATCGTTGGCTCCATGAAACTGTTGCGGATGGAATCATCGTAAGCTGCCGCGCGTCTCAGCACCGATACCTGCGAGCGTTTCAACTTCATTCAGATGAAGTGCGCGTCATCTATCCGGGTTTTGATTCGGAAGCTTTCGCACAGTTCTCGCCATCGAGAACTTTTCGTCAGAGACATCGAATCGAGAAGGAAACTCTCCTGCTTGGGGTCATTGCGCGGTTGTCTCCGGAAAAAGGTCATCGCTTTCTCCTTGAAGCCTTCGCTAAAATTCACTCTGATTTTCCGCAGGCGAAATTGATTATCACAGGGCCCGACGCGCGCGAACAGACCTCTGACGACCTTGCTGAATTTTCAAAAACGCTCGGTATCGCCGATAAAGTGATTTTCACCGGAAAGGTCAACGACGTCCGCGACGTGATGGCTGAACTGACGATTGGCGTGATTCCTTCGCTGAGGTCAGAAGCGATTTGTCGTGTCGCTCTCGAATATATGACTTGGGGCATTCCGATTGTGGCAACCGATGTGAATATTCTACCCGAGGTCGTTCGCGACGGCGTCAATGGATGGACAGTCCCTGTGGGAAAAGTGGAAGCGATGGCAAACGCGCTTCGAAACGCTCTTGAGAATTCAACTGAACGCGAGAAACGAGGCACACAAGGGAAGGAACTTGTGATGGGCGAATTCTCTCGCGCTCAAATGGTTCAACAGACACTCGCATTTTATAACGACATCGCTACTGCAAGATGAAAGAAGAAAAACTACCAATCACACTCGTTGTTGTGACACTGAATGAAGAAGCAAATCTGCGTCGCTGTTTGCAGAGCGCTGATTTCTGCGAGCACCGAATCGTCGTGGATTCCGGCTCGACAGACCGGACACTTGACATTGCTAAAGAGCTTGACGCGGAAATTCTAACGCGCAACTGGACGGGCTTTGCCGACCAGAAGAACTTCGGAGTGAACGCCGCAAAGACAGACTGGGTTTTGTGCCTTGACGCCGATGAAGAAATCAGCCCGGAACTTCGCCGCAATATCCTTTCTCTCGGGAAGAAACTTAGCGAACTCGACGGTTTTGAACTGAACCGCCACGCATTTTACCTCGGTCGTTTCATCAACCATAGCGGATGGTATCCGGAGTGGCGGCTTTTCCTCTACAGAAAATCTCACGGCACATGGGGAGGTTTGGAACCACATGCGGAAGTCCAGTTTCATGGGAGAATGTCTCGAGTTGCAGGCGACCTGTATCACTACACCTACCGGAATATTCAGCACCACGTGCAAAAGTCATTAGGGTATGCTGAGGCAGCCGCCGCAGCGATGAACCGGCGGAACCGACGTGCAACATTTCTTGACCTATGTGTGCGAGCACCTTGGGCATTTTTTCGTTCGTTCATTCTGAGGCAGGGATTTCTTGACGGCTTTGCCGGTCTCGTCATTGCATGGGTGACCGGTTATTATACCTTTCTGAAATACGCTTATCTTCGGGAATTAAATACGAAATCGAGAGAAATATGACAGGCTACGGGCGGCTTGTAAAATATCTGCGACCACAATCGGCACGGATTCTCTTGGGGCTTGCGCTTATGGGAGTCTTCGCGCTCTTCAGTGGATTCTCCATCGCGATGCTCTATCCGGTTTTTGATATTGTGCTGACGCCTCGCACCGCTGAAACTATTGAACGAAGCCAGATAAGAGCCGATGTTCCTGTCGGAGAACAATTGAGCGAATTACGTCACAATGTCCTGGAGGATTACAGCCGGGCTTTGCACCATGAACAGACGTTCGCGGATGCAGGTCGGAATATGAAGAATGTGCTACTGGATTTGCTTCGAGAAAATCCGGCGGGTAGGGTGCTCGGCTGGATTTGTGTTGTCGCGATATTTCTCATATTCTTTAAGACCGCCAGTGGTTATCTGCAAAAAATCGTTTTTATCCGCGTCGAAGAAAAGACGGTTATGATGCTGCGAAACGATCTGTTCGAAAACATCGAGTCACATAGTCTGCCGTTCTTCTCGCGTTTTGGCACCGGAGAACTCGTATCGCGAATGGTCAATGATGTTAACGCGCTCAAACATTTCACGGTGTCGAATGTCGCCGAACTTCTGCGCAATGCCGCGCTCACTCTCGTTTTTCTCGGGCTCGCTTTTTTTGTAAGTTGGCGCTTGACGCTCGCGGTTTTTGTCATCGTCCCTCCCGCTGTTTGGATGATTGCTCGCATCGGCAATAAGCTCAAAACTTACAGCGGCCGCGCGCAGGCAAAAACCGCGGATATTGTTCATTTCCTTCAGGAAGTTTTTCCGTCCCAACGTCTGGTGATTGCCTTTCGTGCTGTTGGCCATGAAATCGATCGCTTTCGGCAGGAAAGCTATCGCTACTTCCGGATTTACTTGAAATTCATGCGGCTCGACAGCCTCGCGGCTCCGCTGTCGGAATTTCTTACCACCGCAATCGGAATCCTTGTGCTTTGGTACGGCGGGAATCTTGTGATACAAGCATCGGGTGAAATTACGGCGGCCAAGTTTGTTGTCTTCTGTGGGGCGCTCTTTTCGATGATGCGACCTGTAACCATCTGTGCGAAGATGTATAACGAAATTCAAAAGGGCCGAGCGGTTTTGAGTCGTCTATGGGAGATAACTGACACACCTCCCGAAATCGTTGAAGCTCCCGATGCGCATCAATTGCAAAGTTTCTCGCAGAGTATTCGATACGAAGAAGTCTCCTTTTCCTATCTTCCGAACGAACCCGTGTTGCATAACTGCACTGTGGAAATTCCGCATGGTTCTATCATCGCACTCGTTGGACCTTCCGGCGGCGGCAAATCTACTTTGGCGGATTTGCTCATTCGCTACTATGATCCCACACAGGGACGCATCACGATTGACGGCCATGACCTTCGCGATATTTCGCTGCATTCCCTACGAGGGCTCATGGGAATCGTCACGCAGGAAATCCTTATGTTCAATATCTCCATTCGGGACAACATTCGCTACGGCAAACTTGATGCTACAGATGAAGAGATTGAAGAAGCGGCTCGCATAGCGAACGCTCATTCCTTTATTCAAGCACTTCCCTCAGGTTATGATACTCGTGTCGGGGAACGTGGGACTCGTCTTTCCGGCGGCGAACGACAACGGATTGCTATTGCTCGCGCTGTCCTCTGCAATCCACAAGTTCTCATTCTCGATGAAGCGACGTCCTCACTTGATTCGGAATCCGAAGCTTTGATTCAAGAAGCGATTTCCCGGCTCCTGCGGAATCGCACGACGCTTGTGATTGCTCATCGCCTGTCCACGATTCAACAAGCCGACCGAATCTACGTTGTTGACAAGGGGCGAATCGTCGAATCCGGACAGCACGAGCAACTCCTTTCCAAAAACGGCACCTACCGACGGCTCTATGATCTTCAATTCAGTGAGGGACATGTTCAACTGCAAAAAGAATAGTGTAACGGTGTTTTTGATTCCATGACGAATCCGCATATTTCTACGGTTCTTTCCAAGAGAGCTCCCACGATTATCACACTTCTTTTTCGACGCATCGGGGATAGCTTGATGGCGACGCCCGCTTTGCGGTTTCTGCATCAACTTCGACCCGATGCGCGGATTATTGTTTTATGCGAGCGGCAAGTTCATCGAATATTCGAAGAGAATCCCGCTGTATCGGAAATCGTCGAACTTCGACCCTTGAAAAACCTTTCTGAATTCGCACATGCCTTGAAACTTGTTCGGAGTTTTCATCCCCAAGCTGTTCTCGATTATTTGTCAGATCCTCGCAGCGCTCTTCTCTCAAGAGGGAGCGGTGCTCCCGTGAGAATCGGTATCGGCTACCGTGGTCGGCGCTGGGCATTTTCGCACCGGGTACCCTGTCAGGATTCAAGCCATCCAACGTACAGTGCACTGCATAAACTGAAACTCGCAGAGCCATTCGGGGATGTCGCACAGGCTGACTGCATTCCTGAAATCTTTCTCAAAGCTAAAGACGAAGAAACCGCATTAGAACTGTGGAAGAATAACGGCTGGAAAGAAGATACCAAAGTGATTGCTTTTGGTGTTTACAGTCGCCGCGAACATAAGCGCTGGCCGCCCGAACGCTTTGCAGAAGTCGCGCGAACTCTTCTTCGCAAATACAGCATGACAATCGCGTTCTTTGCCGGTGCGGGAGAAAACACCGCGCAGCAAGTCTGTGAACTCGTTGCTGATAAGCGAGCACGTGTTGTGCAACCGACAGATTTGGGTGTCCTTGCCGCGTGCATCAAGAAATGCCGCCTCTTTATCGGCAACGACGGCGGCCCCAAACATCTGGCAGTGGCTGTCGGAACACCGACCATAGCATTGTTTGGAGCAGAACCAACTGAATTTTGGACACCTCCTGAAAGCAACCAACATATTGCGCTGGGAGGAATCCCCTCAGGCGAAGATGGTTTGTTTTCCGTGACCGCTGAAGCTGTTCTCAAAGCCGCCTATCCTCTCTTGGAAAAAGAGCACTGACATGCCGTCAAATGCACCGCGTTTTCTCATCTTTCGCAACGGTTCAGTCGGCAACACGCTCGTGGCTGTTCCAGCGATTCGAGCTCTTCGCCGCGCTTTTCCTGACGCATATTTTACTGTTATACTTGACTCAATCGGCGCAGCTCTTCTGAAACATTGTCCCTATATCGATGAGATTCTCGTCTATGAGAAACAGAATAGGCACAAGGGAATCCTATCGAATATCTCTTTTGTATTGGAATTGCGACGACGTCATCCAAGTCATGCGATCCTTTTTAAACGATTCTTTCGCAACGGATTATTAGCATTTCTTTCCGGTGCGAAAGAACGAATCGGTTTTGAAACGGATGGCTCGGCGCCATTCCTCAATCAAACGATTCCTTATGAAGAAGGACGGGATATTATAAACCTCAATCTTGAATTAGCTGTTTTAGCGGGGGCCGAAAACGCTCCGTCTCAAGAACTTGAACTGTGGTTCAATGCGGAAACAGAATCTGAAACAAGTCAGTATCTTGAGAAATATGACTTAATAGCAAATGAGTATGTCGCCGTCTGTCTCGGTGGTGTCACGTCCCCTCCTGATTATCTTTCTTTTCAGGCATGGCAAAGCACACTCCTGACTATAACGGAAAATATTGATTCGATAGTCTTTCTTGGGGTCGATTCAGAAAAAAGACTCGCAGAAAAACTCTCTCCCGCTATTCAGGGAAAATTCGTCTTCGCTTTTGATCTTCCGATTCTTGTCACTGCGGATATTATTCGTCGGGCTCGATTGTTTGCCGGAACAAACAGCGGACTCGCGCATATCGCGAATGCCGTTCAAACTCCGGGCATAATATTCTTCCGTCCCGAAGAAAATGTCCATCAGGAAATCGATAAATGGTGTCCCAAAGGGCAGCATTATCGCCCACTTGTTCCTCCCACCAACACGAATAATATTGAATCGTTTCTACAGAATGTCCGAAATGCAACCGCTGAGGTTCTGCAGTGACTCCTGAGATTTCCGTTATCATTCCAAACATGAACGGCATACAGTATCTGTTACCATGCTTGACATCAGTTTTTGCTCAGGAGATTCAACAGGATAAACTGGAAGTAGTGCTCATTGACAACGGTTCGAAGGATGGAAGCGTGGATAGCGCTCGCCAGGATTTTCCATCGGTCAAAGTTATCGCCAACGAGATGAATGTCGGTTTCACTCGCGCAATTAATCAAGGAATCGACACGTCCGTCGGTGACTGGATTTTGTTGCTTAACAATGATACCGTGATGTCCGCAGGAGCGCTTGCTAAATTGCTTGCAACTCTCAGAGAAGGCCCGGCAGATTTGGCAGGAGTACAACCCCTCTTGCTTTGGGCGAAGGATTCTTCAGTCGCAGACAGCGCGGGAATCGCATTATCACCACACTTCCGCGCTCACGATTATTTACACGGCAAACCAGCAACCGAAGCTCCGACAAAGAATGCAGAAATCTGGGGAACCTGTTTCGGCTGCGCTCTTATCAAACGAAGCGTTTTCAAACGGTGCGGGAACCTTGATCCGGATTATTTTGCCGAATGGGATGATGTGGATTTTAGCCTGCGCGCCCGATGGTGTGGATACCGGTTCATGCTGATTCCGAACGCTCACGTACTTCACCATCGTTCGCCGACGTCGAAGCGGGATGAACCATCGAAATTCATCCGCTTGCGACGCAATCAACTTTTAACCTACGCAAAGAGCTTGCCTTTTTCGATGGCAGTTTCTTTGACATTCTACAGATTTCAGCGTGACCTTTTTATGTCGATTCATCACCTGCGGAATCGCCAGTTTGGTGCGGTTATGAAAAGTTGGAAAGATTATTTTGTTCTACTGCCGCGGATGATTACGCGTCGCCGACACCTGCAGAAAGCAGCGCGACTATCACCGCGAGAGATAAAGCAGCAACTCAGATGGTTTATGAGTGAAGCTTCGAAATTGCCACTAAGAAGATCCGATTAGCGTGCGTCCATCACAGCCCTTTATATTGTTCGTTCCTGCCGGAGGAATTGCCAACGCCAGCGCGCGGACACGGGTGTATGCGTATCTTCCATTTCTGAAGGAGTATCATTATCGCTGGCATGTTGCGAGCTATACGTATCACAAGTATGATTCACCTGAGCGAAAGAGAAACTGGCTGAAAAAGATATGGCTCGAACTTCTTCCGCTTCGCAATCTAATCGCATTTATTCGAGCCGATATTCTGTTCTTTCAGAAAAGGAGTTTCGTGCCATGGATGCTGCGTTGGGGGAAACGGTTAAAGAAACGCATTATCTATGATTTCGATGATGCGATTTACTTAAAAGCTCCCGATTCTTCGACGCTCTCAAAGCCGCACGTCGTGGAAACCGATGAGAAGTTCAAATCGCAACTTGATATGATGTTAACGTATGCAGACCTTGTGCTTGTGAGTGGTGATAAACTGTACCGGCAGGCTTCGGAGCGAGCCAAATCTGTGAGAATCCTGCCATCTGTAATTTCTGAGATTGCCGAAATACCTTCCATACCAAACGCCACACCGGTTATCGGGTGGGTCGGTGCTCCTGAAAACCAACACTACCTACGCAAAATCGAAGATGTATTGGTACGTTTAACAGATGAATACCCCAATCTTGAAGTGTGGTTGATTACTTCTCAGCCTATGGAACGACCGCCACGCTACCGCCATAAATTTATTCCATGGAGTCTTTCAAGAGAAGCCGAAATGATTCCACGCTTTACGCTGGGTATCGCCCCACTTCACGACGATGCATGGTGCCGTGCGAAAATGAATTTCAAAGCTGTTATCTACATGAGCTACGGTGTGCCTGCGGTCGTCAGCCCTGTGGGTTTCCCAATAAACGAATTTGAAGACGGTCACTCCGTGCTGCTGGCGAGAACAAAAGAGGATTGGTATCGCTACATGAAAAGCTTACTCGCTGATTCGTCACAGCGTGATTTGATTGCCACTGGCGGTATTGACGTCGTGCGTAGACGATTCTGGGCTCCAGCGCGCGTTGCAGAATTCGCCGCGGCCTTGCGTGGATAATGCCGTTATGTGTCTTACAAGCTCTTTTGCACGTTAGAGAACCAATCCATGCATTCTCAGAATAAATACGGTATCGCCATCCCGAGTTATAATGGTTGCGACGAACTTGAAAACTGCTTGGCGTCCATTGAAAAGCACTTGGGAAATCACCCCGACCTTGCTGATGTTCTTGTTGTCGATGATGGCAGCTCGGATGATACTCGCGCAAAACTTCCCGAACGATTTCCTTTTGTACGGTGGATATGGCAGGAAAAGAATCGTGGATTCGCTTGCACCGCGACGCGAGCGGTTACGGAATGTCGAGCGTCAATTGTCCTTCTCTTAAATAACGATATTGAAATCATCAGCGACCTCCTTTCCCCACTCGCCAGCTACTTCGCCGATTCGAACACCTTTGCCGTGACATTTCGTTCTTTTCAAAAGGACGGCAAAACTTTTCGGGAAGGAGCCAAACAACTCATCTGGAAGCAAGGGTTCCCGGTAGTGCGCCATGCTGAAAGACATCAGCCCGCGCCGGTGCAAGGAAAGATTCCATCCGCCTATGCCGTCGGAGGGCATGCGGCTTTTCGGCGCGATATGTTCAGCGACCTTGGTGGATTCGACAAACTCTTCGAACCGTTTTACTGGGAGGATGTCGATTTGGGAGTCAGAGCGGCGAACAGAGGTTGGCGCATTTATTTCGAGCCAAAATGCCGCGTTATTCACCACACTGGCGGCGCGATACAAACGAATTTTGCTGCCACCAAAATCGCTACAACGAAAACCTGCAACCGACTTCTTTTCGCATGGAGACACGCTCGAGGGATAACTCGTTGTCTTCATTTCCTCTTTTTATTTTTCAGATTATTGACGTCTTGGCTTGTCGCGGACTGGGCTTTCTATCGAGGCCTACAAGAAGCGCTGCGAAGGCGCAAATAAATAAAAGATTTCCCTACTCCCTTCACGATAGAAAATCAAGGAGATACTCTTGACGGAGCAAACAAAAAGAGCCGGCGATAGTTTTATCCCCTATGTCACACATGAAAAGAAGCTGCCGGAATCAACGCTGCAAGCTTATGTGCTTGGTATTATTTTGGGAATGGTTTTCGCTGCGGCCAACGCTTATTTGGGGCTGTACGTAGGCATGACAGTCTCTGCATCAATTCCAGCAGCCGTAATTTCGATGGCGATTTTGCGGCAGATTATGAAACGTGGAACGATTCTGGAAAATAATATCGTTCAGACCATCGCCTCCACAGGAGAATCTCTGGCCGCGGGTGTAATTTTCACTATTCCCGCATTTTTTATCTGGCATGCGACGCGACCCGAGATCGAAATCCCCAGTCTGCTGAAAATCGGCTACCTGATTCTTTTAGGGGGCATCTTAGGAACACTGGGGATGATTCCGCTGCGACGCTATCTAATCAAGCGGGAACACGGCGTCCTTCCTTATCCGGAAGGAACGGCCTGCGCTGAAGTGCTTATCGCGGGCGAAAAGGGCGGCAAGCAAGCGAAGAAAGTACTCTGGGGAGTTTTAACCGGGGGGATTTACAAACTCGCTTTGGGACTTGGCATCTGGATAAAAGATCTAACTTGGTGGCTTCCCGCACCGAAGAGAGCGTATTTTGGTGTTGAGGCCATCCCCGCACTTTTAGGTGTCGGTTACATTCTGGGGCCGCGCACGGCTGCCGTTCTCTTAGCTGGCGGCGCTTTGGGCAGTCTCGTGCTTGTTCCGCTTATTGCTTTCTTCGGAGCCGAAACGACGCACGCGATTTTTCCATCGACGAGTGAACTCATCTCAGCGATGAGCGGCGAAGATATTCATTCCGTTTATGTGCGTTACATCGGCGCTGGGGCTGTAACGATGGGCGGAATTTTGAGCCTCCTTAAAATTTTGCCCGCGCTCGGGAAATCGCTCTTTGCAGGGTTGCGCGGCCTCGGACAAAAGAAAACAGAAGAGCCCGGCGAGACGGTGCGAACGAATCGTGACCTTCCTAACTGGTTTGTGGTTGCGGGCTCTATTCTCGTGGCTTTGCTTGTGTGGATTATGACACCGGCAACACCTTTAATCGCCGCGTTGGTTATCGTTTTTGGTTTCATCTTCATTCTGGTGTCGTCGCGGATCGTCGGGATTGTCGGCTCCTCATCAAACCCTGTCTCCGGCATGACCATCGCCACACTCTTAGGAACCGCTCTGCTTTTCGTCAATATCGGCTTCGTAGGAGTCAGCGGGATGGTCACCGCCTTAATGGTTGGAGCGGTGGTTTGTATCGCGGTATGTGCTGCCGGTGATATGTCGCAGGATTTGAAAACCGGCTTTTTAGTGGGGGCAACGCCATGGAAGCAGCAAATTGCGGAGTTCGCCGGAGTGCTGAGTGCGGCTGTTATCGTCGGAGCGGTGGTTTTTCTTCTGAACAACGCTTACGGATTCGTGCAAACACCGGAACATCCGAATCCTCTGCTTGCCCCGCAAGCGAACATCATGGCGATTCTTATCGAAGGTGTCATGGAAGCCAAACTGCCATGGGATTTAATCTTCTTCGGAATGTTCTTGGCGCTCGTCGTGGAATGTTTCGCCGTGCCTACACTGGCCTTTGCGGTCGGGCTTTATCTTCCGGTGGGACTCTCGGCAGCGATTATGGTAGGCGGAATCGTCAAATATGCTGTGAACCGCTATCAGGAAAAGCGGTCTATCAAAGTGACGGGTGAGGATCACGGCATTCTGTACAGCTCAGGATTGATTGCGGGCGAGGCCTTAGTTGGGATTGCGCTTGCGATTGTTGTGGCGATAGGCGTGAAAAATATGGCCTTCGCTGATGGCTGGTTAGGCTCGGCCACGGTACTGATTTCGATTCCGATTTATTGTTTGCTGATTTACAGTCTCTGGAAGGCGGCGAAGTAGCGTTTTTTCAGCGATAAAACATAAAAAAGGCCGAAGGTAATATTACCTCCGGCCTTTTCTCATTCTTAACGGATTTCCTATCTAATTCTCTCTCCATAAACCGCCAAATGTCTTGACAGTCCTTTTAGCGAAGGCTCTTTGCTCATTCTTAGTACTATCTCGGTTGTCTGCTTGAAGAATTTCTCATCCCATTGACGGGATTCTCGAATGTCTTCCGAGATAGATAAGAATTCCACCATGCCGCAAAGTGCATAGATCTCGATAATTCGGATTCCCTCTTTTTCGAACAGCTCTCTGGCTTCATCCACGTTGACAGTCAAGTACTTCTCGTTATTATAGGTAACGACATTCGATTTTGAGCTAAGCAAATCAAGAGCGGTGTTCGGGTCTTCATGGAACTTGCTGATGGCGTCGCCGCATCTGTTGACAAGAAATACTGAAATCATCCCGCCTTTTTTCGTCACACGGATTAGCTCCTTGGCAGCTTCGAACATGCTGTTCCAACCAATAGTAAAATCAAAACTCTCGTCAGCATAGGGAAGTTTGTTAATATCACATTCGGTTATTTCGACTTTATCCAAGACTCCCGCGTCAAGTAATTTCCGTCTTGCCACATCCAGCATCGCAGGAGAAATATCACATAGCGTTACCGAGTATCCCATCTTCGCCAAAGGCAGCGTGATTCTTCCTGTCCCGCCGGCCGCATCCAAAATCTTGGCATCTCTGTTCGTGGGAAGATGTTCTTTCAATATCTCCCAATCTACATAGTGTTCGACCGCACCTCCAAACCTCTCGTAGTAAGTATCATATCTTTCGGCGAGTTCGTCCCACTCCTTTTTGATACTCGCTATGTCTCTCGGTTTGTCGTCTGACATTTTTTTCCTCATTTGATTTGACATTCCGGGCTGCTCAGGGATCTGCCTCGGCGGGTAGAATAAGAAAGCCGACAAGTGTATATTTACCCATCGGCTTTTTCCTTTGTCGGGGCGACTGGATTCGAACCAGCGACCCCCTGAACCCCATTCAGGTGCGCTACCGGACTGCGCCACGCCCCGATTCATTTACAAATCGCAATTAACTGGTATTTGTTTCCAAATCCCTTCTCACATCTCTTATTGCATTCTTTAAATCAATCATATCTTCTCTCACGACTTTCCAAGTCCGTCGCAGGTTTACTCCGAAATACTCATGAATGAGAATGTCTCTCATTCCCGCAATCTTCTTCCACGGGATTTCCGAATATTTATCCCTAAATTCCTGAGGAATCTGTTTCGCTGCCTCGCCAATGATTTCCAGTCTCCTTAGAACAGCATCCTGAACTTGGGCATTTTCAATGAAGTCGTTTTGAGTAATTCCTTTCGTATACTCCTCGATTCTTTCAATACTCTCCGAAATATCCTCGATGTATATCCTCAAATCTCTTTTCATAGGATGACGACCTGTTCATTCAGAATCCTTTCTCTGAGAAGAGGCTTTATCGTATCATACTCCACCAAATCCACCTTTTTACCCAATGCTTCTTCTATTTCCAGCTTGAGCCCAACAAAATCGAGCAGACTGATATCCTTTTCAATCTCCACCAGAATATCAATGTCGCTATTCTTTCTTGAATCGCCGCGAATAAAAGAGCCAAACAAGCCAGCTTTTCCTACGCCATGGCTTTGTAAAATCGGAAGAATTGTCCGCCGTATTTTTTCGACACGTCGAGTCATAACTACTCTATCAGCCCAAGATATCCAGAATATCTTGAAGGCCTTTTCTTACGTCCGCAAGTATTTCCTTTTTCTCTTCCGGAGATTTTCTCTTGGCTATCTCAGTCCTTGCTCCGGCGATGGTGTATTTCTTCTCGTAAAGCAGAGTCTTAATTCGCCGGATAAGCTCCAAGTCTTGTTTCTGAAAGAGGCGATTTCCTGTGCGGCCTTTTTGCGGATTCAGCTCAGGAAACTCGCTCTCCCAATACCTTAAGACATGGGCTGGAATCCCCGATATTTCGGACGCTTCGCTAATCGAAAAATACAGCTTTCGAAGTTCGAAGCCTTTCTCTTTCGCCATAGTATTCAAGCAGGGTGAAATCCTATAAGCTTGCTCAAAGATAGCAAATTAGGGTAAGATTTGCAAGACAATAAACTGCTTTTAAGTTCTACCGGTACTTCCGAAACCAGCGTCTCCGCGAGCAGAATCCGGCAATTCACTCAGCTCATTCCATTGAATTCGTGCCACCGGCGAAATGACAAGCTGCGCAAATCGTTCTCCGGGCTGCAATTGCGCCCTTATGTGGCTGATATTCGCCACAATCACCTTCAATTCACCGCGATAGTCTGCATCAATGGTCGCGGGGGCATTCGGAAGCAGCAGGCCTTTTTCCAGTGCGACTCCCGACCGCATCCGTATTTGCCCTTCAAAACCCTCGGGAATAGCTATAGCAAAACCCGTCTGGATAGTCTTGCGCTCGCCCGAATTGATGGTAATGGGGCTGTTGGCTGCAACACGAAGGTCCAGCCCCGCGGCGGCTGCGGAAGCATATTCCGGAAGTTCTGCCGGTGCGTGCGGCAGTCGTTTTATCGTGATACGAAGGGTCAAATTACTACGGAAGCGCTTTTTCTACAGGAATATAGGAAAGGCCAAAGGCATCGGAAACGCCCTTATAAACAACCTTTCCTTCTACGATATTCAATCCGAGGAGGATTTCTTTGTCTTCTTTCGAGGCCTTGACGTAGCCTTTGTTCGCGATATCAACCGCGTACGGCAGCGTCGCATTTGTCAGGGCCTGCGTTGAGGTGAATGGCACCGCTCCGGGCATGTTTGCGACACAATAATGCAGAACATCGTCCACGACATAGGTCGGATCTTCGTGTGTCGTTGGATGGCACGTTTCGACGCAACCTCCCTGATCCACAGCTACATCCACAATCACAGACCGCTTTTTCATCAGCTTCAGCATATCGCGTGTGACCAAATGAGGCGCTCTCGCGCCGGGAATCAAAACCGCTCCGATAAGCAAATCGGCTATTTTCAAAGATTCGCGGATATTGTGCGGATTTGACATCATCGTGATGACATTCTTTGGCATGATGTCATCGAGATAGCGCAAACGTTCCAGAGATACGTCGAGTATGGTCACCACGGCTCCGAGTCCCGCCGCCATCTTAGCCGCATTGGCTCCCACAACACCGCCGCCGATTACGATGACATTTGCCGGAGCAACTCCGGGAACCCCGCCGAGAAGAATTCCGCGACCGCCGGTACTCTCCTCAAGGAATTTCGCGCCTTCTTGAGTCGCCATGCGTCCCGCCACCTCGCTCATAGGAATAAGTAGCGGCAGGTCACCACTGGCGTCCTGCACCGTCTCATAAGCGATAGCGATACAGCCGGATTTTATCATGGCATCGGTCAATTCACGCGACGAAGCAAAATGGAAATAGGTAAAGACAATTTGTCCTCGCCGAATCAATCCATATTCGACGGGCAGAGGTTCTTTTACTTTGACAATCATTTGAGCCTGAGCATAGATTTCCTCGGCAGAAGCGATGAGCTTTGCGCCGCTTTTTTCATACAGGTTGTCTTCAAAACCGCTGCCGATTCCCGCCGTTTTTTCGACCAGCACCGTGTGCCCAGCTTTTAAAAGCGTTTCAACGCCGACCGGTGTCAAAGCAACGCGATTCTCATTCGACTTAATTTCTTTCGGTACCCCTACTATCATGCGACTTCCTCCTCTCCGCCTCAATTGCTGTTTATAGCGTTTTCAGGTTCCAGAATTATGGTGATAAGCTTTTCTTCGTTGAATAGTTCATCCGCGAGGTCTTGCACTTGACGCTCGGTAACCGCATCAATTCGTCGGCTGATTTCGGCAAGGCCAACCGGTTTCCCCAAGTAAATTTCCATCTTGGCGACCCGGTTCATTCGACTCGAAACCTGCTCCAGTCCGAGCATGATGTTTCCTTTGAGCTGCGTCTTTACTCCCTTCAAATCATCCGGCAGCAGCGGCACGTTTCGCAGGTCACGTAATTCTTTGTGTACCAGTTCAATCGCCTTGTCAACCCGCGATGCATCCGTCGCCAGATAAACTCCCAGAACACCGGTATCCGACAGCATATCGGCAAACGAATAGATCGCGTAAGCCATACCGTGTTTTTCACGGATGTTCTGAAACAAGCGCGACGACATACCGCCACCTAAGGCTGTCGCCAAAACGGAGAGCACATACCGCCGGTCGTCGCGATACTTCAGCCCTCGCCCGCCAAGACAGACATGAGCCTGCTGAATTGCGCGCTGTTCGCGAATTTGCTTGGATGCTGCCGCAGGTGGCAAGACACCATCAAGTTCCGGAATTCCCTTCGGGAGTTGCAGCTTCGCTTCAATGAGCTTAATCAATCGGTCATGGTCCACACTTCCCGCGGCTGCGACGACGACTCGATTCGGAACATAATGCGAACCGATAAATTGAAGCAGGTCATCACGGGTAAAGCTTGAAACATTTTGCGGTGAACCAAGAATCGGGCGAGATAGAGAATGGGATGCGAAAAGAGCGCGCGCAAAGCGTTCGTGGGTCAATTCATCCGGACTGTCTTCAAGGTCGCGGATTTCATCTAAGATGACCTGCTTCTCTTTCTCGATTTCCTCTGCGGCAAACAGAGAATTAGCCAGAATATCAGAGAGAATCTCGATGGCTGTCGGCAGTTGTTCGTCAAGGACATGAACAAAGAAGCACGTCAGTTCTTTCCCGGTGAACGCATTGACGTATCCTCCACCCTGCTCAATCGCTCGCGCAATATCCAACGCACTGCGATTCTGAGTGCCCTTGAAAGCCATGTGCTCGATGAAATGGGAAATCCCGCTCGTTGCTTCCGTTTCATGTCGGGAGCCTACGGTTACCCAAATGCCAAGCGCGACGGAGCGAACGCCGGGCATTTGTTCACTTACAATCCTCAGTCCTCCGGGAAGTTCTGTTTTATGATAGAGGGATGTGTCTGTCAAGGTTTCGTTTTTTCTCGAGCTTGAGGACGGTGAGGACGATTTCCATCCGAATCGTCTTTAGGAAGCAGAGCCTTCCGCGACAGATCCAGCTTGCCTTGATCATCGACTTTCAGGAGCTTTACATCTACTTCATCACCGAGTTGGAGATGATCGCTTACTTTGCGGATGCGACGGTGTTCAATCTCAGAAATGTGAAGCAAACCATCGCGTCCGGGCAGAATTTCGACAAAGGCTCCAAAGTCGGTAATTCGCTTGACGATGCCGTGATAAACTTTCCCCACTTCGGGAACTTCAAGCATCTTCTCGATAATATCAACGGCAGCTTCCGCTTGAGCGGTATCCGTGGAAGCGATGCAGACCGTTCCATCGTCTTCAATGTCAATCCTCGCACCGGTTCGTTCGATAATATCGCGAATCGTTTTGCCTCCGGGGCCGATGATGAAGCCGATTTTTTCCGGATCAATCTTGAGGAAAATAATCCGCGGCGCGTATGGCGAGATTTCTGGACGCGGTTTCTCCAGCGTCTGCGCCATTTTGTCCAGAATGAAATCGATGCCGACGCGAGCCTGCGCCAAAGCTTGACGCATTAACTCGGACGAGATGCCTTCGATTTTTATATCCATCTGGCAAGCGGTAATTCCATCTCGCGTTCCGGCGATTTTGAAATCCATATCGCCCAGATGATCTTCATCGCCGAGGATGTCGGACAGAATCGCAGTCTGCTCTCCTTTTTTGATAAGCCCCATCGCAATGCCCGCTACGGGCTTTTGAATCGGGACACCGGCATCCATCAGGGACAATGAACCAGCGCAAACCGTCGCCATAGACGATGAGCCGTTGGATTCCAGAACATCCGATACGATTCGAATGGTATAGGGGAATTCTTCGAAGTCCGGCAACATGGATTGCAAGGCTCGCCAGGCAAGATTCCCATGCCCGACTTCCCGGCGCGACTGTCCCAAGAATTTGCGAATTTCGCCGACCGAATAGGGAGGGAAATTATAATGCAGCATAAACGGCCGGGTGAAAACGCCTTCCAAAGAGTCGATTTTCTGCTCATCGTATTTCGTTCCCAGAGTCACCATACCCAATGCCTGCGTTTGGCCGCGGGTAAAAAGCGCACTTCCATGTACTCGCGGCAGCAATGCGACGGCGGAATCAATCTGACGGATATCCGTCAGACTCCGTCCATCCAATCGCGTGCCATCTCGCAAAACATTGGCTCGCATCTTATCACGAACTTGCTCATGGATCCAGTTCGAAATATATTTTTCTTCTTCAGGATACTCTTCCGCATACGTTAGAATCGTGTTGTCTCGCAATTCATGCAGGCGAGTGCGACGTTCCTGCTTTTCGGTAATGCGAACCGCTTCCTCCAGTGGCGTATCGAGTTCCTGTACCAACTTCTGATCCAATTCCTCATTGCGCGGTTCAGGCGCAAATTCAAACTTGGGCTTGCCAACTTCAGCGACCAGCTCCTTTTGCAAAGAAATGAGTTGGCGAATGACATCATGTGCTTTGCCAATCGCTTCAATCATGATGTCGTCAGAAACCTCGCGCGCTTCTCCTTCCACCATGATAATCGAAGCTTCGGAACCCGCGATGACAAGATCAAGACGACTTTCTTTAAGCTCTTCATAGGTCGGGTTAATAATGTACTTGCCGTCCAGTAAGCCCATGCGTATCGATGCAATAGGCCCTTGGAAGGGAATCTCCGAGACACTCAGAGCGGTTGATGCTGCAATCGCTCCGAGAACATCCGGATCGGTTTCACCATCCGTAGAGAGCACTGAAACCATCACTTGGATTTCGCAGTGAAATCCATCGGGAAACAGGGGTCGAATGGGACGGTCAATCATCCGGGCTGATAGAATCTCTTTTTCAGAAGGACGGCCTTCCCGCCTGAAAAAACCTCCGGGAATCCGTCCGGCAGCGGAAAGTTTTTCTCGATAATCCACCGACATCGGGAGAAAATCGAGATCCTTCTGTTCATCGAGATTCGCCACAACTGTCGCAAGAATGACGGTGTCGCCATAGGTCAGCCAACAGGTTCCGTCGGCTTGTTTGGCGACGCGTCCAACTTCAAGAGTGAGCGGGAGTCGTCCCAGCTCCATTGTTTTTCTACTAATCATTTTCCTTCTTTCGTTCGCAGGGTTTAGCGTCGAATACCAAGTTCTGTCGTCAGTGATCGAAATCGATCAAGATTGACTCGCGCAAGATAGGTGAGTAATCTCTTGCGACGACCGACGAGCAATAATAGACCCCGCCTGCAATGGTTATCCTTTTTGTGAATTTTCAAATGCTCCGTCAAATCTCGAATGCGTTCGGTCAGCATCGCGATTTGAACTTCAGGCGAACCAGTATCGCCCGGTCTGCGAGCATATTTTACGATGGTTGCTTGTTTTTTTTCGGGATCCCACCTCATGTGTTTCCTCTCATTGTCCTTTATAATTTTTCGTTCTTGTTATTCGGTCTGCGATAGTAAGCTATCAAGCTCTGTTAAAAATGGCTTGGTCTTCAAGAATCGCAAGAGACTGTTTGACATCCTTGCCGATTTGCTCGCTCAAGTCAGTTTCATTTGCGAACTTCCGCGATTCACGAAGCCATTGGACGAACTCCATCTGCAAAGTTTGATCATAAAGATTGCCGTCGAAACCGATTAAGTGAGCTTCAATAGACTGTTTCTCGCCTGAGAATGTCGGGTTCTTGCCTATCGATATGGCTGCAGGATAATGCTGTTCTTCCGCATGTGCAACGCCGCAATAGACACCGTCGGCGGGAATAAGTTTTGCCTTGTCGGAAAGCTGGAGATTCGCTGTGGGGAATCTAAGCCGCTTTCCCCTTGCGGAACCCGAAACAACAGTGCCTCGAAGCGTATAGCGATAACCGAGCAATTCTGCAGCTTGAGCGACGTCGCCTTGGTTTAGCTGTTTGCGTACCTTCGAACTGGAAACAATCAAATCTCCGACTTCAACCGGATTGAGTACCTCTACCTGAAAATCCAGTTCACGCGACAACGCTATCAAGCTTTCCCTGTCTCCTCCCCGATTCTTTCCAAAAGCATGGTTGTAGCCAATGACGATTCGCTTTAGACCGATTCTTCCCTTGAGAACGATTTTCACAAAATCCTGATGCGAAAGTTCCGAAATGGTTTTATCGAATCTCAAAACGCACAGGAGATCAATCGGCCACTCACGGAGGATTTCGATTTTTTCTTCGGTCGGAGTCAGAAGCTTTATCGCTTGTCTTGCATCCGGAACGACGAGACGCGGATGCGGTTCAAACGTCACCACGACACTGCGCAAACGCTGCGCTTTGGCGCTGTCAAGAAGCCGTTTGAAAATCTTCTGATGGCCAAGATGTATGCCGTCGAATGATCCTACCGTCATCGCAGAATCGCGGGAATCAATAAAATTTGACCAAGGGCCGAAGAATATTTCCATCGAAAATCACTCTCAAGCAGCAAGCTCGGCTCGCATGTGCGCGACTCGCTCTAATGTCAATGCATCTTCCGTTCGATACCGACCAACCGCCGTACGGATAAGACTGGCCAAGGCCCCTCCCCAGCCAAGTCGCTGGCCTAAATCGCGAGCCAAAGACCGAATATAAGTTCCTTTGCTGCAGCGGACTCGAATCTCAATCTGAGGGTGTTCAACTCGAAGAAGTTCTATCTGAGAAATCCGAACTCGGCGCGCTGGAAGCTCAGGCGTTTCTCCGCGGCGCACTTTTCGGTAGCTGCGCTCACCTTTCAGCTTAATGGCCGAGACAATCGGCGGTACCTGAAGAATGTCTCCCTCGAATTCCGATAAAGCGCGCTCAATCGCTTGAGGAGACCAGTCTTGAATTTGTGATTCCTTCAGAATGTCGCCGGTGGTATCATCGGTTACTGTTTCGACGCCGAAGCGAATCGTTGCTTGATATTCTTTTTCAAGATTTTCGAAATCTCCCGCCCACTTTGTCGCTGCGCCGCAAAGAACAATTAAGACGCCGGTTGCTGCTGGGTCGAGCGTTCCGGCATGACCGACTTTTTTATAGCACAACAAAGAACGGATTTTTCGAACTACATCGAAAGACGTCCAGTCAGGAGGTTTGAAAACAGAAAGGAGCAAGGCAGAATGCGGCATCGGTTTAAACCGATGCTGGATTGAGCTCGGCCGCTCCTACCGCCTGCAGCACCACCGGCAATATCCGGTCGCGAGCGCTCTGCATGTTGCCACGCATGCGAAGCCCCGCGGCTTTGTAATGCCCGCCCCCGCCGAAACGTTCCGCGATTTTGCTGACATTCACTCGGTGCTTCGACCGAAAAGAAATCCGAACACGATTATCAGCCATCTCGGAAAAGAGCATCACCACTTCAACGCCCTGAATCGAAAGGGCGACATCCGCCAGTCGGTCGGATTCCTGCACTTGATTTTCCGGTGTCAGAAAAATCGTGATAACTTGTCCATCGGCAAACATCTCCAGCGACATCAGCGCCCGGTACATCGCGTGCAAGTCCAACAGCGGAATTTCGTAGTAAATCCGTTCAGTGATTTCCGCGGGGTCAGCTCCCAAATCCGCGAGTCTCGACATGATTTGCAACGCTCGAGGCGTTGTATTCGAAAATCGGAAACGCCCTGTATCTGTCAGAATTCCCGTATAGAGACACGTCGCTTCTTCGGGTGTCGGCGTGATGCCGAAATCAGTAAAAATTTCAAAGATAATCTGGCAGGTCGCACTAGCGTCGAGATGAATCAGATGGATATCTCCAAACTCATCATTGGATACATGGTGATCGATGTTCGCGATCTTTGCACCCTGTGCGAGGTTCTCCTCAACGCTCCCGATACGAACCCTTGTACCGGCATCCAAAATAACAGCCGCATCATATTTCTGCCGGTGAGGTCGTTGGGCTGTGCAATGAATACGTTCGACACCGGGAAGAAATTTCAACTGCTCCGGGATAGGATCCATAATTACCGGAACCGCTTCTCGATTCAGCCTCTTGCAGAGAGAATCAAACGCGAGCAGCGAGCAGATGGCATCCCCGTCCGGATGAACGTGGGTTGTCAGCAGCAACGGACCGCGCTGGTGTAAAAAATCAAAAAGCGTTCGGAACTGCATCGTCAGGTCGTTCCTCCATCATCGCTCTCATGAATCTCTTTGAGGAGTTCCTCAATACGGGAGGCGCGTGCGATAGTCGGGTCAGGGATAAAACGGATTTCAGGGTGATATTTCAAGACAATGCGCTGGGCAAGTTCATGCCGCAGTTGTTTTTTATGCCGGGAGAGCACTCTTGCCACAAGCTTCCAATCTTCTTCGCGGTCAGTTAGAAGGCTGTAAAATATTCTTGCGTGGCGCAAATCCTTTGAAACTTCGACCGCGGTTACGGTAATGAAATCCCGAGCGGGCAAATCCTGCAATTCTGCAAGCAGAACGGAAATCTCGCGCTCCAAAAGCCTTGCCACCCGTTTGAGCCTTCGGTTCTCCATTCTCTTCCTTCGCACTCCTTACCGAAACGTCACCTTATGAGATATAAGTTCCATGCGCGGATCCGCTCGCAGAACATCCAAAATATGAGCGAACGTACTCTCAATCTGCCGCCCGTCGTTGCAGACATAAGCGGCGGCTAACTGTGCTCGCTGCCATGTATCCTGAAAATCGATTTCAGCCAGAGAAATGTTGAATCGTTTTTTCAGACGTTCTTTCAAGGAACTCAGTAGTCGGCGCTTTTCTTTGAGCGATTGGCTGGCCGGGAAATATAATTCAATCGTCAAAAGGCCTAAAAGGCAACTCATGAATCCGTCGTGAGTTTACGTTTGATTTCGACAAGGTTGATGGCTTCAAAACTGTCGCCAATCTCAATATCATCAAAACCATCGAGACTGATGCCGCATTCCGAGCCGGCTCGCACTTCGTGCGCGTCATCCTTAAAGCGTTTGAGCGACGCTACCGCTCCCTTCCAAAGTTCCTTGCCTTCCCGCAAAGCGCGAATGGTGTGACGGCGTTCGATGTGTCCGGAAACAATTAAACACCCTGCGATATTTCCGACTTTCGGGATTTTGAAAACCTCACGAACTTCAATCAAGCCCACCACTTCTTCCTTGGTATCAGGTTCGAGAAGTCCCTCAAGGGTAGTGCGGATATCATCAATCATTTCATAGATAACCTTGTACACCCGGATATCGACTCGTTCACGAGTGGCCGTCTCGCGCGCTTTGATGTTTGGATGAACATGAAATCCGAGCACAATCGAACCGGTTGTCGAAGCCAGAAGGATATCCGATTCCGTAATCATTCCCACACCGCGGTGCAGGATATTTACGGCGACTTCGCCAGTGGAAAGCTGCTGCAATGAATCGCAAATCGCTTCTACGGAGCCGTCGGCATCGCCTTTGATGATGAGTGAGAGTTCCTTGGCTGCGCCGCGTCGGATCTCATCGGACACATGATCCAAACTCATCATTTCGATTTGACGGAATGTTTGCTCACGACGGAGGAGCTGACGACGCATCGCAATCTCTTTGGTTTCGCGTTCACTGTCGAAAACGACGAAGAGGTCACCCGCTTGCGGCGCGCCGGAAAAACCGACGACCTGAATCGGCTGCGAAATCTCGGCGGTTTGAAACCGTTTGCCGCTCTCATCGAGCATCGCGCGCACTTTCCCATAGTACTGACCGCAAACGAAATTATTCCCGATTTTAAGCGTACCGTTTTGAATCAATATTGTCGCAACCACTCCACGACCCTGTTCCAGTCGTGATTCAACCACAGCGCCGCGCGCCTGCCTCTTGGGATTCGCGCGCAGCTCCAACACTTCCGCTGCAACCAAGATTTCATCCAGCAACTTATCGATGCCGTCTCCGGTCTTCGAAGATATTTCGGCTACCTGATGTTTCCCTCCCCAATCCTCGACCAGAATATTCTGTTCGGCTAATTGCTGGCGAATGGTCTCCGCATTTGCGCTCGGTTTATCCATTTTCGTAATGGCAACCACTATCGGAACACCACCTGCTCTCGCGTGGTCAATCGCCTCGATGGTTTGAGGGCGCACTCGGTCATCTCCGGCAATGATGAGCACAACGATGTCCGTCACTTGAGCGCCGCGAGCTCGCATCGCTGTGAAAGCTTCGTGGCCGGGAGTATCGAGAAACGTAATCTGCTTATCTTTATAGTCCAGCTCATAGGCCCCGATGTGCTGAGTAATCCCTCCCGCTTCTGCCGCCACCACCGATGAACGACGCAGGTAATCCAGCAGAGAGGTTTTTCCATGATCGACGTGTCCCATAATCGTTACCACCGGCGCTCTCTCGACCAGTTGTCCCGCATCGACTTCTTCAGGAATCTCTTCTTCCTGAGGTTCCATCTCACTGATGAATTCCGCCTGAAAATCGAATTCATCCGCCATCAGTTCAATCGTATCGCGATCTAATCTCTGATTGATGGAAACCAGTTTTCCCATCGAAAGAAATTTCTTGATGACTTCAGAAACGGGAACTCCCATTAAATTCGCCAGTTCCTGTGTCGTCACGAATTCTGTCAAACGAAGAATCGAATCATCCTCAATCGCACCCGTATCAGCCGTATGCTCCTGGCGGCGTCGGTGATGCCGTTTTTCCTGCATAGCCGCCATTGTCGCCTTAATGGTTGCAGCGACTTCCGCCGCATCCACTTTTTTCTTCCTCTTTGAGCGTTTCCGGCGGCGCGCAGGGGCTTCCGTCGTTTGTAATGTCTTAGTTCTATATTTTTCTTTTTTCTGAGCCGCCAGCAATTTACGCTGCTTTTCTAAACGCGCAAGATCCGCCTTCGTAGGTTTGGGGATCTTCCGCTTCTTCGCTTCCGGAGCAGCGGCAGCGATTTTTTCTTTGACTTTCGGAACTTTGGGCGGTTCTGCCGGTTTCTTCCGGGGTTTCCCTTTCTCAATAGGCTCAAGCGGAGCGGCTGGTTTCTCGGCTACCTTTTTTTCCGGAGGCGTTACTTCCGCAGGCAGAGGCGCTTCGAATTCTTCAACCTTCTCCGGTTCCGGCGGAGCTTCGGGAGCGGCAAGCTTCGCTTTGCGCGCTTTCCTTTTCTCTTCCCGTTCCTGTTTTAAGGCTTCCGCCTCGCGGATAAGTTCCTCAGCGGCTTCCATTGTGGGAGCCGTGCTTTCATCCAGGATTTTCCGCAACTGTTCCGTGCGAGCTTTCTCGGCTTCGCGGCGTTTCGAATCTTCGGTTTCGCGGAGCTCGGCTTCCTGCTGCTGCTGCCAACGAAGCTGATCATACTTCTTGAGAGCTTCATCATACATTTCATCGGTAATCGGAGACATGTGCTTCGGCGTTTTAAGAAAAGAGA
The DNA here is from genome assembly GCA_030622545.1 of bacterium. Taxonomy (GTDB): domain Bacteria; phylum Electryoneota; class RPQS01; order RPQS01; family DYHQ01; genus JAUXGA01. The sequence goes on along the minus strand of JAUXGA010000004.1, from coordinate 6,134 downwards.
AGCCCAGACCTTCCAGGTATTCGATAATAGCCGGACTGGCAACATTCAGCTCTTTAGCAATCTGAAAGACTTTTCTCTTCTTTACCGGTGTCACTTTTTACGCCTCTTTATCATCATCAGAAGGCTCTTCATCCGATTCTTCGTTCAACGCGTTCTCGTCCATCTCTTCGAAATAGGATTCAAGGAGAGTTAGCGTTTCGTCTGCGCGCACTTCTCCAATTCCGGGGATTTCCATGAGCTTTTCGCGACCGGCGTCCAACACCGCATCGGCGGTCGCGAGCCCGGCTCCCTTCAACAGTTCAATTATCACAGGAGACAATCCATCGACTTCATCAATCGACAACTCCGCCGCCGCCGAATACTCCGCTTCTTTGATAGGCTCAATCTGGAATCTCGTCAGTTGCGAAGCCAGTCGAATATTCTGTCCCTTTTTCCCAATCGCGAATTGAATCATATCATCGGGGACAATTGCCGTCGCTCGTTGGTTTTCTTCATCAAGCAGCACCATCAGCGGTGTGACAGGAGCCATAGAACGCTTGATAAAGGTCTCCGCATCCGGGTGCCAGTGAATCACATCGATCTTTTCATTATTCAATTCCCGTACGACCGCCTGAATCCGCACGCCTTTCATCCCGACGCACGCTCCGACGGGATCGATGCGCTTGTCATTAGAAAGAACGGCGATCTTCGTCCGGTCTCCCGGTTCGCGGGCGATATCTTTTATCTCGATGATGTTATCATAGATTTCTGGAACCTCCAGCTCAAAAAGGCGATGGACAAAGGACGTATCCGCGCGCGACACGATAATCTCAGGCTCTTTCGTTGTCCGGTTGACCTCTTTGATAATGACTCGGATGGTTTCTCCGCGTCGGTATCTCTCGTTATAAACCTGTTCGGCTTTGGGAAGCGTTACTTCCGTTCGATCCACATTGATGCGAATTTCGCGACGGTTAATCTGGCGAATATCACCGGAAACGATTTCACCGATACGAGCGGAAAACTCCTGATACAGATTCTCTTTCTCGATTTCCTTGATTTTCTGCGCCAGATTCTGCCGAGCGGAGGTCACCAACCGTCGTCCAAAGGCGTTATAGTCAACCTGTTCGGCGAAGATCTCTCCCAGTTCCAAATCCTCATCGATTTCTTGGGCGCGCGAAAGGGGAATCTGAGTCACCTCATCTTCAAATTCCTCATCGGAGACGACGGTTCTCTCACAGAAAATCTCGATATCTCCTTTGTCGAGGTTGAAAATCACATCGAAGTTATCGGATGTGCCGTACTTTTTTTTGATCATCGCCAGGAACACACTCTGAATAATGTCCTGGAAAACCTCGCGCTCGATTTTCTTCTCGCGGATAATCTGCGCAATGGCTTCAACAATCGGGGCATTCATCTCTTCTTGTTCTCCCTCGGAAACGATCTAATCTCGGGCAGAACGCAGGCGCTGAGAACATCTTCATAGGCGATATGTTCCCGACCCTTGGCTGTCTCGAGTTCTATTCCTTCCTCTTGGGTATCCACCAACCGGCCGCTGAGCTCACGCGGCTCCTTTTCATCAGGAAGCGTAATTTTAAGCAAACGGCCTGTATTTTTTCGAAATTGCCACTGCCTGCTTAATGGATAGCCAATGCCAGGGGATGTAACCTCCAAACGCCAATCTCCCGCCAGTAGCGAGTGGCTGTTCAAATGCCGCTGGAGTTTACGATTAAGGAAAGCGCAATCGTCGATGGAAATCTCCTGGTCGCGTCGGTCCACCACGATATGAAAAAGTGAGCGCCCGGCATGACCCTTATCCGTGAGTTCCAGAACTTCGACACCTTCCTCTTCCAGCAGAGGCAACAGCTCTTTTTCCAAAAAGCTATCGATGATAATACCCAAAGAGAAAAACTGAAAAATTAATGAAAAAAGTGGGTAAAAACCCACTTCTTCCATAAATTACAAAATTTCTCGGAAAAAAGCAAGTGGAATTTCACATGATTTACTGGATTTTAGAGACCAGTTGTGCGACGGTGCCCTTCAAAGTTGAGTTCGGATATTGCTTTAAGAGAAGCTGATAGGTTTGAAGAGCTTTATCATTTTGATTTACAGTAAGATAGCACTGAGCTGCTTGATACATGGCTTGAGGAGCAAAGTAGTGTTTTCGGTGCTTTCGAGGAATGGACAGGTAGGTCTCCGCGGCTTCTTCAAATCTGCCCTGCGATTCCTGACAGGCAGCGAGCCCCGCGATGGCTGCTATATCTATGTACTTGTCAACATGATAGTTAGCGATGTATTCCCGAAATCCGGCTTCTGCTTCCTCGATATTATCCTGAAGAAAAGCGCTCTTTGCCAGATAGAATTGCGCTTCACCGGCAATACGACCGCCGTATCTTGTTTTCAGGGCTTGGAATTGGGATTCCGCCTCATCAAAGCGTTTCATTTCAAACATCACTTTAGCTATTGATAAACTTAGAGATGCTTCCTTAAAAACCTTCTGCTGATTTCCGCGGACCATGAAAAACGCCACAATTACGACGAGTATTCCGGCCATAACCGCCATGACAAGCTTGCGGTTTTGCTCATAAAATTGCTCGACTTTCTGAGCCATCCCGATGAGTTTGTCCTCTCTCATCTCCTTGCGGGACAGTCGTTTCTTTGCTTTACCAGTCTGGGTTGCCATTGAACTCCTGAAGGTTGAAGTGAACTGAAAGATGTCTCGTGCCCCCGAGACGATTCGAACGTCCGACACGCGGTTTAGGAAACCGCTGCTCTATCCATCTGAGCTACGGGGGCAGATCGTTCGATTTAGTGCCTTGTCATAGTATTCGGCTGCTCCCGGGTCCCGGTTCTCCCACAGCGCTGCTGCAGCGATATGATGAAAAATTGCCAATTTTAAATATCGCTAATTTTTTGGACTTTGTCAAGATCACTCTGCCAAAATACGACGTACCTGGAAAAAGCACTTCGATTCCTCTTCGATATCAACAATCATTTCCATCGTATCCGTGACTCCGATGAACTCGAACGGCCCTGTCGGTTCCGTCGCTTTATACACAGTATAAACAGAATCACCCGACAAGGATTGCCACTTCAGTCGGATACTGTCAGTATTGATGACGGCGATCGTCAGTACGATTTCATCTACGTGAGAAACGCTTTTTGGTGTAGTCAGTGGAGCTGCTCGCCCAAAAATATCCTTCCCTGCAATCGTGAACATATAAGACTCAATCAGCGATTCGTCGAGGTCTTCAATGGTCGTTTCCAACAGTTCAAAATCCCACAATTCCGAATTTTGCGCCCGCGAAACAGAAGGCGACGACATCGAGACTTCTCCTGTGTCGTAGTAAACCCAGTAGCTTTCGAAATTCCGATCCTTTGCTTGAGGGCTCCATCTGAGAGCGATACTTCTGGGACCGACTTGTCCCGCCAATACAATCGTTGATGAATCGGGCGCCACAGTGTCGGGATGCATTTCGTTATAGGCTATGGCGCTGTCGATTGCGTCGACGAGTGGCTCGTAAAAGGCAAGCGTTTTTTCAAAAGTGGTCATCGTTGCGGGCATGAGACCCGGTAAAAACTCACTCCAATCCATACGTTCATGCAGTGAATCGGGAAACTCATCGAGTTCAATATGAATAAACGTCTCGGGGTCAACGTAGATATCATGATTTGCGTGGGAAACCAAAGCTTGCTTATTCCCTCCCCAGCCAGAGAGATCCTGCGTGCTCATCAATGTAATCGGCGGCTCGGCCCCATAGTAGGCGTAAGGTGGATTCGAATACAATCCTAAATAAGCATCGATACGGACACTCAACCCTGGGAAAATCGGCAAATCAGTGACGGGATACTCGCCTAAAAAATGAACCAAATCCTGATTTTCCGCGCGGTCGCGCACAGGCAGATTCGGCTTGTCATCATAACGGAATACGGACATTTGAATATCGCGGAGCGTCCCATGTGCGTCCGTGTCATAGGAGTGCATTTGAATCGTTAAGCAGGGAAATGCAGGACTCGCGTGCAACGCCGCGAAAGCAACTTGGTGACAAACATGAAAAACCGTACGTTCATTTCGAGTCGGATCACTATAGGATTTCCCATTATTGTAGGGAGGATTCTCGCTCCAAGCGACCTCGCGTCCCGCTCCCGAAATCATCAGCAACCGCGCCCCGAGCTGCGTAAAGAGGTGCAAACCTACCGGGTCCGAAAGAAAATCGTCGTTCGGATGAGGCATCTGGACGATAATTTTGTCGCGAGGAGCGTTCACTCGAAAAACGTAAAGACCCCACCCGTTCTGAAAGCTGCCGGTGACATCGTCTGTCGCGATTGTGTCCACGTTGTCGTCAAAAAAAGAACTGTCCAATCGTTCGCGAAGCATATAATATTCTGACGGTGCGTCTAACAGGTGTACAAGTTCGTAGCGAAAAAGAGTATCGTAACAAGACAACAATGCATCAGCACTGTTCCAGTATTCCTGGATACAGAATGTGAGGATTTGCTGCCACGTAGATAAAATCGAGTCGCCCGTTTCTCCTTCTTCAATAATAGTATAACTCCCGAATCCGTTCGTTTGGGGATCCAAGAATTCAGGGCCGTAATCGTTATAGCCTTCCTGAGCGATTCCTTCGGAAATATGACTGACGAAATTGTCATAGGCGCATGTCGGCGCTTCTCCCAGCACAAAGCCTTCCAATGAACTGGTTTCTTCTATGATAGTAGCGTTCGCGAAGTTAGTGCTAATCGAACATAGAAAAAGCAATATCCACCAATATTTCGTCATTATATCTTCACGCATCCGTAAAAATCTTTCCGGGATTCAAAAGATTCAATGGATCAAAACATTTTTTTATTTGTCGTAAAATATCGATTTCCATTTTTCCGAGAGCAATGGGGAGAAATTGTTTCTGAGAATAACCAATGCCATGCTCTCCGCTGATGGTTCCGCCCAGTTGAACCGTCAACTGAAACATCTCCTCAATCGCTTTCGGGAGCACTTCTTTCCAGTAAGAATCCTCAAGGTCTCGCTTCAATATATTGCAATGGATATTGCCGTCCCCCGCATGACCGTAGCTAATCACATCTATCTTCCAGCGGTCGGCGATTTTGTGAATTCCGTCGATGAGTGCGGGGAGATTGCTGCGCGGCACAACGGTATCTTCTTCTTTGTAAGGGCAAATCGATTTCACCGCTTCACCGGCGCTGCGCCTCATGTCCCAGATGTCATTTTGTTTCGCGGTTGTTTCGGCGAGCAAGACACTTAGCGCGCCTTCCTTATCACATTCTTCCGCGATGATTTCCATCTCACGTTCGAGCTGCGTTTCATCATTGCCATCCACTTCAATCAGAAGCTGTGCGCCCGCATCGCTGTGCTGTATTTTTTTATCGAGATGATTTTCGATGGCTTTGATACACGCGCGCTCCATGAATTCCATCGCGCAGGGAATAATTCCTCGCCGCATAATAGCCGGGACGGTGCGCGCCGCCGCTGACATCTCAGTGAAGGGAACCAGCAGTGTCTTTCGATAACGCGGCAGCGGAATAAGTTTCATCGTCGCTTCGGTAATGACGGCGAGAGTTCCTTCCGAGCCAATGAGGAGTCCAAGCATATTGTAACCGACGACATCTTTCAGGAGCTTGCCGCCAAAACGAACGATGTCTCCTTGCGGCAACACCGCTTCGACGCCATAGACGTAATCCTTCGTTACGCCATACTTCAAAGCCCGCGGCCCTCCGGCTCCTTCAGCGAGGTTGCCCCCGATGGTACACGAACCGCGACTGGCCGGATCAGGTGGATAAAAAAGTCCTTCGGCTTCGACCATATCTTGAAAGGTTTCGGTGATGACACCGGGCTGCAATCGCGCGAAGTGGTTCTCTTTGTCAATCTCCAGAATCTTGTTCATCCGTTCCAGCGAAAGGACGACTCCTCCATGCACCGGCAGAGCACCGCCGGACAATCCCGTGCCTCCTCCTCGCGGTGTGACAGGAATCTTTTCCTTATAACAGAGCTTTAGAATCTCCGAAATCTGTTCGATTGTTTCAGGCCGCACGACGACATCCGGAAGAAAAACCAAATCTTCCGTTTCATCAGCTCCATACTTCTCGAAATCATCATGCCCCTGCACCAACACCTGCGCTGGCGTCACGATGGATTCAAGATT